>NZ_JAFNPF010000001.1:1245294-1706988 GCF_026535915.1 Snodgrassella sp. B3882
GCTCACCGCTCACCGCTCACCGCTCACCGCTCACCGCTCACCGCTCACCGCTCACCGCTCACCGCTCACCGCTCACCGCTCACCGCTCACCGCATTGCTGCTAGCAGGACTATTAATTTCATTACCGGTCTTTGCTGTCCCCAATATCTTTGCTGATGTACCGTTAGTATTACAAAATAAAAAAACCACCACTCCACAAAAAGTTAAACCAAATCTCGTTTTAGCGATTGATAATAATACCGAAATGTTATGGCGGCGTAGGGAACCACCAAATGAAGGCATTTGTGCAATACCTCAGTTTGGAGGCTATCCTAATACTGACTGGAGAATGTGTACTTGGTTTCCCAGCGTACAAGATCTGATTGCTCAAGTTGAAAAAGACAAGGTAGAAGGAAATCCACATGGCGCTTCCTATCATGATCCACGCGCAGCTGGACCCGGAACAGCTGTCTTCTGGGCTCCTGCCAATAAATCAGCCATGGAACAAGTTCAGGAAGTGACCAAGCTCATCATCAACAAATATCGCAATGATATTTATTTTTCACTCGCTCCTTTTTCGGATTTTAATAAAGATGTAAGTATGCGATACGCATATTCAAAGGAGGAGGGTGATAAGTTTGATGCCTATTTTAAAAGCCAGAATGTAATTGGTTCATTCTTCAATACCAGATTTAGCAAATTTGAACATTATGATAAATACCCTTGGATCTATGGTGTGCAGGAAGACACAAGAAAAAAAGATCACAAATATCTAGATTTATCTGATGACCAGCAATTAAAAACGATGCTGAACGATATCGATAAATTAAACGTGTCTGGACTTACCGATATATTTCCGACACTTCCGAAAATTTTCAAACATGTTGTAATGAAAGGACAAAAATATCGTTGTCAGAGATCATATGTCATATTGTTAACCAATGGTTATCAGATAACTAACGGTGGCTTAAACGATGTTCATGTATCAGATACTGAGGGTGTATGGGAAGACCGTTATGGTCATTTTAGTAACAAAAATGAAAAACCAGGCGGAGAGATTTTTGATGGCTATTTCGATAGTAACCGAGGAAGATCTTCATTTGGAGCACTGCCAGATTGTTACAGACCTGAAAATATTAATACGCCAGGATGTGAATATGCCCGCGATAAACCAGTGCCTCCACCTGCGAGCAATAATGACATATATATGGGTTATTTTACCAATCGCCTGGCAACGAAAAATTTTGGCCACTATATTTATCAAGATGATTATTATCAGGCTTGTAGTGCATTGCAGTCTATGGGATGGGGCAACAAGGGATGGGTAACTATAGATAGAGTATCCGGTAGTCAAGATGGTATTGGAGGTTATAACTATACTATGCCAACTTACCATAACCAATTGTTATGCACTGGCAGAACTGATCCTAATCCTCTTACACAAAGACCAAGAAGATTGACAGATGATGCGGGTAAAGCTTGGGATTCGATCAATCCATTGACCGGCAAACCCTATACTCAGATAGCGGAAACCTTTACTGTTGGCATGGATCTAGAGCGCTATAGTTACTGGGACCCCAATAACCCAAGGCTGGAAGCTGACACCAGTGATATATTATTTTATGCAGCTACACCGGCAGGAACAGGTAAATATGATCCAATTTCAAATCCGGATGGTCGTTTTTATGATATTACGGTAGACAAAGCCAGCATATTGGCGGCTTTTGAAAATATTCTGGAGAAAATTGTTGCTGCCTCTACGGCCATTGCCATGACTGAAACAGTCGCTTCAACAGTTGGTATTTCCAGTACCACCGAAGGGGATACTTCATTTACGGCAAAAGTGGATACCAGCACTTGGAGCAGTCAGATATGTATCCATAATCGAGGTGATGATCCAAATTCATGTAGCGTGCAGCCAACCTATCAAAATCGCCAACTCGTGGTGAATGATGGTAAGCAGAGCTATCTGTATTCCACCGATTCAATCCAAAGCAGTGGTATGAATAATGCCACCTTTAAAATACGCGATGTTAAACATCCGAATGCACAAAAAAACTTAACCAACGCAGCCGAGTGGCATGATGGATTGTTAACATGGATGGCGCGAGCTAAAGAAGACAGTCTGATTAGAGTTGGCGATAATGATTTATTTGTACTCAACTATCGCGATCGACAGGATGTGAAAGATTTTGGCAGCAGTCGGAATATTGGCGATATTCTAGATAATCCTTTGTTATCTTTTGGTGATGCACTACCGAATGCACGGCACCAGAAATACTTGATCACCTCATCTAATGATGGATTGGTTTATGTCTTTGGTGCCACCAATGATAATACCAAACCCTATGATCTGAAGTTCAATTACATGCCCTTGAATATGCAACGGCAAAGTAACGACAACAGTGATCTGAACACCCATTATTTTAAAGATCTGACAGATAATGAATATGGACAATTCTCCACCGACAAGCCACACCGTTATTTGCTAAATGGTGGCATGATTGTGCAGCAGACAGATGATCGTGGTGACGGTATTAAGCAAACCTTTATGGTATCAACCATGGGACAGGGAGGACGAGGCGCGTTTGCCATCAATATTGGTGGTAAAGATATTCTGACCAGAGCTAATATTGGCGTTGAAAATATGAACTCGCCTGACTGGTATAAAAATTTACAGTTATTCCGTACCGAAGATGGCTTCAACAATAAATTAGGTTACACCGTAGGAACCCCTGCTGTAGCACGTATCAGAGTCAACTATGGAACCAGTTTGGCCGATACTAAGTCATATAAACATAATATCGTTGCGGCAGCCTTTATCAGTAATGGTTACAACTACACTGACACACTGGCTCAGGATACCGCAAGAAAAGAAGCTCAAGAAAGCGCATTATATGTCTACAATGTACTGGGCGCTGATGTAGGTACTGACGGATATAAACCCTTAGGTAACAAAGGGGATTTAATCCAAAAAATTATAGCGGTTAATGGCAAAGGTGGCTTATCCAGCCCAACAGCTTTTGATATTGATGGCGATAATATTGCCGATATCGTGTATGCCGGTGACTATGCAGGTGATATGTTCCGCTTCGATATTCGTAATCCAGATCCGAGCACCTGGAAGGGCGTGAAGATATTCTCTGCCCATAAGCCAATTACAACAGCACCATTGGTTGTCAAAGCTGATCGTGAGGCAAACAGCAACGCCAAACTGATTGTGGTGTTTGGTACAGGCAGTGATATATATGAGGACGATTTAGAAAACGTTGATCAGCAAACCATTTATGGCATTTATGATGACTATGAATTGGCCGATGGACAATCAGAGGTGTTCCAAAATGATCTGCTTGAGCAGAGAATCAGTATAATTGGTCAATATCGCACGATAAGTAAGAACAAATTTGATCAGGCGTTACATAAAGGCTGGTATATCAATCTAGATCCTCAGGATGGTGAGCGTGTGGTATCGAATTTTTCGCGCTTGCTGACCACAGGTATTATTCCGACAAGAATATTTACTGTAGTAAAAGGTGAAATAAAACCAGAGATTGCGGATCCATGTACTTCTTTAATTCATACACAGGATGTATCAGCCAAAACCAGACTGATCCAATTTAACCTAAGAACAGGTTCAGGATTATCAGACAAGAGCCCACATATTGTTTTTGACAAAAATAATCCGCTGGGAATTGTGACTAAAGAAGGATTAACTGGTTTTGAGATACTTTCGGAAATCACACAAAATATTGGTGCTACCGGTAACTGGCGGCCATTGGGTGAGACACCACCTTCACCAGATAGTTGTATGGAAAAACTTCCGGTTGTTGCAACAACAGAGGGACTAATTGAGTCAGAAGATATTCAAAATGTCCTTTGTGCAAAAGATAAGCTGACATTCAAACGTCTAGCTTGGCGGGAAATCAAAGAAGCCTACTATCAATAATAAACTTCCTTAAGAAGCGGGTGCAGATGGTTTAATGGGGTTTTATATTAATTATAAAATCAATTTAAGCCATTAGAATGGGTATAAAACATAATTTGCTTCACCATGGCAAATTATGTTTTTTCTATTCATCAAGTTTGGTTTAATCATTTTTTCGTGAATATTTTGGTTGGGCTGAATAGAGTTTTTTATATAAGCAAGACTTTAGTTTTTATGTTGGCTGTCGCATGACATTTCCGTAATAGCTAAAGTTTGAGATATTTAAAATCAATTTTATTTTTGCGCAATTTATTTTTTATCTATTAAGAACGTTAAAGCTTCTATTATTGTTATAAGAAAAATAGTTTTGTGCTGTTATTTGATTGGATGAGAAAAAATAGATGATTTTATGGTTATGCAATTAATATAGATATGGTAAAGGCAATAAGGAATGATATTCAAATTGGGCTTTTAAATAATCATTGATTATTAATGATGTTTTTATTAATGAGGATGAATAATTAAAGTTTTAGAAGGCGATAATTGGGAGTATGCTTTCAGTTCTATATCTTTATCTTGTTGTTATTATAATGTGTTTAGTTTGGCAAGCTATAATTTGGTTAGCATGACACAATTTAGATAACGATAATAGGCTTTTTCTGAGTGTTGTGATTGTTAACTCAGCGATAAATTGAATCGTATTATTAGTTTTGATAATTTAGGAAAATTTGTTAGGAATGGAACGATGAATATTGTCTATTATAATGACAAAATACCCACTTTTGAGCAGGCGAATGAATTATATCGCCGTTGCTCATTAGGTGAGCGACGACCTATTGAGGATAAAAGCAGATTCGAAGCTATGCTTAATCATGCTAATCTGCTGATTACTGCCTGGAATGAGCTTGAGTTAATTGGCATGGCTCGATGTTTGACTGATTTTGCGTTTATAACTTTTATAGCAGATTTGTTGGTTGATGAACGTTATCAACGTCAAGGAATTGGCATTGAATTAATTAGGCAAGTACAAAAATCTACCGCTGAAGAATGTAAAATTACTTTGTTAGCAGCTCCTCAGGCAAAAAATTATTATGGACATATTGGTTTTGAGCAGCATGATTCAGCTTGGGTTCTGAACAAAACATTATAAATGAATATTGAGAATTTTTATTGATATATGCTATATTTATCAATATGGGATAATAGAGAAAGAAAACCATGTTGTACGATGATAATTCGGAAGAATTAGAAATTTTACATGAATGGGGATGTTCGGTTAGATCAAAAAGATATCTTATTTTAATGCATTTGGTAATCTATACTATTTTTTTTATAGTATTTACCTCTGCATTTTTTAATAAATGGCAACAATTTTATTTAAGCATAATTATTCCGATCTTTTGGGGGATTGCTGCCATTATTGCCTTATTTTTATATGTTTATAAGAAGTTTACGATCAAACATGTTGCTTTCACCAGAAGTCATGTCTATATAGAAAATATAAAATTGGATCTATGTTTTGTCGATTCCATTGCTTTTGTTAAATTATACAAATGTGGAAAAAATGTCGGTTATTCTAAAATTAAATTTTGTATGACTTTTTTGCCAAATAAATATCATTTAAGCAAAGTTTTGTTTTGTTTAACTTTTCCAAGAAATCATATGGATGAGAATTATCAGATTTATGATTATGAACAGAGATTTATCAAAGTGATTGAAAGCTGGGCGCAAAATAGGAGGTCCATGAACGCCCAAGATAATGTTTAGAATGCTGTTGTTGTTACATTGTTGTTAGCGTGTAATTTAGTCATTTAGTTTTTTTCTGACTATATTCGTTTATAAGCTTATAGTGAGTATGATTCATTTAAAAATAGCTATTTGTCATGTTTATTTTTCGAGACAAAGTGAACTGTCTGGTGATGCTGAGGTTTGGTTAATATTGCCAATTCTTAAATAAAAAATTTTGGTGTAGGTTTGATGATTTTTCTATTTTGCAGAATTAGGTAACAGCCAAAGATGGCTGTTACTTCAATCCGATTCAAGCCAAAATTTTATTTATTATTCTGTTTGAATAATATTTTATTGTTTATCGACATTTACGTGGACTTTGTCCTTTTATCTCTTCATTAGTATGCAGATCATAAACACGAATAGTTGCTTTAGGGAAGGTTCTACATAGTGAAATTTTGGTGGTGGTTAAACCTCTGCCTTGTGCCACCAATTTCACTTTGGGTAGTAAATTTTGTCCATTTTCATCCTGAGCTTCGATGCGATAGTCTCCAGTCAATGTCATGCATCCGCTTAGAAATAAGCTAGCCATAATCAGAAAGTTTTTTATCATGTTGAATTTTGTCTAGAATTAATTATATGGCATATAGTAGCGGTATTTACTTAAATGGTAAACATTTTTAATTAAGGAAAATCATGTTTTTTATTGTTTCGGTAATATGGCAATGCAGATAAAAGCAGAAGATAATTATAGATAGATTTAAGTTGGTGATGAAGTTGCTTAATATGGAATAAGTTAAAACGATGGTTTTGAAAACGGTATGTTTAGATATTTTAAATCATGGAGCAGGGCAATGCTATCCAATAATTGCCCTGTTTTATTTTTGCTCATACGTAAATGTTTAGCGTGATTGCTTCATTAACCGTTGTTTTTCGCGGTTCCAATCTTTTTCTTTACTGCTTTGGCGTTTATCGTGTTGTTTTTTGCCTTTGGCCAAGCCCATTTCTATTTTGACATAGCCATGACTATAATGCATGTTGACAGGAACCAGGGTATAGCCACTGCGCTCAACTTTGCCAATTAATTTATTTATTTCTGTTTGTTTTAAAAGCAGTTTGCGCTGCCGAGTTGGGTCAGGTTTAACATGGTTAGAGGCGGTGGGTAATGCTGTTATGTGGCTACCTACCAAGTAAAAAGCGCCTTTTTTCCATTGGATATAGCTTTCTTTGATTTGAACACGACCGGCGCGAATGGCTTTCACTTCCCATCCTTCCAGTACTATCCCGGCTTCAATCTGCTCTTCGATAAAGTAGTCGTGAAAAGCTTTTTTATTGTTGATGATGCTCATAATATTCAGGCGTTATGTGTATTTAGGAGTCTATTTTAGCAGAAAGTTTGTGACAGGGAAGAATTGATGTGATTGCTGATGCAAAATAAAAAAACCGATTTGATCAATCGGTTTTTTTATTTTAGTGTTCCAGTTCTTGTTTGTGGGTTTCGGGCAGTAATAAGACTGCAAGTATGCTGATGGCACTAGCAGTCATCAGGAACCAACCAATATAGGTGGTTCCTAACATGCCATACACTTTAACCATGTATGCAGCCGCAAAGGGTGTAAGTGATCCACCAAGAATGCCACCAAAGCTGAAGGAGATAGCGGCACCAGTGTAACGCACGTTAGTCGGGAATATCTCAGGTAAAAATGCAGCCAAAGGTGTCCACAAGATACCCATGATAAACAGGGCGAATGATAAAAAAATGGCTGCAGTGGTCATGCTGGCAGAATTGATTAAATCACCAAAAAAATAACCTATGACCATAGTAATGGCACCACCAATCAAAAATACTGGTTTACGGCCGATATGATCAGACAGTTTTGCAGAAATTGGAGAGGCGACAGCCATGAAAATAATGGCGCCCATCAGCATGGTTAGGTAATCGATTTTGTTGAATAAAGCGGCATCTTGCCATGAATGCTTGGTAGTGGCATATTGTAATGAATATACGGTTGTCAGAAAAAATAGGGTAAAGCATGACATGGCAGCTAAAGAACCCAGAATTAAGGGTTTATAGTGCTGACGAACAGTACTTGCCAGAGGGATTTTGGCTTGAGTTTGTTTGGCCACCATATTGCGGAAAGCATGGCTTTCGATGATGGACATGCGTACATACATTCCCACTCCAACCAGCACAATACTTAAGATAAATGGGATGCGCCATCCCCATGATATCATTTGCTCAGCGGTTAATAATTTAGACAGGACAATGAAAATCAGGCTGGCTGCTATAAAACCGATGGGAGGACCCATTTGCGGAAACATGGCAAAAAAGGCGCGTTTTCCTTTAGGGGCATTTTCTGTAGCCAACAGAGCGGCACCACCCCATTCGCCACCTAAACCCAATCCCTGACAAAATCGCAAAATACATAATAAGATGGGCGCGACAATACCTGCCTGTTGATATGTTGGTAACAATCCAATTAATGTGGTACTGATACCCATAATAAGTAATGAAGCAATTAAGGTTGTTTTGCGGCCGATTTTATCTCCAAAATGACCAAATAGCGCGGCACCAATTGGTCTAGCTACAAAAGCAATACCAAAGGTCAAAAATGAATTCATGACGGCTATATTTGGATCGGTTTTGGGAAAAAACAGTTCACTCAGTACCAATGCGGCTGCTAAACCATAAATGTAAAAATCATAAAATTCAACTGCTGTACCAACCAGACTGGCCACGGCCACTTTTGTTGGCGAGTTTTGTACGGATGCTGCAGTAGTATGTGTCGTAGTTAATGGTTTTGTCATAATATTTCTTATTCAATATGGAGAAAAAAAAGCCTGCATATATAGACATACAAGCTTTTAATTAAAGATCTCTTTAAATGATTTTGTCATTTAATTTTTGTCTTGATCTACCAGCTTGTTTTTGGCAATCCACGGCATCATGCTGCGTAGTTGTTTACCAATGACTTCCACTGGATGAGCGGCTGTTTGGCGACGTCTAGCTGTCATTGATGGATAATTAGTCGCTCCCTCAACGATAAATGATTTGGCATAATCGCCATTCTGAATGCGTTTTAAGGCTTCACGCATGGCTTGACGTGATTGATCGTTGACCACTTGAGGACCAGTGAAGTATTCGCCATATTCTGCATTATTGGAAATGGAGTAGTTCATGTTGGCAATACCACCTTCGTAAATTAAATCTACGATCAGTTTCATTTCATGCAAACACTCAAAATAGGCCATTTCTGGCGCATAACCTGCTTCTACAAGGGTTTCAAAACCGGTTTTAATTAGTTCAACCAAACCGCCACACAATACAGCCTGTTCACCAAATAAGTCGGTTTCGGTTTCTTCTTTAAAGGTTGTTTGAATCACGCCACCTTTGGTACCACCATTAGCCGCAGCGTAAGACAAAGCGATGTCACGGGCACGTCCGCTGGCATCCTGATGTACTGCGATCAAGCTGGGTACACCACCGCCTTTAAGAAATTCACTGCGAACGGTATGACCAGGTCCTTTAGGCGCAATCATGACTACATCAAGGTTTTTAGCTGGCGTAATTTGGTTATAATGAATGTTAAAGCCATGAGCAAAAGCTAAGGTTGCATTGTCCTTCAGATTTGGCGCTATTTCATTGGCGTAGACAGCTGGTTGATTTTCATCTGGAGTCAGGATCATGATTAGGTCAGCTGCTTTGGTAGCTTCTGCTACTTCCATAACTTCATGGCCAGCATTGACTGCTTTTTGCCAAGACTGTCCGTTTTTCCGCAGACCGACAATCACTTTAACACCGGAATCTTTTAGGTTAGCTGCATGGGCATGTCCCTGAGAGCCATAGCCTATGATGGCTACGGTTTTACCTTTGATCAATGACAGGTCAGCATCTTTATCATAAAAAACTTGCATTTGTTTAATCCTTAATTTTTATCTATTTTGTAGTATAGAAATGGGTTGATTGTTGCTTGGGTTGGACTGGTTATTTCCGCTCCGCTCAGATGCGTAGCATACGTTCGCCACGACCAATACCTGCTGCACCGGTACGAACTGTTTCCAGTATGATGTTTTTTCCGGTATTTTCCAGAAAGGCATCCAGTTTGTCGCTTGTGCCGGTAATTTCGACGGTATAGGTTTTATCGGTGACGTCGATTATTTGACCGCGAAATATGTCGGTCAGACGCAAGATTTCATCCCTATCTTTACCGGTGGCACGCAATTTAACCAGCATTAGCTCACGTTCTACATATTGACTATCGTTCAGATCGATAACTTTAATCACTTCAATCAGTTTGTTTAACTGTTTGGTGATTTGCTCGATCACTCTGGCATCACCACTGGTGACAATGGTCATGCGCGATAGGGTTTTATCTTCAGTTGGTGAAACGGATAAGGAATCAATGTTGTAGGCACGGGCGGAAAAAAGTCCGACAATTCTGCTCATGGCTCCAGCCTGATTTTCCATCAAAACTGAAAGTATGTGTCTCATGATGTGCTCCCTGTTTTTTCAGACTGATCATGTACATTACCGGTTGTGTTTGAGCGCATATGTACCGGCAACACCATTTCATCTAAACCTTGACCATTGCCAACCATGGGCAAAACATTTTGGGTACGGTCGGTGATGAAGTCCATGAATACGAGTCGGTCTTTGAGGGATATGGCTTCTTTCAGTGCACCTTCAACATCGGATGATTTCTCTACTCTGATTCCGACATGTCCATATGCCTCAGCCAGTTTGACAAAATCTGGCAGTGAGTCCATGTAGGTTTCTGAATAGCGATTTTCGTAATACAGTTCCTGCCATTGGCGTACCATGCCGAGAAAGCCATTATTCAAGTTGATGACTTTAATAGGCACTCGGTATTGATAACAGGTAGAAAGTTCTTGAATATTCATTTGAATGGAACCTTCACCAGTTATGCAGAAAACATCTTCATTAGGCTTTGCCAATTTGGCTCCCATAGCATAGGGAAGTCCTACGCCCATGGTGCCTAAACCACCGGAATTAAGCCATTGACGTGGTCTTATGAAGGGATAGTATTGAGCGGTGAACATCTGATGCTGCCCAACATCTGATGTGATAATGGCATTATTGGCGGTGAGTTTTGCCAGGGTCTGGATGACAAACTGTGGTTTGATGGTTTCGCCATTGTTGTCAAACCATAAGCTATTCGAGCTGCGCCAGTTTTCGATGGTCTTCCACCATTTATCCAATGCATTGTTGTTAAATGCCAGATTTTGTTTCTGCCATAATGCCAACATATCAATTAATACGTTTTTAACATCGCCAACAATGGGCACATCAACTTTAACGCGTTTAGCGATACTTGAAGGATCTATATCGATGTGAATTATTTTTTTAGCG
Source organism: Snodgrassella sp. B3882 (assembly GCF_026535915.1). Classification (NCBI taxonomy): domain Bacteria; kingdom Pseudomonadati; phylum Pseudomonadota; class Betaproteobacteria; order Neisseriales; family Neisseriaceae; genus Snodgrassella; species Snodgrassella sp. B3882. The sequence goes on from NZ_JAFNPF010000001.1 coordinate 1,256,298, forward strand.
TCTTGGGTAAATTTCTCTGGTGCGGAAATAACTCGATCATCCAGTCGAGCCCCGACGACTACAACGACATCTGCATTTTGTAAAGCCAGATTGGCTTCATAACTTCCATGCATACCAACCATGCCAAGAAATTGTTTGTTGGTAGAAGGGTATGCGCCTAAACCCATTAATGTGCTGACCGTAGGGATGCCAGTATGTTGGATAAAATCTGTTAGTATTTCACTGGCATTGGAGAGTATTGCACCGCCTCCAAAGAGTAAAACTGGGCGTTTGGCCGCAGCCAATACTTGTACTGCTTTTTTGATCTGTCCAGTATGGCCATGAGTAATGGGCTGATATGAACGAATATTGATATCTTCCTGCGGATAGCTAAATTTAGCCATAGCCTGAGTAACATCTTTGGGGACGTCAATAACCACGACGCCTGGGCGTCCGGTTTTAGCAAGCTGAAATGCTTTTTTTACCGTTTTGGCCAAATCATTAATATGGGTGACGAGGAAGTTATGTTTGACACAAGGACGGCTGATACCGATGGTATCAACTTCCTGAAAGGCATCGGTGCCGATAGCGGGGGAACCGACTTGACCGGAAATAACGACTAATGGAACTGAATCGGCATTGGCTGTCGCGATACCTGTGATGGCATTGGTTGCTCCCGGACCTGAAGTCACTAAGGCTACACCAATTTTTTCCCCATTACTGGCACGGGAATAAGCATCTGCAGCGTGGACTGCAGCCTGTTCGTGCCGAACTAATACGTGTTGAAATTTTTTAAGTTGAAAGATGGCATCGTAAATCTCAATAACCGCTCCTCCCGGATAACCAAAAACATATTCGACGTTTTCAGCCTTGAGACTTTGAACCAGAATCTGTGCTCCAGATAATTGCATATGAACCTCTTATCGTCATGTAGTCCAACTGACACGGAACCAACGCATCTATGTCTGGTAAGACTAATACATGCAAACAGCGATTTAGGGTACGCGAATGCACATACTGTGATGAACTATTGGTACTGCGTCCGATAGTCGGAATAGCAGGTTGGGTTAGCAAAAGAAGTAGCTACAATAAAACAGGTGGATTTGTTAATCAAGCGTTAAATTGTGAATAGTTTGTTTTTTTATGTTACATGAAAGCAATTTATAGCTAAAAAACAACAATAGTACGAAATTAAATGTTTAATTTAGACAAAAAATATCATTTCATTCAATTAATTTGTCTAATTTTTTTAAAAAAGTAGGTATTTGACATTTTTTTATTTTTGGACAAATTGTCTGTATCATTGAATGATTACATCAGCTCCAGCTGCGCTAGCAAGAGCCAGCAAGGTGTTTTTATCCATGTAAGCATGACTAAGATGAGAAATATTGGCAACGATGGGTAAATGGCTGATGCACTTTGCTTTGACAATTGCTTCAATATCTAGTCGGTAAGGTGTCTGGCGCTCCATACTAAGTGTACCGGCTTCGCCCAGCATAAGATGATGATTTCCTTTGAGGGCAATGTGTTCCGCCGCTATTAACCAATCGTCAACTTGATGATGTTTATCTTTACATAATACTACTGGAATATTCAGGCATCCCACTTCATTAAGTAGTGTCCGATTTGACATGAGTTCTCCGCCTAAATAAATTATGTCTGCTTCTGCTTGCAAGGCATATTCTAGCTGTCTAACATCACGAATTCGTAGCCAAACAGGTTGACCAGCTTGATGCGCCAAATTTATTTGCTGTTGCATGGTTTGTTGCTGCTGCTGGCTATCAGGTTGTTTGATGGTGTATGGTGAAGTGGACTGATAAAAGGGATCGATGAATACACTGTTGCTATTAGGCAGGTTAAAATCTGACATGGTCATGACACATTGATTTTGTTCTGCACCGATTTTCAGACCACGTACGGTAATGATGGTGTTTTCTGCTTGAATTTCTCTACTGATAATGCGCCAATCTTGTACAACGCGTATGGCCTTTTCAACGCCATCCAAGGCTTCCAGCTCTCTGGGCTGAAACACTCTTTCATCCCCAACTGCGCCAATAATGGTGCGCTCTTTACCTTTAGATAAATGTTCAGTTAATCCTCGTTGATGGATGAAATGAATTACCTGATTTATCTCTGTATCGGTAGCGTTTCGTTGCATTACGATGATCATGCGTCATATCCTTGTCGAAGTAAGGTTGATTGTCGATAAAAATATCAAGAATGACAAGTATTCGTTGTGGTTTTGTTGATGTAACTAAATTTGATCATGATGAATCGATGAACGGATTCAATTTGAATTCTAAACACAGAAACCTTGTGGATGTATTTGCAGTCATGCAGGTATTGGTACATAACAGGAACTATTGAGATGTTTTGCCTTTATAGGCTGATTAAGATGTTCGGAGAAGATATTTTGGTTTCATAATTTCAGGTTTTATAAATCTGCCTGTTTGCAACAGTAACAGTAAATTAATGTTATTTGTTTGTGTTATGTTTTATTCTGATGTTAAATTTTTCTAAGCTGATATGATTATCAAGAAATTATTAATGTCGCTGTTGATGCAATCAGGAATGGTGTTATGAAAAAAAAGTGGCTGTTATTTTTGCTGGTGGTTGCTGTTTTAGCAGGTGTTGCAGTTTGGGTTAATATTCGTAATCACGTTGATTTACCCGATGGGTTTGTGGGTGGCAATGGACGGATGGAATTAAAACGACTTGATGTGGCAACGTTATATGCCGGAAGAGTGTTGGCAGTAAAGGTGGATGAAGGGGACGTGGTTAAGAAAGATCAGGTTTTGGCTGAATTGTCTTCTGACCAAACCAGCAGTCGTCTTGCTGCGGCACGCGCAGATAAGCAACGTGCCGAAGAAACGGTAGCCAGAGCCGAAGCGGAAATCGCGGCGCAACAACAAGTACATAAGGTTGCTCAAATGGATTTGGACAATGCTCATCGGTTGAAATCTGATGATCTGGTTTCGGCTCCAGAAGTGAAAAGACGTGTAGCTGAGCGTGATAGTGCAATTGCACGGGTAAAGGCAGCTCAAGCGGCTCGCTCTGAAGCATTGGCTGCAGTAAGACAGGCTCAGGCACAGATTGATGCAACCAGCTCAGCCAATAATGATATGTTAATCAAGGCTCCCAAAGATGGAAGGGTTGAATACCGGATTGCAGAAGCCGGAAATGTACTGGGTGAAGGCAGTAAGGTGGTAACACTTCTTGATCCATCGGATGTCACTTTATCTATTTTTCTGCCGACTGATACCATAGGTAAGTTAAAGTTGGGTGATGAGGCGCGCATTATTTTAGATGGCATGGATGCAGTATGGCCAGCTCAGGTGAATTTTATTGATGCTAATGCTCAGTTCACGCCTAAGTTCGTGGAAACTTCGAATCAGCGACAAAAGTTAATGTATAAGGTGAAGTTGAAGATTTCTCCTGAGTTAGCCTTACGTTATAGTGGTTTGCTCAAAGGCGGTATGACGGGAAATGGTTATATTCGTGTTGATTCTGGAAAAGGATGGCCGACGGACTGGCAGGTAAAACTTCCGCAGACAACACAAGTAACTAAAGGGCAATGATATGAACGCTCAAACTCAGCAGCAGCGGCAACAAGAAGGTGAGTTGGCTGTTGATTTGCGTCATGTTTCCCATCATTACCGGCAGACAGTTGCCTTAAATGATGTTTCCTTACAAATTAAGCGATGTGCAACGGTTGGTTTAATTGGTCCAGATGGTGTCGGAAAATCGACGCTTTTGTCTTTGATAGCTGGTGTTAAGGTGATCCAGCAGGGAGAGGTTTTGGTTTTTGACGGCAATATGGCTGATAAATCCAGCCGTCAGTTGTTAAGTCACCGTATTGCATTTATGCCTCAAGGACTGGGACAAAATTTATATCCTACGCTTTCTGTAACTGAAAATGTTGATTTTCATGCTCGTTTGTTTGGTTTACGTGGTTCAATGCGCAAGCAACGGATTGACAGGTTGTTACAATCAACGGGTTTATCACCTTTTGCCGATCGTCCAGCCGGTAAGTTATCCGGGGGGATGAAACAGAAGTTAAGTTTATGTTGTGCACTGGTACATAATCCGGAACTTTTGATTTTAGATGAACCCACTACAGGGGTAGATCCTCTTTCGCGCAGGCAATTCTGGGCCCTTATTGATGAATTGCGGGCGGAAAATCCTGATATGACGGTTATTGTGGCCACGGCTTATTTCGATGAAGCAAAACGCTTTGAATATTTGTTGGCCATGGATGATGGACGTTTGATTGTCAATGCGCTAACGCAACAGGTGTTAAAAGATACTCAGGCAGAAACGCTGGAAGAGGCTTATGTTAAGTTATTGCCACCTGCTAAACAAGATAAGGGTGGTGGGTTGCAACTAACGCCTTTTGTGGCAGAAAAAGATGCCCCACCTGCGATTGAAGCCAAAGATTTAACTAAGCGATTTGGTGATTTTATTGCGGTCAATAATGTCAATTTTACTATTGAGCGTGGTGAAATTTTTGGATTTCTGGGATCAAATGGTTGTGGTAAATCAACGACGATGAAGATGCTAACCGGGCTGTTGGACGCCAGCTCCGGATCTGCTAAGTTACTTGGTCATACGGTGAATGCCAATGATATGACAACCCGTATGAAAATTGGATATATGTCGCAATCGTTTTCGTTATATGAAGAATTGACGGTACGACAAAATTTGGTTTTATCAGCGCGATTATATCAAATGGACGATTCACAAATTGCTGCAGCGGTAGAAGATTCGTTGCAACAATTTGATCTGGCTGATTTTGCTGAAACTGAACCAGGTGAATTACCTTTGGGTATTCGGCAACGATTGCAATTGGCTGCTGCCTGTCTGCATCATCCTGAAGTACTGATTTTAGATGAACCAACTTCCGGAGTAGATCCAATAGCTCGCGATATGTTCTGGAAACATTTGCTGCATTTATCGCGCGATAATCGTACAACAATTTTTGTTTCGACCCATTTTATGAATGAAGCAGAACGTTGTGATCGTATTTCGTTTATGCACCAAGGACGGGTGCTGGCTATCGGTACACCAAAACAATTATGTGAACAAAAAAATACCGATGATTTGGAAACAGCTTTTATCCAATATTTAGAAGAAGCGGCTGGCACGGGTAAGACTGATGTATCTTCGGCCAACAAGGAAAGTGTAACGCATCAAACTGATGACTCCAGTAGTCACAATAATACGGAGAGTCTGCGCTACTGGTTTGGAACAGTGTGGACTTTTGCTGTCAGGGAAGGTAAAGAATTACTACGCGATAAAATCAGGTTGTTTTTTGCTTTATTTGGTCCTGTCGTTTTGATGATGATGGCAGCCTGGTCAGTTTCTTTCGATGTGGAGCATGTTAAATTTGCGGTTTTGGATCGTGATCAAACAATTGAAAGCCGTGCATTGGTGGAATATTTCCGTGGTTCACGCTACTTTACGTTTACAGAAAATCTGCATCATGCCGATGAAATTGATGAAACTTTGAAGGTTTCCCGTGCACGCTTGGTGATCGATATTCCGCCACATTTTGGTCGCGATCTTTTGCGAGGAGATAAGCCAGAGATTGGATTCTACGTTGATGGCACAATGCCATTTATGACGGAAAATATTAAAAGTTTTATTGTGTTGATTCTCAGTAATTACACGGCTGAACAATGGCGCGCCAGTGGTTTGCCCATTTCGTTAAAACCTTCGGTTAATGTGGCGCCACGATATATCTATAATCAGGATTTCAAGAGTATTTTTGCCATTACACCCGGCATGATTATGATGGCCATGATGCTCATACCTGTCATGATGACAGCTTTAGGGGTAGTACGTGAACGCGAGATTGGCTCGATCACGAATTTGTATACATCTCCAGCTTCCGTGCGGCAGTTTTTGGTAGGCAAACAAATTCCTTATGTGGTGGTTTCTTTTGTCAGTTATTTGATTCTCGTCTGGCTAGCTGTGGTGGTGTTAGGCGTGCCAGTACAAGGAAGTTTCTTTGCGATGAGTCTTGGCGCTTTAGCTTTGATTTGCGCCGCCACGGCATTTGGTTTGCTGATTTCCAGTTTTGTTAAATCTCAGGTTGCCGCTATTTTTGGCTCCGCCATTTTGTCTTTAATTCCAGCGTTAAATTTTTCTGGTCTGCTTTATCCACTTTCAACATTAACCGGTTTGAACTACTGGATTGGCTGGGGGTTTCCAACAGCATGGTATCAGCTAATCAGTCTAGGCGGGTTTACAAAAGGGTTGGGTTTTGTGGATTTCATTAATTATTATCTGGTGTTGCTAGCATTCTGTCTTTTTTATGTATTACTGGCAGGCTGCTTTTTGAAAAAGCAGGAGGTGTGAATGCTGCGCTGGTTTAAAAATGTATGGGTACTGAGCATCAAGGAATTAAAAAGTTTGCTGAGTGATTTGGTGTTGATGGGTTTGATGGTAGTGGTGCTTTCGGTAGCTATTTACTCAGTAGCGACCAGTATTACGACAGAAGTACGCCATGCTTCAGTTGCAGTACTTGATGCAGATCACAGCACTTTGTCTTATCAGATTCGGGATGCTTTATTACCTCCTTATTTTCAAACGCCGGTTGAAATTAATCGTGAAGAAATAGATCAGGCGATGGATAAGGGTGACTATGTTTTTGTACTGGATATTCCGGCTCATTTTCAACGGGATGTCCTGGCTGGCAGATCTCCTACTATACAGGTACTGGCTGATGCTACATCTGTTACTCAGGCTGGGATAGGGATCAATTATCTAACCCAAATCATTCAAGGCAAAACCAGTAGTTTTCTGCAACAACCCGACGCAAGTTCTCTTAGTCCGGTTGCGCCGGTGGTGAATATTCAGTTCAATCCAAATGGACAGTCTCACTGGTATATTTCGACGATGGGGGTAGTATCAAATTTAACGTTACTGGCCATTATTTTGGTCGGCGCTGCGGTAATACGTGAAAGAGAACACGGTACGATTGAACAATTGCTGGTGATGCCGGTGCGCCCAAGTGAGATCGTCATGGCCAAAATTTTGACAAATGGTGCAGTCATTGCCATCGCAGCTTTAATGTCATTGTGGCTAGTAGTGCATTATTGGCTGGATGTCCCGATCAATGGGTCGATACCACTGTTTACAGCAGGAATGATTATTTATCTGTTTTCTGTCTCTTCACTGGGAATCTGGCTGGCTACGTTGGCACCCACGATGCCGCAGTTTGGTTTGCTTACGTTGCCTATATATGTGGTGATGCGGTTACTTTCCGGTGCAGAATCGCCTCTGGAGAGTATGCCGGAATTTTTTCAATATATTACTTGGTTATCACCGGAAACACAGTTTACTCAGTTTAGTCAGGATGTTCTGTTTCGCGACGCCGGATTTCACACAGTTTGGCCAAAAATTCTGATGATGTCTGTGGCTGGTGCTTTGTTTTTAACACTGGCCTTATCCCGTTTTCGCAGCATGCTAGCGCAGCATTCATAATTGAATAAAAGGTTAACAGCAATGAAATTAGTCCTGAAAAATAAATGGTTGTCGGTCTTGCTCAGCATGATGTTGCTTGGCGGATGTCATACTACCGATGTTAAGGTAAATTCAAATGTATCCGTTCCACAAAGGTTTGACCGCGCAGCACAAGCACGTGGAGCGATGGAAATGGGTAGGTGGTGGGATAGCTGGTCTGATCCGGTCTTACGCCATTTAATAACGACAGGCTTAGAAAATAACCATGACTTGGCGCAGATGAAGGCCAATATGAATGCGGCTCGTGCGGGTGCAGCTTTAGCTGAATCTGATTTGGGGCCGCAGGTTTGGACAGACGTTAATGGCTCGGTACATCGCCTCAAAAATGATAATCCATTAAAAAATGTTGCTATTCCAGGCATGGGTAATGCTCGTGAAGCTTTGCAATCAGCTGGTTCACCTCTAGGTGACAATAAATTGGATTGGAAGGGTAATCATATTCAATTAGGCTTTGCTGCCAGTTGGGAACCTGATGTCTTTGGGGGTAAGCGCAGCGATGCAGAAGCGGCACGTTATCTCAGTTTGAGTGTGACAGAACAGTGGCACGGAGCACAAATAATGCTCAGTGCGGATATTGCTGATAATTATCTGAAAATGCGAGCAATGCAGCAACGCATCAGGATTGGTCAACAAAGTGTGACTACCTTAAAACACTTGCTGCGTTATGCACAAGGGCGTTTTAGAGCGGGGCAGGCAACTGCCTTTGATGTCAAAGATGTGTCTTCAAATCTTGCTGCCATGCAAGCGCAAATCGCTACCTATCAAGCTCAAGCTGACGCTTATCAGCGTAATCTGGCGGTATTAACCGGTCAGACGCCACAAGGTTTTTATGTGCCTGAATCATCTGTTGATGTTTTTCAACGCTTACCCGCTGCTCCCGCCGGTCAGCTCCCACTGGATGTGATTACCCGCCGTCCTGATTTGCGTAGTTTAGAAAATCAGGTGAAGGCAATGAGTGCGAAATTAGGCAGCGCCAAGGCTGATCGATACCCCCGATTTGACATCAGTTTTCTATGGCAAACGGGCAGAATCAAATTAGACAGTGATTTATCTCATTTGAAAACAAATGGGGGGATAGTTGATTTAGGCATCAGTTTGCCCATTTTTACTGCCGGTCGCATCAAACATAATATTGAAATGGCCGATTCGCGCTTGAAAGCTGCCATCGCTGCCTATGATCAAGGAATTTTAAAAGCGTTAGCAGAAGTGGATAATGCTTATCAGATGCAATATAGTTTAAATAAACAATCTCTTTTGCTGATCCAAGCACAACGTGAAGCCGATAAGCAGGCTAATGCTGCGGAAAAACTGTTTCGTTATGGGGATATGACTCTTGATCGTGCGTTGAGATCACGGTTGAATGCGCAAAATCTTTTTGAGAAAGAAGTTCAGGGTAAATTAGCTGAGGCACAAAACTTAATTAATTTGTACAAAGCGTTAGGTGGAGGTTGGCAAAAGGATTCGGCGGAAATAGAGTAAATATTCTGTTACCCCTTTCTTAACTGTGTTAACTAACCAGAAGATTATCTGGTGAATAATGTGTCATAATTTGTAAATGGTATAACTAAATTTTAGGAGCAAGCATGCGTTTCGTTTTTTCGATCATTTCTATGTATCGGTCATTATTGCTGCTTGCTGTTTTAGGAACGAGTGCCTGTTCCAATTTGCAATACCAACCTATAGCGACTATTGACCATATCGATACCACTAAAGGTTATCGCCTACAAAATGCATTACTCAATAGAGATAGTGAAAAAGAAGACAATGTAATTGGCATAGTGATGTTTTCGGGAGGGGGTACTCGTGCAGCTGCCTTTGGCTATGGGGTTCTGGAAACATTAAAAAAACAGCAGGTAAAAATAAATGGTAAATCAACTAATTTATTGAATACCATCGATTTGGTCTATGGAATTTCAGGTGGTTCAGTTCTAGCAACTTATTTTGGTTTACATGGCGAAGAAACCATACCATTATTTAAGCAAAATTTTCTGAGTTTAAATTTGCAGAAAATGATGATTGGACAGGTGTTTTCCATGGCAAATTGGTCACGCTTGGCTTCCCCTGAATTCGGACGAGGGGATCTATTGCAAGAGCAATTTGATCTGCATCTTTACAAAGGCGCTACCTATGCCGATTTAGCTGAACGGCGTAAGGGGCCATTTGTGGTGATCAGTGCCACCGATATGAGTTTGGGCAGCCGACTGGATTTTACGCAAGAATATTTTGATTTACTTTGCCTAGATTTGAGCAGTCTACCCATATCACGAGCAGTCGCATCCTCTAGTGCTGTTCCTTTGGTGTTTTCTCCGGTTACTTTGAATAATAATGGTGGGAATTGCCAGTATCATTTACCGGATAATTTACTAGATGAACACCATGACAATGTGGAAATAGCTGGAACATCTGAATTTAGAGCCAAAACGAGAGCAGCCTATCGGGCAAATTTGAAACAATATCAAGATAGTCAAAAACGCCCGTATATTCATCTACTGGATGGTGGTTTAACCGATAATTTAGGTTTACGTAGTTTACTTGATGCCAGTGAACTCTACAGTAATAAAACGCTGTACGACCGCCTGGAAAACGCACGAATCCATAAAATCATTATTATTAACGTTAATGCGCAGACACAACGTCGCAATGAGATTGATAGCAGTGCTAATGTACCAGGAACGGCTGATGTAGCCAGAGCTTTAACCAGTATTCCAATAGAGAAGTATTCAGAAGATACGCAACGCCAGTTTCAAAAATACGTTGATTGGTGGAACAGTACACGTACTGGTGACACACCTTTAGTTTACTATATCAGTGTCAATCTCTTGGATCTGCCAGATTCGCCATTGCGAGATAAAGTTATTCATATTCCAACCACTTTTTATCTGGCTCGCAACGAAGTCAATAATCTACGCCAAGCCGCAAATATACTGTTAACTCGATCCAGCGAATATAAGCGATTGGTAAAAGATATAGGTATCGCAGAGGTACCTGCTGATATTGCATCCAATCCTATATTTGATCCTGACGATAATGACAACTCTGAAGAGGTAAATCCCAGTGAAAATGAACGCATTAATCTTGAGACAGTAAAGAACCTCGAAGACAATACTAAATCATTTGTAAATTTTATTAATGTTGAATCTATTCCTTTAGGACGCTAAAGAGGTTTATGTTGTGTGAAAGAGACAAGATTGACCGCGTAAACAAAGATAATTGATTCAAGTTCTCATTATCAATGTTTGGTGTAACATTTTTCACTCAAAGTCTAACAAAAAAGGGGAAAGCGCCCCTTTTTTTTATGTCTTTTGAATATAATTATTAACTTGATAATATTTATTGGTGAGGATGAGTAAGCAGGGTTGAAAATGACGTTGATGAGGATAAAACCAAGCCAGTTTTAGGATTGAATTGTTTTCATCTAAATAATTAAATGCTCTTGTCCTGTATATTTCATAATCAATTTTATGCCAAAGTTATATGCCATAAAAATATTTTTCTCAAGTACATTCTCTTTTACATTGCTACATTTTTTGAGCTTAAAACATCAATAAATATTCGATTGTCGTTAACAAAAAACTAAAATTATCATTTATTTTCAAATAAATATAAATATAGACAGGAATTAAAATCAGACAAGCGCACACTATTCTCCGTTCTTTCTGGAGAAGGTGAACTTATGTTGAATTGGGTTTTAACTAATATAAAAGAATCACCAGTTATTCTTCTCTTCCTGTCATTAAGTTTGGGATACCTATTAGGCAGTATTCGTTTTGGTAAATTCCAACTTGGAGGAGTAGCTGGGTCTTTGCTGGTCGCTGTTGTACTCAGCTTGCTGAATGTACACATTGATTCAGGTCTCAAAGCGCTGCTGTTTACATTATTCATATACGCGGTTGGTTATGAAAGTGGTCCGCAGTTTTTCCGTTCACTGGGGGTAAAAACCCTACGTGAAATCTTTTTGGCGCTCTTTATTGCCATCACAGGTTTTATCACTGTGATGATCATGGCCAAATGGTTCCATCTCGATAAAGGTTTAGCCGCTGGTCTGGCTGCTGGGGGATTAACCCAATCTGCCATTCTGGGTACCGCTGCTGATGCGCTAAGTCATATGGGACTTCCACCTGACCAATTGCAGAAATTGCAAGCGAATGTGGCGATCGGTTATGCAGTGACTTATATCTTCGGTTCTCTTGGCGCAATTATCATTTGTATGAATATTCTGCCAAAAGTCATGAAACGAGATATTCGTGATGATGCCGTGGCTGCTGAGGCTGAGCAACTGAAAGGTGCAATGGCTCTGGAAGGTAATCAGGGCATGGCGATTACCCAAATGGTGGGACGTATCTATGTTGTTGAAAAAGATATCCATAAAACGATTAAAGATATTGAATTGCAAAACATAGGTGTGACCATTGAGCGGATTAAACGCCACGGTAATTTGATTGATTGTACTGCTTCGACAGTCCTTCAATCTGGTGACATTGTTTTGATTGTTGGTCGTCGTGAAGCCGTGACTGCTGTTAGTGGTTTATTTGGACGTGAATTGGATTCTGAACCTGGTTTGGAATTGATTGTGGATACCAAAGATGTGGTCTTCCGCAACAGCGAATATGCCAATAAAACCATGGCAGAAATTCGTTCCAAAGTTCACCAAGATGACAATGCCTTTGAGATTCAGCATGGCATCTATTTAATAGCCTTACATCGTAATGGCGAGAAATTAGAGGTGACTCCAGATACTCAATTCAAACTGGGCGATGTCATGACCATTTACGGTTCTACCAGTGATATTAATCGTGTCGTGCATATTATTGGTGCTCCGATCACTGTTAATAGTAAAACTGACTGGGCCTATCACGGTCTGGGCGTAGTTCTAGGTCTGATTATTGGCTGGGTCGTTATCCGCATCGGCAATATTCCTATCACGCTGGGTGCAGGTGGTGGCGCATTACTGTCTGGTCTGTTTTTTGGCTGGTTGCGTGCCCGTAAACAAACATTTGGCAATATGCCAGCTGCCGCATCTCAATTCATGAAAGACTTTGGTCTAGCCGGTTTCGTCTCTGTGGTTGGTTTGCAATCTGGTTTACAGGCGATCACCACCATCAAAGAGCAGGGGATAACTCTATTCTTAATCGGTGTGGTGGTGACATTAGTACCGATGATACTGGCTATCTTTTTTGGTCGCTATGTGCTCCGTTATGACAATGCCGCAATTTTTGCTGGCGCCTTGTCAGGCTCACGTAGTGCAAATCCGGCATTTGGTGAAGTTTTGGATAAAGCAGGCAATTCAATTCCAACCACACCATTTGCAATTACATATGCATTAGCCAATGTGTTCCTGACCCTGTTAGGGCCGTTGATCGTGGCTCTTGTTTGATATGTGGTCTTAACTTCCTGAGGAAACAACTATGAATTCAAAACTTGATTTTGAAAAATATGCCAATCTAAGTCCGTTCGAATTGAAAAATCATCTAATCGATCTGGCTCAGAGCCGTAATGATCGCATGATGTTAAATGCAGGTCGTGGTAACCCAAATTTCTTAGCAACTTTGCCACGCAATGCCTTTTTTGAGTTAGGTTTATTTGCTGCTGAAGAATCAGAAATTTCTTTCTCTTTCTTGGATCAAAACATCGGTGGTATGCCATTTAAGGACGATTTGATGGCACGCTTTGATGATTATATTCGTCGTAATCGCACGAAACCAGGCGTGGATTTTCTAAGTAAAGCCATGTCTTATGTTCGTGACCAGTTAGGTTACAATCAGCATCAGTTCTTGCTGGAAATGACTGAAGGTATTTTAGGCTGCAATTACCCAGTACCTGATCGTATGTTGCGTTTATCTGAAGAGATTGTTAAACAATACATTCTGCAAGAGATGGGTGCAAAATCCATGTCCAATGAAGATATCGACCTGTTTGCCACTGAAGGTGGTACAGCTGCGATGGCCTATATCTTCAATTCTTTGAAAGAAAACGGTCTGATTCGTCATGGCGATAAAATTGCTTTAGGCGCACCGATTTTCACACCATATCTTGAAATTCCAGAATTGAACGATTACGAACTGGAAGAAGTGTTGATCAATGCGGATCCTAAATTAGACTGGCAATATCCAGAAAGCGAATTGCGTAAACTGGAAGATCCTTCTATTAAAGCATTCTATCTGGTTAATCCTTCTAATCCGCCATCAGTAAAAATGGACGATCGCAGTCTGCAAATCATCGCCGATATCGTGAAGAAAAGACCAGATCTGATTATTCTGACCGACGATGTTTACGGTACTTTTGCTGAAAACTTCGAATCTCTGTTTACACTGTGTCCTTACAACACCATTTTGGTGTACTCATTCTCTAAATACTTTGGTGCCACAGGCTGGCGCTTGGGTGTGATTGCCATGGCTAAAGAGAATGTATTGGATAAGAAAATTGCTGAATTGCCAGAAGCTGAGCGTCAGATTTTGCACAAACGTTATCTGTCTATCACTCCTGAACCAGAAAAATTGAAACTGATCGACCGTATGGTGGCAGATAGCCGTGCTGTAGCGTTAAATCACACAGCTGGTTTGTCTACTCCTCAGCAGGTTCAGATGGTATTGTTCTCTCTTGCAGAGATGATGGATACTAAGAAACAGTATAAAGATGCATTGATGGCTCTGATTCGCAATCGTAGTGCTGCTATGTATAAAAAACTGGGTATTAAACACGAATTCAATGAAAACAGTGTTGATTATTATACTCTGGTTGACATGGAAGATACTGCGCGTCAATTACATGGCGATGAGTTTGCGGAATGGGTTGTTAAAACCAAAAACCCGAACGAATTATTGTTCAGAATTGCAGATGAATCTGGCGTAGTTCTGTTACCGGGTAAAGGTTTTGCTGTACAGCATCCGTCTGGTCGCGTTTCACTGGCTAACTTAAATGAATACCAGTACAAAGCTATTGGTGCGTCATTACACAAACTAGCTTGTGAATATTATGAAGAATTTAAAGCCAGTAAATAAATAATTTTTGGCTTTCATTGACCACGCCGTATTTAATCAATACGGCGTTTTTTTTATTGGATAAACCAATACTTGTAAAAATTTTATAATGCATATTTAAATAAGAAACTATCTTCATATTATAAGACAGTATTACGCATGTATTTATTTGTATATTTATTAACAATGTTTATTTCAGGGAATAATCCTCTCACAAGCAGATATTAAACCATGCGAACAAGCTTGCATAAAATACTTTTTTGCTAACACTTTATTTTTTTTTACGCCATCCCCATTTTTATACATCATACCTATTTCATATTGTGCGTAATCAAAACCTTGTTCAGCCGCTTTAGTCCACCAATATAACGCTTTTTCTTTATTTTTTTTGATTCCGTCACCCCAGAAATACATAATCCCTAAGTTATATTGCGCGTAATGAATACCTTGTTCAGCTGCTTTAGTCCACCAGTATAATGCTTTTTCTTTATCTTCTTTGACGCCTTCACCTTTGGCATACATCACCCCTAATTGATATTGCGATGCATCAATACCTTGTTCAGCTGCTTGAGTCCACCAGTATACCGCTTTTTCTTTATCAACTTTGACACCATTACCTTCGGAATACATCAAACCTAAATTATTTCTCGACTTACCATCCCCTTGTTTAGCTGCTTTAGTATACCAATATAATGCTCTTTGATTATTTTCTTCGACGCCTTCGCCGTATTGATACATATAAGCTAGAAGAAACTGAGATTCCATTTCTCCCTGTTCAGCCTCCGCTTTACATGCACTAAAAGCTTTAGCAAAATTATTTTGATCATAAAAGGTAGAACAATTATTAGCGTAAATTGTCGTCGATAATAATGCTGTTAATACAAGCAAAAGTATTTTTTTCATTATTTCCCTTAACCAACTAAAATATGATATTTATTAATTTTATCCACAGACTCAAAAGATCAAAAATAGGCTAACTATTTATTAAGCATTTCTTTATAGATTAACAGTATCGGTTAATGGAGTTGATAAAATTGTTGCTACATCGACCAAATAAATTTATTCTCATCCAAGTATGTCTGTCGAACCAATCTAGATAAAAAGTGACAGTTGATGAAGATAAACAATAAGTTTATCTAGAACTAATAATCATTTCTTGCAAAACATCTTTATGATTTGAGTTGGTTTTTTCTCAAATCATCAAATAATAGTATTATTTTTTTAATTCGTTATCAAGTATCTACATACAAATGGTCTTTTAAATAACCTTTTTGCAGCAAACAGACTGGCATAGTCATCTGGGCTTTAGGATGATTATAAATAAGCTCGAAGAATAGGAAAAAAAAGCTTTTCAAAAAACATCAAACTCAATTTTCAAACAGGCTAAATAGCCTCACTTTTGCAGATTAATTAACTATAAATCAGCTAGATTACCTTTTTAAAGTGCTGCAAATTTTAAGGTTAAAGTAACGGTAAGAGTTTCTTCATTGCTAATCTTGGATAAAAGGGTGACCATGTTGTACTTATCCTGTTTGAGATTGGCATAATATTGATCGTTTCTCAATTGATTTCCTTATGATCCTAGCTTATTCCTCATTATCATTAAAATAAATATGGTTTAAGCTTATTCATTTGGTAGATTCTGCTTGATGGCATCTAAGAAAAAGTACAAGTAATCAGTTGAATTTATCATCAAATTTCTGCATGAACACAGAAGTTTTGAAAGGCGGAATTTCTTCTAAATTTATAGCAAAATGATGGCTATTCCATGCTCAAAATGTTAGTTACTCAATCGGCTCCATAGATGGCGCTCAATACGCTATGTTAATGATGACAGCTCGATTGCGTCATATCCCAAGCAAGTTGAAATGTGCTTATTCAGTTAAGAGTTGAACTAGAAACCAATTTTTAAAGCAAAACCTGTTAGATATTCTCTATATCTTTTATTTTATGGCTTTAGTTGCAATAGGACTCTTAAGACAAGCTGCTCAGCAAAACATCTACTTAAATATCTACTACTGCAAATTTTTTGTATGGCAAGTCATCCTAATGCAAATATTTTTTGTTAAAATACTGCATAAATTATTGAAATAAGTTTAATTTTTCCATTTAAAATGTTGAGATGAAAATGCATATTCATTTTATTATTCATGCAGATTTTGAACTACCTGGTGCATATGAGCGTTGGGCGCAGAATAAAGGGCATACCATTGCTTATTCCCGCTTATATGATGGTGAAACTTTGCCTGAGAACGTGAATGATATGGATATGTTAATTGTGATGGGCGGACCGCAATCTCCTTTAACCAGTCTGACAGAATGCCCTTATTTTGATAGTCTGGCTGAACAAAATTTGATTATCGCAGCCAAAGACGCGGGCAAAGTTGTTATTGGTGTTTGTCTGGGTGCTCAAATGATCGGGCAGGCTCTAGGAGGAATGGTGGAACATAGCCCGGAAAAAGAAATCGGATCATTTCCCATCTTCTTAACGGAACAAGGTTTAAATAATTCTTTTGTCAGCCATTTTGGTACTGAATTGACAGTAGGGCATTGGCATGGCGATATGCCGGGTTTAACAGCGGAGGCAGTAGTGCTGGCTTATAGTGCCGGCTGTCCTCGACAGATCATAACTTATGCGCCATTGGTCTATGGTTTCCAATGTCATTTGGAATTTACCCATGATCTGGTGGAAACTTTGATTGCTCATGCATACGTTAATTCCGATCTCATCAATCCTAATCCGTATATTCAAAGCAAAACGGAATTAAGAGCACAGGATTATGCAGAGATGAACGGAAAACTGTATGCTTTTTTAGATAAAATTAGTGAGCACTATTTATCATTGAATCCAATAATTTAGCGCAATGTTAGCTGGGTTTCTGCATTTGAAGTTGGAGCAGATTTATTTCAGCACCCCAGGATTTAACACCACTTTCAGACGAGCTGAGGGTTGATGGTGAAAAAAACTGACTTCAAACCACCAGAATGAAGATTTTTTTACCGACCAATATTGTTGGGGTAACCAAATACCATTGAGTAAATAACTGCATAGTTGACCCAACCATGGTTGATGGCCTACCCAGATACAATTGCCATAATCAATTTGCTGCAATAATAATGTCGTTAAATTCTGTGGAACAGTATCTGGATTGAGAAGAGGCTCAATCGAGATTGATTGATGCAAATACGATGCAGTTTGTTGGCTGCGCACCGCCTCAGATGTATAGACCCGATATTTATCGATGGGCAAATGAGCCAGCAACCAATCAGCACTGATTTGTGCTTGCCGGCAACCTTTATCAGTTAATTTGCGCATTTTATCGTTATGCTGATATTCAGCATCAGCATGGCGCCATAAAATAAGATTCATAATTTCTGTAATATCAAGTGCAGATATTTTTAAAAGTAAATTCAATGAACAAAAGCTTCTCTCTAAAAATTATATCTGATTTAAAAGGGGTTTGGACAAGTCAGCGATGATAGAGTTGGTATTATAGCTAACCAATATCAAGGAAAAATGAATCAATCTATTGAGGAACATTAAATTAGACAAAAGTAGATCAAATGTTTTTTCAATCAATCACCCAACTTTTTAGCGAATTCATCAGAAAACATCTTATATAATCTAATTAAACAAACTTTGATAAAAAAAATTAATATTTAGAATAAACTTGGCATGATCGTTTAATCTGCATCAAATTTAATTGATACCCATACTATAATAGACAATGTCTAATTATGATTATTAATGTGTTATCAAAAACTCATGATATGTTTAATCAAGCGTATGGCATGATGTGCGATTAAAATGGTTTTTCAAATATTAATATCTAACGTATTTAAGCAACAATATCTTCTTAATCAATAACAGTATTAACATTGCTAATCTGCTAAAATATGCATACTCATGCTTATGATACAATAACTCGGTTTAGTGTATTCAGATAATAACCGTACCGACATTTTTAAATAGGTAATAATTATTTTTATCTAGTTTGTCGTGGCATGGAAAGGCTGTAGTGATTCAAATATCAGCATCTAGAGAAGTGGGTAATAAGGGGGTAGCCAAGCTCAGGGAGCGTGCAGGGGTTTATGCTCGTTTAATGCGTTTGGATAAACCAATCGGAACGTTATTACTTTTATGGCCAACTTGGTGGGCATTACTTATAGCTGGGAATGGTCGACCAAACTGGCTAATTGTGCTGATGTTTACTTTAGGAACTTTTTTAATGCGCAGTGCAGGCTGCGTCATCAATGACCTTGCAGATCGTGATTTTGATGGTGCCGTAGCTAGAACATGCCAACGCCCTTTTGCTTTAAAACAAGTTTCCACTAAAGAAGCTTTAGTATTAACGTTACTTATCTGTATTCTGGCTGCTTTATGCTTGTTGCCACTGAATAGCTTAACCTGGAAAATGAGTTTGCCCGCTCTTTTTCTGGCGATGACTTATCCGTTTACTAAACGGTTTTTCCCAATTCCACAATTGTATTTGGGGCTGGCCTTTTCCTTTGGTATACCTATGGCCTTTGCTGCGGTTTGCCAAAATATTCCCCTGGTAGCATGGGTTCTAATGGCTGCTAATACCTTATGGACATTGGCTTACGATACAATTTATGCCATGGCTGATAAAGAAGATGATTTGAAAATCGGTATTCGAACTTCAGCCATTACCTTTGGGCAATATGATCTGTACGCAGTCATATTTTGTCATTTGGGGTTCGATATTCTGATGATCATTACGGGCTGTTTGATTCATGCCCGCTGGCCATTCTGGTTGGTCGTACCCATAGTTATTTGGCTACAATATCAACAATATCTTGGTATTTGCAGCCGCAATCGCCTGGCTTGTTTTAAGATGTTTTGTCGCAATAATAGGGTGGGCGTGATCTGGTTCGTTGGGTTGTTGTTAAACTATTGTAATGCGATGGGGTAAAGCAACTAAATTAGATCTCGAATCTGGTTAAATGCTTATATCTCCTTATATAATTATTGATAAGTTAACCAAGAAATTCATTGAACCATATTAATATTTTTATCTGTTGCAATTGATAGTTGTAACTTAAATTTGATTAGAGAATAACCATATGAGTTTAATTGGTGAAATTTTACCTGTTACCAATATCGTGCTGGATTTAAATGTTAGCAGTAAAAAAAGGCTGTTCGAAGAAGCCAGTCAATTACTGCAACAGCAAGCAGGTTTGCAACAGGAAGCCGTTTTCGAATGTCTGTTTGCGCGTGAAAAATTGGGTTCCACTGCCTTAGGTAAGGGCGTGGCGATTCCGCATGGCCGTACTAATGTTGTTAAAGAAGCGATTGGTGCTTTTATTCGCTTACAAACACCGATACCCTTTGATGCGCCGGATGAACAACCCGTCAATCTAATTTTTATTTTGTTGGTTCCGGAAAATGCTTCCACGCAGCATTTGAATGTTTTATCCGATTTAGCCGGTAAATTTTCGCAGAAAGCAGTACGTAATGCATTGTTGAATGCGACTAGCGCCGAAGCAATACGTGACATATTAAGCGCAGAATGAATTTAGAAAGCTAATTATGCCTAGTATTTCAGTACGCCGTTTATATCAGGACAATCAAACTAAACTTAAGCTTGCCTGGTCGGCAGGAACAGCCGGAGCAGATAATCGGATCAGTATTGAGGCTGATAAACCAGTATTAGCTTTGGTTGGTCATCTGAATTTTATTCACCCCAATCAAGTTCAGGTTATCGGTGTTGCTGAGGTAGAATATCTCAATAAAATTGAAGCTGGTGAAATCAAAACAACGTTAAATGAATTGTTTGATTTAACCATGGCACTGATTATTGTAGCCAATGATTTGCCTGTACCATTTATGTTGCGGGATTATTGTCATACGCATAATGTTCCTTTGCTGACATCTAAAGCCGAAAGTCCATTTTTAATGGATGTATTGCGTATTTATTTACAGCGTGTGCTGGCTGCTTCAACTGTAAAACATGGGGTATTTCTGGATGTTTTTGAAGTGGGTGTTTTGCTAACTGGTCAATCCGGCTTAGGTAAAAGTGAGCTCGCTTTGGAATTGATTTCACGCGGTCATCGTTTGGTTGCTGATGATGCCACTGAGCTGTATCGAATTGGTCCGGAAACCATTGAGGGACGATGTCCACCCATGCTGAAAGATTTTTTGGAAGTTCGTGGTCTTGGTGTGCTGAATATCCGTGCCATATTCGGCGAAACAGCGATACGACCTAAAAAACAACTACAGCTGATTATTAATCTGGTACTGGCAGATGACGCACAAATGCAAAATATTGATCGGCTAAGTATTCAGAGTGAAACAGAGGCCATTCTTAATGTGGCGATTCGCAGTGTTACTCTACCTGTGGCGGTCGGTCGAAATCTGGCGGTGTTGGTAGAAGCAGCTGTAAGTAAATATATTTTGCAACTTCGTGGCAAAGACAGTACCAAGGAATTTCTGGATCGGCATAATTCCATGCTGGAAGAAAATACGGTGAGTGATGAGGATAGTATTGATTAGTGGATTATCTGGATCAGGTAAATCCATAGCTTTGCGATTGTTAGAAGATATTGGCTTTATCTGTATTGATAATCTGCCAATTAAATTATTACCAGAATTAATTACTTATTATACCAATAATCAGGTAGCTCAACTGGGTATCAGTGTTGACATTCGTTCGCGTTTTAACCCTCTTGAAGTGGGTGAGCTGATCAATCATCTGCGGCAACAGGGGCATCAAATAGATATTCTATTTTTAACTTCCTCTGAAAATGTTTTGCTGCGTCGTTTTTCTGAAACGCGTCGAAGCCATCCTTTAATACAAGAACAAAAAACTTTAAAAGAAAGTGTCGCTGCTGAACGTCAATATCTGTCAACATTACAAAATCATGCATATGTAATTGATACTTCCTCATTAAATGTGCAACAACTGCGCCGACAGGTACAACAATGGGTTGATTTGCCCATGGCACCAATGCATATTGTGCTTGAATCGTTCGGTTACAAATACGGGGTTCCAACTGGATTGGATTTTGTGTTTGATATGCGCTGTTTGCCCAATCCTTTTTATGACGATCAGCTGCGTCCCTATACTGGTTTGGATGAACCAGTGAAGGCTTTTTTTGATCAGCAACCTATTATGCAAGAGATGATCAATGATCTGTCCCATTTTTTAAGACGTTGGTTGCCCAAAATGGAAGAAGAAAGTCGCAGTTATGTCAATATTGGCATTGGTTGTACGGGTGGACAACATCGTTCCGTATATGTGGTGGAAGAATTAGCGCGACAACTAAAAAACTACGCCATTATTACCCGCCATCGACAGTTGGAAATCAGCAAAACGCCGAAAAAAGGGTTATAATCCTCATTAAATTTATTCAGGCAGCCTGATAACAGGCTGCCTGTGTGTTTTTATGTAATAATCTTTCTATTTGCTGAATGAAGGACAGTTTATGGCTATTCAGTGGTATCCCGGGCACATGCATAAAGCCAAGAAAGCCATTACCGAACGAATTAAAAGTGTCGATCTGGTTATTGAGGTTCTGGATGCTCGTTTACCCGCTTCGAGTGCAAACCCATTGCTGGCAAAGTTGTCATCAGGTAAACCGAAGCTTAAAATCCTAAATAAACAAGATCTTGCTGATCCTGAGCGAACAGAGCTATGGTTGGCCGAATATCGCTCGCGTCCAGATACCAATGTTCTGGCTTTAGATGCTTCAGACCGTCAAGCTTCGAGCAAAGTCATTGCTGCCAGCCGTAAATTGGTTCCGAACCGGCAAAGTTTGGAGCGACCTTTAAGGGTGTTAATTTGCGGCATTCCAAATGTAGGTAAATCAACTTTAATTAATGGCATGCTGGGCAAAAAAAGTGCCAAAATTGGCAATGAACCTGGTATCACCAAAGCTGAACAACGTTTGATTCTGGCGGATGATTTCTGGCTTTACGACACTCCAGGTATGTTATGGCCAAAAATTATCGTTGAAGAGGCTGGTTATAATCTGGCAGCCAGTGGTGCTGTAGGTCGTAATGCTCTAGATGAAGAAACCGTAGCCTTAGAACTTCTGGATTATCTGCGCCGACATTATTTAAGCATGCTGCAACAACGCTATCATGCTGATTTAAGTCTTAGCCCACACTGGCATGACGATGAGTGGCTAAATTGGATTGGTCAAAAACGTGGTGCACTTTTAAGTGGAGGACGGATTGATTATCAGAAAGCTGCAGAAAGAGTTCTCACAGACTTTCGTGATGGTTATATCGGGCGCATCACCCTAGAGACGCCTAATCAATGGGCAATTTGGCTAAAAAAAGGGCAACAACATGAAGCACAATTAAAAGCTGAACGTCTGGCTAAAAAAGAAGCACGAAAAAAATAATTTTTGAATAATGGTAAACGACGATTGAATCAATTGGATATTAACAAAACTGACGAAAATAAGCTGTCGCCGGAAGCGATAATTGAAGCGGCTTTATTAACGCAAAGTGAAGCGTTAAGCGAAATGACCTTGCGCAACTTATGTGAACCACCTTTGAGTGAGCAAGAGCTAAAGAGCATATTGACGGCACTAAAAGAGCGCTGGCATGCACGAGCTTTAAGTTTGACCTTGACAGTGGAAGGCTGGCGCTTTCAAGTAATGGGTGAAGCACTTAATCATCTGGCTAAATTGGATGTGCAACGTACTCCGCGCTATTCGCGCGCTGTTCTGGAAACCTTAGCCATCATTGCTTATCAGCAACCTGTCACCCGTAGCGATATCGAAGCCATTCGAGGCGTCACGGTTTCTAGCCATGTATTACAAACTTTACAAGATCGAGGCTGGATAGAAATTATCGGTCAACGAGATAGTGTTGGTCGACCTAATCTATGGGCCACCACCACAACATTTTTAAGTGATCTGCAGCTAGATGATTTAAGTCAGCTACCCCCATTAACCGAACTGGGAGAGTTAATTCTTCCAGATATCAATGATCCTGCCGTAGATGAACCTACCGCAGAAGAGCCGTTAACGAAAACGGAAGAGGTATAAAATGAGCCAAAGCAAGAAAAAACTCACTAAGCGACAGCTACGAGATGGCATCTCAGCTAAAAACCACGACAAAAGTGCTAAAAGCACAGGTAAACGTCCGCTAAAAGGTAAAAATCAGCCTGGTACAAGCCAACAAAATATGGCACCTAAGCCGAAAATTCAAAAAGCAAAAAAACTGATTCAACGTTCACCTAATCAAGAGGTTCAGCAGCGAGCACGAAATCTCAAAGCGCAACGAATCGACCTAGAGCAGATGGAACCAGTCAGACTTCAAAAGGCTTTGGCTGCTTCAGGTGTAGGCTCAAGACGAGAAATGGAACAATGGATTTCTCAAGGTTTGGTACGAGTAAATGGTAAACCAGCTCAGTTAGGTGATCGTATTACGCCTGAAGATGAAGTTATGGTGCGAGGTTCTACCATCAATATCAAATGGCCTGATCGCCTGCCCAGAATTATTGTTTATTACAAACAAGAAGGTGAAATTGTAAGTCGTGATGATCCGCAAGGACGAGTAAGTATCTTTGATCGTCTACCTCAAACAGCCAGCAGCCGTTGGGTGGCGATAGGACGATTAGATATCAATACAAGTGGGTTATTAATATTGACTACTTCAGGTGAGCTAGTGAATCGTTTTGCCCATCCAAGCTTTGAGGTAGAACGAGAATATGCGGTCAGAGTATTGGGTGAGCTAACAGATGAGCAAAAACAAAACTTATTGACTGGGGTGGAACTAGAAGACGGCACAGCCAAAGCTCAGCAGCTTTGGGAGCAGGGCGGTGAAGGGGTTAATCGCTGGTATAACATCATCATTAAAGAAGGCAGAAATCGTGAAGTCAGACGCCTATTCGAAAGCCAAGGACTCACTGTTAGTCGGCTCGTACGCGTACGATTTGGTCCTATTCCACTGCCTGCGCGCTTAAAACGAGGCCAATACTATGAACTGAATGAACTGGAAGTAGCCAGCATCATGAGCTGGGCAGGGCTACAACAACCAAGCAAAAATCGGCGTCGTTAGTTAAACATTAAATCCGCTTAAGGTTGCCGTCAATTGAGTTAATATTGACAAAATACTACATTTATTAAACTTAAAGCATTATTTGCTAGATAAATGTGAAATTTTGTTGATTTAAAGCATGGGGTGATTTACATTCATCATGTATAGTAACAAAACCATGTTTAGAGGTTTTAAGGCTTTTCCCAGCCTGTTACCTATCATTTTTCAATGGAGTCATCATGAATTTAACCATGAAAGAACCCGAAATTGCCCATCGCACTTTCGAATTAACTCATTTTGATGGCGTAAAGCGTACCGTCTATTGCACCGATGTTGAAACCCAGTTTCCAGATGGTTGTCTTATTACGTCTACCACTGATCTAAACGGGTATATCACTCATGCAAATGAAATATTCGTGAAAATGAGTGGTTGGGACCGTGAAGAACTGATGGGTGCTGGGCATTATATTCTGCGGCATCCTGATATGCCCAGTGTTGCCTTTAAAGATTTATGGGACACTGTTCAAACTGGGCAAAAATGGCATGGTTATGTCAAAAATTTGCGCAAGGATGGTGGATTTTACTGGGTATATGCAACCGTTATTCCGAATATCCGTGATGGTGAAATCCGCGGATATACTTCTGTAAGACGCAAACCTTCACCAAGTAAAATTGCAGAACTCCAATCAATATATCAGGATTTAATCAAAGCAGAACGAGCGCAACGATGACTTTAAATTTTCTAATTGCACCCGATTTCCCGCCAGAATATTTTGCAGGCTGGCATTTTATGAATGCCCATTTACAAAAATCTCTTGGGATCAATATTCATTTGTTATTGCCGGCAAGCACAGATGAAGAACAACAAGCTATAGATCATAATAAGGTTGATATCATCTATGCCAATCCGTTTGATGCAGCCAAACTTATTCGTGAAATGGGTTATTTGGCGGTAGCACAGCCGATCAATCGCTATGATGAAATCGTCATAGCTGCTGCACAAAACAGTAACATTAAAACACTCGCCGATATTAAAGCAGGGATGAAGGTTTTAGCCACAGAAAATTATGATGTGAAATTGTTGGCTTTACGCCTATTGGAAGCGGTTGATGCGCAAGAAAATGATTTAATCTGGGAAAAATGTGATTCCTTTATCGCTGTCGCTAATGGGCTCATCAAAAAACGTGGAGATGTAGGTTTATTTCTCGCTTCTGCCTATAAAAAACTGTCGAAAATTACGCTCAATAATCTTCAACCACTTATTGAAAGCAAAATTAATGACTTAAACCATGTTATCTTAATTCATCCCAGACAAGTCGACCTATTGGGAATGTTACAGCAAGTTCTCTGTCAACTGAATCAGACTAAAGAAGGGTTAGTCATATTGGAAGATCTGGGACTGGCAGATGGCTTTTCAAAGGTCAATCAAGAAGATGCGGAATTACTGATCGATATCATTGAAACTTTACGAGATTAAGTCGATTAGCTGACTCATTTAAGCGTATAATGATCAATGCAACTTATTATCCGATAAGTTGCTTTTTTGTTTGAATAGTTTATTGTATTTTATGTCTTCTCAGTTGCATTTAAAATCAAGCTTCCCATTGTTGTATCTGGCTCCTATGCAGGGGTTAATAGATGCCGAAATGCGCGATTTACTAACGCGTATTGGTGGTTTCGACAGTTGTGTAACTGAATTTGTCCGCATTACTCATACGGTGCATCATCGTTCCACTTGGTTAAAACACATGCCTGAGCTAAATCATGGTAACTTAACTCAGGCGGGAACGCCCGTAATCCTACAATTACTCGGTAGTGATGCCGAAAATCTTGCTCGTAATGCCATTAAAGCCGTTGAAATAGGTGCTCAGCAAATTGACTTAAACTTTGGTTGTCCGGCACCTACCGTAAATCAACATGCAGGTGGTGCTATTTTAATGCGTGAGCCGAAACAAATCGAACACATTGTCAGAACTGTGCGTCAAGCTCTTCCTGCACACATCACCTTAAGCGCTAAAATGCGTTTGGGATACGAGGATAAAAGTCCGGCACTTGATTGCGCTCGCGCGATAGAAGAAGCTGGAGCGCAGTTTCTCACGGTACATGCACGGACTAAAGTGGAAGGCTACCGACCTCCAGCGCATTGGGACTGGATCGCGCGCATAAAAAATCATATTTCTATTCCAGTGGTAGCCAATGGTGATGTTTTTTCACTGCAAGACTATCAAACTATCCGTGACATCAGCACCTGCGATGATGTGATGCTAGGGCGTGGCGCGGTGCAGCGACCTGATTTAGCCCGACAAATCGCTGCTTACAATAATGGCAAACTGATCGAACCAATGCAATGGGAGGAATTAGGTAGCTGGATAAAGGATTTTTTTAACCTGTGTTGTAACAAAGTTCAGGCAAACAATAAATACCCTATTGCACGTTTAAAACAATGGCTCAGCATGCTTAAACTGGCTTATCCGCAAGCCGATGACTTATTTAAGGCTATTCGCACTTCAACCACAATTGAAGACATTAACCAAATTCTACAGGTTAAATTGGGTTGAACTAAATCAGATCATTTAACGAATATTTGTGGTGTAAGAAAACGGAAATATTTATTGTAAGTTGTATAATTCATGCATCCATGTCCCTTAGTATGCAACTAAACCGTTATTCTATATGATATCAATCCTGATATCTGATTAGAATGAAAGTAGAATGGTGACCATTTATCCTATGAATAATGAGCTAAAGCAGGCAACAAAACTTTGGTTAATATGAATTATAAAGCTATTTACTCTGCTCAGAACAATGAATTGAAACATCTGAGCAAACTAATCAGTCAGTCACGATACCGCCAAAAAAACCAAATGGCTGTGCTCGAAGGTATTCACTTAATTGAAACCTTCTTACAGGCAGGGCACAGTCTACACAAACTTTATCTGCCTGCAGAGCGACTTACTCAATCGGCCATAGTTGGTTTAACAAAATGCGTCTCCTCCGATAAAATTGTGTTGGTGACAGAAAGCTTATTAAGCAGAATTAGTGATCTGACCGATTCTACCGAACCCATTGCTATGGTTGCCATCAACCAAGCTCAGCATCACGACCTTGATCAAGATACAGTAATATTAGAACGTGTTCAGGATCCGGGTAATGTTGGTACCATTTTGCGTTCTGCTCTCGCAGCTGGAATCAAACACATCATCCTTAGTAAAGATTGCTGTGATGTGTGGTCGCCTAAAGTTCTGCGTTCGGCGATGGGAGCGCATGCTTATTTGCACATCTATACCAGCGAAAATCTGGCTTTGTGGTTAAAAAATTATCCGCATCAATTGTACGCAACGGCACTAAGTCCCAAAGCTGCAAATCTGTATTCACTTGATCTTACTCTGCCAACAGGTTGGTTGTTTGGGAATGAAGGTCAGGGCTTGAGTGCGCAAATGTTAGAAATCGTGTCACAGCACGTCATGATTCCAATGGCTGGTCAAACTGAATCGCTGAATGTTGCCATGGCAGCAACAGTTTGTTTGTTTGAGCAGCTTCGTCAGCGTATTGCTGCGGACAAATGAGCAGATTGATGTTATCCTGCTTTCTTTAATAAAAATGCAAACATAAGATGTTTCAGGCATGAATAAACGAATTTTATCTGTAGTTAGTGCAATTATTCTCATCATTGTGCTCGTGTTATTGGCTTTACCTTATTATTTAGGGATAAAAGCGCAAGAAAGCTTGGAAGAACAACGAGCATTGTTAGCAAAAAATTCCTTTTTGATTATTGAAAATGATCAATATCAACGAGGCTGGTTTACCTCCACAGAAACGCTGCAGATGCGGTTTAAGCCCAGCTTTTTTGCCGGAATACAGCAGCAACTGCCGGATAATGTGCGTACCGTTTTACAAGAGCCGATTACGGTCGTTAACCATGTTCGTCATGGATTATTTGCTGATGGTATACGTCCGGTACGGGCTCATGTAAAGACAGAATTTAAATTCACTCCTCAAGCAGAACAAACTTTAGCGCGCTTTTTTGGGCAAGAAAAACCCTTAAAACTCGAGAACACCATTAATCTTTCAGGTGGTGGGGTCATGCATCTGGAGGTGGCGAAATTCAATTATGAAGAATTATCTGGTATTAAAATAAACTGGCAGGGGTTAAATACTCTTATAGACTATACTAAAGGATTCAATAGTTATAATAGCCAGACCCAAAGCCCTCAATTAGATGTAATTCTGGCGAGCAAAGGTCAATTTTCTTATCAGGATCTCAAATTAAACAGCCATACTGAAAATGGTCATACTTCCATCTCCTTGGGCAATAGTGAATTACACATTAAAAAAATGGAGTTTGAATGGAAGGACACTGACGATACCAGTATCAGACTGGATCAGTTGGTCAATCTTGTTACTGACTTGCAGATAGGTGCGTTTATCAATCCTAATGGCGGGTCTATCCCATCTAAAATTGCCGTAGATGACCTGTTTTTCACCACCCAAACTTCGGAGCAGGACAAGTGGATCAATAGCATTGGGAAATTCGGTTTTGCCCAATTACACTACGGCAATGACGATTATGGTCCATTAAATATTGATGTTTCTGCAGAACATCTTGATGCAGCCAGTTTAGCTGCTTTGAAAAATAAAATCACCCAGCTTTCTACCCAAAAGCTGGACAATGATCAGCTACGTGAAGCGATGGTGGCAGCAGTACGTCAGGAAGGATTGGGATTATTCACTCATAACCCTTTATTCAAACTGAATAGCTTCAAATTCCAGATGCCACAAGGAATGGTGGATGTTCACGGCTATCTGACTTTCAAAGATTTGGTAGCAGGAGATTTGCAACAATTAAATTTGATGCTGGATAAAACCGAATCAGAAATGGATATCGCTTTTCCCCAAGCTTTGTTAGAGAGTATTGCCGTTAATCAGGCTCGTTCACTATTCACAGTTGATGAAAGTGAAAATAGCTCTGAAGCCTTAGAAGATATCGATCAGACTATACGTATAATGATCGATAGTGTGATTAAGACCATGCAATCTAAAGGGTTTATTTCGGTCGAAAATGGAATCATTAAAACACATCTTAAAGTGTCCAAGGGTAAACTAACGCTCAATGGTAAACCCTTTACGCTTGAGTCAGATAATGATGATCCTGACGCGCTGGAAGCTTCTGCTCAGACTGCATCGGCATCTTCTTCGCAGCCTTAATTAATCTAAAAAAATCCCCTGCATTGTTGTGATGCAGGGGATTTTTTTATTCATGCAGTGCAATGCATTAAATATTTGGCTATAAAGTTACCGGACAAACATCTTTTTCCGAATCACAATGGTTTGATAATTTCATCCTGACTATTGTAGTCAGGCTTAAACCATCTATAATTTCAAATATTCGAATATTGAGCTTTTGCTTAAAATCGGCTTTAAACCATCAGAGCAGTCACAAAAAAGATCCTAATAATCGATCTATTACAACAATGCGATCATCTACAAGATTTTCAAATCATTTAGAAGTTATTGCCCCCTTAAAAAAATGGCATCTAAATCTTCTAGTCGTAGTTTTACCCACGTTGGTCGACCATGATTACATTGATTAGCGCGTTCAGTTTCTTCCATATCGCGTAAAAGAGCGTTCATTTCCGGTAGGGTCAACTTCCGACCAGCTCGAACCGAACCATGACAAGCCATGGTTGAAAGAATATGATTTTCTTGTTCCTGGATCACATGGCTGCTACCCAGTTGCCCTAAATCAGCCAAAATTTGTTGAAGCAAATTTTTTATATCACTTTTAATTAACATTGACGGTACGCTTTGTACCACAATATTTTCCTCTTGGATTGCTATATCTATCCCATAATCTTTCAAAACTTCAGCATATTCAGCAACTGTAGCTAACTCATCATTGCTACCGGCAAAACTCACTGGAATCAACAGTACCTGACTGGAGACCTGTCCATTAAGTTGCCGCTGACGCTTCATTTTCTCATAATTCACTCTTTCCGCAGAGGCATGCATATCTACCAAAATTAACGCATCTACCGTTTGAGCTAAGATATAAATATCCAATAACTGCGCGATGGCATAACCCAATGGAGGCATAGACACATCAACCGGCATTTGCGTTTCATGATCAGAAAGCGTAGTTATTCCTCGTGAATGTTCCAAATAATCTAATTCATGATCATTCTGGCTGCTGTGATTTGCACTGGCTTGATTCTGATCAGTTGATTGATACAGCTGAGCATAAGTATCCAATGCTCTTTGACTTTCCTGCAAACTCAAGGAACTTTGTACCGGCTGACGACTCATACGGTAGGGTACAGGTGAATGTGACCCATTTTTAGATGGTGTATTGCCGATATGACTTGGATTAAACAAACGTTGTACCGTATCCGGCTGATTTTGCATGATGTCGTTCAGCGCTTTTGCCGGCTGGGAAATTGATTCGGTCTGTGTCGCATTGGTGCCGGCCAAGGATTTATTTAAAGTATGAAAAACCAGTTGATGAATAACCTGACTGTGGCGGAAACGAACCTCAGTTTTAGTTGGATGAATATTGGCATCCACTTCAGTGGGCGGTAGATTAAGAAATAGGGCGAATACAGGGGTTTGTGCGACATGTAACACATCACTATACGCTTGTTTCACCGCATGCATGATTACCTTGTTGCGCACAAATCTTTGATTAACAAATATAAACTGCTGATTGCTTTTTCCTTGAGCAAATGTGGGTTTGGCGATTAAACCATGCAGTCGAATCCCATCCATGCTCTCATCAACGGACAAGCTGGCTGCAACAAATTCTTCACCCATGATCGCTGCACAACGTTCAGACAATGATTGTGCTGGTAGAGAGAAAATGACTTTACTATTATGTGATAATGTAAATGCCACTTCAGGATTGGCTAACGCCAGTCGCTCAACCATATTGCGACAGTGAGCAAATTCGGTACCGGGAGATTTAAGAAATTGTCTTCTAGCTGGAGTGTTAAAAAACAGCTCCACCACTTCTACTGTTGTACCTGGTGCGTGAGCTGCTGCTTTCGCTGCACTTTGCTTACCATCTTCTGCATAAACTTGCGTAGCGTGTTTCGCTTCAGCCTGACGACTGGTCAAAGTTAGGCGGCTAACTGAAGCAATACTCGCCAATCCTTCACCACGAAATCCCATACTGACGACTTTTTCCAGATCTTCCAACGAGCGGATTTTACTGGTGGCATGACGGTGTAAGGCTAGACTGACATCTTCCTCATTCATACCGATACCATTATCAGTTACACATAATCTTTTGATCCCACCAGCTTCTAATTCAATGTCTATTTTGCTTGCGTTAGCGTCAAGACTATTCTCGATAATTTCTTTCAACGCATTGGCTGGACGTTCAATTACCTCGCCAGCAGCGATCTGATTAATCAAATGGTCAGGTAACAAATGGATTTGAGTCATGGTTTTACCTTTGGTTATCAACTGCGGCTAAGCAATCAACCGTTCTATAGCAGTCAGTTATTTTTATGTGCACTTAGTTTGTGCCGTAATATCTCGATCACAGCAGGCAATAGGGAAATGGCAATAATAATAATCAGCGCCAAGGAAAGATTTTGTTTAATTATCGGCAGGTTACCGAAAAAATAGCCTGCATAAGAAAACAGAACTACCCAGATAACAGCACCAATACAGTTATAGCGAATAAAATGTCCATAATGCATATGCCCCATACCCGCAACAAACGGCGCAAATGTACGAACAATGGGCATAAAACGGGCAATGACAATGGTTTTACCACCATGCTTTTGATAAAATTCCTGAGTTTTATGCAAATATATTTGTTTAAATATTTTTGACTGTGGATTGGCAAATAGCCGTTGACCAAAATACTTGCCTAAGGCAAAGTTAACCGCATCACCCACTATAGCCGCGATCAACAATAGTGCTACCATCAAATGCACATTCATTTCCCCTACGGCAGCAATACTGCCCGCGGCAAATAACAAAGAATCACCAGGTAAAAACGGTGTAACCACTAAACCAGTTTCACAAAAAATCAATAAAAACAATATAGCATAAATCCAGATACCATAGTGTGCGACAATAAATTGTAAATGCTGATCGATGTGCAAAATAAAATCAATTAAAGCAGAAGTAACACTCATAATGCAGACAGATTAAAATGTAAATCGCTATTTTAACGCAAAGACTGACTCATTAGCCTTTATTTGCGTGATAAAATCCTAACAAAATTGATTAGAAGCTTTTAATAAGCATCTGCCAAACTTTCTGAAGATAATGATGATATGAGCCAATACGTATATTCCATGCTGCGCGTGAGTAAAACTGTACCACCGCAAAAACAAATTATTAAAGATATTTCCTTATCCTTTTTTCCTGGAGCCAAAATTGGTCTACTAGGACTAAATGGTGCTGGAAAATCAACAGTGTTGAAAATTATGGCCGGTGTGGATACTGAATTTGAGGGTGAAGCCATCCCCATGAGTGGTATTAAAATCGGCTATTTGCCTCAGGAACCACAACTGGACGCGGATAAAACAGTACGAGAAGAAGTTGAG
Source organism: Snodgrassella sp. B3882 (assembly GCF_026535915.1). Classification (NCBI taxonomy): domain Bacteria; kingdom Pseudomonadati; phylum Pseudomonadota; class Betaproteobacteria; order Neisseriales; family Neisseriaceae; genus Snodgrassella; species Snodgrassella sp. B3882. Next base: position 1,289,354 of record NZ_JAFNPF010000001.1, read on the forward strand.
TCCGGCATGGGAGAGGTTGCCGGTGCACAGAAAAGATTAGAAGAGGTTTATGCAGCCTATGCCGAACCTGATGCTGATTTTGAAGCTCTGGCTGAAGAGCAAGCTAGATTGGAAGCCATCATCACCGCTGGAGCCGGAGACAATCTAGAACATCAGCTTGAAATAGCTGCTGATGCATTACGTCTGCCAGAATGGGATGCCAAAATTAGTACATTATCCGGTGGGGAAAAGCGACGCGTTGCGTTGTGCAAACTGTTATTAAGTAAACCGGATATGTTATTACTGGATGAACCCACTAACCATCTGGATGCCGAATCTGTGGAATGGTTGGAACAATTTTTGGTTAGATTTCCAGGTACAGTAGTAGCCGTTACTCATGATCGCTATTTTCTGGATAATGCGGCTGAATGGATTTTGGAACTGGATCGAGGGCATGGTATCCCTTGGAAAGGCAATTACAGTTCATGGCTAGAACAAAAAGAGGCTCGGCTGCAAAATGAAGCAAAGGCCGAAGCAGCACGCATCAAAGCCATGAAGCAAGAGCTGGAATGGGTACGCCAAAATGCTAAGGGACGACAGGCTAAATCAAAAGCTCGTTTGGCTCGCTTCGAAGAAATGAGCAACTATGAGTACCAGAAACGCAATGAAACACAGGAAATTTTTATTCCTGTTGCGGAAAGACTGGGCAACGAAGTTATTGAATTTGATCATGTCAGCAAAAGCTTTGGCGATAAACTGCTGATTGATGATTTAAGTTTTAAAATACCTGCGGGAGCGATTGTCGGTGTTATCGGTCCAAATGGCGCGGGTAAATCTACGTTATTTAAACTGATCACCGGTCAGGAACAACCTGATATGGGGCAAGTTAAAATTGGTCAGACAGTTAAAATGTCACTGGTTGACCAAAGCCGACATGGACTGAATGCAGAAAAAACCGTGTTTGATGAAATCGCTGAAGGTCGAGATATTCTGCAAGTGGGACAGTTTGAAATTCCCGCCCGTGCATACTTAGGCAGATTTAATTTCAAAGGCAGTGACCAAAGTAAAATTGTGGGCAACTTATCCGGCGGTGAGCGCGGTCGTCTACATTTAGCCAAAACGTTAATTTCTGGTGGTAATGTCTTACTATTGGATGAACCTTCTAATGATCTTGATGTAGAGACCTTACGCGCTTTGGAAGAGGCGTTACTGGAATTTGCCGGAAGCGTTTTGGTGGTTTCTCATGATCGTTGGTTTTTAGATAGAATCGCTACCCATATTTTGGCCGCTGAAGGAGACTCTAAATGGGTATTCTTTGATGGCAATTATCAGGAATATGAGGCAGATAAAAAACGGCGTTTAGGCGAGGAGGGTGCCAAACCTAAACGCATCCGCTATAAACCAGTCACACGTTAAGCAAATCTAAACGGGCAAATTAAAACCATTTTTAATTTGTCCGTTTACTTGCCCGCTATGGTCTTTATCACCAGCCATAGCTACGATTCCAAATAAATAAAAACAGAGTGCGGCTTTTATTAAATGCCTACTTGAAAATATCCTCTTTAGCACCATCTCAACAATCAATTTCAATATCTATACAGAGAAAGATTGAGGCACTGCATGGCCGAAATTTACGATTCTCCCGAATTACAACCGACCACTATGGTAATGTTACCTTTGCGTGATGTTGTGGTTTATCCGCATATGGTGTTGCCTCTTTTTGTCGGCCGGGAAAAATCCATTGCTGCTCTAGATGCGGCGATGGAACACAATGAACCAGTGTTTTTGCTGGCGCAAAAAAATGCTGATACCGATGAACCACATGCTGATGACATGTATGACATGGGTACAGTGGCCAATATATTGCAAGTACTGAAACTGCCTGATGGTACAGTCAAAGTTTTAGTAGAAGGAATGTATCGCGCTAAAGTGACACATATTGATGAAAGCGGCCCTTATGTTGAAGCACACATTCAAGCATGCAATGACATAACCTCTGCTGAATCTGAAAATCATGAAGCATTACGCCGCACCTTATTATCACAATTTGATCAACTGGCTAAATTGAATAAAAAAATACCTGCTGAAGTGGTGACCACTATTCAGGGGATTGATGATAATAGCCGTTTAGCAGATACCATTGCGGCTCATCTGCAACTTAAATTAGATCAGCGGCAAAATATCCTGACCTTAATCGATGTGACCGCTCGTCTGGAGCATTTATTGCACCTGTTGGAAACCGAACTGGATATTTTACAGGTTGAAAAACGGATTCGCGGGCGGGTTAAACGTCAGATGGAAAAATCGCAACGTGAATACTATCTGAATGAACAGGTCAAAGCGATTCAAAAAGAATTGGGTGAAGAAGATGACGATTTGGCTGAACTTGAGGTGCAAATCCGTCGTGCCAAAATGAGTAAAGAAGCCGAGAAAAAATGTCTGGCAGAGTTCAAAAAACTACGTATGATGCCACCGATGTCGGCAGAATCAACCGTTGTGCGCAACTATATTGATACCTTATTGGACTTACCATGGAACAAAAAATCCAAAATCAGTAAAGATATAGCCAAGGCAGATCTGGTGTTGAATGCAGACCATTATGGTCTGGAAAAAGTTAAAGAACGCATACTTGAATATTTAGCCGTTCAAAAACGCATGAATCGCCTTAAAGGTCCTATTTTATGTTTGGTTGGTCCTCCAGGCGTGGGTAAAACCTCGTTGGGTGAGTCCATCGCTAAGGCCACTGGTCGTAAATATGTTCGCATGGCATTAGGTGGTGTTCATGATGAAAGCGAGATTCGTGGTCATCGTCGTACCTATATTGGTTCCATGCCGGGTAAAATTCTGCAAAATATGGCTAAGGTTGGCGTTAAAAACCCTTTATTCTTATTAGATGAAGTAGATAAATTAGGTAACGATTTTCGTGGCGATCCCGCCAGTGCGTTACTGGAAGTATTGGATCCTGAACAGAATCATTCCTTTATCGATCACTATGCGGAAGTAGAGTTTGATCTTTCTGATGTCATGTTTATTGCCACTTCCAATAGCCTAAATATTCCGACACCATTACTTGATCGTATGGAAATTATTCGTCTATCAGGATATACCGAAGATGAAAAAATCAACATTGCCAAGCAATATCTGGTGGCCAAACAGATCAAATTAAACGGAATTTTAGAAGGTGAAATCAACATCGAAGAATCCGCGATAAGAGACATCATTCGATATTACACGCGTGAGGCCGGTGTCCGTTCTCTTGATCGTGAAATTGCTAAGATCTGTCGCAAAGTAGTGATGCAACAGGCTTTAAAAGCTGAAAATTCTACTACTAAGCGTAAAAAAAGTTCTAAATTGGTGACCACAGTAATTAATGCCGAAAATTTACATGATTATCTTGGCGTACGTCGTTTCGACTACGGTGTAGCAGAAAGTGAAAACCGTATTGGACAGGTAACAGGACTTGCCTGGACCGAAGTAGGTGGTGAATTATTGACCATTGAAGCAAGCAAATTCCGCGGCAAAGGCAATATCTTACGCACCGGTAAACTGGGCGATGTGATGCAAGAATCTGTGAGTGCAGCCTGGAGTGTCGTGCGTTCTCGCGCTGAATCTCTTGGAATAGAACCAGATTTCTACGAAAAAAATGATATTCATGTCCATGTGCCAGAAGGTGCTACGCCTAAAGATGGACCCAGTGCTGGTAGTGCCATTACGTTGGCAATTGTGTCTGCATTCACCGGTATACCAGTACGAGCAGATGTTGCTATGACAGGGGAAATAACCTTGCGTGGCGAAATTCTGCCTATCGGCGGACTGAAAGAAAAACTTCTGGCCGCACTGCGCGGTGGCATTAAGCACGTGTTGATTCCACACGGTAATGTTAAGGATTTGGAAGAGATACCTGCCAATATTTGTGAGGAACTGACCATCCATCCGGTTAAATGGATAGATGAAGTCCTGACATTAGGATTGGCTTATCCACCCAGCCCATGGCAGGAAATACCACAAGAGCAGCTAATGGCTAAAACCGCTCGTAAGTCAACAACTAAAACTGTAAAACACTGATATGCAGCCATTCACCAACACTATTGGTGAATGGCTTTATTTTTGGCTGAGATTTACATTTATGCCAGTATCAACGCTTGACATACAGAATTTGAGCTTGCTATAAAGTACAGGTATTGTAATGATTAGGTGCTGGTTAGCGATTGTGCCTAACCATAATATGAACATCACAACAGAAAGGGACTTTATTGTGAATAAGTCTGAATTGATTGAAGCTATTGCCCATGAGGCTGATTTGTCTAAAGCCTCTGCAGCTAAGGCATTAGATGGCATGATCAGTGCGGTTACTAATGCTCTGAAAAGTGGCGATACAGTGACTCTGGTTGGTTTTGGTACCTTTTATGTAGGTGAACGTGCTGCCCGTGCCGGCCGTAACCCTAAAACTGGTGAGCCATTACAAATCAAGGCAGCAAAAACGCCTAAGTTCCGTGCTGGTAAAGCACTGAAAGATGCTTTGTAATCTGGTTACTTGATACAGTTAAAGGGCGGGTTATCCCGCCCTTTTTCATGTGTGTAGCAATTATGCATTATTCTGTTAATCAGCATGGTTTAGCCTGAAAAAAGACGTTACAATAACCCCCTCTTGATTGTGTTTAGAAAAGTAAGCTTATCTTATGTTCCACGTTGTCGAAAAATATAAAACTCCTGCCCAAATTATTTTGGGATTGATCTGCCTTAGTTTTGTGTTTGCTGGTGGCTATACCATCGCTGCTCCGGGTACAGACTACATTAGCAAAGTTGGCGATATTAAAATCAACATCAATGAAGTTAATGATTTGCAGCGTCGCTTTCAAAATGCTTCTAAGAGTGAGATTAGCAAACAAGATGTTTATGCATACCTGCTGGAGCAGGCATATGCTCAACAACAAGCTAAGGATCTAGGCATCTCAGCATCATTGGATCAGATCAAACAGATCATTGCCAGCGATCCCAGCTTTCAAGAAAATGGTCAATTTAGTGAAAGTAAATATCGCCAGTTTCTTGATCAAAGCGGACTGTCTGAACAAAATTTAATTGATAGCATCAACAAACAGTATGCATTACAGTCTATGCAGAATCTGCTTAAAGCCGGTAATATGGTCAGCGATGTGCAAGCTAAGCAGATCATTGATATGCTCCAATCAACACGACAAATACAATCGGTAAATTTCAATGGCGCATCTTATGCCAATCAGGTCAAAGTAGATGATGCTAAATTACAGGCTTACTATAATGCCAATAAAAAGAGGTATTTCCTCCCGCAAGGTATCAAATTTGAGTTTGTTCAAATATCTGTAGATGATTTAGCCAAAAAAGAAGTAGTCAGCCCCGAAGAACTGAAAATGGCTTATGATCAAATCCCAACTAGTGCATCAGAACCTAAACCAGAATTTGATACCATCAAACAACAATTAACCGAACAAATTCAGATGCGTAAAGCCAGTTTAGCAATTGCTAAAATCAAAGAAGAGCTGAGTGATTTGGCTTTTAAAAATCCAAAATCTTTACAACCAATCAGTGATAAACTAGGTTTGAAAATCTATAAAGACGATAAAAAATGGACAACTAAAGATATGGCAAAAGCCCAGCGAATGCCGCAAGCTTTACTAGATGCTCTGTTCAGTAATGACATATTTAATAAACGATTTAATTCTGAAGTAATTGATCTCGGTGACGGTCGTTACAGAGTTGTGCGTGCAATAGACACACGTAAAGAACATCAAGGAAATTTTGCTGAAGTAAAAGATGTGGTCGAAGAGAACTATATCGAAGATGAAAGTCAGAAATTGGCTTTAGCTGCAGCCAATGCAGCCCTTAATGATCTATTAAATGGTCGGAATCCGTCTTTATCATGGTCTGAAACTGCTGATGTTACCCCTGAACAGTTTGCTTCAGCCTTGCTGCCTAAAGAAGACTATCTGGCATGGATCAAGTCCAAGCCAATCAATGGCAAACCGGCTTATTTAATACTGAAAAAAGGGGCAGATCCTGTTCTGGTTAAAGTACATTCCATCACACCACCTAAAAATTTGACCACCATCATGCCTCAAGCTAAAGAATTGATCAGTAACAATCTAGCTCGAAATTTAGCTAGTAACAATTTTGAATGGTTACAAACTCATTACAAAATTAAAACTGGTGCTCAAAAGCTGCAAACTGATGAGCAATAAATATGAGCAATAGGCCTTGTGTTGTAACAAGGCCTTTATTGCCATTTCAACTTTCATGTTATCACTACATCAAAGATTTAAAGGATTATTGTGGTTTATATCAGTCGCCATGCCATCAGTGATAACATCATCTTCAGCCACGATTGTGTCACCAAGGCTCAATTGCAGCGACAATGTAAGAATCTAGCCTACAAGCAACACACTTTCTCCCAACTCAGCGTTCAAGATCGTTCACATCTATTATTAGCATTGGCTCAAAAAATCGAGCTAAATAAAAACTCTTTAGCTTATCAGATTTGCATTGAAGTAGGTCGTTGCTTACGTGAATGTGAAGCAGAAATCAATAAATCTATTGCATTAATCCGCTATTACGCCCATCTTGCCCCCGAGCTATTAGCCAATAAAACCATCGCTACACAGGCCAGTCTCAGTCAAGTACGGTTTGAACCTTTAGGTACCTTGCTGGCTATCATGCCGTGGAATTATCCAATTTGGCAAATTTTACGCTTTGCTATACCTGCACTTTGTGCCGGTAACGCCTGCATGATCAAGCCAGCACCAACAGTCGGTCAAGTTAGTCAAATGTTATTTGAATTGGTCGATGAACAGTTGCCATTTGAGTTAGTGTGGTTAAATACCGATGATACTGAAACAGCCATCGCACAGACCCAAGCACTGGCATTTACCGGTTCGGCTGCGACAGGGCGTCAACTGGCTTCGATGGCTGGCAAATACTTACGAAAATCAGTACTTGAACTTGGTGGCAGTAATGCATTTATCGTGCTGGATGACGCCGATATTGAACAAGCTGCCCAAGACGCTTGTTACTCTCGATTTCGCGATGCTGGACAATCTTGTAATGCAGCCAAACGAATCATCGTTTGTACTGAGGTGGCTGATAAATTCATTACTGCCTTAGTCAAGCATACCCAAAAACTGAAAATGGGTGCTCCTTGGCTAGCAGAAACCACACTAGGTCCATTACACCGAGCTGATTTGCGTCAACAAGTACATGCTCAGGTCACTGACGCAGTTGAACATGGTGCAACGTGCTTAGTGGGTGGAAACATACCCGAATATGAACAAGGTTGGTTTTACCCAGCCACCATCTTGGATAATGTCAATCCCGCTTGTCGTGTCTATCACGAAGAAGTATTTGGACCAGTTGCGAGTATTTTAAGAGCTAAAGATTCGCTACATGCCATCGCGTTGGCGAATGATAATCCCTATGGACTAGGTGCCAGCATCTACACCCAAAACAATCAACATGCTTGGGATCTAGCCCGGCAACTGACTGTGGGCAGTGTGTTTATCAATCGACATACCAGTAGCGACCTAAGATTACCTTTTGGCGGAGTTAAAGACTCCGGATTTGGTCGTGAATTATCAGAATTTGGTATTTATGAATTTGTAAATGTTAAATCATATTGGCAAAAGTAATTTCTTCCACTGTATCCATACCATTTATACTTAAATGAATGTAAGATGTTATATCTGTATTTTTTTGCTGAAATGATTGATTTAATTAATATTAAGGTACATAAGCTATGATTGTAACCAGATACCGTTACTGGTTAATCGCAGGAATAATTTTTGGCTTTATCGCCTTAATTTGGCTGATTATGCCAGAAGCAAAAGAACCTGTTGTTGCCAAAGTGAGCAATGAAAAGATTGTGCAACAGGTTCAAGCTGAAGATAAACCACCCATTACATCAACCAGTGCATCAGAACCTAAGCAAACATCAGTTAACCCCATAGTGGACAAGCCCACTGATGAATTTGCACTGCCAATCGACAAGTTACAGCAGTTATTACCAGCTAATAAAGAAGGCAAAGTAGAATTAACTTACCCAGATGGACAAAAGAAAATTCAAGGTAAATTAGAAAACGGTAAACCAGTGGGGCTTTGGCGCAATTGGTATGCAAATGGACAATTGGCATTAGAAATGTCGTGGAAACAGGGTTTGCCTAATGGAAAAACCAGAAGTTGGTACATGAACGGGCAACGACGCGGAGAAATTAATTTTGTTAATGGTCAGGCACATGGACGTTGGCAGCGCTGGTACAACAATGGACAAATCAAGCAGGACATGCATGTTAATCATGGTGTCGTCCAAACCATGACTAAATGGGATGAACAAGGACATTTGATCGCAGATCTGGCTGTGAATGATAATCAGGTTAGTGGCGTAGTTCTAAGCTGGTATGATTCCGGAGCGAAAAAAAGCGAATCTGTGTTTGAAAAAAATGAACTTGTGCGCAAAGTTGAATGGGATGAGGATGGCAATATTGTTGATTTGAATGATAATTAATTCCGATATTATTTATTCTCAAAATAAATATCTTTGTGTAAACCACAGCGAGGATTAAAATTTGCCTGACAAAATGGACATTGATAGTGTTGATATTGTGCATACGTCAGGCAGTTCTTACATTGACCACACATGACCGGTTTGCTATTTCTGATGTCTATTGCCTTAAAAGGATGGTCGCAGAGCTGATCATGGCATTGATAACAGGCATAATACTGTTTACATTCTCCACACTGTAATGCAACTATGTCCAGATCAGTATGATAATGCAGACAACGTCCGCAAGAGTCAATTTCAATACCTTTTATCATGGCATTTCCATTTGATTTATTGGTTACTTAAAAGCGCAAATTATTGAATCATGTAATGGTTTAATAATCAACATAAAAGCCAAATTACTGTTGCTATGCGTGGTGATCTGGTCTACATGAAATCCCCAGCTAAACAAGCTAAAAACCGAATCCATAATAGATTCGGTTTCAAATGATGATTACGCTGGTATTAATTTTTAGATAAATTACATGCGTTCAATTAAAGCTTGGCCAAAAGCAGAACATGACACTTCTTTGGCACCATCCATCATACGGGCAAAATCATATGTCACAATTTTATCTGCAATCGCTTTTTCGATAGATTTGATGACCAAATCGGCCGCTTCTTTCCAACCTAAATGACGTAACATCATTTCAGCAGAAAGTATCAAAGATCCCGGATTCACTTTGTCCTGACCAGCATATTTTGGCGCAGTTCCATGAGTTGCTTCAAATACGGCGTATTCATCAGAAATATTGGCACCTGGCGCAATACCGATACCACCTACCTGTGCAGCCAAAGCGTCTGAAATATAATCACCATTTAAATTCAAAGTGGCAATGACATCGTATTCAGCTGGGCGAGTTAGAATTTGTTGCAGGAAGGCATCGGCAATGCAATCTTTCACAACAATGTTTTTACCGGTTTTTGGATTTTTGAATTCACACCAAGGTCCATCCCCAATCAAGGTAGCCCCGAATTCATTTTTAGCCACTTCGTAAGACCAGTCACGGAATCCACCTTCAGTGAATTTCATGATGTTTCCCTTATGAACAATGGTCACGCTATCACGATCATTGTTAATGGCATATTGAATGGCAGCACGAGTCAATCGTTGACTACCTTCTTTTGACACGGGTTTAATGCCAATGCTGGAGGTTTGTGGGAAGCGAATTTTACTTACACCCATCTCGCCTTGCAGAAAATGAATGATTTTCTTAGCATCGTCAGTTTCAGCCAGCCATTCGATACCGGCATAAATATCTTCGGTATTTTCACGGAAGATGACCATATTGACTTTGCTCGGATCTTTAACAGGGGAAGGAACACCATTAAAATATTGTACAGGACGTACACATTGATAAAGATCCAATTGCTGACGAATGGCCACATTTAAAGATCGGATGCCACCACCAACCGGTGTAGTCATAGGTCCTTTAATGGCTACTTTATATTCCTTAATGGCTTCCAATGTTTCGTCTGGTAACCAGGCATTCTCACCATACAGTTGGGTGGCCTTTTCACCGGCGTAGATTTCCATCCAGACAATTTTTTTGGCTCCGTTATACGCTTTAGCCACAGCAGCATCAATAACATCTTTCATAACAGGTGTTATATCAACGCCAATACCATCGCCTTCAATAAATGGAATAATTGGATCATTAGGAATAGCCTGACCTAGTACGATTTTATGACCTTCGGTTGGTACTTTAATATGACTCATGGTAGCTCCTGTGATGTTACCTTAAAGATACTTAATCGCTACTCCCTCTAGCGATTAACAGTCTTTATTATGCGTTATTTTCTTAACTTAATCCAGAGGTATATATGTGAAAGTATTAGTTATTGTTTTTATTAATTAATTTTAATTAATACTGGTAAATTAAGCCTGACAAACATCTAATTCAGAGTCGTCTGCCCATAATTGAGGCTGATAAGAAAAATGATCAAAATGACTGATGCCCAAACCGATTAAGCGATATTGTTGATGAGCATCTTTGGGCATGCGGTTGAGCAATTTAAGTGCAGCAGCGGTCAGAACTTGTTCATCCACTAAAGCAGAAGAATAGGTTTGAGAGCGTGTGAAAGTCTGAAAATGGGCATTTTTTAATTTAAGGGTAATACATTTACCATATAATTTCTTTTGCTGGACCATTGTGGTTATAGACTTAGCCAGCTCGGGGATGTGATTCGCAATCTGAAGCAGATCTTCATTTTTTTCTAAGGTGATTTCCGTTGAAATCTGCTGCCGATCTCGGTCTGGCATGACTGCTCGATCATCATGACCATGCGCAAGATCATACAGCCTATGTCCCCAGCGTCCAAAATAATGCACCAACATATGCCTGTCGATTTGGCTTAAATCACCCACAGTGTGCCAGCCTAAAGCATGCATTTTCTCTTCCGTGACTTTTCCAATGCCGGGTATTTTACCTAATGGCAATTGTTGTAGAAATTGATTCACCTGTGACGGAGCAATAACGAACTGACCATTGGGTTTATGCCAATCAGACGCAATTTTAGCCAAAAATTTATTTGGCGCAATTCCGGCAGAAGCCGTTAAACCGGTTTCATTGAAAATACTTTGTCTAATCTCTCTGGCAATATCACGCGCATAAATTAAATGTCCTTGATAATCTGTCACATCCAGATAGGCTTCATCTAAGGCCACGGGTTCAATGATTTTAGTATAGCGTTGCAGGATCGAATGCACCTGCTGAGACATTTGGCGATATTTTTTAAAATCCGGAGGAAGGTAGATCGCCTGCGGACAAAGACGTTTGGCCACGGCCACTGACATGGCAGAATGTAATCCAAATTGACGAGCGGGATAAGAGGCAGCACAAATGACAGATCTGGGACGTGTCCCCGCAACCACGACAGGTTGACCAATTAAATCAGGACGGTTGAGTAATTCTACAGATGCATAGAAAGCATCCATATCAATATGTATTATTTTTCGCTCATGCATGGCACAGATAAAACGGTTTCACTGGCTTTTTGTGGCACAGTTGTTTTCACGCATACTGTGCCACGTAGCTAAACTTAATGTAAGCTATAGCCTTTTAAATAATTGATACGTTCGTTGGTTAATTTAGTTTCACATTGTAGATAGGTGTATTCAGATTGAACACTACTTTTTGCATTGGCTGCTTGAGCCTTACACTGACTCACTTTATTTTCGATCCACTTACGTTCTTCTGGACGCAAGGTATTGCGTACTGAATCATCTAAATTAACCCACAGATGATTAATATTGTTGTTGGCATTGGCATTATTATCACGTGCTTCCTGTAATTGGCGCGCACTGATTTGATTGCCGTTAACATTATTTTCAACTGAATTGGTACGATTATTATTCACAGTGGTTGTCACCACAGATTGACCGTTTAAAATAGCACTGGCTTTTTGTGCCTCGACACTAATCTGATCAACCGGTTTCACCTGTGCGCCTGGATTGTGAATTAAAGTCAGTGCATCAGCACGATGATATAAATGACCACCTACATTGACAGTATCTTTCACTCCATAAGCCAATAAAGCGTTACCCAGAGTTATGGCTACATTTTGAATGGCGGATTTATCGTAATCTGAGCCCAATGTTGCTGTGGCTGAAGCAGCTGAACCAGCTTTGATAGAACTGCCCAATGGTGTGTATTGAAATGGTTTAGTGAACACATTATTTTGCATAGTAAAACCATTACTTTGCAATTGCTCTTTAATGTGCGCAGCATAATCAGTTTTGCCATTCACTAATGGGGCATAAGTCTGAATATCTTTCCAAATATTTTCTGGCACAGTGATACTCAAATTGCTGTTACAAACTTGTTTGTTGTTGGCGTCTTTACCTAATTCAGCAGCAGATAATGATACCGTCAATTCTTTTGCCGCTGACATCACTTTATCAGCATCTACAAAATGACGTGCATCGCTTTGAACAAATTGGTTAGCATTATTATCGATAACTGTCTGTAAGGTTTTTTGAATTTCGCTACTTAACTGAGGATTGTCGCAACTCAGTGGTTCAAGACCTTTTTCCTCTTTTGATTTAGAACAGGCAGTCAATGCCATTGCACCAATAAGTCCGTAGATAAATAAATTTTTTTTCATGTTTTTCCTCAGTTGTGTTGTAATAGGTAACTGGGATAATATCAAAAAAAATTTGTTGATTACTGTTTTAAAAGGTAATTTTTTATTATTTACCTATAATAACCGCTACTGAACAGATCAAAATATGTTCATTCAGTAGCGGTAAAATATTGATGATATCAGCGTAATCTATCAATAACTGCGTAGATCGGACTCAGGATTGCTTCACCCAATCGTAATGAACGCTGTCCATTCCAACCAAAGTCATCATCTGGCCATTGATGATTGTCTTTAAAGGGCATTTCTAAAGTATAAGCGAGACATTTAAAGGTTTCGCCGACATATGATGTGGCAATCGCCAAATTGGCTTGTCCTGGCGCATCTTTTTCATAACCATAACGATCCTGAAAATCCGGACTGGCAGCAAGAAAGGCTTGGACAAATTGCTGTTGTAACTGTTGCAGACGGGTATTAAACGAAGGAATGCCTTCATTTCCAGCCAAAAATACATAGGGTAGAGATTCATCGCCATGAATATCCAGATACAGGTCGACGCCGGTCTCATGCATTTTCTGCCGCACATAAAACACTTCTGGACTGCGTTCAATTGAAGGTTCTAACCATTCTCGATTTAAGTTTGCACCGCAAGCATTAGTGCGCAGATTACCTAAGGCAGAACCATCAGGATTCATATTGGGCACAATATAAAATGTAGCTCGATCCAGCAATGCTCTTGAGGTAGGGTCCTGATGGTCAAGCAAGCGACCGAGCAAACCTTCCACAAACCATTCTGCCATGGTTTCACCCGGATGCTGACGGGCAGTGATCCAGATTTTCAAATCGCTGGCAGCCTGATTACCAATGGTCAGCAGATTAATATCTCGTCCTTGTAGGGTACTGCCCAAATCATTAATCTGACACAAACCACTACTTTGAGAATCTCCCAACAGATTTAAATGTTGTTCATAGGAGTAGGGCTCAAAATACGCATAGTAAACACTATTTGCCAGTGGAGTATGGTTAATGCTTAAAACACCATCTTCATAACTGGTAGGCACTCGGAACCAGTTAATGCGGTCATAAGAACACATGGCCGCATAATCTTGCCAGCCTTCAGGATAAGCAGATTCTTTAGCATTGATAAAATGAAAGTGCAAATTTTGATAGGCTACACCTTGGGCTCTAAAATAAAACCACTGACGATATTCGGCTGCATTATCTTTGGGTAGTTTTAACAGAATATTGTTTAAATCACTGATATCAACAATTTCAATATTGCCCCCATCAAACTGGGTACTGATTTTAAGCATGCAGCAAATTTCCTATGAGCTGTTGAAATATGAAAACTTAGATCTTTTGTTGTTATTTTAGCATTTTTAAATGCGGTTTTATAGCTCAGCTTAAACGCACGTTGTAGGATGGTTAAGGCTTAACAATTGATAGTCAAGATTGTTTTTTAAGGTTTTTTTGCTTAAGTTAACCTCTATCATTTGAAATAGTTCAAACTCAATGAATCTGAATTTTACTGAAGTTGCAGTGGGTCAAGTTAAACTGTGTTTGTTCTTGTCATCTATTTTTATCGATGGTATTTAGATAGGTTGCCGTTTCAGTTGGTCACTTTCCATTGCGCCTATAGGCTTATGAATATTGAGCAACAAATCGCGCCATTAATGGCTCTAGGTCAATATTATAAAAATTTAATCAGTTGGTTTCTGATCTTCCAATTTGATTGGATAGGCATCACCGGTAAATTTAGGTTGTTTGTGGGTGATATATAAATCAATGATTGATTTCAATCTGGCTAAAAATTCACGCGAGATGACTTTCATATAATTGACGCCTGAAGGAGAATCTACAGCATAACATTGCGTAGATAAGTGATATTTATTAGCAATAAATATGGCTCGCTCACAATGAAATTGTTGGGTGATAATGGTAAATTCATCTAATTTAAACACTTGTTGCGCACGGACAATTGAATCAAGGGTGCGTAAACCGGCATAATCTAAGGTCATTGCTGAAGCCGGTATGCCAGCTGCAATCAGATCCTGCTGCATGGTTTTAGGCTCATTATAATAGGCTTTGGAATGATCACCGCTTAATAATAAATGCTGTACTTTTCCTTCTTTATAAAGCCGAATTGCCCCTTCGATACGATATTGATAAAACGGATTAAGTTGTCCATTACGCAGATATTTTGCGGTCCCCAATACTAATCCAACTGATCGTGGGGTAATTTGATTGATATCACTGGTGGTTTGTTCTTTACCCAAATGCATAATTAGGGGGAAGGCAACGGCGAAAGTAGCAATCAGCAACAAAAGCAAAGAAATAATAATAATCTTAATTCGTTTTTGTTTAAGGAAATGAACGCGCATTTATCGGTTAAATTTCTAAAAAAGGGTTGATAAAAGGATTAAAAAGATCGTGGCAGGAATTATAACCGCAATGCACAAAAATATATGCAATAAAATCATCTTAGGGCGATAAATTTAACCTAAATAGTATTGAATAAATGGTTTGCAATATTCAAAAAAATTTATAAATGATAAATTTTTAGGCGTAAAAGTCTTCATTCAGCTAAAATAGCCAGTATTTTTCCACTTTCTGGTCTACATCATTCTAGAAAGTGCTTGATTGAATGACTTAAATATATTTGGCTTAAATGAATAATATACGCAATTTCTCTATTATCGCCCATATTGACCATGGTAAGTCGACCTTGGCTGACCGTTTTATTCAATATTGTGGTGGGCTAGAAAACCGTGAAATGAGTGCTCAGGTGCTCGACTCGATGGATATCGAAAAAGAACGTGGTATTACCATTAAAGCTCAGACAGCTGCTCTGAATTATACTGCACGCGATGGTCAGACCTATCAGCTTAATTTAATTGATACTCCAGGACATGTGGATTTTTCCTATGAAGTATCGCGTTCTTTATCCGCTTGTGAAGGTGCATTGCTGGTGGTTGACGCTTCTCAAGGAGTAGAGGCTCAGACTGTAGCCAATTGCTATACAGCCATTGATCTGGGCGTTGAAGTGATACCGGTGTTAAATAAAATTGATTTACCGGCAGCAGAGCCTGAACGGGTGATTGAAGAAATTGAAGACATCATCGGCATTGAGGCCGTTGATGCAGTGCACTGCTCAGCCAAGAGTGGGGTAGGTATACAAGACGTTCTGGAAGAAATAGTTCAGAAAGTACCAGCTCCCAGCGGGGACGAGCAAGCACCCTTAAAAGCGTTGATCATCGATTCGTGGTTTGATAACTATGTTGGCGTAGTGATGCTGATTCGCATGATAGACGGTAAAGTCCGCCTTAAAGATAAAGTGCGTTTTATGGCCACAGGGGCGGAAACGCTGGTGGAACAATTGGGTGTGTTCACGCCAAAATCTGTCCATAAGCCTGAATTGAAAGCCGGAGAGGTGGGTTTCCTGATTACCGGTATTAAGGAACTGGGTTCGGCTAAAGTCGGAGACACCATTACCTTGGTGCGCGAACCTGCCGCTGAACCGTTACCTGGTTTCAAAGAGGTGCAGCCGCAGGTGTTTGCCGGTTTATATCCGGTAGAGAGTCATGACTATGAGGCGTTGCGTGAAGCACTGGAAAAATTGCAACTGAATGATGCTGCCTTAAAATTTGAACCAGAAGTATCACAAGCTTTGGGCTTTGGCTTTCGCTGCGGTTTTCTCGGTTTACTGCATCTGGAAATTGTGCAGGAACGTTTGGAACGTGAGTTTGATATGGATCTCATTACTACTGCGCCAACAGTGGTCTATGAAATCATGCTCAAGAGCGGCGAACGAATCGAAATTGAAAACCCGTCTAAATTACCTGATATTGGTAGTGTTGAAGCCATTTATGAACCTATTATTACCGCTACTATTTTGGTTCCGCAAGAGTACGTTGGCGCGGTGATGACTTTGTGTAACCAAAAACGCGGGGTACAGAAGAACATGCAGTATATGGGTCGGCAAGTGATGCTGACCTATGATATGCCGATGAATGAAGTGGTCATGGACTTTTTTGATAAGCTTAAATCGACTTCGCGCGGTTATGCCTCTCTGGATTACGAGTTTCTCGAATTCAGAGCTGCCGATCTGGTTAAACTGGATATTCTGGTCAACAGTGAAAAAGTGGATGCACTGAGTTTGATTGTGCATCGCAGCAATTCGGTTTATCGTGGTCGAGAATTGGTGGCTAAAATGCGTGAACTGATTCCAAGACAGATGTTTGATATTGCTGTTCAAGCAGCCATCGGTGGCAAAATTATTGCGCGCGAAAACGTCAAAGCATTACGCAAAAATGTTTTAGCCAAATGTTATGGCGGTGATATTACCCGTAAGAAAAAACTGTTGGAAAAACAAAAAGCTGGTAAAAAACGCATGAAGCAGGTCGGGAATGTTGAGATTCCGCAATCGGCCTTTTTAGCGATTTTACAAGTTGGAGATTAATGGATGTCAAATACAATGATTATCGGCGCCTGTGTTGTGCTGGTACTGGGAATTTTATTATTTTTTAAAAGTAACAAAAAGCGTGATGAAAAAGGCGAATGGAGTGCCCAGTTGCAATGGGGCTATCTGTTGATTCTGATTGGTGCGTTTGGTCTTCTCTCTATTGTTTTAAGCTTCACCGCGGTTTTATTGCTTTTTGTCTTCATTACCGGAGTAAGTTGGTTTAGACATCGACAAATTCGCAAACAGAATCCAGAGCATGAGGACAATAATCATTTCACCGATTATATGAGTGGATTTTTCCCTATTATTCTGGTGGTCTTTATATTGCGGACCTTCATTGCTGAACCGTTTCAAATCCCATCTAGCTCAATGCGTCCTGGTTTGATTCCCGGGGATTTTATTCTGGTTAACAAATTCAGTTACGGTGTTCGTGTACCTATTCTGAATAATGTATTGGTGCCAACCGGTAAAGTTGCGCGCGGAGATGTGGTCGTGTTTAATTACCCCGAAAACACCCGCATTAATTATATTAAACGTGTCATTGGTTTGCCTGGCGATACGGTCACTTATAAAGATAAAGTTTTGACCATCAATGGCCAAACTATCAATCCTCAACACCTGCCTCGGGAGTATCAGTATACCGATACTATCCCAGGATATGGAGCGGTTACCTTAAAAGCTGAAACCTTCCAAGAACAATTAAACGATAAATCGATTGCGATTTTACAAATTCCGCAACAGCCTGCGGTCATTTTACAAGGGGTACACGTCAATTTTCCAGATCGTGAGTTATGCACTTACTTCGCTGATGGCAGTGGATTTAGCTGTAAAGTCCCTGAAGGTAAATATTTTATGATGGGTGACAATCGCGATAACAGTGAAGACAGCCGCTACTGGGGCTTTGTTGATGATAAGCTTTTGGTCGGTAAAGCATTTTTGATTTGGTTGAATTTGGGTGATTTTAGTCGCATCGGCACCAGAATCAATTAACTATGCAGAAAACGGGCACGCTCATCGATGTGGGCGTGCCCTGAAATATTATTTGCAGGGATAATTTTTAACTTTGAGTTAATATCGTACTCGTTGTTAAAGTTGAAATTTAAACAATTAGTTAAGTTTGCTGCCCATTCGGCAGCTCATGCCACTAATTAAGTCAGAGATATTAAAGTAAGATAATGAATAAAACTGATGCACGCCATCAAAATGCATTGCGCCACTTGCAAAAAATGCTCGGATATACATTTAAACAAGCTCAATTTTTGCGACAAGCTTTGACTCATCGCAGTTATAGTGCTCAACATAATGAACGTTTTGAATTCGTTGGTGACTCTATCTTAAATTATACCGTTGCCAAAATGTTGTTCACCGCTTTTCCAAAATTATCTGAAGGCGAATTATCACGCATGCGTGCTAATTTGGTTAATCAGGAAACTTTAGCCAAAATTGCGACAGAATTAAATGTTGGCGATGCATTACTCTTGGGCGCAGGTGAGTTGAAAAGCGGGGGCTTTCGCCGACCCTCAATTCTGGCTGATGCCATGGAAGCGTTATTTGCTGCGGTCAGCTTTGATGCGGATTTCAATACTGCTGAGTTGGTAGTACGCCATCTCTATACTGAAAGAGTAAAACAAATTAATCCTAATGATAGCGGCAAAGATGCCAAAACCCGTTTACAGGAAGGTTTACAAGCTCGGCGGTTAGGATTACCCAAATATCGGATAATCGGGCAAATCGGTGATATCAGTGAACAGCAATTTGTTGTTCAATGCGATCTGGGTGAATTAGGTTTTCAAACTCAAGCCAGCGGGCATAGTCGACGTGAAGCGGAACAGCAAACAGCAGAGACTGCGCTCAAATGGTTAGAGCAAAATTATCCATCTGGCAAACTGATAAAAAAGTAGTTTAAGTACATTGGTAAACTTCATGAAATTTGTTGGGATAATATTATTACTGTTCGCCAGCATGGTGATGGCTAAACCAATCAAAGTTTCGCAAAATAGTTATCCCACTATAAAATATAAAGCTGGTAAAGAGTACTTAGCCGAACAATTGAGCAGATCGGAGCAAAAAGATCGTTTTGGTCGCCATTTTTTTGCTAATCCACAAGAATTTAGAAAAATTTTGGCTTTGGTGGATCCTGAATTAGCCGCTCAAGGTAAATGGCATTCAATGGGAATCCAGCCATGGCCTAACCATCCAGGAAATTACATATTCATTGCTTGTGATCACCAGACCAACCAAGACGAGCAGTTTTTTTGTCCAGATCCAGCGCAAGGTAAAACCATCATAGCCTTGTTAAAATATAATGCAAAAAAAGAATTTATACTGGCGGCTAAACCTTGGATCAATGATGGTGAAGCTCTAGCCGGAGATCGCGATGACAGGAATAAGGCATTTTTATTAAGAGACGGTGATAGCGATGAAATTATCGGTAGGGGGCGCCCAGCAGGTTTTGATTTTACCCGCTATCGATTAAGCGCCAAAGTGTCAGCGTTTGGATTGAAATACATTGTTACCCATTATCATCGTCCTACTAAAACGATAGACGAAGGCGTCATGCTTTTTGCTGTCATCAACGGTCATCTACGTCCACTTATTAATGTCCCTACTTATCATTTAGCTTTTGATACCGAAACAGGAGACGATGGTACTATCCATTTGAATCATGTATTTGAGGAAAATATTTATCCACTTATTGTGCAGTCGAATTCTTATAAAGGTATGCATATTGTCGATTGGATAGATCAACGCAAAAAAGGCTTCTGGGCCACTCGGTACGTTTGGGATGGTATTAATCGATATCGAATTTATATATCTTATGGCTCTGATTAACAAGAAAAATTACCGCATCATAGGTAATTCTATTGTCAGCATAAAATCTCGGCATTCAACTTAAATCTGGTATGATGTTCACTGTAAAATCTTTTGATTTTTAAGGTGATTTTGCCTGATAAGTTTAGAAAGTCATCGGTTAGATTCATCAGCAATTTGCTTTTTCGATAGGTAATTTGATCTAAATTTTGGACTATAAAAATGAAATATTTATGTTTATTTCTGTTACTGGTAAGTCATTTGGTTAACGGCAAAGTGGTTCGTTCGCTTGATCAAGTGGATGCCGCTATAAAATATTCAGCGAGGCAAAAATATTATGCACAAGAAATGTATGGTGCTAAACCCGATGATTTATTAGGCTTTGATTTTTATAAAAATCGTCAAAACTTCAGTAAAATTTTACGTGTTATCGATCCGCGGTTATCTTCTCCGCGTGAATGGGATTTTATCGGTTTAAAGCCTTGGCCTAGTCAAGCAAATACTTATATTTTTATTGCTGGCAGACAAAATGAAAATCCTCAAAACAGAAAAATAGTCCTTGCCGTTGTAAAAAAAGATCAACACGGCGCATTTTCATTGCAGGCTAAACCATGGATCGATGTGTCGGATAGCCCAATGACTAATGCATTTTTAATGTCTGATGATATTGGAAATATAGTCACTGGGATGCCTGTACGCTATGATTTTGCGCCATATCGTTTGAGTCCGAATGTCTTAGCATTTGGAATCAGATATGTAGCCCATACTTTTTATGCCGGTGGCAGTGTGAGAAATGAAGCCATGACCCTGTTTGCAATTATTCAGGGTCAATTACGTCCGGTATTTGCAGCGGATACCTATCGTTTAGCCGACTATGCCGGAGAATGGCTTGAAGATGGCACCCGTGATCGTGATATTCAAGAAAATAAATATATTATTCAAATTTTGCCCCATTCTACCAATGGAATGAAAGATTTAAAGTGGTCAGAACATGGCAAAGGTAAGAAGGACAAACCTGTTATCTATAGATGGAATGCCGCTAAAAAGGAATATGTTCAGTCTTAAGTTGGCCCAAGATTATCACTACGTTATGGTGTCTGATTTCGCCGCTACCCATTTAAGAAAATATAGTTTAATGAATATTTGATTGTTTTTTGTTTGAATTCTTAGTTAAGGGAATGATTTATTACTTATGTGGACTAAATATGATGTCTGAAGTTACCAATTCTGATTACATTGCTCATTCGGATCAATTTCGCTGCGGATTTATTGCTATTGTTGGTCGGCCGAATGTAGGTAAATCAACCTTGATGAATCATTTGATTGGTCAAAAAATCAGTATTACCAGTAAAAAAGCGCAAACTACGCGGCATAAAGTAAACGGTATCTATACTGATGATGAAGCTCAGTTGATATTCGTTGATACTCCAGGTTTTCAAACTTATCATCGAAATGCACTGAATGACCGGCTAAATCAAAATGTGACTGAAGCGGTAGCGGGCGTGGATGTGATTGTATTTGTGGTTGAAGCTTTACGCTTTTCAGATGCTGATCGGGAAGTGTTGCAGAAATTGCCGCGACATATTCCAGTGGTTTTGGTCATCAATAAGGCCGATAAAGCTAAGGCCAAAGATGCAGAGGTGATGCAAAGTTTTATCAATGAAGTTAAGGAAGAATTCGCTTTTGCTAAGGTTCAGATTGTCAGCGCCAAACATGGTTTAGGTATTGCACAATTAGTGCATACGCTTAAACCGATGCTACCTGTTGGCATTCCTTTGTATCCTGCTGATATGGTTACGGATAAATCCTCTCGGTTTCTGGCGATGGAAATAGTGCGCGAAAAGCTATTTCGCTATTTGGGTGAAGAGTTACCTTACGCCATGAATGTAGAAGTTGAACAATTCGAAGAGGATGAAGGGATATACCGCATTTATATCGCTGTGTTGGTGGATAAGGATAGCCAAAAGGGGATATTGATCGGTAAAAATGGCGATAAACTGAAGAAAATTTCTACTGAAGCTCGTCTGGATATGGAAAAGCTATTTGAAACTAAGGTATTTCTGAAAGTATGGGTAAAGGTAAAATCTGGCTGGGCCGACGATATACGTTTTCTACGTGAATTGGGGTTGTAAAGCTATCATTTTTCTTTTAAATCTCTAAGTTGTTGAAATTATAATCATTCATATAGACTATTAGAAATTTTGGAAAATACCAAGCGGATTAGCTAATATGGCTATTTCGCTTTGATATTTTTTACGAGTGCTGATTAACTCAATTTTATTGGTGCTCGCTGATTGAGATGATCAGTGATGAATTTAAACAAACTGGACTGTGATATCTTAGGCTTATTTATTTTATGTTATGCAACATTTTGCAATTTGTTCACCAGAAGATTAGCCAGGCAGTATGCATGGGTGATACGGTCATTGATGCAACCGCCGGGAATGGTCATGACACGGTTTTTTTAGCTCAATTGGTTGGTAGACAAGGTCGAGTATGGGCATTTGATGTTCAATCTTCTGCTTTAGCCTCAACGCAGGAAAAACTTCAACAACAAGATTTATCTGCACAAGTTAGTCTCATTCAGTCGGGACATGAGTGTATGGAAAAATATTGTCAACATGGTGTGAAAGCAATCATGTTTAATCTGGGTTATTTGCCCGGTGCAGATAAACAGTACACGACGCAAGCAGCCACCAGTCTGCAAGCCATTAAAGCTGGATTAAGCTTGCTTGCAAAAAATGGTTTGATGAGCATTGTTTTATATCCCGGCCATGCACAGGGCAAAATTGAAGCTCAAACCATTGAAAATTGGGTAAGCAGTTTGTCGCAACAAGAGTTTGCGGTATTACAATATCGATTTATCAACCGTGTCAATGATCCACCTTATGCGCTGCTATTGCATAAGAGGGTATAATATTACTTTAGAATAACAGTATTATTATGTTATTGATGTATTTTATTACCAGCACAAGCATATTCTGATCACCACAATTGGGGGAACTGGCTGATGAATGTTAAAAATTTCCTGGCATTAGCTGCTAGTGTATTACGCCGTTTAGATGCGGTATTACCACCATTAACCCAAGAGCCAGATTGGTCGGCCATCGCTTTTCGCTGGCAAAAAATCGGCAGTAAAGGGGTTTTAGAAAGTCTACCACGGCCTCACACTTTTGCTTTAGACCGTTTGGCGGCGGTGGATGAGCAACAACGGCAATTAGTCCGCAATACAGAACAATTTCTAGCAGGACGTCCGGCTAATAATGTTTTAATGACTGGCGCTCGGGGCACCGGTAAATCTTCACTGGTTAAGGCTCTGTTGCACCATTATGCGCCTGAAGGTTTGCGTCTGATTGAGGTAGATAAGAGTGATCTGCTGACATTACCGGCTTTGTTGCCGATGCTAAAAGCCCGTCCGGAAAAATTCATTTTGTTTTGTGACGATTTGTCGTTTGAAACCGGTGAAGACAGCTATAAAGCACTGAAAACGACGTTGGATGGTGGTTTGTCCCAACGCTGTGATAATGTATTGGTGTACGCTACCTCTAATCGGCGGCATTTGATGCCGGAATATATGACTGAAAATCTGGCTAACCCACAAGGTGACGAAGTTCATCCACAAGAAGCGGTGGAAGAAAAAGTATCATTATCTGATCGCTTTGGATTATGGTTGAGCTTTTACCCATTTGATCAGGAAGCGTATTTACAAGCTGTACAAAACTGGCTGGAAGATGCTGGTTTAACAATGGATGACATCAGCAAAAAGGCCGCATTAAACTGGAGTCAGAGTCGGGGCAGTCGGTCTGGTCGAGTTGCCTGGCAATTTGTCTGTGATTGGGCGGGTAGAACGCCTGAACAACGAATAACTGACTAGATATTTGCGGCAGCAATGCCTAGATTTCTCACTTAATCATTTTTTTATTTTTTGTACAAACTAACGTAATCAATTATTCAGATTTAATATAGATCATGAATGGGCGAAACCGGTTAATGATCGAATAGATCCGTTTGCTGCTGATCCGGCAATACTTGAACATTTTTTTCACCCTGCGCAAAACGAATATGTAGATGTTGACCCAGTTTGAGCTTGCTGCCGTCACGAATCACATGCCCTCGTTGATCTGAAACAACGCTATAACCTCGAGCCAAAATATTTAAGGGAGACATAGCCGCTAACAACAGGCTTTGTTGTTGTAAATTTTGCTGGGCATGGGTGAATAATTTATTCCAGCTTTGCTGCAATTGAATGTTTTTTTGCTGCAAATATTGCCTTGCATAGGCTGTTTGCGGTTGAGATGCCTGTAACGCTCGTTGCAGCCCGCTTAAATTTTGTTGTTGCTGTTTTATCTGTCTGACTACGCTTATTTGTAGTTGATGTTGTATCTCGAGCAATTGCTGCCGTTGTTGCTGCAAGTTTTGTTGTGGATGTTTTAATTGCCGAGCCAGCCAATCCAATTTTTGGGAGGCATCATAGTAGTGTTGCTGCAAAAGTTGAATTAAGCGAGCTTGCCATTGTTTGACTTGCTGGCGCAAATGATTCAGGTCTGGGCTAACTATTTCTGCCGCTGCTGTGGGGGTAGGCGCACGAACATCAGCAGCAAAATCTGTTAAGGTAAAGTCGGTTTCATGACCCACTCCGCTGATGGTTGGAATTTCACTGTTGGCCACAGCCCGCACCACGATTTCTTCATTATATGACCACAAATCTTCGATGCTGCCACCTCCGCGGCAAATGATCAGCACATCAGCCTGTTTATGTTGGTTAGCCGCTGCTATAGCGGCGGCGATTTGGTGCTCACTGCCAGCACCTTGCACAGCGGTAGGGTAAACAATCACCCTGATACCACTATGACGACGGCGCAGGGTGGTGACCACATCACGTAATGCTGCGGCAGCCAGACTGGTAACGATACCGACCACTTTCGGTGAAGCCGGTAATATGCGTTTGCGTTCTGCAGCAAATACCCCTTCGGCAGTCAACTGTTGTTTTAACCGTTCATAAGCTTCATATAATTGTCCTAAACCTTTGTGACGTACAGCATTGACGGTAATCTGAAATTCACCTCTGGCTTCATAGATACTGATTTTACCCGCCACCTCTAAGTGATCACCTTCTTGCAACGGACGACTCAGTTGTTGCGCCACGCCTTTGAATAAGACACATCTGACTTGCGCGCGCGCATCTTTAAGGGAAAAATAATAATGGCCACTTGCCGCACGGGTTAGATTAGAAACTTCCCCTCCAACCCATAAGCCAACTAAATGGCTTTCTAATAGTTGACGGGCACAAGCATTGAGTTCAGAAACGGTTAAAGCGGTGGAATCAAAGAGGGTAGACATAAGCACATGGTATTTTACACAGTCAGATAGAGATTATTATACGTGGTTTTCAACCCAGATTCAGGTAATCATGATGGACATGGTATAGTTGTGATATGTAGGAGTAATCGAATATTAGCATGGCAGCAATAACACAAATTATCGAGCAGCATTGGCACAAGCAAAATCAGTTGCTCAGCATCATTTTATGGCCCTTGGCGCGCATTTTTCAGTTGGTTAGCGCCATAAGACGGAAAATGTATCAATATGGCTGGCTAAAAGCAGCCTGTTTACCTTGTCCAGTAGTGGTGATGGGAAATATTCATGTGGGTGGAGTGGGCAAAACGCCGCTCGTAGCAGCATTGGTTCGATCGTTACAACATCAAAATATTCAAGTCGGCGTGATTAGCCGCGGCTATGGTCGAGTAAGCAAAGAAACTATTGTGATTGATGCGCAAACCCCTGTTGCGTCTGCCGGAGATGAACCATTGATGCTATACCGACAGCTCAATATACCGATTGCTGTGGCCACTACTCGTTTGGCCGCCGGACAAGCTTTGTTAGCGCGTTATCCTCAGTTACAGGTTTTGATTAGCGATGATGGCTTGCAACACTATGCATTAAAGCGTGATCTGGAAATTGTGGTCATTCCAGCCGCTGATGTGGGAAAAAAACTGGATTTGTTACCCAACGGACCGCTACGAGAGCCATTGTCCCGCTTGCAATCGGCAGATGGAATTTTATTTTCTCAAGGCGATGCAGAATTGATGCAAAATACTCAAGTTAAAAATTGGACTAGCGGTAAATGGCATGGTTACAGCACTTTAACTTATGGGCAATTTTATCGCCTTAATCAGCCTCAACAACGGGCAGTTGCTGCCGATTTTGCCAGCAAGCGCTGTGCTGCAATAGCCGCAATAGGTAGACCAGAGCGTTTTTTTCAAGCACTCACTCATTTGGGTATAGAACTATGTGCTACGGTAAAACTGGCTGATCACGCCGCTATTGCAATTGCTGACTGGCCAGATGCAGATGTGGTCTTTATCACTGAAAAAGACGCCGTTAAGCTGACTGAACCATTACCGCAAGAAGTTTGGGTTTTACCATTACAGGCTGAAATTTTTCCCAATCTGGGCGAATGGATTGGACAACGTTTAAAATTAATCTGATTAGTATGGCTAAAATATGACTAAACTTGGCCACGTTCCAGGTTTAATGGTGAAAATAGATGTCTTGTTGCACGTCTAGATGATAAAATTAGCCTTTATTTTGACGCATGGCACTGCCAATATAACATTAGCATTCAGACGTGCTGAATCATTGCAGAGTTGGCAAAAAAGGATATTATGTTTGTAAACCAGCTGCGATGGCTAGAAGGAATCAACATGAAGCAACAATATTTGGATATTTTGGTGTGCCCGCAATGCGGTGGGAAGCTGGAATGGCATGCGCCACAGCAGGAACTGTGGTGTCGCTCTTCACGTTTGGCTTATCCGGTTAAAGATGGCATCCCTTATATGCTGATTAATGAAGCCCGTGCGCTAACTGATGAGGAATATGCAACAGTATGACCGATTTTGTTGTTTTGATTCCGGCGCGGCTATCTTCTACGCGCCTGCCCAATAAAGCATTGGCGGATATTCATGGCAAGCCAATGGTGGTTCGGGTGGCGGAACGCGCAGCTTTAAGCCAGGCCAGTCGTGTCGTGGTGGCCACTGATCACGCGGACATTCTCTCCGCCTGTCAGCAACAGGGTGTTGAGGCGGTGTTAACCAGCAATGAGCATCAAAGTGGCACCCATCGTCTGGCAGAAGCCGCGGCTATATTAAATTTATCCGCAGAAACCTGCGTGATCAATGTGCAGGGTGATGAACCTTTGATTGAACCCGAATTGATTAATGCAGTGGCTCAGCAGTTGCAACACAGCAACGCACCGATGGCAACAGCAGCGCATCGATTAACTGACTATGCCGATTTTATCGATGCCAATTGCGTTAAAGTTGTACTCAATAAAAATCAGCATGCCATCTATTTTAGTCGCGCGCCGATACCATGGCCTAGAGATTTGATGCATTCAGGTCAACAAATCATTCCGGCTAGCATGCCAGTTTATCGCCATATCGGAATTTATGGTTATCGGGTGGAGTTTTTACGCCAGTATATTAATCTGGCTGCTTCACCATTAGAACAGATTGAATCTTTGGAACAATTACGCGTTTTATGGCACGGTTATGATATCGCAGTACAAATTACTGCTCATGCGCCCGCTGCTGGGGTAGACACCGCTGCTGATCTGGAGCGTGTCATTGCCAATTGGACAAATTAAGTGTTACTGTCTGATTTCTAGATTGAATATCTTTAGCAATTTTTTTCAGGAAAACAAATGAAGATCTTATTATTAGGGGCTCCTGGTGCCGGAAAAGGTACACAAGCGCAATTTATTACTGCCGCACTGAATATTCCGCAAATTTCTACTGGTGATATGCTGCGTGCAGCGGTAAAAGCGGGGACGCCGCTGGGGTTGGAAGCCAAAAAAATTATGGATGCAGGTGGGCTAGTACGTGATGATATTATTATTGGTTTAGTCAAAGAACGTATTGCTGAACCTGATTGTGCTCATGGCTTTTTATTTGATGGCTTTCCTCGCACCTTGGCTCAGGCTGAAGCGATGGAAAAAGCCGGGGTTCACTTGGATGCAGTCATTGAAATTGCCGTTCCAGACGAAGTCATTATTGAACGAATGTCTGGTCGTCGCGTTCATCTGCCTTCTGGTCGGACTTATCATATTGTTTATCATCCACCTAAAGTTAGTGGCAAAGATGATGAAACAGGTGAAGATCTGATTCAACGTGATGATGATCAGGAGGAAACCGTTAAAAAACGTCTACAGGTATATCATGAGCAAACAGAAGTCTTAATTGATTTTTATGATCATCAGCAAGGTGATCATGCACCGCAGTATATTAAAGTAGATGGTACACAACCGGTAGAAACGGTGAAAACCCAAATATTAGCTGCGCTAAAATTGTAAAACCCATTAAGCTGCCAGTCATCAAATGTGAAATGGCAGCTTTTTTATTTTAGTTTTGCTCATTGCCTGTGTCAGCTAATCGATAATCAAGGTTATCTAAGTGATCACAGTAGTCATAATTGGAGAGAGTACCAAATGAGTTATGCCAAAACAGCTGTGACTGCAGTTTTGTTGTTCTTGTGTGCCTTTGCCTTCGCCCGCAAAGACGATTCTTATAATCAACATTATATCGGTCCGGATGAAGATGCGCCGTGGGAAGAGAATGCCTTGCCTTTGCCAGCCTACCCACAGGGAAACGAGAAATGGGTCGATATTTATGTTAGTCAGACCTACAAAGGACATCCCAAACTAA
The DNA here is from genome assembly GCF_026535915.1 of Snodgrassella sp. B3882. Taxonomy (NCBI): domain Bacteria; kingdom Pseudomonadati; phylum Pseudomonadota; class Betaproteobacteria; order Neisseriales; family Neisseriaceae; genus Snodgrassella; species Snodgrassella sp. B3882. Next base: position 1,317,954 of record NZ_JAFNPF010000001.1, read on the forward strand.
TGCTGGATAATATTGTGATCAACACTGATAAAACAGTACACTTTATTTTGAATCAGCAATCTGATCAGGGCATCAATAATTTAACTGCTGAAGCGATGCATTGCCAAAGTCGCAGCAGTAAAATTCTTGCTTATGGCGATGACGTGAATAAACGCTGGATTCAACCCAGAAACAGCCAATGGAAAGTGATCGGTACTACCTTAAATCAACTGGATAAAGTTCGTTCCGTGTTATATCAGACTTTCTGCGAAGACGGGCTGCCGATGAATCAGAAAGAGTTGATAGAACGTATCAATACGCGCGCAATGCGCTAAAAGGAAAATGCCATGAGCTGGCTAAGCGATATTCACATCTGGTGGCTGCTACTCATTGGCTTCGCAGCCGGCTTGATGGATGCCGCAGTGGGAGGCGGAGGCTTATTACAAATACCTGGTTTGTTTGGGGCTCTACCAGCAAATACCGCTGTTCCTGCTGTCATGGGGGTGAATAAATTCGCCTCAGCCAGTGGCACCTTCGTTGCCGCCATACAATATACGAGAAGAATACCCGTACCATGGGCAATGTTGTTGCCGGCCGCTGCGCTGGCTTTTGTCTGTTCATATCTGGGATCGCATGTGGTGGTTTATCTGCCAACCGCATGGTTGAAGCCTGCCATTCTGGTCATTTTGGTTTTAATGGCGGGGTATACCTTTCTAAAAAAGGATTTAGGACAGATTCAGCGTTCGACTCATTTGAGCCGGCGGGAACATGGGCTGGGTTTATTGATGGGCGCCTTGATCGGTTTTTATGATGGTGTTTTTGGTCCTGGTACTGGCAGCCTGTTGTCATTTATTTTTGTGCGTTTCTTTGCTTTTGATTTTATCACCGCAACCGCTTCATCAAAGATCATTAATTTGACCACCAATTTAGCGGCTTTGGTTTTCTTTATTCCAAATCATTTCGTCATCTGGCAATGGGCAATTCCGCTGGCAGTGGCTAATTTATGTGGCGGCATCGTAGGAGCACGCTTAGCGATGCGTGGCGGTAGCAAATTACTGCGTCAAGGATTTATCATCCTGTTGTGCATCATGATTGGCAAATTTGGCTGGGATTTACTCTATTAAGAGCTAGAAGATAGCCTAAAACTTTAAAAGAAAATAGCATTCTGATTCTGGATTACACAATCTAATGACTAGCCAATAAAAAAGTTAGTTCAAATTGCCAAACTGAATTCTAAGTTGGTTTCATCCTGATTGATTTGTCTCGTTGGTTAAGTACGGGTTATACATTAAATTTTTTGTTGTCTTTTGTGGTGAAAAAATTGTTGTAACAATTGCTGGCTTTCCTCAGCCATCACCCCACCCAATATGGCAGTATGGCTGTTGAGCTGTCGATTTGAAAATAAATCAATCACACTTCCAGCCGCACCAGTTTTGGGTTCTCGAGCGCCATAAATCACTCTATGTACTCGAGCCTGAATCAAAGCGCTAGCACACATGGCACAAGGCTCAAGAGTCACGTAGACGTCACACTCCTGTAAACGATAGTTCCTTTGTTTTTGGCTTGCTTCTGTCAGTGCCTGAATTTCCGCGTGATAACTCACATTATGATCAGTGATACAACGATTGTAGCCTAAACCAATAATATTATTTTTATAAACAACTACCGCGCCAACAGGTACTTCACCCAGTAACTGAGCCTGATGCGCTGCCATTAATGCATGACGCATCCAGGATTCCATGTTTTCTTTTGCAGGAAATATCGCTACCGGCGGATGTTGTTTGAGTTGTTGTCGCCAATATTCTTTCTCTTTTGTGCCTATACTTTGAACGCTACAGTTTTCTACTAGAGCAATTAATTGCCATAATACTCTTTCAGTAGTACCTGTACTCATATTTCGCAGCTGTAAAAAAGTTGTAATCGGGCCACGGCGCTGCAAATCTTCCACATTATGTATATCAAGTTGTTTTAAAATAGTAATCGTTTTATGTGGTAATGGGGGCGTGGTCATTAAAGTATTCATAAGTCAAAACAAAATTAAGGTACTTTATCCTACTATAAATCAATTTGGTTCAAGTGCATAAATGATGCCTCATTATTTTAAATTTTTATTATCTTTGAATAAAAATCGAACGATATCACATTAAATATTCATCCTTATATTTAACAGCAGGATATTTAAAAAAGTTGTTTTCTAATTTCAGGTAAAACTTTTAAGTTTTGATTTCTTGTTAGGAAACTGAAGTTTTTTTAGTTATTCAACTGTCTTTGTTCATTGACGGCCTGAGCTATGGCTGCTAGATGAATTTCATCGCTGTGATCTTCATGTTTTTCAGGAATAATCCCAAGCTTTTGGAAAAGAGCCTGATCCTTTTCTACCTGAGGATTTGCAGTGGTTAATAACCTGTCACCATAAAATAATGAATTAGCGCCGGCTAAAAATGCCAGAGCTTGAGTTTGTTCATTCATCTTTTCCCGTCCGGCGGATAAGCGAACATAGGATTTTGGCATCATAATACGGGCTACAGCTAGAACTCTAATAAAATCGAACGGATCAATATCTTTTTCATTTTCCAGAGGGGTACCTTTAACCTTTACTAAATTATTAATGGGTACACTTTCTGGATGTTCGGATAAGTTGGCTAATTGAATTAACAGATTTGCTCGATCTTTAATTGACTCACCCATACCAAGAATGCCGCCACAGCAAATTTTCACCCCTGCTGCTCTTATATAAGCCAGTGTTTGTAATCTTTCGCTATAAGTACGTGTGGTAATGATATGACCATAGAATTCAGGTGAAGTATCTAGGTTATGGTTATAGTAGTCTAAACCCGCAGAGGCTAGGGCGGTTGCCTGTTCTTGCGTCAAGCTTCCCAAGGTCATACAAGTTTCCATACCCAATGCTTTTACTCCTTTTACCATTTCTAAAACATAGTGCATATCTTTAATGGCAGGATGTTTCCATGCTGCACCCATACAAAAACGAGTGGAGCCTGCGTCTTTGGCTGCTTTAGCTTTATCAATTACTTTCTGTACCTCAAGCAATTTTTCCTTATTCAGTCCAGTATTATAATGGCCTGATTGGGGACAATACTTACAATCTTCAGGACAGGCACCTGTTTTGATGGATAAAAGTGTAGATATTTGTATTTGATTGGCAGGAAAATTCTGTCTGTGTACAGTTTGCGCCATAAAAATTAAATCATTAAACGGCAATTTTAATAATTCCATCACTTCCGGCAATGCCCAGTTATGGCGAATAGCACCTAATGACATATCAATTTCCTTTTGGTGTCCATCTGATAATTACAGTGCATCTTAATAGGTAAAACTTTGTTGTCAACCATTTTGAATATTATTATTTTAAAATAATAAATTATGAATGACATCTTTTTGAAATAGATTATATTTGATCTATACATTAAATTATCTTAACTGGTAAGAGTAATATACTTACTGTTTTATAAGAGAAGATTAATTAGAATAGAGCAAATCAAAGGGTTAGAAATACTTTTTATTTCATCGGTATAATAGGTATTTATTAATTTAAAATTGAGTTCAATTGTTAAATCAACATTATTTACACATTAATTATAAGTAAGTGTTAAAAATGAGTTTGTTTTTGCTATCTTTTAGCTGGAAAATTTATCTGAGGCTGTTTTAGAATAAATGTAATTTGATTAGCTCTGTAGATATTTTTTTCTGCATGGAATGAGCAAAATACGGGAAAGGGAAATCAATATGCAAAATTGTGTCATTATCACTGGACATAGCCGAGGATTGGGACGCGCACTGGCTGAATATTATTTGAATCAAGGAATTAATGTGATCGGATTATCGCGCCATGGCTGGGATAATCCGCCGGAGCGGCTATTACAATATGCTATTGATTTTGCCAATACTGAAGCTATATCCACATTGGTGCAATCGGCCAGTTGGCAAAACGGACTTGAAAATAAAAATGAAGTCACGCTGATTAATAATGCCGGAATAGTGGAACCAAATGCTCTGGCCGGCCAGCAAAGCTGTGATGCCATTTCCAAAGCCATAGCCGTAAACATCACTGCGCCTATGCTGCTCACAAATGCAGTAATTGCAACTGCCACCAAAGCTGCAATCCGCATTGCCCATATCAGCAGTGGTGCCGGTCGCCATCCCATTGCCGGCTGGAGTGTATATGGTGCTACCAAGGCAGCTTTGGATCAGCATGCAGCCGTAATTGCTGTGGAGCAGCATCCACGCGTGCGTATTGCCAGTATTGCACCCGGTGTTGTGGATACCAATATGCAGCAGTGCATCCGTGCAGCTGATGCTGCCAAATTTCCCATGGTAAATAATTTTATTAACATGAAAACTAATAGCCAGTTGCAAAGTGCAGCCGAAACCGCACAGAAGATTGCGGCCATGATTGCTGCCGACGATTATGGCCAACAAATTCTACGGGATGTGCGGGAGTAGACAAGGGTTTGTTATAATGGCTCCCTTTTTGCTTTGACTGACAAAATTCATGACTTCTGCCGCCTACCAGCAACAGCTCACTGAGAAACAACTTTATCTAAATCAATTATTTGCCGACTGTGCTTTTCCAGCGATGCAGGTTTTTACTTCACCTGCATCACATTATCGCATGCGTGCTGAATTTCGCATCTGGCATGATGGCGAAACATGCAGCTATGCCATGTTTGCTCCAGGAGAAAAAGCTGGTAATAGTAATGTGCAAAAATTGCGGCACTTTGCTGTTGCTCATGAAAATATCGATTCATTGATGCCAGTATTGCTTGATTGCATACAGACTAGTGAATTACTTAAATCACGATTATTTCAGGTAGAATTTCTGACTACACTGGCTGGAGATACGCTAGTTAGCCTGATATATCACAAAAAACTGAATAACGACTGGATGCAGGCAGCTAAAGTCTTAGCCTCTGAGCTGGGTATTCAGATTATAGGACGCAGCCGTGGACAAAAGGTGGTACTTGAGCGCGATTACGTTATCGAACGATTAAGCGTAGATAATGAAGTGTTTCAGTACAAACAATTGGAAGGCGGCTTTACCCAGCCTAATGCAGTGGTATGTCAGTCGATGCTTAGCTGGGCGACAAATGTTGCGAAAGCTATTCATATGGGAGATTTACTGGAGCTTTATTGCGGTAATGGAAATTTTACCTTGCCATTGGCGCGTCATTTCCGTCGCGTACTGGCTACCGAAGTATCCAAAACCTCAGTACAGGCTGCCCGCTGGAATATAGATACCAACCAAATTCACAATATAGCTATTGCACGGCTTTCGGCTGAAGAATTTACTGAAGCCTACACCGGTGTTAGAACTTTTAAGCGTCTAGTCAGCGAACAGATTAATTTGGCTGATTATGAATTCAGTACGGTATTTGTGGATCCACCACGAGCCGGTATTGATGCAGACACGCTGCAACTTTTACAGAAATTCAACAATATAATTTATGTATCCTGTAACCCAGTTACTCTGCATGATAATCTACAAACCTTGTTAACAACTCATCAGGTAAAACAGGCTGCGTTGTTTGACCAGTTTCCGTTCACGCCGCATATTGAATCAGGTGTCTGGTTACAGAAATGTTAATATCTAATCCAGAACATGTTTTTTCTATTTATTTGATATCAATAAAAAAACTGCCTGATCATTGTCAGGCAGTTTTTATTGAAAAACATTTTAATTCTATTCTTCAGTTTGTACTTTCTGGCGCAGGCGCAACCCCAATTCACGCAGTTGTTTTTCATCAACATGATTAGGTGCATCAACCAATAAATCTTGCGAACGTTGAGTTTTCGGGAATGCAATGACATCACGGATAGATTCTGCACCCGCCATCAAAGTTACCAGACGATCCAAACCAAAAGCCAATCCGCCGTGCGGAGGTGCACCATATTTCAGATTGCTGAGCAAGAAACCGAATTTGTTTTCTTGTTCTTCTGGACTGATATTCAATGCAGCAAAAACTTTTTCCTGAATATCAGCACGGTGGATACGAATGGAACCGCCGCCAATTTCCCAACCATTCAGCACCATGTCGTAGGCTCTAGCCAGACAATGTTCTGGATCGGTGGTAAGCAAATCTTCATGACCTGTTTTCGGTGCGGTAAACGGATGATGCATAGCAGACCAACGATTTTCCTCTTCGTCATATTCGAACATAGGAAAATCAACTACCCACAATGGACGCCATTCGTCAGTAAAGTAGCCATTTTTGGCGCCGTGTTCATGCCCGATTTTGATGCGTAAGGCACCAATTGCTTCATTCACCACTTTGGCTTTATCTGCTCCAAAGAAGATAATGTCGCCATTTTGCGCGCCGGTTTTTTCAATAATTGCTTGTAAAGCCTGATCAGACAGGAATTTCACAATAGGCGATTGCAGACCACTGTCTTCGGTATTATTGATCTTAGATATATCATTAACTTTGATATAAGCTAAGCCTTTCGCTCCATAAATACCCACAAATTCAGTATAAGTATCAATTTCTTTACGGCTTAATGTGGCACCGTTTGGCACACGCAATGCTACCACGCGACCATTTTTCATATCAGCAGCAGCACGGAATACTTTAAATTCTTCCGTTTTCATCACGTCGGTCAATTCTGTGAACTGCAGGTTAACGCGCAAGTCCGGTTTATCCGAACCATACAAGAACATCGCCTCATTCCATGTCATGCGCGGAAACTTAGGTAACTCAACAGCCAAAGCTTCCTGAAAGACATTTTTGACCATATTTTCCGTGATATCCATGATATCTTCTTCATTTAAAAACGAAGTTTCAAGGTCGATTTGGGTAAATTCAGGTTGACGATCTGCGCGTAAATCTTCATCACGAAAGCATTTAACAATCTGATAATACCGATCAAAACCGGCTACCATTAACAGTTGTTTAAATAATTGCGGAGATTGCGGTAAGGCAAAAAATTCACCTGGAAAAACTCGGCTTGGTACCAAATAGTCGCGCGCACCTTCTGGAGTAGAGCGGGTTAACATTGGGGTTTCAATATCGATAAAGCCCTCACCATCCAGATAGCGACGCACAGCCATCGCCACGCGATAACGCAAACGCAGGTTGTTTTGCATAACCGGACGACGTAAATCTATGATTCGATTGGTCAGACGCACATTTTCACTGATGTTTTCATCATCAATTAAAAAAGGTGGGGTAGCAGCTGTATTGAGAATTTCAATCTCTTTAGCCAATAATTCGATCCCACCAGAAATCATTTTGTCATTTTTAGTGCCTTCAGGACGCGCACGTACACGGCCGGTAATACTCAGAACATATTCATTACGGGCGGAATCGGCCAAGGCAAAAGCTTCTGGTGTATCAGGATCAATCACAACTTGAATAATGCCTTCGCGATCACGCAAATCGATAAAAATTACGCCACCATGATCGCGCCGACGATGTACCCATCCTTTAACGGTAATCGTCTGATCCAGATATTGCTCATTAATTAGGCCACAATAGTTTGTTCGCATCTTAATGCCTTTGTTACTGTCATTTCAGTTAATTAGATTATAAAAAATATTACTGTTTTTTTCAGTGTGGTTTACTGGTTTTGTGTGAAAAAATTTCGTGTAATGTCAGGTGCGGGTGTAGGTTTTCATCCGGTTGCACCATTCCTAATGAAATAACATACTTAAGCGCATCATCTACACTCATGTCAATTTCATGCACATCATTGTGGTGTACCATTATATAGTAACCACCAGTTGGATTAGGAGTAGTGGGCACATATATCGGAATGTAATCTTCTCCAGATTGACTGCCAAAATGATGTGGCAGAGTATTGCTGATTTCTTTCGGTATATGGCCAGAAACAAAGCCAATTGTCCAAATATTGGCCTGAGGAAATGGCACCAACACCGGTGTTTTGAAAGATTGACGAGAATCAGACAATAATGATTCAGAAACTTTTTTCACACCGCTATAGATACTTTTGACCACTGGTATACGCCCCCAAAGCGCATCCCACACAGCAAGAATTCTACGACCCAGCATATTAGCTGAAATCAGACCAGTGAAAAATACCACGATCATGGCAATCAGTATGCCCAATCCATGAACTTTAAAACCAAATAAAGCCTGTGGTTGCAAGCGAGCAGGCAGAATGGTGATCAAATGGTCGGCAAGATCGATGATGTAACCGATCGCCCAAATAGTCACAATGATAGGCAACCACACCAATACACCCATTAGCATGTATTTTTTAAATGACTTTTTCAGTTTTCCGCCCTCGGCAGGCTGTGATGACATAATTGGATTTATTCCTTGGAAAATGATGGTCAATTTATAGCGACAAATTTTATATTATACCTATATCTTGTCATTTTTACAGTGACATTTAGTAAATGCATTAGGTCACGTTTAAATTTTAATCTATGAATGAAAAATTAAGTTTTAACAAAAGTAGTCTGATCACGTTTTTAATCGCAAAAATCTTGGCAATCGTCGCTGCGCAAAAGTAATTTTTGGGATAAATGAACCTGAAATTTTCAAATTAAATAACAGCTTTAAGTCATCTTATTTAAACAATCCCATTTTCAATATAAACCATTGCAATAATCTTTTATTTGTGCTAAATAATGCATCAAACATATAAAAACATGGATTGTTAAGTTTGAGTATTCTGGGAGAAATAATCAAACCGTCAAAAAGTACCCAGAGCCATCACGCTACTTCTGCATGGTTACCATGGTGGGTAATAGGGGTGTGTGGCTCGTTTTTGCTGCCTCAAACCCATCATGCATATTGGCTAACCGCGGCTATAGTGTTAGGAGCAATGGCGTTTAAACGCAGTTGGTGGTGGTGCCGTTATGCCTGCCTATTGTGTGTTGGTGTGTTGTTTGGCATCTGGCGCACAGAAGCGGTTTTACAACAACAATGGCCTATTTCTGGACAATCAGACTCCGAAGAAGTCATCTTAACTGTCATCGATTTACCGCAAACAGATGGTTTTCGTAGTCGTTTTTTAGCTGATGTCCAATTAAGTGATGGCAGGACACAAAACTGGTTGGTCACTGATTATGGCAAACAACGTTGGCCAGTGGGTAGTCGCTGGCGAGTGCAAACTAAAGTACGGGCATTAATTGGGGAAACAAACGCGGTTGGTTTCAATCGAGAAGCATGGGCCTTAAGCAATCATATCGGTGCTGTGGCTACCATCAAAGGCAAACGTGAACTTCTGAGTAATGAAGGAAGTTGTGCTGGCGCATTATCTCGCTGGCGAGCCAGACTCAGTGATCGATGGCAAGCTCAACAAGCAAATTATCCGCAAGGAGTACCTTTGCTTAAGGCATTAGCCGTTGGTGAACAATCAGCGCTGCCAACAGAAGCGTGGCAAATCTTTCGTCCTTTAGGTTTAAATCATCTCGTCAGCATCTCAGGTTTGCATGTCGGCATGCTGGCCATGTTGGCTGCTTGGCTCTGCGGCAAATTACTATACTTTATGCCATTGCCTATACAACGCCCATGGATTTATCAGCGAATAGTTGCGGTGATCACCGCGATTATCTACAGTGCATTAGCTGGTTTTGCTGTTCCCACCCAACGAAGCATGCTGATGATCATCATTCTTGCCTTAACTTGGCGTAGAGGACATTTAAGACCAATGCAAACTTGGTGGCTAACTGTAGCGCTGGTTTTGTTCTATGATCCACTAGCAGTTTTAAGTGTCGGGTTTTGGTTGTCGTTTTTATTGGTGGCTGCATTAATGTGGGCAGGGGAAGGTAATGGGAAAACATCAAAATTACAGCAACTATTTCAATCACAATGGGCAGCAGGTATTGCCTCATTAGTACTGGTGGCTTTTGTGTTCGGTTCCGTACCCTTAGCTTCAGCCCCCGTCAATGCTTTAGCCATACCCTGGTTTACATTAGTATTGGTTCCATTGGCTTTATTGTCATTAATCCTGCCTATACCATTTTTAGCTACTTTGGCTGCGTGGATAGCTGAAAAAACCATGCAATGGTTATTTTTTGTGGCTGAATACGCACCAGAATTCCATCCTGCACATGCACCGTTGGCTTTATGGATGCTGGCTACCACCGCAATTGTCTTTTTATTGCTTCCACGTGGTTTTTACTTACGCCCATTATGCTTTTTAATTTTGGGTTTACTCTTAACTTACCAACCTAAACGCCTGGCTGAAAATCAGGCCAGAATCACCATATGGGATATAGGACAAGGCTTAGCGGTTAGTATTACCACAGCCAAACACAATTTGTTGTTTGATACAGGTACTGGTTTTGCCGCGCAATCAACCTTACTGCCAAATTTACAAGCAGCAGGGATAAAACGTCTGGATAGCTTAGTGTTATCACATAATGATATCGATCATGACGGTGGAGCAACATTAATTAGAACCCATTTGCAACCTAAGCAAATTTTTGCCGGACAAGCCCAAGCGTATCCTTTTGCCGTCAAGCATTGTCAGACCGGAATGAATTGGCAATGGGATGGTGTATGGTTTGAATTTCTTAATCAGCCAGTTAAGGGCACAGCGAAGAAAAATGATCGCAGCTGTGTTTTAAGAGTCATTGCTGCTGGCAAGTCAGTATTGATCACAGGTGATTTGAGCAAAAGTGGCGAAAAAGCCATGGTGGCCGCATATGGTGATAAATTATTTAGTCAAATACTACTTTTGGGTCATCACGGAAGCCGAACTTCCAGCGATATTGACTTTATTCGCATGGTACAGCCTGAATATGCGATTGCCAGTGTAGGATTTGCAAATCGATACAATCACCCACACATACAAGTACAAGAATTGATAAAAAATGAAAATATTGTATTATTGCGCACCGATCGTATGGGCGGTCTGCAAACAATATTAAGCGCAACACCTTTGCAATGGCAGCCTTTAAATCAAAATAAAGCCTACTGGCAACGCAAACCCATGGAGAAACCCTAGGAATAGAGCTAGGAAAACCGCTGCAGACTGGCGTATAATTAGAGATGATCCTACAGTATTACAAAATTTAGAAAATATACTTAATAATTAATTTAATGATTCCTATAAAAAAAGAAATACTTGATAAAAGCGATGAAGAAATAATAAATTACATTACTAATAATGCCAAAATAAATGTAAATTATTATCCAATAATTGCTATGAGAACAAATAATAATCCTTTATTTGAGAATTACTTACTTGAACAAATGGTAAAGCAAGAAAATTTTAGCGAAAAATTTTTTGGATTTGTCAAAATAGCTTGGATACCTTTTTTATCAATTTTAGAATATTCTAATAATTCATTTTTAATTAATAAAGCGATTGATAAATTTAATGATTGGAATATGAATGAAAAAAACAATTTTTTAAATCTCATTAAAGAAAATACTGAAATTATAAAATATTTTAAATAACCTGATTATAATTATTATGTTTTCACAATAAACGGAAATTAAAAAATAAAAACGTAACTAATAATATTTCAAATAAGAAACTTTTATACAATAATTTATAATTATTGTATTATTAAAAAGCTTATACTTCATTTTTGAGATTTAATAAATTTACTTATAATTTGTGTCCTACGGTACGACCACATTATCTTTTGTATGAATTATCGTTTTTACATTAATTTCACAAAAATTGAGATTGCACTAAAGTAATTTTTATCATGATAAACAAAAAAGAATCTTTAACTATCAACTTTAAAAGTATTAACTTTAACTATGAACTTTAAAAGTATTAAATAGTATATATTCTAAATTAAATATAGATGTTTTAGCATCTTCTGTAGAGGGAAATTATGCAGTGGCGAAAAAACTTAGTATTGAGCATTATGTTGGCCCTAATGGTAGTCAGTTGTGCAACGCCGGAACAGAAAGCAGCCAGAGCGGCAGCAGAGAAAGCTGCGCAACAAAAGTTGCAAGTGGATTTAGCCGCAAAGTGTGATGCAAGAACTGCGGAACTGATGCAGGCACAGATGCAAAACCCTGCATTTTTTACTGATCCTAAAAATGTCAAAATAGCTGAAGAATACCGCCAAAAAGTCAACCTGCCCATATTTCAAAGCTGCTATAAACTTGCATGGGACAACTACATCAATCAAATTAGGGTTGAACAACTCCAAAATTGGGAAATGCATCGTCGGTGGGACGATGATATGAATTGGATGATGTTTCGACCGCGATTATGCCGCGATTTCATCAATGGTCGCACTATTGTTTATCGATGTTAATGATGTTAATATATTTTCGTTATGCTTTATTGAAGTTTTGTAATGTTTAAATAATATTGGTTTAATATAATTCTTAAATAACACAATTTAATTAAGGGAGCATCGGGATGGGCTTAAGTCTATGCGTAATAGCAATGAAAACTTCGGATGAAAAAAAATTAGCAGAATTAACGCAATTATTCGGTTTATCTGAGCCAATACCTTATACAGGAGACGAAGACTTATTTTCAATGATTTATGAACAAAAGAATGTCTATTATAAAAAAAATGATTTCATTACTGTTTTTATGAATGAAGAAAGTTTTTGTTCTAATGCTTTTGATAACATAGAGAAAAATTTAGCCACTTTGTCTGCAAACAGCGAAGTTCTTATGTGTTTTACCCAAAGTGTTACGACTACATTTTGGCTTGAGTATTATCAAAATGGTAACATGCTGCGTAGATGGGTAGAACAAGAGTATGAAGAGCAAATGAATATTGGCGACCCCATTGATGCCGAACTCGATTATATGTCCAAAGATACATATGAGCGTGATGAAGACGATTTTATAGATATCGTTAAAAATTTTTCTGGCATAGATATCAATCAATTGTGATTAACTGCTCATTAAGAAAATCGTGTAAGGAGGGTAAATCTTTACTCTCCAATTTAATTTTCCTTGTAGCGATTTATACTGTAAATTTGATTAAAGAAGCTCTAAAAAAGAACTGCATTGCTTCCCATCCAAAACCGAACAGGCTTACATTTGTTTTTTTCGACAAACCATCTATTTTGAATATTAAACAACTCATTTAAAAACGAGTTTAAGCCAAGTACAAACATGCTTTTCTAGAAGAAATCAATTTGACCTCTGAAGAAACTAATTCCAGGCGAATTAAAACTTTTTTCTTCATTGAAAATTCTTATTAAATATTAAGAATATTCGCTCTATGCCTGCCGGAATTTTTCCCATCATGCGCAGAATATTTGACCTTAAACTTGAATGAAATATCAACTCAATGCGAAACAATTTGCATTTTAATCGCGCAATAGTGCCATAACGAAACCATAATATAAAAGGTCAATAATCAAATATACAAAGCTAACTTTAACATCTTGTAATATATGACATATACCATAACTATCTGAGCAATCAAATTAGAAAAATTTGCTCATGAATATCAGCATTCATGCATAAAAAATTTAGCAGATACTTTCTATCCATGGATAGAATAAAAAAGCTGCCTTAACGATGAGCAAGGCAACTTTTTTATGAGCATCAAATTGATTACTGAGTTAATACATCCACGCCTTTTGGTGGCGTAAATTTGAATATGGAACGGTCAAATTTGGGTTGGGTATTAATCTGCGTAAAAGTAATCGTGGTCAAATTACCAAAACTATCTTTAAGTTGCATATTCGCCAGATTATCGCCACGAAAGCCAATACGTATATTTTGATAGCCGGTATTGCTGCGTTTAGGCTTAGCTTGTATGTAATTGATACCATCTTTTTGACCATCATCTGCAAGAGAATAATTGGCATTAAGGGCAGATTTATTGGAAAGAATGGCTGCTGGCGAATCACCAATAGTCTGATTTTGAGGGCGTTTAGTTACCTGAGCTAAATCCTGATCATATAACCAAACAGTTTTTCCATCGCCAACAATTGTTTGTTTATAAGGTTTAACATATTCCCAGCGAAACAAACCTGGACGTTGAATAGCAAATGTACCAGACGTTACCTGTGTTCTCTTTTTACTTTTGACTGTCTGAGTAAATTGTCCCGAAATACCATCAGTATCACTATTGAATTTATGCAAAGTATCTAATCCACTTGCTTGTGCTAAATTCATAGCCAAGGAAAATAGGGCAGTAAAAATCGTTTTACCTAGAATCTTCATTAATTATTCCTTTGTTCGAATTAAGTTGCTTATATTAATCCCAAATATGGCTGAAACTGTACCAATATAGATAAATTAATTATTTTTATTAGTGCATTATTTACTCACGCGATCAAAACGCGCGAGCTTATCTTTGGCTTCTTGCAAATCACGTTTTCGCTCAGCCAACTTTAGTTGAACTTGATTGACTTTCTTGGCATCCCCCTTATTCTGAGCTTTGATCAGTTTTTGTTGGGTTTCATCAACTTTAACACTGTATTTATTGACCTTTTCTACATATTGCTGACGTAAAATTTTATTGGAACAATGATTGATAACTTCTACTTTTTCCTGTTGCAAACGAGCCATTTTTTCTTCATTACCATTTGCCTTAGCATATCCAAGTTGGGTTTCAATTTGTTGAACTTTCTCCGCACAAGTCGGCCAGATATCCTTAGCTAGGACGGGTAATGCTAAAGTTGTCGCAACGGCAATTGTTATTAATTTCGCATAATTAACCATGCTCATACCGTTTCCTCATTATTAATAAAATACTGCTTAAATCATTGTAAATCTAAATAAGGGTAAATACTAATTTATCTTACTCAACATGCTTGAGTTCGATTTATTTTAATTCTCTAAGTTAGGGTGTTTTCTAGACAAATATTATTTCATTGCTGCAGTAAGCGCATTGACATTATATCGGAACATATCTATGTAAGTAGCGGCTGGTGACCCTTTGCTTAACGCGTCAGAATAGAGCTGTCCAGAAATCTTCACTCCTGTTTCCTTACTGATTCGTTGGATCATTTTAGGATCTTTAATATTTTCCACAAATACAGCTTTTATATTTTGACTACGTATTTGATTAATGATGGTTGCAACCTGACGGGCAGAGGGTTCAGCATTGGTACTAACGCCTTGTGGGGCTATAAAAGATATTTGGTATTGCTTAGCCATATAGCCAAAAGCATCATGTCCGGTCAGAACTTTTCGATTAGCAATGGGAATTGCTGCAAATTTTTTGGTGGCCCAAATGTGTAATTCATTTAGCTGTTTTTCATAACTACCAAGTCTATTTTGATAATAGGCTTTTCCCGCAGGGTCAACCTTGATCAATGCATTGGCAATATTACGTGCATATATATGCATTTGAGTGGGATCATTCCAAACGTGTGGATCATAAGAATGGTGGTGATGACCATCATCCGCCATCATTTTTGGGCTAATCCCTTGGACCGCATAAGCTAATGGTACACCACTTTGACTGGCCGCACGTTGTAGCGCCGTGGATTCGAGACCATAACCATTAAGAAGAATCAATTTAGCAGCACGCATCTGACGCAGATCTTTTGCAACCAACTGATACACATGAGCATCTTGATCAGCCCCGATTAAAGTATAAACCTGAATTCGATCACCACCTATTTGTTTGGCCACATCGCCAAGAATACTAAAACTTGCCACTACAGGTATCGCAGCTGCCTGCACCAACGGCGCAATCAGACCAAATAAACCTAAAAATATTAGAGTTAAAACACGTTTCATATTAATTATCCGCACAATTCAAGATCAAAATTAAACTTCATGATGGCGACGCCGCCGATAAAACTGCCACAAAACACCACTATCCGTCCCCACAAACAGTGACAACAGATAAACTATCCCACAACATAAAATAATAGCTGGACCAGAAGGCAGATCAACATAATAAGACAATAATAAGCCGAAAAAACCACAACATGCAGCTATCACAGAGGCCAGAATCATGATACAGCCCATAGACCTTACCCATAGACGTGCACTAATCGCTGGCAACATCATTAACCCTACAGACATCAGCGTTCCCAGTGCCTGAAAACCAGCCACCAGATTTAACACCACCAGAATAAGAAAAATAATATGCCACATTGCTCCTTTACCCTTCACCGACCGCAGGAATAATGGATCAATACTTTCTAACATCAAAGGACGATAAATCACGGCTAAAACCACCATGGTAAGACTAGATACAACGGCAACTAAAGTTAAAGCTGGCTGGTCAACAGCTAAAATGGAGCCGAATAAAAGATTGAGCAAATCAACACTGTTACCACCCTTACTTACCAATACTACGCCGAGCGCCAGGCAAGTAAGGAAAAAAGCCGCAAAACTTGCATCTTCCTTAACACTGGCAAATCGGCTGGCCATACCAGCTAATAAAGCCATTATCAAACCGGCTATAAAACCACCTAGACTCATGGCTGGTAGACTTAATCCAGCTAGCATATAGCCAATAGCAGCACCCGGTAAAATTGCATGTCCCAACGCATCACCAACCAGACTCATCCTGCGCATCATCAGAAACACACCTACCGGTGCAGTGCCCGCAGCCAAAAAAACAATGGATGTTAACGCGTAACGCATGAAATCATAGTCAATAAACGGATCAATCATTAACGCTAGTATTTGCATGCACATTACCTCTTACACCACTGATTCTGTTCCCGTTGCCGCATGGTACACATGGCTTGTTGCAAATGAGCAGGGGTCATTACCGCAGAAGTGGCACCTATTGCGATAATTTTTCTGGCTAACAATAAAGCATAAGGAAAATAAGTTTGTACCTGTTCATAATCATGCAACACCGTAATGACCGTGCACTGCTGTCGTTGCTGATAATCTTTAATGATATCTAAAAGGGCACAAGTAGTGGCCGCATCAACAGCATTAAACGGCTCGTCCAGTAGTAAAACTTGTGCGTTTTGGATCAACATACGCGCCAGTAAAACCCGTTGAAACTGACCATTAGACAGTTGCGCAATCGGACGATGAGCTAAATGCTGCATACCAACCTGATCAAGAACGGTATAAACGCGTTGCTGCATAGATTTGCTCACCGCTTTAAAAAAACCGATTTCATACCACAAGCCCATGGCGGCCAGCTCAAAAACGGTCATTGGCTGACTACGATCTATCTCAGACTGTTGCGGTAAGTAAGCGATATCAGCTCGCTGTAAATTGTGCCAAATAATTTTGCCACTATCTGCTTTCACCAAACCCATTATTGCTTTGAGTAGAGTAGATTTACCCGCACCATTTGGACCAATAATCGCCCACATTTCATTATGCTTAAATTGCGCATCAATATGATGAATCGCCGGACTATGGCGATAACTGACCGTAACATTATCTAATTGAATACTCATAAAATACCAATAGCCCAGGCATACATCAGCCACAAAACAGCCAGAATCATACTGGTCCAGACCAAACGCTTACCCAAACCACTGAGTAATAAAGAAAACATTCAGCACCTTTTATTCGATTTAATCAAAGCTAATGTTACTATATAACATTACATTCATAATACAATATAATCGTAGCTGAGCACAATATGCTTAGACTACCTAGCTTAGTTAAAATGACGATGATGGGTTAGCGTGCGAATCAATAAACGATTAGGATGCAAAGCTTGTTGTAATCGCGCCGAGAAAGGCGAGGGTAGACCAAGAATAGCTGACGCCACAGCTTCGGCACAAATAGGTGCAGTTGCCAGTCCACGACTTCCATGAGCGGTATTCACAAATGCGCCTGGCAACCATGGACAAGCGGTATTAACCGGAAAATTCTTATCATATTTAAGTTTCTCATACACCTGCTTCATCAAGCCACCATTACCGATGGCGCCAACAACGGGTAAATGATCATAAGTATCACAGCGTACAGCGGCATGTCCCTGTGGAACATCATTTGGAGCTAGATCGAGTGCCAGTTTTGGTGCTAATTCAAATAATTCTTGCCAATTGATATTTTCATCTTCTTGCGTCAATACCGCGTCATGGCAATGAGGATGGAAAGTTGCACCAAAACACATTTTATTTTGCCACGCCGGAGTAATATAACTGTTCCCACTCAGTGCACAACGCAATTTTCCAGCATAATCACCAGGCGTAGCAGTAGTAGTTTGTCCACCGATCATCTGCATTGGCCAGCCTGCAATAGGGTCCAGCAAATTACTCTGAGCACCAGCACAGATAACAATATGGGAGGCTGTTAGCACGCAAGGAGATCCTTTTTTCTGACACTGTATTTGCCAGAATTGACCATCATGACGAAGCCGTGTTACCTGAGTTTGCGTCATGAGCGTAATAAACGGGTGCGACAGCAGCTTTTCAACTACGCTACGCGGATTAGCAGTCACACCATGTGGCCACCATAAACCGCCTTTGCTCATTTCTATACCAGCAATTTCGGCAGCCTGCGCAGAGGAGACTGACTGAAATAATTGGCTTTCAGGCCACTTAGCTGAAATTTGTTGATTGCGTCGTTCTTCAGCGGCATTAAAATTTATATGTAATACACCACAATCCAACTTAGGCGATGCTGTCTGATCCAATAGAGCAAGACTATAGCCGTATCCTGCCAGTAGTAATTCAGTTTGCAACGTAGAGTGAGCAGAAATTTTAGCATATAGCAATCCTTGATGATTACCCGAACCAGCATTGGCTATTTCAGCCTGCTCAACTACAGTCACCGCTATATTTCTTTGCGCTAAAGCAAATGCGGTCGCAGCACCAGCAATACCCGCACCTATAACAACAACCGAACTCACTGCAAAGGGATCCGGTTGCATCAACCACGGTTTAACATCTAAACAAGAGCTACTGATTGGCTGATCCACACCCACATTATGCAAACGCCATTGAGGATAATATTCTGGCTGAATAAGTAGCATTTTTCCCTGATTTATCGGGTAAGAAAAAACGGGTTGCTGCTGCCAGTAGCTTTTGGCTTGCTGCCATTGCAGCAGTATTTTTTCTCCCGCCGGTGTGCAGGCTCGCTGATCGGTAGGCCAGTCATCGGCCACAATAACCATCTCTGCTTGATTATCATCGCCTAGCCGCAATGCCAGTTGATCTACTGACGGCCATTGCTCAAACAGATAAATACTCATGGTTTTTTCTCTGAATGGTTGGTTTCAGAACTGGTATGAGCACCTTGATTTAGCCATTGCCATTGCTGCTGCAACGTTTGCCGCAAACTATCCTGTTTTTGCTTGGGCGTATGCAAACCCGCTGTTAGTCGCTGATAGTCAATGGTAAAACTAGGTTTAGTAAAAGTGCCATTGATTCGTAAAGGTAAATAATTCTGTTTATTTCCACTACGCGTTGCCACCAATACATTGTAATCCATCTGCTGTTGCAACCATTTGATCATTCCATTGCCCTTAATATCAAAGTTATCTGCATGTAATTGCAAATGACTATTTTGGGTTAATGAATTATTGATGGGCAAATCTAAAATAACCAAACGAAACGGCGTATGATTAGTCTCATTAAATGAAACCGTAGTCTGATTATCACTGTGCTGCAAAATATTATTGATATCAATACCGCTCCACATCCCTTTACGCATCAAAATTTTAGCCTGACCACTGATGTTTTTCAGCGATTGCTTAAACGTTTGCCCCTCACTATGTAGATCTAAATCAACTTCTCCTTGTCCATCCAAATTACTGAATCCAAACAAATCCTGCAAAAATAGCTTGATTTGTATTCCTGCTGCCTGTTGCTTCGTCTTCCAAGATAATGGGGTATTATTAAAAATTTGCAGCATGCCGGTCGAATTTCCACCATACAATTGAATCTTAAGCGGATTGACTGACACACTAGTCGCATCAGCGGTAATGCTTGCTTGAAGTTGATTCAATTGCACAGTAGATGTCATTAATGCATTTGTATTAAACTCTAGCTCAACCCGTCGTCCTGTTAACCACTTCTGCCACAATTGTTGCCAGTTTTCAGGCATTAAAGCGATCTGACTTTCCAAATAAGGGCGTAAATTAAGCTGCGCCAGATTAATGACTCCACTTAATTTAGCCGTCTCAGCCTGCTGCGCATAATTCAAATCAACATTTAATGATTGATTGTCAAACTGGCCATCTAAACTCAACTTACCGTTGCCAGCCATATCGCCATTGATCGTGCCATTTAAATCACTCATGAAACGGGAATTAGGTAAATGATTCACCGTATCCTGATGACTATTCACCACCAGATTATCAATCATCCAATGCTGAGAATCTGGCCACGAAAGCTGACCACTCATATTTAATGCAGTTTGATGCAGCTTATTTTGCCAGCCACTATCTATCTGAAATTGTCCTATTGACCAGCGATTTTTTGACCAACTAGTATTGTTGGCCGTAACGGTAGCATTAATATTATTGTCATCTATTTGAGCTGTAGCTACACCGTTAATTTGTGGCAAAAATAAGCTTCCCCAGCTAATCTGCCAATTTTGTCCTGTACCCGAAACATGAAATTGATTACGCTGACTTTGCCACTGCCATTGAACATGACCTGTTTGCAGTAGTTGCTGGTCAGACAACACTCGAGCATCAAAATTCCATTGACTGGTGCTTTCTCCCAACGAATGCAAATTAGTAGCAATGTTCAACTTCACATCTTGCCATTGCATATCTGCATTTGGTCGATATAACCCTTCAATCTGATAATTGAAGCTATGCATGCCATCACCGCTGAGCAACCCCATCGTCTGTAAAAGGCTGCTGTTATTATCCAGCTTTTTGAACAACAAATTGAGTTTCTGAATTCTCTGATTAATCTCTACATCACGTACAGTCACTTCACTGTTTTCCACAATCAAGCGGTTAACAGCAAACGATTCGGCTGAATCAGCGCGATGCCATAAGTAATCCAGATTCCATTTTCCCTGTGGCGTACGGAAAAAATGGAATTGAGCATCAGATATTTGTAATTTTTCGATTACTGGCTTACCCAATAAGCTTTGCCAACTCAAACCTATTTTTACCGTATCAGCCTCAGCCACAGTAAGGTGATTAACAGCATCATTTACGCGCAGATGCTGAATCGTTACAGTTGGGCGAGGGAATAAAGAGCGTCTGATTTTGTGATCAAATACTACTTGCTGACCATTTTTTTCAACCAAAGCATCGACATGTTTTTGAATCTTTTCGGCATTAAATAAATAATGTAATACAGCCACATCAATTGCTAGAAGCAAGATAAGTGTAGCAAAACCAAAAACCAAAAATTTTAGCCAAAACTTACCAGAGTGCAGCAAGGAAATCATAAATAATCATACACTTAATCAGAATTTACTAGAGACATTAACGATATGAATAAGAAAAATTAGAACGGAATATTCCAAACAAATCATACCGTTTTATTCAAAACTATACACCGTTATTATTTGTTATAACAAGTGAATAAAATTGGTTTAAAAATTAATTCCATCACCAAATCTACTCATATTTTAACGTAGATCCAAGTAATACTTTCAACAGAGATTGTGAAAAAAAGCTAACAGTACATTCTACTGCACAATCAAATAGAACAAAAATTTTCTCCCATTCTTAATGAATACTTCAACGGCAAACAGAATAACTAAAAAAAAAGCATTTTCGGATAATAAAAAGCATAAACTTAAAAAAGCCACAGGAAAAATAAATCACGTCACGATTATATGAAGCATTATTTAATTAAATACAAATAAACAATAAAAAATTATTCAATATTTAAATTAAAATGAGTGTTAAAAACCAAATATTGTGTAGACAAAATACCGCAAAATTAAATAGCAGAAAAAAAAGATTGAGAAATATCGTCAATGAAAAAGTAGACTAACATCGCAACCGCATAACATCATTGATCCAAAATCAAATATCAATTTGCGCATTGACTACTGAAATAGGTAATTTCTTCACTACTTGATTCATAAAAAAACAGCAGTTACCACCGCAACTGCTGTTTTATATCATCATTAGCTAAAATACAGGCTTTGGATGTCAATGAACTTCATGGCTAAATAGCACAACAAATTGACTGCTTAAGCACATTTGCCTTAATTCAATAATGACAATCCTAGTAGCGATTACAATCTAAGCAGATAAATGCTGAGCCAGTATTGCCAATAATTGCGCCAAAATTTTAGGATTAGCGGCCACAATATTTCCGGTATTGAGCCATGTTTGCTCACCTTGCATATCCGTAACGATACCGCCAGCTTCTTGAACAATTAATGCACCTGCAGCAATGTCCCAGGACTTTAAATTAAATTCAAAAAATCCATCCACGCGTCCACAAGCCACATTACAAAGATCTAATGCCGCCGATCCTTCGCGTCTGGCACCCGCTGTTTTCGCCAGCACATCTTTTAAAATAGCCAAATAAGTATCCATAATCGATTGATCGACTACTGGAAAACCTGTAGCAATCAGACTGCGTAACATTTCAATGCGGTTACTAACCCGTATCCGTTTATCATTTAATAACGCCCCCTGACCACGACTGGCCACATAAAGATCATTTTGTTCTGGAGCATAGACCAATGCTTCAGATAGCACACCCTTATGCATTAAGGCCATGGAAATAGCATATTGCTTATGGCCATGAAGATAATTAGTCGTGCCATCCAAAGGATCAATGATCCATTGATATTCAGCTTGTTTCTCTCCGAGAAAACCACTTTCTTCACTCAAAATCGAATGATGAGGGTAGACTTCTTGAATCGTATTAATAATAATATTTTCAGCTTCACGATCTACCTCCGAAACAAAATCATTCGCAGCTTTATTATCAACCTTAATATTATTTAAATTGCTGCTGGCTCGATGCATCATTTGACCGGCTTTACGGGCGGCTTTCCAGGCTGTAGTTAAAAATGGGTTCATACTGATTCTCGTGATAGGGCAATAAAAGCCTTGGTATGTGGAAATAATAAATTAGTTTTAAAGAACACTAGGCGAAATGAGATGGGTCGCCAAAATAAGCTAATTATACGCTAAAAATTCAAGCTTGATTGAGCATTCACTTTATTGGCCATAACAGTAAATAAAAATTTACTTTAAGCGTCAAAATCTCAAAGAATAAATTAAGATCATTTTTTATAGCACCTGAACACACTTTTAAGGTCCAAGCCAATACCTACATGAGCACTTATGGGGTAAAAAAACATCATTTTAAAGTTATATCCAGAAAGTTGAATGAAAAAATATCTTGCTGTTACTCAAATAATTGCTTTGAAACATCAAATACAATCTGCAATTCCAACAAGCATGTTACTCATAATGCAACTTTTATCCTTTCATCTATTGCAAAACCGATAAAATCCTAACCAAACCTAATTATCTTCTAGTGAGAATAGGTAATCATCCTAATATCAACATACCCAAATAAAGTATTAAAACAAATGAACAGATCAACTTTTTATCACATCAGTTCAACTGTCATATCAAGGCAAAATAAACAATCAAGACTCATCTGATTGTGCTGATGAGGCAAACAGGACAAATTGTGAAATCAAAACTCAATTACTAGTCATTGATTAATCAAAATGCTCATCTACATAACATTAAAATTTAAATATTTGCATGCGAAATCAGCCTAAATTTTTGGTATTGTTAATGTTAATATTATATAATGCGTAAATCATATCATTACAACAACTTACCAATATGCAGACTTTATTACAAAATAAAAATTTAGCTTTTCAAATAACCTCAACACCTTTAGGGGAAAAACTCACCTTAAAATCACGCTATGGCATCAATGGTAAAGATGCCATTGCCTATGGAGATAAACCCCTTATTTCCTGTAACATTTACAAAGAAAACGAAACTTATGATGTGGCTTACCTGCTAATCGATTTTGCACAAAGTAATATCGATTATCATCCCGAAACAGATGGCATTATGCCTAACTTTTTTACATCACCTAATGGTCAATACTTTGTGGATTTACTGGTATACCATCCTAGAAAAGAACGGTGTGTTCAGATACCTTTATTCGATCGCAACAATATTACTTTACCTAAACCAGCTAAACCATTTTTAGGTGATTTTATTGGTTGCACCAAGCAATATTCTATTTTTTTTGATGTAGACCTGTGGTCAGACTCAAAACCTGATCAAATCAAATCTATAGAATACCACCAAACCCAAATCAAAAAAGAACGTATCAATAAAATTTCCAAGCCTAGAGATAATAGAATTTATATTGATCAAGAAAGCAACGAAATCCATTTATTGGGCAAAGATAAACGCCAATGGCTACATCGCCAGATCAATGAATTAAGTAAAATTATTCATTCCAGATCAATAGATATGGATAAATATTATCCTTCACAAGTATTAAAGTTATCTTTAGTCAACGATTCCTATCTTTTGGATTATCATTATGCCAAGAGTGCTTTCTACATCATTACTATCTCATCAGAAGGAAATATTGACGCCAAACTATTGATTGACATTGGCAAACAAATATTTTTTACCGATAAACCTCAACATATCACTAACGATACATCCATTACTTCCTTCACCACTGAAAGCGGGAATGGGTGGCTAACCATCCGAAACGGTATCTTACTAGAAGCCTATTATCAGAAAACGCCCGGCACCATCACTGATTTATTGACTAATGAAAGCCATCATTTTTCATCTGAGCCACTAGCTAATCTAGCTATAAATCAAATTAAAATCATTAATGACAACAGTTACTTCGTCGTGCTTTATCCCATTACGGAAGAGAAAAATAAAGATTTATTGGTACTTCTACGACACCTCAACCATAATCAATAAGTGCAAAATGTTCAGCATATCTCTTTAAAATGTTCTGATGGGCAACAGCTTTTTACATTTACATTTGCAAAATTATGCTTATTGATTGAGCCTATAACCTTTGATATAAAAGCCACGTTTGGTTGGCTTTAATTTTTTTCGTTGTTAACACTATAATTTTCTCAGGCTTTCCTTTTAAGCTTAAACAGCCAAAATAGACATTTTTAGCGCATTTTTTAAACCATATTTATTTTATGGTCTATACAAACACAAAAATAAAATAATGTATGCCTTCAAATAATTCCATGGATTCTAATCAGACTATAACGGAGCTTTTCTCATAGCCCTTAAATTTAGAGTTTGGCTAAATGTCTAACCAAATTTTAAAATTGAACCTCGAATACCTCAATCTCATTGATCTAAAACGATTACAGCAGCTGCACTCATGATTTGCTACAATAGGCCTATTTATGTGCACATGGACGGTTTTATTCGTCTATCAAAGCTAGCCAGATACTCTATGAAAAAACCTGAACTACCTGAATATCTCAATAACATCTCCATCGTTCTTTCTAAAACAAGCCATCCAGCCAATATTGGCTCTGCAGCACGCGCCATGAAAACCATGGGATTAACTCACTTAGTTTTAGTTGCGCCAAACTTGATGCAGACCCCGATGACCCCAGAACCACCCCAATTTAATGTGCAGCAGCCGGAAAGTTTTATTTTACCGGAAGAAAGCTACATTCTCGCATCAGGCGCACGAGATGTATTAGATCAAGCGAGAATAGTTTCGAATCTGGCAGATGCTTTAACCGACACCACCTTATCCTGCGCCTTAACCAGTCGACGGCGTGAACTAACCGCACCGATGCATACCCCACGTGAACTCACGCCTTCTTTACTGCAGTCAGCACAGGCAGAGCAAAAAGTAGCATTGGTGTTCGGTAATGAAACATTTGGATTGAGTATAGAAGAAGTGCAGCAATGCAATCGGCTCATGACCATTAATGGTAATCCTCATTATTTTTCACTCAATTTGGCTCAAGCTGTGCAGGTCATCTGTTATGAGCTATTTAGTCAAGTTGATATCAGCATGGCGCATTTACAACAAATTCCTAACCTTGCCACCCATCAGCAGGTTAGTAGTATGGTTGCACATTTGCGCCAGCTCATGGACCAAGCGGGATTTTTTCACCGTCGCACTGAAGACAGATTGATGCGACGCATGGCAGCCATGTTTGATCGTGCCAACCTAACAACAGAGGATATCGATATTCTACGTGGTTTTTATAATACTATCAGTCACCAATTACAAAAAAGCCAGAATTAACGCGCCAATCTGTAGCCACAAGGAAAGACAACTGTTATGAACTATGCTCTCGACGCCTTATGGTGGCGACTGAAAAATCCAGTAGTAAGAGATTTAGCAGTTTTATTAACAGCACCTGTGCCATGGCATTCATCGGCGGAACTTCCTGTAGCCATTCTCTTAGGCAACCATGGGTTTAGGCAATTGCTCGACTTAGACGATCATCCTCAACCGCTATTAGATTTTTTACATAACCATCCGTTTAAACAGCATCGGCTCGGTTTGTATGCAGAACAATTGCTTAGTTTTTGGTTCCAAACAGCGGCGCATATTCAATTTATACAAAACAATCTAACTATTACCAATAATAAACAAACCGTTGGATCGATTGACTTCCTGATTAAGATCAATCATGTTCCTTATCATATCGAGCTCACCTGTAAATATTTTGGCGCGGCTCAAGCCGATGTGAATGCATTTGTCGGTTTAAATCCACAAGACAAATTAATCAACAAAGTGGTGAAATTAGAACAGCAACTGGCTTTATCCAACCATCCAGCAGCCATTTCCCAATTGCAACAACTCGGTATAGATATACATCACCTGCAGCGAGCTTCAATAGTGCGCGGCATGTTATTTCTAAAAGAAAACCAGCCTGCGCTACTAGCACCGATTAACCGTTTAAGCTGGCAAGGTTACTGGCTAGATGACTGGGCACAAATACCTGCTACATTAAATATTCATCCTGATAGTCGTTTTTGGCTACATCACCGTTTATCTCTATTAGCTCCAGCTAAAATCGATGAGCGAGATAGCCTCAGCTTACAGCAAGCTAAAAGCATCAATCAGGGCATTTTGGCTGTGTTAGAACGTCGTGAAGATGGCTATTGGCATGAAATTCAGCGCATCATGAAAATAGATAATCACAAAAATTAAACATAATTAGCTTAAGAAATGATGCATCACATAGGTTTTTATTAGAGCTTATGGTAAAATTACCATTTAATTTTTGTCTATCTGTATCAGTAGCCGTATTTATCATACACCAACAAAACATCCACGATGGGCAAAATAGAATCAATTAAACATCTTATTAAGGGTTTACGATGAGCGTAACGGTAGAAAAACTAGATAATTTGGAGCGTAAAGTTATACTGTCTCTGAATTGGGATGATATTAAAGCAAAAGTCAATGCGCGGATGAAAGTAGCACAGAAGCGCGCCCGCGTGGATGGCTTTCGCCCAGGTAAAGCGCCGTTAAAAATGATTGATGCCATGTATGGCTACGGCATTCGTGATGAAGTTTTAAACGAAATGACCAATAAGGCATTTGAGGAACTTATCGTAGCTGAAAAGCTAAAAGTGGCTGGACTGAAAAGCCTGTCAGCATTGGAAGAAGCTGAACAGGACGATGACAAAGTTTACAAAATTGCTGTGGTATTCGAAGAATATCCAGAAATTAAAATCGGTGACTTAGCCGCTCAGGAAGTAACCAAAGTCAGCACAGAAATTGGTGAAGCTGAGATTGATAAAACTGTTGAAATTTTGCGTCAACAGCGTACTCGCTTCAACCATGTTGAACGTGCCGCACAAAATAATGACCGTGTAATCATTGATTTTGCGGGCAAAATTGATGGTGAAGCTTTTGCAGGTGGTACTGCTGATAATTATGCATTCATGCTGGGTAAAGAACAAATGCTTCCTGACTTCGAAGCGGGCGTATTGGGCATGAAAGAAAATGACATTAAAGAAGTTTCTGTGACCTTCCCAGAGGATTATCAAAGCAAAGATGTTGCTGGCAAAACAGCTGTTTTCACCATTACGCTGAAGAATGTATCTGAAGCAGTATTACCAGAAGTCAACGAAGAATTTGCCAAATCTTTAGGCATAGCTGACGGAGATGTCAGCAAAATGCGTGCTGAAATCAAAAAAAATGTTGAACGCGAAGTGAATCGTCGCGTCAATGAAATGACTAAAGAAAGCGCAATTAATGCACTATTGGCTGCAACGCCCATCGAAGTACCCAGCACGATCGTAGCAGAAGAATCTAAAAATCTGGCTGAGCGCATGAAAGAAAATTTTGCCGCTCAGGGAATGGATAATAAAGATCTAAATCTGCCGCTGGAAATGTTCAATGATCAGGCTAAACGTCGTGTTAGCATCAGCCTGGCCATGGGTGAACTGGTTCGTGAGCAAAAACTAGAACCAACTGAAGAACAAATCAAAAAAATCGTGACTGAATTTGCTGATAGCTATGAAGATCCACAAGAAGTGATTGATTGGTATTTTAGCGATAGAAAAAACCTGCAAGGTCCAACTTCTCTGGCGATTGAGCAAAACGTAGTTGATTATATTTTAAGCAAAGCCAAAGTAACTGACAAAACCATGTCTTTTGATGAAGTAATGGGTCAGCAAGTGCAAGCTTAAGCTTTACAGGCATTCCAGCTAACATAAAAGCACCAAAGTACGCTAGCTGCTTAGGTGCTTTTTATTTTGATTAAGGATTATCCATGTCAAATATAGAAAATCTGGGTCTGGTACCCATGGTGGTGGAACAAAGCGGTCGTGGTGAGCGGGCATATGATATTTATTCTCGTTTGCTCAAAGAACGCATTGTTTTTATGGTTGGACCGGTAACAGATGAAACGGCCAATTTAGTTGTGGCACAACTTTTGTTTCTTGAAAGTGAAAATCCAGATAAAGATATATCTCTGTATATCAACTCACCAGGTGGTTCAGTGACTGCCGGTATGTCCATATTTGATACCATGAATTTCATTAAACCCGACGTAGCTACACTATGCTTGGGACAAGCAGCAAGTATGGGCGCTTTTCTACTTTCAGCTGGAACAAAAGGCAAACGTTTTGCCTTGCCTAACAGTCGGGTTATGATCCATCAACCGTTAATTAGCGGTGGTTTGGGCGGTCAAGCATCCGATATCGAAATACATGCACGTGAATTGTTGAAACTGAAAAAACAACTGAACGAACATCTTGCCAATCATACTGGTCAAAAATTAGCTCAGATCGAAAAAGACACCGATCGGGATAATTTTATGTCAGCAGATGAAGCTAAAGCTTATGGGTTGATTGACGAAGTTTTGACGCACCGCCCAAAATAGATGCAAAATCAATTCATACCAAAAAAATCGAAACAGCTTTGTTTCGATTTTTTTTGCTAGAAAAACTTAAACGGCCAAATCCGCGTAATCCTTGGAAACATTAAAAAATGTCTGTTATATAACAAAGATAAACGAGCAGGGCAGTAAAATAATACATGAAATCTCGCTCACAACAGGCACCTGAGCTGCCAAATCAACTTTTTATAAACGGATATATTGTTACATAACTGAATTTAGTTTTATTCCAGTGTATGTTTTATTTTATTCGACCATTGAAAAGATATTTTCTCACCAACAACCGTTATGAAGATAAAGAAATAAACCAACGAATGCATTTATAGCTTTATTTTCGACGCTGATTTCCGATACCCATCAACATCGCCAAAATGACCATGACCGATAACGTGGCCGTACCACCATAGCTGACCAGAGGCAAGGGCACGCCAACAACCGGTAAAATCCCGCTCACCATGCCCATATTGACAAATGCATAGCAAAATAACGTTAGAGTGAGTGCTCCGGCCAATGTGCGACAATAAAGAGTAGGGGCTTTAAAAGTAATATACAACCCACGCATCAAAATAAACGTGTATACCGACACCAGCAATATATTACCGATTAAGCCAAATTCTTCACCAAATACGGCGAAAATAAAATCTGTGGTTGATTCTGGAATATAATCAAGATGCGTCTGCGAACCTTCCAACCATCCTTTACCCCAAACGCCACCTGAGCCAATCGCAGTCATTGATTGAAGGATATGATAGCCTGCTCCCAGCCGATCTTTGGTCGGATCCAGTAGCGTCATGACCCGCATACGCTGATAATCATGCATCCCATAGTTCCAAATCAAGGGAAGCATAGCAAGAAAACCGATAATTGCTGTAATAATGACTTTCCACGGCAAACCGGCAAAGAAAATGACAAACAGACCAGAGGCCATGATCATGGTCGCCGTACCCAAATCAGGCTGTTTTAAAATCAATGCAACTGGAATAAGTATCAGAATAAATGCGATAATATAGTGATACCAGCGAATATTGGTCTCATTTTTTTGAAAAAACCATGCAATTAGCATTGGAACGGCAATTTTCATAATTTCAGAAGGCTGAATACGAGCAATACCAATATTCAGCCAACGGGTCGAACCATTAACCGTAATACCCACAAAGTGTACACCAATCAGTAGTAACACACCCAACACATAACCTGGCAAAGCAAAATTACTTAAAATTTGTGGTGGTGTACGAGCAATTAGCCACAATAAAATAAAACTTAGAATGGTATGTAAAGTCTTATTTTCTAACTGACCAAAATCCTGACCATCAGCAGAGTACAGCAAAAACAGACTCATTACATAAATAATCAGCATGGCATAAAATATCCATACATCCATCGGCGCCCAAAGATTGTGCCAAAGACGCTTAAACCAGTTATGTTCCATTCTCATTGCGTTTCCTGCATATCGGGTTGAGGACGATAAGCGCGCAAGAGGGGCGGTATGGTAGCCTGATTGTGCCCATTGAATTGCTGTGCATCCATCGTTGCGTTATTACTTAAATCATTAGAAAGTTGATCAGAAGACTGATGTGGTTCTGATGCTTGAGGTAAATTTTTCAGTTTTAAAAGATAAAAATCGGCCAATTTTCGCGCCAACGGCGCAGCCGTTGCCCCCCAGCCATTGTTTTCGAGGATCACCGCAACAGCAATTTGGGGCTTTTCAACTGGTGCAAAGGCAATAAACCAAGCATGATCTCGCAACTGCAACCGCAGTGCTGCTGCATTGTAACGAGCACCTTGTTTAATTTGCACTACTTGAGCCGTACCAGTTTTACCACCCATGGTATAAGCCAATCCTGAACCGATAGAAGAAGCAGTACCACCTGGTTTCAACACTTTTTGCATCGCTTGTTTGACATATTCAAAATTGCTGTATTTAAACGGTACTTTTCTAACCGGCTGAGGATCGATGAGGATTTTTTGCTGAGTATTATGATCTAATAACTCTTGCACCAGATGAGGGCGGTATACTACGCCATCATTGGCCAAAATAGCTGTCGCAAAAGCTATTTGTAATGGCGTATAAGCATTATAACCTTGACCAATAGCCATACTCACACTATCAGCCGGCTGCCATTCTCTGGCGGATGGTTTAGATTTTGCAAAACGCTTGGCTTTCCATTCCCGCGTAGGTAAAACACCAGCATATTCATGATTTAAATCGATACCGGTCTGTCGACCAAGATTAAACTCAGCCAGATACGGAGACATGCGATCGACACCCATCTCATAACCCAGACGATAAAAGAACGTATCAGAAGAAACCTGTATAGCTTTACTTAAATCCGCCGAGCCATGTCCACCTCGCGCGGCATCCCGAAACAAATGAGTCGATCCCGGAATACTCCATGCGCCTGGTGCAGGTAAGATGCTACTTTGAGTTAACTTACCACTTTCCAAAGCAGCCATGGCCATAAATGGTTTGAATGTTGACCCTGGAGGATACATTCCTTGAGTAGCTCGATTGAGTAACGGATGTCGCCAATCCTCATTAAGACCTTTCCATGTTTCAGTGTCGATGCCATCAATGAACAAATTGGGGTTGTAACTGGGCTTAGATACCATGGCAAGGATGGCACCAGTTTGCGGATTTATGGCCACTAAAGCACCGCGTTTGTCTCCCATTAGGCGGTCAGCTTCTTGTTGGACCCGGATATCAAGTCCCAAACGTAATGTTTGTCCAGCCACAGGAGCAACTGTTTTAATTGTTCGCACAATGTGACCTTGGGCATCCTTTTCAACTTCTCGATAGCCGGGAATGCCGTGTAACTGACGCTCATAATAGTCTTCCAGCCCCATTTTTCCAATATGCGTACTGCCTCGATATAGAGAAGTTAAATTTTCCTTATCAAGTGCAGCCATATCTTTGTCACTAATACGACCAATATAACCAACGATATGAGCCAATAATTCGCCATAAGGATAATCGCGAAAAGTACGAGCATTGATTTCAACACCTGGGAATCGGTACAGTACAGCGCTTAACCTACTGGCTTCTTCCATAGTCAGTTTGAGTTTTAAAGGTACTTTTTCATAAGAACGATAATCTGCCCGAAATTTTTTGAATCGCTTTAAATCTCCTGCAGTGATGTCTACATAAGCTTTTAGGGCTTCAATCGTGTCATCTAATTTACCAGGAACTTCATTAGGAATAACTTCTAATGAATAAGCTGGGTAATTATGGGCTAAAACCACACCATTAACATCAACGATTTCCCCACGTATGGGTGGTGTAGGTATCTGCGAGATACGATTATTGGTAGCGGCCATCACATATTCATCATGCTTAATGACCTGCAAGTAAATAAAACGTGCTATCAGAATACTAAAACAGATAATAATCAAAAAGAAAGCGACAACAATCCTAAGCCACAAATCGCCATTATGTGCAGGTTTGGGTACTCGTTTTTTTTTGGTACGGAAATGCAATGCTTTCATAAACGTCTTGAATAGGCTAGGTAGAGCATCAGTTTAGATATCAAAGGCCACAATAAGGCACTGATAACAGGCGCAATAAATAAACTCCAACCAGCAAATTGATGGCTAGCAAAGAAATGTACCACGATTAATATCAGCGTCATCAATAATAGGCTGACAAAAATCATTAATGATTGGTAACCATATGAATAGCCAAGAATTTGTAACCGGTTTCTGTCAATCACATAAACTGCGGCCATTAAGGCAAGTGCATGCTGCCCAAAAGGCGAGCCTGTACCAACATCAACGATTAAACCCAAAATAAAAGCCACTCCAATTCCAACATATTGCGGGCGGAATAAGCTCCAGTAAATCGCCATGATGGCGACAAAATCTGGAAAACATCCAGCTACAGATTGTGGAAAAGGAATGATATCTAGCAATACAGCAATCACCAGACTCAAAATAATAAACCGTTTCTTAGTACGGCGATGCAGGCTGTCTAATTCAGTCATGGCGATTAAGTGAATTATTGGTTATAGATGATTCGGTTACGGCATGATTAAGCGCTTTTTTCTGCGGAATAACCAAAACAAAATTACTGTTACGCAAATGAGCAACTGGCTCCACATGAGCACGATAATAAGGTGAACCATTGCCACTTTGAGCTTGTTTGACCGTGGCTATGGGTATACCTGCTGGGTAAATACTATCCATGCCTGAAGTCACGAGCAAATCATTGGGCTGCAAACTAGCGTTAGCCGGAAAAAAACGCAAATCCAGACTACCAGATCGTCCGTACACCAAGGTGCGCACACCAGTACGCATTACCATGGCCGGTATCACAGAATTACCATTAGTGATCAGCGTTACCTCTGCACTAAAAGGCTGAACCGCCGTTATTTGACCAATAAGTCCATTCTCATCGCTAACTGGATCGCCTTCCATAACATGGTCATGACTACCTTTATCAATAATAAAACGATCAGCTAAGGGATTAGAAATGCTGGATACAATTTGCGCCACTTGGGCATGAGGCAACGCGGCTTTTTGTAAACTGGTTAACTGATCCAACTTAGCAACAGACTGCAATTGCACTTCTTGTAAGTGAATACGTAGCTTTAATTGCGCATTTTGCTCTTTTAGCTGTTTATTATCCAAACTAAGATGTTGCTGGCTTTCCAAATAAGTTAAACATTTGGATACAGCATTAATCGGTTGCTGGGCAAGCCATTGCAAAGGATACATGGCTGTCGCTAAATAATTACGTGTCACCTTGACGACACTGTAACGATTGTCCAATAACAGTAAAGCCACCGCTACTAAAGACAAGACGATAAGCTTGCTGGTATTGCGAAGGCCACTGTTGACGAAATTTAAGGAAGGCTCAGCCATCGTGGATGATCTTACATGAACAAATGGAAATTATGGATTTGATACAAATACAGAATTCATTTTTCCGATCATATCAAGTGCATAGCCTGAACCACGAGCTACACAAGTCAGAGGATCCTCTGCAATCATCACTGGCAGGCCTGTTTCTTCTGAAAGCAGGCGATCAAGTCCTTTTAGTAATGCGCCACCACCAGTCAGCACCAATCCACGATCAGCAATATCAGCACCCAGTTCTGGAGGAGTTTGCTCCAAAGCATTTTTCACTGCTTGTACAATCTGATTTAATGGTTCAGTCAATGCTTCTAACACCTCATTAGAACTAATGGTGAAAGCACGTGGTATCCCTTCGGCCAGATTGCGACCTTTAACTTCAATTTCTTTCACTTCCATGCCAGGAAATGCAGAACCAATATTCTTTTTAATTTCTTCCGAGGTTGACTCACCAATAAGCATGCCATAATTACGACGTACATAATTAATGATCGCTTCATCAAAAGCATCACCACCAACACGGATAGAGTGCGAATAAACAACACCAGACAGCGAAATCACGCCCACCTCAGTGGTTCCACCACCAATGTCCACAACCATAGAACCAGTTGGCTCCTCAATAGGCAAACCAGCACCAATCGCAGCAGCCATTGGCTCTTCAATCAAATTAACAATCGAAGCGCCTGCAGCCAGAGCAGAATCTCTAATGGCTTTTCGTTCTACCTGTGTAGAGCCACAAGGAACACAAATAACAATGCGTGGCGCTGTAAAACGGCTGTTATTGACTTTTTTAATAAACTGTTTCAACATTTTTTCGGTAACGTTGAAATCGGCAATCACACCATCTTTCATGGGACGAATGGCCTGAATGCTGCCGGGTGTTCTACCCAACATTTTCTTTGCTGCCGTTCCTACAGCCAGCATGCCATTTTTGGCATTGACTGTATCATTTTGCACCGCAACCACAGAAGGCTCGTTCAAAACAATGCCTTTATTCTTTATAAAAATTAAAGTATTAGCTGTTCCCAAATCGATAGCTAAATCATTTGAGAAATATTGAGTAAAAAAGCGAAACATGAGCCTGTCCTAATGAGCTTTTGAATTACATTCGATAAAAAACGGTTATGCGTATTGACTATAAATAAATCAATCCGCCAAAAAATAGGGAATTCGGTTATAATTCGGTGCTAATATATTAACCAAATCAGAACGCGCAATGATACCGCAGTTTGCCCGTTTTGCTAAATTAATTTTAAGGATTTTTGATGGCTTTAACTTTAGGTGATGTTGATAAGCTTGCGCGACTGTCTCGCTTAACTCTGACAGAGACTGAACGAAACAATATGCTTTCGGAACTAAACCATATCTTTGAACTGGTAGAAAAAATGCAAAGCGTCAATACAGATGGGGTAGAGCCTATGGCACACCCACATGAACTAGCGCTGCGTATGCGTACAGATTCCGTAACCGAAACTGATCAGCATTCAGCCATTCAAGCTTGTGCTCCTTTGGTTAATAAAGATCTTTATCTGGTTCCTAAAGTTATCGAATAATATTCTAACCAATCACTTTTTCATATTATATAAGTAAAGGTTAACCGATAACCAGCTTTCTGGACATCAAAAATTAAATAAAACTATGCTAAAGAATTACACTTTAAAACAATGCAGCGAATTATTGCAATCAAAGCACATATCCGCAAGCGAGTTGGCGCAAGAATATCTACATTCTATCGAACAAAATAATGCAGCGATCAATGGTTATATAACATTGAATCATGAGCAAACCATGGCTGAAGCAAAAGCTGCCGATGAGCTTATAGCTCAGGGCAGTTCTAATTTGCTTACCGGTGTGCCCATCGCCTATAAAGACATCTTTTGTCAACAAGGTTGGCGCAGCGCATGCTCAAGCAAAATGCTGGACAGCTTTGTGGCACCTTATACCGCCACCGTGGTACAAAATTTACGCAATGCTGGTATGGTGACTTTAGGTCGCACCAATATGGATGAATTCGCCATGGGCTCGACTACCGAATCATCTTTTTATGGTGTAACGCTTAACCCATGGCAAAATCAGCACGTACCGGGTGGATCTTCTGGTGGCTCAGCCGCGGTGGTTGCGGCACGATTGGCGCCTGTTGCACTTGGTTCTGATACCGGAGGCTCAATCCGTCAGCCAGCCTCACATTGTGGTATTACCGGCTTAAAACCAACATATGGTGTGGTTAGCCGTTATGGCATGGTTGCTTATGCATCTAGCTTTGATCAGGCAGGACCCATGGCACAAACCGCAGAAGATTGTGCCTTGTTACTTAATGTTATGGCTAGCTTTGATGAACGCGACTCAACCAGCATTGAACGACAGTCGGAAGACTATACCCGTGATCTAAATCAGCCATTAAATGGATTACGAGTAGGAATACCGAAAGAATTTTTCGGAGAAGGGCTAACTGACGACGTTCATGCCGCTATTAATAATGTCATCGACTTACTCAAAAAACAGGGTGCAGTCATCACCGAAGTGTCTTTACCGCATACCGAGCTTTCCATCCCCGCTTATTATGTTTTAGCTTCAGCAGAAGCCAGTACCAATTTATCACGCTATGATGGCGTGCGTTATGGCCACCGTGCAGAAGATTTTAACAATCTGGATGAAATGTATAGCAATACTCGAGCAGAAGGTTTTGGAAACGAAGTCAAACGTCGCATCATGATCGGTAGCTATGTTTTATCGCATGGATATTACGATGCTTATTATCTAAAAGCACAAAAATTACGTCGTTTAGTTGCTAACGATTTTCAGAACGCCTTGAATCAATGCGACGTTATTTTATCCCCAGTTGCACCCACCAGCGCACCAGTTTTAGGCAGTCATGATCAAGATCCAGTACAAATGTACTTATCCGACATCTATACCGTGTCTTTAAACCTCGCCGGTCTACCAGGTATGTCTATACCGGCAGGCTTTGACAGCAAAGGGCTACCAATAGGTGTACAGCTGATTGGAAATTATTTTGCAGAAAGCCGCTTGCTCGGTATTGCCCACCAAATCCAACAACACAGTGACTGGCATACTAAAACGCCATTTGCATTGTAATGGTCAGATTTTAAATTGAGAGAATACAGAATGAATTGGGAAACCGTAATCGGCTTGGAAATTCACGTTCAATTAAACACCCGCTCAAAAATATTTAGTGGATCTTCTACCGCTTTTGGAGCATCGCCCAACAGTCAAGCCAATATCGTAGATTGTGCCTTACCAGGTGCTTTACCTGTTTTGAATCGTGAAGTAGTCAACAAAGCCATTAAACTAGGTTTGGCCCTAGACGCTACAATCAATCGTAAAAACGTCTTCGATCGAAAAAATTATTTTTATCCTGATTTGCCCAAGGGCTATCAAATCAGCCAATTGGATTTACCCATAGTTGAACATGGACAATTAGAAATTGTTGTCGGTGATGAAATTAAAACCATTAATGTGACCCGCGCACATATGGAAGAAGATGCCGGTAAATCCATCCATGACGAATTTGCAGAATATACCGGAATAGACTTAAACCGAGCGGGCACTCCATTACTGGAAGTAGTCTCCGAACCGGAAATGCGCTCAGCAGCAGAAGCGGTCGCTTATGCCAAAGCCATGCATACTCTCGTAACATGGTTGGATATCTGTGATGGCAATATGGCTGAAGGTTCATTTCGCATCGACGCCAACGTTTCTGTACGTCCTAAAGGACAACAGGAATTTGGAACCCGCTGTGAAATTAAAAACCTCAATTCATTCCGCTTCCTTGAACAAGCAATAAATTATGAAATTGAACGGCAAATTGAATTGATCGAAGATGGCGGAAAAGTCATCCAGCAGACCCGTTTATTCGATCCAAACAAAGGCGAAACCCGTGCCATGCGCAGCAAAGAAGATGCGCACGATTATCGTTACTTCCCAGATCCTGATTTATTGCCTGTGTTGATTACAGACGATATGCTCAATGCAGCTAAAGCCAATATGCCAGAATTACCGCAAGAAATGGCTGCACGCTTTATCGAACAATACGAAGTGTCCACTTACGATGCTCGCTTACTCACCGCAAATCGCACACAAGCTGATTGGTTTGAACAAGCAGCAAGTAACAGTGGTCATGGCAAATTGGTTGCTAACTGGATGTTAGGTGAAATGTCTGCCGCTTTAAATAAAAACGCCTTAGATATATCAGAAAGTCCAATTAATGCTGAGCGCTTAGCTGGTTTAATCCGCCGCATTGCCGACAATACCCTCAGTAATAAACTGGCTAAACAAGTTTTTGAAGCCATGTGGAGCAGTGCCTTGTCTGCAGATGACATCATAGAGCGGGATGGCTTAAAACAAATGACGGACAGCGGTGCCATCGAAAAAATCATCGATGAAGTTTTGACCAACAACCAAAAATCTGTCGAAGGATTCAAATCAGGCAAAGAAAAAGCATTCAATGCTTTGGTAGGTCAGGTTATGAAAGCTTCACGTGGTAAAGCAAATCCTCAACAAGTACAGTCATTGTTACGAGACAAACTTCAATAACCTATAGGAGCAACTCCACCTCGGTTTTGCGCCGACCAAATTAAGGACACATTATGAAAAAATGGTTATTGCTGGCGATTACATTAGTACTAACTAGTTGCGGTTTTCATCTAAAAGGTACCTCATTATTTGATGTCCCTTTGCCATATCGCTCATGGCAAATTGAAGGTGGCAGCATGCAACGCGCTCTGGAGACCGTATTGCGTCGACAACCCAACGTCATTGTTGATGCTACCAATCCGGATGTGGTGGTTAAAGTGCTTTCAGCTGACCAGAATATGTCAACCTCCGCTGTAGACATATCCGGCAGTACCAGCGAATATTTGCTGGTACTAGCGGTTAAAGTACAAGCCTATCGACATGGAAAACCATTGGGCGATCCTATTAATGTTAACGTTCAACGGTACATGGACTATTCCGATCACGAAGTCTTAGCCAAAGAAAACGAACGAAGCATTATTTGGCGCGATATTCAAACCGATGCAGCAGAACAGATCGTGCACCGACTGGCCTACTTACCCATCGTCGCTGACCAATGAATAATTTTCAATTGCAGCCTCTCAAGGCTGCATATCTGATTCATGGCGAAGAAGATATACTGCGCATTGAAGCTGCTGACGCCATACGCTCAGCAGCACGAAGCCAAAATTTCAGCGAACGCCAAGTTTTGGTAGTAGAAACAGGTTTTGATTGGTCTTTATTGATAGAAGCCACTCAATCAGTAGGATTGTTTGCCGATAAAAAACTGTTGGAAATCCATGTACCCTCAGGCAAACCAGGCAAAGAAGGCAGCGTTATGTTGCAACAAATAGCTGAAAACTTGCCTGAAGATATGTGTATCATCCTGCTTTTGCCCAAAATGGAGCGAGTACAAATCCAAAGCAAATGGTTTCAAAGCTGGTCTAAAGTCGCAACAGTGATTGAAGCAAAAACCGTTAGCCCAGCAGCGTTACCACAATGGGTAAAAAGCCGTCTAAAAGCTCAGAACCTGACTATCAGTAATGAAGCACTAGCCTTATTTGTCGAAAAGGTTGAAGGAAATTTGCTGGCAGCCCAGCAAGAAATTGATAAACTTGCTCTCATACATCCTCAAGGTTATCAGATAACCCTTTCCGATGCCCAATCGGCAGTAGCGAATGTAGCTCGCTTCGATGTATTGCAGCTGGCGGCAACGTGGATGAAGGGGGATAGTACTCGTCTTATGCACTTACTCGATGGTTTAGCAGCAGAAGGTGGCGAACCTGTTTTAATGCTTTGGGCAATTAGTGAAGATATCCGTACACTGTTACGCCTACTGGCAGCTTTAAAACAGGGAAAAACCGTTAACGAATTAAGACAAACTCTGCGCTTATGGGGTGAAAAACAAACCTTAGCGCCAATTGCGGCCAAACGAATTGGTGCCAAACGATTGCTCAGTGCATTACAAAGCTGTGCTCGTATTGACCGTCAGATCAAAGGAGTGGACAACGGTGAGGCATGGACCGAAATAAAATATTTGTTACTGTCATTAGCTAATTGAACCTGTAAATCTCCTTTATGGAAAGATCTGGCATTAAAATTGACCATTTAAATGTAAATGAAAACGATCCAAAAAAGCGTATTAGTTCCTTATCAGACCGAACAAATTTTCGATCTGGTAAACGATGTTGCAAATTATCCGGCATTTTTACCATGGTGTAGCAATACTGAAATACTCAAGCAGGATGAGCATAGTCTGGATGCCATCATGTATATAGACTATTTAAAAATCCGCCAATCATTGTCAACTCGCAATGTGAATATCCGACCAAATCAAATCCGAATGAGCTTACTTGACGGCCCTTTCAAATCATTGGAAGGATGCTGGCAATTCACACCCATTGATACCATTGGTTGTAAAATCGACTTTAAACTTGAATATGAATTTACCAGTAACATCCTATCAGCGATGATTGCTCCAGTATTCAACTTAATTGCCGACTCAATGGTAGATGCTTTTATCAAAGAAGCAGATAAGCGTTATGACGAATAAAATTTCAATAGAAGCAGTCTATGCTTCCCCTGATCACCAATTTCTTTGGCAAGGAGAAGTTGACAAGGGCACAACTGCACGTCAGGCACTATTAACCTCCGAATTACCAAAACAATTCCCGAATGTTAACTTTCAGTTAGCGCCCATAGGAGTGTTTGGGAAAAAAGTTTCCGATGATTATATTTTATGTCAATGGGATAGAATCGAAGTGTATCGTCCATTGCTTATCGATCCAAAAGAAAATCGGCGACGCCGAGCTCTAAAAAAATCTTAAATCCAATAGCCTGAACAATCAACCAACAAAAAAAGTCGGTCAAGGAAAAAACATGTCACGTATCAAGCTCATAGTAGGTCTAGGTAATCCTGGTTCAGAATATGAACACACTCGCCACAATATCGGATTTGATTTTATTGATGAGCTTGCCTATACCTTAAAAACCAATTTCAAACCAGAAAAAAAATTTTATGGATTGGTAGCCAAAACCATCTTACCCGAAGGGGAGTTAT
Source organism: Snodgrassella sp. B3882 (assembly GCF_026535915.1). Taxonomy (NCBI): domain Bacteria; kingdom Pseudomonadati; phylum Pseudomonadota; class Betaproteobacteria; order Neisseriales; family Neisseriaceae; genus Snodgrassella; species Snodgrassella sp. B3882. The sequence goes on from NZ_JAFNPF010000001.1 coordinate 1,358,956, forward strand.
GGTTACTAAAATCCTCAACCTATATGAATAAATCGGGTACCTCTGTTCAAGCCTTAGCAAACTTCTACAAAATCAAACCCGATGAAATACTGGTTGTTCACGATGAACTAGACATTCCTTGCGGACAGGTAAGATTCAAAAAAGGGGGAAGTAATGGGGGACATAATGGGCTGAAAGATATCCAGTCATGTCTGGGTTCTGCTGATTTTTATCGATTACGCATTGGAATCGATCATCCTGGCGACAGAAATTTAGTTATAAACTATGTTCTAAACAAGCCGACTACCCAACAAAAAAACTTAATTACGCAAGCAGTTGATAAATCTTTAGCAGTCATGCCCGAGCTATTTACCAGTCAATTTAATGTTGTGCAACAAAAACTGCACAGCAAATAACCTTGAGAGTCGGTTTATGAAATACCGCGATTTAAGAGACTTTATCACCGTTCTCGAACAGAAAAAATTATTAAAATGTATTGAAACCCCGGTATCTCCTTATCTGGAAATAACCGAAATTGCTGATCGGGTTTTACGTCAACAGGGACCAGCTTTATTATTCAAACAGCCCATAAACCAGTCCCAAAAACCATACCATTATCCTGTATTGGCCAACTTATTTGGCACGGCAGAAAGAGTTGCTATGGGTATGGGTGCCAGCGATACCAGTCAGTTAAGAGAAATAGGTAAAACACTTGCTTATCTTAAAGAGCCGGATCCTCCCAAAGGATTTAAAGACGCTTTAGCAAAACTACCATTGCTGAAAGATTTGTGGAGCATGAGTCCGCATATCGTAAAAAAAGCACCTTGTCAGCAAATCATCATCGAAGCTGATGATGTCGATCTGTACCAGTTACCGATCCAACAGTGTTGGCCACAAGACATTGCCCCGCTGATTACATGGGGCTTGACAGTGACACGTGGACCGGATAAAAAACGTCAAAATCTAGGAATATATCGACAACAACTACTATCACGAAACAAAGTCATAATGCGCTGGCTGGCTCATCGTGGTGGTGCATTAGATTTTCAAGCATTCAAACAACAACACCCTGGAAAACCATTTCCTGTCAGCGTCGTATTAGGATGTGATCCAGCAACCATACTCGGCGCAGTGACACCCGTTCCAGATAGTTTAAGTGAATATCAATTTGCTGGATTACTCCGCGGATCACGCACCGAATTAGTAAAATGCATCGGTAATGACCTTCATGTTCCAGCCCGAGCAGAAATCATTTTAGAAGGCGTTATTCATCCTGATGAGCTGGCTTTAGAAGGACCTTATGGCGATCATACCGGATATTATAATGAACAGGATTATTTTCCGGTATTCACAGTTGAACGCATAACCATGCGCGAAAATGCCATTTATCACAGCACTTATACCGGCAAGCCACCTGATGAACCGGCGATATTAGGAGTAGCATTAAACGAAGTTTTTGTTCCCATATTACAAAAACAGTTTAGTGAAATTACCGATTTTTATCTGCCGCCAGAAGGCTGTTCCTATCGAATGGCTATAGTCAGCATAAAAAAACAATACGCAGGACATGCCAAAAGAGTCATGATGGGATGCTGGAGCTATTTGCGCCAATTTATGTACACAAAATTCATCATCGTCGTAGACGAAGACATCAATGTACGAGATTGGAAAGAAGTAATATGGGCCATTACAACTCGTATGGATCCCGTTCGTGATACCAGCCTAATAGATCATACTCCAATAGATTATCTGGATTTTGCCAGTCCAGTTAGTGGCTTAGGCGGAAAGATGGGGCTTGATGCCACCAATAAATGGCCAGGTGAAACAGATCGAGAATGGGGAAAAATCATTCACAAAGATCCGGACGTGATAGCCAAAATTGATGCGATGTGGCAAGATTTAGGTTTATCATAAACCGTCATCATATGCGCTTGATACTATTAGAATTTACAGGGTAAATTAACAACATCTATGAAAAATAAAAGCAACTTCGGGTGTATTGCTCAACTATTCGCTATTGGTATCTTGTCATTGTTAGCAGCTTGTCAGACATTACCATCTTTAGACAACCGTACTGTAGATGTCCACTTTGCCGCCAATAATCCTTCAACCTTAAGTTATGCCAACGCACCTCTCATTGCCCAACATCCTAATCTATCAGGCATTTATCCACTTGATGACGGTAGAGAAGCATTGGTTGCACGGCGAGCACTGATTCGAGCAGCTGAACACAGTTTAGACCTACAATACTATATTTGGCACAATGATACATCTGGTCAATTACTGTTTCATGAACTGGTCAATGCAGCGCGGCGTGGCGTCCGTGTAAGATTACTCTTAGATGATAACAACACCAAAGGAATGGATCCTGTATTACATGTCTTAAATAAAGAGCCGAATATTGAAATCCGAATATTTAATCCCTTTGCTGATCGACATGTGCGTTTTTTAGGTTATTTGACCGATTTTGCTCGACTAAATAGACGCATGCATAATAAATCTATTACTGCTGACAATCAGGTAACCATACTAGGCGGGCGAAATATTGGTGATGAATATTTCGATATCGGTAAAGGAATGCTCTTTGTAGACTTAGATGTCATGGCCATTGGCCCTATCGTCAACCAAGTGTCGGACAATTTTGATCTATATTGGAATAGTCCTTCCTCTTATCCTTTGGGCAGCATAATTCATCGAAAGCGGAATAAATTGCACGCTGACATGCCCGTTTTCAAACGTAAAACTTATAACTATTTACGAGCTGAAAGTTATGATCAAGCCTATGTAAAAGATAACTTTGAAAGTCGATTAACCAACGGAACACTTGATTATCAATGGGTACACTTAACATTGGTTAGTGATGATCCTGCCAAAGCCTTACCCAATCCAAAAAATAGAAAACAGAAAAATCCAGACACTAATTTGATGCTCGCAGCAAATACCCCCCAAAAACCCATCATCAAATATAAAAATACCAGTCTAACATTAAACCAACTGGCGGCATCAGTCGTAGAACCCAAAAAAGACCTTTTAGTTATTACCCCTTATTTCGTTCCAACCAAAACAGGATTAGACTATTTAATCAAATTACGCCGAGAGGGCGTGAATATAAAAATTTTGACCAATTCACTCTCTGCAACAGATGTACCCATAGTCCATTCTGGCTATATAAACTATCGAGTACCTTTATTACAAAATGGGGTTGAACTGTATGAATTAAAAAAACAGGGCGTAGTAAAAAATAAAAAAGAACATAGTTTTAGTGGAGGCTCCCAATCAAGCCTACACGCCAAAACATTTACCATTGATGGTAACCAACTTTATATTGGCTCATTAAATTTCGATCCAAGATCTTCACGACTTAATACCGAAATGGGCGTAGTGATTCAATCAACAGAAATGGCACAATACATGGATAAAGCCATCAACGATGCTTTACCCTATGTTAGTTATCAGGTAAAAATAGCAGAAGATGGAAAACTTGAATGGATTAAAACCGATGAAAATAATCAAACCAAGGTCTATCGCAAAGAACCCGATACCACCAGATGGCAACGTATATGGGTGAAAATATTATCGAAATTACCAATTGAAGGCATGTTGTGATATCCAACAAGCACGCATCAGTTCAACATTGACAATAAAACAGAAAGTCAGCACATGTTACTATTTATAGATAATTATGATAGTTTTACTTACAACATAGTGCATTACCTGGGTGAGATAGGTGAGGATATTATCGTCAAAAAAAATGATGTCATTACCTTGGCTGAAATCGAAACCATGGCGCCAGAATTTATTGTTATTGGTCCTGGACCGTGTGCGCCAGAGAACGCTGGAATATCAATTCCCATTATCAAGCATTTCGCCGGTAACATTCCCATATTGGGCATTTGTCTCGGACACCAATGTATCGCCTCTGCGTTTGGTGGCAAGATCATCCGTGCCAAAACACCCATGCATGGCAAAATTTCAACCGTTTCTCATCAGCAAAAATACATGTTTAACCATCTTCCCAATCCCGTAAACTGTACTCGTTACCACAGCCTGGTTATAGATCAGCAAACATTTCCTGATTGTCTGGAAATTACCGCAACATCTGATGATAACGAAATAATGGGTATCCACCACCGCACCTTCGCAATTGAAGGAATTCAGTTTCACCCTGAAGGATTGTTAACACAAAGAGGGCATGATATGTTAAAAAACTTCCTCATGCAGCATCGCTCAACAAATAGCTTAGTAGCCGATTAATCTAAACCCTTAAACCATATCGACTGCGGAAAGAAACAACACCATGATAACGCCACAACAAGCCCTTAACCGACTGCTGGATAACAACGAACTATTTTATGATGAAATGACCGACCTCATGCGTCAGATCATGCAGGGTGAAGTAGCGCCTGAGATCATTGCTGCAATATTAATTGGCTTACGCATCAAAGTTGAAAGCGTATCAGAAATTGCCGCAGCGGCGTCTGTCATGCGTGAATTTGCCAGCAAAGTACCCTTACAAGATCGTTCCCATCTAGTCGATATCGTTGGCACCGGTGGGGACAATGCTCACACCTTCAACATATCCACCACCAGCATGTTCGTTGTCGCCGCTGCCGGAGCCAAAGTGGCCAAACATGGTGGTCGTTCAGTATCTTCCTCTAGTGGATCGGCCGACATCATCGAAGCCATGGGTGCATCTTTAGAATTAACTCCCGAACATGTTGGGCAATGCATCAACCAACTAGGTGTCGGATTCATGTATGCTCCTAATCATCACAACAGCATGAGATACGTTGCGCCGGTACGCAGAGCATTGGGAGTACGCACCGTCTTCAATATTCTTGGTCCGTTGACTAACCCGGCAGGGGCATCAAATCAAGTTTTAGGCGTTTTCCATCTGGATCTCGTTGGTATTCTGTCGCGAGTATTGCAACAAATGGGCAGCAAACATGTCTTAGTCGTACATGGTTCAGATGGATTAGATGAAATAACCTTAACCGGAACCACTCGCGTAGCAGAACTTAAAAATGGCACCATAATGGAGTATGATATCCATCCTACTCAGTTTGATATGGCCGTCATAGAAGATCTCAAACCACTACAAGTTTCCAACAGCGTGGAGTCATTAAACATCATGAATTCCGTGCTCAATGGGGAAAAGGGACCTTGTCGAGACATCGTTGTGCTCAATGCAGCTGCTGCCATATATGCTTCCGATGTCGTTTCTTCATTAGAAGAGGGCGTCGATGCAGCCATATCAGCCATAGATTCAGGAAAAGCCAGAAACAAACAGCAAGAATTTATCCAGACGACACAACAGCTTTATGCAGAACAAGCAAAAAATGACTAATAGAATCACCTTTCTATAGTAGAGTAGCAACTATATTTGACAGCTTACATCATAAACCCTTGATCAATCACACCAACGATCAACCAACTTGTAACTTAACTTTAAAATTATGTTAGACATACAACTATTACGCCAAGACCTTAATAACGTCGCCCAAAAACTATTAAATCGAGGTTTCAAACTTGATACCGAAACCTTTCAATCATTAGAACAACAACGTAAACAACTGCAATTGCGAACAGAAGAATTGCAGGCACAACGCAACAACCTTTCAAAACAAATTGGTGGATTGAAAGCACAGGGTCAACATGATCAAGCCAACGAGATCATGGCAGAAGTGGCTAAAATTAAAATAGAACTGGAAGATACCGAACAGAAATATCAAAGCATACAAACCCAGATCAACGAAATGTTGCTAAACATTCCTAATTTACCTCATGTAGATGTTCCAGTGGGTAAAGATGAAAATGACAACATTGAAATCCGTCGTGTTGGCACCCCAAGAGAATTTGATTTTCCCATCAAAGATCATGTTGATTTAGGTGAGCCACTAGGATTAGATTTTAAAACCGCATCTGAACTGTCTGGCGCACGTTTTAGCGTCATGCGTGGACCAATAGCTCGTTTACATCGTGCCTTGGCGCAATTCATGCTTGATACCCATACCCAACAGCATGGTTATATCGAGCATTACACCCCATACATCGTCAATCCAGAAATATTATTAGGTACCGGACAACTACCTAAATTTGCCGAAGACATGTACAAAATAGACTGTGGCTTAGATGAACAAAAACAAGAGCAATATCTTATTTCTACAGCAGAAATTACCCTCACCAACACCGTGCGTGAACGCGTTTTAAGCAAAGACGAACTCCCCAAAAAATTAACAGCACATACCCCATGCTTCCGCTCTGAAGCTGGGTCATATGGTAAAGATACACGTGGACTGATCCGACAACATCAATTCGACAAAGTTGAAATGGTACAAATTCAACGACCAGAACATTCCTATGCCGCATTAGAAGAAATGGTTGGACATGCAGAAAAAATCCTGCAATTACTCGAATTACCATATCGCGTCATCGTACTCTGTACAGGTGATATGGGATTTGGTGCAGCCAAAACATATGATCTCGAAGTGTGGGTGCCAGCACAGAACACCTACCGCGAAATCTCCAGTTGTTCCAACTGTGAAGATTTTCAAGCACGCCGGATGCAGGCTCGATTCAAAGACGAGGAGGGCAAAAACCAACTGGTTCATACCTTAAATGGTTCAGGCTTGGCCGTCGGCCGGACTCTGGTAGCCATACTAGAGAATCATCAAAATGCCGACGGTAGCATCAACATACCTAAAGCATTGCAACCATATTTAGGGGGGCAAAGCCTATTAAAAGCGGTATAACCCATAGTCTGCTATAAAAAATAGGGCAAGTTATTCGGGATACAATCGGATAAACTTGCCCGTTTTTGTAAAGAAACCTATAATTTAGCACATCTTTTAAATATCACCATTATTTGGGTCGTTAGCTCAGTTGGTAGAGCAGTGGACTCTTAATCCATTTGTCCAGGGTTCGATCCCCTGACGACCCACCAAAAATCAGAATATTAATTTAATATCATCCAAAAACTTCAAATCCTGAACTCCAACTACAATTAGTCGTGAATATTTTTCGCGAATATCTCTGCTCTGGTTTTAAGCGACTTCTTACCAGCCTCGCTACCATTAACTATCTACGTCTTACCGACAGATTCTTGGTGTTTTCTCTATCCGTAAAATAAATTTAACAAGACATCAAAGAAAAATTTAGGATATTTCATAAAATATTAAACGGCAAAACTTAATTATGTATGATTTGAGTACGACATTTTTCGTTTAACTGATAATAAATTTTCATTAATGAAACATCTTAATAACAATTTAAACCTGAACTCGAATTTAACAAATTTAAGGTACACCAATGAGCCTAAAAGAGCGGTTGAAATTAGCTAGATCGGCAAAAGGGATTAGTCAAAAAGATTTAGCTGCCAAAATCGGAAGGAACCAATCTGCCATAGCTGCACTTGAATCGGGAAGAAATAAAGAAAGTACCAACATTGCGACTATCGCCAAAGTACTTGATGTCGATCCTGTTTGGCTTGAAACGGGCATTGGCAATATGAAAATTCAAAAAGAGTGTATTGCAGGTTCATTGGATGATGCAGGGATATCGGGCTTTGTGCAATTCAAACGAGTTGATTTAAAAGCCACCATGGGAGTTGGAGAATTAAACAATAATACTCAGGATGAGGTACACAGTATTGAAGTTTCAAAAAGCTGGGCACTTAAAAACATCGGGAATATCTCTAACCATATTGCCATTATGACCGCAATTGACAATTCCATGGCTCCTACAATCGAAACTGGTGATTTATTGTTCGTTAACTTATCTTGTAAGTGCCATAAAGAAGATGGAATTTATATTATAGATACCCCTAAAGGCTGGAAAATTAGACGCCTTCAAACAATGATCAATGGTGATTTACAAATAATCAGTGATAATAAAAAATATGTTACGGAGTTAATACCGATGAGCAAGCGCAAAACAATCAACATTTTCGCCAAAGTTCAAGCAGCCTGGTCTCATCAAACTTTATAAAAATAATTGAGTTTTATATTGCTTTCTTCAAAATCATGAAATTAGTCAATAATACAGCTAAGTTAGTTAAATTTTTTTCTTTGAATTACCCTGATTCAATCAATTTTAATCATACGCAACGAAATAAATAACCATAATATAGTGGGCAAAAATAGAGTGGTTGTTTACAATATAGAGTTTGTTAAATATCTAGGAAAGACCAATGGCAGATTTCAATCAAATTCTTGACGCTGGAGAAGTAGACAGTGGCATCATCAATATTGTTGTAGAAATTCCAGCAGGTTCAAATCATAAAATCGAGTGGGATAGAAAACTCGGGGTCATGAAACTTGATCGTGTCGAACCCATCATTTTTGCCAAACCTACAAACTATGGTTTTATTCCACAAACCTTGGACGAAGATGGCGATGAATTAGACGCCTTGATCATTACAGAACAGCCATTAGCCACCGGAATATATATGCAAGCGCGTATTATTGGTGTCATGAAATTTGTAGACGATGGTGAAGTCGATGACAAAATTGTCGTAGTACCAGCTGATGATCGTCAAACAGGAAATGCCATTCAAACATTAGACGATTTACCGGCACAATTAATTAAACAGATTGAGTTCCATTTCAATCATTATAAAGATCTAAAAAAAGCCGGATCTACACAAGTTACACATTGGGGCGATATTGCTGAAGCAAAAGCAGTGATTAAAGAATCACAGCAACGCTGGAAAAAACAGTAACAGCAATCCATAATTAAAGTTGGCTTAACGCCAAAACGAGTAATTGTAGGGCAGTATTTGATTCTTAAGGGGAATAGCTAATCAAATACTGCTTCAATTCCATACATAAAATTTAACATAATATATATTATGCGAAATTAAAAAATAGAATAATTACCATATTAAGATTGACTATACCTTGGAACATTGATCACTAAATCATCCATCTGTTTAACTCAAAACACGTTTTAATACCGTAACCAGTATTAAAACTACTAGAGATAATTTTAGCGTAAAATAATGCATTTAAATTTGTTTTAGTTGCTTTAAACTGTATCATGATTGCAGAAATCTCATATTGATACCTTAATCAATTCTAAATTCAATACTGATTATGTTTTAAAACAATATATTAGGATTGAAATAGTCCAAAACTATGGAAAAAAACATGCATAAAACCTTATTACTTGTCGATGGTTCCTCGTATTTATACCGTGCATATCACGCATTAGCACCTTTAACCAGTCCAACTGGTATGCCAACAGGCGCATTATATGGGGTGCTGAATATGTTACGCCGGTTGCGTTTGGATACACCGCACGACTATGCATGTTGTGTCTTTGATGCTAAAGGTGAAAATTTTCGTCATCAGCTGTATCAAGCTTATAAAGCCAACCGTCCACCCATGCCTGAAGATCTTTGTCCTCAAGCTGAAGCCTTACCACAACTAGTCAAATTAATGGGATGGCCAATTTTATCTGTTAAAGGTGTTGAAGCAGATGATGTGATCGGAACATTAGCCTGTCAAGCTGAGAAAGAAGGATTTAAAGTCATTGTCTCAACTGGCGACAAAGACATGGCACAGTTGGTTAATGATCAAGTTACACTTGTGAATACCATGAAAAATGAACGTCTAGACATTGCCGGAGTAAAAGAAAAATTCGGCGTCTATCCAGATCAAATTATTGATTATCTTGCTTTAATTGGAGATAAAGTAGACAACGTCCCTGGTGTTGACAAATGCGGTCCTAAAACTGCGGTAAAATGGTTGCAGGAATATGGATCATTACAAAACATTATGCAAAATGCTGATCATATTAAAGGAAAAGTTGGAGAAAATTTACGTGCCGCACTCCCAGATTTACCTCTTTCTTATCAACTTATTACCATTAAAACCGATGTTGATTTACAAAATGATCTCCCAAACGGTTTAAATGATTTAACCCGCCATTCCCCCCAATGGGCGGACCTAATTCCCCAATTTCAACAGCTAGGCTTCAAAACTTGGTTGAAAGAAGCGCAACAAAAAGTTGCAGAAAAAGATTCAATCGTTTCATCACATTCTACACATACTCAACCAAGTGAAGATTTATTTAGCCAACCTCCAGCATCATTGTTGACATCTGAACCTTCTACTATTTCGTCCGCACAGATCGATAAGCTTAAATTAGCTCCCAAAAATTACCGTGCCATCACTACAGCCGAGCAACTCAAGGATTTGTTGAAACAATTGGATGAAGCTGACACCATTGCATTGGATACTGAAACCAACAGTTTAGATGCAATTAATGCAAAACTAATTGGTATTAGCATCGCCTTTGCGCCAGGTGATGCAGTTTATATTCCTGTTGACCACAGCCAAACTGCCGTTGCCGAACAATTACCCTTAAACACAGTGCTCAATGCATTAAAACCTTATCTAGAGGCCGAAAATCTAAAGATAATTGGTCAAAACATCAAATATGATCAGCATGTATTAGCTAATTATCATATTAAGCTTAAAGGTATTAGCGGTGATTCCATGCTGGCTTCTTATATTGTGGAAAGCCATTTAGGACATGGTTTAGATGAACTTGCCTTAAGACACCTAAATTGGAACACCATTCATTATGAAGACCTTTGTGGCAAAGGTGCCAAGCAAATTAGTTTTGCCGATGTTGCCTTAGACGATGCTGTTCATTATGCTGCTGAAGATGCAGATGTAGCATTTCGATTGGAACGTTTGCTACGTCAGCAAATGAACCCTGCACAGCTTTCCCTTTATGAAACGCTCGAGATACCAGTTGAACAAGTACTATTTAACATGGAGCAAACCGGTGTACTTATTGATCGAGACGAGCTAAACAAACAAAGTCATGAGCTGGGTACAGAGTTATTGGCTTTGGAAGAACAAGCTTACGATCTGGCAGGACAACCATTTAATTTGAATTCTCCCAAACAACTTCAATCAATCCTATTTGAAAAAATGGGTATACCGACTACAGGCTTAAAAAAAACTGCCTCAGGGGGGTACTCAACCAACGAATCTGTTTTAGAAAAACTTGCGCTTGATTATCCCCTACCCAAATTAATCTTGCAGACAAGAACACTTTCTAAATTAAAATCAACCTATACCGATAAACTTCCTCAATTGATTGATTCGCGAACAGGTCGAGTTCATACAACTTATGCTCAGGCAGTAGCTATCACCGGAAGATTGGCGAGTAACAACCCTAATCTACAAAATATCCCTATTCGTACAGAGATAGGACGTCGCATTCGACGTAGTTTTATTGCGCCAGATAAGCACAAACTCATTAGTGCCGACTACTCACAAATAGAATTGCGCATCATGGCTCATCTTTCAAATGATGCCACCTTAATTGAATCCTTCCAAAACAATGAAGATATTCATAAGCGCACTGCAGCTGAAATTTTTGGCATTGATCAAAAAAATGTGACTGCAGAACAACGAAGATATGCCAAAACAATTAATTTTGGTTTAATTTACGGTATGAGCGAATATGGACTTTCCAAATCCTTAGGTATAGAAGTACAAGCTGCACAACACTTTATTTCCCGTTATTTTAACCGTTATCCTGGTGTACATGAGTACATGGAGAGAATTAAAGAACAGGCATTACAGTCCGGTTATGTAGAAACGATCTTTGGTAGAAGACTTTATTTACCGGGTTTGAAAAGCCAAAATGGAAACGAACGTGCAGGAGCATTTCGAGCAGCAATCAATGCACCGATGCAAGGAACCGCATCCGATTTAATTAAACGAGCCATGATTCATGTTCAGCATTGGTTGGAACAAGATAACTTAGCAAGTCGCTTAATTATGCAAGTTCATGATGAATTAGTACTTGAAGTACCAGACAGTGAAGTCACCATTGTAAAAAAAATATTGCCAGAAATTATGGCCAACGTAGCACAATTAAAAGTTCCGCTAATCGCAGATGTTGGTGTTGGAGATAACTGGGACGAAGCTCATTAGCCAGCAAAAAAAAGACTGATAAATTCCTATCAGTCTTTTTTTAAATTCGTCTAGATATACTTAGCTCAAATCTAATTGTTGTCGCATAGCAGTAATTTGTTGCGCATAATCTTTCTTACCAAATATTGCTGATCCAGCCACAAAAGTATCTGCGCCAGCTCGCGCAATCTGTGCAATGTTATCTACTTTAACGCCGCCATCAACTTCCAAACGGATTGTTTGCCCACCCTCTCCTACATAACGATCAATCATCTGCCGCACAAGACGGATTTTGTTTAAACATTCTGGAATAAAAGTCTGGCCGCCAAAGCCAGGATTGACAGACATGATTAATACCACGTCAAGCTTAGCCAAGACATGCTCTAATATATAGACAGGAGTAGCTGGATTGAGTACTAACCCAGCCTGACATCCCGCCTCCTTAATTAAACTTAAACTACGGTCAATGTGTCTAGTAGCTTCTGGATGAAACGTAATAATATCTGCTCCAGCAGAAGCAAAGCGAGAAATCATCTCATCCACAGGTTCGACCATAAGGTGAACATCTATTGGTACAGTAGCATATGGCTTAAGTGCAGCACATACCATAGGCCCCAGAGTCAGATTTGGAACATAATGATTATCCATAACATCAAAATGAATCCAGTCTGCCCCTGCTGCGATAACAGACTGAATTTCATTACCGAGACAGGCAAAATCTGCTGATAAAATACTGGGTGCTATAAAAAATTTTGATTTAGCTAACTCATTCATTGATCATAAATACCTGTATTAAATAAACATATTTACGCAAGTTTACTGCCATTATAGGCGTTTGACCAGTAGATAAGTATACTAATAAAAAAATATTGGCGTTATCAAGGAAAGCTAAAATGGGCTTATCATTTTGGAAATGGTTTATTTCTTTTTGTTTGGGGTGCTTTGTTAGCTCAATTTCTTTTGCTGTAATGGCTGCCGATAACAACACTTGTGATATACGCAAACTTGAGTTGACTCAAATGCAAAAAGCGCGTTTACGTTTGATTCGTATGCAGTTTAAACGTAATACTTCAAGCAATTTACAACTTATTGCCAACAACACTCGTAAAAATGATCATCTAAATCAAATTTTGATGCAGTCAAAATTTAACGAGGCTGAAGCTAAACGCTATGTTCTAAATCATTATATGCCAAGAATGCAACAAGATGTAAATGAGTTAAAAGTTCAACATGAATTTCTCCAGATTCTGAATCATCAGCAACGTCGCAACTGGATAAATAATTGTTTCCATTAATTAAATGATGCTGCCACCATGACACAGATCCAGAGAAAGTTATTTTGCTGTACCCAATTGAGATTTTATGGTTGAGAACATTTAGCACTTTTTGATGCATCTGCAATTGTAGACAAACTTTCTTTGCCTGCTTTGCAATAATAAACAACAGAATCCTTACTTGAAATCCATACCCCTTTTTTAAGATAGGTACCACTTATCGGATCAGCATATAAAATATATGATGAACAAGGCGCACTTTTATCATCACCACATTTTACCCCTGCTGTAAACTTATTTGTTAAATTTTGATTGAGGGTTATAAGTGGTTTAATATCGTTTTCGCTAATATTGCCCGAAAACATAGTAAGTTTTTTCTTTGCAACATTTTGGTTAGCTGACATTAACACAGTAGCAGCATCAGCTAAGTCAGCTTTTTCCATGTATTTTTGATATAAAGGTAGAGCTATGGCTACCAAAACACCCATGATTATTAACACAATCATTAGTTCAATTATACTAAAACCTTTATTTAGGGCTGCCTTATCTATTTTAATGTCTTTGATATAAAATCTATTATTCATTTAAATTAGCCTGTAAAGTCTCTTCTATCACGCTAGTTGTACGTTGATTACGCCCCCACCCTTTCGCCGTCACACGAAATATATAAACTCCAGGAGTATTCTCACTATTTGGTCCTAAGTATTCAATCACATAACGATATTTAGGGTTATCATTCGGTGATTTAATTGAGGGATCCTCATTAGAATCTGAAAATACATTTTCTCTTTTCCATACTTCTTTCAGATTAGAGCAATTGTCTTCAACCTTGGCCAAACGTGAATCAGCATCTTCAGGTTTAACACCTTTTGCCGCACAAAGACCATTGGTACATTTACATGTAAATTGAGCAGTAGAATTACTACTTGCTAGTGCACTAATTTTATCCTGAGCCGCTTTCAAACCGACTTGGGCATTTTGTAAGGCTAACTGGTAGTCACTATCATTGGTAGCAGTGCGAGTATTCATTGATGTACTTTGCATCGTTGCTACAACCAAAAAAGCAATTACAACCATTATAATCAATACCATATACAGCGAAAAGCCAGACTGTCTGGTAAAATACTTTTTATTATATGCGTTTTTCATAAACAAACCGTTTATCACTTTAAATTTTGAAAGAATATTGAATAACTAAATTTTTTAAATTTATTTACTGACATACTTCACCTTTCCTAACCATGGCTTGGATAAAATAATCAGTTGTATTATTTTCTTTACAATTATTCTTTTTGTCATATTGACCACTTGGGCATATTGTCAATGTAGCCTTAATTAATATTGGTGGTCTAGGGTAATTAGTATCTAATTTTGCAGAATCATTTATAGATGGATCAAGAGATCCGCTGCTGGTTGATTGTGGGCAATCGCTGTCATTATGACCATCATAACTAAAAGATGTGTTCATATTGGTTACATTGCTGATCACCAACTGTGGAGCACTCCATTGACCGTTTTCGTAGTTTACTTTATAAAGTCCAGAAATTTTATTATATTTTGTCGTTCCCACAATATAAGCTGATGCATTTACATTGTTTTTCATTTCTCCTTTCATACTGGCATTACAATCTGTACCAATAATACCTTCTGCATATTTACCATTTATATAAGTTATCAGTAATGGATTAGTACCTGTAACACGGGTAACACCCAGTAATGTCTTTTCATTAGTTAAAGAAGTCGTTGAAACAAACTGTTTATTAGCATCTTGAGCAAATGCCCCTGCAAATAAGGAATTTAACTCTGATGTACTAGGTGCTTTAAGACAGCCAAAATTACCCAATTGCCGCGCATCTGTGCGTAAAAGATCGGCTGCATTGCGCACATCTTGTTCATAACTCGTACGAACTTTTACTTCCTGATTTAATTTATAGGTTGTAATAAATGTGGAACTCGCTGCAAGTAACACTATAATACCGATTGCCGTTGCAACCAATAATTCTATCAGGGTAAATCCTTGCTGCAAAACGGCAAGATTAGTTTTTGTTATACCAGATAATTTGTTGGGTAAATTCCATTTAGCCATATTTTTATTTGTTTTAATTTTCATTCTTGACCCGCCTGCAATTTGTAGGAAAAGCTGCTATCTGATGCAGTGGCACCCCATTTAACTTCGATTGTACCGTCAGCG
This sequence comes from Snodgrassella sp. B3882, assembly GCF_026535915.1. Taxonomy (NCBI): domain Bacteria; kingdom Pseudomonadati; phylum Pseudomonadota; class Betaproteobacteria; order Neisseriales; family Neisseriaceae; genus Snodgrassella; species Snodgrassella sp. B3882. The sequence goes on from NZ_JAFNPF010000001.1 coordinate 1,374,336, forward strand.
GAAATTGAACAGCTGCTAATGCTTCCGTTTACAATATTGACATTAAGAACTGTTTTGCAATCTGCGGTTTGAAATGAACTATAATCGCGGTTAACGGAAATAATTTTGCTTCCGTTACTATCTTCAGTTTCTGTAATAGAAATTTTAGACTTCGCTCTCATTTCTTCTACATAATTTTGTACAGCTCGAGTAACTTCACTTTGATTTGCTGAGTTTATGGAAACATTAACTGAATTGATCTGAGCTAACATTAAAGCCATCACACCAAACGACATTACAAAAATCGCCACAATAACTTCAACTAAGGTAGAACCGCGTTGGTCATTTTTACTTGAAATTTTAGAAGATTTTAGTCTTGATTTGCTTAATTTATGCATAGTTTATCCGTTTTTATGATGTTTTTTTAGAAGATATATCTTCAGAACATAAATCATTATTAGAGTTTGCATATTTGGAACAGGATATAACATTACCACTGGGTAAAATAATGATGCGATTAATAATATTGGTGTATTTGCTATCGTTTAGTTCTATAACAAAGTATGATTGTGCTAAAGACCAATTAGAACTATCTTTACCAAAACCGATACCAAACTGCCCATTGGGTAAGAAACCAAGCATTTCTTTATCGTCTAAAGTTGTTTTGCAGTTACTGTTGTTGGCAGCACAGATTATTTTCTGTGTTATTTTAACTTTAATTTTTGAATTATTTGATGAATTCTGATTGTTTGATTCATCTGATGAATTCTGATTGAGAGCTACCACTCTGACAGTAGAGTCCTTACCGGCATCATATTCTCCATTTAAATTGGTGTCATTGAATGCCAAAAACCCTTGCCATCCTTTTCCATCGTTATAGGCATTAAAGGTAGTACAGGCATTATTGGTTGCAACCTCTTTACGGATGACTGACGGGCAAATCAAAACAGGCTTATTAGTACGAACAGCCTCACTACGTGCAAATTGAATTAATGCTTGCAACTGTTCAGCACGATTGTTAATACGTTGAGACGCCACTAAACGATTCATGGCTGGTAAGGCGATACCGACTAAAATACCGGTAATCACAATGACCACAAGCAGTTCAATAAGCGTAAAACCTTTAGTAGGTACTTTAGACTGAGTCATAAAATTCACTCTATTAATTTATACCAAAGTATGAAATAAATTTACAAAAAGGTATTTTACATCATTTCACGAAATTTGCACTATTTTATCCAAATTAAATTTTTTTATTCGTCAAAATATGCATCAGGAATAGCTGCATTGTCAAATTTAGTATATTGCCCTTGAAAGGTTAGATGTACCTTTCCTGTTGGGCCGTTACGATGTTTACCGATGATACATTCAGCCAATCCTTTGAATTGGCTGTCTGGATGATAATACTCATCCCGATACATAAACATAATTAAATCTGCATCTTGCTCAATAGCCCCCGATTCTCGTAAATCCGACATCATGGGCCGTTTGTCGGTTCTCTGCTCAACGGTACGCGACAATTGTGATAAGGCTATGATGGGTACTTGTAACTCTTTAGCCAATGATTTCAGTGAGCGAGAAATCTCACCCAATTCGGATGCACGGTTATCAGAACGTCCTGAACCAGACATTAATTGTAGGTAATCCAATACAATTAGTCCCAATTTTCCACCTTGTTGCCTAGCTAAGCGACGAGCTCGGGCACGAACTTCTAATGCAGTTAAGCCTGGCGTTTCATCAATGAACATAGGTGCATCGGTTAATTTGACTACTGCATCGTTAAGCTTACCCCAATGTTCGTCTTGCAACTGTCCCGTTTTCAATACACTTTGATCGACTCTGCCTACAGATCCAAGCATACGTAAGACCAATTGCGCTCCGCCCATTTCCATGGAAAAAACGGCTACTGGAAGTTTTTCAGCGATAGCCACATGTTCGGCAATGTTGAGTGAAAATGCAGTTTTACCCATTGAAGGACGCCCTGCCACGATGATTAAATCACCGGCCTGTAAACCAGAAGTCATTTTGTCTAAATCGATAAATCCTGTTGAGACCCCAGTCACATCATTTTTGTTATCGCGTGAGTAAAGGTAATCGATTCGACTCACCACTTCTTTCAACAATACGGGCATGGTTAAAAATCCCTGTTTTGAGCGGGCAGTTGATTCGGCTATTTGGAAGACGCTATTCTCTGCTTCATCAAGCATTTGTGCTGCATCTTTGCCTTGCGGTGTATAAGCATTGCGGGCAATTTGAGTACCCACTTGAGCCAATTGGCGCATGATCGAGCGCTCACGTACAATTTCTCCGTAACGGCGGATATTGGCGGCAGAAGGAGTATTCTGCGCTAAGGTGATCAGGTATTCTAACCCCCCAGCACTGTCTAACTCATCTTTTCGTTGTAGTTCTTCCTGTACTGTAATGACATCGGCCGGACGTGATAATTCCACCAAAGATTTAATGGCTCGAAATATTAATCGGTGTTCATGTCGATAAAAATCTTCGTCATTAATCAGATCGGCGATTCTATCCCAGGCACTGTTCTCCAGCATTAATCCACCTAATACGGATTGCTCTGCTTCCATTGAATGTGGAGGAACTGAAAGTTGCGATAGGTTTTCATTGGTTAATGTGATGTCATCCATTTTTTTTCTGCTAATCCCTTTTTGAGGTATTTTACCATTAAGCTAGGACTTCATTGCTACTAATGAAAAAATCGGATTTATCATAGCTACAGACAAAGTAAATTTTTTTAAAATTTTGCTGATGTTTTAATGCAACTAAGCATGAACATTCGTTAGTTGTTTCATGTAGAGGGAAAAGTAATTGCATAGGCTAATTGGCTAAGATGCGATCAAGAAATAGCAGATCATGATTCTTCATTTGTGCCAATGGTATATTTTTGATGATGAGGGAAGGGTTGAATCCAATATTCTTGAAGTTTCCATTCAATAAATTTATTCCCATGTCTTTAAGATTATAACCATTCATTAAAATAATTTGGTCTAAACATACATTTAAAAAACCAATTTCTGAAAAAGTCCCTGACGGTTGATTATAAATCCTTTACCAACCTATCTTTTGCACGAACTTTTTATCATTTCTGGGTCTAAATTCATTGGATACTCCTTAGGCTGCACCTATTAAAACGCTATAGAGTATATCTTTTAACCAACCTTTTTCGGTTATTTTTAATCTGGAAAGCCTTCTATACTGTTTAACCTTTTATTAACAGATGCTTTCTGCTTCTCAATAAATTATGCTTTAATAACGCCTTTTTCAGCTTCAAAATATGTTAGCCTTAAAATTTTCTATCGACTGGTTTTCAGAGAGTTAAAGGAGTTGGCATATATGGAAAACTGTCAACTAGAAGTCATATAATATTCTGATGTATAGCCCTTTATATACATTTTTATCTCACGTGCTTAGATTTTTTTTACACACCAGAAAAAGCATTACTCAATCTATTAGAATAATGTTTTAAGAATTACATTGTTCATGCAGGCATGCTCAAGGGATATCTTATACTCTATTCTAAATTCATATTTTTAGTATTCAACTATATTTTTGAAGATCGGATTTCTCTATCCTCCGTGCAAACATTAATAACTACTTTATTTTCTTTTTGTTTGTATCAAGATGTTCTACAACAACGCTTTGGAAATTATCTTTATTATCTTTTTTTTCATACTATAAACATTGATGCCTATTCCAGGTACTATGATTGGTATCTTCCATACCTTTAGCATGAACAATGACCTATTATATTTTCTCCAGATAGTCGATTACTAACAGCGTATTCTTTTTCTTCCAGTATAAGGATTTTCATTTCTCAGAACTTCATTTACATTGATCTCTTTAGGTTATCTAGCTGTATTTTATCAATATAGCCTTCTCCTATACCAATACCTCATCATTTGAACAATTGACAACTTTATTGTTGCCACTATGCTTACTGAGCATATTTCAAAAACTAATAAAATAGAGAAAATATTCTTCATAATAAATGAAACACAGAATTGGGAAGAATTTAGGGATTGACATAGATCCAAATCTTTTAAAATTGATCAATTTGTTAGAAAAAAATAATTCTGAGATGATTTGGTAAAATTTGAGGCGAAGCGATAAGCACAAGCACTTAGCAACTAAAGCTAAAGATGACAGGTAAGCAAAAGTTTTTTTAAAAGACCTACAGATTTTAAGATTTAATTTTTATAAGCAAAAATTTTTTAGACAAAACATGCAGAATTAAAGAAATTGAGACTAATAAAGATGTACCTAATTTTAATAATTAAGTTTACTAAATTTTTCTAAATTCTTAAGCATATTTATAAGCTATTTTAAGCTTGTGTGGCTTTATCAGGTTATTGTAGTAATGGCTATTTCCCCTCAAATTATTTGCTCTTTTTTTATTATTATAAATAGGATTGTCAGGATCGTTACATCTAATAGCCGTCAAATTTTTTAAAAACATATCCTTTATAAAATCACTTATTTTGCCATATTACCTATTTTTATTATAAATTTTTATGTGCTATAAACAATCTTATTATTTATTGATGGTCTACACTGTATTACAATATTAAATAACATCATTATAGTTTTATTTATGTTAACTATTTTCAGCCAGATTTTTTTTTGCTGATTTTAAAATATAAAAATTTAACTCACCACTCTATTAGAAGGAATAACAATCATGGAACATAAATTACCAGAACTGCCTTATAGCTTAGATGCTCTTGCTCCTCATATTTCTAAGGAAACTTTAGAATACCATTACGGAAAACACCATCAGACCTATATTACCAATATGAACAATCAGATTAAGGGTACAGAATTCGAAAACATGCCTTTAGAAGAGATTGTAAAAAAATCATCTGGTGGTCTCTTCAACAACGCAGCACAATCCTGGAATCATACTTTTTACTGGTTTGGTTTTGCACCCAATGGCGTTGCCTTAAATGAAGCAGGAAGTTTAGCCAAAGCGATTGTTGCAAAATGGACAAGTTTTGATGCCTTCAAAGAAGCTTTTAATCAGGTTGCAGCGGGTACGTTTGGTTCTGGCTGGGCATGGCTAGTTAAAACTCCTAAAGGCGAATTAGATTTAGTCTCAACCAGTAATGCGGCTACACCGTTAACGAGCGAAAATATCCCATTGTTAACTTGTGATGTTTGGGAACATGCTTATTATATTGATTACCGCAATAGTCGCCCAAATTATTTAATTAATTTTTGGGAAATTGTTAATTGGGAAGAAGTTGAAAAGCGGTTTGCTGCTTAATTGTACGAATAGTCATAAAGAGAAGCAATATATGCCTAAAAAGCTGCTTTTTTCAAGCAGCTTTTTTTATTTTAGATTGAAAAAGACAGCAACCAATCTTTTAACAATTAATCAAGCTTAGTTTTGCGGCATTTGCCAATAATTTTCGGCATTATGCTCTTGAATATACTTTTTGAATTCAGCAGATTGATAAGCTTTGACTATCGCTTGTGCCCATGGTTTTTGAGCATTTTCTGCCTTTACTGCCACCACTAATTCATAATCAGGAATAATATCTTCGTTCAATATTGCTTTCTTGGGATCCACTTTAGCAGCATAAGCCCGGCTTCCCGGAATAACGGAGTAATCAAAATCATTTAATGTCCTTGGAATATTCCCTGCATCCATTTCAACGATATCTAATTGATAAGGATTGGTTTGAATATCGTTTTTAGATAAGATGCTTGATTGGTTTGTTGGATTTAAAGTAATCCACCCAGCTTTAGCCAATAAACGATATGCTCTTGCGGTATTTGAAGGGTCATTTGGCACTGCGATTTTGCTTCCCTTCTTGACTGCTTGCAAATTAGTGTATTTGGCCGAATAGATGGCTGTGGGAACTGTTGGTATATGGGTTAACGCTACCAAATCGGCTGTTTTATTTTGATTGAAATCTGTCATGTAGGCGGTGTGCTGATCAACATTTAAATCTATGCTACCTTGCTGCAAAGCTATATCTGCTTGCAACAAATCAGAAAAATCTATTTGCTTAATTTGATAACCCTGTTTTTCTAAAATGGGTTTCACTGCATCTAAAAACAGTTGGCTATAAGGCCCTGGGGAAGTTCCGATAATGATTTGATTTGGGCTATCGTCTTTTTTATCACAAGCCATAATTAACATACATGTTAAGAGAAAAAGGATCAGCTTTTTATATAATTTCATGCTTCTACTCCTGTTTGAATAAGGTGGCTTTTGTTCTGGTTAAGGAAGTTTTGTTCGAGGTATAAATTAGTCGTAATTTCAAATACCAATATAATGTGTTTTGACCAGAAAGGAATCTATTTGATTTCAAGTAAGTGTAAACAAATTCTAAGCAGCCGTTTAGATTTTATTCTTCTGAATTAAGAAAAAAATGTTATAAAAAAATATCTCTGAGATCGAGCTATTTTTTTAATTCTTCTTGGTTTCCGCTGAACCCTTTACCTTGTCTTTGCACATTAAAATGGTCGAAACTAACGCGCTGACAGTCATAATCATGATGACATAATCCAAACGCTGATAAACTTAATTCACTGTCAGATCACTGATCTCGCCATTTCCTGTACCTGACATAACAGCGACCTCAATGCAACTAATCAATAATGATTAACCATCAAGTTAAGATAAAAAGGATCAGTTTTTAAATAATCTCTTGCTTCAGCATCTGTTTATGAAGAGTGGCTTTTTGGTCTGGTTATAGAAATTTTGTGGTGCTTATAATTCGATCTTATTTTCAAATAACAAAAAATCTATCTTGAACGAAACTAAATCTAGTGAATATTCAGTCATTATCATCAAAATCTCAGTAGCGAATGAGATATTATTCTTCTGCATAAAAATTGTTATTAAAAAAAACAGCTCTTGGATCGAGCTGTTTTTCTTTAATTTTTCTTGGTTTTCGCTGAAAGCCAGTTACCTAGACTTTGTACACTTTGAACAATCAGCACTAGTACGATGACGGTAATGATCATAATGACATAATCAAAACGCTGATAACCATAATTTACAGCTAGATCACCGATACCCCCTCCACCTACGGTACCTGACATGGCAGTGGCATCAATTAATCCAATCAGAGCTGTGGTTAAAGCTAACACGATTGATGGCATGGCTTCAGGTAAAATAAAATAGCGGATAATCTGAAAGTTTGTCGCCCCCATAGACTGAGCTGCCTCAATGATACCTGCTGGAACACTTAATAAAGAATTTTCAATTAATCGGGCAATATAAGGGGCAACAAATATAATTAATGGAATAAACATTGCTTTGGTACCAATGGATGTATGCACAAATGGTCTAGCCATTGGTAAAACACAGATTAATAAAATGATAAATGGCAATGATCGTATGGTATTAATGATAATATTAAGTATTTTATGAAGAAATGGCTTAGGCCAAATGCCATTTTTACGTATTAGTACCAATAAAATTCCCAACAACATACCCAGCAGTGACCCCAAAACGAAGGATACACTTACCATGTTGAATGTTTGAACTAAAGCCATCCCAAATTGTTCTTTGGTCAGCGAAGTTGTCAACCATTGATTCATGCCACACCTCTTTCAATATGAACACCTTTTTCTTGTAGAAATTTTACAGCTGCTTGAATTTGATCTTCAGGTCCATTCATTTGGATAAACATGCTACCCAATACCACACCACTGATTTCACGCATATTGCCAAATAAGATATTGATTTCTACAAGCTGTTTTAAAATTAATTCATTCACCACTGGTTTTCTGGCAGAGTCACCTAAAAATTCAAGTCGATAGATATTGTCTTGTCTGGGCAAGCTGGCCAGAACTGCTTCAGGAATTTGCGGGCTTAATACGGTGCTAACAAATTTTTTGGTGGTATCCTGCTGCGGTGCTGAAAAGATATCTAAAACAGAACCTTGTTCAATGATTTGCCCTTTTTCCATCACGGCAACTTTATTACAGATAGAAGCAATCACTTCCATTTCATGCGTCACCAGCAGAATGGTTATTTTACGTTCATCATTAATCTGTTTTAATAATTTCAAAATTGATAATGTCGTTTGCGGATCAAGAGCTGAAGTGGCTTCATCACAAAGTAATATGGTCGGTTCTGTGATTAATGCCCGAGCGATACCCACACGTTGTTTTTGTCCACCAGACAACTGGCTAGGATAGCTGTCTTTTTTAGCGGATAAGTCCACATAAGACAACATGGCTTCAACACGCTTTTGTATTTCTGCACGGTTTATGCCTTGAAGGATTAAGGGAATAGCAACATTTTGTGCTACTGTTTTGGATTCCAGTAAATTAAAGTGCTGGAAAATCATACCAATCTTTTTTTTATGTTGACGCTGTGCTGCTCTATTTAAGCTATTCACGTTCACGCCATCCACTTGTATGCTACCGGATGATGGTTTTTCTAACTGGTTAACCAGACGAATCAAACTACTTTTACCTGCTCCGCTCCAGCCAATTAAACCAAAGATATCTCCGGTATCAACGGTGAGATTGATGTCATTCAACGCATGGACATGCTGATGATTTTTTATATAGGTTTTGTTTATATTTTCAAATATGATCATATTCACTCGGATTATGGATGGTTCTTTTTATTTAAATGTTTTAAATAGGATTATTATGTCCTAAAGCTTGGAAGTATCATAGCTTAAAACATGTATTTATGTTGATAAAATTTGCTTTGACTTGAGGTTCAAATACAAATTTAAACTTTGACGTTCTTTTATAGCACGCATATGTGACTGTTAGTGACTAAATTTTTTCCAGTTAATTGAATAACATTGTTGCTCCTGCCAAGATTGTACGAAAGCATTGCTGCTTAACCATTGCCATTCACGTTCTCGAGCTGTTTTGATTTCATCCTGCCATGTAGATGATGTCACGGCTGGATGACACATGATTATAGCCCCTTGTGCAGGTATCGCGCTTAACCACTGGTTCCATTTTAGTTCGAGTGTATCTATGTTAGCGTTAAAATCATACACTCCACCAAAAGCAGGGTTATAAGGTAGACCTTGTTTTTGAAGAAGGGTATCTAATCTTTTGCCACCTAAATGATAAATTAATTGTGCTTTCAGATCTGGTTGAATCGGTTTTGTGCTGCGAATCCCAACACTTTTACCATAACGTTGCTCGGTAATGCGGATTAGTGCCTCCCGAATTTGTGGAAATTGATGAACGTGCTGGTGACCATCAATAAATATGGGTTTTTTATTGATTACATCCTCAAATTTATCTAGCTGTTGATTAATCAGATCGGTTAAATAGTTTTCTGGCAGCAAATGAAGATAAGAACTAAACAAAATTTTTTTTAAACTGGCTTTGGCTTGAAAACCGGTTAAATCCAGATGTAATCCGATGTCAATGTTTAGTTGGTGTAATTGGTTTACCGCATCTGCAGCAATTTTTCCCTGACTCATAAAACTGGTAGCTTGGATACGCTGCATTTGCGCAAGTAACACTACCGCTTCATTGACAGGTTCTGACAAACCCAAATCATCAACATTAATCATGACTGGCTTCATTAGCGTCCTTTATTCTGAATGCCCAAAACTTACCTAATAAAAAAGAAATGATGGTGACTAAAATAGTCACCATAAACCATACCCACCAATAAGCTTGATCACCCAGCCATTTCAAAGCGTTGATAAATAATATCTGATTTAAGATGAATGCGGAAACTGAGCTGAAAAACCACCGCCATAAAGTATGCTGCCATTTATGTAAATGATGGCGGAATGTAAACTGGAAATGACCGATAAAGCTGATGATAAAAGCAATCAAGAAAGCTATCGGATTAGCCAACTGCGGTGTGAGTTTTAAGTTTTGTACTAATAATAGTAAGCTGATGAAATGGGTGGCCGCTGCCGCTGCACCGATGAGACAAAACCATAAACCCTGTTTGGAATAATGTTTCATTGAGGTTCGCTACTGTCCCATTCTTGATTAATGAGATAAAGCGGTCGTTGTTTCACCTCTTCATAAATGCGACCAATATATTCACCTATCAAACCCAGACAAATTAACTGCAAACCGGTTGAAAACATGATACCTGCAGCTAAAGTTGGCCAACCAGCTAAATCTTTACCAAAAATTAATGTGTCAAATACGATATATATACCATATATGATGGCAATCAAAGAGATGATCATTCCAATACGAGAAATCCAGCGCAATGGTCGTTGCGAAAAAGAAGTGATGCCAACTAATGCTAACTCGAATAAACTGATGTAATTGAATTTGCTTTTTCCAGCTTGTCTTATATCTGCTTGAAAGGGAATAAATAGGGTTGAAAAACCAACCCATGCGTACAATCCTTTCATGAATCGTTGCCGTTCTGGCAGTTGCAAGATGGCATCAACGACTTTCCTTCTCATCAGGCGAAAATCTCCCGCATTCGGAGTAAGATGGTATCGATGCGTATCTTGCATAAAACAGTAAAAGCTTTTTTTCAATAGACGAGCCAAAGTGCTTTCGTTTTCGCGAGATTCTTGAACTGCAGCGACAACATCTACGTTATTGCTCTCAATTGCGGTTAGCATTTGTGCCAGTATGGCAATAGGATGTTGACCATCTGCATCCATCATGCTGACTAACTCACCGCGTGACTCCGTCAAACCGGCAGTTAATGCAGCTTCTTTACCAAAATTACGTGAAAATTGAATAAGGCGCAATGTGGTATTGCTTGGTTTAAGCATGAGATTTTGCTGATAGGTCTCAACAATATTATCTTTACTACCATCATCAATCATAATAATTTCACTCTGCATTGCTAACTGTGCAGTAAAAGCCAATAATTGGGGTAAGAATTGCCCCACAGCTTTAGCGTCATTGTAGATAGGTAGAATAATACTCAATCCAATTTTTTGCGCGTTCATCAATACCATCTCTTACCCTAGAATTTCAGTGATTATAACTGGAATTTAACCAGAGATATTTTCTATGAATTTCTTAATAAGATAAAGTTAAAATATAGAAATTTAAGGTCATTGTATTTAGCTAAATGTTTTACAAATTACCATAAAGTTAGTTTTTATTGATCAGGCAATGGTTTGGAATATAGGCTTGCCAAACGATTTTTAATGGTTGCCGCTCTGGTAGCTTATTCCAGCCAATGACCCATTGCCCTTGTTTTACTGTCAAGTTTTGATCTGCTGCCAAAGATTTAAGCCACGGTATATTGGGCTGTTCTCCCTCCAGCCATATGGCTAAAGTACCGTGCTGGTGTAAACGTTGCTCACTCATCCAAGGTGAATAGACAGCTTTACCAGAGATCATGACGGAAGGAGAAAATTTGGAGTAAGATGCAATCAACAAAACCGGCCAGTCAGACCCAGTAATATTATCCATCTGGCAAGAGGATAAGGATTGCCATTGTTGATCTGCTTCATGAGCCATCGCAGTTTGCGGCCAATCCATGCGAGATGGCTTATGCCGAATACGTGCACCAAAACTAATATATAAAATCATTAACAAAGTTACTATGGCGACCCAGATGGATATGCCTTTTAATAAAGAAGTATATTTTTGTTGGGACCAAAGCTGCTCTGGAATCATGGCGACAACAATTAAACCAGAAAGCCCCCACATCGGCATGCCCCACATATCTCGCAACCCCACTCCAAACACCAGTCCTATCAATACCAGCATTACGGTTGGAAATAATCCCATCCACAACAAGTAGAACCAGTCGTTTTGACCCATTATTTTTTTAGGTTGTTTGAAGCTTAACCGAGTTCGCGTACAAATTAAGATAATCAAAAGCGGTAAATGATTAATCAATTGGGTAGCAAGATACCCTAACGCTGCAAAATGTCCGTTTCGATTGGCGTCTTCTGCTGAACGAGCTGAAGCATACGTTATGGAAATCCAGTCATGCTGCATCAACCAGTATAAATTGGGAGAAAATATCGCTATAGCAATAACTAATGCCAGCCATGGTTTAAAACTAAGCCATATTCGACGATAATGCGTCAAAACTGAGAAAATCAATATACTGAGTAGCAGTACCGCTACTGTATATTTGATTAACATACCAATACCGGCTAATAAACCCAATACTAGCCAATACTGCAGCCGGTTATGTTTTATAGCCAGATAAAAAATATAGACCAACCCCAGCCATACTGGCATTTGAGCAATATTGTGATTAAATTCGAGCGACGGCCAAGTATAATAAAAGATAGCGAGCAAAAACAAAGCCCCAATAAAAGCCCTCTGGCGGCTCATTAGCTCGGTGCCAAATAAGTAAGCAATCCATAAACTTAGCACAATGGTGCATTGACTAAGAAAGTATGGACCGATGTGACCAAATACGTAATAAAAAGAATATAATACCCAACTTGAAAAAGGTGGATGTTTATAATAACCCCATTGCCATTCTCGCCCCCAATATATACCTTCTGGTACATCCAATGGATAGCTGGCTGAAAGGATAAACGGTGCAACTATCCAAATAACAAAATATAAAATTAACCACGCGGGCAATCTGATTGAAAACGGTTTGGATGACATATCAAACTATCTGTAGGCACAATTGGCTGAATTATAATAGTCAGGTTGGTAATCCACAAATAATGTAAGAATTAACCCTCACACATAAATTTAAATTTGATATGAATACTTGAAAAGCACTATTCAAGCTGAAATAAAATTTGAATGAGCTTGGGGGTTATCACCAGAGTAAAATTTAAATCTATCTAGGCTACACTAAATTTTGTCGTGATTTTATGTGGCCAAACTAATTCTAATTCATCACCTGATTGAATTGCAGCCACACCAGCTGGTGTACCCGTATAAATAATATCGCCTACCTGTAAGCCATATATAGTTGATAAATAACTAACGATATAAGCGCAAGAAAATATCATATCCTGAGTATTGCCTTGTTGACGCTTCTGACCATTGACGTTAAGGTAAAACGTTTCAGCATTAATATTTTCGACAGCTTGTGAACCAATAAAATGTGATAAGCAAGCAGAAGTGGGAAAACCCTTAGCCTTAGTCCATGGTAAACCTTTCGCTTTGAGCTGAGTTTGTACATCACGAGCGGTTAAATCTAAACCAATTGCATAACCTCCCACATAGTTTAATGCCTCTTCCTGCGAAACATTAGCAGCATCCTTGCCAATATACATCACTATTTCACATTCATGATGAATATCCTGACTAAATGAGGGCAATTGAATTTGTTCCCCCGGTTGAATCAATGCTGATGTGGGCTTGAGAAACACCACTGGCTCACCGGGATTAGCATTATTCAATTCTTTAATATGTTCAGAATAATTGCGCCCTATACAAAAAATATTCCCCAGCAAAACTTCTTGTCCAGCTACATTAATTTTTTTCATCATCTTGGCCTATTGTTAGCTTAAAGTAGAATACCCAAACCTTATATGGTCTATATCATGATCATATCGTAAACCTGAATATATTTTGCTGCAAAACCCGAAAATAATCTGAATCCGGATTTGGCAAACAACTTCATGGTGACTATACAGCTTTGGCGGTTTAACTCAGGCTTAATTCTTACCCCTTAACCTTATTTAGATCTTGATCAATGGTAAGATAACATCAATCATGCGTCATTACGGCACGCATCTACGCCTTCTTGTACAGAACTAACCCCAATAATGGTCAGATTAGGAAAATCGGAGGTCTTTTTCGGACAATTTGCTAAAGGAATGATGGCGTGAGTAAAGCCTAATTTTTCCGCTTCGCGCAAACGCTCCTGCCCACGCGGTACCGGACGAATCTCCCCAGACAGGCCGACTTCACCAAAGACAATCATTTTTTCGGGTAGTGGTCGATTACGATAGCTAGAAAGCATAGCTAATATTACCGCTAAGTCTGCAGCTGGCTCACTAATTTTTACCCCGCCAACAGCATTTAGAAATACATCCTGATCATAACAGGCAATGCCAGCATGTCGATTCAACACAGCCAAAAGCATAGATAAACGCTCCTGCGCAAGTCCGACAGTGAGGCGCTTAGGCGCAAACCCGTGAGCATCATCAACCAATGCCTGAATTTCTACCAATAAAGGTCGCGAACCTTCTTGTGTTACTAAAACACAAGATCCCGGAACATCATCTCGATAACTGGATAAAAATAAGGCTGAAGGATTAGATACGCCCTTCAAACCTTTTTCAGTCATGGCAAATACGCCCAATTCATTGGCTGCACCAAATCGATTTTTCATGGTGCGTATCATGCGATAATTTGAGTGGGTTTCACCTTCAAAATACAGCACCGTATCGACCATATGCTCCAGTACTCTTGGACCAGCAATGGCACCGTCTTTAGTAACATGCCCTACCAACAGCATAGAGATACCGTGATGTTTGGCTAACCGAGTTAACTGAGCCGCACACTCCCTTACCTGCGAAACCGACCCTGGCGCAGAAGTGATGTTTTCCGAATACATCGTTTGAATTGAATCAATCACCACGACATCTGGTTTTTGCTGCAAAATGGCCGCTGCAATAGCTTCAACTCGTATCTCAGCCAACAAATGTACACCATCTGCGTTGACACCAAGCCGCTGGGCGCGTAATGCCACCTGCTGCGCAGATTCTTCACCTGAAACGTATAGCACTGAAGAACGTTCGGTCATCAAGGCAATCGTTTGCAAAAGTAAAGTCGATTTACCAATACCGGGATCACCACCCAACAAGATGACAGCACCTTCCACCAGACCACCACCAAGCACTCGATCCAGCTCAGTCATTCCAGTAGCATTACGATGTACCTCCACCGCACTGACATCAGCCAGAAGTTGAACTGGTGAAGCCGAGGCTGCCCATGATTGAAACCGACTGTTTGCTGCCGTTGAAGCAACAATTGCCGTTTCCGATAAAGTATTCCATTCTCCGCAATGCGGGCAACGTCCTTGCCATTTAGACGACACGCCGCCGCAAGCATCACATAAAAATTGAGTTTTTTGTTTAGCCATAACTTTTCCAGTTGAAGTAAGCATTTTATCAAAATTTCACGACAAAAACCTGTAACCATATCAATCAGCATTGAACAATGCATGTAGCAACAAAGGTTTACAATGGCATATTAATTCAATAAAATAAGGTAAACTTTTATTATTCTTTATCAAATGAGTATCAAAAACTGGCCCCAACATGACCGCCCCAGAGAAAAACTGATCAAATATGGTGCTTCCGCCTTAAGTGATACCGAACTTTTAGCGATTTTGTTACGCACGGGAACACAAGGCATGACAGCGGTGGATCTGGCACGCTATTTAATCGAAAAAATGGGAAGTTTAAGAGCACTGCTCAATGCCGATTTCAAAGAACTTAGCCAATATAAAGGGATGGGTATCGCCAGTTATGCCCAGTTCGCCGTAATCCGCGAAATCAGTCAACGCATGCTGGAAGAAGAAATTCGTCGTCAGCCGATATTTACCCAACCGGCTGCTGTCGCGGAATATCTTCGCTTGTACTTCAACCATGAAGAGGTAGAAGTGTGTATAGCCTTATTGCTCAATCAAAGCAACGAATTATTACATACCATAGAACTGGCACGTGGCACGATCAATGAAACCAAAGTTTATACCCGTGAAATAGCCAAAACCGCGCTAAAGTACCATGCCGTATCCATCATTCTAGCGCACAATCACCCTGGGCGCTCATCCAAACCATCCAGTACAGATATCAAATTTACCCAACAGCTCAAAACTGCTTTAAACCTACTGGATATTAGACTTCTGGATCATTTTATTGTCACAACAGACAGTACCACTTCCATGGCTGATTTGAACTTAATATAAATTAAGGCATAATTATTTGCATTCAGCGCATAGAAAACTGGATAAAAAACCAGTTGACCATTACAATACATAGTTTGGTGTTTAGATTATACAAATCTTACGGAGTATCCCATGATCGAATTTGCCCATGCTGCTAATTCTGCTGCATCACCTAACGGACTGATGAATTTTTTACCGTTTGTGTTGATTATCGTTTTGTTTTATTTCATGATGATTCGTCCTCAACAAGCAAAACATAAAAAACATTTACAGATGATCGCTGAGCTTAAAAAAGGTGATAAAGTAATCACTATAGCTGGCATTATCGGCAAAATCACCAAAGTCAATGAAAAGCATTTCACACTGGAAATTGCGCCTAACGTCGAAGTTGATTTTGAACGTAGTGCCATTAGCGCTAAAGTTACTGATTAATTAATCACTTAACTGCCGCAACGTTTCGTTGCGGCGTTTGTTTATTCAATATTTAAATAACTAGTCTGCAAATAAGGCAGCAAATATGAACCGATATCCTTTATGGAAATATCTGCTTATCGTTGTCACCGTAATATTGGGATTCTTATATACTATTCCCAATCTTTTTGGTGAAATACCTGCAGTTCAAATTTCCACTAATCGTCAAGCCATCAGCATAGATGAGCAAACAGAAAAAACCGTTAAAGATGCCTTAGCAGCCGCCCATATTCAACACAACGGCATGTTTATAGCTGACGGTAGCCTTAAAGTACGTTTTAACGATACCGAAACCCAACTTAAAGCACGTGATGCCATTGCTGCTCAGTTTGGAGAAGGCTATATTGTAGCCTTAAATCTTTTAGCCAATACACCGGCCTGGATGGAAAAAATTCATGCCAAACCTATGTTTTTAGGTCTTGATTTACGTGGCGGTGTGCATTTCACCATGCAAGTTGACATGCAGTCTGCTGTAGACAAAACTCTGGATAGTTATAGTGGTGATATTCGCCGCCAATTGCGTAAACTCAATATACGTACAGGCGAAATTATAAAAAAAGATCAAACCTTAATCGTTCCTTTTTTAGCTGCTGAAGATGCCAAAACAGCTTTTCCTCAGCTTAAAAAATATCTGAATGATGCTACCCTGTCTCAAAATGATACTCGTCTGGTGGTGAGCTTAAGTGAAGCAGTTTTAAACCGCATTCGCACAGATGCCGTAAAACAAAACATCAACACCTTACATAACCGGGTAAACGAACTGGGCGTAGCTGAACCAGTTATTCAACAGGCTGGTCCAGATCGCATCGTAGTACAGCTACCGGGGGTTCAGGACACCGCAAAAGCCAAAGACATTATTGGTCGTACCGCTACACTTCAAGTACGCATGGTAAGTGACGATAGCAACCTCTACCAGCAAGCGATACAAGGTAATGTTCCCGCTGGCTATGAATTACTTCCATCCGCCGGCAATGGTCCGCCAACACTGGTTAACAAACAAGTAGAATTAACCGGTGATAATATCAACGATGCACAAGCTAGCTTCAACGACCGTGGACAGCCTGGTGTAAGCGTGAATTTTGATAGCACTGGTGCCAGTATATTTGCAGATCTGACCCGTAATAACGTTGGTAAACGCATGGCGATGGTTTTAATCGATCAAGGTAAATCAGAAGTCATCACGGCGCCGGTGATTAATGAAGCCATACCTGGTGGAAAAACCATTATTTCCGGTAACATGAGTATTGCTGAAGCCAATGATACATCTTTATTATTGCGTGCCGGCTCATTAGCTGCGCCGATGAAAATCATAGAAGAACGCACCATCGGTCCTTCTTTAGGTAAAGAAAACATCAGCAAAGGCTTCCACTCCACACTATGGGGCTTTGTCATCGTTGGCGTATTCATGATGATTTATTATCGCCTCTTTGGCTTATTTTCCGTACTCGCCTTATCATGCAACTTGTTATTCCTGATTGCCATCTTATCAGCAATGCAAGCCACCTTAACCCTGCCTGGCATCGCCGCAATAGCGTTAACCTTAGGCATGGCGATAGATTCGAATGTATTAATTAATGAACGCATTCGTGAAGAACTGCGACATGGCAACACCCCGCAAATGTCAATCAATGCCGGCTATGATCATGCTTGGCATACCATCGTCGACTCCAATATCACTTCTCTGATTGCGGGATTGGCATTGCTGATCTTCGGATCTGGTCCGATTCGTGGCTTCGCCGTGGTGCATTGTTTAGGCATCATCACCTCAATGTATTCTTCAGTAGTGGTGACTCGCGCTATCGTCAATCTGTGGTATGGCAGAAAACGTAAACTTAAATCACTGTCGATCGGACACATCTGGATTGCAGATGACAACAACGCTCGAAACAGCAAGGCTTAAAATATGGAATTTTTCAAGATAAAACGCGATATTCCGTTCATGAGTTACGGCAAGCTTACAACGGCGATATCACTGATAACATTTATTCTTGCCGTGTTTTTTCTGGTCACTCGCGGACTGAATTTTTCGGTTGAATTTACCGGTGGCACCGTAATGGAAGTTGAATTCAAGCAAAGTGCGGATCTGAACTTAATCCGCAACGAGCTAGATGAACTTAAGCTGGGCGAAATACAGGTACAAGCATTAGGCACCAACAAACAAGTCATGATTCGGTTGCCTAACAAAGCCAACGTCACTTCAGCACAATTATCCAATCAAGTTATGGATGTGCTGAAAAAACATCAGCAAGGTGTCATCCTGCGACAGGTAGAGTTTATTGGACCACAGGTTGGAGAAGAGTTGGTTACCCATGGCTTATTGGCTTTAGGCATGGTAATCATTGGCATCATCATCTACCTATCTATGCGCTTCGAATGGCGCTTCGCCGTATCAGCTATCATCGCCAATATGCATGACGTTGTGATTATTCTAGGGTGTTTCGCTTTTTTCCATTGGGAATTTTCTCTAACCGTGCTGGCAGGTATTTTGGCCGTACTGGGATATTCTGTAAACGAATCTGTCGTGGTGTTTGACCGAATCCGTGAGAATTTCCACAAGCCACAGATGCGTGGGCAAAGCGTACCTGCCATTATAGATAATGCCATTACCGCAACCATGAGCCGTACCATCATTACCCACGGATCAACCGAAGCCATGGTTATATCCATGCTAATCTTTGGCGGCGCAGCATTACATGGTTTTGCCATGGCATTGACCATTGGTATCGTATTTGGTATCTATTCCTCTGTGCTAGTCGCTAGCCCACTGTTAATCATGTTTGGTTTGAATCGTCAAAATCTGGTTAAACCACAAAAGAAAAAAGAAGAAGCAGTGGTATAAAGCTGATAATCAGCCCACAAACAAACAGCCTCTAACATGAGGCTGTTTTTGTGCTTACATATTATAAAACTCTGAAAAACAAAACTAGAAAATCTTGAACATTAATCCGTGACCGATAAATGCACAATCATAACTTAATGTAATTCTCTCTCGTCTTTCCAGCCTTTATCCGTTAACACCAATACCGTTGAGCGTCGCTGAGGCTCATTTAAAGATTTCCACCAATTTTCATCAGTTGCTTTAAGTAATTTTTCCGCCCATTTTTCCGGTACCAATTTCGCTTCATAAACTACTTTAGAAACAGTGACACCATTAGCAGGAGTTGGTTCAGTAAATAAAACAACCTTTTCTACCTTTTGGGTACCAAGACACAATAATGGATTTTGTGGAGACGAGATAATCTTATCTTTGGCTTTGTCAGACAAACGATACACCGCTACAGGTATGCTTTTACCATTCTGCAGCACAAAATCTTCATCTTTAGCTTGGTCGTATATGTCCGCATCTTTCAAAATGTCCATTTGATTCAAGGCAGTTTTATTGACACGATCGCCACTGGAATTTTTCAAAGTAATGCGAATTTCCTGAGCGCCAACAGAAGGATTGTTTTTAGATCCATTTTCAACATTATCTAATACTAAATTGACCGGCAAACAAACATGATCATTTTTTCCGAATTCATTAATGGCTTCGGAAAAGTTAGATGGATTGGCTTCCTGCTTGCCACCACAACCCACTAACATCAAGCTAATAACAAGCACGCTCATCTTTCTCATATTTGCCTCTTTCTACTTTGATAAAATTTAGCCTAAGCAAAGGATACAATTAATACAAAATATTAGCAAATAGGCTTATTTTTCCTGCCAGGTAACTTTTTTAAATTGTGATAAAAACGACATAATATTAGTTTTGTCTGACTTAACCGGTATAATAGTCAATTATTTCACCTACAGCATATTACTATGTCCATCAAAATATATGGTATCAGCCAATGCAATACTGTCAAAAAAGCCCGTCAATGGCTTGATGAGAACCATATTGTTGCCGAGTTTATCGACTTCAAAAAACAACCTCCAACCCAAAATGATATTGAATTTTGGCTTACTCAGATTCCAAAAGAGGTACTGATTAATCGTAGAGGGACTACTTGGCGAAAACTTTCATCCGAAGAACAGCAAGCTGCTTTAGTCAGTGATCAGACAGCTATTGATTTAATGCTGGCACAGCCATCTATCATTAAACGGCCAGTATTGATTCACAACAATAAAATTACTATAGGCTTTGATCCCCAACGTTATACCGAAATTTTTGGTCTTTAATCTGCACAAACAAATATGAACACGACTATTTTTATTTCTGATTTACACCTTTCAGAGCATACCCCCCAGCTCAATCAATTATTCCAACGTTGCTTAAATCAATGGCAAGGAAACATAGATGCTTTGTATATATTAGGCGATTTTTTCGATGTTTGGATAGGCGATGATGACGATAGCGACTTTATTCGCAACATCAAATCACAATTAAAACAATTTACCTCGTCTACGCCGGTCTATTTTATGCACGGTAATCGCGATTTTTTATTGGGAAAACAATTTGCAGCCGAAACCGGTATTGATCTTATTGAAGCCCCTCAGTTAACACAGCTATACGGGCAGGATTATCTACTGGTTCATGGAGACGAATTGTGTACCAATGACTTAGCTTATCAGCAATTCAGAATGCAAACCAGAAATCCCTTATGGCAAATGGCAGTTTTGAATAAGCCGCTGGCAGAACGGCGTATGTTAGCTGGACAAATTCGTCAGATGAGCGAAACGCGCAAAAACAGTGAAGGGAAAAGTGAGATTTCAGATGCCAGCGAGAATGGCATTGAGACCCTAATGTCCAGTCAAAATCAAGAACACTTACCTACTCTCATTCATGGTCACACTCACCGCCCCGCCGTTCATGAGCATCTTTGCCATGGCGTGCCCTTCAAGCGGTATGTTATCCAAGACTGGGCCGATGATAAAGGTGGTTACCTGGCAATAGACGAAACAGGTGTCCACGTACATGAATTAAAACTATAATTTTTATGAGCTTGCACCAAATAAGTTATAAATTTCATTTATAACTTATTTTTTTGCATTTGCGTTAAACAACTTCAAATTGTGTCTATAAACCCTGAACATTCAATGATTCATAAACTTCAAAATTTAGTTTAAAATTCAAGTAATCCCTTAAAAATCCATTAATACGCAGGCAAAAAATGAAAATAATTTAAGGTACAAGTTAATTTTAAATTAGCTTGAGCTGCTTAAAAAAATGAATCAATAAAAATCTTTGAACTTCTACCTGAAACCCTCATATTGCTAAGCAAATCCAAAATTACTCCAAAATATGAAGATTCATTTTTTTTTGACAGTCACATGCACCTATCTTCAAGACGGGAACCAGCATAAAAAAATTTATTCAATTTTAAAATTTGCGTTGATTGAATAAAAAACTTTAGAAGTTACTCTCTATAAGAGAATCAGACTTAAATAAGATTTAAAAGCAAAAATATATTTATGTATACTTATATAGCCTTAAGGTATAAATAAAAAAGTGCCAAACTAAGTTGGCACTTTTTTTACTAAATGACCTTTATTTGCTACCGCGCATCAGATCAAAAAAGTCAGCATTATTTTTCGACTGTTTCAGTTTATCAATAATAAACTCCATAGCCTCAATATCATCCATCGGGTGCAAGAACTTACGTAATAGCCACATTTTCTGCAAACGATCATTACTTACCAGCAATTCTTCGCGACGAGTGCCGGAACGGTTAATGTTAATAGCAGGGAATAAACGTTTCTCAGCCATTCGACGATCAAGATGCAATTCCATATTACCTGTGCCCTTGAATTCTTCGTAAATTACATCATCCATTCGGCTACCTGTTTCTACCAAAGCTGTTGCAATGATAGTCAAAGACCCGCCTTCTTCAACATTACGTGCGGCTCCGAAAAAACGTTTAGGACGATGCAAAGCATTAGCATCAATACCACCCGTTAAAATTTTTCCTGAAGCAGGAATAACAGTGTTGTAAGCACGAGCAAGACGAGTTATAGAATCAAGCAAAATGACTACGTCTTTTTTATGTTCTACCAGACGTTTGGCTTTTTCCATAACCATTTCAGCAACCTGTACATGGCGAGTTGCAGGCTCATCAAACGTAGATGAAACCACTTCACCACGTACCGAACGAGTCATCTCAGTGACTTCTTCTGGTCGCTCGTCAATCAAAAGAACAATTAATTCCGCTTCTGGGTAATTGGCCGTAATGGCATGGGCGATATTTTGCAGCATCACCGTTTTACCCGATTTTGGCGGTGCAACCAGCAAAGCTCGTTGTCCAAAACCAATTGGCGCAATCAAATCAATAGCGCGTCCCGTTAAATTTTCTCCAGAACGAATATCACGTTCGAGCACAAATTGGCGATCTGGAAATAAAGGAGTCAGATTTTCAAACAGTATTTTGTGTTTACAAACATCTGGGTCATCTCCATTGATTTTATCCAGCCGCACCAGCGCAAAATAGCGTTCATTATCTTTAGGGACTCGTACACTGCCTTCTATTGTATCTCCAGTGTGTAAGTTAAAACGTCTGATTTGGCTTGGACTAACATAGATATCATCTGGACCTGCCAAATAGGAAGTATCCATGCTGCGTAAAAAGCCAAAGCCGTCTGGTAAAATCTCAAGAGTACCAGAGCAGGTAAACGCTTCACCTTGTTTCATTTTTATGCGCACAATAGCAAAAACAAGGTCTTGTTTACGTAAACGATTGGCATTTTCAATACCAAACTCTTCAGCTATGCCCAATAGTTCAGACACATGTAAATTTTGTAATTCAGAAACGTGCATAAATATATATGTGAATTTATTTATAGGAATTTCAGATAAAAATAGTCTTATGACTCGTAATGACAATAATTAACGAGTTTACTCGCATTGATCATGCAATAGATAAGCGTGATATTGAAAGTCGATTTGTTTAAATCTGCCACAAAGACATTAATCTTAGACTTAAAATTGATCTCTTTTTATAGAGGCAAATTTTATGACGCATTGGGACATAATGTCAAGCTATTATCTACATTTAGTTAATTACTGCCGCGCCAAGAATAACAGCACCAATCAAGCAGTACAGTTTATTTACATTTCATCCTCAGATCTAATTTGATTGAAAGCGCCTCGAAGGATAACTCAAAAGCATAACTCATCACCTAAGTAGCATATTCGGTTAAGTTAGCATATTTTTTGTTATGGATAAATAATGATAAATGTATAATAATTGATATTCCTGATTAACTTTATATGCATTATAAAAATAAGTTCATCAAAGTAAAGAAACCCATGGAAGTATTAAGTATCAAAAAGACAACAGTTTTAGTCAATATTCCACGAAAATGAATAAAATGAATCATTTATAATAAAAGAAATTAAAGCGGTTTAGCACATTAAAGTTACGTAGTAAATAATCACTTATTTTACATTTAGTTAAAATTGCATAAAAATCCACATGATGGAATATGATCACATGCAAACATGGTTAATATGCAAAACTGATGACTTTACAAACCAAATGAAAACAGTTTTAACTTAATTGCATGCCCTCAACAAACTTAACGGAGCCTACCATATCAAATGATTTTTACGACTGATAATGACTGATATAATTAACTTCCTGCTAACACTATCAGACGAATTATGAAAAAATTATCATTGAGTGTACTTGCATTAGCAACCCTACTTACTTTATCTGCTTGCAATGCAGCCGAAAAAGAACAAAAGGCCAGTAGCGAATCAACCGCTGCTTCGATAGCATCCTCTGCCTCTGAGGTAAGAGTTGAGGATCCTCAAACTGCTGGAGAAAAATTCCTCTCTCAGAATAAAACTGCAGCTGGAGTGCACACCACTGCTTCAGGTCTACAATATAAAATCAACCATGAAGGCAATGGCAAATCACCCAAAGCAACCGATATGGTCACTGTAGAATATGAAGGCCGTTTGATTGACGGAACAGTTTTTGATGGCACAGCACCGCACAATAACAAGCCGGCTACCTTCCCATTAAATGGCGTTATTCCTGGCTGGACTGAAGGACTGCAACTGATGAAAGAAGGCAGCAGCTATACCTTCTACATCCCTGCTGATCTGGCGTACGGCAATCAAAGCCCAGCCAGCATTATCCCTGCAAATAGCACGCTGATATTTGATGTCAAATTAATTAAAGTTGGCGAATAAGCCAGCAAACAAAGCAAAAAGCACTCAGAAATGAGTGCTTTTTTAATTTGGCTCCCCGACCAGGGCTCGAACCTGGGACCTGCGGATTAACAGTCCGTCGCTCTACCGACTGAGCTATCAGGGAATGAGGCGAAATTATAACGCCTATTTTTTTACTGTCAAGTCTTTTTATTCAACCTGATTGACAAGATCAGATAACAGATTAAGTTATCAAATAATTAAAAAATGGATGCCGGAATTTATGCATTATTTTCATTATGCCCCAAAATCATCGTACCTACCCCTTGGTCGGTGAATATTTCCAGTAATATTGCATGTGGTACCCTGCCATCGATAATATGAATATCACTAACACCATTAAAGGCTGCTTGCAAAGTTGAATTGATTTTTGGCAACATGCCTCCTTGAAGTGTGCCCGTATTAATGAGGCGATCAATATCTGCTGGAGTCAGTTTATTGATCAACTGGTTATTTTCATCCAGTACCCCCTGGGTATTGGTTAGCATAATCAATTTTTCCGCCTTGAGGCATTCTGCCAGTTTACCAGCCACCACATCCGCATTAATATTGAATGCTTCCCCATTTTTTCCCACTCCTATTGGCGCCACAACAGGGATATAGCCTTGGTGTACCATCTGCTCAATTAATTGAGTATCAATACTTTCAATTTCTCCTACCTGACCAATATCTGTTTGATTCTCCAGAAGTAGTTTTTTTGCCTTAATGAAATGATTATCCCGCCCAGTAATGCCAACTGCATGCCCGCCATATAGGTTCAATAGAGAAGCTATTTCTTTATTAACGCAACCACCTAACACCATTTCAACAATATTCATGGTTTCGCCATCGGTAACACGCATTCCCTGAATAAATTGATTTTCTTTGCCGATTTTTTGCAGCATTTCATTAATTTGTGGTCCACCCCCATGCACAATAACTGGATGTATGCCTACCAATTTCAATAAAACAATATCTTTGGCAAATTGCTCTTTTAAATGATCTTCAGTCATGGCATTGCCACCATATTTGATTACCATAGTAGAGCCAGAAAAACGACGAATATAAGGTAAAGCTTCAGCCAGTATACTGGCTTTGGTATCAGCATCAATCCCGCTTAGCGTAGAGTAATCTAATGTCATAAATTATCCTTAGTTTATCTGTTATCATTCATATAAAATTTGCTGACGTGGAAACGATAGCCACATTAAACAAACATAGTGATTGAAAATAGAAGTAAAGTCTATGAAATTTATGTTGAATGTGTCTTTTTGCAAACAAGAGCCACATAAGACACTGAAATTGAATGATCATTCATTTTTTTAGCATAAACCAACTTTATTTCATGCCCAAAGAAAATACTAGCAAATTCACTTTCATGTTTAAACAAATTGATCAGGTTTATGCGGGTTAGATCAAGTTGGCAATTTTCTAAGATGTGGAGTGTACAGCTTCGACAATTGATTGAATCATTGATCAATCAATTGTCTTGACCCTATGACTCGAAATGAGCATCGCTATAAAATATCAATTTGCTGTAAAGGCGTACTCACGTCGCTACAGCTTAAGAAATAGACAAGCCGTTACATGGTTTTCGCCATTGTTGGTAAATCTATAAAAGTAACAATAAACCCCCTTATTACATATGTCATATTTAATCACAGCGTTTTAAGGTGGGTGACATCACTATCTAATTAGTTTCAATTTCTTTACTGCCCGTAACGAGCTGTCCATGATCTTAATCCAATTTCGCAGACATACTACCATGGCTAAAAAAGGTTGATAAAATGGCTTGAGCCGCTACCTGATCCAAAACTTGTTTGCGTTTCTTGCCAAATACTCTGGCTTCACTTAACAGACTTTCTGCAATGACCGATGTCCAGCGTTCATCCACCCAATAAACCGGCAGATGAAAGCGCCCATGCAAACGGTTTCCAAAACGTCGACACAAAGCTGAGGCTTCATCGTCTCTATCATCAGCATGTGTCGGTAGGCCAACTACCAAAGCACTTGGCTGCCATTGTTTTATCAATGCGGCAATCTGAATAAAACGTTCATCATTGGTTACCGCAGTAATCGTTGTCAATGGATGAGCTGTAGCCAATTCTGCTTCTCCAACTGCAACGCCAATGCGGGCTGCACCAAAATCGAAACCTAATACCGTTCCTTGGTTTAAAAAATGGTTGCTTAACTTAGGCATGACCAGCCAACCCACTTAAATTAGCGACATTAATATTGAGCAGTTTCAGCGCAGCTTGATAACGTTGTTTATAAGGGATATCAAATAAAACTTTCATATCAGCTGGAACCGAAAGCCAGCTATTAGCTGCTAATTCTTGCTCAAGCTGTCCTGCACTCCAGCTTGAATATCCAATCGTTGCCAATGCCTTATTGACTTCATTATCTTGAGTTAAACCTATAATAATGTCACGTGAAGTAGTCATCGCAATGTCATCTGTTACCAACAGACTACTTTCCCATGATCCTGTAGGTGTATGTACTAGAAAACCCCGGTCAACTTGTACAGGACCGCCCATTAATACCCATTGCCCATGAAATCGTTCAGGCGTAGGAGTTTTTGCGGCGTCAAACAGCAGATCCATCATAATTGGTGATGGTTTATTAACAATAATTCCCATTGCACCATCTGCATTGTGTTCGCAAATGTAAACCACGCTTTCTCTAAAAAACTGATCTTGCATATCTGGCATCGCAATCAAAAAATGATTGGCCAGAGAAAATGAGTTAGCAGCAGTTTTCATCAATTCCATATTGTGTTTATCCAAATTAATAATTGCTATAATAAGAAGAAAGATGATGAGTTAAATCGGGTCAATACAGTGATTTCTCAAGTTGAATCTTTTTAGTTATAATTCTATCAATCATACTACAAGCTGTTAGATTTATCTCTATTCAATATGAATAGCGTACTACAATCAATCTTGGCTACAATCTTATTCATTTGCAGAAAGGCATGTTGTGTCCTTAACCAAACCAATTGTACTTCTTATTCTTGATGGCTTTGGTCATCGTACTGATGGTCATGACAATGCTGTACTGCTGGCACATACACCACACATTGATCAATACATAAAACAATACGCTGCTGGAACCATTGATGCTTCGGAACGAATGGTTGGGTTACCTATTGGACAATTTGGCAACTCCGAAGTGGGTCACCTGAATATCGGAGCAGGTCGCATTGTACCGCAGGATATTACACGAATCGATATGGCCATTGAGGATCATTCCTTATTACAAAATCCGGCATTGAAACAAGCCTGGCAGACGCCAAACAAGACGGTGCACTTGTTAGGATTATTTTCAGATGGAGGTGTACACAGCCATATTGACCACCTATTTGCCATCATGGATGCGGCTTTAGCAGCTGGCATGGAAAAAATTGTTATCCACCCTTTTCTCGATGGTAGAGATACCCCTCCACAAAGTGCCCTCGCCTATCTGCAAAGATTAGAAGATTATATGCAACAACATCCACAGGTTCTTTGCGGTGCCATAACCGGACGCTTTTACGCCATGGATCGGGATAATCGCTGGGATCGGGTTGAACAGGCTTACAACGCCCTATTTGGTGATTGTCACTATCGAGCCAATTCTCCCGTTGCTGCTCTAAAAGAAGCTTATGCTCGTCAAGAAACGGATGAATTTGTTCAGCCAACTTTAACTAATTCCCAAGCAATATTACAAGATGGTGATGCGATTCTGTTTTTAAATTTCCGTGCCGACCGAGCGCGCGAACTTACACAAGCATTAACTTTTGACGATTTTCATGGATTCGAACGTAAACATCGCATCCACATAGGCTATTTTGCTAGCATTACCAACTACGGAGCTCAATTTCCCAACCCGGTTGTGTTCGATCGCCAGACAATTAGCAATGGTTTGGGCGAGTTTTTGGCAGCACAAGGCTTGAGCCAACTACGTATTGCTGAAACTGAAAAATACCCACATGTAACCTACTTTTTTAGTGGTGGTAGAGAAGAACCCTATATTGGTGAAGAGCGCATCATGATTTCTTCACCCAAAGTAACCACATATGACTTGCAGCCAGAAATGAGCGCAGTAGGAATTACCGAAAGCATCATCGATAGCCTGGTTAATCATCGTCATGATGTTATTATCTGTAACTTTGCCAATGGAGATATGGTAGGACATACTGGCTCTTTACCCGCGGCCATCGAAGCAGTAGAAACGTTAGATACTTGCGTAGCTCGCGTGGTGGACACAGCTTTATCCGTAGGTGGTGAAGTCATCATTACTGCTGATCACGGCAATTGCGAACATATGTATGATGATCAGAACCAGCAACCTCACACTCAGCACACTACCGAACCCGTCCCATTTATTTATATAGGTCGACCCGCCTCAATCGAATCAGGCGGTGCTTTAAAAGATGTGGCACCTTCCTTATTAACTGCATTGGGACTGACGCCACCGGCGGAAATGACTGGTCATAACTTAATCAAATTCGACAAACCATAATGAAACCAACTATTCGGCTAAGCCTGATTTTACTGCCTCTGATCAGCTTTTCCGCTTTGGCGGCCAAACCAGCTGCATCACCACCTTCCAATATTGATTTAAAAAAAGTACATCAAGCTATTTCTGCTGCTCAGATTCAAATTAGTAAGACGGCTACAGAGCAGAAAAAAATAGATGCGTCGATAACCCAAACCAGTCAACAACTCAAGCAGGCAAAAAAAGAGCTGGAACAGATAATAAAAGAGCAACAGCTGAGCATTAAACAATACCAGACTTTACAAAACAACCTCGACAAAACGCAAACTCGAATCGCAGAAACCAAAACCCAAATAGGTAGACTACTTAATGCCCATTATCGCAATAAACAACCTAACAGCGTCTATGTTTGGTTGAAAAAAGACAGCATTGATCAAAAGGGTCGATCACTGCAATACATACGATACCTCAATGCAGCCAATGAACAAGTCATCCAGCGACTACGGCAGCAACAGACCAATCTAGAAATGCAGCAAAAAGCGTTGACAAATCAGCGTCAACAGTTAGCATCTTTGCAGCAAAAACAACAACAGATTGTAAAAAAACTCCATAATCAGCATAACCAGCAACAAAATCAATTTAGTCAACTGGATCAACAGCTCTCTGTACAAAATAAACAACTGCAAACCCTTAAAGCAGACGAAAAACGCCTCAATAATCTTTTGAGTCGATTATCCGCTCAATCGACTACTCGGCGAACTAACCAAACCCAAGGTAAAAACACAACTAAACAACCCAGTATCCAGAGCAAACCCAAAATTCAAGTTGTCGTCAGCGCCGGCTCTGACGTCACTACCAACGCGGGTAACCCTCCTGATCCTGATAATACTTCAACAGAAAACAGAAATTATTCGCTCACTTCTGAAGATATGGCATTACAAGCCACTGAAACCAATCAACCAAAAAGAGCAGCAGGATTGGCGCAGAAACAAGGTCGCTTACCCCGTCCGGTTAATGGCACCATTTCAGGAAAATTTGGCGAACAAAGACCCAATGGCGGCACATGGAAAGGCTTGTTTTTTTCCACTCCATCGTCCGCTGTTCGCAGTATCGCTAACGGTCAGGTGGTGTACGCAGCATTCTTGCAAGGCTATGGCAATACCGTCATTCTGGATCATGGTGAAGGATATTTAAGCATTTATACCGGCTTAGCTTCCATCAACGTATCCGCTGGAAAAACAATTAATGCTGGTCAGAATATTGGAATAAGTGGTAAATTGCCTGATGGATTGAGTGGATTATATTTTGAAATTCGCTATCATAATCAAGCCATGAATCCATTATCATGGATAGTTTGAAAATAATAAAGATGGATTACGTATTTCAAATATTCAGGTAAAATTAACTTTCTCAGAAATTTACACAATTATCTCGCTGATAATTTTTTAAAATATTAATTCTTTGTTGTTATCAGAAAGAGCATGAACAATAATGGCTAAATCAACTTTTAAAAAAGTAGTCTTGTATACCTTAGGCGCCTTTAGTGGAGCCCTTTTGACCATCAGCTTACAAGGCTATGCCAATGACAAAAAAGCAGATGCTTTACCCCTTCAATCATTGCACACCATGGCAGAAGTCTATGGTCAAATCAAAGCCAATTATGTTGAGGGCAAAACAGATGATAATATTCTGGAAGGCGCCATCAAAGGGATGGTCAACAATCTCGACCCGCACTCAGAATACTTAACCATTAATGATTTCTCAGACTTAAAAGAAAGTACCTCTGGAGAATTTGGTGGATTAGGTATGGAAATCAGTGCTGAAGACGGTTTAATTAAAATTGTGGCACCGATTGAAGATACACCGGCTGATCGTGCAGGTCTGAAAAGCGGAGACTATATCGTTAAAATTGAAAACGAATCCACTCGCAACATGACTGCCACTGAAGCAGTGAAAAAAATGCGCGGGAAACCCGGCACCAGCATTACCTTAACATTAGCACGCAAAGATCAGCCACAACCTATTGTTGTGCATCTTACCCGCGCCATTATTAAAGTAAAAAGCGTGCGCTTTAAACTAATAGAACCTGATTACGGATATGTCCGCATTACGCAATTTCAGGAACATACAGTTAGCTTATTAGCCAATGCACTGAAAGAACTAAGAAAACAGAACAAACAACCACTTAAGGGCATTGTACTTGATTTGCGCGATGATCCTGGAGGTTTATTAAATAGTGCTGTGGGTGTTTCCTCAGCCTTTTTACAACCAGGTGTTAAAGTTGTCAGCACTAAAAATCGTGATAAGCAAGAAGGGATGGTTTTAAGAGCTGTTCCTAGTGATTACGTTATGAAAGGTAATGATCCACTGGATAATATACCTGAAGAATTAAAAACCATACCGATAACCATCTTAATTAACTCAGGTACAGCTTCGGCTTCAGAAATTGTTTCCGGCGCATTACAAGATTATAAGCGCGCGGTTATTGTTGGTACACAAAGCTTTGGTAAGGGTTCAGTGCAATCCGTGATTCCACTATCTAATGGTGGAGCCGTAAAATTAACGACTGCTCTGTATTACACTCCGAATGACCGTTCAATTCAAGCAAAAGGTATTGTACCGGATGTAGAAGTGAAAGATAAAAACCGGCAATTTGAAAGTCGTGAAGCCGATTTGGGTGGTCACCTAAGTAATCCTTTGGGGGGTAAAGAGGTGAAAAGTGAAACCCATATTACCGAAAAATCATCCCTTTATAACGAAGATGAAGTAAAACCAACGGACAAATCTTCTGAGCAAATACAGAAAAATGCTGAGACAAATCCTAAAGACAAGAAAAAGGAAGAAGAAGATTGGTTAGCACGACGCGAGCCCAATCCAGCCAAAGATGCTCAGCTTAAAGCCGCTTTAGATCTGGTTAAGAATCCAACTAAATGGAATCAATCCTTGGGGTTGGCCGCCAATAAGGCAGCTAAAGAAGAGGATAAAAAACCAAAACAAGAGAAAAAATCCAAAAAATAATTGGATTTTAAAAAGAACAGATAGTTAAACTATCTGTTCTTTTTTATCTGCATTTAATGTACGAAATCCATTTTACCGAATCTGCTTAGAGATTCAGATTTTACCTGCAAATTCAAATCACTTTACTATGACAAAAAAAAAGCTGCTACCCAAGTAGCAGCTTTTTTTACGGATACATTATTGCTGATTAAGCTCGTTAGCCAAATACAGCCAAGTTTCGATGACGGTATCAGGATTGAGAGAAATCGTTTCAATGCCTTCCTCAATGAGCCATTTAGCGAAATCGGCATGGTCTGATGGTCCTTGACCACAAATACCAATGTATTTATCCAGTTTGCGGCATGCCTTAATAGCCAAACTAAACATCACTTTAACTGCTGGATCTCGCTCATCAAAAGTACTGGCTATTGGACCACCACTATCGCGATCCACCCCCAGCGTTAACTGAGTCATATCATTTGAGCCAATTGAGAAGCCATCAAAATATTTCAGGAATTGTTCCGCTAACACAGCATTAGTTGGTAGCTCACACATCATGATCAAACGCAAACCATTTTTACCACGTTCAAGACCATTATCCTTTAATGCACGAACCACAGCTTCAGCTTCTTTCAAAGTACGCACAAATGGAATCATAATTTCCACATTGGTTAGCCCCATCTCATCACGCACATATTTTAGTGCCTGACATTCTAGTGCAAAGCAATCCTTAAACTCTTCAGAAACATATCGTGCCGCACCACGGAAGCCCAGCATTGGATTTTCTTCATGTGGCTCGTACTTATTACCACCCAACAGATTGGCATATTCGTTTGATTTAAAATCAGACATACGCACAATCACTTTTTTCGGATAAACTGAAGCAGCAAGTGTGGCTACACCTTCGGCGATTTTATCTACATAAAAGCTGACAGGTGACTGATACCCAGCGATACGATCGGTAATTTCCGCCTTCATTGCGTCATCTTGCTGGTCAAATTCCAGTAGTGCGCGTGGATGAATACCAATCTGACGATTAATAATAAACTCCATACGCGCCAAACCAATACCATAACCGGGCAAATTGGAAAAACTAAATGCCAACTCAGGATTACCCACATTCATCATAATTTTAGCGGGGGCTTCAGGCATATTATCCAGAGGGATATCAGTGATATCTACTTTCAACAAACCTTCATATACATAACCGGTATCGCCTTCAGCACAAGAAACGGTGACATCAATGCCATCTTGCAAAGACGAGGTTGCATTGCCTGTACCTACCACTGCCGGAATACCCAACTCACGCGCAATAATCGCTGCATGGCATGTACGTCCACCACGATTGGTAATAATCGCGGAAGCTCGTTTCATCACTGGTTCCCAATCTGGGTCAGTCATATCCGTGACTAACACATCGCCGGGTAAAACCTTATGCATTTCATCAACATTTTTAACCAGTCTAACTTTGCCCTGACCAACTTTCTGTCCAATCGCGCGACCTTCCACCAAAACGGCAGATTTTTCGTTGATTTGATAACGTCGTAAAACTCGGTTGGATTTTTCTTGCGATTTAACCGTTTCTGGACGTGCCTGCAAAATATAGAGCTTACCGTCCTGCCCATCACGGCCCCACTCGATATCCATCGCGCGACCATAATGTTCTTCAATAGTTAAAGCATACTTAGCTAATTCAGTAATTTCTTCTTCAGAAATGGAAAATTTCTTGCGATCTGCAACATCAACATCCACTGTCTGCACTGATTTACCGGCCTGAGCAGCATCAGTAAATACCATCTTAATGAGCTTAGAACCCATGGTTTTGCGCAAAATAGCTGGGCGACCTGCACGCAAAGTTGGTTTATGCACATAAAACTCATCTGGATTTACCGCACCTTGAACCACAGTTTCACCCAAGCCATAGGAAGAAGTAATGAATACCACCTGATCAAAACCAGATTCTGTATCCATGGTAAACATAACCCCAGACGCACCCTCATCAGAGCGAACCATCCGTTGTACACCAGCAGATAAAGCCACGGCTTCATGCGCAAAATTTTTGTGCACACGATATGAAATTGCCCGATCATTGTATAAAGAAGCAAAGACATGGTGCATTGCTTCTTTAACATTTTCTAACCCACTGATATTTAGAAAGGTTTCCTGCTGACCGGCAAATGAAGCATCCGGTAAATCTTCTGCTGTGGCCGAAGAGCGAACTGCAACAGAGATATGATCTGTACCCGCATCAGCCACCATTTTTTCCCATGCAGTCTGAATATCCGCATCCAATTCAGGTGGAAATGGAGTTTCCATAATCCATTGACGAATTTGCTTACCTACACGAGCCAATTCCGCCACATTATCAACATCCAGTGCATTTAACTCTTGATTAATCCGTTCACTTAACCCCTCATAAGCTAGAAACTTGCGGTAAGCTTCCGCAGTGGTGGCAAAACCACCAGGAACACGTACCCCTTTTTCCGTTAATTGCGAAATCATTTCGCCGAGAGAAGCATTTTTACCACCAACGCTTTCAACGTCAGTCATGCGTAAATTTTCAAACCAGATTACATTTTTGCCGTTCATTTTGGGCATCCAGTGCATAGAGATAGCTGTTGAAGACAACCTATTTTAACGGCTCACATATAGAATGTCATGCATTTTCCCCTTACAAAAACTTGCCTATTCTTGATAACCATTGTTAAACAATATTAATAATTCGTTATGAGCAATTAACTACTAACATGAAATTATGCAAAATACACAATATCAAACCATATATTTTATATTCTTTACTTTTTAACCTATTTAATACCGCCAAAACTACATTTTTTTGATTTATATTGTTTAATTTACATAAAAAAACTCATCTTTATTTTTGCAACAGAAAAAAATTAATTTTTCAATAAAAAATGAATAAACTTCTTATTGTGGACTAACTTCATTTACAATTACTCCTTTGCTCCTAAACAATGACCACCTTCTTAATGCCATGAAACCAGTTCGCCATGTTTTTTTTATCTCCGATCGCACCGGTATAACTGCCGAAAGTATGGGATTAGCCTTAATCAATCAATTTGACAATATCGATTTCAAAAGAGCAACTTATCCATTTGTCGACACCATCACCAAAGCGGAAGAAATTGTTAGCCTAATCAATCGCTCGGCCACACACAGCGATGTGCGCCCATTGGTCTTTTCCAGTATCGTGGATGAAAATATACGTGAATTGATCAAGACCAGTGCCGGCTTACACATGAGTTTTTACGATGCGTTCATTGGCGAGCTCGAACATGAACTTGGTACCAAAGCCAACCACTCTATTGGTCGTACCCATGGTATGCACGATACTGAAAAATATGACAAAAGAATGGATGCCATTAATTTCGCTTTGAATAACGATGATGGTATTACCGATCGCGAACTACAACATGCTGACGTGATATTAATGGGTGTCTCTCGCAGTGGTAAAACCCCTACTTGCCTATATCTGGCACTACAATATGGTATCCGTGCAGCCAACTACCCTTTAATACCTGAGGATTTAGAAAGTAGCGATCTGCCACGCATGGTCAAACCCTTTAAATCCAAGCTGTATGGTTTAACCATCGACGCGGATAGACTGCACCATATACGCTCTGAAAGACGTCCAGATTCACGTTATGCCAGCAAAGACAATTGCCGGCATGAAATTTTGACAGCAGAAGATATGTACCGACGTTTTAATATTCCCTTTACTAATACGACGCACAAATCAATTGAAGAATTGGCCGCCAGTATTATCCTTGCTGCCAAATTGCACCGGCGTATTTAATGATATTAACTTCTTAACTTTAATATGTCGTGTTAGCAAAACACTGCGCCTAGAGGTAAATCTGCGGTAAGCTTGACGCTAAATTGTAGTTAGATATATTTTTAAATGCTACTTTTGATTGAAAAGAATTATCTTTAGCTTTAATTATGCCTGAGTAAGCCAATTTTATTTGATTAACTTTTCGCGAAATCCACTAGTTAAATCTACCAAAGAAATAGTCGAATTAATGGTAGAACATGCTAATAAGCTTAATTGGCATATTCAAACTTATCAATTTATAGTTGTTCTACTTAACCGCCTTGCCCAAAGAGAAGCTGAAGTAGATAAAGCAAAAAAAAGCAATATCAACCCTCGAAGAAAGTTTTGCTTTGTAGTCAATAGTTATATTCTTGTGCAATGCATCAAGATTTTAGTTTTTTCCTTATCTTCTGACTTATCCTGCGTTTTCGAGGACTCATAAATTGATTTAAACTCATTGTTTGTTATGTACTCAAGCTTGCGAAATCCGTCTATTTTCCTATCACCTATAGAATAGTTAAAACCTCCGTTCAATTCTTTGAAATCCTGTATTATTTCACCATCGCTATCGGTAAATTCTACAAAAAGCTGGTCATCTTTTTTTAGATATTTAACGAATAAAACTGCTTGACCAACTTGGGGGGCATAATCTTGGTCTATACCATTCCTCATTTTAGCAATTTGGTAGTCAATATCACATTCCCACTCCCCAATTAGCATGTCTTCGGTTACTTTCTTTTCTTCACAGCCGGTTAAAACAAACCCAATTAATCCTAGCAATATAACTCTCTTCACAATATCTCCTAAAATTTTATATTTGCTAATGTTGTGAGTTTTAATATTTCATATCCATGATAATTTAGACGAATATTAGTCGACATTGACAAAGCGCGTTCCTTGTCGCCTGAATGACTGCTCATCTCATTAACTACTTGCTGTTATGCTTCTTTCACTGCTGTCCTGATCATTTTATTTTCGTGATCTATTGATCGTTTACTCACTTCAACTCCACTTGCTAAGTTTTATGGAGCAAAATTTCATTGTATTTTGATTTTAACCTTAATTAGAATTGATTTGACGGTTGCTGCATACTCGTCTGTTTTGCCTGATATTCAATACAGCTTGCCATCTGTCATCCCTATTTCTGGCTTGCCACCCTCATCGAAACGGTACATTGAATTGGCATCTATTAGCCACACATTTTACCAGCACCAGCAATAGTCGCTGCTTTGGCCAGATGCCGTCGTGTAAGCTGAAGCTCCCATCATTGGCTGCTGCGCCATTTGTAACGATTGATGCCTGCACCCCGGCTAAGGTGTCAAAGCGGTTGTTAATGCTGCTGCATATAACTATCTTGCTAATGGAAACCACTCAGAGCTTTTATGCTTGACTTTTTAAAAAGTGAATGTTCAGTATGATTTGACTAATGCTTTTTCTGGAATGCGTGGATTCTTTGATCGCTATTTATACAATGTATAATCTACTTTTCCTGTTTGATCTAAGGGAAATAAACAAATTCGTTAGTTTCTGCAAATTGTTCATCAGCCCCTATCACTATCCATGCTTATCACTTTGGACATTAATTGAGAATTATAATGCTAGTGCTCCATTAAGTGAACAGATTAAAAATAATTACGAAACTATTACTAAGTTTGAATTAAAAAAAGTGGAGTTGTAATATGAATTTAAAAAATAATATAATAGAAGTTAAAGCCTATAATTATAAAATAATACAAAAATATATTTTATATAGTATCCCGATTCTTATATTAGGTATTTACATATCTAGTTTGTTAAGTTCCAAAATTATACTTTGGGGCAATATGTTGATTTTTGGAACTATTTATTGGGGAGTTATAGAACTAGTTCAAAAAAAAGAAGTAGCTATATTTTTAAATGATATGGAATTAAAGATAGAAGATGAAAAGATACCATGTTCGGTTATAGAACATTATTATCTAACTAAGGTAACCAATGAATTATTAGGATTAAGAGTAAAAACTAAAGAAAATAAGATGTATATATACTTTACCGATTTAGAAAACAAAAAGTTATTAATGAAATATTTTAATTCTAATAATGTAATAGAGAAAAAGAGAGTAATTGATAATTATATTAGATTATTTAGTGTTGTGATTTTTATTTTAGTTATTTTACTCTTATTTTCAATGATGTTAATTCTGATATAACAATATTATTTTATAAAAGCTATGAGTAAAGTTTATATACCCAAAGATACCTATCCAGTTAGCACGTAATAGAACTCTTTTAATTTTATTTTTTGACGAAGAAAATTTTCCAGATCGTTTTTAGTTATTCAAATGTATAATTCTCTGTTAAATTCATTGTTATTTATCTTTCACAACATAATTTATAAATACTTGATTGTAAAATTTAATTTTACTCAACAAAACACACCAATAAAATTCTTATAATCTTGTTGGCTAGGATTAATTTAAGCGTATTTATTATTTATACTTAATTGGAAAACCGTAATCCTATCTTTAATAACTCAGCAAGAAAACACATATTGATAAACCTAGACTATTTGAAGTTAAGTTATTTTGATTTGTAGCAGCCCAAGCCTTATCGGCACTTGATGCGACCGCCTTCATCGCTGCATTTAACCCATTTTTTTCAGGTCAACTTACGCTAACCAGGGGATAGATCTAACGGCATAACTATATTTACCTCCGCGAACCTTTTCCCGCCACTTGCCTGACGATCTTAACGGATTAAGGCTTATGGCATCATGGCAAGCAGGCAGATGATGAATGCCAGAAACATAATACGAAATGGTTATCAAAATTCAGAGAAAATTTCGAAAATAGATCTAAGTTAGTAAAATGATTCATTATTTTGATTGAATTTTACCTATTCCTGCACCTCAATCTTTTCTTACAGTTATATAGTATTCTGAAATTAAAGTCATTTTAGAATTTCGCCACATTTTTAATTGTTGTTGTTATTTAATTGTTCAGTTCATTGTCTCTTCTATTGGTAGCTACTTAGATAATGATTGAATTGGCTAGGCCATAAAGGAAATATTGGGTGAATTATGTATGAAGATATATTTAACTGGCTTAAAGATCGCGGCATTACAGAAGTTGAATGTATTCTCCCAGATATTACCGGCGTGGCACGTGGCAAGATTATTCCTAAAGATAAATTTATCTCTGAACCAGAAATGCGCTTACCGGAAGCGGTATTGTTGCAAACAGTGACTGGTGAATATCCGCAATCTTCTCTGCTGGATACCACCGATGCAGATATGGAGTTGAAACCAGACTCTTCTACTATCCGCTTTGTCCCTTGGGCTCAGGATCCAACAGCATCAATCATTTTTGATTGTTATTCCCCACAAGCTTTACCGATTGAAACCGCACCAAGGAATGTTCTTAAGCGTGTGTTGAAACGCTTTGAAAATTTAGAATTAGAACCGATTATCGCTCCGGAAATGGAGTTTTATTTAATTTCGCCAAATCCTGATCCAGATGTGCCTTTAAAACCTCCGGTGGGTCGTACAGGCAGGATCGAATTTGGCCGGCGCTCCTATGCAGTGGATGCGGTCAATGAGTTCGATCCGTTGTTTGAAGAAATTTATGATCATTGTCATGCACAAAATTTAGAAGTGGATACCCTGATTCATGAAATTGGTGCAGCCCAGATGGAAATTAATTTTTTGCATGGTCATGCATTAGATTTGGCTGATCAGGTATTTTTATTCAAACGTACAGTCCGGGAGTCGGCATTTCATCATAATATGTATGCAACTTTTATGGCCAAACCAATGGAATGTGAACCAGGCAGTGCGATGCATATTCATCAGAGTTTGCGCAGGGCCAACGGTCAGAATGCTTTTAGTAATGCTGATGGTTCACCATCCGATCTGTTTTTTTATTTTATCGGTGGGCTCCAAAAATATTTACCGCAAACGATGCCTTTTTTTGCTCCCTATGTTAATTCTTTTCGCCGTTTAACCCGCTATACTGCTGCCCCGACCAATGTGGAATGGGGATATGACAATCGCACGGTTGGTTTAAGGGTTCCTCGTGCTGCTGGTCAATCCAGACGTATTGAGAATCGTCTTGCGGGGGTAGATGTCAATCCTTATCTGGCCTTTGCCTGCTCTCTGGCCTGTGGGTATTTGGGTATTAAAGAACAAATCACCCCCAATTCACCTATGAATACCAGTGCTTACGCTTTACCCTATCAATTTCCCACAACGGTAGAAGAATCGATCGAGCGTTTACGCCAATGCGAACCCATTTATGATTTATTAGGCGAACGATTTGTAGAACTGTATATTGCGGTTAAAGAACAAGAGGTATCGGAATATTTTCGTGTTATTAGTCCGTGGGAACGGAAGTATTTATTACTTCATGTGTGATTGCTCAATATTGAAAAAACATCTCTGCACATGTCAATAATCTTATAGCAATAATCTATGCTCAATATCATGGTTTACAAAGTTTGGGATAAACAGGGTTTGAATAAAGCAATAGTTATTGATCTTGAGCACATAAGGGCACGGCTTTAACGCCAAGAATATTGGTTGCCAATCGACTTTTGGCCTGATCTGGAATCAATGTTAGCGGGATATCGCGTTTAACCAATACCAGACCATATACAGCAGCCAAATGTGGCCACCATCGGTTTCCCATCAGTTCAATGGTTTGATGATTTTTACTGTAACAGCCAGGTAAACCATAACCTAAGAATTGACCTTCTGTTAGAAAAAGATGATGTTTTTGCATTAGAGAGGCTACCTGAGCAGCAGATCTGGGCTGCCAATTATGTAGATTGGACTGACGGCGGTAAAAAAAACGCCAATAACCCCTACTGTTCAGTCCGGTTAATAGCAAAGATCCCCCTGGCACCAAGATTCTGGTTACTTCTCGTAACACATCCTCTGCGTTGATCAGTTCATCCAGTCCATGAGGCCAAATCAAGGTATCTATACTTTGATCCCTCCATGGCAAAGCGTGGACATCGGCAATCACTGTCGTGTATTCAGTATTAGAATGATGTTGAATAATATATTGGGATTCAGTAGCGAAGATCTGTTTGAATTGCCAGGAAGTGAAGCCGACCTGTAGGATGGTACCAAAACGCAGATTAGTTAATTTTTGTTGTAAAAATTGTTGCTCCAATTCAGAAATATAATTTCCGAAAGCATTCTTGGCTAACCAGTTTTGCACACCGCACAAGAGCATGTGAAACCTCACTTTCAGTTGCTTCTGATACCAATCAATATTGTATCTGTCATTTTATTATATTTTCATGATTACTGTAAAAATAGATATTTATCCTTGACCACGAGCGCCATCATATTTAAAATTAAGAGGATTTTGCACAAATTTTACGGTAAATCGAATGGCTAAACTGAAGCATATGGTACTGGCAATATCCAGTTTGGTGATAGCTCCAAACTTATCTTTTGCCCAATCTTACACCAGCAATGGTATTGGATTGGCAATGATGAATTTGAAAGCAACCACACTTAAAGGCAAGGCTAGTTCATCTCATGATATCTGGGCGCGTATTCGCCAAGATTTTCGTATGACTGAAGTCAACCCAGAAATAATCCGCAAACATGAGTCTTATTATTCCACTCATAGTGCTTATTTCAATCGTACGGTTGTGCGCAGTCAACCTTATCTCTTTCATATTGTTAATGAAGCTGAAAAACGTCAAATGCCTGCAGAAGTGGCTTTGTTGCCATTTATTGAAAGTGCCTTTGTAAACAAGGCCAAATCTCCGGTAGGCGCTTCTGGTTTATGGCAATTTATGCCTAAAAGTGGACGACAATATGGGCTGGAACAAACCAATCTGTATGACGGACGACATGACGTCTATGCAGCAACTGATGCAGCCTTGACCTATCTACAATACCTGTATGGTTTGTTTGGTGACTGGTCTCTGGCACTGGCTGCATACAATTGGGGCGAAGGCAATGTAGGCAAAGCGGTCAAACGAGCACAACTGGCTGGTTTGGATCCAACCTATGAAAATTTGCGCATGCCTAACGAAACACGCAATTACGTACCAAAATTATTGGCTGTTCGTAATATCATTGATAATCCAAAGGCTTTTGGTATAGATTTGGTTTCTGTACCAAACCGTCCTTATTTTGAAGCCGTCACTATCGATCAACCCATCGACATCGATACAGCTGCGCGCCTGGCTAATATTTCAACTTCTGAATTTTTAACCTTGAACCCAAGTTTCAAGAGTCCGGTTTTCATACCTAAAGAAAACCGTAAAATGCTGTTGCCGATTACTGCGGTAAATACTTTCGAACGCAATTATCGTAAAGCCGATAAAAACACTTTGGTTTCATGGAATATTTATAAAGCTTATTCCAACACCAATATTGCAGATTTGGCAGCTAAATCTGGAATGAGCACGGCTGAAATTAAACGTTTGAACAACCTGACGTCAAATACTGTGCCTGCTGGACGCAGCTTGCTTTTGAGCAAAAATGCTGTCAATGCTCAAGGTCTGGATTCATTTAAAAACAGTGACGATGATCCATTGCTGAATATTGCGATGTCACAGCCAGTATTACCTGCCGGTACCTTTGCTACTCGTAGTAACACCAATACAACTACAGTACAAACCACTACTGTAGCGGTTAATAACACTGCTCCAGTGGCACCTGTTGTTGTGGAAACGAATCGTGATCGCTTAGCTGTTAATCAAACAGTGGTTGTCGCAAATAGCAATAGCTTAGCTTCTAAGCAAGGTGTAGCAGTGGTGAACAATACCATTACTGTGGCCAATAACGACACTGTTAAGTTGAACCAACCGGTAGAAAATTCCGCTAATGATAAGTTGATGAATGTAGCTTTGAGCAAATCTCAGGACAGCAGTACTGTTGAGATTACTGCTCCGGTAGGTTCGAATGATGATGCATTGATGGCGCTAGTTAACACCGATGATCTGCAAAAAACAGCTGCGGCATCTGTGCAGCGGGTACTTTCGCAGACTGACCGTGAAGAAGCACAAGCTATACGGGTTGCTGATACACGAAGTGTTAAAAATACTTCACGCGCACCAATTAATGTTGCAGAAAACCGCAAGGAAGTTCATAAAGTTGTGGCTGGAGATAGCTTATTCACCATTGCACAGCGCTATCATGTCAATGTCGCTGATCTGGTTACTGCTAACAACTTACGCGGTCACAACATTCAAGTGGGTCAGGTATTAAACATTAAGGGTGGTAGCAACAATAAAGGTGCTCGCTTTGTTACCGTTGCTGGCAAAGGCAGTAAGTCTAAACCAACCGCTGCCAAAGCCACCATTCCAGCCACTTATACAGTAAAAAAAGGTGACACGTTAACCAGCATTGCCAAAAGCCTGAAAATTCCGGTGAGCAAATTGCAAAAAGTTCACGGTAAACAGGTACTGCGTCCGGGTCAGAAACTTAAAATAACTGGTTTATAACCGGATCAAATTGATTGTTTTTAAGCCAGTGCTGATGCACTGGCTTTTTAATTTACTGCTCAACTTTCTTGGGAATAAATATGCATGCTGTTGCAGCGCCCATAACCATAATCATGCCAAGCAAAGATTGCAACGTAACAGACTCTTTTAATAAGACAACAGCCAACACCACGCCAAATACTGGCTCCAACGCCAGAAATATACCGCTGATACTGGCGGATACCGTTTCAAGCCCTTTATTCCAACACCATGCCGCCACAAGACTACATCCAATACCTAAATAGATGATGGCGCCAACTCCCTGTCCGGAAAATTGCATCTGCCATTGCTCAACCAATGGAATCATCAAGGGTAAACCAAAGAGAGTTCCTGTTTGTAGGGTTAAGGCAGTATAAATTTTGACATTCATCGATCGCATAAATTTCTGCGATAATCGAATCCAGAAAGCCATAACTATGGTTGAAGAAAATACCAAACCACAGCCAAGCAATGAAATGCCATCATGGCTCTGTTGAGGCTTCCCCACTACCAGCAATACGCCAATAAAAGCCACTATTCCCAGTATAAATACGACAACCGGTGTTTTCTCCCGAAAAAAAAGCAATCCGACCAATACAATGATGATGGGTTCCATGCCTATAATTGTCACAGCACTGACTGCGGGTATGAGTTTTAGTC
This sequence comes from Snodgrassella sp. B3882, assembly GCF_026535915.1. NCBI lineage: Bacteria > Pseudomonadati > Pseudomonadota > Betaproteobacteria > Neisseriales > Neisseriaceae > Snodgrassella > Snodgrassella sp. B3882. The sequence goes on from NZ_JAFNPF010000001.1 coordinate 1,418,112, forward strand.
CACTAATCTGTAATAGATAAGTGACTGGATAGGTCAGCAACCCAAGGAAAGTAATTTGAATCCATTTTTGTCTCGACAGTGAATTTCCGTCTTTAACATAGTGATAACTTATTGGTAGTGTAACAAGTGTAGCCAAAAGCAACCGAAATAGAACCACTAAAACAGGATCTATCATGGCATAAGCCAATTTGGTTGCGATAAATGAGCTTCCCCACATAAATGATGCAATGAGTAAATAGTGCATAAATAATTTGCTATATATGTTGATTTAAAATGATACGATATGGATAAAGCTTAATTCCTAGGTTCACTTAATTATCCATACCTTGTTGAAGGATCGATCTATCCATCAAAACCATTTTGCCCGCATGTTGTCTAGCTGAACAAATGTGTTTATTCACGCACATTATCTATAACAAATATAGTTGCGTCTACTCGTCAGAACCTCTGCTCATTAATTTGCTATGACTAAACTATGACCCACAAGCTAAACCTTCAATTAGCTCATCAGTATGCAGGTAATTTAACGCGATCCAATTAGCCATTCTTTTTAGTTTCATCACGTTCGTTTCCACAATCGATATTCTTTGCTGAAGCTACTCTTGTTAACCTTCAATCTTGTGTTGCTAATTTAGCTTGGCTGATAACGATTAAAATTTCTATTTTAATTTGCATTTTGAATGATTTTTAGTTGATCATTATTTTGTATTGATAATCTTATAGTTATATTTACAGCCATGGGAAATGGCACTCTATTTTTTTAGCTGCTAAAATTGAACTATATCACCTTGAAATTTGCTCAAACTTGTTTAACCATAAGATTTATCATTATGCTTTATTTTAGTATTAACAGTAGTAACAATCTGCATCTGGGTTTTTTGGTGTTGATGGATGAAGATGATTCTGCTTATGCCGATGGCGCAGTGGGTTATTATGCGATTAAGGCTCAGGCAGACGAAGCCGATCAAATAGCTTGTGCTGCTGAATGGCGAATTTTGTCAGGTTTATCGCAGCAAGCAGGATTAAAATGGCATAAAAACCATGATTATGTTCAATTATGCAATGCAAACAATGAAATCATTGGTCAGCTTCGTCAACAATACTTGATCTTACAAGGTCAGCATTTTGTGCTTAATGACTTAACTGGCACATTATAACAATCCGAGAAGTTCCATTTCCTACAAGGATAATCATGTCTACTCCCGATTTACTGCCATCAAAAAAACAATTTGCGTTTTTAGCAACCAAAAGGTTTTTACCATTATTTGGAACTCAGTTTTTCGGAGCTTTAAATGATAATCTATTCAAAACCACCTTGTTTGTCTTAATCAGCTTTTATGGTTTAGGTAACAGTTCGTGGATATCTGGCAGCCAAATGTTGAACATTGGAGCCTTACTGTATATTCTGCCCTTTTTTCTGTTTTCTGCATTATCCGGTGAAATTTGCAATAAGTTTGATAAGGCTATGGTTGCCCGCTGGATCAAATTCGCAGAAATTTTTATTATGCTATTGGCTGTGTTCGGCTTTGTGCATCAATCGTTATTCATTTTATTGTGTTCATTATTTCTAATGGGTACACACTCTACTCTATTCGGACCGCTCAAATATTCTATTTTGCCGGAATATCTGGAAGGTCATGAATTACTCAATGGTAATAGTCTGATTGAAAGCGGTACTTTTCTAGCCATTTTGTTTGGGCAAATTTTAGGCACGTTGTTAGCCGGGGCACATATCTATGTGCTGGCAACGATTTTGATTATTATTGCGCTGCTTGGTCAATTGTCCAGCGTGCAAATGCCACGAGTGCCGGCTCAGTTTCCGCAACAAGTGATCGAAATAAATATTGTACGCAGTACGTCGCAACTGTTGAAACAGACTTATCAGCAAAAAAATGTCTGGATGTCGATTATGGGTATTTCCTGGTTCTGGTTTTTAGGATCCGTTTATATCACGCAATTACCGACATTTACGCGACTCAATTTAGGCGGTAATGATCAAGTGTTTAATCTGCTGTTGACCCTTTTTTCTATTGGCATCGGTATTGGTTCTATTCTTTGCGCACGCTTAAGTAAACATAAGCTGCATCTGAGTTTATTGGTTTTCGGCGCTATCGGTCTGACCTTTGCCGGATTATTACTGGTATGGCTTAGCCCCAATTCGCCAGTAACTGATATGGCCAACATCAGTAGCTTTTTAGGACGCCCAAATGCCTGGTGTATTCTGTTTAGCATTATTCTGATCGGTTTTTTTGGGGGCTTTTTCTCGTTACCATTATATACATGGTTACAAACAGCCAGTACTGATGATTTCCGTTCCCACGCGATCGCTGCCAATAATATTATTAATGGTCTGTTTATGGTATTGGCTTCAATATTAAGTGTGGTTTTAATTTGGTTGTTTGACAATATCAATGTTCTTTATTTTATTGTCGCCATCGGCAATCTGCCGGTGTTGTATTATTTATGTCGTAATAATGAGTTACGTATTGATTTCATGAGATTTATTTTACGCAAACATTAAAACGTTTACTTGTCTACATTGGTATAAAAGATTGAAATTGGTATAATCAATGTTTGCTTTAACTTTGTGTGATTAAGTTATGGCTTAACTTTTTTTATTTCTGTTTCAGGCTATTGCATCATGTCAGATAACGATATTATTCGTATACGCGGCGCACGCACCCACAATCTTAAAAATGTCGATCTGGATATTCCTCGACATGAACTTGTGGTGATTACCGGACTTTCAGGAAGTGGCAAATCATCGTTGGCTTTTGATACGCTTTACGCGGAAGGTCAGCGACGTTACGTTGAAAGCCTGTCTGCTTATGCCCGTCAGTTTCTGCAAATGATGGAAAAACCTGATGTTGATCTGATTGAAGGTTTATCACCGGCTATTTCAATTGAACAGAAAGCGACCAGTCACAATCCTCGTTCTACTGTAGGCACAGTTACAGAAATTCATGATTATCTGCGTTTGCTGTACGCACGAATAGGGACACCGTATTGTCCGGAACATAATTTGCCTTTAACCAGTCAGACTGTTTCGCAAATGGTGGATCATGTATTAGCTTTGCCTGAAGATTCACGAGTGATGATATTGGCTCCTGCTGTACGCGGTCGTAAAGGAGAATTTGTTGATCTATTTGCCGATTTGCAGGTTCAGGGCTTTGCCAGAGTGCGGGTAGATGGCGAAGTTTATGCTATAGAAGAAGTACCTAAGCTGCAAAAAAATATTAAGCATGACATCGATGTGGTTATTGATCGGGTTAAGGTACGTGCCGACATCAAACAACGTCTGGCCGAAAGCTTTGAGACTGCCCTGCGCCATGGCAATGAACGTGCCTTAGCTGTGGAAATGGACAATGGTCAAGAACATTGGTTTTCCGCCCGCTTTGCCTGTCCGGTTTGCTCATACAGCTTACAAGAGCTTGAACCGCGCTTATTCAGTTTTAATAATCCAGTTGGCGCCTGCCCCAGTTGTGATGGTCTAGGTAGCCTGGACTATTTTGATCCGGAAAGAGTGGTCATGCATCCTGATCTGTCTTTATCCGGTGGCGCCATCAAAGGCTGGGATAAAAGAAATACCTTTTATTTTCAAATGATTCAATCATTAGCTCAACATTACGATTTTGATGTAGACACCCCATTTAATCAACTCAGTGACAAAGTTAAAGAGATTATTTTGTATGGTTCTGGTAAGGAAGAAATTGAGTTTACCTACCTGTCAGAACGCGGTACTCGCTTCACCCGCAGCCATCCATTTGAAGGCATTATCCCCAATTTAGAACGTCGTTATCGCGAAACAGATTCGAATACGGTACGCGAAGAATTAAGTCAGTATCAAAGCCATCGTGCCTGTCCTGCATGCGGTGGTGCGCGCTTGCGCCCAGAAGCACGTTATGTGTATGTGGGCGAAAAACCGATTCATGAAATCAGCGCTTGGCCGCTGACCGCTACCTTACAATTCTTTGAAGATTTAAATCTTGAGGGTAATAAGAAACAGATTGCAGAAAAGATTTTAAAAGAGATCACTGAACGGCTGGGCTTTTTAATCAATGTTGGGTTGAATTATCTGAGCTTGGCCCGAAGTGCTGAAACTTTATCAGGTGGCGAAGCTCAACGTATTCGCTTAGCCAGTCAAATAGGATCCGGACTGACAGGGGTGATGTATGTATTGGATGAACCTTCAATTGGTCTACATCAACGTGACAATGACCGTTTACTTGACACGCTAAAACATTTGCGCGATCTGGGGAACAGCGTTATTGTGGTGGAACATGATGAGGATGCCATTCGGGCGGCTGATTTTGTCGTCGATATGGGACCCGGCGCGGGCGAACATGGTGGAAATGTGATCATCGCTGCACCACCGGCACAAATTGCCGCCTGTCCTGAATCCATTACTGGTCAGTACCTTAGCGGTAAAAAAGCCATTGCTGTTCCCGCTGAGCGCACTCCGGTTGATAAAGAGCGTTTGCTGAGCTTACGTGGTGCCAGTGGCAATAATCTGAAACATGTTACCTTAAATTTACCTTTGGGTTTAATTACCTGTATCACTGGTGTTTCAGGCAGTGGTAAGTCAACTTTAATCAATGATACTTTAGCTAAAATCACCGCCCGTGAATTGAATCGAGCCAGCACTGAGCCGGCTCCCTATGAAGAAATTTTGGGCTTAGATCATCTGGATAAAGTGATTAATGTTGATCAATCCCCTATCGGCCGGACTCCTCGTTCAAATCCTGCCACTTATACAGGTTTGTTTACACCGATTCGTGAATTGTTTGCCGGCGTGCCTTTATCCCGTGAACGTGGTTATAGCGTTGGCCGTTTTTCTTTCAACGTAAAAGGTGGTCGCTGTGAGGCTTGTCAGGGCGACGGGGTAATTAAAGTAGAAATGCACTTTTTGCCAGATATCTATGTGCCGTGTGAAGTGTGCCATGGCAAACGCTATAACCGCGAAACATTGGAAGTGCAGTATAAAGGAAAAAATATCAGCGAAGTTTTGGAAATGACAGTGGAAGAAGCTTGTGCTTTCTTTGATGCCGTGCCCACAATTAAACGTAAACTGCAAACACTGCAAGATGTTGGTTTAGGCTATGTTCGTTTGGGTCAATCGGCAACCACCTTATCAGGTGGCGAAGCGCAAAGGGTCAAACTGGCTTTGGAATTGTCTAAACGTGACACCGGACGTACCCTCTATATCCTGGATGAACCCACTACTGGATTACACTTTGCTGATATTGCTCTGTTATTGGATGTCATTCACCGTCTTAAAGGCAAAGGTAACAGTATTGTCATCATCGAACATAATTTGGATGTGATCAAAACTGCCGATTATATTATCGATTTGGGACCGGAGGGAGGAGATGGTGGTGGCACCATAGTCGCAGAAGGTACGCCTGAACAAGTTGCGGCCAATTCCAAAAGCTTTACTGGCAAATATTTGCGCAACTTGTTAAAACCCTCTTAAACTAAAGTAAAAACAGGTTGTCATTAAAACGTGCATTATGGCTAAATCAAAATTCTTTTAGTAGAGAGAATGTTATTCTCAATCGAATTAAATGAAAATGCTTGGTCAATAGGACAGCTTTGCAACTTATTTACGATAGAGGGAAAAGGTGCCGAGCAATATACTTTGGCTTTTTCAATTACTTGTTTTCATCAGAAGAAGAGTTAAAAGAAGAAGTACCAATTTTGCATTTGAGTAAGCCGATAATAATTTTGACTATAAATGGCAATCCTGTAAAAAATTATCGGCTTAATATAATCGGGGCAAGGGAAATCAATGACCAGAATGTTCCAAATTATAAAAATGAAATATCCCCATCATTAGGATTATATAGAAATCAATCCCAAGATTTTGATCATATGTTAAAAACATTTTTTGGACTTCACCCTTGGGACGGATTTTATCAAGAGAATTATGTAAATGAATTTCTAACACAAGCAACAGTTAAAAGAAAAGATGTCAAATATCTGAAAGATTTTAGTATTGGGCAATTAAAACAAAAAATGCCTGCCAATAGCTTTAAATTAAAATAGATATTGGAAATTCAATAAACTTTAATCGCTTCAATCGAATGTGCCGTGATGCTCTAAGCTCTTTGCACATTCAGCCTGTTTTAATCTGCTGCGTTTAGTCCAAGAAAAATCATAATTTAACGCAGCAACCACGATTCCTGTAGTATTAATTATTCTGTTTACTCTTTAAATGACTGCATGGTTTGAAAGAAATATCGGACTAAGATTAATTAAAAAATTGTTCGCATATTTCTAATCTCTCATATGAGTTTGCACCAAATAGCCTTAGGTGTATTAAACGACAATATTTTTAACTTACCGGATTTTTTTAAAAGCAATGCAACCTCTTATCAACATGTTAAAAGAGCATAATTAACAGTCGAAATAAATATTCTATTAAGCAACACATAGATTAGAAATATTTATCAATAAAAAGCAAAATAACACATAAATAAACATATTTGTGTTACTGTTGACATATGTATCACTCTATGAACATAAAGGCTCATGATGAAAAAATTATTACTAACTTTACTTTCCCTTACTGCTGTCGCTTCATTGCTCACTGCATGTAATCAAAAGACTGAAGAAACTGGAGCACAAGCCAGTAGTGCTGCGAGTAATACACCGGTAGTCAGTAAAACAACCATCAAGGTTGCTGCCACTCCTGTTCCTCATGCAGAAATTCTAGCTGTGGTTAAGCCTATACTGGAAAAAGAAGGTGTTGATTTGGAGATTGTGCAGATGACTGACTATGTCCGCCCTAATCTTGCTTTAGATGAAAAAGATGTCGATGCCAACTATATGCAGCACAAACCTTATCTGGATGATTTTGTCCAAAAACGTGGTTTGAAATTAACCAGCATAGCCAATGTTCATGTTGAACCGATGGGTATTTATTCCAAAAAAATCACCTCTCTTAATGATGTCGGTGATGGTGCAACGGTAACCATTCCTAATGATGCCACCAACGGTGGCCGTGCCTTGTTATTGTTGCAAAAAGCCGGCTTATTAAAATTGAAAGACAATGCTGGTGTTGCTGCCACGGTAAACGATATCGTTGATAATCCTAAAAACCTGAAAATTACTGCTTTAGAAGCACCACAACTACCCCGCACTCTAAATGATGCTACCCTAGCAGTGATCAACACTAATTTTGCCATGGAAGCCAATTTGGTACCCACCAAAGACGCTTTGTTTATTGAACAAAAAGATTCTCCTTATGCCAATATTTTGGTAGTACGCAGCGGAGATGAAAATCGTCCAGAAATAGTTAAATTGAAACAAGCTCTAACTTCTCCTGAAGTGAAAAAATTTATCGGAGAAAAATACAAAGGGGCAATTATACCGGCGTTTTAATGAGCTAAATAATTCAGTATTTATCCAACATATAACCCTGATAAAAGTTATCAGGGTTATATTTCTTCTGGTTCTAGTTTGACGCACAATTTAGTTATGTTTTTACAGTGATCAATGGATGACTGGATAAGAGATAGATCATCATGATTCATCGGTGACTAAACACATTATTGTAATAAGAATGCAAAGATTGAAAGAAGATGGCTGTCCATTGTTTCATATTGATACGCCTTTAGCCTAAATATAGTTAATTTTTTTGTTGCATCAGAATAAAGGATTCTAAACCTGATTTGCTTGAACAAAATCTGTGGCTACAACAATGCATATGAAATAGATATTGACTTGGAATAATGCGACGAATCAGCAGATTTGGCTTGCATGCGGGAGAAAACTGAAGATAAACAAGAAAAATATTAAAATGATAATGAATAACGAAGATTTTATTGATACCGCAGCAAATTGAAGCCTGTTGCAATAAGAATCTGATTTTAAAATAAATCTTGCTGCTTCACCCATTGCCATTGACCTAGTGACAATTGGCGATTAAAAACATTCAGACGACCAATACCCACTCTTACCAGACGCAGACAAGGCCAGCCAACCTTGGCACACATTCGACGAACTTGACGATTTTTTCCCTCACTGATTTGGATTTGGAGCCAGAAATCAGGCACAGTCTGGCGCACCCGGATCGGGGGTACACGAGGCCATAATGCTGAAGATTGCGAAGAATCTAACAGATTTACTTTAGCTGGCTGGGTCCTGAAATCCCCCAAATCTACCCCGCGGCTTAACTGCTGCAACTTCTCTGCATCAGGTTGACCTTCAACCTGAGCCCAATAAGTTTTGAGCAGCTTATATTTAGGATGGGCGATTTTCGCCTGCAACTTTCCATCTGCTGTCAGCAGCAACAATCCTTCACTATCGGTATCCAGACGACCAGCAGGATAAACATTTTTCACCGGTACATATTGCTGTAATGATGGGTATTTATCATGCGCACTGAACTGGCAAATCACTCCATAAGGTTTATTTAGTAATATCAACCCTGTATCAGACATTGCTAGTCGTCCATAAGTAAAGATAGCAGCACAGCCAGCACTTTAGCCGAGCAATAAAGAATCATCAGTAACTTCTTCGCCCTGATTCATTTCGAACATTTGTAATAAATCACTGACAGTCATATTGGCTCTTTTTTCACCGCTTACATCGATTAATACCTGACCTTGATGCAACATGACAGTACGTGAGCCATGCTGTAATGCTTGTTGCATGGAATGAGTTACCATCATCGCAGTGAGTTTATTTTCATTAATGATTTTATCCGTAAGCTCAAGGACGAAAGCGGCGGTCTTCGGATCCAGTGCTGCAGTATGCTCATCTAATAATAGAATTTTAGATGAGTGTAATGAGGCCATTAGCAAGCTCACAGCTTGTCTTTGTCCACCTGATAACAAACCAATCCGGTCAGTCAATCGATTTTCCAATCCAAGGTTGAGTACCGCCAGTTTTTCTCTGAAGAGTTCTCGTTGTTCTTTATTAATGGCCAGTTGTAACCCGCGACGCTGCCCTCGTTTTAACGCTAAAGCCATATTTTCTTCAATAGTTAACGCTTCACAAGTTCCCGCTAAAGGGTCTTGAAAGACGCGCGCTACTAAAGGAGCTCGCTTATAAGCAGGTTCGCGGGTTACATCTTTATTGTTGATATAGATATGACCAGAATCAATATTGACATCACCACTAATCGCATTAAGGAAGGTTGATTTTCCCGCGCCATTACTGCCGATAACCGTGACAAATTCTCCCTCAGCAATATCCAGACTTAATCCACGCAATACATGGTTTTCTATCGGCGTGCCCGGATTGAAGGTTAGCTGTAAATTTTCAGCGTGCATCATGCTTTAAATTTCCTTCTGAAATAGCTTTTAATAGCAGGTAAACGCAAGGCCAAGACAACCAATATGGCGGTAATTAAATTTAAATCCTGAGGTCCAAATCCAATACTTTGCAAAGTGTTACTGCCCAATGCCAAGGCTATGAAGGCTCGATATAATACTGCCCCGATGATGACTGCCATCGTAATCACAAAAAAGCGTTTGCCCGGAATTAAGGTTTCTCCAATAATCACCGCAGCCAAACCAACCACGATGGTGCCGATACCAATTGAGATATCAGCCCCGCCCTGTGTTTGCACAAATAAAGCACCGGCCAACCCGATTAAGGCATTTGATAGCGCGAGTCCAAGTAATAAGGTGCGAGAAGTGTTAATACCTTGTGCTTGAGTCATCCGTGCATTCACCCCTGTAGCCCGAATGGACAGTCCTATTTCGGTTGAAAAAAACCAGTCCATGAAAAGTTTAGCTACAATCACAAATCCAAATATAACCAATGGTTGTACCCAATATTGATTGGTGCTATCACTATTGATCAAAGGAGAAAATACACTTTCCTGCCCCAATAACGGTAAATTAGGAGACCCCATAATACGCAAATTGATGGAATATAACGCCACCATAACCAGAATGCTGGCGAGTAATTGCATAATTTTTAATGAAACATGTAACCACCCTGTCATCAACCCAGCAACAGCTCCGGCCATTCCCGCCAAAGCACAAGCAAGCCATGGATTCATGCCGTGTGTGACACAAACGGCAAACACGGCTCCGCCCAGCGGAAAGCTACCGTCAGCAGTCAGATCGGGAAAATCGAGAATACGAAAAGAAATCAATACCCCTAGAGCCACGAGAGCATAAATTAGCCCACTTTCTAAGGCACCAAATAATGCAATTGAAGACATAATCACCAATAAATAAATATAGGATTAATCATAGTAACAACATCGGCAAAGCCAACTATCAGCCTGCCGATGTTTATCCTGTATGGATAGCAAAGTAGTAAAACTAGTCGACCACTTTACTTTGTTTTAACAACTCCTCGGAGAGTGTAATCCCTTGCTCCGCTGCATGTGACTTACTCACCAGTAATTCCAATTGATCAGCACTCATGCGTTGAGACGGAATATCACTAGGCTTTTCACCTTTTAATATGCGACCTACAATCTTGCCGGTAGCCACGCCAAGCTCATGATAATTAACGCCTAACGCAATCGCAGCACCTCGTTTTACTGAGCCAGTATCAGAAGCGACTAATGGCATTTTCATGTCCTTAGCCACTTTATACATGGATTCATATGCCGAAACCACGTTATTATCCAGCGAGGTATAGATCAAATCAACTTTGCCTTGCAGACTTTTGGCCGCTTGCGGTACATCTGTAGTGCGCTGAGCTGGTACAGAAACCAGAGCAATACCATCCTTTGCCAGCAAGGTTTGTAATTGTTTCATCACCACAGTTGAATTAATTTCACCTGGACTGTAAACATAACCAACCGATTTCAAATTAGGCACGGTTTTTTTCATAATTTCAATCTGTGCCGGTAATGGCAATTCATCCGATACACCGGTCACATTGGTTTTACTGGCTTCCCAGCTAGGCACCAATTTGGCCGAAACCGGATCAGTAACCGCGGCATAAACGATCGGAATAGTTCGGCTCGATGCCACCATGGATTGTGCGCTGGGGGTACCGATTGTAACAATCACATCTGGATTACTGCCAGCAAATTTCTTAGCAATCTGCCCAGCTGTAGCTGTATTGCCCTGAGCACTTTGAAAATCCAGTTGCAGGTTTTTACCTTCTTCATAACCTTCTGCTTTCAGCTCTTCGATCACACCTTTGCGCACGGCATCCAAAGCCGGATGTTCAACAATGGCGGTAATCGCTACCTTTTTAATATTGCTGTCTGCGGTTGACTGTTTATTATCAGCTGGTGAGCAAGCTGATAGCATACAGGCAGCAGCCAAACCTAAAGCCAATAAATTATTTTTTGCTTTGAGCATATATTGATTCCTCAGAATACAGTTATGGCAAAATTCTGCAATTAAATTGCCCTCTCCAGCACCATACGATGATGGATATTGCGAATTATACAAAATTTCGCGCCGGCAATAGATTTAATATAGCCATTATCAGGCATTTTAATTGAAATAAAATACAATAAAATACAATTTTTAAGCAATAATATATCAATATAACCCAACTATTAGAACTCAATTTCATTCCACATCAAAAATTGCTATATCTCACTTTTATTCAATCGAGGGTTTAATTGCCTTGTTTTAGAATTAAAACCACACCACACCATCAATCTTATAGCCTTAATTTAACTTTCTAGAGGTGAACACCATGACTTAACCAACTTTTCTACACCACTCTGTAAATCACCAATCGCCATACACCTATTTGCACAAATAATGACTAGCCACCGAATTAAATAGACAAATTTTAAGCAACCAAGTGTTCACCGTTGGAAAACCACCTATTTAATCTGGGTAATTATATATTCAGCAATGATTCAGTTGTATACTAATGGGTCTACTTAATAATAATTGTCCCCGAACAGTAAAGTGCTGCAAAGTATCCAGCAAAAACATTTAATGTTCAGACTGGCATGGTTACACGCAAGCACGCCAAAAGTAAGTTTATTGCTGCTTCCAGCATTCTGAGCCGAAATCACCAAAAATCAATCAACTATTTAAGCTTTTGTGGTTATTAATAGCCAATCCCTTGAAACCCTAGTTAAAAATCCAAATTCTCCATTACAACTAGCACTAATCTTGTTTCAAAGCAAGCAGAATAAATCTATTCAACAATTATTTTGCGGTAAAAAACTTCAAGAATAGCCATAGCTTTTAGCCATGACTGATTGTTTCTAACTTTAATCGAATGGGGCTAGTAACCTTAGATAAAATCCTGAAAGTTAAAGTATGGCGTCGCTGAAATATCAGAAAAGAATTAACTTGAAAGTCATCTTAGATGATTGACCAACCGGTCATAGGTTTTCGTCTTTTTTATCTCAGCAAGCCAGTGCCGATCCAAGACTGAAAAAGCACATTTTCAAATTTTAATGGTTTGTTTAACTTATCCCACCTCGCATTGGGGGATAAGATGATAGAAAATTATATTACTTCTCTGAATAATTGTTATATTGTTTCAGTCTCTCTTCCAGCGCATGTTGCTGATCTAAAGTGAACTCTTCATAAAAAAAGTAATAACTCGAATTTTTGTGGATGAAAAAGACATAACCTTTTGATGTTTTTTCAATTTTATAAAATTCTTCATAGTTAATATTAGTCGATCCCTCTTTTTTTTGGTAATTGAATGTTAAATAATCATTATAAAAAATACAGGTCAAACTGCGAAAGTGTTCATTTAATGTTAAAACCTGTTTTTTTGCTAATTCTTTCAGATTAGATCGAGTCATAGAATAAAAAATAATAGATAATATGAAAGCTAAAACAGACGCAAGAAGATTTTTTGCAATGACCTCCAACAAACCTACAACGAAAAATAGAATATATAACATCGTAGCAATTTTTATTTGATTGCGAGATACATGACAAGCTAATTCATATACTCGTTGATAGTCAATTTGAAAATTTATCGTTGCTATTTTGGGTTCTTGGTTTTTGCTCATATAAGGAGCCAAATATTTTTTAACAAGCACTAATTCATCAGGTTGAAACAGGTCATAACGAACAAATTCAAAAACAATCTTATTTATAAATAAAATCAACCCAGTTGTGGTTTCTTGTATTTGATACAGATCTGAGTAATAGAAAGTACTCACTTCATTTTTATCTTTATTTAGCCTCACAATTTTTTCATTATCGAAAGTGAAGCTAAAATTACGCATATTAGCAACGATTGAATTATCTAATTGTTGAGTAAACTCATCATCTAAACAGCCTTGCAATGCTTCAAATGTATCGACTAAATATTGCCGATCAATATGGCAATCAACAGTGACGTTTTGGTGACTCATCTTTACTCCTGGAATGATCTTTATCAGTAATACTGTCAATTTAAATACAGGATATTTAAAGAATTGTTGATTGTATATGAAACCGATTAAATTGTGAAATTATGTGAAATGTTACAAGAGAGGGTATATATTTGTTCAGCCCCAATAATCTTACCCCATTATCATAACTATAAATCTATAAGGCACGCCTTTTATACTCAGTAAAGTTAACTTGGCTATAAGTAATTTACTAAATGGATGATGTTATATGGTGCTATATGTTTGCACCATCTATTATGTTGGTAAATCTGTTCTTCCTAAACGTTTTATGTTACTAGATTTCTTATTAAATTTTCTCCGGTGAAAAAAAATGGTGTAGCCAGTGTAAATATAGCAAGTCAATCTTCAGCATTATGCATGATGGCTAGGATAGATAGCATAAACGAAGGTGAAGCTCGTCAACAAACGGAAATAAAAAAAGGTTCTTTATCTCAAGAACCTAAATTTGATGCTAAGCAAACTGTACGTGAAGCAATTGAACAAGCACTTGGTGATGCAAAAAAGCATTGGCTCGCTACAGCCTGTCATTACTTACGCCAAAATTCAGACAATCATTGAATAGGTCACCAGAACTAGCATCTTTTCACTTCGCCATTGTGCTGAATAAAATTCAGCTTGCCATCCCAATACTCCACTAAATAGACGTCTTCTTCTGCTAATCCCTGCTCTTGCAATTGCTGTTTAAGCCAATCGGTATCTTTATCGATTTTGTGCAAATCTGGAACGCGATATTCACCATTCTTGAATAGAATGAGCGAAGGGTATTTACCTTTTTCTGTAATGGCCGTTAAGGAACCACTTGGCTCGATTTGAGCATAGCTCACTTCCTGAAAAGATGTAATGCCTTGAGAATGCAAAATCGATGCGATATTTAAAATATCAACTTTGTTGTTTTTTTCCAGAATATTTTTCATCACAAATCTTCCGTCTTTTATAATCGTGATGGGTTCACCGATTGCAAATGAACGGAAAAACCAGACATGCTTGCACACCCAGTTAAGCAGAGAAATCAATAAAACACCAATAAGTAAAACGATGATGTATTGCAACAAAGGGATATCTTGATTGTAAATCACACCTCCGATAATTCCACCTAAAACAAAATTACCAATAAAATCTACTGGTGACATCTGATTCATTTGCGTTTTTCCAGAGAAATTCAGATGTAAAATAACAATCAAAAAACCAATTAAAAATTTCACCAATACCATTACATAATATTCCATAAGAGGACTCCATTTTGTTAAATGTTAAAAATCATGGATCTGACCCAACAGAACCACGATCCCCTTAAGTAATAATTTGAAATGCTACATCAGCTAAAATTGAATTTTAGTTAGAGCCAATGACTCACTCATGCATATTTTTACTCTTCACCTTAATAAGTTGAAAAAAATATACTCTTTTGAATATTATATACAAATACATGATTTAGTTATAATAATTAACACAATTATGCAAATTTAAAGAAATTTTAGTAGCAAAATATTCCTTTGCTATAATATAGATCTAGCTCAACAATGAGTTATAATTTATTTTTTTCTATATAAAATAGTAATGGCAAATCAACGTCTCATAATTGGCTTTCATGCAATCAATGCCCGCCTTTGGCAAAATCCGTCCAGTATCATTGAACTTTATGTTCTGGAAGGCAAACATGATGCCAGAATGCGAGATGTTTTGGATAAAGCCGCAGCGGAAAATATTCGGGTTATTTTTGCTGATGCAGCCCGTTTGGATAACTTAAGCAAACACGCCCGTCATCAAGGTGTAGTAGGTTTTATTGATGCTTCCAAAAACCATGTAGATTTGGATGATGTACTGGATAATTTGAATGAGCCTCCTTTATTGCTCATTTTGGACGGAATTACCGATCCACATAATCTAGGTGCTTGTTTACGTGTCGCCGACGCAATGGGTGTTCATGCTGTTATTGCACCCAAAGATAAAAGTGCTGGTTTGAATGCAACCGTGAGCAAGGTAGCCTGTGGTGCGGCTGAAACGGTTCCTTATATTACGGTAACCAATTTGGCACGAACCATTAGAAATTTAAAAGAACGTGGCATTTGGATTTTGGGTACGGATATGGATGGCGCCACAGATTTATATCATTTCGATGCACCTGAAGCCATAGCTTGGATTATGGGAGCCGAAGGCAACGGAATGCGTCGCCTAACCCGTGATTTATGTGATATGCTCATATCTATACCCATGTTTGGTACAGTTGAGAGCATGAACGTTTCGGTTTGTGCCGGAATGGTTCTCAGCGAGACGCGTCGACAGCGTACTTTGAAATGAAAAACTAATTGTCTTGAAATTTGAACTGATAAGAATAAGGATAAATTATGGTTTGGTGCATCATCGCTTTAGTTTTGTTTGTGCTAGAAATGTTTACAGGCACTTTTTATCTATTGATTATCAGTGCTTCTATGTTTAGTGCAAGTTTATCAGAGTGGTTATTTCATACTTCAACAATAACCAATAATCTGATTGCTGCTACTCTTTCTATCATTGGAATTTTAATTGTCCGCCTTTGGCAACGGAAACATCCCCATTCGAATGCTTCATCTCCCACAGATGATACGGATTATGGAAAGATAGTGCGCTTAATTAAACCGATCAGTGCTGATTTGTGGCAAGTAAGCTACCGAGGTACCATTTGGCAAGCTTGTTTTGAACAATCTGAAAAAATGGAGTCTGGGGACACGGCTCAAATCATTGGTCACCAAGGAAATATACTAATATTGACATCTTCAGCTCATTTTTTAAAAGGGAATAATTCATGAATTTTTATATAACGATAACCTTACTTGTGGCCATCGTATTTTTTATATCCATGGCTTTCAAAGTTGTTCCTCAGCAAGAAGTGTTTGTTGTTGAACGCTTAGGTCGCTACCATTCAACACTTACTGCAGGTTTGAATTTCATTATTCCAATAATCGACAAAGTTGCCTATAAACATACCTTAAAAGAAATTCCTTTAGATGTACCCAGTCAGGTGTGTATTACTCGAGATAATACCCAGCTAACAGTAGATGGTATTATTTATTTTCAAGTAACTGATCCCAAATTAGCATCATATGGTTCAAGCAATTTTGTTATTGCGATTACCCAACTGGCGCAAACCACGCTGCGTTCCGTTATCGGCCGCATGGAACTCGATAAAACTTTCGAAGAACGCGATGACATCAATCACACTGTTGTCAACTCCTTAGATGAAGCTGCAGTATCTTGGGGGGTTAAAGTATTACGCTACGAGATTAAAGACTTAGTGCCACCTCAAGAAATTTTGCGCGCGATGCAAGCACAAATTACTGCAGAGCGTGAAAAACGAGCTCGTATTGCTCAGTCAGAAGGTGTGAAACAGGAACAGATCAATTTGGCGTCTGGTCAACGTGAAGCTGAAATTCAAAAATCTCAAGGTGAATCTCAAGCAGCCATCAATGAATCTCAGGGTGCTAAAATTGCCCAGATCAATCGAGCCGAGGGTGAAGCGCAAGCGTTGCGTCTGGTTGCTCAGGCTTCCGCCGATGCAATCCGTCAGGTTGCAGCAGCCATTACCGAACCAGGCGGTAATGAAGCCGTTAACCTAAAAGTAGCTGAACAATATGTTGAAGCCTTCGCCAAATTAGCCAAAACCAATAACACCTTAATCATGCCGGCTAATGTGGCTGATATTGGCAGTTTGGTCAGCGCCGGTATGAGCATTGTAAAAGGACAATCAACAACAACTGCTGTTAAATAAAAATTTTTTATGACGAATTAAAAAGCTGCTCAAACTACTTGAGCAGCTTTTTTATATAAACTCAGAGAATTGATTCGCGTCTCAATAAATTACAATCACATAAAATTCTTTTGAATAATGACAATAAAATTAATCTGTGATTGGCCACAGCCAAGCCCAAACATCCCTGCCTTCCCCCTTTAATACCATATAGGTGCGACAAGCCGCCTCAGTATTCATGCTTTCCACCCCAATACCATGATTTATCAGCTCTACTGTTAAACGAGGATGAATAAAAACATGCTGACTGCCCGTACCAATTAAAATTATTTCAGGCTTATGGCGGATTGCCGTGTGAAAATCCGCTGAATTCAGTTCAGCAATCGAAGCCTGACTCAGTGGTATCACCTCATTGTTGGTGATACATACAGGTTGATTATATAGCTGACCATTAATACTGATACCGCCCGCCTCGACCTGATCAAGCCACATCCCTTGTGAATTTAAGGTTTCATACATCTGCATAAATTGTCCTTGTGCCCAAGTCATGACCCAACTTAAACTAACAGTAGTCAAAAAAACATATTTCCGTTAGCATAGTTAGCTTCTCTATGAAGTTTGACCCTAATATACAAATTAAGATTGTCTAAATCAAGGAGTGAGTATGCAGCCTCTTCGTATCGGTTTGCTGGGCGTGGGCACAGTGGGTGGTGGAACCATCAACTTATTACAGAACAATAGCAGCGAAATTACTCGTCGTTTGGGACGTCAACTCATTATCACGCATGCAGCTAATCGAAATATCGAGAGAGCTAAAAAAATCTGTGATCCTTCGATTAAAATCACCAAAGATGTGTTTGATGTAGTCAATGCAGACGATGTTGATGTAGTGGTCGAATTAATTGGCGGTACCACGATTGCCAAGGATGCAATCATACAAGCTATTAAGAATGGTAAGCATATCGTCACCGCGAATAAAAAACTCTTAGCTGAATATGGTAACGAAATTTTCCAATTAGCCGCCAAACACAATGTTATGGTGATGTTTGAAGCCGCGGTAGCTGGTGGCATCCCCATTATCAAAGCACTGCGAGAAGGTCTGGCCGCCAATCATATTGAATCCATTGCCGGCATCATCAACGGCACCAGCAACTTTATCTTGAGCGAAATGCGTGCCAATGGCAGCACCTTCCAGGAAGCTTTAGCCCAGGCTCAAACTCTCGGCTATGCCGAAGCTGACCCAACTTTTGATATTGAAGGACAGGATGCCGGACATAAGCTAAGTATTATTTCTGCTCTGGCTTTTGGTACACCAATCAACTTTCAACATTGTTATCTTGAAGGCATCAGCCAGCTTAAAAGCATCGATATCGGCTATGCTGAAGAATTGGGATACCGCATAAAGCTGTTAGGCATTACCCGTAAAACCCCGAAAGGAATTGAGCTGCGAGTTCATCCAACCCTATTGCCCGAGAGTCGATTGCTGGCAAAAGTGGAAGGCGTAATGAATGCGGTATCTGTTCAAGCGGATATGATTGGGCAAACCATGTATTATGGCGCAGGAGCTGGGGCAGATCCCACTGCCAGTGCAGTGGTTGCCGATATCATGGATGTCACCAGATTACAAAATGCTGAAGCAAGCTATCGAGTGCCCTATTTGGCATTTCAATCTGAATCATTGGAAGACATCTCCATACTGCCAATGGACGACATTATCAGCAGTTATTATCTGCGCGTGTCCGTGCAAGACGAACCCGGTGTTTTGGGGGAAATTGCTAATATTTTGGCATCAGAAAGTATTTCTATTGAAGCATTAATCCAAAAAGGGGTGATCGATCAAAAATCTACAGAAATAGTTATTCTTACCCACTCCACACAAGAGCGGTTTATTAAACAGTCGATGCAGCGCATCCAAGCTCTGCCACGAGTGTTATCCCCCGTTACCATGATCCGCATGGAAAGTCTCCATCGACGCTAGTTAAGCAAAACGATATTGCGATTCACTCAGCACAAAATCAGATTATTTTTCATTCAGCAGATGATATTTCTATCATCTGCTGTGTTTTTGTGATCACTGATGTTCTATTTGTTCAAAAAAATTAGCGTAAAACTGCTTAAACAATAAGTCTAATTTATATCGCAATACCCTATCCCAAAATAACATTAAATCATTAATAAATAAACAATAATTAACAATTATCCATTGATACGTTCAAAATTTATGTTATAGTATTATGAAATATTATTCTATGTTTATTTCATGTTTAATATCTCTAATAATCCAAATTCAACCCGCGGATTTACACTGATACAAATATTGATTACAGTGTCGATAATCATCATTTTAGCCTCCATTTCCTTTTTTTTTATCCACCGTTTCCAAAGATTTACTGCTCTACAGCAAGCTCAAGCACTGTTGCTAGTAAATAGCCAACATCTGGAAAAAAATTATCAGCATCATGCCAGTTTTAAACAAAACTCAACCACATGGATCAAGCTTTATTCACCACAAAATCAACATTTCTGCGTACGTATTTTGGGTAATCCTCTTTATCATGATGGAAACAGCTATGCTTTAAAAGCGGTATCTTTAGATAAAAAGCGTGAGCCTCGCATCCTGAAACTAAATCGCCACGGCACCATATTGTTATGCCAAAGCAGCGAAAGTACTTGTGAAGAAAAGTTGCCCTTTTTTTCTGGTGATATCAATGTCGATAAACATTGCACAATTTTTAATCGCTGATCATCAGCAATTCTTCTCGGTTACTGCTACAATACGAGCTTAAAAAATGACTTCTTTATTCTATCAATTATGAGCATTTTATCGCTGGATAATGCCAGCTATGCTGTCGGACACCATCCCTTATTAGATCATGCATCACTGCAAGTTGAGGCAGGAGAAAAAATCGGTTTTATCGGTCGCAATGGCGCTGGCAAATCAACATTACTTAAAATTCTTGCTAAAGTTCAGAAGCTGGATGATGGTTTATTAACCATTCAGAATGACTTGAAAGTGGTGTATGTTCCGCAAGAATCACAGTTTAATGATCAAGCCACAGTTTTCGATACCATTGCCGAAGGATTAGGTGAGCTAAAAAGTATATTGGCTGAATACCATAATCTCAGCCTTCACATCAATGATGACAAAAGTTTACAACGCCTAAATGAATTACAAAATGAGCTGGAAAGTCGCAATGGCTGGCAGTTTGATGCGCTCATCCGCCAGACATTGGGCGAATTAAGCCTGCCAGAAAATGAACTGATCGGTAATTTAAGTGGTGGTCAAAAAAAACGTGTTGCATTAGCGCAAGCATGGGTACAAAAACCGGATATATTGTTGTTAGATGAGCCGACGAACCATTTAGACATTGACGCCATCGAATGGATGGAAAATCTGCTTAAAAATTTTGCTGGTAGTTTGATCGTGGTGACACATGATCGTCGTTTTTTGGATCAAATTGCCACTCGCATCATCGAATTAGACCGCGGACACTTACGCAGCTATCCCGGCAGCTTCTCGGCCTATAGTGAAAAGAAAAGTCAGGAACTTGCGGTTGAAGCAGAACACAACCGATTATTTGACAAGTTTCATGCGCAGGAAGAAGCATGGATTCGCAAAGGCATTGAAGCTCGCCGAACTCGTAATCAAGGTCGAGTAAAACGACTGGAACAATTACGCCGTGATCGTGCTGCCAGACGTGAGGTACAAGGTCAGATCAGCTTCAGTCTCAACCGTGGCGAAGCCAGCGGAAAAATCATTGCTGAATTGGAACATGCCAGCTTCTCCTACGGGCATAAACAGATAATGCAGGACTTTTCTGCCATCATCCAACGTGGTGATAAAATCGGTCTGATCGGACCAAACGGCGTGGGCAAAAGCACATTCTTAAAATTGATATTGGGTGAACTACAGCCTACATCTGGCAAAATTCATTTAGGCTCCCGTCAGGAAGTTGCCTATTTTGATCAGTTTCGTCGTTCACTAAATGAAAACGACAGCGTGTTTGACACCATTGGTCAAGGCAATGATTATGTGCAAATTGGGCAACAACGCAAACATGTAATCGGCTATTTGGAAGAATTTTTATTTTCGCCTCAGCGGGCACATAGTCCGGTGAAATCACTGTCTGGCGGCGAGCGTAATCGTTTGTTGCTGGCTAAACTGTTTACCCGACCTGCCAATATATTGGTGTTGGATGAACCCACTAATGATCTGGATATCGATACTCAAGAACTTTTGGAAGAGCTATTACGCGATTACACCGGCACGGTATTTCTCGTCAGCCATGATCGTACATTTTTAGATAATGTGGTTACCCAATCAATTGTATTTCAAGGTAACGGTCATCTAAAAGAATACATTGGTGGCTATCAGGATTATATGGATGCGAAAAGACGCGAAGAGGCTTTGCACACTCCGCCGAAAGCCAGCACAAAACCTAACCAAACAGACGATAAATCCAAAAATAAAAATCGTCGCAGTGATAAACTTTCATTCAATGAACAACGAGAATTAAATGCCTTACCAGATGAAATTTCGGCGTTAGAACAAGAGCAAATGGAACTAAATCTGAAACTGTCCGATCCAGAAATTTTCAAAAATGACTATAAACTGGCAGCTGAATGGCAGATGCGGATCAGTACCATTGAAGAATTATTACTGCAAAAACTTGAGCGCTGGGAAGCATTGGAAGCCAGACAGTAAGCATAACCCAGCTAAAGCAAGACATCACTTAGCCCAGCTTAGCTGGGCTAATGATTGATTAACGACGCCGAGAGCCTTTAGCCGTTCGCATACACAGCGTATAGCGACGATTCACATTTGAAGCATACCAATTGGTATTGTAATCCTTGCTCAATTTAGGACCACTAATCACCACCTGCGGCATAATGGCATAAGGAGCAGCTTGTCCAAATTGCTGTTGATATAACCTTTTAACCTGTTCATAAGTGATGGTTTTTTCAAACTGTGGTTGTTTTTCTTTCAATAAATCAGAGCGAATCTGGTCAGCAGTTAAACTAACACCATAATCTGCAAATAATTGATTAATTAACATTTCCGTTTGACTAATTTGTGGCTGAGCTTTGCCATCCTTATCATAAAGTAATAGGTCGCCATCTAACGCCATATCGTGTTTTAATAATTTATTAATATTCTGCTGAAATGCTGCATTGCGACTGGAATACATCCCCGAATTATAATCAGCAAAACGAAATAAAGGCTGACTATAAGCTGCCGGATATTTCATCAGGCGAAGAATACCATAATACAAACCGCCCTCACGGGTATACAGATAATCTCTTAATTCATTAACAGACCGATTGTCTCGTTGCTGTTCGCGCGCATAGCGCACAGATACCTGCATCGAACCAATGGTAGTAATCGGATTGTTTTGTTCTCCAATATCCTTACCGATTAATTTGGCTGCGGCATTAGCAATGCCGTCAGCGTAAAATTGTTTAGACACATAATTAAATAGTTGGCGATAAATTAAATCCAGCTGTTGTTCAGTTTTTACCTGCGCTATTTGCTTGAGAAAACTGTTTTTCTGACTGGGTTCATTCGACAAGACATAATTAAAATATCTGGCAATGGCTGGTCCCAATGCAGGTCCGAACTGTTTAACAAACTTCTGTGGCACCTCTGTTTGGAATGCATTAATCGCTTTTTTCCCTAAGCCCGGCACAGTCGGATTGGCAACAAAATTAGATTCCTGATCAATCACAGCGACAATCGCGCATACATTTTCTTGAGTTTTGCTAATTCGCAGCTCATCCATAATGCGGCTGATATCTTGTGCCCAAACTTCTCGATCTTTTACCCGACTAGGAATTAATCGACTGATTTGAGCTGGATCATTCAATACAGGCACATTATGTGTCACATCCGCAGAATGGTGCTCTTCACTGTTTTCCTTTTCCTGACAGGCTGACAAAAAAAAGAACAGCATGCATGCCAAGCTGACTTTGTATACAGAAACAAGTAAGAATTTTTTATTCATTCCGGAAGGCTTAAATGATATCGACCTGCAAATATGCTGATTTTGATTGATGTTTCTGGATTAATCCAGAAAAATATATCATATCAAAAAAGAGTAGATAAAGGGGGAGCGTTGCGACATCGTATTTATCATGAACGTTTATTTGCGCTGCAAATGAGTTTCTGGTTTAAACCTTCCTAGGTCTTAAACTTAAAGAATTCAAAATTGATCAGATGGATTTAAACCAGGCAAACCCTATCTAATTTTATATAGAAAAAACTTTTCAGCACTTGAAGAAAGAATAAGAATAAAAATAACTGGGATACACACCAAGGCGATACCATCGTATCCGATTTAACCTTGTTTCTATCCCAGCCTGACAAAAGTAAGCAAAAAATCTTGATCAATCTAAGCAAATCTACATTTTTGATCAATCTATGGCACTAGCCAACACGACGACCGTTACGCACCAGCCACGCCCAGATCCAAATCAGTACCGCTGAAAAAAACAACACACTCCAGATAGGTAAAGAAACATACATAAAAGTTTGCACTTCACCACAATTTCCGGTACCACGAATTATTGGTTCATACCAATTAAACAATGGCGCATCTCTTAAGCGAAATGTCCAAGGTGCCCCGCAGGAAGGCTGATCCATAATAGGCAATTGTTGGATATAAATTTGGTAAATCGCTATGCCCAACCCGCCTATCGCCACCACACTGACTAAAAGAGTGCTGAACAACCGCCCAATCAACTTACGATTAGGTAGCAAAGCACAAATCAAAGCCACCACTGCAGTCAGCATGACTGCTAATCTTTGACTGATGCATAATACACAAGGATTTTTTCCTAAAACATATTGAGCAAAAAAAGAGAAACCCGCACACAATACTGCCAGAAAAAAAACAGACCATAACGCTTTACGAAAACTCATACTTTTCATACCTTATCGAAGA
Organism: Snodgrassella sp. B3882; assembly: GCF_026535915.1. Taxonomy (NCBI): domain Bacteria; kingdom Pseudomonadati; phylum Pseudomonadota; class Betaproteobacteria; order Neisseriales; family Neisseriaceae; genus Snodgrassella; species Snodgrassella sp. B3882. Next base: position 1,442,083 of record NZ_JAFNPF010000001.1, read on the forward strand.
ATGCTGCTTATTCGTGATAGCTTAAAAAAACATTATAAAACGAAAAATATCTTGATAACCAGCATTGCCCCAAAAGTGCCTTAAAGAAAAGCATTTCATCAGTTAAGATTGATTGTGCAGATATAAAAGATATCCACCCAAAAAATTTGATCCATACTCAATGGCAATAAAAGTAAAAAAACAAGTCTCTATCAGGACCAATATTATTCAAAATACCAACCATGGTCATTAAGGATTTCTTGGTCAGATACAAAACTTAGAATCTTTGTAATGAGAATGACCTGAGCGTAGTAATGATCTGAAATATGAATTCGACTTAGCATTTTTTTGTGTACACAGCGAATCTTTTCAATAAAAACACGCAGAATAATTATTGAATTCGCCCATTTTGCTTTAAAACATTTTGCAAAAAATTGTTTAACCCAGCAATATGGTTTAATCAAAACTAAACATTATTTGTACAATTAAAAAAGTAAGTCAAAGCTGAAATTCAGCGAATCCAGCTTAGTCACCGGCAACGGTCATGCTATCGATCCAGATTGAACCGATTTTATGTGTTTGTGAGGGCAATGCATCATTGGCTGCACCAACCATACCGGCATACATGTCCTGTAAGCGCGAAGCAATGGTTATTCCTTCAACGGGATAAGAGATGACTCCATTTTCCACCCAAAATCCAGCGGCTCCACGTGAGTAATCGCCGGTAATGGTATTCACACCCTGCCCCATTAATTCCGTCACCAACAATCCCGTACCCATAGCTTGTAAAAGCTCGGTTTGAGAAGCATGAGTATGATTTAAAAACAGATTGTGTACACCGCCAGCATTGCCGGTGGTGGTCATACCGAGCTTTCGTGCACTGTAGCTACTTAAAAAATAGCCACAAACACGCCCTGACTCAATCACAGTACGTGGGTGGGTTGCCACACCTTCGGCATCAAAATAGGTACTGGCAAGCGCTTTTTTCACATGTGGATTTTCCGTTAAATTCACCCAAGGTGCCAATATCTGCTGGCCCAAGCTATCAGCCAGAAAACTAGTCTGACGATACAATGCCCCACCACTCAAAGCACCAACCAGATGACTAATCAAACTGCCAGACAAAGTTCGATCAAAAATGACTGGATATTGACCGGTTGGAATACTCCGTCCAGACAGCCTACGCACTGTGCGCTGCGCCGCCATGGAACCGATTTCTTCTGGCAAAGCTAAATCTCTTGGATCACGCGCCAACGAATACCAATAATCACGCTGCATCCCAGCAACATCTTCTGCCACCACACTACAAGATATACTATGACGACTACCTTTTTGATAGGCACAAAAATCATTGGTATTAGCATAAACATACTGATAATGATCATTCTGCACTTCGGCACCATCCGTATTGATAATACGTTGATCCGCCTCCATGGCTGCCTTCTCCGTACGCTTACCAATCTGAATGGCTTCATCTGTGGTTAAAGCCCAGGGAAAAAAGGATTCAATATCGCCAAATTCAGTCGCCAGTAAAGCTGGATCGGCTAAACCGGCACAGCTATCCTGTGCCGTATATCGGGCAATATTCACGGCGGCACTAACCGCATCTTTAATGGCATCATCACTAAAATCGCCAGTACTGGCTCTGCCTTTAGCTTGACCCAAGTAAACCGTGACATCCAGAGATTTATCTTGTTGGTACTCAATGTGCTCTACATCTTGCTGCCTTACCTGGACATTTTGACCAATCGATTCACTGATATCTATTTCAGCTGCTGTAGCACCTAATTTTTTAGCCTGCTCTAACGCTTGATGACTTAGTCGTTTTAATTGTTCCGCATCGTGATGAAACATATTTTTCTCTTTTACAAGTGAAGATATATTCTAACATGCTGTTTTCAGCTCAGGTGAGATGCATTCAACACCTTAAAACATAAACCTAAAATATGAGCTTGATTTGGCGCTTTTAGTAGGAATAACTTGATTATTTATGGAGCATATATTGATTTGCGCTGTCTATGAATAAAGGCGGATAGAAAGTTTAACGTTATTTCGCTGGGTTTTATAGGAAGATTGAAAATGGTCAAACATACTCTACTCAGATAAAATAAAGGCGATTACAGCAGATAAAAATAATTTTATGAGTTATCGACCCGTATTATATTCAAGTAGAAATATAGATTCAGATCATTACTTTGAGTTTGAAGGAGATGCTAATCTACCTATATTTTGGACAACACTTTTTGATGAACAATGCATACGCAATCTGTACCCCAAATTAAACCACATTGAAAAATTATCTGAACAACAATTTGAAAAATACTTCGAAGATGAAAATCATGCAGATGATTTCAGTCTAATGATCACATTGGAAACGTTCAATACCTGTACTGCTCAAGGATTCGAATATATTCAGCAATTTTATCCAGAATATTTATCTCTGTATCAACAATTTATCGACTATATCAGGCCTGCAAATTCTGAAGAATATATCTATCTTAATATATTCGACTTTTTTCAGGACACAATGCGAGCGGATGAGACTGTCAATTTCTTATTTAGTAGCATCGCTCCTATCCATTCCGGCACAGCTCAAACTATCCATCAACCTCATGAAATGCTTGGTTATTGCAATGAGCAATTTTTTGACTTACCTGCAACTGAGCAAAATGACTTGGCACAGTACCCAGAACAAAACCAACAACAGACCAAATATAGACGCATCCTTAATTCAATCATGTCATGGACTTTAAGCACCATCATAGGAATCAGTGGTTTACTGACATGGTATTGCACGAAACTAAATGGCTTTTTCCACTTCACCAGCTTGGGTTTTCTTTTCTTAACGGTAGTGACATTTTGCCTTGCCATAAAGTACACCAACTAGCAAACCAACTATGTAAATAGATTTTGCATCGAAAAAAAGTGCCTACTCTGAAAACACGTATTGATGCTGCAAAATCGCAGTAATCTATTTACGCTACTTTAGTTTAGCAATATCATGTAGCGTATCTATTGGCTTATTTATATCAATAAATTCAAAGCAATAGACCAATAGTTGCTCCAAACAAACCTAGTCCCAGCTATTTAATGATTAAAATAAAATCAGATTAGCTTATCTAAGCTCAAGTAGAGCTTTAATTTAGATTATTCATGCAAAAACATAAGTTGGCTCGTGCAAACAATCATATCTAATTGAATGAACAGGTTATTTTTTTATAAAATTTTTAGGAGTTTAATTAAAGTAATATTTTAATTGATCTAACTAAATGCTTTAAGCTTGTCTGTTTCAGCAGGAAAAGCAATGCAGACGATAAATTTTTGATAGAATAGATAGATGTGAATGAACACCATGTTAAGAAGTCAATTTTATGAAATCTAATTTTGTCAGCCAGATCAACTCCAACGAAGAATGGATCAGTAAAACCCAAATGAAAAAGCAAATGAATGATTTGCAAGCGCTGGGAATGGAACTGACCCGATTGTCTTCTGATACGCTGAAAAAAATGGATTTGCCGGAAGATTTACTTGAGGCAGTGTTAACTTATCAGAAAATTACCTCCAATAGTGCACTCAAACGACAAGCTCAATATATTGGGCGTTTAATGCGCGAAATAGATCATACTCCGATTAGTCATTATCTGGCTCGGCTTAAAGGTGAAAACACGGCACATAATGCTTATCTGCAACGGCTGGAAAATTTACGTTCAGCCCTGATTGCGGATGATAAAGCATTGACTGAATTAATTAGCCACTATCCCGACATTGAGGTGAATAATCTGCGTACCCTCATCCGCAATGCGCGTAAAGAACAGGCTGAAAATAAACCGCCTAAAGCTTTTCGCGCTTTATTTCAGCTGCTGAAATCTGCAATCAGTGAAGATAATATTGTCTAAAAAAGTGCAGAATGAGAACCCAGTATGCTCTAAATTTATTTTAGAGAGCCATCAGCAAAATTAAACCATAATCTGGTTAACAGTCTTTTAGACCTGTTTTGGATCGATCATAATGAGTGACATACTAAATAAAATCTTGGCTACCAAAAAAATCGAGGTGAGCAAAGCACAAGCAACCATCCCATTTAATGAGGTCAGAGCACAAGCGGAACAACAGACCACGGTACGCTCCTTTCTTCATGCCATTAGCCAAAAACACCAAAATGCGCAAGCGGCCATTATTGCCGAAATAAAAAAAGCCAGCCCGTCTAAAGGGCTGATACGTGCAGACTTTCAACCGGCAGCCATTGCCCAAGCCTATGAAGAAGGCGGTGCAGCCTGTTTGTCTGTTCTCACTGATGAGCAGTATTTTCAAGGAAGTTTTGCCTATTTGAACCAAGCACGCAATGCCTGCACCTTACCGGTTTTGCGAAAAGATTTTATTATCGATCCATATCAGATTTATCAATCTCGCGCCGAAAACGCCGATGCCATTCTTCTTATTGCCGCAGCCTTAGAACAGTCACAATTGCTGGAATATGAGCATATCGCTCATGAATTGAATTTGACTGTGTTACTAGAGGTGCACAACCAAGAAGAGTTGGAAAAATGTCGCGACATGCAAACCCCATTGTGGGGGGTAAACAATCGTAATTTACGTACTTTTGAAGTAGATTTAAATCAAACCTTAAAATTGCTCCCTTATTTACACGGTAAAACTGTGGTGACTGAGAGTGGTATTTTTACTGCCAATGATATCCGCCTGATGCAACAACATCAGATTAATACCTTTTTAATAGGTGAAAGCTTAATGCGTGCGGATAATATCAGTCAGGAACTATCTACATTGGTCAATGCTTGATCAGCCACAATCTGAATACCTGAATAAAGAACCAATCTAAAGGATTAAATTATGTCAGTGATCATTAAAACCCCCGAAGAAATTGCAGCGATGCGAGCTGTAGGTCGTTTGGCCGCAGAAGCATTAGATTATATTGGTCAATTTGTTAAACCTGGTGTGACCACTAATGAGCTGGATAAACTGATTCATGACTATCACATCAATGTACAAGGTGGATATCCGGCACCATTAGGTTATGGTACGCCCCCTTTTCCTAAGTCTTGCTGCACATCGGTCAACCATGTTATTTGTCATGGAATCCCCGACGACAAACCATTAAAAAATGGCGATATCTTGAATATCGATGTCACCATCGTCAAAGATGGGTTTCATGGCGATTCCAGCCGTATGTATGCTGTAGGCGAAATCAGCCCTCAAGCCCGCAGATTAATCAATGTCACCCATCAAAGCATGATGGCGGGTATTGAAGTTGTCCGCCCTGGAGCAACACTGGGCGATATTGGCTATGCCTGTCAACAAGTTGCCGAAAATGCTGGCTATTCCGTTGTCCAAGAATTCTGTGGACATGGTGTCGGACGTGGCTTTCATGAAGAGCCACAGGTGTTACATTATGGAAGGCGCCATACCGGTTTAAAACTGCAACCAGGCATGATCTTCACTATTGAACCAATGATTAACCAAGGTAAACGTCATTTAAAGATTTTGAACGATGGCTGGACTGTTGTAACCAAAGACCATAAATTATCCGCTCAATGGGAGCATGAAGTCCTTGTTACAGATACAGGTTATGAAATCCTAACCATCAGTCCTATGACAGGTAAACCTTAAAATAGCGTAAATTTACCAAACCAAAACATAAAATTATTATTCTTAAACTTTATTATATTTTAGTTAAAAATTTTATGACAAATATAGGTAATTATCTATATTACATCATAAAAATTAACAATATAGGTCTAATTACCCCTATTGCGTAAATATATGCTTTATACCTTTTCTAAGCTAATGTAAAAACTATTGTGATAAGATAGAACTCAATAGATAATTATGCATATTGGTAACTTCTGGCTATAACGTTGACTTTAGTCGGAATTTACCAAAATAATTGATTGTTTATGAATGATCATATTAAATAAAGTAATGCTAGTTAAACATAGACAAACTCGTTTTTAAGGTATAAAAATTATGAAAGCATTTAAACCCATTAATAACGTACGCGAAATCCGTAAAAAACTTGGTTTGAATCAGATTGAGTTCTGGAGTCAGGTTGGGGTAACTCAGTCAGGCGGTTCACGTTATGAAGCTGGTCGCAATATTCCTAAACCAGTTCGCGAACTGGTACGATTGGTGCATGTTGAGCAATTGGAATTGAGCAAATTAAACCGCACCAATATGGAAATTGCTGAATTGTTGAAAAATGATCATCCAGAAATCTATCAGCAGCTCAAATCTAAAATAGATCACAAATAAACTGACTTTTGTTAGCTTATTCGCCCCTACCCATCAAATGGTCGGGGCTTTTACTTTGTTGAATCTCAGAAAATATCTTATGTGAAGATATAAAATGAGAGGATAAAAAAATATGACTCAAATGACATCGTCTCTAATGCCTTTTTTTAGTCTGATACGCGTGAGTGGCGAAGACCGTACTACGTTTTTAAATAATCAGCTTTCAAATGATATTAACAATCTACCTATTGGTCAGGCGTGTTTAGCCACTTACAATACCGCTAAAGGACGTGTAATAGCGACTCTGCTAGTTTTAAAGCGGGAAAATGACCTACTGCTGATGGCAGCCACCGATCAAATTACAGCTTTGCTGAAAAAACTACAAATGTATGTTATGCGCAGTAAAGTAAAACTTGAAGCTATGCCTGAATGGGGCGTGGCAGCGAGTGCCCCGTCTACTCACTTTGACTTACCATCTGAACCGCAATATGTTTTGCCAACAACTCATGACAACAACCAATGGAGTATTACCCTACCGGATGGCTCTGTCATTGAACTGAGCAAAACAGAACATTTACCGCCCTATGATGCCAGTATTGTGACCAACTGGCAGATCTATGAAATAAATCATGGCTTAGCCTGGATTTGTGCTGCTACCAGCGAAACTTGCGTGGCACAAATGTTGAACATGCAGCTAGTTGGTGCAGTTAATTTTAAAAAAGGCTGTTATCCCGGACAAGAAATCATTGCCCGAGCTCAATATCGCGGACAAGTAAAACGTGGTTTAGTCAAATTACAGGCCACAGCGCCAGTTAAAGAAGGTGAACTCATCTATTGTCATGATGACGAAGTCGGTTTAATCATCAACCAAGTATCGGATCTGCATGCCTACCTCGTTTTAGCAGTGATCAAGCATGATGCCGTCGCAGAACCATTGCATACTGAATCAGCCGAACTGAATCTGGTTACACAGTTTTTCTGATCGCTCTCATAGAGATGTTGCAACCATGCCATGGTATAGACTGCTAAGCCAACCTAGGCAAATTTGATTACGCAGATTAAGACTAAAATGTCAGCTAAGCACCTATTTTCAATACCATTATCATGATCTGCCACACAGACAGAAAAAAATATCTTTGGTGACCGCATTTAACCCTCAGATTTTATATTAACTTGTGCTACAATTAGCCTACCTTCAAGACGGCCTGAGCCGTCTTGTTTTTATTGTTTTCACATTAGCAAACAACATGAGCCAAATTGCCCAAGAAGCGGCACGTCGCCGCACATTTGCGATTATTTCACACCCTGACGCAGGTAAGACTACCCTAACTGAAAAGCTATTATTGTTTTCAGGTGCCATACTTTCCGCCGGAACAGTTAAAGGCAAAAAGTCCGGTAAATTCGCCACTTCAGACTGGATGGAAATTGAAAAACAACGCGGTATATCCGTTGCTTCTTCAGTGATGCAGTTTGATTATCGGCAACATGTTGTCAACTTGCTGGATACACCTGGGCATGAAGATTTTTCAGAAGATACCTATCGTGTGCTCACCGCAGTTGACAGTGCCTTGATGGTGATCGACGCGGCCAAAGGTGTCGAAGCTCAGACCATCAAGTTGTTGAATGTGTGCCGATTGCGTGATACCCCTATCGTTACCTTCATGAATAAATACGATCGGGAAGTTCGAGATTCCTTAGAACTACTGGATGAAGTAGAAAATATCCTTAATATACGTTGTGCACCGATCACCTGGCCTATCGGCATGGGTAAAAATTTCAAAGGGGTATACCATATCCTCAATGATGAAATTTATCTGTTTGAAGCAGGTGGTGAAAAGCTACCGCATGAGTTCGATGTGATTAAGGGATTGGATAATAGCCGACTGGATGAATTATTTCCGATTGAAATCCAGCAATTACGCGAAGAAATCGAATTAGTACAGGCAGCATCCAACGAATTTGATCTTAACGCATTTTTGCGGGGCGAGCTCACACCAGTATTCTTTGGTTCTGCCATCAATAATTTTGGTATTCAGGAAATTCTCAATGCCCTGATCGATTGGGCGCCAGCACCACAACCCCGAGCTGCGCTTGAAAGAGTAGTCGAACCAACGGAAAACAAATTTTCTGGTTTTGTATTCAAAATTCAAGCCAACATGGATGCTAAGCATCGAGATCGCATCGCCTTCTTACGCGTTTGTTCTGGCGAATTCACTCGAGGCATGAAAATAAAACATCTACGCCTTAATCGTGAAATTGCCGCATCCAGCGTCGTGACATTTATGTCCCACACGCGCGAATTAGTCGAAGACGCCTATGCAGGTGACATTATTGGTATCCCCAACCATGGCAATATCCAGATCGGCGACAGCTTCACCGAAGGAGAACAACTGACCTTTACCGGTATTCCATTTTTTGCCCCCGAACTGTTCCGCGCAGTTCGAATTAAAAATCCGCTGAAAATGAAACAACTGCAAAAAGGTTTGCAACAGCTTGGTGAAGAAGGTGCGGTTCAGGTATTTCGTCCGCATAATGGTGGTGATCTGATTCTCGGCGCAGTGGGTGTGCTCCAGTTTGAAGTGGTTACAGCCCGATTAGCCAATGAATATGGCGTCGATGCCGTATTTGAACCCGCCAATATCTGGTCTGCTCGATGGGTGTCTTGTGCTGATAACAAAAAAATGGCTGAATTCGAAAAAGCCAACACCCTCAATCTGGCTACAGATGCAGGAGGAAATTTAACTTATCTGGCACCGAATCGAGTTAATCTGTCTCTGACAGAAGAACGCTGGCCAGAAATTCGTTTCCACGAAACGCGTGAATTAACCGTTGCGGTAAACCAGTAATCCCGTTTACCTCGCATCCGCATAAAGCAGTCCGGCAAAATCAATACTGGGCTGCTTTATTTTTTAAGCCTATAGTGGATCAATATTTTAGTCATAGCCATAGTTGAAAATACCGCTTGGATCAGACAGTCTTCAGTTGATCATCAAATCAGCTCTGGTTATACGTGTGGGCAAAATTTGTCTGGCAACAGAAACAGATAGCCACCGCACTAAACAATCAATACGACAAATCGCCAACATATTAGGCATCGAATAATCAGACGCATGCTACCTTAACCGAAATCAACTCCACCTGTCGGGGTAGACGATTCTTTAAAACTAAAGTTAGCACCATTTTTTGGGAAGCATGCCTCCATTTCCAGATCAATCCTCCGGCAGGTAAACGTGCTCCTAAGACAGCTAACTATTGATGTAGAATTTATCCCTGTTTTTTTAGAGGCTTATTCCCTGCTGAAATAGGTTTTTTAGGTATTTTCCATCTCAAGTATATTTAGATACGTTTTTTTGTACACTAACTTTAAACTCCAAACATCTGATTTCTCCATTTCTGTATTGTCTTTGCTGACTTTAAAATATGATCAATACTCTGATACTTTATTCCCTAAAACGAATAAAGCTTCTTGATCAAAGATTTAACCCTGCTTTTATTAAAACCTTTATAAGCCAGAATATCCTTCCAGATTTTCCTTTCCATCTCTTTTAAGGATAGATATGGATACGAGTACCCTTTACTTAATTTCTTTAAATAATTTTCTTCTTTTCTAAGAATAATCTTTTATCATTTGATGCGATATTTATAATAACAATCCGGATTTTTAATGGATTCGGAGATTAAATTTACTTTTGAATGTTGTATACGAAGATGACTATATGGACATATCTGAACATTATCATTACCTGGTTGTAATTGTTCCATTTTTATAATCTCATATTCATTTTCATTATTTTTACTAAAATATATTTTATCGGTCGTTGAATGCCTGGTAAATTGAATTATCTCTAAAATTAAATTTTGAGAATCTATTTTTCTCAAAGTAAACTGTAAATCATCTTTTCCTGCATAATTTCCGATAATAAACTGATACTTTTCTTTGAACCTTATTCTGCTATTATCTAAAGTTATTTTAAAGTGAGTAAGTATGGTTTCCATATTAAAAGAATAATAACCATACATATCCCCCTTTTTCTTGAAAGATAGCGTATATTCACCTAAACCTGTCGTTTCTACATGTCCACAATTATAGTTATCAATTATTGGAAGTTCTGATGTATCAGTTCTTCTAGTATGAGTAATATTTCGTTTTTCTAATTCCCTACTGTTATTTAAAAAGCAAGAACTTAATACCAGTAAGGACACTAAGAAAACAATGTTATTGATGATTTTTTTCATACTCCATAATCTCTATTAATGATTTAGTATATTTTTTTCAAATCCGTTAGATATAGTTTCATTTGCATGGATTACTCTTGATACTAATCAAACCCATCCTTGTCTGCAAATAAATTTAGATTCTTATCTACTGATGCAACTCCATCAAATATTCAATTTAAACTTGAAGCATGGCAAACAAGCTTTATTTCCATGGAAATTTTCTTTCTAAAAGGCATCTATACATCAAATATAAAATTTTGACTTTGCTTTTTTTACATCCGTATCCTATTTTGATTTTGGAACTTCCAAGTCTTTAATCTTACCTCAATTAAAGTCCAGTTATTTTAATATTTTCTGTTTTCCGTATAAATACTTATAATATTTGGCATATGAGTAATCAAGAAATTGAAAATCTAATCACTTCCTGTCCGGTGTCATCAGTTATCGCATCTTTATTTTTTAGATTATTCATCTAATATTTAACCGGTCAGCTGTGCGCTTACCATCATTTTCTGTGCCACTTTGCTACTTGGGGTATTGCAGCAGGCATACGCTGACACCACCCGCTATGCTTTTTGCGGATATTCAACCATTGCGGCTGCGGGTATTTAAATTAATCGCTAGTTCTTTTTGGCGTGCTGGAATTTTAGTTATTATTTAACAGCCCGCTAACACTGCTGTCATTGCCGCCACCAGAGAAATGTTAGCGAATACCTTTTGCTTAGAACTCATCGATTGCATCAACCTAGCTCTTCAAGCTATAGCATTGATCGTAGTATTTACGGGCGGTAGCTTAGCCTCTGCTGCAATAATCGCAGCCATTGTTTGCGTATTGCATTATCCGTATTGGCAGTCTACAACATGGCACCAGACATGTTCATGTTTCGAGCCATGTCTATCCGGCAACAAAATAATAAAATTAATGCAATTTATTGGGCAGCCCAGGCTCTGGTAAGCGTACTCGCTTTCCCCATGGGATGAGTTTTAGCCCGCGTAGACACCGATAAAGAATGGGCGTTTGATCAATTAACTGTTAATTTGACAAATAATGTAATCAAACACCAGCCTGAAGCAGGGACTTAATACGCTTAGACACCTTGCTTTATGCGCAAGTTTTCGGTCTTGGTTGATTTGCCGTAAATTGCTCAGGTCATTAACACGAAACCAGTTTAAACCAAGCTAATATAGTCAGATTGTTCCAAATGGCATATAATTGAACAGAATAACAAATTAGATATAATTATATCTGTGAATTTAGATTCTTATGCTAACTGATAGATTTGATGAAAAGAAGACTATTTAGAAAATGAAAATTCTGAACTTTAAAATTTTCAAATGGGAAAAATATTGATCACTGTATAGCGTTGAGATGGTGCCCAGAAGAAGACTCGAACTTCCACACCCTAAACGGGCACTAGGACCTGAACCTAGCGCGTCTACCAATTCCGCCATCTGGGCTTTTGCAACTATTGCTGCTTTCGGTTAAAGTAGATGTTTACCGAAGACCTGAATTATATATTCTCAAAAAAGATTGTCAACACCTTATGAAGAAAAAATCAGATTTACGCCATCAAGATCCTTATCTTGAACGTGAGTTACAACGATATATCAATCCATTACCCAGTAGAGAATGGATTCTTAAGATTTTGGAAAAAATTGGTATACCGGTTAACACATCCGTTTTGGCAAAAAAACTCAGTATTACTCCCGAAGAAAAAGCATTTTTCGAGCGTCGACTTAATGCGATGGCCAGAGATGGACAGGTACTGATCAATCGCCGCGGTGCTGTGTGTGTGGCTGACAAATTGGCTTTGGTGAAATGTCGGGTCGAAGTACATAAAGATGATTTTGGTTTTGCCGTTCCGTTAAATCCGGCTGATGGTCATGATTTCGTCTTATACGCTCGACAAATGCTCGGTTTAATGAATGGTGATATTGTCACGGTACGCCCCATTGGTCTGGATCGGAAAGGTCGTCGGGAAGGACAGGTGCTGGACATCATCGAACGAGCTAATAAAGACGTAGTAGGCAGATTAAAATTGGAACATGGTGTGGCGCTATTGATTCCGGAAGATAAACGCCTCGGTGCCAGTATTGTGCTGCAACCTCATTCTGTCGGAAAAGCAAAAGCTGGGCAGGTTGTGGTTGCTAAAATCGAATCTTATCCCGATGCGACCCAGGCAGCGGTGGCTCGTGTCACTGAAATTCTGGGTGACTATGCCGATAGTGGCATGGAAATCGAAATTGCTGTGCGCAAGCATCACTTGCCACATCAATTTAGTCCTGCCTGTCTGCAACAAGCACAAAAAATCCCTGATCAGGTCAAGGCAGCGGATTATAAAAATCGAGTGGATTTGCGCGACTTACCCTTAATCACTATTGATGGCGAAACTGCCCGTGATTTTGATGATGCGGTGTATGCGGAGAAAAAAGGTCGTAATTATCGTCTGGTGGTGGCCATTGCCGATGTCAGCCATTACGTGAAACCAGATGATGCCATTGACACGGATGCTCTTGAGCGCGCTACCAGTGTGTATTTCCCACGTCGGGTGATCCCCATGCTACCGGAAAAACTATCCAACGGTATCTGTTCACTCAATCCCAATGTTGAACGCTTGTGCATGGTTTGCGATATGGAAATTACCTATGCAGGTAATATCAAGTCCTATCTATTTTACCCAGCTGTAATGCGTTCACATGCGCGTCTAACTTACACCCAAACATGGGATTGGATCAGCAATGATCAATTCGATGACCCGCTTAAACAACACGTTTTAAATCTGTATCACCTTTACCAGATTCTATTGAAAAAACGCCAGCAACGAGGCGCTATGGAATTTGATACGGTTGAAACTCAAATGATCTTCAACAAATTAGGCAAAATTGAACGCATCATCCCTGTGAAGCGGAATGAAGCGCATCGCCTAATTGAAGAATGTATGCTTGCAGCCAATGTTTGCGCAGCGGAATTTTTACATAAGCATAAACACCCTGCTCTGTATCGCAATCATGCCGGTCCAACTGCAGACCGACTAAATAACTTACGCGAACAATTGGGTTTATTGGGCTTAAAGCTGCAAGGTGGAGATAAACCCACACCAAAAGATTATGCCCATTTATTTGAAGAAATTAAAACGCGTCCAGACCGGCAAATTATTGAAGTCATGATGTTACGCTCTATGCAACAGGCAGTATATGAGCCGCATAATATCGGGCACTTTGGTTTGGCCTATCCCGCTTACACCCATTTTACCTCACCAATCCGCCGTTACCCGGATTTAACCGTCCATCGAGCCATCAAAGCAGTCCTTAACCATACTACCTATCAGCCAAAATCCTGGCAGGATTTGGGTATTTGGTGCTCACAAGCAGAACGCAAAGCGGATAATGCCAGCCGTGATGTAGATAATTGGCTCAAAACCTACTACATGCGCGATAAAATTGGCGAAGTTTTCTCAGGTACCATTTCTGGCATGGCCAATTTTGGACTATTTGTCACCTTAGATGATATTTATATAGACGGCATGGTACACATTAGTGATCTTGGCGAAGACTATTTCAACTATCATCCTGAGCTTATGGCCATCATTGGCGAGCGCAGTGGAATACGTTTTAAACTGGGTGACAAAGTAACCGTAAGAGTCGCTCGGGCAGATCTGGATCACAGTCGCATTGATCTAACATTGCTCAGTAGCAATAGCAAAACGAAACGCCATAAAACTAAAAAATCCACTCAAATCAAAACAGAGAGCAGCAACAAAAAACGTTCTGGCAAATCCCGAACTCGTAAAAAAGAGAGAAAATAGCGTTTTTTTAATTACCAATGCAATATTGGAAAACTAAAGTCAGATCTGATATGGGCTTGATCTGCTGAGATATACCAGCTCGCTATGTTTACTAGCGAGCTGGTATAGCTTCATAAATCTTGGATTAATCTGCATAAACAGCACACCATGTTTCACCCACAAGCTGTGGTCAAGGTCACTGATTTATTCCATAACCTTGAAATTAAAGGTCGTTTTTTTACCCACAATCTGTATTTTTACCGAACAAGCTTTGTTAAAATACCTGTCTATAATAATTTATCAGGAAAACACATCATGAATCCAACCGTTCAGGTTACCGATATTCAGCGCCCCGAATTAATACCCCCGAACCAAGCCAATAAGGTTCTGCTGCATTCCTGCTGTGCACCTTGTTCTGGTGAGGTTATGGAAGCCATGCTGGCTGCCGGCATAGATTACACCATTTATTTCTATAACCCCAACATTCATCCCAAAAAAGAGTATGAAATTCGCAAGGATGAAAACAAAGCCTTCGCCGAAAAATTCAACATCCCGTTTGTAGATGCCGACTATGATATGGATAACTGGTTTGAGCGTGCCAAAGGCATGGAATTTGAACCCGAACGCGGTATCCGTTGTACCATGTGTTTTGATATGCGTCTTGAAAGAACTGCACTGTATGCCTTCGAAAATGGCTTTCCTGTCTTCACCACCTCGTTGGGTATTTCACGCTGGAAAAACATGCAGCAGGTTAATTCTTGTGGTATGCGAGCCGCAGAAAAATATCCAGAAATCACCTATTGGGACTATAACTGGCGCAAAGGTGGTGGCAGCCAACGCATGGTCGAAATTAGCAAACGTGAACAGTTTTACCAGCAAGAATATTGCGGCTGTATTTACTCTTTAAGAGATTCCAATAACTGGCGCCGTGAACATGGACGTGAAACAATCAAAATTGGAACCAAATTCTATGGCATTGAAGAAGTTTAATTGATTATATTCAACGAATAATTGAGGTATAAGCATTGATGTTTAGAATACTATCGAATTTTCTGGCTGTTTACCTCAATTTCAACCAATCTTACGGCATACAAATTTAGGTGTTTGCTGCAATTCAAACTTATTATGCCCATGCTGCTGGTGTAAAAACCCTTAATATAAACAGATTAATATTTATCAGCTGTGTATACACTCAGTGCGCTCTAACCTAAAATACCACTTTGATCAATGTTTACGCCAGATTGGCCGTAACAACACACTAGATATTATTGGATGATGACCAAACATCCAGCCTTGGGGTGAGCTATGCAGTTTTTCATGATTCTGTTACCGATATTTGGTATCTTTATTGTTGGTTATATCGCTCAAAAAACCTTAAGTTTTGATGTAGCCAATTTATCCAAAATGTCGTTATATGTGCTTTCACCATTTCTGGCCTTCAAAGCTTTTTATACTCATAACTTAAACTTCGATTATCTCTTTTACCTATTCTACATATTTGGGTTATGTTTTTTTCTGGTCATTGTGGTGTCCATTTGGTCAGTATGCTGGAAATACACCACTTCAGAACGTTGTGCCATGATTTTAAGTTCTTGTTTTATGAACAATGGAAACTACGGCATGCCTGTATTACTGGTATTTTTCGGTCAGATTGGCTTTGATTTGGGCGTTATCATGATGGTATTACAGCAATTTGTCATGTGCACAGTAGGCGTTTACTATGCAGTTAAGGGGAGCACAGATACATCCATAACCGGTCAAAAAGCCGTATTGAAAACAGTCATCCGTATGCCGGTTGCTTATGGTGCTTTTTTGGGTATTTTATTTCAGCTGTGTCACATTCCCTTGTCTAAATCTGTGATGACCTCAATCAGCATGATCGGAGATTCTTCTATAGTCATCATCATGATTATTTTGGGTATGCAATTAGCAAAAATCAAAATCACTCAGCTTGACTATGGCAAAATCAGCTTTGCCTTAGTCACCAAAATGATCGCGTCCCCTTTAATAGCAACCATACTGGTCTATTTCTTGCCTATTCCTAGCGTTTATAAGCAAATTCTCATCGTTTTGGCCGCTATGCCTTCGGCAGCCAATACCACATTGCTTTCTGTGCAGTTTGATACTCATCCCGAATTGGTTTCCAGCGCAACATTATTCAGTACTTTACTCAGTCTAGTTACCCTGCCGATTGTGCTATGGCTGGTTGGCACGCCAGTGCCCAGCTAATCATTTCCTACAGAGCCAAACCAGCTAAGCATAGTTAAGTCGCCACCTATTCTTGTTTAAACAGAAGCGCGACTTCGTTGCATTGATTATTGGATTGAATAGTAGATTAAAAAAGTCATCAAAAATCCGGTTTATTTCAATCGCCAGTAACATGAAAAGACGACTGACTATCCGCTTGCGTAAGCTGGAAGTAAAAATTCAAGTTACCTTAGCAAACTTATTTATAATGCTTACTTAAATTGCAAATTAATTAAGTCAAAGGAATAACGATGAGTCAATGGTTATATCTTGCTATCGCCATTTTAGCGGAAGTTTTTGCTACCAGCATGCTTAAGCTCAGTAACGGTTTTACTCGTCTCATACCTAGCGCCTGTTCGATTATCGGCTATATGGTTTCCTTTTATTGTTTGTCTCAGACGCTTAAAACCATGCCGGTAGGAATTGCTTATGCAGTTTGGTCAGGAATAGGTATTGTTTGTGTATCCTTAATTGCCTGGGTTAAATTTGGACAAAAATTGGATCTGGCAGCAATTATCGGTATCGGGTTTATATTGGTAGGTGTTTTAGTCATAAACTTATTGTCCAAATCGATGACCCATTAAATAAAAAAAAACCGTGATTCACACGGTTTTTTTATTAATTGCAATTATCTTACTACTCAGTAGGGGCAGATTTTGGTTCATGTTGCAAACTTACTGCACGGGCAGGGACGATAGTAGAAATGGCATGTTTATACACCATTTGGGTCACAGAAGTGTTACGCAGTAACACAACATATTGATCAAAAGATTCAACCTGTCCTTGAAGTTTAATGCCATTAACTAAATAAATAGAAACTGGCACATACTCTTTACGTAGTGCATTCAAGAAAGGATCTTGTAACATTTGTCCTTTGGCGCTCATTTAAATACTCCGTTATTTTGATTATGTGATCGCTAAACTATTCTTGAGTTAAGCTCTTAGTTAAGCATGTCCAATGCTAACACATTACCGTGCATTTGTTTTCTTAGATTTGACATTATTTTTACGCTTTACCTGCTTTTTCGATTTTTTAATCTCTTCACGCTTAGCAATTCGGTTGCTCAGTTTTACGCGTCGCAGAGATTGCTTAGGTTTGGACTCCTTTTCATCGTAAGGATTAGCATTAACATTATACTGTATTCGTAAAGGTGTACCCTGTAAATGAAAAGCCTTACGGAATGTTTGGGTCAAATACCGCGTATATGCATCACTGATATGTTGCAATGCATTACCATGAATGACAATAACAGGAGGATTCATACCTCCCTGATGTGCGTATCGCATTTTAGGACGGATTAAACCAGCTCTTGGTGGTTGCTGACGTTCCAAGGCTGTTTGTAACACGCGAGTCAGTTTAGGCGTAGACAATTTGATCATTGCAGCATCATAAGCAGCCTGAATAGATGCAAATAATCCATCTATGCCCTTTTCTTTTAAGGCAGAAATAAAATGAAATTTCGCAAAGTCTAGAAAATAAAGTTTGCGTGCAATGTCCCTTTTCACCTGTTCCTTGCGTTCATTATCAATACCATCCCATTTATTGACGGCCACCACTAGTGCCCTTCCAGCCTCCAAGGCAAATCCAGCTATAGTAGCATCCTGATCCGCTATATCCTGCTGCGCATCCAGCACCAATACGGCAACATTCGCTGCCTCAATTGCCTGCATGGCTTTAATCACTGAAAATTTTTCTATAGCATCATCTACTTTACCGCGACGACGTACCCCAGCTGTATCAATAATAGTAAAAGGATGGTTATCACGAACAAAATCTATATGAATTGAATCGCGCGTAGTGCCAGCCATATCAAAGGCAATGACGCGTTCTTCACCCAAAATCGTATTCACCAAAGTAGATTTACCTACATTAGGACGACCGATGATGGCGAAAGTGGGATGTTGATTGGTCTTTTCCTCTTCTTCATCAGGAAAATCTTCCAATACTGATTCCATTAGATGGTAAACACCATCTCCATGCGCACCAGAAATAACAATAGGTTCACCTAGACTGAGCTCATAAAATTCCGCTGCTAACACTGATTGATTAGCCCCTTCACCTTTATTCACCACCAGATACACCGGCCGAGTGCTTTTGCGCAAATGATTGGCAATAATTTGATCTTGTGGCGTCAATCCGGTACGTCCGTCTACCAGAAAAATAATCGCATCTGCTTCATCAACAGCCTGTAAAGTATGCCGCGCCATCTCATACAGAATGCCACTATCCACCACCGGTTCAAAACCACCAGTGTCAACCACTAAATAAGGCTTAGTTCCTACTCGGCCGTGACCATAGTGACGGTCACGAGTCAAACCTGGCACGTCTGCGACCAGAGCATCTTTAGTACGAGTCAACCGATTAAACAAGGTAGACTTACCCACATTAGGTCGACCAACCAAAACAATTGTTGGTTTCATCATCTTTACTTTCAATATTTTACGCTGTCAATAAACAGCAAGAGCTTGCTCAAGGCAAGCCGTTCAAAATCTCCACAAGCCTGAATGTCCTTTACAATATTGACAGGAACATTCAGGCTAAATTCCATGCATTAATTCAGAGTATAGATTTTCATCTGAATAATTTCTCGCTGCACGTTTTCTTTTGGCAGTAAGTTTAGTACTTGCTGATAAGCAGCAACGGCGTCAGCATTTTTCTTTTGTGCTTGCAAAATATCGCCTTTGGTCTCCAGCAAGGTTGGTTTATATTGATTATCCACTTGCACATCAAGTGCCTTTAGCGCCTCTGGAAATTTATTTTGCTGTAAATAAACCGTAGCCAGACGCTGGGCAACGATAGTTTGCAACAACTCGCTGTCTTGTCTGGATTTAACCCATTGCAAATGTTGAATCGCTTCATCATATTTGCCGTTATCAAAAGCCGTTCCCGCCATCATCAATGTTGCTTGAACGGTATTCATGGTATCTGGATACTCTTTTTGCAATTGCATCAAAGCTTTTTTGCTGCCTTCGAGATTATTTTCTTGTGCCTGAGTAACAAAAGTTTCAAACACACCTGCTGCTTTTTCATTATTACTGCGCAAATGTCCTTGATAAAGAATATAACCCAGATAAGATAAAGCTAAAATTACCAATACTGCAAAAAGCCAGCGCCCCCAACGTTGCCAGAAAAATTTGAAATTGGCTACTTCTTGTTCATCTTGAATATGTACAACCATTATGCTTTCTTCCAGTCTTGAATTAACGATAAGGCCATTTTAGCCTCAACAGTTTTTTGTTCATGGCTACGCAGATTTTTTAACGTAATCGTCTCATCTGACTGCTCTTGCTCACCAATAATCATAGCAATTGCAGCTCCACTGCTATCGGCCTTTTTAAGTTGTGCCTTTAAGCTCTGATCGCCACAATGGACATAGATATTGAGACCGCTAGCACGCAAACTCGCCGCATGCTTCATTGCCGTCAGACTAGTGCCTTCTCCTTGATGCAGCACATAAACATCTGGCACTTCGTTAACAGCTAATTGCCCGAATTCCTGCACTAACAGTAACAAACGCTCAATCCCCAAAGCAAATCCGATGCTCGGAGTTGGTTTACCACCTAGTTCTTCTATCAGTCCATTATACCTTCCCCCGCCACATACTGTGGCTTGGGCACCTAATTTTTCGGTAGTCCACTCAAATACGGTCAGATTATAGTAATCTAATCCGCGAACCAGACGAGGATTTTCTACATAGGCAATGCCAAGTCCATCTAACATTGCTTTTAAGGTACGATAATGACTTAACGACTCTTCACCAAGAAAATCAACCAAACGTGGTGCACCCTCAGCCATGGTTTGTAGCGCAGGATTTTTGGTATCTAGCACACGTAAGGGATTGGTGTGCATGCGCCGTTTACTGTCCTCATCCAAAATATCGACATGTTGCTGTAAATAATCAACTAACGCCGCCCGATGAGTAATACGTTCTTCTTTGTTACCTAAAGAATTTATTTCAAGAGTTAAATATTGGCGAATACCTAGTCGATTCCATAAATCCGCACTCATGGCGATGAGTTCCGCATCCACATCGGGTCCGGCAAAACCTAAGGCTTCAACCCCAACCTGATGAAACTGCCGATAACGCCCCTTTTGCGGACGTTCCCGTCGAAACATGGGTCCCATATACCATAATTTCTGCGCATTATTGTACAGCAAATTATGTTCAACCACTGCGCGCAAGCAAGATGCAGTACCTTCAGGACGCAAACTCAAGCTGAGTTTGTCATTGGAATCAGCAAAGGTATACATCTCTTTTCCGACCACATCAGTTTCCTCACCAATTGATCGTACAAACAAACCAGTTTGTTCCACAATTGGAGTGCGTATTTGACTGTAGCCGTAACTTTTTGTCCACGCGGCAACCACTTCTTCAAATGCTTGCCATAAAGCTGCGGTCAACTTAAAGTCTTTCTGAGCAACCGGCAGCAAATCATTCATGCCTTTTACAGCTTGGATTTTTTGACCCATAAAATTTAGATTCTGAATACTTGTTTCAAATTAAGCCTGATATATTAACATGACAATTTAGAATTTATTGCACTGTGATGGGAATTACTTTAGCTGATTGACGTTTTTTACCATTTTCACCATAATTTTCATGAATATAGTTTTCAACTAAAGCCAGAAATTCTTGCGCCATATGTTCTCCTTTAAGCGTAACGCGGCGCTCTCCGTCAACATATACCGGTGCAACAGGCGTTTCACCTGTTCCAGGTAAGGAAATGCCAATATCAGCCAGCTTACTTTCCCCTGGTCCATTCACCACACAACCCATGACGGCAACATTTAAATTTTCCACGCCAGGGTACTGTGAACGCCATAGGGGCATTTTTTCACGTAAATATTGCTGAATGTCTCGTGCCAACTCTTGAAATACGTTACTGGTGGTTCGACCACAACCAGGACAAGCAGTGACATGAGGGGTAAATGAACGCATCCCCATCGTCTGTAAAATTTCTTGCGCTACCACAACTTCCTTAGTGCGCGCGCTGCCAGGTTCAGGTGTCAAAGAAACACGAATCGTATCGCCAATACCCTGTTGCAGCAGAATAGCCAGAGCCGCAGTCGAGGCAACGATGCCTTTACTACCCATACCGGCCTCAGTTAAACCCAAATGTAATGGATAGGCACAGCGCGCGGCCAAATCCTGATAAACCTTAACCAAATCTTGTACATTCGAAACTTTGCATGACAAAATAATTTTATCAGCTGGCAGTCCTAATTGTTCTGCTTTTTGGGCTGACTCAAGCGCCGATACAATCAAAGCTTCCTGCATAACCGCATCGGCGCTTAAAGGCTTGGGTAGATGCTGATTGGCATCCATCATGCGTTTTGCTAGTGCCTGATCCAGCGATCCCCAGTTCACACCAATACGTACGGCTTTATTATGTTCTGCCGCAGTGGAAATCATAAAGGCGAATTTCTCATCGCCTTTTACCCCCTTACCAACATTGCCCGGATTAATCCGATATTTAGCAAGGGCTCGCGCACAATCAGGATAATCTTTGAGTAAACGATCGCCGTTAAAGTGAAAGTCGCCAACTAATGGAACATCGCAGCCCATATCATTGAGGCGTTGTCGAATCTCGGCCACTTTAGCAGCTGCTTCGGGAGAATTAACCGTTATACGAACTAGTTCAGAACCCGCATCAGCGAGTTCTTTAACCTGAATAGCCGTATTTTCAGCATCAGCAGTGTCAGTATTCGTCATTGACTGCACCCTGATAGGTGCATTAGATCCAACTGTGATATTTTCGATTTGTACCAGATGTGTTTTTCTACGCAATACGGCCATAGTCATATTAATTATTACCTACAGTTAAGGCTGCTGTTCGTTTATTATTGTCTGGGATAGGAATATCTTTGCCGTCTAGCTGAATGACAGCTCCGGGGGTATAACCAATAATGACACGATATGGTGCAGCACCTTTAAACTGATGTGTTGTCCCAGCATTAACCACGTCGCTGATTAATACTTTAGCATTTTTATCACTGACTTGTAACCAAGATTGATGTCGTAATTTAATGACTAGGGTGTGATTAGAAGTTGCGGAATCAGTAGTAACCTGATTGATAGCAGAAGCTTCATCACTTGCGGCAATTTGATTATCTGATCGCGGTTGTTGAGTAGATTCTCCCTGATCGTTCTCATTCATTGGCACAATACGTATATTGCTGGCTGCAACATCAGAAACCATCGGCGCTTGACTTGCAATATCTTGTGAGCTGTTTGCTGTCTGCTTAGCACTTTCTGAAAATGACTTACTCTGCCAAGCATAAATTCCGGCAGCAATCACAGCGATGGCTATTAGGCCGATTATCCAACGCGGAAACCGTCTTTGCTGTGGTTTGTTCTGAAAATTTAAATCGCCTGCGGGAATACTGGCACTTTGATCAATGAATGCATTTTTTTTAATTGGGAAAATTTGACTCAGATATTGCTTAAGTTCACCTTCATCGATATCCAGTAGACGAGCGTAGCTAGTCAAAAACCCTCTAACAAAAACGGCTTCCGGCATACCATCATAACTACCCTTTTCAATGGCCTCAATCTGCCGTGCGGGCAATTTCAAACATTCAGCTACCTCACCCAGTGACATCCCTTTTTTTAACCGCGCCTGATTAAGCAACATGCCTAAAGCAACTGCTGGATTTTGGGTAGTTTCAGAATTTTTGCTTTGGTCGTTCATTAAAAGTTTCCTGTCGAAATTTTCCCTAATTCATCTGAATAAGGAAAATTAGTCCGTAACTGGGCTTCATATTCAAAGGCTGCTTGCGTATTACCCAACGAGCGCTCAATTCTCCAACCCAGTAATAGGTCATCCGCAGACAGATTATTTATCTGGCTCTGGTATTGGTTGAAATAATGCAAGGCATCACCCGAATTACCAGATTCCAGTGCTGTTCTCGCCATCTCTTTAAACGCAGGGATAAAATTAGGATTAGCTGCCAACGCTCTTTCGAAATAGCTATTAGCTAGCTGGTACTGCCCCATACGCTGACTGCAGATACCTTTATTCAATTGCGCAACTTCTGGCGTAGGATAAGTTGGGTCTGACAGGGCTTTGTCAAAATACGCCATCGCCGCATTGGGATTTTTTCTGACATCACAAATAAACCAGCCATAATTATTGTTGATTTCAGGGCTACTTGAATTCAACGACAAAGCACGCTGAAAACTTTCCTCAGCTTTAGCAGGTTCTTTTAGAAACTGCCAGATTTGCGCCCGAATCATCCATGCGTCAGTAGATCGAGCGTTCGCTTTGAGTGCATCATCGATCGCATCTACTGCCTGACGATAATTTTTGGTACTCATATATTGTATGGCCAGCTGCGTTTTAATCTGCGCAATTTCGTTAGCACGCTCTGCTGCTGTAGGTTTTCTGACTTTTTCATGAGATGAACAAGCCGATAATACAACACTCATCAAAACTAATAAACACAATTTTTTCATTAACTTACCCCTTGAACAAGTTGCCATTTCTGTTGACGTCGGGTTTTATCTTTTACTTTACCCGCCAGCTGCCCGCATGCCGCGTCGATATCATCACCGCGGGTTTTTCTGACGGTGACGACGAAACCTGCTTCCTGTAATATTTCACGAAAAACCCTGATCCTATTGTTATCTGATCGCTCAAATCCAGCATGAGGAAAAGGGTTGAAAGGAATGAGATTAAACTTGCAAGGAACATCCTTAACCAATTGAATTAATTCTCGGGCATGCTCAGGTTTATCATTAACGTCCTTAAGCATAATATATTCAAAAGTAATAAAATCTCGTGGTGCCTTGACCAGATAACGCTGACATGCAGCCATCAGATCTTTTAGCGGATATTTTTTATTTAACGGAATAATGCGATCACGTACTTGATCATTAGAGGCATGTAAGGATATGGCTAATGCAACGGGTACTTCTTCCTTTAACCGATCCATTTGCGGAATCATTCCTGAAGTGGACACAGTCACACGACGACGCGATAAGCCATAACCATGATCATCAAGCATGATGCGCAAAGCAGTAACCACATTGTCAAAATTAGCCAAAGGTTCACCCATGCCCATCATGACTACATTTGAGATTACACGTTCGTCTTTAGGTGTGACACCTAATGCTTTGTTCGCCCACCATAGCTGACCAATTATTTCGGCTACACTGAGGTTACGATTGAAGCCTTGCCGACCAGTAGAGCAAAACATACACTCTAAAGCACAGCCAATTTGAGAAGAAATACATAACGTTCCACGGCTATCTTCTGGAATAAAAACGGTTTCGATACCATTGCCAGTACCCACATTGAGTAACCATTTGCGCGTACCGTCATGAGATTTCTGCTCTACAATTAATTCAGGAACCACAATTTCGGCTTTATCTAGAAGCTTAGTTCGCAATGATTTTGCCAGATCAGTCATCTGAGCAAAATTATCTACCCCGCCAAGATGCATCCACCGCATAACCTGCTTGGCGCGAAAAGGCTTTTCACTTATTTCTGCGAAATAAGCAGTCAAACTGGGTAAATCAAAATTTAAAAGATTTGTTTTCATCTAGACAGCACAATATTCACAACATTCTTATTGGTGATTATATAGAAATAACCGATTTTAAGTAAGAAATTTAAACTTAAACAACTATATATACTTTTCTTAAATTTTTAATTTGCAGAAAAATAAAATACTCAGTCAATTAAAAAGCTTAGCTCAAAATTAATTCATCATACCACCAGCTTCAATTAACAAAGTGCACAAATCCATACGAATAAATTTCCTTAGCCTTAATAAACCAAATTGATGAAAAAATTTTACTGCTTTCAACATGTCATACTACAGCAACATCTAATGATTTAACGCATGCACAAACATTTTATCAGCTTGCCACTTCGTTAAATTTTCCCCGCTTTCCAGACCTCCACTTAATCCAGAGATTCTTTTACGGCAAGGGAAAAGCTAGATCAATCACCATTATGAAATTTAACTAAAACTTGATAAGCAAAGGTATCCATAATCGGCATAAAATCTTCAACCCAACCATAAACACCTCATCTTGATATGATGTTCATCAAGCCATTTTTGAATCACTTGTTCATCTTACTAATCAAGTTTTTTATAGCAGCATCTGTTTTTATCGCAGGTATCGATTCTAAAAACCAGATCTAGCCTTAACTTTCAATTGTTAACCAATTTGAATGAATCTATAAAATACTCATAATTAGTACAACTATTTTAGCAAACTTCTACTTCTTTTAATATATTATCAGGATTTAAAAATTCACTTTTTTTCACCAGACCGCTATTTTATGCCATTTTAAGCATTTTTTATTAGTCATAGACTAAATTTTTATCAATTTATAGATTATTATGGCTAATTGTAAAATGACAATCAGCTATTCACTTACCCTATTCTGCCAAATTCTGTCTTATACTGTATAAAGTCGAACTTTACAGCCTTTTTGGTCGATATAACCGCCGCAGTATTAGCTTTATCATGAAATCCAATCAGGTTTTAATATAAATAGATTATATGATTGAGAGCAAATCGATATTGCATAGTATAGATAAAACGCTGAGATTCATGGTTATTCTCAGTCAGGCTAAAATGGCTATGCTTGGCTGTTTATCGTCACGCAAGTTTACTTCAAGATTACGTTTATGCTCTCTTATAGACGGCTATGATCAAATCATGCGGTAACTATTTGAGTTTTTCTAATGACTACCATAAGGTTATGACTCAAGGCCACGTTGCAGCATATCATTTTATCTTAGATGCATTGGAACCTTTTTAAAGATACTGAATTTGCCATATCAAGATTAAGTTGAATTCATGCAGCTTAAATTTGACTATAGAAGCGCAAGAAGATGGGTTATATAGTTTTTATCCAAACTCTAAAATTCCCTCTCACTTCGGCTTGCCGAAAGCAAATCAACTTGTCAATCAACACTGAATGGTCATGTATTGATGGTTACTTTGAAGCCGAGATCTGCACAAAAAAATTATCTGCTTGATTATGCTTGCAAAATAAACTAGTGATCATTAATCTTTTAATGGCATTACGATAAGCCGCAAAATGTATGCCACCACTCAACTTGAAATTGTGCAGGATTTAGCTTGACTGTAGTAGCTGTAACTTTTTGTCTGGTTCAAGCATAAAAATACGCCGCAGTGAATGCGGCGTGAATTACTTCTATGAAACTATTTTATCGATTCTGAGATAGTAATGTTTTATCTACACGTTCACGTAATTCTTTACCTGGTTTGAAGTGAGGTACATATTTTTCAGGTACAGCCACTTTTTCACCAGTTTTAGGATTACGTCCAAGACGTGCGGGACGATGATTCAAATCAAAACTACCGAAACCACGGATTTCAATTCTTTGCCCCTTAGCTAAAGCGCGAGTCATTGTATCAACAATAATCTTAACACTCTGTTCAACATCTTTAGCATTCAAAATAGTACTATCGTTATTAGCAGTATAAATCTCTGCTAAACGAATCATTAATTCTGACTTCGTCATAACTACTTATTCACTTTCACCAGATAATTTGGCTTTCAACAAGTCACCCAAACTGGTTGTACCAGCAGATGAGTTATTTGCAGACAAAGAACGTAATGCTGCATTATTTTCCTGTGCATCTTTAGCTTTGATAGACAGGTTAATATTGCGGTTCTTACGATCTACTGTGGTAATCACAGCTTCTACATCATCACCTTCTTTTAGGACGTTGCGAATGTCTTCAACGCGATCATTGGAAACTTCAGAAGCGCGCAGATAACCTTCCACATCGTCAGCCAAGGCAATTACTGCACCTTTGGCGTCCAGTGATTTAACTTTACCCGTTACAATGCTGCCTTTATCATTAACGCTGACATAATTGCTGAACGGATCGCCTGCTAATTGTTTTACGCCTAGAGAAATACGTTCTTTTTCAACATCAATAGCCAATACAACAGCTTCTACTTCCTCACCTTTTTTGAACTGACGCACAGCTTCTTCGCCGCCATCTGTCCAAGAAAGATCAGACAAGTGTACTAGTCCATCAATACCGCCAGGCAAGCCAACAAATACACCAAAGTCAGTGATAGATTTCACTAAACCTTTGATTTTTTCGCCTTTTTCATGATTAGACTCGAACTCTTGCCATGGATTGGCTTGGCATTGTTTCATGCCTAAAGAAATACGACGACGATCTTCATCAATTTCAAGGATCATCACTTCGACTTCGTCACCCATTTGAACTACTTTGCTTGGGTGAACATTCTTATTAGTCCAATCCATTTCGGACACGTGTACCAAACCTTCGATACCCTGTTCGATTTCTACAAATGCACCGTAGTCAGTCAGGTTAGTTACTTTACCGAACAGACGAGTACCTTGCGGATAACGACGAGCCAGACCATTCCAAGGATCTTCACCTAATTGTTTCAGACCCAGAGAAACGCGGCTGCGTTCCTGATCGAATTTCAGAACTTTTGCTTCAACTTCCTGACCCACTTCCAGCACTTCGCTTGGGTGTTTCACACGACGCCATGCCAGATCAGTAATATGTAGCAAGCCATCGATACCACCTAGATCAACGAAAGCACCGTAATCGGTAATGTTTTTCACAATACCTTTCACTACTGAACCTTCTTGCAGGTTTTCCAGCAATGCTTTACGTTCTTCGCCCAATGTTTCTTCCAGTACGGCACGACGGGAAACGACAACATTATTGCGACGTTTATCCAGTTTAATCACTTTGAATTCAATTTCTTTGCCTTCAAAGTGAGAAGTATCTTTAACCGGACGCACATCTACCAATGAACCAGGCAGGAAGGCACGAATACTGTTGATCATAACAGTCAAGCCACCTTTGACTTTACCGTTAATCACACCAGACAGGATTTCACCATTTTCCATGGCTTCTTCCAGCTTGATCCAGTCAGCTGCACGTTTGGCTTTCTCACGTGACAGTTTTGTTTCACCGAAACCATTTTCAACAGACTCAATGGTTACAGTGACAAAATCGCCAACTTTTACTTCAATCTCGCCCGCTACGTTTTTGAATTCGCCTACTTCGATCAAGGATTCTGATTTCAGGCCAGCGTTTACAGTAACGAAGTTGTTGTCAATGGCAACAACTTCTGCAGTAATCACTTCGCCAGGATTCATTTCTTGTAAAGTGAAGCTTTCTTCCAGTAGCTGGGCAAAATTTTCCATAGTCATATATATATTCTCAAACAAGTACCGCCAAGGGATACGAAGGTTGGTTTATCGAAGTCAGCACACCTTGGCTGCGCCGACATACTAACTGATTCATTAATTTATGTTTATTGAAGCTGAATATCTTGTATACACCAATATCCAGCCAATACGCATAAGCCAAAGAATTTTTATAAAACTAGGTATTGTAACCTATTTTTTTATGATTCGATACCAATTAAGTATTTTTTGCACACTTTCCTGAATATTGAGTGCCGAGGTATCGAGTGTATAGGCATCAGCTACAGGTTTAAGTGGTGCGACCGCTCTGGATTGATCAGCCGCATCACGTTTTTCAATGTCATTGAGAATTTTTTCAAAGGACGCACCATGGGTCGGTAATCCAAGTTGTAAAGCTCTGCGCTTGGCTCGTACCTGAGCACTCGCCGTCAGAAATATTTTAAGCTCTGCATCTGGAAAAACCACCGAGGCCATATCGCGGCCATCGGCGACCAAACCTCTTTCAGTCAAAAAGTCGCGCTGTCGTTGTAATAAAGCAACTCTTACTGAAGGGAAAGCCGCAATTTGCGACGCACCCATGCCAATTTTTTCATCGCGTATGGCCTGAGTGACATCTTGCTGATGCAATAATATTTTCCCCTCACTAAACTGGACAGGCAAGGCACTGGCCAAACTGGCTATTTCCGCCTCATTTGACCAATCAATTTGCGACTGCTGAGCATATAAAGCCGTCAAACGATACAGCGCACCTGAATCCAGATAGTCACGATGTAGTATGGCTGCTACTCGCTCAGCAATGGTTCCCTTACCTGAAGCACTCGGTCCATCAATAGCAATCACTTTTGAGCTTTGATGAGAGAGTGAAGAATTCATAATTAACCTTATCTATAAATAGTTGATTATCAATAAGTAATAAAACGATATTCTGTTAACAGACAATAGTCAAATTAGATGCATTGATGCCGTCAATGCGTCGTTTGACCAGTTAGCATATGTACTCATTTGGCCAATAATCAAATTGAATAATGTATTGATCATAAATGGCATTTGCCCCTAATATTGTCATGGATTCGTCATGTACAATCCGATCTGACAAAGTTTTACATATTAATGAAATGTCCAATCTTTGTCATGCAGCAATGTGATCGGAGGATAGATAAATTCAGCTAATCCGGCTGTTTTTCTTTTTTATATTCATGTCGTCGTAATTAAATTATCACTATATAGTCGACAATTAAGATGTATCGATCGAGTTTTGCTGGTTAACATCACAGCTTTGATTTAAATATAAATGCTTTATTGTCTCAGTTTTCTTGCTCAGATCAACTTTGATGTATTTGCATAGCACGAATTCGCTTTGGTGTTGAGTCTACACAAGGGAGGAAAAAAGTTCCCTATTCTTGTAGATAGGCTACAAGGTAATGGCGAAAATCTAGGATACAGGTGTTATTTGCCATAGCTTTAAATCAATTGGAAGGATTTTTCCACCCTATTCCTTTTCTTTTAGGTGAATCAGTTCACCAATCGAGCAAAGACAAACTTAAATGCCTCGTCATGTTGATATTGATTTGTCTTTAATTTTATTTTTTAGCGCAAAACCTTGTTTTGAACAAAACTGGGTATATCAGGCAGAATTTCGCTAGGATGGGATCGAAAGCTATCTTGCCCGCAGGGTTTTATATTCAGTTCTAAATGGTTTCGTCTAATGCAATTAATTTTTTGATAGAAATGAATTGTTTGCTAGCATGGATTAAGTCAGTAGATGCTGTACCCATATTGTATTGTGATAGTGCATCTTTGGTAATCGGCTTTGTCATTGTTATTTATTTTATTCATTCAACTTTTTATCTCTGTATTAAAATCCAGCGTTTCCACCACGATAGACTATTTTAAAGCGTTCCCACTCTTCTTTGGTCTAGGCTTGCCCTGATAAATCTGCTAGGTGTCTTTCGGCAGTTCTTTCATTCCGGTAAGTTCGCCACCCAGCTCTGGTAGGTTTTTAAACATCAATGAAGATGATTAGTCTCCGGCTTTTGAAGTTGGTAAGCCTTGCTCTTTACGTTGCTGTTCATGATATAAATCAAGCTGCTCAAAATAATCATTTGCACCGGCCATACCTAAATTCCAATAGCGTATCCGACCCAGTTCTTTTCCTGTATCGGCATCTATTTCTATTTCGTAATAATACTCCGGCTCATCTGCCGGAATAGTTACTTTGTATAAGTTATACGTTTTATCGGATATTTTCAGTATACTGGGAATATTTATATTTCGGCTAACATCGATATGTTGATTATTTTTAGCATAAATATCTACTCCAAACTCATTTAATACTCTTTGCCGGATCTCTTCAATCGTTACCTTATAGCCTTTGTCATAGTTGTCCGTTGAAATCAGTTTTCCGTTAATATCATAATTTGGTGATTGACCATAAAACATACTGGATAATTCTTTAGCTTTAGATCGTAAATTGCCATTCGGGTAAAAAGTGGTAATGTAAGTTATATTAGAATTTGCTGGAATCACTCGTCTTACATAGCCGCCAGAAGAACCTCTAAATTGCTGAATTTGATTTCCCTCATTATCGGTTATTGTATAAGCACTTTTTCCCTTCGCTTCTTCATTGAATTTTTTTATATCGAAATATTCTATTCGGTCAGTATCTAAGAAGGTTGAATCGGTGAGCTGGGCATTGCAGGAAAATATACTGCAAAAAACGCCAATAATAAGTATCTGTTTCATGTTATTGCCCTTCTTATTACTGTTGGGGTGAATAATTTTTTATCTACCAGCGCCACTTAGTCTATTGATTACAATTATATTACTTTTATTTGTGTTATCGGGATTGTAATCATATTTCTCTTTTCTCTTATATATAACTTATCACCATTCGGTTATCCATCAAAACTATTACTATAGCGGGTAATTCTAAGCCCTTAAATTATTCATGAGAAGGCACATTGATGATTGAAGAAGAATTTTTGGGCAAATAGTACTTCAGCAGTAATAAATGCTTTCAAAATTAGTTTAATGCTGTCCGATATTGTATTGTTCTGTTACCTAAGGGCTGTCATGATTACATCAAATCAATCAGTTAATTTTTTCCAACGACAAACCTATTTACTGCCCACTGGTTAGGAAGCTTAGCAGTATATGTATTGTTTTAAATATTGATTTAGTCCATTTCTTCGATAACGATGATGTCTATTATTCTAGAGTTGAATTTGAGTACAAAGACATAGATGATGAAATAGAAATTTTGTCGCGTTATAAATAGACTAATACAGACATTGTGCAACCAACAAATTTCAAAAGATTTTAATCAATGATAGATACTGATTGAATATCGAAGAGTGGTGATAACCATAAATAAAGCCAACTATACAAGTTGGCATACTATATATTAATTGTGGTTGTAATATTGAGTTAGCATGAATATGTCTGTTTAGATCATGCTTAATCTCATCAACCATGGTACTGCTGATTAAGCTCTTTTTTGTTTCAATTCTTTAATTGTTTGCCATTGCATATAGCAAGACACTGAGAATAGAGCCAACATAAACGGACATTCATATAATTCTTCCAGTAAATCATCATACTGCGGATAATATAAAATAAATTGTGCAATCCAACGCCCACGTTCAACAGCATCAGCCAATAAAAAGGCCACTGTAGCCAGAATGAAATCCCACACTGGAAATGGGCGACGAGAATAATATCCAATACCCTGGCGTAATTGTGGCCATGACAACATCAATACCAAACCCAATATCAATACTGCGGCTATGCTATGGTAAACGGCGATAGAATAACCAGGCCACATTTGTCGTCCCCAATTTTGATCGCGCCCTAATAGCACCAACCACCACAGCGCAGCCCATAACCAGAATGCGCGCTGCTTCGCGTTAAATGGGTATTTCAATGTCAATACCAAAGTGAAAACAAAGCTGCCAAATAAAAAAATGGTTTGTGCTTGTTCGACTATTTTTTCCCATTTGGTATCGATATGTAATGCTTGTACGAATGGCACGACAATGATGATCAGTAAAAATAGGCTACTACGAACAGACCAACGCCACTCTAAGTTAAGTTTCATGTTTACTTTACAACAAAATATTCAAACTTTTTGATTATAGCTAACCTAACTATCATTTACTTCATCAAATCATTAAAATTAACACTATCTTTGCAAATAGGCTGGGCGATTTATTTGCAAGATAAGACCCTCAAGTGCATTAGCCAAACAGTTTTCGAACAAAAAAAGAGGAAAATACGGTATTCAGCCACAGGTCTTTAATCATAAATATCAAATTTTTGCTTCTCTATACTGGTCAACGTGACATCATGATAAATCTCAATTCTTTTAGTTCATGGCAGCTGAATAAGAAATTGATGAGAACAAATTGTATCCTCAATCATCTTAACCCTAGTTTACTCATATTAGTTGAGTTTTTTCTCAGTCGGCTAAGGAAGTGCTGAGCCATTTCAGCCATGGATGGAATACACCCCTTTGGTCTAGGCTTGCCCTGATATATCTGCTACCTGTCTTTCGGCAGTTCTTTCATTCCGGTAAGTTCGCCGCCCAGCTCTGATATGTTTTTAAACATCAATGAAGATGATTAGTCTCCGGCTTTAGAAATAGACAATCCTTGCTGTTTAATTTGCTGTTCCCGATATAAATTAAGTTGTTTTAGATATTCTTCTCTTCCTCCCATTCCATTACTCCAATAACGTATTCTACCTAATTCTTCTCCTGTATCAGCGTCGATTTCTATTCTATAAAAATACTCCGGTTCATCTGCCGGAACTGTTATCCAGTATAAATTATAATTTCTACCGGATACTTTTAAATAAGTAAAAGTATTTTTGCTTCTATGAACATCTGTTTTGGAATCTTTTAATAAAATATCCAGTCCAAACTCATTGAGTACTCTTTGCCGGATCTCTTCAATCATTACCTTATAACCTTCGTCGTAGTTGTCCGTTGAAATCAGTTTTCCGTTAATATCATAGTTTGGCGATTGACCATAAAACATACTGAACAGTTCTTTAGCTTTAGATCGTAAATTACCATTTGGGTAAAAAGTGGTAATGTAAGTTATATTAGAATTTGCTGGAGTCACTCGTCTTACATAGCCGCCGGAAGAAGCTCTAAATTGCTGTATTTGATTTCCCTCATCATCGGTTATTGTATAATCACTTTTTCCATTCGCTTCTTCATTGAATTTTTTTATATCGAAATATTCTATTCGGTCAGTATTTAAGAAGGTTGAATCGGTTAGCTGGGCATTGCAGGAAAATATACTGCAAAAAATGCCAATAATAAGTATCTGTTTCATGTTATTGCCCTTCTTAATTACTGTTGGGGTGAATAATTTTTATTTGCCAGCGCCACTTAGTTTATTGATTACAATTATATTACTTTTATTTGTGTTATCGGGATTGTAATCATATTTCTCTTTTCTCTTATATATAACTTATCACCATTCGGTTATCCATCAAAACTATTACTATAGCGGGTAATTCTAAGCCCTTAAATTATTCATGAGAAGGCACATTGATGATTGAAGAAGAATTTTTTGGCAAATAGTACTTCAGCAGTAATACATGCTTTTAAAATTAGTTTAATGCTGTCCGATATTGTATTGTGCTGTTACCTAAGGGCTGTCATGATTACATCAAATCAATCAGTTAATTTTTTCCAACGACAAACCTATTTACTGCCCACTGGTTATGAAGCTTAGCAGTATATGTATTGTTTTAAATATTGATTTAGTCCACTTCTTCGATAACGATGATGTCTATTATTCTAGGGTTGAATTTGAGTACAAAGACATAGATGATGAAAAAGAAATTTTGTCGCGTTATAAATAGACTAATACAGACATTGTGCAACCAACAAATTTCAAAAGATTTTAATCAATGATAGATACTGATTGAATATCGAAGAGTGGTGATAACCATAAATAAAGCCAACTATACAAGTTGGCATACTATATATTAATTGTGATTGTAATATTGATTTAGCATGAATATGTCTGATTTGACCATGCTTAATCTCATCAACCATGGTACTGCTGATTAAGCTCTTTTTTGTTTCAATTCTTTAATTGTTTGTCATTGAATGTAGCAAGACACTGAGAATAGAGCCAACATAAACGGACATTCATATAATTCTTCCAGTAAATCATCATACGGCGGCTATGCTATGGTAAACGGCTATAGAATAACCAGACCACATTTGCCGTACCCAATTTTGATCGCGCCCTAATAGCACCAACCACCACAGCGCAGCCCATAACCAAAATTCGCGCTGCTTCGGGTTAAATGGGTATTTCAATGTCAATACCAAAGTGAAAACAAAGCTGCCAAATAAAAAAATGGTTTGAGCTTGTTCGACTATTTTTTCCCATTTGGTATCGATATGTAATGCTTGTACAAATGGCACGACTATGATGATCAGTAAAAATAGGCTACTACGAACAGACCAACGCCACTCTAAGTTAAGTTTCATGTTTACTTCACAACAAGGGATGGAATACACCCCAAGACATAACTAAGCCTAGTAGTCCTTGCAAAGCGGAATAAATTTGCTTTTGCCATTCGGTTGTAGCAAATAATTGTTGTGTCCACGTCAGATTCATATCTTCAGGCGCAATAAACTGATAAACTAAAATATACTCATTTGCCCAACAAAAAATATCCAACATGAATAGCTTGTTTCTTCCCGCCAGTACTTGTGTACCGTCCGTAATCACCCTTCCCGGTTCCAAAAGTATCAGCAATCGCTGCTTGTTATTGGCAGCATTGGCCGACAACCCTAGCGAAATTTTGCATTTTTTGGACTCAGATGATACGCAGTACATGCTTTCTGCCTTGAAAACGTTAGGTGTGCAGATTACTTCTTTGCCCCACGACGATTCAGAACCGGGTATGCATCTACAGGTACAGGGTTGCCGTGGACGTTTTCCGGCACGGCAGGCGGATTTGTTTCTTGGGAATGCCGGAACAGCATTTCGCCCTTTAACAGCAGTGCTGGCTATTATGGGTGGTGAGTATTTTTTACATGGTAGCGCGCGCATGCACGAGCGTCCGATAGGTGATTTGGTCGAAGTGTTACAACAAGCTGGTGCAAGTATTAGCTATCAACAACAAAGCGGTTATCCACCGTTACAAATATCTGAGCACGGTACTGAGCAGCGTCATCATCATTTACATATCAAGGGCAACGTATCCAGTCAGTTTCTAACTGCAATTCTCATGGCCTTGCCTCTCACTGGTGAGGAATATCATATTGATGTGATTGGTGAACTTATTTCAAAACCGTATATAGCCATTACCTTAAATTTATTGGCCAAATTCGGCGTTGAGGTCAAAAACGAAGATTTTCGCCATTTTCATTTGCCTGCTAATCAACATTACCATGCTCCTGAAAAAATCTATGTTGAAGGTGATGCATCCAGCGCGTCTTATTTTTTGGCTGCCGGCTTATTGTCTGGTACACCGATCCGCGTTAACGGTATAGATGCCCATAGCATTCAAGGCGACATCGCTTTTGTAGATGAATTAGCGAAAATTGGCGCTCTGGTTGAATGGGGAGAACAATATATTGAAATTTCCCGTCCGGCAAATCAGGAAATTCAGCCATTTGATATTGATGCCAATCATATTCCAGATGCAGCCATGACTTTAGCGATTATTTCGCTGGCATGTAAGCAAACCTGTCGTATCCGCAATATTGCCAGTTGGCGGGTCAAAGAAACCGATCGCATTGCTGCGATGGCCACCGAACTCCGAAAATTAGGTGCTCAGGTCACTGAAACCGAAAGCAGTATCAGCATCACTGCTCCGGCACAACTCAATAATCAAGTACACATTCACACCTATGATGATCATCGCATGGCAATGTGTTTTTCACTGGTGAGCTTACTCAATACTGCGGTTTATATTGATGATCCGCAATGTGTGAATAAAACCTTTCCGGATTATTTTAAAGTTTTTGCCCGCATGTGCACGCCTGTATAATATTGGTTAAAGGTTAATATTAAGCTTTACCATGACGACACTTTTTTTTGTTATATAAGTTTTAAATTAAATATGCTGCAAAAAGATCAACTCTCTAGTACCGAACCGCAACGGATTATTAGCCCGCGAGCCACTTCCTTGCAGGAAGAACAACTGGAACGGGCTTTACGTCCGCGTGCATTAACCGATTATATTGGGCAGCACAAAGCAAAAGAACAATTATCCATTTTTATTCAGGCAGCCAAAATCCGGCATGAGGCACTGGATCATACTTTGTTATTTGGTCCTCCAGGTTTGGGCAAAACGACACTGGCACATATCATAGCTCATGAGCTGGGAGTCAATATGCGACAAACTTCAGGACCGGTTTTAGAGCGCGCAGGCGATCTGGCAGCCTTATTGACCAATCTTGAACCACACGATGTCTTATTTATCGATGAAATACACCGCCTCAATCCGGTAGTAGAAGAAATACTCTATCCGGCATTAGAGGATTACCAGCTGGACATCATGATTGGTGAAGGACCTGCAGCACGCTCAGTTAAAATCGATTTACCGCCGTTTACTTTGATCGGTGCCACCACTCGCGCCGGTATGCTGACTAACCCGTTGCGTGACCGCTTTGGTATCGTGTCTCGATTAGAGTTTTACAGCAATTCTGACCTGACCACGATTGTGTTTCGTTCAGCGCAATTATTACAATTGAATATTGATGAAACCGGAGCTGCTGAAATTGCCAGACGAAGTCGCGGTACGCCACGAATCGCCAATAGATTACTCAGACGCGTACGCGATTATGCCGAAGTAAAACATCAAGGACAGATCAATGCTGCCATTGCGGATGCCGCTTTAAAAATGCTCGATATTGATCAGTCTGGTTTGGATGTGATGGATTGCAAATATTTGGAAGCCATATTGCATAAATTTTCCGGCGGTCCGGTTGGTCTGGACAATATCGCCGCTGCTATCGGTGAATCTACCGACACCATTGAAGACGTCATCGAACCGTATTTAATCCAGCAAGGATTTCTGCAACGAACCACTCGCGGAAGAATGGCAACTGAATTGAGCTATCAGCATTTCGGGCTATCTTTACCCAAAGAATAATCAAAATCTTTGTTTAGGCTCATCAGCAGATGAGGTAAAAATCTTCTATTTTATGATTGTAACTAAGGAAAAAATATATGACCGGCAAGCAAATCGATGCCTCCATTTTTAAGGCTTACGATATTCGCGGGATTGTGGATGTCTCTTTGACCAAAGATAGCGCCGAATTAATCGGCAGAGCACTGGCCACAGAAGCAATAAAAAAAGGGGTAACCCAGATTGCGGTTGGACGTGATGGACGTTTGTCCGGTCCAATTCTGGCTGCCAGTCTGATTCAAGGTATCAATGCATGCGGCATCGATGTCGTTGATGTCGGTATGGTCGCCACGCCAATGCTGTATTTTGCCGCGATTGAACATTGTCAGGGCAGCGGCATCATGATAACCGGCAGTCACAATCCGCCCGATTACAATGGTTTCAAAATGATGTTGGCGGGTACAACACTCTCTGGTGACACTATTCAAGCATTGCGTATGGCAATTGAAACCAATCAGTTAGCCAGCGATGCGCCACGAAGCGGATCAGTGAATAAATTGCCGATTGCAGAAGAATATATTCAATACATTGCTGCCCATATCCGCCTGCAACGCAGCATGAAAATCATCATTGATGCGGGTAATGGCGTTGCTGGCGCCTATGCTGGTGATTTGTACCGTGCCATAGGTTGTGAAGTAGAAGAAATGTATTGCGAAGTAGATGGTCATTTCCCCAATCATCACCCAGACCCAGCAAAACCAGCTAATCTACAGGACTTGATTGAACGACTGCGCCACAGCGATGCAGAAATCGGCTTGGCTTTTGATGGTGACGGGGATCGTCTGGGTGTGGTCACCAAAGACGGACACATCATTTATCCAGATCGTCAACTTATGCTGTTTGCCGCAGACGTGCTTAAACGCAATCCGAATGCCAAAATCATCTATGATGTTAAATCCACTCGTTTACTCAAGCCATGGATTGAGCAACATGGCGGTATTGCGATCATGAGCAAAACTGGACACAGTTTCATCAAAGCCGCCATTAAAGAAAGTGGCGCTTTACTGGCTGGTGAGATGAGCGGCCATGTGTTCTTTAAAGAACGCTGGTTAGGCTTTGATGATGGACTCTATGCTGGAGCTCGGCTGCTGGAAATTCTGTCCGAGAGCGATAATCCATCTACCGTATTGCATCAGTTACCCGAAGGTATCTCCACTCCTGAAATCAATATATCGGTACCTAATGGGCAGTCAGGGCATGAAATCATTCATCAGCTGGCGCAGACAGCTCAGTTTGAGAATGAAATTGAACGCATAACCATCGATGGATTGCGGGTAGAATTTGAAGATGGTTTCGGTTTGATGCGCGCTTCCAATACTACACCCGTTTTGGTTCTGCGTTTTGAAGCTGATAATCAGGCAGCATTAGATCGAATCATTAACCAGTTTAAAGCAGTACTTGCTCAAAATCCTGATTTAATCTGGAACTAAGCGAAAGATTTACTAATCTGGCAAACAGAGCAAAACAAAAACGGCTACATATTGTAGCCGTTTTTACGATTACTTGAATTGTCATGCTACTTTGGCTTTACTGCCTGTTTCGCGAACAATCAAGGTTAAAACAAATGCCAGAACTAAGCCACCGACAAAAACCATATCTGCTTTCTGGAATACATTCAGATTTAACTGACCACCTTCAACTTCAGTCAAATGTCTGATCAGGATATTAAACAGATTGGTCATAATGGCACTGGTCACAAACACAATGAAATTGATCACACCGGTAGCAGTACCTTTAACTTCATCCGGATTGACTTCCTTAATCATGGTATAAGGAATCATTGCTGCGCCAGACGCTACACCGAGCAACAAGCCCATTAAATAATTCGGTACAATATTTGGCAGATAAACAATCACACCACCGGTGATTAACATCATAATAATACTGCCTAATACAACTGGTTTACGTCGACCAATACTATCAGAGATATAGCCAAGAATCGGACAACCAATCACCCAGCCTAACGGCACCATAGCCAAGCGCAATGCAACATCATGAGGATCAGCGTTTAATCCATCAATCAAAAACTGGCTGCCCCAAGCAATATTGCCGACGTTAGTAGGCATAAACATCATAGCGCTGATAATGGCACAAACGTAGGATTGCGGATTTTTCAAAACCACTAAATAAGGTTGAGTCAACCCGCCCCAGTTCACCTTACCTTCACGTGTGCGCGGAGTAATGAACACTGAAGCAAAGAAGATCACCACCAATACACCAGCAGCCACCATCCAGAACATCTGCCAGCTCATCACATTATTCTTAATGATTGGAGAGACCACAGCCTGACCCATGAACCCACCAAGCATACCGAAACATTGGGTCATGCCCACCGCAGTAGCCAGCCATTTTTTGGGAAAGCCTCTGGTAGCCAAAAATACCGCACTAGTAAAGGCCAGACCCGAACCTGCGCCTTGCAGGAAACGTCCTGTCTGTGCAGTGAAAACCGTACCGGAGCAGAACAATACACACCCTGCCACCACCAGTAATATTCCTAACGAAGCTGTGAATCTTGGACCAATACGGTCAAGTAATACGCCTGAAACCAATGCGAAGAATGCATAAGAATAGAAATACAGCCCGATAATACCAGCCATTTCAATGCTGGAAATATTTAACGTAGCAATAATTTCTTGCTGCATAATACTTGGTGCCGAACGCAGCGCATACTGTACAAAATAGAAGATCGTACAAGTAAACCAAGCGACAATAAAAATCGTATTCAGTTGCTTGGATTGGTCGCCGCCGGTTGGAGAAATCGTTTTATTAGGATTCATAATATTCTCACTTTCCGTGATCCTGATTTCGAAAAAGCTAAATAAAGCATATTTATATTAGCAAGGGGGCAAAAAGGTGTATAGATGAATGAAGTTTTCTATTCCTGTATGAAAAAAAATAAATTTACATTATTTTAAGTTTAATTTTATTAAAGTGTGCGTAACTCAAATTAACTTAACCATCGAATTTTTGAAAATAGTGAATGTAAAATTAAAAACACCCATTGATGATAAAGTTTTCAATAATTCGACAAAATTAAATTTTATTTATAAATAAGAATTTACATTAAATTACCAAGTAATAAATAATTAATCCCATAAATAAATTTATTTTCATTTATAGCTGGTCAAATCATTCATCAGCAACATGGGTAATCCCCTCAACCCCGCCTTTATTGGTCCTCCTCCAGTATGACTCAATAATTAAGGGTTAATATTCCTTTTCATATCTATATTAACATATATTACAAAAGATAAAGTAAAGAAATGACTGAAATTTCAATAATATTGAAAAAAAAATGAATTACAACCCTTTTGTTTCGGTACCATTAAAAAAGCCTTAACTCATTTTGGCAAAGTGCTTTAACAAGATTGGCTAAGACTGAGCCATGTATGCGGTCAGGCGAAACAAAAACCTCTGTGGGTGGCAATAAATTGCCATCAGTCATCGCTGAACCAGTTTAAAATAGAAAAAAACCTGAATAGCATATGCTATGCAGGTTTTAATCAGACTGACCAGGAAATGAAATCCTAATTAAGTCAAATGCATATTTTGCAGATTAGATTGATGCGTTAATAAATGCCTCTAACTGCCCTTTACTTAGCGTGCCTACTTTAGTCGCCACAACCTGACCATTTTTGATAATGATCAACGTAGGAATTTGTCGAATACCAAATTTAGCGGGCGTTTGAGAATTATCCTCAACGTTAACTTTAACAATTTTTAGGCGATCACAGTATTCTGGAGCCAAACTTTCCAAGATTGGCGCAATCATTTTGCAAGGTGAACACCATGATGCCCAGAAATCCACCAATACAGGTACAGAAGATTGAATCACTTCTTTGTCAAAATCCGCATCAGATACATTTAAAATCAAGTCATTACTCATTGTGGTTTCCTTTATATTTTGCCTACAACTACTAAAATATAGTTTTTTTGCTCTGAATTCAAGTTTCACTTAACCCAACAGCATTCATGCAAGTTTTAGGATGCCTAATTAATCAGTAAGCACCCTTTCAGACACCCATTTAACGGCAAGTATATTGGAGTTCATCAGAGCCGAGTTTACATTTTTGCTGGAGCAAGCTATCTGGATGTAAAAACAATCAGAAACGATCTTACCATCACTCGGCTATTTATGTCATTTTCATCGAAATGGAAATTTTATCTTCCAGCTGATGGATCGCCACTGACTTAAGCAAGCGCGGTTAAGGCCTGCTGCAAATCAGCTTGTAAATCATCAACATGCTCCAAACCAATCGCTAAGCGAACCAATCCAGGCTGGATGCCGGCTGCCAATTTACTTTCTGGTGACATACGTCCGTGAGTCGTCGTCCATGGATGGGTAATGGTCGATTTGACATCGCCGAGATTGGCGGTTTTGCTGAATAAGGCAACTTTATCGATTAGTTGCCACGCAGCTTCTTCACCACCTCGCAACTCAAACGCCACCACCGTTCCACCACCTTGCTGCTGCTTTTGTACCAGAGGCAGTTGCGGATGATCAGTTAAACCCGTGTAATGCACCTTCACCACCTGAGATTGCGCTGCCAAGAATTGGGCAAGCTGCAATGCATTCGCACACTGTTTCTCCATGCGCACATATAAGGTTTCCAACCCACTCAAGAGTACCCATGCATTGAATGGTGACAGCACTTCACCGGTCGTTCGAACCTGTAGATAGATGCGCTCAATGATCGCGGCACTAGCACAGATGACTCCGCCCATTACTCGTCCCTGTCCGTCTATCGCTTTAGTGGCTGACTGCACCGATATATCGGCTCCCAAGCGTAAGGGTTGCTGTAATGCAGGAGAGAGGAAACTATTATCCACCACCAGCAAAGCATGATGCTCATGTGCAATATTTGCCAGCTTTTCAATATCCGCTAGCTCATTTAAAGGATTAGAGGGAGACTCGACAAACAACATTTTAGTATTTGTTTGTATTGCCGCAGCCCACTCGTCAGGATCGGTTTGGCTCACGAAGGTGACTTCAATACCATACTGAGGCAAAATATTGGTTATGAGCCCCACAGTAGTACCAAATAAACTTTTACTGGCAATCAAATGATCACCGGTTATTAATAAAGCCAACATAACAGCGTTGATGGCGGCCATTCCGGTTGAAGTGGCCAGCCCAGCTTCACCCTGCTCTAATTGGGCTACCCGATTTTGAAATGCCGCAACCGTAGGATTACTGGTTCGACTATATGTATATCCGCTCTGCTGACCGGCAAAAAGCGCCGCTCCTTCTTCAGCGCTGCTGAACATAAAACTACTGGTCAGAAATAAGGCTGAATTGTGTTCATTAAATTCGGTTTGTTCCTTGGCACCGCGGATAGCGAGTGTTGCTGGATGAAGAGGCAATGTAGACATAATGCATGAGAAATATAATTGATCGTTAGAGTAAAGAATTGTCCACTTTTTTGTTACATTATGCAAATCAGCCTGCTCAGCTAGACCGCACTTTAATGCTAGAAAAAATTTATGTTGCCGCTGCTAAAAAGGGCTATTTCTCATCATCATGATAAAACACTGATCCCCCATCCTCACCAAATTCTTATCTTGATCTTACCCATCTTTCTTGCCTGTGCCTTTTGGCTGCTATGCCAGCAATTAAGGCACATTCGTGCCAAGCCTAGCAAAAAGTAAATGGTTAAATATAAGATCAACTTTAATTGCCGGTGTGTTACAAACAGGATCTCTCTGACAGGATCATTTATATCTGCGCGCTTTATTTCAGGCTTTTCATAACTTATCTGGCGGCTAAATGCTGCTAACACCACCATGTCTTGGCTTAATCAACCAACATGATTAGTTTATGAAAAAAAATTTATCATTCAATCCTGATCGACTAAGATCTTATCTTTGATATTTTAGGGTTCAGGTATTTTAATAGATTGGTTTTTATCAATTTGCCCCGATAAGATGTATAGATAGCCGCAAACTTTAATTTATGCTGATCTGACTTTTCATGCCTTG
Source organism: Snodgrassella sp. B3882 (assembly GCF_026535915.1). Lineage (NCBI taxonomy): Bacteria > Pseudomonadati > Pseudomonadota > Betaproteobacteria > Neisseriales > Neisseriaceae > Snodgrassella > Snodgrassella sp. B3882. The sequence goes on from NZ_JAFNPF010000001.1 coordinate 1,485,901, forward strand.
TGCATATTTGATTGATCAAAGGCAACAACGTGTAATTTTAAACCACGTGATATGATGGGTTTAACTGATCAGGTTGCGGCAACACAGGGAAACCAAACAGATTAATCTATTTTTAAGTGTCGTTAATGGCAATTATTTTAAAGGAAAAAAATGTACTTTGTTTTATCACCAGCCAAAAATTTAAATGCCAAAGCGCAAAGCCCTACTACTGAATATACTCAGCCACAATTGCTGGAACAAAGCCAACAACTGATTAAAATTTTGCAACAAATGGCTCCGCATGAGCTGGCTAAACTTTTGGCCATCTCGGATAAACTGGCATTACTCAATACTGACCGTTATCATCATTGGCATTTGCCGTTTACACCAGAAAATGCCACTCAAGCCGTGTATTTGTTTAATGGCGATGTCTATACCGGTCTGCAAGCGAGTACTTTAGAACCCCAAGCGCTAAATTATCTGCAGCAGCATACCGCCATTTTATCCGGTCTGTATGGCGTATTAAAACCTTTAGATCTGATCCAGCCCTATCGCCTGGAAATGGGCATTAAACTGGCCAATGATCAAGGCAAGGATTTGTATCACTTCTGGGGAAACAGCATCACGGCAACCATTAAAAAAAATATGCACGCGGTCAATGATGATGTTTTGATCAATCTTGCCTCACAGGAATACTTTAAGTCCATTCAACCGCAGCAGCTATCCTGCCCAATCATTACCCCCATTTTCAAAGATCTGAAGAATGGACAGTATAAAACCATCAGTTTTTATGCCAAGCGTGCGCGCGGTTTATTCATGCGTTTTGCTGCGGAAAATCAATTGAGCAAACCTGAACAACTTAAAGACTTTGATTATGCAGGCTATTATTTCTATGAAGCCACTTCAACCGAGCATGAATGGGTCTATTTGCGCGATGCTCATTAGATTAACCAAACTATTTCAAATAGAAAAATAATTACTTAGCCTTCAATCACGCATTTGCTTGAATAAATCACTTGGCAAAACCTTATTTTTCGTCTAATATTCGACTTCTTCAAAGACGGAAGCGTGGCAGAGCGGTTTAATGCAACGGTCTTGAAAACCGTCGTGGGTTGATAGCCCACCGTGAGTTCGAATCTCACCGCTTCCGCCAAAATATTTATAAGTACTTTTATCAGTGCTTAGCCCTATAAAAAATAACCTAAATGATCTTTTTAGGTTATTTTTTATTGCTATCTTCTTTCAATCCCATCTTTTGGCTATGGCTCTATCCAGCATGAGAATCATCAACGCCTCAAACCCCCGTTCAAAATAAGTCTTATCCTGCTTTAGGTCTTTACCCGTATTGTTTCAATTCCTAGCTTAACAGCAGCAGACATAAGCTATTAAAAAAACCATATCTTTAGGTTAAATTTATTCCCTCAATCCGCAACCATCAATCTATCGTGGCATTCAAATGAGTTAAGTCGCCCATTAACGCAATATGGCGCCGGCATCATTCATTTAATTCTGATTTTTTGCCATTCTGGTTGCACAGAGAAATGCGTTTGCAGAAATCTTTTATTATTAGATAATATGTAATTTTTAAACACTTAATCGTCTGTTTAGCATGAATGATTATATAATCATATAGCATAAATTGCTTAATTTTTATGCAATACATGTTCGGTTTGATTCACCTATATTTTTTAGAGTTATCCACAGATATACTCACATTTTTTGTGAAATTTTGCAGGCAGTGCTTTTACTTTCAAATTTTAGCCCAAAAAAAAATATATAAACTATCTATCAGATTTACTTTAATTTTATTGCAGCATCATGTGCAAACTTAACCGGATATATTGACTTTTGACAAAATTTAAATTTACATTCTCTTTGAATAAATGATGTATTGCCTATTCTTTTATGTAAATTTAATACACAGGCATTTGAATCAAATAACCTTGTCGTCAACCTCGATAATCGCAGACAGCTTATGCTTAAGTTTTCAATAATTTCTTATCACCATTGTTCAAGCTTTATCATCAACTTGCCTTAGCATAGTGACTGCCGCAAATACCCTGCACCGATGCCATGAAGGATAATTTTGAATTTATACCGCATCGATCTTAATGCGTAGTTAGGGTAAACCAGTGAAACTGAAGTTGCTCCAATGAGGAGATAAACAAATTAAGCGTTGTTTTGTAGCTAATCTATTCCTTCCCAATATTTGTTCTCATGGTATGCAGTTAAAAATGCCATGAGATCAGACCAAATGTTACTAATGCTTTAGCCTATTTGGCGTTAGGCGCTAGATTAATTCAGGTTGCGTTTGCTAGCGAGTAAACATCCTTAAAAGAGATTTACCATTAAGACGGCCACTCTTTAGCTTTATTTATTTTTTATTGATAACAAAGCTTTTACTTGAGCTACAGCTGCTTTGTTAAAAGTATATAAAAATTATAGTGTTACAAACCTATAAGTTTTTTTTATTTTCTCTCTTGACATTAATTTTCCCAGACCCATATATTTCATAACAACAAAATCTTCTGGAGGAAATTTAATGAGATTCGACAAACTAACCGCTAAATTTCAAGAAGCATTACAAGATGCTCAAAGTATGGCTTTAGCGCAGGATGCCGGCTACATTGAAGCGATTTTTGTGTTAAAAGCTTTAATGGACGATCCCAATAGTGGCAGCTCTGCCCTTCTCGCGCAAGCCAATGTCAATATTTCGCAAGTCAAACAGCAAATCGAAAGTACGATATCCAGCCTGCCTAAAGTATCCGGACAAGGTGGTGAAATCCTTCCCAGCACTGAATTACAGCATATCTTAAATTTAATGGATAAAGCGGCCGCCAAGCGCAATGATGCTTATATCGCCAGTGAGTTATTTTTACTGGCTGCGGTGCAAGAAAACGGACAATGTGGGCGGATTTTAAAACAGGCAGGTGCCACTGAAGACGGACTAAACACAGCCATTGACGCTGTACGCGGAGGAGCAAGCGTGGATAACCCAAATGCAGAAGATCAGCGCGATGCGTTGAAAAAATATACTACTGATTTAACTGAGCGCGCACGTGCCGGCAAACTGGATCCAGTGATCGGTCGTGACGATGAAATTCGTCGAACAATTTTGGTGCTAGAACGACGCACTAAAAACAACCCTGTGTTGATTGGTGAACCTGGTGTGGGTAAAACGGCCATTGTGGAAGGTCTGGCTCAGCGGATGGTGAATAATGAAGTACCGGATTCTTTGCGTAATAAACGTCTGCTTATGCTTGACCTCGCCAGTCTGATCGCTGGGGCTAAGTTTCGCGGTGAATTTGAAGAACGCTTAAAAGCGGTGCTCAATGATTTATCTAAAGATGAAGGTAATACGATTATTTTCATTGATGAAATACATACGTTAGTGGGTGCCGGCAAAGCTGATGGTGCAATGGATGCAGGTAATATGCTTAAACCTGCTTTAGCTCGAGGTGAATTGCATTGTATTGGTGCCACTACTTTAGATGAATACCGGCAGTACATTGAAAAAGACCCTGCACTGGAGCGTCGTTTTCAGAAAGTGCTGGTTAAAGAACCGACGGTTGAAGACACCATCGCCATTCTGCGTGGTTTACAAGAACGTTATGAGATTTATCATGGTGTGGAAATCACCGATCCGGCCATTGTGGCTGCGGCTGAATTATCTAATCGTTATATTACCGATCGTTTTTTACCGGATAAAGCCATCGACTTAATTGATGAAGCCGCGTCTTTAATCAAGGTGGAAAGTCAATCTATGCCTGAAAGCATGGATAAACTTAAACGCCGTGAAATACAGTTAGAAATTGAACGTGCTTCTTTAGTGAAAGAAACTGATGAAGCCAGTATGAAACGTTTAGCATTGCTGGATGAAGAACTGGACAATGTGAAACGCGAGTTTGCCGATCTGGATGAAATCTGGAAAGCCGAACGCGCCAAAGCTCAAGGCAGTGTGACCATTAAAGAACAGATTGATCATTTAAAAATCAAAATGGATGCACTCAAACGTGAAGGCAAATGGGAAGAGGTAGCTAAGCTACAATATGAAGAGTTACCAAAACTGGAAGCACAGTTACAGGCAGCCGATAATGGTCAGGTTAGTGAGCAGCCCAATAAGTTGCTGCGTACTAAAGTCGGCTCAGAAGAAATTGCAGAAATCGTTTCGCGCATGACTGGCATTCCTGTTTCTAAAATGATGGCTGGTGAGCGCGAAAAACTTCTTAAAATTGAGCAAGTGTTGCATGAACGCGTGGTGGGTCAGGATGAAGCGGTACGTGCTGTCGCCGATGCGATTCGTCGTTCGCGCTCTGGTCTGGCTGACCCGAATAAACCTTATGGCAGCTTTCTGTTTTTAGGTCCTACTGGTGTGGGTAAGACCGAACTGTGTAAGACGCTGGCAACTTTTCTGTTTGACAGTGAATCACATTTGATCCGCATCGATATGTCTGAGTATATGGAGAAACACTCTATCGCCCGACTCATCGGTGCGCCTCCCGGCTATGTCGGTTATGAAGAAGGTGGTTATCTGACAGAGCAAGTCCGCCGTAATCCCTACAGTGTGGTGCTCTTAGATGAAGTTGAAAAAGCACATCCAGATGTTTTCAATATTTTGTTACAAGTATTGGATGATGGGCGGTTAACCGATGGTCAAGGACGAACAGTTGATTTTAAAAATACAGTTATCGTGATGACCTCGAATATCGGCAGTCAGGAAATCCAAAAAATGGATACGGAAGACTATGCAGCAATTAAAGCAGCAGTCATGGAAGAAGTGAAACAATATTTCCGTCCTGAACTCATTAACCGAATTGATGAAGTGGTGGTTTTCCACAGTCTCAATCAATCCAATATCCGTGCCATTGCCAATATTCAATTGGCGGGATTACGCAAGCGGTTAGAAAACATGGATTTGCATTTACAGGTTGACGATGCTGCTTTAGATGCTTTGGCACAGGTGGGCTTTGATCCGGTGTATGGCGCACGTCCGTTAAAACGCGCTATTCAGACTGAAATCGAAAACCCATTGGCAAAAGAGTTACTGGCTGGTGATTATGCTCCAGGTAGTACCATCATGATTACCGCACAAGATGGTATTTTGACTTTTGCCTAAGCACTGCATTCATTCAGCATGATCAGCGGATGGGAAACCCATCCGCTTTTTTTATGCTGCTCTTCTTCAAACATCAACAGTTAAAACGACCAATGGGTTAGATTAAAATTTACCGCCATGTTGGCAAAAATTTGGTTTAAGATTCAAACTGCATTATGATCATTATTTGCATAGTCGCAATGACAAGTTCCATCTTGTTGACACTGACTTTATTTTGTCTCTTGCAACGGATGATTATTCAATTACTCAAATTATTAATGCAAAGCGTAAACCAACTGTGCAGCATTAAAAATTCAGTGGTGGCTAACTCACTAGAATTGAACATCAATATAGGAAGGTAAATGGCAGAAGAAATTGAACGCAAATTTCTGGTTAATGGCAATGCATGGCGAGAATTAGCCAGTGGCATATTGTTTAGTCAAGGTTATCTATCTACAGACAAGCATCGCACTGTTCGGGTACGCATTCAACACGATCAAGCTACCTTAACCATTAAAGGGCTCACTGAAGGAATCAGTAGAAGTGAATTTGAATACCCGATTCCTTTAGCTGATGCCCAGATGATGCTGGAGAAGCTGGCTGAGCAACCAATAATCAAGAAATATCGCTATCGCATCCCTGTAGATGATGTTGTCTGGGAAATTGATGAATTTCTAGGCGCCAATCAGGGATTGATAATGGCCGAAGTAGAATTGCTCTCGCCTGATCAGGTTCTACATTTGCCCGCATGGATTGGCAAAGAAGTTTCACATGACCCCCGCTATTACAACAACAATCTGGTTAAGCGACCTTTTAGTACCTGGTAAATCCATCAATGCTAATTCATTGGCACAATCTATTTTGCTCAGCTCAGCAGTAAATCTTCGCGCGTCAGCAAAAAGACAAAGCCATCACCGCCGCTGGTATTGAGCCAGGTAAATGGCAGCTCCGGAAATGCCTGTTCCAGTACATCGCGATTATGCCCTATCTCAACCAATAACACCCCTTGTGGATTAAGATATTTCGCTGCCTGCTGAATAATCTGGCGGGTGATATCTAATCCGTCTATTCCACTTCCTAATGCCAGTTCCGGTTCATGTAAATATTCTTCTGGAAGTTCTGCCACCGACTCTGCATCTACATACGGAGGATTGGAGACAATGAGATCATAAGTCTTTTCTAAGCCGGTAAATAAGTCTGTGTGAATAAGATGTATCCTGTCTTCCAGACCATAGGCTTCCACATTTATTCCAGCCACTTCGAGCGCATCCAGACTGATATCAACCGCATCGATGGTGGCTTCGGGATAAACATGAGCCATTTGAATGGCCAATGCACCACTGCCAGTACACAGATCTAAGGCATTATGGATCAACTCTTCATATTCAATCCACGGCTTTAATGGTTCCCCTAAAAGCTCGTAAATAAATGAGCGCGGCACAATTACCCGTTCATCGACATAAAACTCATATTCACCCTGCCATGCTTGATGGGTCAGGTAGGACACCGGAATACGCTCCTCAACTCGGCGACGAATCAATTGCAGTAACCGAACTTTTTCATCCGTTAACAGGCGCGCTTGCATAAATGGTTCTAAAGTGTCCAAGGGAAGATGCAAAGTATGCAGAATCAGATAGGCTGCTTCATCATAGGCATTGTCATTCCCATGACCAAAAAAGAGCTCAGCCTGATTAAACTGACTGACTGCATAGCGAAAAAAATCTTGTACTGTTTTGAGACTAACTAAAACTTCATCACATTCTGACATGGTCTGTATTCACGGAAAAATTAATGGCTAATTATAACAGTTGCCGCATCCAGTTCGGGAATATTGGCTAAAGACATGCCTGGCAAAAACAAACTCAAAATTGACGAGGCAATAGATGGCGGTTATCAGGGTTTTGAAAAAATGGTTTCAGAAGTCGGCGAAATTCGGGCAAGCAGGATAAATAACGTGGATCATGTTGTTGAGCCAGATAATAGTGCTGAACAACCCTTGCTTGCTGCTCCATATTTAAGTCTCTAAAGGCGTTGATGGTATTCAATGCTGGATAGGTATAGCCACGAGCTTGATAATATCCTCCTCTTACAGCGAGACAAACACCAGCAAATAACAAAGGATAGCCATGCTGATATTGCCACACATGCACTAACTCATGAATAAACCAAGCCCGTGTTTCAACATCACTTTGACTAAAGTCCTGCTGATAATGCGCCGAGGGAAACACAATGGTATTTCCGCAAGTAATAGCAGCATCGGGGTGCAGCAGCCACCATGCCCCGTCGGCTATTTGCACCTTACGCCAATCAATAGCATTGCCCAAAGTATTTCGGGCAAGTTCTATTTCTCGCTGCGAAAGCAGGCGTTTTTTGTGGTTAAGTTCTGACATGAATTGGTTTGTTACATCATTTAAATGGATTAAATACGGCTCATGAATACAGAAAGCTTGATTGAACATCTGCAGATAATAAAATTTAGCTTTATGCTGTCTTCATGCTGACCCATATTGTGCGTGTTTTGGTCAAATAGGTAAACAATTATTAGCCCAAACCGCTAAATTTATTGATCAGTATTGGGATGTCGTTGTTTTCTTTTCACCAATACATACACCGCACCATCATTGCGCTCATTCGGTTGAGCATAAGCCAGAACTTGCGGATGCTCCATCAACCAGCGCCGGACTAAATTTTTTAATACTGGCTGATAATTTTTTGACCCCAATCCGCTACCATGCACGATCTCACCCACCACGCCATGTTGTTGAACATACTCAATAAATTCATTGAGTGTTTCCTGTGCTTCATCCTGCCGATATCCATGCAAGTCAACATACGCCACAATGGGATAATGTTTAGCTTGTAAACGCTGGATATCCTGCTTACCCCGACCATTTTTACTAAAAAATGCTGGTGCTTCATCCTGTTGACTATCTCCAATATAAAAATAGCTGCTATCATCGATTAACTCATCAGCAGATTTGGTCCTGATCTTAATCGCAGATGAATTGCGCGGATGCTGAAATTGATTGCGTGGTTTCAGCGGTGTCACCAACGTTCCCATTTCTTTAGCAAAATCGATATCTTCAGTTCGACTTTGCTGCTGCTGGCGTGCTTCTTCCTGCTGTTGTTGCCGTTGCGCCTTAGCCTGTTTACTTAATTGTTTCAATTGATCCTGAAAAGGGGTTTTACTCATACAGATAATCTTGAAATCACATAACGATAGGAATATTCTAGCAGAGGCGAAGTTAATACTGATCGCTTAAATAAGTTAATTGCGTTAAATGCAACTGTAGTATCCCGAAGCAGATTTAGTTATACTGCACTCAAATGAAACACATAACCATAATTTGGAATCAGTTTTATGACTACACATAATGAACCGGCACGATTCATCGAACAAGCTGATGTTGTTATTGTCGGTGCTGGTCCTGCCGGACTCAGTATGGCGCGCGCATTGGCACCATCTGGTTTAGCGATCACCATAGTAGAAAAAAACGACCGTGCTACTTTAGCTGAACCCCCTTTCGATGGACGGGAAATAGCCCTGACGCATTATTCCAAAGAATTAATGCAAAAGCTTCAGTTATGGTCAAAAATTTCTCCGGAAGAAATCTATCCACTACGCGATGCTAAAGTCATCAATGGTCATTCAAATTATCAGTTACATTTTGAACAACCCACTAAGGCTCGTGGCAAACCGGCTAATTCTTTGGGTTTTTTAATCAGTAATCATAATATACGTCGCGCAGCGTATGAAGCGGTTTTGCCCTATGAAAACATTCAAATCATCGATGGACATAGCATCACCGAAGTTAATAATAGTCAGCCAGAAACCATTGAAGCGGTGCTGGATAATGGACAAATTTTAAAAAGCAAACTTCTGATCGCTGCTGACAGTCGATTTTCAGGTATTCGCCGCCAACTTGGCATAGGGGCAAATATGCGTGATTTCGGCCGCACAGTAATCGTGTTTAGAATGCGCCACACTTTGACCAATCAGCATACGGCATTTGAATGTTTTCATTATGGTCGAACATTGGCTTTATTACCGCTAGAAGAAAATTTAACCAACTGCGTAATCACCATCAATAATGAATATGTCAAAGAGATTCTCTCCATGACACCAACGCAATTGGAAGAAGACATCAAAAAACAGTTGCGCGGTAAACTTGGTGATATGACCTTAGCCAGCACCATCCATCATTATCCATTAGTGGGTGTACATGCCAATACATTTTATACCCATCGGGCTGCATTGATTGGTGATGCTGCGGTCGGCATGCATCCGGTAACAGCGCATGGCTTTAATTTGGGCCTGAATAGTGTGGGTATTTTAGCCAAAAAAATTAATGATGCTGTACAACAAGGCAAAGACATAGGCAGCAGTGCCCTACTGGCCAGTTATCAGCGTCATCATATGCCCCATACCTTGGCTCTTTATCACGGCACCAACGCCATGATTTCTTTGTTCACCAATGATACCCCCCCTGCGCGACTGGTTCGCTCCATGGTGCTACGGGTAAGCAATAATCTACCGCCCTTGAAAAAACTCATTAGCTTACAATTAACGGGTTAATACAGATAAAAAAGAGCTTGAATTTTTTTCAAGCTCTTTTTTTACCACAATAATGGGGCAATCAGATCAGGCCTTGGTTGATTTGTTCGAGTAATAAGACTGGGTTTTCACTTTGGGTGATGGGACGACCCATAACCAAATAGCTACTGCCAGCAGCTAACGCATCCTTTGGTAGCATAATGCGACGTTGATCATCTGTAGTCGTTGTGCTCAGACGAATACCAGGGGTAACCAGCAACCATTCTTGCCCAAGCTGAGCGCGCAACATCGTTGCTTCCTGTGCCGAGCAAACCACTCCATCCAAACCAGACTGTTGAGCCAAACCAGCCAAATGCATCACCTGCTCAGCAATAGGTCTGTTCACGCCGGTTTGCAATAGATCTGCCTGCGTCATACTGGTTAGCACCGTTACACCAATCAAAAATGGTCGATGCTGATAATGACTGACCGCTTCGGCGGCCGCCTCCATCATCCGCTGCCCTCCACTGGCATGCATATCAACCATCCACACCCCCATCTCTGCAGCCACCTTACAGGCAGCAGCCACCGTATTGGGTATATCATGATATTTCAGATCCAGAAATACCTTAAAGCCCTGATGAACAAGCTGTTCGACCAAATGACGGCCAGAAGCAGTAAATAACTCTTTACCAATCTTCAGTTGGCATAGGTGTGGCGATAATTGTCGCACAAACTGCAAAGTTTGCTTTTCATCAGCAAAATCCAACGCCACAATGACCGGTGTGCGAGGATGAACATAGTTTTCTGTATCAAGTATTAAGGGATTCATGGGTAATAAGACAGTCAAATCAAGGAAAAATAGTTAGCTTAGACAAGTTAACCATAATTTATTTTAGCATTGAATACACATAAAAAACTGGCTGTCAAAACCACATCAGCCAGCCAGATCATACATTTTTCAGTCAGTTTTAAACATCAATGCGGTTTGGGGTAAATGTTTCCCATTTATTGCATGCTGGACAATGCCAGAAAAAAACCTGCGATTTAAAATGACAATGACGACAGCGGTACATAACGGATTTTTGCATCTGCATGCCCACCACAGAACGCATCATATCCACATCAACGCGCCATTTTGCATCAATATTATTTTGTAATACCGCCAATAAACGATAAGTACCGGTTAAAGTGGGTTTACGGCGCACGAGATCAATCGCTGTTTCAGTGGCTTTGGTTTCGCCGTATATGGGTAAAGACTTTTCATAAATTACGCTGGTTAAATCCAGTTGCGGAAAAGTCTGGGCATAACCAATCAAAACCGCCAAACCATCCGCAGCCTTATTCAGCCCTTCATAAGCGTCATACAGACGATCAGCGATTAAACTCAAATATTCATAATTTTGTTTTTCGATGGCGCTGTAGGCATCGATGGCTGCCTGATAGTTTTCCTGTTTCAGTTCAACATCACCAAGAATCATATTGGCGCGGCAACACTTACGATTGGTAGTTAAAGCCTTAAACACATATTCTCGTGCTTTATTGTATTCAGACTGATATAACGCCAATTGAGCCAATTCACAAAAAAATTGGGCAATTTCGAACTGGTAAGACTGTTCTGATGAACTCAATTCTTCGGCCAGTTTAATGGCTTTTTGCCAATCCCGATCTTGCTGATAAATATTCAGTAAAATTTCGCGTGCCGCTCTGGCTTTACTTCCATGCTGCAAACCCACAAAAATTTGCTCTGCTCGATCCACCAAACCAGCAGCTTGAAAATCCTGCCCAAGCTCAAACGTCACATTATCCCGACGATCTTCAACCGTGTCTGGAGATTCAAGCAAACGCTGATGTAGAGTAATGGCCTTATCATTTTCGCCGCGTTGGCGATAAAGTTTACCTAAAGTCAGATGTAACTCATAGGTACTTTGGCTGGCATCACTTTGCTGATCGACTACCTCGGCAAGTTCTCGCACAGCCACCCCGCTTTTATGTTCTACTAAAGCATCTAAACTTTTATAAAAACCTTCCGGGATGGTTTTAGCCTGTTTTAATACTGTGCGCATATCAACTCGGGCTGCAAACCAGCCCATAGCGAAAAACACCGGTAGCATAATTACCGGAGCAAGCCACATCCAAAAATCATTACTATCCATACAAACAGCTAACTTTCTTTACTTCTTAGATTCAGAAGACATTGTATCTGATATCACCGGCTGATTGGCAGATTGTAGAGCATTCTTTTCCGATTGCAACTGAACATTGATCTCCTGCTCTTTTCTTAATTGTCCCTGCAAAGCATTGACCTGCGAGCGCAACTGCAAAAGGCGACCAAACGTAGCAAACACCCCGAATATTGCACCGACAATAAAAAAAGCCAGCAATACCACAATCAACGCCACATCAACAGACTGACCGGGTAAATAACTGAAGGTAACCGTCTGTGTATTACTAATTGCCAATAATAACAATGCAATTAACACCACCAGTTTGATCAAAGTATAAATAATCTTCATCACTTCCCATCCTGAAAGGCATTGTTTATCTAAAAACAATTAAAAAAATAAAGAAATTAAAAAAATTGCATTTATTATACAGTTTAAACGATTTAGTCACTTAATAGCAAAAATGGCTGTCATCTTAGGCAACTCATTTATTTTAAAGACTGTAAGCGCAATTAATTGAAATAAAACTGAAAAATAAAAAATAAAATCTTGTTTTATTAAGTAAATAAAAAATAGCAATGTAAATCTATTCAGAGTCATCACTCCGTGCACTCATAATGCTTAGAGCACGCTGAAACGATATGAAGAGAAAGCCAATGAAAAATTAATCCCTATATAATATACAAACTGTTGCGCCTTGAGTTACCACTACCCATTCGCATAACACTCATGCCTGATTATAGAAAAAACGAGTAATCACTGACTTTGTAAAGCTAACAAAAATCTTATTTATTAATATATTCATAATTATAGCGTGCCACCATCAATAAAAGAAAACCTAATTGACCTGAATCATCATTGAGCACTTTAAATCAAAGTTACAACAGCTGGACAAAGAATTGCACGCTAGCGGCAACGAAGGGAACTGGATGCATTTTGCTGAATAAACCGTCTGAATCTGCAGGAAAAACAATAAAAAGTCATACCTTAGCTTCCATATTCAGTCAACTGATACAGCAGCGGTTAACTCGTGTTTGAGTTAAAAGAAACCACAAAAACAGTTTGCAATAAAAACAAAAATTTTTTAGAAGTGTATAATAATTAATTAACATTACTTATGGAAATCGTGAATAACGGCTAAAAATAAGTCCGAAAAGCGCAATTATCTATACATTTGATAACTGCTGAAGTGAGAACCATTACTTTGCTTTACCCCACACAAAGCATGAATTCTACTCTTGCAGCTTAATGTCATTTTTTGGAGAGTTCTATCTATGTCTATGGCCGATCGAGACGGTTTTATTTGGTATAACGGCAACATGGTTCAATGGCGTCAAGCGCAAACCCATGTTCTAACACATACACTGCATTATGGATTAGGGGTGTTTGAAGGGGTACGCGCTTACTCTACCGCCAAGGGAACCGCCATATTCCGTTTGCAGGATCATACCGAACGTTTATTTAAATCTGCTAAAATCACCGGCATGCATCTGCCGTTCACCCCAGAACAAATTAATCAGGCGCATATCGATTTAGTTAAAGCCAATAAGCTGGAATCATGCTATTTCCGTCCTATGGCATTCTATGGCTCGAACAAATTGGGTGTTCGTCCCGATCAGGATGATGTAAACGTCATTGTGGCTTCTTGGCCATGGGGTGCATATCTGGGAGAAGAAGGCTTACAGCAAGGTATTCGAGTTCAGATCAGTTCGTTTACGCGCCATCATCCCAACATTACCATGATTAAAGCCAAAGCCAATGGCAATTACATGAATTCAATCATGGCAGTTAATGAAGCAACCCGTAACGGCTATGATGAAGCCATTTTATTGGATTCTCAGGGTTTTGTGGCTGAGGGTTCAGGCGAAAACATCTTTATGATCGCTAATGGACAACTGTATACACCATCCTTGGATGCAGCCTTGGACGGTATTACCCGCCGCAGCGTCATGTCCATAGCTGCCGATATGAATTTATCCGTGATCGAAAAACACATTACTCGAGATGAACTTTATACTGCCGATGAGGTGTTCTTTACAGGCACCGCCGCAGAAGTGACGCCGATACGACAAATTGACGGTCGTACCATCGGCATTGGTGCTCGTGGTAAAATCACCACGGAAATTCAACAGCGCTATTTCGATATCGTCAATGGTAGAAATGCCAAATATGAATCTTGGCTAACGTATATCGATTAAGCTTTGAATCAGGTTCAGTTTGCTTAAAAGGCAAACTGAACCTGCTAATCTGATTACCAGCAGACTGTTAACAGGAATCATTCATGAACCAAACCGATCATCCTGTGATAACCATCACCTCCAAAAATCTGCCCTTAATCTGCACCGGTCCACAACATGAAACCTGGAACGGACACCCGCGGATATACTTACCCATTCAATCCAATAGTAGCATTCAATGCCCGTATTGCAGCACCCAGTACCATTTAGATGGGATGATTGAACATCACCATTAAGTGACACTTGCTACACCATTACCTTTTCAGTTGTCTTACGCAGTCAATAGAACTGATCGGTATTGTGGTACAGTATGCAACATTTACCTGAGTACAGATAGACGTTAGAAATAAGGAAAGATCATGAGCGAACTCACACACAGCCGATTAATCATTCTTGGCTCTGGGCCAGCCGGATATACCGCAGCGGTGTATGCAGCCCGTGCAGGTCTTAAACCAACATTGATCACCGGCATGGCTCAGGGTGGACAATTAATGACCACGACGGAAGTCGACAACTGGCCAGCCGACTTCGAAGGTGTGCAAGGTCCCGAATTAATGCAGCGTTTTCAGGCTCATGCCGAGCGTTTTGGTACCGAAATGATATTTGATCAGATCAACCAAGTTGATTTACAACACCGTCCGTTTACATTAATTGGCGACATGGGTTCCTACAGCTGTGATGCACTCATCATTGCTACTGGTGCTTCAGCAAAATATCTTGGCTTGCCTAGTGAAGAAGTCTTTGCTGGCAGAGGCATATCCGCTTGTGCAACCTGTGATGGTTTTTTCTATAAAGATCAGGATGTAGCCGTTGTTGGTGGTGGAAATACCGCCATCGAAGAAGCGCTCTATCTGGCCAATATTGCCAAATCAGTCACCTTAATTCATCGGCGTGATACCTTTCGTGCAGAAAAAATTATGATCGATAAACTGATGGAACGCGCGCAAGAAGGCAAAATCATCCTCAAGCTAAATTGCACCGTCGATGAAATTTTGGGCGATGAAAATGGTGTCAATGCCGTGCGCGTTATCGATAACAACCAATTAAGCGAAATCATAGCTGTAAATGGCGTCTTTATTGCCATTGGTCACCATCCAAATACCGACATATTCAAAGGACAACTGGATATGGATCAAACCGGTTATCTGATTACCAAAGGCGGTAATGACGGTAATGTTGGCGCCACCAACATTCCTGGCGTTTTTGCTGCAGGCGATGTCAAAGATCACATTTACCGTCAAGCCATAACCAGCGCAGCGTCAGGTTGTCAGGCAGCTTTAGACGCTGATATCTATTTATCTGGTCTGAGCCAGTAAACTTCACTGAACAGGCAACGGGCTGATTAATCACCATCAAATCAACCCGTTTTAAAGTTTCTACTCTAGCTAAGCATATCGCGTTATTAGTCAATTACGGTTATAATGCGGGTTTTATGATAAAAGCAAATCACTTCAAGGATATATCTATGGGCTTTTTACAAGGCAAAAAAATCCTGATTACCGGTATGATCTCTGACCGTTCCATCGCTTATGGCATCGCGAAAGCCTGTCATGAACAAGGTGCTGAGCTGGCTTTCACCTACGTAGTGGATAAACTTGCTGACCGTGTTCGTAAAATGGCAGCAGAATTCGGCTCTGAACTGGTATTTCGTTGCGACGTTAACAGCGATGAAGAAATCAACCAGTTATTTACTGATTTAGGAAAAAATTGGAGTCAATTGGATGGGTTGGTACACGCCATCGCCTTTGCCCCCAAAGAAGCCTTATCCGGTGATTTTCTTGATAGCATCACCCGTGAAGCATTCATGACCGCGCATGAAATTTCAGCCTATAGTTTACCTGCTCTGGCTAAAGCTGCTCGCCCAATGATGACCGGTCACAACAGTTCCATCGTTGCCCTCACCTATCTGGGTGCAGTTCGTGCTATTCCTAACTACAATGTAATGGGCATGGCTAAAGCCTCTCTGGAAGCTGGCATTCGCTTTACCGCAGCGTGTCTTGGTCAGGAAGGTATCCGTTGTAATGGTATCTCAGCCGGTCCAATCAAAACATTGGCAGCATCTGGCATTGCTAATTTCAGTCGCTTGCTATCTCACGTTTCGGCACAAAATCCGATCCGTCGCAATATTTCTATCGAAGAAGTGGGTAATACTGCCGCATTCCTGCTGTCCGATTTGGCATCAGGTATTACCGGCGAGATCACCTATGTTGATGGTGGCTACAGCATCAATGCTTTGGGTGTGCCAGAAGATTTGGATAGTCCTAAAGCTGAATGATGGCTTCAGCATGCCAAAAAGTTGCCTGTAATTGTCAGGCAACTTTTTTTTACATTGCAAAAATAAGCAATTGATCCCGTAAAAGAAACCAAACGCGCTAAGATGAAAAAGCTAAGTAATTAATTTTATTGAACACTTGGAGAAATCATGAAATTTCTTGATGAATTTAAAGCTTTTTTGATGCGTGGTAACGTCATTGATCTGGCCATTGGTATGGTCGTAGGTACCGCTTTCAGCAACATGGTGAAATCACTGGTAGACAATATCATTATGCCCCCCATCGGTTTACTGATAGGTGGCGTTGATTTCTCAAACCTGTTTATTACCTTACGTCAGGGCCCTAACGCACCTGGTCCTTACGAAACACTTGGTGCAGCACAGACTGCAGGTGCAGTAACGCTCAACATAGGCTTATTTATCAATACCTTGATCAGCCTGATTATCATTGGTTTTGCCATATTTATGCTGGTTAAAGCCATCAACAAACTGCACAAAGCACCTGCGCCACAAGTTACAACTAAACAATGTCCTGATTGCTGTACCGATATTCCAATTCATGCCAAACGTTGTCCAAATTGTACTTCCCAGTTAAATTGATCTCGTTCAATTAAGTGCACACAAACATATGCAGACGAAAGGCTACTTAAAAAAGTAGCCTTTTTATCCTACTCATGGCGGCAAAAATCATCAGGTCTAAAAGACAGCTTCAATTATCCATTCTCTGTTCATGAGCGATATTCATCTGATAATCAAACCAATCAATTTCGCGATAGAAATCCAATATTCTGCAAACAACACTTCATACAACACCCTAATTTAATTTTATCTATACAAATACTTACAATAATAATCATTCATTAATCATCATCCTACTCAAGCGTTTACAGCTGATATGCAAAAAATTTCTGCATTAATCGCAACAGCGTGATACTAAGCTCGTATAATGACTTTCCGGCATGTGGCCATAAAATAACCAGGATTCTTTCATGCAAAATACCACCGTCCCATTTTATGATCCATTATTAAGTTATGAAGATAACTACGAGCAGGGACCGTTTGGTGCTTTTGAGCACGCCCCAGCCTCACCTGTGAACACTCTTCACACCAGCCGGTTTTTAAATCTGGAAGTTAATCTACCCTTTGGCATTCCAGCCGGACCGTTACTTAATGCTAAGTTTGTCAAAGCAGCTTTCGCCTATGGTTTTGACTTGTGTGTGTACAAAACAGTACGTACCAAAGCGCATAAAAGTCATCCCTTACCTAACGTCTTATCCATCCACCCGAAGGGCAAACTGTCTGCCAATCTAGACACCGTCTTAGCCGATAAAAATTACACCAGCCCCATCTCCATTACCAATTCCTTTGGGGTGCCATCATTTGATCCTGAGGTGTGGCAAAGTGATATGGCCGAAGCAGTCAGTGCAGCGCAGCAGGGACAATACGTCATTGGTAGTTTTCAGGGAACGCCAGGTAACAGCAGTTCTATTGAACAAGATTATGCCCTTGCGGCGCGTTTAGTTAATGAAACCGGCGCACCTATTCTCGAAGCAAATCTAAGCTGTCCCAATGAAGGCGCTAACAAACTTTTATGTTTTGATTTTGATAAAGTAGAACGTCTGGCGAAAGAAATTAAAAATGCCGTGCCCGACAAGCCTTTATTATTAAAACTGGCTTATTTTGCCAACGATAACGACGTTTTACCACTACTGCAAAAATTAGACGGAGTTGTAGATGGTTATAGCACCATCAATACCTTATCTGCCTATCCGGTAGACGAACACGGACAACCAGCATTAGGTCAGAATCGTCCCAGTGGCGGAGTATGTGGCGATGCCATCCGCTGGGCAGGGCTAGACATGGTACAAAGACTTTGTCGATTAAGACAGCAATTAAATCACCATTTCAGCATAGTCGGCGTAGGTGGTGTGAGTACCGCCGACCATTATCAGCAATACCGTGCTGCGGGTGCAGATGCTGTCATGAGCGCAACCGGAGCAATGTGGAATCCTCATCTCGCTTTGGAAATCAAACAAAGCATCAATCAATAAATGAGCTTATCCAAAAAGCAAACGCGCTGAATTCAGCGCGGTTGCTTTAAGCCTTAATCCGATAAGGTTCATCCATCTCCACAAAATCTTTTTCTTCAAGGGCATCGGCTACCCATTCAGCCACAGCTGAATTTTGTAGCAACTGATCAATGTATTGTGACAGGCGAGCAGAGATGGGTATAGCATAATTTTTAAGCCGCATACACAACGGCGCATAAAAAGCATCAGCAATGGTAAATTGACCAAACAGATAAGCGTCAGACTGTTTTAAAAAACCACACAGTATTTGATCCAAAAATTCAACTTCATGGCGTACTTGCGGCTGATCGCGCATGATAATCTGCCCCACCTCCGGCATAAAAGCCTCAATATTCATCGGTAAATATTGCCGCACAAAAGGAAAACCATTATGCATTTTTGCCACCAGATTTTTGGCATTTACCCGCGCTTTTTCTTCTTTCGGCCACATTTCAACATCAGGATGCTTATCAGCCAAGTACTCACAAATCATCAAAGAATCCGTTACCTTAATCTCTCCATCCACTAAAATCGGCACCGTTCCAAACGGATTGAGCGGTATAACGGTTTGTTTAAAGACCGAATCAGCAGCAAAACTATCGAATCTAACTTTTTTTTCGGTAAATACCAGATCAAAATGTTTCATCACTAGCCAAGGACGCATTGACCACGTAGAATAATTTTTATTCCCTATATATAACTGATAATCTGACATCCTTCCCCCTTTGATAATTTGTTTTTACAGCTTACAAAAAAGCTCAAATAACATGTACTTGACCAAATAAACCTAATATTGGTACGCCTTGACCCAATAGTCAATCTAATATTCTGATAGTAATCCACCCGTCAAGATTTTCCCACAGCATAAAAGAATTATTTCAGAGAATGAAATAGCTTAATTGTTCAGGTATTTAGATCAATATTGCAAAGAGTCCGGTTAGCAATACCAAAAAATATAATTAAATTAACAACATAATGGTAAATCGTTATCATCTATGTTAGAAGAATAAAAGTAAAAAAATAATGCGCAGACCGTTATCAAGCTATCACCCCTACTTTATTGGTTAAGAGTGAATCAGCGTCGTTTATTTCGTCGTTTATTCTGCTATTGCTCTTCACGCCAATATACTTAGAACTTTGTCATGATTTACGTTAACCATTTCACTATAAAAAATCACACATCCAATAATACGTCGATTGGGTGATAGCGACATTCAACTTCAATACAATCAAGTCATAAACTTAAAAATTGCAGTTGATTCGCTAAATGGAATCTTAATTAAATCTGGTAAATATTTTTCGTTGTGCCGATTGGTGGGAAAACAACAAAGAGGCGAGGATTTGGGAATGGAATGGAACTTTCGTTTGGCGCAGCTCGTTCCGGTATTGGCGGTGGAATCAGCCAGATCAGTAATTCAATTCATTGGTGGTTCTCCATTCAGAACTTCAACTAGTCGAACGGGCAAAACATAGCTTTGATCCTTTTGCTGATGATGGTCGAGTGTTGCCTTTTGGGTCGGGTGCTGCTGTTTTTTTATCATTACATTGATCTCGTTAGCCATAATCCTACCGATAAACCATTTCAAATCAGGCTGCATGTTGGTGATCATCAACTGGAGGGAGAATTTCTATGTAATGAAGAAAGACAATATAGTTTTCATATTAACGAAAAGCAGCATGCCATTATTAACCGTCAAGGTGTGATCTATAGGAAAAATGGAATCTGGAAAGACACCATGACCAAAAAAATGTTGGTGTTGCTCCGGCAGGCATAAGTTCTGAGATGATGTATAAAAATTATGTTATGGTAAAATATGAAGAAAAAGGAGAATGGAAAACAGGTGAAGAAACTGAATCAATTTCTATTATGGTGTTCATCATTCTGAAATTAAATGTCAATAAAATTATGTCAAATAAATTTCCTAAAATATATGATGCTAAATATTATTTTGATGATGATTTGTATAAACTAGAAGTAGAAAGTAAAGGATGTTTACTTAATATTATTGTAGAATTTTCCACTAATATTAAGTACAAAATTTCTTTTTATGATATATCTAGATTTTCGCAAGATGTCGCGGAAGAGTTGCAACAATCTTCTTTTTTTTATGAAGAAAACATCATTTTTCTAACCAGAATTACTAAGGATAATATTATTAGAACAATTAATGAACTCGAAAATAAAGGAATCTATTGCAGATTAAAAGATAACGAAATATAAAAAAGAGACTGTCATGATAGACAGCTTTTTCTTTTTTCATCTGTTCAGCTTATCTAAGAGTTTCAATTCATCCTTTATTTAGTTTTATCCTTTTCGTGGTTTGCTTTCCCAAAGTGATGCAGTTAGTTGGCGCATTAGGTGATAACCAATATCAGCAATGAGCATTGATGCATAAAGCGATAGGCAATGGTCAAGATCCGCAAAACCAATCTTTAATCGGGGGCGGACTGAGGTTTGAAAACCTATTTTGGGAACAAAAAGGGAGCAACTGGTTAAAAATAGTTCAGAAACAAAATCAAATTTTTGGAAGAATTTTTTTCAACAGTTAACTAAAGAAGTTTGTCTTATAGCACAGGCTGCAAAAAATGATTGTTCAATCTTAAAAATAAAATTATCGCCACAGTTTCTATTCTTTCTTTTAAATCCTTTACTTCATCACGCGCAAATTATTCTGCGCCATTTAAATAAATGATTCACCTAAGGTGACATGAAAGAAGATCATTGTTTTTTTGTTTCTAACAGATAACCACTTGCGCAAACTGGAATAATTAAAACTAGAGTTGACCAATAACGCATTTCATTCCAATTATATAGAATTTCATTAGCCCAAATCTCTGATCGTCACTAATCATTAAAATTTTTAATGAGTGCATCCGTCACTAAAAAGCTCGAATCATGGTAGTAGTTTGCTGTTTTTATTAATTAGCAGCATAAATAGCTGGTGACTAAAGATAAACGATGCGTAGCAATTTGTTTGAAAATTTCTGATTGTTATTTCTGTCTCGCATAAACCGTTGATGGAAACTTACACCCAATCTAAGCTGTATTTCGACAATGACCAAATCTGTATGGCTTATCTAAGAGAGTTCCAAGCCCTTTCATGGCTTTAGTTGATCAAAAGAAACATCAAATAGCACATTATCTTATGCGAAAAATATCGAAATAACTTAAAAATATAAGTGCTTTCGACATCTTCTTCAATGATGGATAACTCTTTTGCTGCGGTATTAATATTCTTTTTCCTTGAAAAAACTCAATTCTGCATTTTTTGAACGGTTTATTGCCGCAACTAAAGAGTAATACCAGTGCTAGAAACCAACCCAATAATATGTTCTTTTCATCTTTCTCTGATTTTAATATTTATTCAATCGTTTTTATATCATGAATAGCCAGTAAATTATATCTGACACCGTTGGAATAAACCTTTAATAAATAAGCGCTATTTAGCGTACGTATATTTCTTTTCCTACAATATTTGCTAATGATTTCATCGTTAACAACGGTTAAATAAATATTTGCATTATCTTGGTTAAAGTTAAATGCCGTGGGTTCCGTATGATTCTGTTTGTATTGATCATATAGAATAAATTGAAGCTTTTTAGATAAAAAACCCTGCATTTTTTTATTATCATAAATTTCATGTCCCTTCCCACAAAAATCTGCTAATTTAGCCTCAAATTGCACATCATCCACTTGTATAGAATCTATATTGTTAGGTATAGCATAAATATTTGATAATGATATTTTTTCACCATTGATTAGAGTAAAGGACTGACTAGGATTCAAGCTTACATTTTCAGATTCTATCTTTGATTGAACCAGGTTAACTTGAGACACATTTCCGCCGCTGCAATTAACGATAAAGGGAATGAGTAAACAGAGTACTTTTTTGGTCATTTTTTTATATGGTTAGAGTATTTTTATATCTGAATCAGATATAGCTATTTCTGATGTAAGCCACACTTTCTAGTTCATATTTTGTGCAATTACAAAACAATCAAATTACATTGTCGTCTCCTACAATATTATTTCCGATTACATTATCGTAACATAACATTATTTTCCAACTGTATCACCCCCTATTCCCGCTATCACCATAAAAAAAGCGGTGCTTTTGTCCGCATTTAGGGAGCCAGAATAGGTATCAACACCAATTAAAACTTAATCCATTTCAAGATAATGCAGAAGATTTGATCATTCTACTATGATCAAAGAAGAAAATACCTTCGATATCAATAACAAGCATAATCTACCAATCAACTTTTGCTGATTAATTTAAACCATAATGGCACACGCACATGAGCTATCTTTGCTGATTTTAAAATTCAGTTTTTAACCTACCCAAATAATTGTGCGCCCTTCAATACTAATAGAATAATTATTCCTCAATTATTGCGCTTAAGGCTACGATAGTCGGACTAAATTCGGTACAATAAACATTCTGTGCTCTTGATTCCTTATCTGTTAAAACTCATGCTTAGTTATCGCCATGCCTTTCATTCCGGCAATCATGCCGACATTCTGAAACATTTCTGCCTGATGAGTGTGCTGGAATACTTTAATCTAAAAGACAAGGCTTATTGGTATATAGATACCCATGCCGGTGCTGGCTTATATGATCTGAGTAGCCCTGAAGCACAAAAAATTGGCGAATACCGCGATGGCTTACAGAAATTACTTACCGCCACCAATCTGCCAGATTGTTGGCAACATTTTCGCCAGATAGTCACTGACTGTCTGCCCGATCATAAAGATCATTATTGTGGCTCCCCATGGCTAGCGCAAGCATTAGCGCGAGAACAAGATCGTTTGCGCCTGTTTGAACTTCATCCGGCTGATGCCGAGATATTACGTCGCAATATGCGTCAGATTTCCTTACCTAACCGCGCACAGGTGTTTTGCGACAATGGTTTTAAAGGCTTATTATCCATGCTGCCACCGCCGAGCAGACGAGCGGTTGTCTTAATCGATCCACCTTATGAATTGAAACAAGATTATCAGCACGTGGTTGACACGCTTAAAGCGGCTTTGAAAAAA
This sequence comes from Snodgrassella sp. B3882, assembly GCF_026535915.1. Taxonomy (NCBI): domain Bacteria; kingdom Pseudomonadati; phylum Pseudomonadota; class Betaproteobacteria; order Neisseriales; family Neisseriaceae; genus Snodgrassella; species Snodgrassella sp. B3882. The sequence goes on from NZ_JAFNPF010000001.1 coordinate 1,509,290, forward strand.
TTTGCTGCCGGCTGTTATATGGTCTGGTATCCCTGCCTGAGCCGACAGGAAAGTGAACAGTTACCTTTAAATCTGCTTAAATTGTCACCCGATAATTATTTGCAGGCTGAATTGCATGTACATACGCCACGAGCTGATGGTTTTGGCATGCACGGCAGTGGCGTATTTATCATCAATCCACCTTATACCCTACCTGATACTCTGGCGGAAGCTTTACCTGTTTTAGTCAATTTATTAGGACAAGATGACTATGCTCGCTATACTCTGCGCTCAGCAATTGCTTGAGCAGAATGAGCATAAATCTCTTTTTACGACCAATTAAACCAGCCAATGTATAATGACACAAAATTTAATATGGGAGTGCCAGCGTGTCCATACTCTTGAATGACTATTTACAACAACAGCAACAAGACCATTCTGTGCCATCGTCTTTGACTGATGTCTTGCTTAGCATCAGTCAAGCCTGTTTGCACATCAATCAGGCCGTGCGCTTAGGTGCGCTGGGAAATATTCTTGGCAGCGCCCACACCGGTAATGTGCAGGGGGAAGAACAAAAAAAACTGGATGTCCTGGCTAATCAGATCCTGATCAATACGCTAACCTCCCAACCTGCCGTGGCCGGCTTGGCCAGTGAAGAAGAAGAATCCTTTGTCAGGGCGAATCAACACGGCGAATATTTGGTATTATTTGATCCGTTAGATGGCAGTTCCAATATTGATGTCAACATCTCCATTGGCACCATCTTCTCTATCCTCCGCAAGCCAGCGGGCGAATTAAACACCGAAAGTTTTTTACAAAGTGGTCGACAGCAAGTAGCCAGTGGTTATGTATTATATGGACCGCAAACCATTTTGGTGTTAACAGTCAAACATGGTGTGGCCATGTTTACCTTGAATCAAGACAATAAATTTCAGCTCACCCAAGATAAACCCATTATTCCGGTACAAACCGCTGAATTTGCGATCAATATGTCCAATCAGCGTCATTGGCAGGCTCCGATGCAAGAGTATATTGCAGAATTACTGGCAGGCAAAACAGGCAAACGAGGCAAAGACTTTAACATGCGCTGGGTAGCTTCCATGGTAGCAGAAGTACACCGCATTCTTGTCCGTGGTGGACTTTTCACCTATCCGCAAGATCAAAGAGATCCAAGCAAACCCGGTAAACTTCGTCTAATGTATGAAGCCAATCCAATGAGCTTATTGGTCGAACAGGCACAGGGAGCAGCAACAAATACGCAACAAAATATTCTCGATATTCAACCTACAGGTTTACATCAGCGTGTCGCTGTAGTCCTTGGCAGTAAAGAAGAAGTTGATTATCTTACCGCAAAACATCAGCATATTTAACCTTAATGGATCTATCCATTAACTCATGTATATCAGGAGATTAACCATGATTAAACTGACAACCAACTTTGGTGTAATTGGCATTGAACTAGACCACGAAAAGGCACCTAAAACCGCTGAAAACTTTGAACGCTATGTGCGCGATGGATTTTATGACGGTACTATTTTTCATCGTGTTATTGATAACTTTATGATTCAAGGTGGTGGTTTTGATCAAAATATGCAGCAAAAACAGACGCATGAACCGATCGAAAACGAAGCCAATAACGGATTGAAAAACGATCGTTATACCATCGCTATGGCTCGTACTATGCAACCGCATTCTGCCAGTGCTCAATTCTTTATCAATGTTAAAGACAATGATTTCCTTAATCACACTGCTCCAGACCTACACGGATGGGGCTATGCTGTTTTCGGGAAAGTGGTAGAAGGTCAAGATGTGGTTGATCAAATCAAAACAGTAAAAACCGGCAATCGAGCTGGTCATCAAGATGTGCCAGTAGAAAATGTCATTATTGAAAAAGCAGAGATCGTTTAAATAGCCTGAAAACAGATGATGAATCATCTATCTTGTTAAAAATCCACCAAGTCCGATGTAGGCAAGATACTTGCTTAATCAGTGTCAGTGAGATTGATCAGGTAAAGATTTAATATTAAGCTTCAATATTCTTAATAAATCTTATTAAAAAAAATAAACCCTGTCGATAGTTTAACGATCAACAGGGTTTTATTTTAACCGAAACTTATTGTAAAGGTTTTAGATCCATCACTTCCATCAGAAAATTAGTGAAGGCTGGATTAGTTGGTCTTTCCTTCATATTTGGCCAACGCTGCTGCCAGCCCAATAAGGCATTTTTAATATAGGCTTTAGACTGAGCGGTATTAATCGACCCTTGCTGACTTTCAACCGCACTACGTAGATAGATTTCATACATTTCATCATCTAACATATTGTGTCCAACCTGAGCAATACGGAATTTATTTAGCATCTGAGCTGCTTGAACTTTAGTCATATTACCCTGTGAAACACGGTAACTTAAGCGGGTTGCTTCGTTACGGATTCTTGCTACATCAGACCAATGGCTTGCAGCCAATCTAAAATTACTGCCTCTGATGGTTCCATTCTCAACTTTGTTTGTATTAGAAGTACTTGAAGATTTAGGGTGAGTTCTACTAAAAGTAGGAACTTCGAAATTGTTACAAGCACTCAATAATACTGCGACAACACTTAATGCTAATATTTTTTTCATCATTGTTTACTCAATAAATTGCTTAAAACAAAATAAAAAGCCAGCTAGCTTCAGCGTATGGCTGTACATTTATTAACCATAATTGTAGCACAGTCATTAGCGTAATATAAAACCCAATTACATATTCGGTTTTATTTCACACGATTACTCTTTATTAGACCAAATCCGCAAACAAGGGTGTTGACAGATAACGTTCGCCATAAGATGGAATTAGAACCACGATAAGCTTATCTTTATTTTCGCTCTTCGCTGCCAATTGCAAACCTGCCCACACAGCTGCCCCTGAAGAAATACCCACCAAAATACCTTCTTTAGCAGCCATGGCACGAGCTGTAGCAAAAGCTTCATCATTCGGCACCTGAATGATTCCATCATATATATGCGTATTCAATATCTTTGGCACAAAGCCTGCGCCAATTCCCTGAATTGGATGCGGTCCCTTTTCACCGCCTGATAAGACTGGTGAAGCTTGCGGTTCCACCGCAAAAACCTGTACTTGAGGTTTTTTTTCCTTCAACACCTCACCGACACCAGTGATGGTGCCACCTGTACCCACTCCGGCAACAAAGATATCTACTTGTCCATCCGTATCATGCCAGATTTCTTGTGCAGTTGTTTCACGATGTATGGCTGGATTAGCCGGATTTTCAAACTGTTGTGGCATAAAATATTTGTTTGGGTCCGCATCCACAAATGCCTGTGCCCGCGCAATGGCTCCAGACATACCCTCCGCTCCCGGTGTTAATACTAGTTCGGCACCAAAAGCACGCAATAACATACGTCGTTCTTTACTCATGGTGTCAGGCATAGTAATAATCAATTTGTATCCACGAGCGGCACATACCATCGCCAATCCAATACCCGTGTTACCACTGGTAGGCTCTACAATAATTGTGTCTGCGTTAATCTTTCCTGCTTGTTCAGCAGCATCAAGCATATTAACGGCAATGCGATCCTTAACACTGCTTCCTGGATTAAAAAATTCCAGTTTAACCACCAATTTACCGGGAAGATCTTTACCCAACCGGTTTAATTGAACTAGAGGTGTATGACCGATCAGATCGGTGATATTAGATGCGATGTTCATTTTCCGTCCTCATTCGCTAAACTTTTAAATATAATTTAAAATTTTACCGAATTCATAGATTTAGAGTTTAATCTTCTTAGGCGATGTTAACAGATTGTCTTTTGTTTTGTAATACAATTTAAAGAGAATTTATTTGATACACAATTTATAGTCTTTAAAACGGTTGCTTAAGCATGAATACACTGCAAATTAGCCTCAAGCTTGTCTATTAGCGTAGAACTATTTAATCTGGCAGTAACACTCTTGGCTATTTATAGTTTAAACGAAGTACTTACCTACTTTTTTCAGCTCAAGCTGGTCAAGAAATGACCTTGTGTAGAACATCCATAAGGTATAAAAAAGGACTGCGGTGAGCAGTCCTTAAAAACGTTCATTTACCGAATTATTTAGGCTTCAACTGTTGCAGCAACCTCAACATAATCCTGAATCTGATCGAAATTCATATAACGATAAATTTCCAATCCTTTATCTTTAATAATTTCGATATTTTCCTGATACTCCTTAATATCGGGAATATGCCCCAGTTTAGAACAGATTGCCGCCAGTTCTGCGGAGCTTAAGAACACCTGCGTATTCTTACCCAAACGATTAGGGAAATTACGGGTAGAGGTTGACACCACAGTTGAACCTTCTCTAGCCTGAGCCTGATTACCCATGCACAAAGAACAACCTGGTGTTTCTACATGTGCGCCCACGCGTCCAAAATTATTGTAATAACCTTCATCTGAAAGCTCTTTAGCATCCATTTTGGTAGGTGGAGCCACCCATAATCTCACTGGTAAATCCGTTTTTCCAGTCAGTAAAGTTGAAGCAGCACGATAATGACCAATGTTGGTCATACATGAACCAATAAACACCTCATCAATGTGTGTGCCTGCAACCTCAGACAATGGTTTCACATCATCAGGATCATTAGGACACGCCAATATCGGCTCTTTAATTTCGTCCATATTGATCTCAATAACGGCTGCATATTCTGCATTGGCATCAGCTTCGAGTAAATCTGGTGCGGCCAGCCATTTTTCCATTTTCTGAATCCGGCGTTTCAGGGTACGGGCATCCTGATATCCGTCAGCAATCATGTTTTTCAACAAAACAATATTAGATTGCAGATATTCTTTAATCGGCTCTTTATTGAGTTTGACCGTGCAGGCGGCAGCAGAACGTTCTGCAGAAGCATCTGTCAGTTCAAATGCCTGTTCCACTTTCAGATCTGGTAAGCCTTCAATTTCGAGGATTCGACCCGAGAATATATTTTTCTTACCGGCTTTAGCAACCGTCAATAAACCATCTTTGATCGCCTGTAATGGAATAGCATTAACCAAATCACGCAAAGTAATGCCGGGTTGCATTTTGCCAGTAAAACGGACTAATACCGATTCAGGCATATCTAAAGGCATCACACCAGTTGCGGCGGCAAAGGCCACCAAACCAGAGCCTGCAGGGAAAGAAACCCCCATTGGGAAACGGGTATGAGAATCACCACCTGTACCAACCATATCTGGCAACAACATTCGATTTAGCCAGGAATGAATAATACCGTCACCTGGGCGCAAAGCCACACCACCACGAGATGAAATAAATTGCGGAAGTTCTTTATGCATTTTAACATCTACAGGTTTAGGATAAGCTGAAGTATGACAGAATGACTGCATAACCAAATCAGCAGAAAAGCCCAAACAAGCCAGATCTTTTAATTCATCACGTGTCATTGGTCCGGTGGTATCCTGAGAACCAACCGTGGTCATGCGTGGCTCACAATAAGTTCCAGGACGAATACCCTGTCCTTCTGGTAAACCGCAAGCACGTCCAACCATTTTCTGTGCCAGAGTAAACCCTGCTGAGCTTGGCGCAGGCGCCTGAGGAAGACGGAAAACGTCAGAATGTCCTATGCCTAGCGTCTCGCGAGCCTTGGCTGTCAGACCCCGACCAATAATTAGATTAATGCGTCCACCTGCTTGCACTTCGTCAAGAATCACAGGAGACTTCAAGTGAAATTCGGCAACAGTTTCGCCATTTTTGGTGATTTTGCCAGCATAAGGCAATATATCCACCACATCACCCATATTCAGAGCAGATACATCCACTTCGATAGGCAATGCGCCAGAATCTTCTTGAGTATTAAAGAAAATAGGGGCAATTTTACCACCCAAACAAATACCGCCGAAGCGCTTATTCGGTACATAAGGAATATCCTGACCGGTCAGCCAGATCAGTGAATTGGTTGCTGATTTTCGTGATGACCCTGTTCCGACCACATCACCTGCATAAGCAATAGGATGACCTTTTGCCTTTAAAGCATCCAATTGTTTCATTGGACCGATTTCACCTGCTTTGTCAGGTTGTATACCATCCCGTGGATTTTTCAGCATGGCTAAGGCATGTAATGGTATATCTGGACGACTCCATGCTTCAGGAGCTGGAGACAGGTCATCGGTATTGGTTTCACCAGTCACTTTGAACACACTAACGGTAATTTTTTCTGGTACCTTAGCGCGAGATGTGAACCATTCAGCATTTGCCCAAGATTCAATCACCTCTTTGGCAAAGGTATTACCCGCACGCATTTTTTCTTCAACATCGTGATAAGCATCAAATATGAGAAGCGTGTGTTTTAATGCATTAGCTGCGATCGGTGCTAGTTCGGGATGATCCAGCAATTCAATTAAAGGATGAACATTGTAACCACCCTGCATTGTTCCTAATAATTCAACAGCCTTTTTAGAATCGATCAATGGACTTTTTACAGTACCATCAGCTATCGCTGCTAAAAAAGATGCCTTCACCTTTGATGCATCATCTACACCAGGTGGAACCCGATTAGATATTAGCTCAATCAAAAATTCTTCTTCACCGGTGGGCGGGTGCTTCAGTAATTCTACTAATTCTTCTGTTTGTTGAGCAGTTAAAGGTAAAGGGGGAATCCCCTTGGCCTCACGTTCAGCTGCAGCTGTTCGATAAGCGTCTAACATCATGAACTTCCTTAGTGTAATGTTCCTGAATTATTATGATACTGACATTCATCATTTATATGATGATATTTATCATACTCCAATTTAACATTAGTTAAAATTATTTCCCTAGCATGGTTGAGATTAAATACGGTTAACTTGATCTAGCTAAAATAAAGCAGCCAATTTTCAATCTTTACACAGCTTAAAATCACCGTTTTATCACGCCTTTTGGCGCAAATCCTGTAGAAAAATTAGGCATCTACTAATTGTTGAAAACCAGTCATGATGTAAAACCCTATCCCTTGAAAACTACTTAAGGTTTTAAGATTGATTAATTAAACAGTAAAAAACACTAAAAATCATTATTTTATCTTTTTTGTAATGTATTAAAATCCACAAACATTATCCTGAGGGTTTATGTAGTAAACTTGCATACAAGCCATTTGCATATAGCAGCTTGGTTCTTGTTAACGCAACCAACTGTTTGAAATTCTGGATCTATTTTTGTTATAAGCTGGCTTTTGTTAGCACACCATGAATTCAATCTACTCTAATGGTAAAAAAGAGACAGAACCTAATTACAGATCGCGTCAGCCACTTAAGGTGAATTTCAATTTTTCCTCCAGTATAACTAACCTAAACCCCAACTCACTGACCTCAATATACCGCTATATTTAGCGCGGCGAGTTAGTTTTTATCATTGTTTTGAATCTTTTAGCGGTTTTAATCAATTGAGCAAATTGATTCAGCGAAATTTGGAGCAAATAAGTCTATATTTAAGGTAAATAATGAACATATTGATGCTTTTACAAACCATGATTTTTCTTCCGGCACAGCATCAATAGTTCTAGCAAGATGCTGCCAGACAGATTTATTGATTGTGATGTTTTTCACACTTGATGTTGATTAATATTGCGAGTTATTTCCACATTTTGCGAGAAAACTTCGGTTCAATCATATGATTGGCTGAATACAATCATGGCAAGAATTATGGTGATTACGCTGCTTAGCCATTTAGACAAACCAGCATAAGCTATTTTTAATTTATAGTGAAAACGAGGATTGCAGATACTCAGACTACGGACGAGATAATGGCTTCAATGGTTATAAGTTTGTCAGTTAAAATGCTTTTTAACTAATACAATATCGAAGCGGCAAGGAAATAAACTTAAAACAAAAACATGGCAGTCAGCCTAAGCTTCTGCCATGTTTTATCACGCTTTCAAGCCACTATGCTTGTATGCATTGTGATAATAACGATCAATTTAGCGTCTTTTTTTACCAACTGGTCTTTTACCAGAACCACTCGCAGAGACTTTACTTGATCTGAATTTCGACTGCTCATAAATAGGCATCACTTCAGGTAGCATCTTCTGAATGGAAGCTATACGCGCATCATTGCTTGGGTGTGTTGAAAGCAGACTGGTTGAAGTATTACTACCAAATTCTTTATTCATTTTTTGCCAAACGCTGACAGCGGCCTCAGGATTATAACCAGCTTGAGCCATCAGACGTAATCCACCGATGTCTGCTCTGTTTTCCTGATGACGAGAAAAAGGTAAGGTCAGACCATATTTACTTAATGTGTCTTTGTATAATTCTACGGTACTGGCACTCAAACCGGTTTTTTGCTGAATAATTGAACCGCCAGCTTTAACTGCTGCATTGGTAATAATTTGCTGACCAGCAGCTTTTTTACTATGCTCTTCCAATGCATGGGTCATTTCATGCCCCACCACTGCAGCAATTTCATCATCAGTTAGATTTAATTTGGTAACTATACCGGTAAATACCACCATTTTGCCACCTGGCATGGCAAATGCATTGACATCATTGCTGCGAATCACATTCATCTGCCAGTTGAATTTTTCTCCGGTCTGATTAGCTGCATCTGCATAGGGCAACATGCGATTAAAGATTCGGTTTACTCTTTTGGCTATTGCACTATTATTATCAACGGCACCTACAGCTCGAGATTTATTGATCAATTCTGCATAGCTTTTGGCAGAATCCGCATTCATGGTTTTAGAATCGTAACCAGCCAGATCAGCTACTTGCGCACAACCGGCAAACATAACGATAGAAGTAGCTAAAGCAGCGAGTTTAAGCTTGAATGTTTTGTCAGGCATAGTTTTATCCGTAGGTAAGTAAAAGTTTGGAAAGTTTCGGAATTTTAAAAAATTCCTGAATTAACCTATAATCAGAAAGCTTTTTTAATAATATTGTAATTTATTGGTTAATATCAATGAATTTATTATAGAATAGTTAATATTTTTTAATTTATTTTTAATTTTTAACAAGTTAAATTTTGAATAAATCACTATTAGCATTCATGTTATTAAAATAGCATGCATTAATATTTTATAATAAACTTGTTGTAAATAAACCAATATTTGCATTAAACCGAGCAAAGGATACAATAGAATCTTTTTTACATTGGAGCTAAATAAAACGTGAAAATTTTAATTCTGGGTTGTGGTCAGATTGGTTCGACTATTGCCAGCAATCTTTCTAAAATGAGTCAGAATGATGTCACTATTATTGATACCAATGAAAAAGCGTTGGCCAACATTAGTCAACGATTAGATGTACAAACTATTGTGGGTAATGGTGCCTGGCCATCAGTGATGGCTGCTGCTGGAGCAAAAGACACTGATATGCTTCTGGCACTAACACAAAATGATGAAACCAATATGGCTGCCTGCAGGATTGCTTACAGCCTATTTAATATTCCCAACCGAATTGCACGAGTTCGCTACAGCGATTTTGTTGAGTTTGAAACTAATGATGTTAATAATCGCACTACATTAGATTTTTTTAATATTACGGAAACCATCAGCCCCGAACAATTGGTCACTGATCAAATTGTTAATTTGCTGGTTTATCCTGGTGCATTGCAGATTGTTAGCTTTGCCAAGGATCGCATTCGTTTAGTTGTGTTACGAACCAAAGCGGGCGGATTATTAGTCAACCAATCGATCAATCAACTGAAGCAACACCTGCAAGAAAACACTGATTGCCAAATTTGTGCCATTTATCGGCATGATAAATTAATCGTTCCTACGGGTAGTACTATTTTGCAGGAAGATGATGAAGTTTTTGTGCTCATGCCGACGGCGCATATTGAAGAAATTATGCGTCAGTTACGCCCTTTCCTCCAACGCACCAGACGTATCATGATTGCTGGTGGAGGTAATGTAGGATATCGCGTAGCGAAAAAGCTGGAAAATGTTTTGGATATCAAAATTATCGAACGCAAACCAGAACGGGCTGAATGGCTAGCAGAAAACCTGAATAATACCCTAGTGCTCAATGGCAATGCTTCGGATGAAAGTTTGCTTGAAAACGAATATATCGATGAAATCGATATTTTTTGCGCGCTGACTGATGATGATGAGAATAATATCATGTCATCGATTTTGGCGAAAAATCTTGGTGCCAAACGAGTCATGTCTATTATCAACCGACGCAGCTATGTTGACTTATTGCAAGGAAATACGATCAACATTGTAATCTCGCCGCATTTAATCACCATTGGCTCTATCTTAACTCATGTGCATATGGGCGATGTTGTGGCTTTTCACCCCTTACGCCGCGATAATGCTGAAGCGGTTGAAGTTGTCTTACATGGTGACAAACACACCTCTAAGCTAGTGGGTCGGAAAATGTCACGCGTGCGCTTGCCTAATCATTGTCATTTTGCGGCTGTAGTTCGTCAGGATGAAATTCTGATGGCACACCGCGATGCTGAACTTAAAGAAGGCGATCACGTCATTTTCTTTGTTTCCAATCGGAAAGCCATGCAACATCTGGAAAAATTGATTCAGGTTAAACTGGGCTTTTTTGCATAGGGCATATCGCATGAGTCATTTTCACATCAGATTTGCCCTGCATCATAAAAATTTGAGCTTTGTTAATAAAATCGCTCCTACGGCTCATCTCGTTGCCAAAACCGGATTATTGTTTTCTTTATTGTTATTGATTCCAACCATAGTGTCGTGGCTATATATGGATCATGTCCTTCCGGCATTTGCGTCTACAGCCGGTATCAGTATTGCCGTCTGTACCATAACCTGGTTACTGACCATGCGCTACAACCGTGAGTTGCGCCCACGGGATGGCTATACCTTGGTATTCATGATGTGGATTGGTTTTGCTCTGATTGCATGTTTGCCGTTTTATATTTATCTGCCCGGTCTGAGCTTTACTAATGCTTTTTTTGAAGCGGTATCTGGTTTAACCACCACCGGTGCCACGGTAATGACCAGTTTGGATACATTGGCCCCCTCATTAAACTTTTGGCGTCATATGCTGAACTGGCTAGGTGGCATGGGTATTATTGTTCTGGCCGTTGCCATTTTGCCTATGTTGGGCGCCGGCGGAACACAGTTATTTAAGGCCGAAATACCGGGCGTTAATAAAGACAATAAAATGGCACCGCGGATTTCCGAAACCGCCAAAAAACTATGGGGTGTGTATTTATTATTTACACTTATCACGGTGTTAGCTTTACGGTTGGCCGGCATGAATTGGTTTGATGCCATTTGTCATGCCATGTCAGCATTTTCCCTCGGCGGATTTTCTACGCATGATGCCAGTATCGCCTATTTTAACTCTGTGCCAATAGAGATCATTCTCAGCATTGCCACGATATTTGGTGCCATCAATTTTACCAATCACTATAATGCACTGCGACAAAAAAGCTGGCGTCTTTACTGGCGGGATGAAGAAGTCAGAGTATTAATCAGTATGCTGTTTTTTAGCATATTTGCGATTGGGATTTATTTATGGTGGCAAAGTTTTTATTCTTTCATCGACGCATTACGCTATACCAGCTTTAATCTGATCTCAATTGGGTTAGCGAATGGATATACCAATGCTGACTTCGCACAATGGCCATTAATCGCCACATTATGGATGTTTTTTCTCGCTAATATTCTTTCCAACGGAGGATCTGCTGGCGGTGGGATTAAAACCATACGTGCAATCGTATTATTCAAATTTAGTTTGCGCGAAATGGTGCTGATGCTACATCCGAATGCCGTTAGTGTGGTAAAAATCAATGGCAATAACATTCCGGATCGGCGTGCTCTAACCGTGATGGCTTTTGTTTTTGTCTATTTCACGACAATCATATTATTTTGTTTCGCACTTATGATATCTGGGTTAGACTTCCTATCTGCGTTAACGGCATCGATCAGTTCTATGACCAATACCGGGCCAGGACTGGGTGCAGTCGGCCCATCTAATAATTTTGCCATGCTTAGCAATATACAAAAATGGCTATGCATTATGCTTATGCTACTTGGGAGGCTGGAAATATTTACTGTTTTTATTCTCTTTACACCAGCCTATTGGAAAAAATAAATATTCTGACTATTAAGACAAATTAAAGGAATGAAATTGATTAAAAAAATAAAAAAGCTGAAATCGAGTTTGAACATTTCACTATCTATATTGTCAGGCGCGGTACTGGCATTAACCGCTTGCAGCAATCAGCAAGAAGTGGCGATCCAACCGATCAATTCTGGCTCTGGCGTTCTTCCCGGAACACAGGCTAAAGAAAGCCCTGATCGGATCATTAATAGTTATCAGCAATATCTGCTGGTACTTAAAGCGACTAAAAATGGGGATGTGATGCAAGCAACGCAGTTTTTGGCACAATTACCCAAAAGTGCTATGCGCAACAATATTCATAATGCTTTGTTACAACAGCTGGGTAAGCAGGCTGACTGGAGCAAATTTCGTGAACTTTATCGTGGACTGGATTCACCATTCCGCGATCAAGAAACTCGCTGTTATGCCAATTTGGCCGGGATCGAACAAGATCAATCTTTCTTAACCGAGCTCAGTAAAACCAGCAGTAATTTGCCGGCAGGTTGTAACCGCATGTTGGAGCAAGCCGCCAGAAAGCAACAAATTACCCAAGAAAATGGTTGGCATCGAGTACGGGTTTTATTGTCACGCAATCAAGTCAGTAATGCACGAAATTTAGCCCAAGCTTTAGGTAGTCCATTACCAGATCCGCTAAGTAATAGTTCTGGGGCGAGCCAAGGAGCACAAGAAGCTTTACTATATCAGGTTATCAGCAAAGAAAACCGCAGCAAAGCCACTGCTGCTTATACTTTGGAACAAATATCCAGCAGACTATCATCGGCACAGCAAGGTTATGGCTGGGCTCAGTTAGGGTTAGCCCAAGCATATAGTCTAAATGCTGCCACAGCACTGACTTATTTTGATCGAGCAGATCATCAACAAATGGATGATGAAATGTGGGAATGGTACGCACGTTCCGCTTTACGCTTACAACGATGGCAAAAACTGAGCCAAATTATCCGAAAGATGCCCGAGAGCCTCCAGCAGCAAGTAACCTGGCAGTATTGGCTGGCTCGCTGCTATGCTGCTCAAGGACAAACAAGCGAAGCGGAAAAATTGTTTAAACAAACAGCCAAGCGTGGACGTAATTTCTACTCTTTGCTTTCTCAGGAAGCTTTAGGAAAAAAAGTAGAAACCCATAATACGGTTGATAAAAGTAATAAACAGCTCCAAAATAAAATAGCCACTGATGGCAACATTGATCGTGCATTGATCTTATTTAAAACAGCGCAAAATGAAAATAATTGGCCAATGCGTCGACAAGCCCAACAAGAATGGCGTTTTGCCACAGGTGATTTCAATGAAGAGACCTTAATTGCCGCAGCCACATTAGCCGAGAGCAACGGTTTCTATGAAATGGCTATTTACAGTGCAGATAAAGCTGACAACAAATTGAATTATCATTTGCGCTATCCAGCACCTTTCAGAGAAATAACTACCCCATATGCACAACAGGTTGGCATAGATCCAGCTTGGGTTTATGGTCTAATCCGGCAGGAAAGCCGCTTTATGATCGGTGCACGCTCAAGTGTTGGCGCATCGGGATTAATGCAAGTGATGCCAGCAACTGCGCGGGAAATAGCCAGCAAAATCGGCATGAGTAGTAATGAAATCAACACCATTGAAGGCAATATTCGCATGGGTACCTGGTATATGGCGAATGTACGCAGACAACTGGGGCATGAAGTATTGGCTACAGCAGGCTATAACGCTGGACCAGGCAGAGCCAAACGTTGGCAAGCCAGTTTTCCGCTTGAAGGAGCCATTTACGCTGAAACGATTCCATTTGATGAAACCCGCACTTACGTCAAAAATGTCATGGCCAATACTACCTATTATGCGCATTTGTTTGGTGAGCCAAGAGATTCACTGACCAAACGCATGGGTACCATTCCAGCCAGATAAATCTTTACATCATGACAGAATAGCAAAGTAACATCCTTTAATGGCAAAAATAAAAGGATGATACTTTGCCATGTTGAACGGCATGCTATTATATTTTCATTGTTTCACTGCAACAGGAAGCTCAATATGTTACTTGATAGCCAACACTCTGCTCTACTAATCATTGATTTGCAAACTCGCCTATTACCAGCAATAGCAGATAATGAGCCATTGCTAGCTAATAATCTTTGGCTAGCCGAGCTTGCCCATGACCTCGCCATTCCCACTGTTATCAGCGAACATTGTGCCGACAACATTGGGTCGACCACAGCAGAGATCATCGCTGCCGCACCTCAAGCGAAAATAGTCCATAAACAAACCTTCTCGGTTTTCGCAGCGGGAGTTTTAACCCCAGAAACTTTTCATCAAGCCAATCAAATCATCATTACCGGTATTGAAGCACATATCTGCGTTTTACAAACTGCTCTAGATTTACGTAAAAATGGTTATGAAGTATTTGTGGTTGCCGATGCCGTTGGATCTCGTCGATCTAAAGATTTGGAATTGGCAATGCAACGCTTGCAAGCTCATGGATGTGAAATCGTTAGTCGTGAAATGATTGCTTTTGAATGGCTAGGCTCAGCTAACCATCCAAAATTTAAAGAAATTCATAAAAAATACATTCGCTAAGCATCCCAACTTTGCTGATTATTCTGATTCGTTAGTGATGATTGATATCATATTCAATGACGCACAACAGAAGGATGTGTGGTTTAATCATCGCCACAACAGCTTAATCAGCAAAGAATATTGGTAGCTGCGTTAAGACTATCGGTAAATGATCTTGTACTCAGAAGAGTTATTTCTGTTTAATGTCTATATGACCGATATTCAAAGCTCATATCAACCAACATAACAGTGATTGAAATAAGCTAAAAATACAATCAAAAATGAATAAAGATTTAAAATAATATTCGAAATATCTCAAAAAATTGTGCATTCAAAGAATTGTCTGCGAGATACCAAAATTATTAAGATATCCAAGCAAAAGAATGTATTTACATTGACATCAGCATAATAAAATATCCTTTGCTTTGAAATTTTAGTTAAAATTTTATTTCACCCAGATTCATTATATTGAGAATTTAATCTAAAAAATCCTAAAAAACGGAATATGGATATTTAACTATTAATCAGGTTTTGAATAAATAATCAGCTCTAAGAAAAAAATATAAATAGATGCTGGCTTAACATGAAGTGAAATTTGTAATAAAACATAACAAACAATATTTATACGAGGGTTTATGCTAATCAGTTTAATGAGATTTATGGTCAGTTAGACAATAAATTTTAATGAATACAGAAAATAGTTGCTGCATAATTTAAAAGAAAAAAGAATTATTGAGTTGAATTTAGAACATGAAAGAAAAGAATTTTAATTCCAAAGAATCTTGCAACAATAGCTGTTAAAGGGATAGCGATACTTTGAACAATATCTTAATCAAAAAGATTTGATAACTGAAATGAACCAGCAACCCAGCAAAATGACCGCCTAAATATGCCTTGAGCCATTCATTAAACCCTCATCTTGCGAAATTCTAACCTTCTGCTAAATCTGTTTAGGTGTTTCAAAATATAAAAAACTGCTTCCCATTGAAGCAGTTTTAAAAAACAATTTATAATTTATCTGGAATTATGCTTCACCATCACTGCGGATAATCAGTAATGGCAGATTGGTCTCTCGCATCACGGTTTCAGCAAAACTTCCCATCAACAAATGCATGAGTCCACTGCGTCCATGAGTACCGAGAATAATAATGTCAGTTTTCTGTTCATCAGCATAATCCACCAACAGTTGCGCCATTTCTTTAACCCCTTTATTTGCTACCAGCAAATGCCGATGCACTTTTTCAGCCGGCAGGCTAGCCAATGCTTTTTTCATGGCCTCATCCAGAACACTATTTCCTTCTGATAAAGCAGCTGCTTCATAACTTTCATGCTGCAAAAACTCAGGAGCCAAAGCCATGTATTCAGTTGGATTGGCAACATTCACCAAAGTCAGTTCTGCATTTTCACCCTGCGCCAATCCTATAGCGTGATCCAGCGCATTTTCAGAAGTATGACTTCCATCTACAGCCACCAATAAATGTTTATACACGAAGCTCTCCTTTTCATTTGTAACCATTCGAAACTGAATCAGATACAGTATAATACTACGGTTAGTCAAAAATGGCTTTCTGAAATTTTATTGAGATACAGATGTCTGATTTCTTTTCTACTCATTATCAACGCCGCTTCGGTGGTATTGCCCGTTTATACGGTGAAGACAATCTGAACCGGTTCAGACAGGCACATGTTTGTGTAGTCGGCGTAGGTGGTGTAGGTTCATGGACGGTGGAAGCTTTGGCGCGCAGTGGCATCGGTCAATTAACCATTATTGATTTAGATAATATCGCCGAATCAAATATTAATCGCCAACTACCGGCCCTCATCAGCTTAATAGGCAAACCCAAAGTGGATGCTATCGCTGAACGGATCAATGATATCAATCCTGAATGCAGTGTCAATTGTATTGAAGACTTTGTTGATGCAGACAACATCTCCAATATATTTGCTCAACCTTTTGACTTTGTTATCGACGCCATTGATCAAGTCCGTGTTAAAGCGGCGATGGCAGCTTATTTTATCAGTCACCAACAACCATTTGTTGTTTCTGGTGGTGCAGGAGGACAAAAAAATGCCGGCTTGATTCAGCGCGCCGATCTAAGTAAAGTCACTCATGATCGCATGCTTGCTAATCTACGCTACACCTTGCGTAAACAGTTTGGCTTTAGCCGCAACCCCAAAGATAATATGCGCATTTCTTGTGTTTATTCCACCGAAAACATCACGCCTCCGCAAAGTGGCCTTTGCCTGTCTGATCAAACTGCACCCCAAGGTTTATCTTGTGCCGGATATGGAGCTTCCATGGTAGTGACTGCTAGTTTTGGCTTATTATGTGCACAGGCTTGTCTGGAGCATTTATGTCAGCCATAAGCACTGCGGAAAATCAAACTATTGCCTGGTTGTTTGGTCAACCAGTTACAGAAATTCCGCAAGACCTGTTTATTCCTCCAGATGCCTTGACTGTTGTTTTACAAAGTTTTGAAGGTCCCCTTGATTTACTCTTGTATTTGATCCGTAAACAAAATATTGATGTTTTGGATATTCCCATGCTGACCATTACAGAGCAATATTTGAGCTATATTGCACAAATGCAAAAGCATGAACTGGATCTGACAGCAGAATATTTATTGATGGCGGCTGTATTAATAGAAATTAAAACTCGATTACTACTTCCCTCGCCTCCACCAGCTGAAGAAGAGGAAATCGATCCACGTGCAGAATTAGTTCGTCGTCTGCTTGCCTACGAGCAGATGAAATTGGCTGCTGCTGAACTGGATGCCTTACCCCGTGCTGGTCGGGATTTTGGCTGGGCGTGGTTACCAGTTGAAATTATTGCTGTAACGCAACCACCTCAGGTTCAGGTGGCAGATTTGACCCGAGCTTGGCTGGCGATACTGGCTCGAGCCCAGCACAACCGCAGTCATCATGTGGTTAAAGAGTCTTTGTCGGTGCGCGCTCAAATGACGTCCGTATTGCGTTATTTGCACACCCATCAGCAGTGTAAATTTACCGAACTGTTTGGTCGAAATGATAGTCTAGCAATGGTGGTTACCACTTTTATAGCCTTACTCGAATTGGCTAAAGAAGGACTGGTGCAAATCAATCAAAATTCTGCCACCGCCCCGATCTTGATACAGGCTATGAGTCAGTGACAATTCCAAATCATAGAAATACATTAAGTGACAAGTTAATGACAAATATTGACAAAAGACCTATCATATTACCCACAGAAAAATGAATATGAGAAACAGATATGCCAGCAAATAACAAGGTTTTCCAAGCCTTATTTCATCATCTTTTACAGCTACCTCATTGCCAATGGCTAGGAATTTATGGTGATAACAGTACCGACCAACCGGTGATTTCCATTCCATGGCGTGAAGAACTCATAGCCGATAAGCGCAGCGGAAATTTACACGGTGGCGTCATCACTACCTTGATAGACATGGCTTCAGCCGGTGCTTTGGCTGCTAAATTAACCGATTTCGAAAATACCGCAACCCTTGATATGCGTGTAGACTATCTACGTCCCGTGTGCAAAAATTTGCCAGTTCATGTTCGCGCCCATTGCTATCGTCTGGAAGGTCAAATTGCCTACATTCGCAGCCACTGCTTTCAGGAAGATGAGCAAGATCCTTTCGCTTTAGGTATGACTACATTTATGCATACGCCACTCACCATTGCTGAAAAGCAAGCCATACATGAATATATGCAACAGGAGCTGGCTAAATGAATTCTCCAATATTCCAAATCGATCAATCGTTAACTGATCAAGCACATCAACTCAGTCCGTATTCTCAGGGAATCAATTTGCGCATTGGCACCGATCAACAAGGCAACCGGCTGTTTCACTTACCTTTTGCCAAACAAAATATCGGTAATATTTTTCTTGTTCGTTTACATGGTGGTCTGATTGGCGGATTCTTACAATCATGCATATATCATTATTTATCCGAACACACAGAACATACTGACCCGCCGTTTATGATTAATTTTGCTATTGATTATTTGCGCGCTGGCAATGCTCTAGACAGCTATGCTCAATGTCAGATTTTACATTCAGGACGTAGAATATCTCAGGTTACCGTCACCATGTGGCAAGATAATCCGGACAAACCTATTGCCATAGCTCGTGCTCATTTGCGCATGCCCAATGATGACTAATGTGACCTAGGTCAAAAAATTTTATAAATTAATCTGCTGGAATTTCAATAATCTATTAAAATTACCTTTTAAATACACTTATTGCATACTATGACCATAGACACCGAGCGACCTCCAATCATCCAATCATTGCTGGATACCGACCTATACAAATTTACTATGTTACAAGTCGTTCTCCATCAATTTCCTCAGGCAACCGGTGTTTATGAATTTCGCTGTCGCAATAATCATGAAACCGTTTATCCCTTAGGTCAGATAAAAGATGAACTTGACTGGGAACTCGATCGGCTATGCTCAATTAAATTTAGTCAGGAAGATTTGCAATATTTGCGCAGTTTAAGATTTATAAAGAGTGATTTTGTTGATTACATGGAGCTGTTTCAATTGAAACGGCGTTTCATTCACACTTCGGTTGACGCCAATAACTTTCTCAACATCCGTATAGAAGGTCCCATCATTCAGGCAATGTTTTTTGAGATTTTTGTCCTATCCATTGTCAATGAACTGTATTTTCGACCATTAGAAACCCCTGCCGTACTTTTGGAAGGTGAAAGACGTTTGCAGGAAAAAGCCAATCTTCTTCGCCTCTATGAAGTAGAACAACTTAAATACCATTCTCCGTTTGTGGTTTCTGATTTTGGCACCAGAAGGCGTTATCGCTACAGCTGGCACAAACATGTAATCGAAACCCTTAATGCAGCAGCACCAACTGTTTTTCGTGGCACCAGTAATGTTCATTTAGCCAAAGAGCTTGGATTGATCCCTATTGGTACCATGGCGCATGAATTTTTTCAGGCTTTTCAAGCTTTGGATGTACGTTTGCGTGATTTTCAAAAAGCTGCTCTTGAATCATGGGTACGCGAATATCGCGGCGATCTCGGTATAGCTTTAACAGATGTAGTTGGTATGAATGCTTTTTTACGTGATTTTGATCTATATTTTGCCAAATTGTTTGATGGTCTGCGGCATGACAGCGGTGATCCCTATGAATGGGGAGAAAAAGCCTATGCGCATTATCAAAAACTGAAAATTGACAGTCGCAACAAAATGCTGACCTTTAGCGATGGGTTAGATTTACCCAAAGCCTGGGATTTATACCTCTACTTTAATAACCGTTTTAAAACCAGCTTTGGTATTGGAACAAATCTGACTAATGACATGGGATTAAAACCATTAAATATTGTGTTAAAACTTGTTGAATGCAATGGTCAATCTGTAGCCAAAATATCTGATTCACCTGGTAAAACCATGACAGATAACAGTACATTCCTTGCCTATATGAGACAGGTTTTCGATATTCCCGAGTAAAAAAGGGTTTTTAAAAAGATAACATTTTGATAATATAGGTATAATAACCTATCATCCTATTGTAATTGATTATAGTAGTAACCCTAAAAAGATTAATGTAAAGCTTCACCATGAACAAAAACACCATCAATAGTGCCAATGCCATGCGTCTGGATAAATGGCTTTGGTGCGCTCGTTTTTTTAAAACTCGAGCTATGGCGCAAAAACACATAGAGCTGGGTCGAGTTTTAGTAAATGGGCTAAAAGTGAAAAACAGCAAAATTATCCAGATTGGTGATACCATTGATTTAACACTGAATTCATTACCATACCGAATCAAGGTTTTACGATTTAACTCAATGCGCAGACCTGCATCTGAAGCCAAATTATTATATGTAGAAGACGAATCCGTTGCTACAAAACGTGCTGAAATCAAAGCTCTTAATCAAGCCAGTCAGATTACAGCTGCCTATCCAGATGGCCGCCCAACCAAACGCGATCGGCGAGCATTGGATAAAGTAAAAAAACATTGGGAAAGCTAAAAGCCGATCTCAACCATGGATTAATGTAAACAGCATCATACTGGCCCATTAAATGCTGTTTACATTGATCATTATGTTTTAAATAATCGCAATCCCATAGTCATTCATAAATATTCCGTTCATTTCAGATATTCTTATTTACGTAAAAAAATATCTTTCCCTATTCTAAACTAAACAATTTAACAGCTGAAAAAATACCATTTAACAGATCCTTTTTTCAAATGATAAGAAATTACAGTAAATTAGATATGGTCTTTATTCTGCAGCATTTTTCCTTAATCAAATTTCAAACCTTCACGCGCTTTCAGGAAGTATTCGCCAAACTCAACCCTTATTCCCTCGTTGACCGATTAATTCATGTATTATCAATAGGTGTATAGTATGCGCATTTGAATTTATTAAATTCTTAATAGCAAATGCCAAAATTCAAATGACGTAATTCCCTAGCCCAAAATGAACCTTAATCTAAATCCATTTCTAAGCAACAAATTATCTTATAATGCTTCTCCTCTGCCGCTCCTAACTTCACGACAATTACATCCGCTATGAAACCTATTCAAGTGTCACCTAATTCTTTTGCAACCATTGCCAATTTGGCTCAAGAAGCCCTATACAAAGAAATCTATCTCACGCCAAAACCCGGTTTGGTTGATCAGGATAATAACGGTGCACACCAAGATATGGATCTCAATACCTTTTTGAAGAGTATTGAAGCCATCACCCCCTTCTTAGCTGAAACTCTTCATTTCGGATTCCAACATGCGTGTATGCCGCTGGAACCTTTCTTTTCACAACTACGCCTGATTGGTCAGCAAGCGGAAAAAAAGATGTTTCAGGCTACCAACAACATCAATACCCATAAAGGTGCTATTTTTGCTTTTGTTTTACTACTGTCCTCTATTGGACGACTACAAGGCAATCAGTTACCAGTCACCGTGACCAGCATCACCACATTAATATCAGAAATGTGTCGTGGTCTGGTCGCTAAAGATCTGCATCAGAATAATGCTCAGACAGCTGGAGAGCGTTTATTTAACCAGTTTCAGCTTACTGGTGCACGAGGTGAAGCAGAAAGTGGCTATCAACTGATTAGAGACAAGGCTTTACCATGCTATCGTCAGTGTTTAGATCTTGGATACAACGAAACCTTCAGTCTGTTACAAACCTTGCTGACACTCATGGCCAACAATCCAGATACCAACATTGTGCACCGCGGCGGTTTAGACGGATTGGATTGGGTACAATCTCAAGCAAAGCAATTATTGAATAATGGTGGTGCGTTAAACGAAGCAGGAATAGAAAAGTTAATCGCTTTTGATGAACAAATGAATCAACGCCGTCTTAGTCCCGGTGGTAGCGCAGACTTAATCGCTGTCACATGGTTTCTAGCCCATTTTCCTGATTAATCATTGCCTAAATTAAAATTTCAAAGTAAATTTAATTGAAAGAAAAGCAATTATCGGCTAAGTTACTAACTAGTCAGAGAAATAGAGATATTATCAGAGCATTAAATACTATTACATATATGCATTATTATTTTCATACTTTGCATTAAATAATTTATGCAAAAATCATAATAGTTTGAAAACCGAGACATAAAAACATTAATACCGTACTACTACATTGGGATATTGAATTTTTTTTGCTTAATCACTTATTTAAGTGACTAATTTGAACAAATAGTGACGTATTGGAATGTTAAAATCCGCCGCTATTAATTGAGAACATTCATAGCTTTAACTATACAAGTGTTTTTCTTGCTGCTTGAAAACTCAGTATTGTTCGCATGGCCAGCTTACCGTACTTGGTTAATCGTGTAGCCAACTTTTTCAATTTTGTTTAATTGTTATTAAACGGGAGAAAAGTAATATGGATTCATCCAAAAAAACTTCAGACAATGCTGTCCTTGAACAAAATACCAGATTCTGGCCCACAGGCTGGTGGCGAATACTGGATAACTACAAAGTCGGTATCATTCCCCTGCCATTCTTTATATTTGCCGGTCTGCTGATATTTACTGAAGTTTTCCTAGGCGACAAACTTCCATCAGACATCGTAGTGATGGTAGTAACCTGTGCCTTTTTCGGTTTTCTGTGCGGTGAATTTGGCAAGCGCTTACCAATCGTCGGTAAAATGGGTGCAGCGGCAATCTGTGCTACATTCATTCCTTCTGCACTGGTATTTTACAAAATACTGCCGGAGCCAATCGTCACGGCAACCACTTCCTTCTATAAAAGCACCCACATTCTCTATTTATATATCTGCTGCATCATTGTCGGCAGTATTATGAGCATGGATAGAAACACATTGATTAAAGGCTTTTTGAAAATATTTGGCCCAATGTTATGTGGTGAAATTGTGGGGATGCTTACCGGCGTCTTAATCGGTACGCTTCTTGGCTTGAGTCCATCCTATACATTTTTCTTCCTAGTTCTGCCCATTATGGCCGGTGGTGTTGGTGAGGGCGCAATCCCATTATCTATGGGCTATGCCTCCATACTGGGTATGCAGCAAGGTGATGCACTTGGTCAGGTGCTACCTATCGTTATGCTTGGTGGTTTGACGGGTATTTTATGTGCAGGTGTTTTAAATCGCATCGGCAAAAAATATCCTCACCTGACTGGTAATGGCAAAATTCTTCCTGCTGGTGATGCGGATAATGTTTCATTACACGCTAAAATTGAAGTGACTAATGATGTCACCACCTTTGCCAGTGGCGTTTTATTAGCGACCATGCTGTATATGGTCGGCATGATATTACATAAACTGATTGGCTTACCGGCACCGATTGGTATGCTTTTTGCTGCCATTTTGGTTAAATTAACTTCTGCCGTGTCACCCAAAGTATTGAGTGGTTCTCAAGTCGTTTATAAATTTTTCCAAACTTCCGTCACTTATCCAATTCTTTTTGCTGTCGGCGTTGCAATTACACCATGGCAAAGAATCGTTGATGCTTTCACCATAACTAACATCATCGTTATCCTGTCTACCGTCATCTCATTGGTTACAACAGGCTTTTTTGTCAGCAAAAAAATGGGCATGTATCCAATTGATACTGCAGTGATTTCATGCTGCCAAAGCGGACAAGGTGGTACTGGTGATGTGGCCATTCTGACAGCAGCTGAACGCATGGAATTAATGCCCTTTGCTCAGATAGCCACCCGTATTGGTGGAGCAATCAATGTTTCACTTTCACTACTTATATTAGGTAATTTTTTGTCTTACATCAATCCGCTCTCTTAAAGACTGATTAAAAAATTCAGCAAAGAGTAAAATAACCTATTCCTTAACTGAGTAAGGAATAGGTTAAATGGATGATATAAATCATACATCTAGGAGCACATATGAAATTAGCCAGTTACCTTATCTCTGGTAAACCTGGTTACGGCGTGATGCACGAAAAAGGTATTACTGATCTTTCCGTGCATTTTGGTAATAAATATCCAGATTTAAAATCTTTGATTAGCGATCCGGATGCCCTTGCATTAGCAAAAGAATATCCATTAGATTCCGTAATTCCCACTAACTCAGTGACCTTTTTACCAGTCATTCCCAATCCAAACAAAATTTTGTGCGTTGGGATGAATTATAAAGAGAAACGGAAAGAATTTTCTGCCACAGAAAGCGCGATGACACTGTTCACCCGTTTCAGTGATACTCAGGTAGGTCATCTTCAACCAGTGATCAAACCTCCGTTTACTGAAGAATTCGATTATGAAGGCGAATTGGCTGTCATCATTGGTAAACCATGCCATCGGATTAAAGCAGCTGATGCACAACAGTACATAGCAGGTTATAGTTGTTACATGGACGGTTCTGTTCGAGATTGGCAATATGAATGGTTTACAGCTGGCAAAAACTGGCTCAATACTGGCGCATTCGGTCCTTGTCTAACCACAATTGATGAAGTGCCAGACTTAGAAAACCTTTCAATTCAAACTATTTTGAATGGTGAACGCGTTCAGCATGATTTTTTAGGCAATATGGTGTATAAAGTACCCGTTATCATTGAATACATCAGCACTTTTACGCGCCTTTCACCAGGTGATGTCATTATTACCGGTTCTCCAGGTGGTGTAGGAAAAAAACGTCACCCACCATTGTTTTTAAAAGCCGGTGATAAAATTGAAGTGATTATTGATAAAATCGGTCATTTAACCAATACTATTGCTAACGAGTAATCTAAATGTTCGCAGCCACAGATATCGTTTTTGAATTTATTGATCCGGCAAAAAAACCAGCAGTCATTGCTGAGGCAAGCAAACTGCTTGCTCAGGTTGATCTGGAATATGATAGCCAAATTCAAACACTGCTGGTTGGATGGCACAACGACCAGCTTATCGCCTGCGCAGGTTTAGATCACAACGTTATTAAATGTGTAGCCATGCTGCCATCCTATCAAGGTTGCCAGCTCTCACTCAAATTATGCGAATATATTCAAAAATTTGCTGCAAAACAAGGTTACAATAAGCTCTTTCTTTACACCAAACCACATAACGAAGTCCTTTTTCGTCAATGTGGTTTTTATCCACTGGTAACTGTTCCAGATACTTTAGTTATTATGGAAAATACTCCTGTGGGCATCAAACGGTATTGTCAGCAGTTATCTGCTTTAAAACAAGACTGTCAAGCCGGTGCTATAGTGATGAATGCCAATCCGTTCACGCGTGGACATCTGTATTTGGTTGAACAGGCATTAAAACAGGTACCTTGGCTATATATATTTGTTGTGAGTGAAGATGCTTCCTTGTTTCCTACCAAAGTTCGTTATGATTTAGTTTGTCAGGGTGTACAACATTTATCACGTGTTAGCGTGATCTTAGGATCGGAATATCTCATTTCTCGCGCAACCTTCCCAACCTACTTTTTAAAAACTGCGCAGCAAATTGAACAAGCCTATTTGGCGGTCGATTTACTCATGTTCCGTAATTATATTGCTCCTACTTTAAACATCACCCAACGTTTCGTCGGTACAGAGCCTTATAGCGTGGTCACCTCTGCCTACAATCAAGCGATGCATAAATGGTTGGACAGCCCCACTGCCTCAACCGCCCCACCGATTGCCGTACATGAACTGGAACGCTTAGAGATTGATGGTGATGCTGTTTCAGCATCCAGAGTACGCAAATTATTAGCGGAAAAAAACTATGCGGCCATTGAGAATTTAGTACCACCAAGCACATGGTCGTATCTAAAAAATAATGATTTCAGCATTTCTTAACAAGCCTTCAATATGAGGTAAACAAATGAAAATTGAAAAACCTGCCCTTTCGGGAACACTTGAGTCCAGCGATCTGCTGGTTAAAGTGGAACCCAATCAAGGGTTAGAAATTGTTATTAACAGCGATGTTCATAAACAGTTTGGTCACCAAATCAAACATGTTGTAGATCAGACCTTACAGGATCTAGGTGTTTCAGATGGTCTGTTCATCATCGAAGATCGCGGTGCGCTTGACTGTGTCATCAAAGCCCGCGTGCAAAGTGCAGTACAACGATCATTAGAAAATCCGACCCTGAACTGGAGTCAAGTATTATGAGTAAAGTTCGTCGCAGTATGCTATTTTTACCGGGCGCTAATGCAGCTATGTTATCCACTGCATTCGTTTATCGTCCGGATTCTGTAATGTTTGATCTGGAAGATGCCGTGGCCGTTTCTGAAAAGGACAGCGCGCGTCTGTTAGTTGCTCAGACATTAAAAATGGGGGTTTACCAACGTTACGGTATTGAAACTGTGGTTCGTGTCAATGCTCTTGATACTCCATACTTCAAAGACGACGTTGAAGCAGTAGTTCGCGCAGGTGTTGACGTGGTTCGTTTACCTATGACACATACACCTGAAGACGTAAAAGAACTGGAAAAACTGATTGAATCAATCGAACAAACTGGTGTTCGTCCAGTGGGTTCTACCAAAATCATTGCAGCCATTGAATCTGCACAGGGTGTGGTTAACGCATTGGCTATTGCTCAGTCAAGCCCACGTATGGTGGGTATTGCATTGGCTGCCTTTGACTATCTGGTTGATATGCGTAGTGCCCGTGGTGATGGTACCGAACTATTCTATGCTCGCTGTACCGTTCTGCATGCTGCTCGCGTAGCCAAAATTCAGGCTTATGATGTCGTATTTGGCGATGTTAACAATGATGAAGGCTTCATCCAAGAAGCAACCAAATCCAAACAGCTTGGCTTTGACGGTAAATCACTCATCAATCCTCGTCAAATCGAATTGTTAAATAAAGTTTATGCTCCTACAGCCAAAGAAATTGCCAATGCCAAAGCAGTCATTCAGGCAGCGGAAGAAGCTGAACAGCAAGGACTGGGTGTTGTTTCCTTAAATGGCAAAATGATTGATGCTCCTATCATCACTCATGCCAGAATGGTTTTGGAAATGGCAAGCCAATATAATCTTTTACATTAATATCAGAGCAGCTATGACTAAAATAATCGATTCCATTGCAGAACAATATCCGCAAATTACCGGTCTGACCGCATTCAGCGGTGCTAACACCACTACGCCCTATCTTGCTGATACAGAGCAAAAATACCAGCGTAAAATGTGTGAGAGTATTGAAGACGCAATTAAAAAAGTTGGGTTGAAAGATGGTATGACCGTTGGTTTTCACCATGCTTTCCGCGAAGGCGACAAAATCATTAATCTGGTAGTGGGCATCTTGGCCAAAATGGGTTTCAAAAATATGACCCTGGCTTCAAGCTCATTATTATCTTGTAATGATTACCTGATTGAGCATATCAAATCAGGTGTCATCACCCAGATTTATACTTCAGGTATGCGTGGTAAATTGGCCGATGCCATTTCTCACGGTTTGATGGAAAATCCTGTACACATCCATTCACATGGTGGTCGGGTTAAACTGATTCAGGATGGCGTCATTAATCTGGACGTTAGTTTCCTAGCCGTATCTACCGCAGATGAATTTGGTAACGCCAACAGCGTAACCGGCAAATCTCGCTGTGGTTCGCTTGGTTACGCCATGGTTGATGCGCAATATGCCAAAAAAGTGGTTTTATTGGCGGAAGAAATTGTTGCTTATCCAAACCACCCTGCTAGTATCCGTCAGGATCAGGTTGACTACATTGTTAAAGTTGATCAGGTTGGTGACCCAACCAAAATCAGCGTGGGTGCCGTACGTATCACCAGCAACCCCCGTGAACTGATGATCGCCCGCTATGCAGCTGAAGTCATTGAACATTCTGGTTACTTCGAAGATGGATTCTCTATCCAGACTGGTTCCGGTGCAGCTGCTACTGCTTGTACACGCTTTTTAGAAGATAAAATGCGTGCTAAAAACATCACAGCTGGTTTCGCTTTAGGTGGCATCACCCAAAGTATTGTGGATTTACACCAAAAAGGTTTAATCAAAGTTTTACTGGATACCCAAAGCTTCGATAATGCCGCAGGTATTTCTTTAGGTGAAAATCCAAACCATTTCGAAATCTCCACCAACTATTATGCCAATCCAGCCGCTAAGGCAGCAGCCTGCGATCATCTGGATATCGTCATATTAAGTGCTTTGGAAATTGACCTGAACTTCAACGTTAACGTACTAACCGGTTCAGATGGCGTGATGCGTGGTGCATCAGGTGGTCACTGTGATACTGCTGCAGGTGCTAATCTTTCAATTATCGTCGCTCCATTAATCCGAAGCCGTATTCCAACCGTTATCTCTAAAGTCACAACCATCGTGACACCAGGCGAAAGCATCGACGTATTGGTTACCGATCATGGTATCGCCGTAAATCCAAATCGTCCAGAAGTTGCTCAACGCTTGAAAGATGCTGGTCTTCCAGTATTGACCATTGAAGAACTGTATCAACGCGCCATTGATTTAACTACCGAACCAGAACCGATCAAATTTAAAGATAAGATCGTTGGTATCGTACATTACCGTGATGGCTCTATCATTGACGTGGTTCGTGAAGTTCAAGACTGATCTTAACCGACCATAGTTCAGGCTGCATACCTTGCTCCGCTAGTCAGTTCAGGTATGCAGCCTATTTATTACCTCATCACAACCCTAAATAAAGACAGCAGATGAATTCAGGCACAATAACACCAACACCAATTACCCTTGCACAACTCCTACTAGCTCGAGAACAGCGTCAAACACGGCAAGCTCAATTATTACAGCAATACCAATCAACATTAATTTGTCTTACCATCAACATGCCAGGTGAAGTAAAACTGAATGAAGACAGTATACTGTTATTTACCCAAGCAGTTTCTGCTATTGAATCTGTGGCAAAAAAAAATAAATTGCATATATTGCATCAGCAGCAACTTCCATTAATCACCGGCGCAGAAGCCTATTGGGTTATCGCAGACAAAAAAGCTAAAGAAATAAAAAAATTACTGATTGAACTTGAACAGCAGCACCCATTAGGGCGAATGTGGGACATTGACGTATTCAATCCTGATACCGGCACAGCCCTTAGTCGCAGCATGATGTCTATCGAACCAAGAGCCTGTTTAGTTTGCCAACAACCAGCTAAAGCCTGCGCTCGATCGCAACAACATCCATTACAAGAACTACTCTCTGTAATCCATGACAAAATCACTAATTATCGTGTGCAAACAGCAGATAAACCTTGACCCATAAGTCTCAGGCTTCTTAATCGTTGAACTTTCTTTCTCAGCGTAAATACTGCCGCAGCTTAATTAAACCCTAAACCATATGTCACATACATCTTCAATGTCTCACTTGATGATGTCTTTATTTGGTTAATGGTAATCATGATTCAACTGCAATAAAGGCAAATTCAATATGAAATAATTCAATTTATAACTATTTAAGATATTGTATATTTCTACCGAAATTAACATTCAACAATAGACTGAAAGTTGCATCAATATTTAGAAATTTTTGCATGAACCAGCAGAATGATTAGATACTGGAAAACAGATACAACTAAGCCATATCAGAAATATTGCGATTGTTTCCAATAGCTCAAATACTGTCTAGTAAATTGATAATAAAAATTTAGCAATCAGCAAACAGGTAAGTTAGACAATCTCATCTACCTACTTACAGAAACTTTTAATCCATCAATAAACTGAAGTTTGAAACTTAAAAAAAACGTGTGGACGTAATATTTGAATAACCGCACATAGCAATTACAAAACCCTTCACTACATCGCGATCTGTATTGTTATGCTTTCGTAATTAAACGATCACCTAGATAATTAATTGCGGAACGATAGCTTACAGTCATCAGAATCCATTAAATCCAACTTGATAGTATGCTATATCGTCATAATATATTTATTCTTAAGCCTCCCTACTTTGATCTGTCACATAAGTTTAACCAGAATTTCCCCGACTCATCTTGCATAGACGTTTGCCAGTCATTCAGATCAGAAAATCCTCAATACCGTGTTGGATTTACTCGTAAAGTAGCAAAATCGCAAAAACATGGGCTTTAGACAATATCTGTATTTATTACAACAAAGCCAAATATGAGTCAGACTACTAAAAAACCAGCTAATTATGCGAAAACTTCGTAGACATTTAATCTCGTATTCACCCTGATCAAAAAGAAAGTATTCTCTAGCGCACATTCATTTAATACCTAGTCTGTAACAAAAAAAACCGCATCACAAAGATGCGGTTTTTTAATAAATCATTAGACTTATTTAATAGAGCAAGCAGCTTCATGTACTGCTTCAGATAAAGTTGGATGACCGTGAATAATTCGGCGGATATCTTCACTTGAAGCTTTAAACTCCATGGCCATAACAGCTTCGGAAATCAATTCAGAAGCCACAGGTCCGATGATGTGCACACCAAGAACTCGGTCAGTTTCAGCATCTGCTAAAATTTTCACGAAACCTTTACCTTGTCCCATACCCAAAGCACGTCCATTAGCAGCAAAGCTAGATTGACCTTTTTTGTACTTCACTCCAGCTGCTTTTAATTGCTCCTCAGTCTGACCAACCCAGGCAATTTCAGGGTGAGTATACATTGCAGCAGGAATAGTGCTCATATTAACAAACGGTTTTTGACCAGCAATTCGTTCTGCCACAGCCACACCTTCAGCAGAAGCTTTGTGTGCCAGCATAGGTCCACGAACAACGTCACCGATTGCCCATACATTTGGCAGATTAGTGCGACATTCTTCATCAACCACAATAAAGCCACGTTCATCTTTTTGTAAACCAACACCTTCAGCATTCAAACCGTTGGTATTTGGAATACGACCAATAGCAATAATCAGTTTATCGAAAGAATCTGATTTTTCCTCACCATTCAAAGTATATTTAACATTCACATGGTTTTTGGTTTTTTCTATTGCATTAATAGTCACACCCAAATGAATATTTAAATTTTGTTCTTTAGTGAAAATCTTAAACGCTTCTTTAGCAACCTGTTGATCTACAGCCGCCAGGAATGTTGGCATAGCTTCAAGAATAGTCACTTCAGCGCCCAGACGGTTCCATACAGAACCCATTTCCAGACCGATTACACCAGATCCGATCATACCCAATTTACCTGGAACCTCTTCCAGATTCAGAGCACCTTCATTATCCAAGACTTTATCATTATCAATTTCAATCAATGGTAATGGACGTGGAGATGAACCAGTTGCTACGATGACGTGCTTAGCAGAAACAGTTTGTTTAGCACCATTAGCTTCTACTTCGATCTGCCATAAACCATCTTTTTGTCCTTGCAAAGAACCGCGACCGAAAATACTTTCTACTTTGTCTTTTTTGAATAAAAAGCCGATACCGTTAGTTAATTTGCTAACGATTGCATCTTTGCGCTCGATCATCTTTTTAGCATCGAATTTTTTCACTTTAACTTCGATGCCATGTTCAGCAAATTCAGTTTCTGCAGCGTGATAATTTTCACTGGTCTGCAACAATGCTTTAGAAGGAATACAGCCAACATTCAAGCAGGTACCACCCAAAGCAGGTGCATCACCTTTTTTATTCAAACCAGCATCAATACAAGCCGTTTTAAAACCCAGCTCAGCTGCACGAATCGCTGCTACATAGCCTCCAGGGCCGGCACCAATGACCACAACGTCAAATTGAGACATCGAAATTCCTTTCAATTATTATATTTCACTAATATGATTAAACAGCCATGACGAAATAGACATGCTTTTATTGCTTCATGTTTTCATCATCATAGCTGTTCTAATCAGCAAACTGCCAGACAAAACTTCATCTGGCAGCGAGTTGACTTTAAGTATTACACATTCAACAATAAACGAGCAGGATCTTCCAGAGCATCTTTAATTGCTACCAGTGTCAACACAGCTTCACGGCCGTCAATCAAACGATGGTCATAAGATAAAGCCAAGTACATCATTGGACGCACAACAACCTGACCATTTTCAACCACAGCACGTTCTTTAGTTGCGTGCATGCCCAAAATAGCAGATTGAGGTGGGTTGATAATCGGAGTAGACATCATTGAACCAAAAGTACCGCCATTAGTAATACTGAATGTACCACCAGTCAGGTCTTCCAGAGCCAATTTACCATCTTTAGCTTTTACAGCATAATCGCTGATCGCTTGCTCAATATCAGCAATACTCATCTGATCAGCATCACGCAGAACTGGTACGACCAGACCACGAGGACTACCTACTGCAATACCGATATCGAAATAACCATGGTAAACCACATCAGTACCATCGATAGACGCATTCACAACTGGATATTTTTTCAGTGCAGCTACGGCAGCTTTAACAAAGAAAGACATAAAGCCCAGTTTAACACCGTGTTCTTTTTGGAACTGCTCTTTATAACGGTTACGCAGATCCATCACTGGTTTCATGTTCACTTCATTGAACGTGGTCAGAATGGCATTTTCATGCTGAGATTGCAACAGACGTTCAGCTACACGAGAACGCAGACGTGACATCGGTACACGCTCTTCAATACGGTTACCCGCTGTAGAAGGCGCAGTATTTTTAGATGCAGTCATCACTGGCGCTTTAGCAATGGCGGCAGCAACATCTTCTTTCAACACACGACCATCACGACCAGAACCTTGAATGCTAGAAGTATCCACCCCTTTTTCAGCAGCCAGTTTAGCGGCAGCAGGCATAGCTACGCCAGCTTGAGCATTACTGCTTGCTGCAGCAGGAGCTGCAGGAGCCGCCGCAGGTGCTGCGGCAGCAGCAGGAGCACTGGCTTCTGCAGTAGCAGCTGTATCAATCTTGGCCAACAACTGACCAGAAGTAACGGTGCTACCATCAGCTTCGATGATTTCAACAATTTTACCAGCTTGTTGAGCAGGCAATTCTAAAACAACTTTATCTGTTTCCAGATCGATCAGATTTTCATCACGTTGAACAAAATCACCTACTTTTTTGTTCCAAGTCATCAGAGTGGCTTCAGTCACACTTTCAGGAAGCATGGGAACGACAACATCAATAATCATGGATTACTCCTAAAAAAACAGATGGTCACCACCGATTGGTGACCGTTATTTAAACTAAATGGAATTATTTCAGTTCAAGAGCATCATCAACCAGCTGCTTCAATTGCGCAGTGTGTTTGCTCATGTATCCAACTGCAGGCGAAGCGCTGGCAGGACGACCGGCAAAGATAACTTTTTGATTATCTTTAGCAACAGATTGAATACGATGTACAATCTGATACCAAGCACCCTGATTTTTCGGCTCTTCCTGTGCCCACATAATTTCGGTGGCGTTAGGATAACGGCTCAATTCAGCAGCAACTTCGTCATATGGGAACGGATACAATTGTTCAACGCGGACAATAGCAATATCTTTGCCCAGATCGCGTTCCAAACGTGCTTTATTGATATCGTAATAAACCTGTCCAGCACAAAGAATAACGCGTTTTACGCTGTTTTCATTACCCTGAACTTCATCACCAATTACTGGGCGGAAAGATGTACCTTCGGTGAAATTACTCAATGGGCTCATGGAGTCATTGAAACGCAACAGGCGTTTAGACATGAAGATCACTAAAGGTTTACGATATGGACGCAATACCTGACGACGCAATAAATGGAACATTTGTGAAGCTTCAGAAGGCATAACTACTTGAATATTTTCTTCAGCACACAATTGTAACCAGCGTTCTGGACGACCGGAAGAGTGTTCAGGTCCTTGACCGTCATAACCATGTGGCAGGATAACGGTCAAACCACACAAGCGACCCCATTTGGTTTCACCTGAAGTAATAAACTGGTCAATAGCAACTTGAGCACCATTGGCAAAATCGCCAAATTGGCCTTCCCAAATAGTCAATTGATCAGGGGCACTAGAAGCGTAACCATATTCATAAGCCAATACAGCTTCTTCATTAAGAATAGAGTCGATAGCCATGAATGAAGCTTGATCATCGCTCATATTGCTCAACGGAACATAAGCACCGTCTTCACAATTTTTGCGTTTTTGATCATGCAATACTGCATGACGATGTGAGAAAGTACCACGACCTGAATCTTCACCTGAAATACGCACGCCATAACCATTGGTTACCAAACTTGCATAAGCCAGTGTTTCGGCCATACCCCAATCCACAGCTGCAGTTCCATCTGCCATCGCTACGCGATTTGCCAGCATTCTTTTCACTGTGTTATGAGGAGTGAATCCCTCTGGTAAAGTGGTAAATTTAGTCGCCAGACGTTTAATTTCAGTTTCAGGTATACCAGTTGCAACGGAATCTTTCCAGCTGGTACCGATATAAGCAGACCAATCGGCTGCATATTTGTTTTTGTGATTAGGTAGCGTGAATTCTTCTACATGCTTACCTTGGTCCAATGCATCACGATAAGCTTGAATCAAAGCATCAGCCTGCTCATTGGTCACAACTTTTTCAGCCGCAAGACGATCAGCATAAACCGCACGGGTACCTGGATGCTGATGAACTTTGCTATACATCATTGGCTGAGTCAGCATTGGATCATCACCTTCGTTGTGACCCAATTTACGGAAGCAAACAATGTCTACTACTACATCTTTTTCAAATTTACTGCGATATTCCATAGCCAGTGCAGTAACAAAACTTACTGCTTCTGGATCGTCGCCATTTACATGGAAAACTGGCGCATTGACCATTTTAGCCAGATCTGTACAGTACACTGTAGAACGAATATCGCGCATATCAGAGGTTGTGAAACCAATCTGATTGTTTACAACAATATGCAAAGTACCGCCGGTAGAATAGCCACGGGTTTTAGATAAATTGAAGTTAGCCTGATTAACACCCAGACCTAAGAAGGCTGAATCACCATGAATCAAAACTGGCAATACGGATTTGTGACCGTCTTTTTCACGACGTTTCTGACGTGCTCGTACAGCACCTTCTACTACTGGATTAACAATTTCCAAATGTGAAGGGTTGAAAGCCAGAGATACATGCAAAGGACCGTTTTTAGTAGCCAAATCTGAAGTGAAGCCCATGTGATATTTTACGTCACCACTGGCACCAGATAAATTATTGGCATATTTACCCTCAAATTCATCAAACAAAATTTGCGGTGATTTGCCCATAATATTGACTAACACGTTCAATCGACCGCGGTGAGCCATACCGATAGCAACTTCTTCGATGCCGACACTACCGCAATTCTGCATCAGGTAATCCAGCGCTACGATGGTGCTTTCTCCACCTTCTAAAGAAAAGCGCTTCTGACCAACATAACGAGTATGCAGATAGCGCTCTAAAGTTTCGGCTGCAGTTAATTGAGTCAGCATACGTCGTTTTTGATCAGGCGTATATTGACCAGAGGACATATTGTTTTCAACACGTTCCTGCACCCATTTACGTTCTTCCGGATTGATGATGTGCATATATTCCACACCAACACTGCCACAATAAGTCTGATCCAATTTTTTGATGATTTCAGACAAAGCTGACTTAGGACTATGTGCAAAATCACTACCCACGTAAAACTGAGTATTCATGTCCGCTTGAGTCAAACCATAATATGCTGGATCCAACTCAGGTATATATTCTTTTTGGCGTCGTTTTAACGGATCTAAGTCTGCATTATATGTACCTAATGTGCGGTATGCATTGATTAGATTTAAAACGGCAACTTGTTTTTGCAGAATGTGTACATCACCACTACCCTGTGCGCTGCCATGCGGCTGTGTAGATATATTGGTAAATGAAGCCTGAATCGGTAATTGCGGTATGTCCTTAGCTACATAACCTGGCAAGGCAGCTACTTTATCAAAGTAATCTTTCCAGTATTCATCAACTGAATTGCGATCTCGCAGATAATTTTCATACAACTCCTCAATATAAGGAGCATTAGCACCATATAAGTATGAAAGATTGGTTTGTTCATCCATCATGGTAAAAACCCTTTTACCTTAAACTATTAAAACAGGAATATTGTTATTCCCTACCAATATAAAACTAAAGAACCGAATGCCGATTCAAACTCACCGCATATCAACATACCGATCCCAGATCTCTACGCACAAACATAGGGATGAAGCATCAGTTTGTAAATATACTTAAATTTGCTTTAAGAAAGCACGCTGTTATTCAACATAATTGTTTAAACCAGTACTCGATGAATATAACCGAGATAGGTAAAATTTTATCTGATACAGATCAGCATTAGTTGCATGCTAAAGCTATATTTAAGAATTTAACTATCTCGTGAAACCCAAGTAGAAACTTGCGTCACGATATTCACAAGACCAAATAATACAATATTCAGTTAAAAATAAACATTCGAATTAAGAGCATAAACAACCAAGTATAGGTTTTAAAAAGCAATTTTTTCGCAGAATTTCCCCCCTTAAATTCAATTTTTTCAACATTCTTTAACTTTTGCATATTTTAAAGATTAAAACGGCTCTTAAGGATTTCAAAAAAGCGGTGTTTTTTCTAGTCAATGAAGGCCTATATAGATCAGCCAATCTTATGATTTTTGTGCTTCAATTAAACACCTAAGACAGGATTATCCAACTCAAAATATTCTGCACTAAAACATCTGTAACGCTTGAAAATACCTTGCCCATTATACCATCATGTTAAACAACCATATTGGGTTAATCTGAGAGAACACTTCAAATTAGATCGGGAATAAAATAAAAAAATTAAGCTATCAAATTAAATAGATGATTTGTGGCTTAGCCACATCTTTTTTTTCATTTTTTATTCCGCTTTTGAGCTGAAAGAGATAAGAAATTGTTTGGTGCTGTACCAACCAATTCATAATAAATTTCAATATTAACTAATCCAATTCCAATATTCGAGCGAAAGCTCGTTATCAATATTTTCTCCGACTAATTGTGTTTTATCACTACTGTTTTGCATAGATAAGTCGAAAGAATAATCGCCTACGCCTCGTTCAATAGTGCTTAGCAATTTAAACAGTGAAAGCTCTATACAATATTTCATCCCTTTATGTAATTGATGAAACTGTTCAACATCTAATGTTTTTATTAATTCCATGAGTGCTTTTTGTTCTTCATCTGGACTTTGAGGAATTTCAATATTATTTTTGTAGTTCGATACTATATCTAAACCAGTATCGCGACTAGTTTTTACTAATTTGCCAAATACTTCAATTAGATTGTTTTCCATTATCAATACTCTTTTAATGATAGGTTTTTCCATATTACTGTTTATTCATATTTTTTAGCTTTTTAGAGAAATTTCAAGTGCGTTTGTATGATTGGGTAACAGATCAATTTCATCATGTAACAACTGTATTGCTGTCATTTGAGAACATGCTACATTCTTGGGAGATTGTAGTTTTGTTACATTAGATCATATTTTAGATTAGATAACATTGATCAGAAAAATTACAGAACCCTCAAAAGTATCGAAAAATGAGCATTTTATTATATTCTGCATTCATAACTATACGCTTAAAATAGCAACTAAAAGTTTCGTTCGACTCACACGATTAGCGCAAAATTCAATAAAAAAAGTGATGAATGCGCAATAACCGAGTGGGTAGACAATTTAGGTAAAAGGTTAATATACACCTCATCTATATAATGACGTCTTAGTTGAGACAATGCGTTCTGTTGTGATGCATATGCATAAATCACTTGAATTGAATATGCGCTGAGATCAGCATTAGCCCATGACAGTCAACATTGCCCCTACAATTTTGATTTCTAGATCTCTGGTGATGAAACATTTCTAAATTTTTAACTAAGTCGTTGCTAAGCAGGCTGAAAAACTCAAGCATGAGTTACTTATTTAAATTGAAAAACATCTTTAGATGAAGTGTAGAGCAAAATTAATCGCGAAAATTTTTATAGGTAGTTTATCCAGACAGAATTAATCGTGCGTAGTTAGATACACTCACCATGTATTTATGAGCTGTTATCCTTGTTTTTACGATATTTGTTCTTCAACATCTGCTAAATTGAACAGTACATATCTAGTTAAAAATCGACTGTAGATAAACTTTCTCGTTTTTTGCATTACAAAATGTCACTTATTCAGGCATCATTTTCGTGCTAGGTTACCAGCTTATCATCGGCTCGCTCTAACTGTTCAATAACATAATGAGGTAGATTGATGTCTATCTGATTCACAGTCACCGCAAGGTTTGATTTTTTTATAATGCTATTGGTTTAATCTTTCCCCTCAAACTTATAGCTCGAAGAAAATCCATCGGCAGAAATCAGGGAGCAGAAACCGCCAATATTATTAACTAACATTAATCTCAATAATTTTTATTTAGCAATATATATCCAGCTGATCGTAACAACACAAAATATTATTATTCACTTCATCTCATTTAGCTTTTTTCAATACCTATTAAATCAGGGGTAATGGCTCGGCTTTAGGGCATAAAATATATTTACACTTATTTTATTAATGTAAATTGTTGTTAATTTATTAGCTATATTGCTTCTGAAATAACAAATTAAGTTACTTTTTTTAATTTGTTTTGATATAGATTAAAATAAAATATCCAAATTAGCTCAATTAAGTATTCGCTTAAATTCAATTTTCAAGGTTTTTTTGATATCATCGCAGGCACAATTTGGGTGTTGCTGTTCATTATCTTCTTTAGCAAGAATAAAAAAACATCAATAGTCGTTTATGGCCAAATAAAGGGACTTAAATATGAAAAAACCTGTACGTGTTGCCGTTACTGGCGCTTGTGGACAGATTGGATATGCATTACTGTTTCGTATTGCAAGCGGCGAAATGTTAGGAAAAGACACGCCTGTCATTTTACAACT
This sequence comes from Snodgrassella sp. B3882, assembly GCF_026535915.1. NCBI lineage: Bacteria > Pseudomonadati > Pseudomonadota > Betaproteobacteria > Neisseriales > Neisseriaceae > Snodgrassella > Snodgrassella sp. B3882. Next base: position 1,548,029 of record NZ_JAFNPF010000001.1, read on the forward strand.
TCTGGATTTACCACAAGCTCAAAAGGCAATCGACGGTATTATCATGGAATTACAGGATTGTGCATTTCCTTTGCTGGTTGATGTATTTGGTAGTTCCGAAGCCGAAGAGGCATTCAAAGATGCAGATATTGCTATTTTAGTTGGTTCAAGACCACGTAGCAAAGGTATGGAACGCAGTGATTTGCTACAGGCCAATGCCGAAATTTTCACTAAACAAGGTGCGGCGCTGAATAAAGTAGCTAGCCGTGATGTTAAAGTATTGGTGGTAGGCAATCCAGCCAACACTAATGCCTATATCGCGATGAAATCTGCTCCTGATTTACCAGCTAAAAATTTCACCGCTTTAATGCGTCTGGATCACAATCGTGCTTTACACCAATTGGCAGCAAAAACTGGTAAAGCTGTAAGCAGCATTAAGCATATGTTTGTGTGGGGTAATCACAGTCCTACCATGTATGCAGATTACCGCTTTGCCACAATTGAAGGCGACAGCGTTGAGAAAATGATCAATGATCATAACTGGTATGAAAATGAATTCTTACCAGGCGTTGGTAAACGTGGTGCGGCGGTTATTGAAGCACGTGGATCATCCTCAGCTGCCAGCGCAGCAAATGCCATCATTGATCAAATTCATGACTGGATGATCGGCAGCAATGGTGAATGGGTAACTATGGGTATCCCTTCTGACGGATCGTATGGTATTCCAGAAGGCATCATCTTTGGTTTCCCATTAATTTGCAATAATGGGGAATACACAATTGTGCAAGATTTGCCAATTGATGAATTCAGTCAATCTTGCATCAATAAAACACTGCAGGAGCTGGAAGAAGAAAGAGCTGAAATCAACCACCTTCTGTAATTTCTGAACTGATTAATACTGTCATTCAGATTAAATTTAATTTTACCCTGCTGTGAATTCATAGCAGGGTAAATTTTTATCCAATATACCGGATTCATTCAAACTTCAATCCGGTATTGGTTTAGCTTAAATAAACCACGATCGTGATGATCGACACCAATGTTAAAATGGCGGCAAGTTGATTCATTCTTTTATGCAACGCAGATTTTTGCCGTTTATGGCAAAAAAAATGGATCAAAGAGCCAATCAGGATAAAACATAACCCCAAGTGCCATAACTTTCCTAACATCGGTATTTCTTCTCTTTCAAGGATTTCTAGTGATGCAAAATTCTAGGCTAATTATCATAAGCTTTTTTGCTATTTGACTCAAATAGGTTTGCAACAATGAATTTCTATTTATTTGGATATCTCTCATATAGAAACGATGTTAAAATAAATAAAAATTCTTATTGGTAAATAATATTTAAAAAAGTTTTATGCTTTATATTTTTTGATTTGAATAACTTAAAATAATAATAATTATATAATTTTAAAACGAGAATAATGGCTATAACACCTGCACTTACAGAGATAATTATAATATTTGCTTAATTTGATCAAATATTTCATCATTCATTTTTTTGATTGAAATGCTGTTTTATTGATGTTTATTATTTTATAACTATGATTATGAGCTATTATAAAAATGATTATCGCAATGCTAAAATCAATTAAAAAGTAACACAGTAGCCAGAGTTACTTTGCAGAATCAATCATTTAAGATATTAAATGAGAAAAACCTGCTCGAATAAAATTGGTAACTCAATAAAATCATGCCAAATAAACATTGCTAACACAGATAATAATGGCAAATAATCTGTTAGGCATATTTAAAATCATGAAATTATCGTAATGCAATTGATGCTATTTAATGCTTTTTCTATAAATTGCCTTGAAAACCAACATTCTTAAAAACAAATTTGGTAGATCAAAAATCATGTTAATGAGGGATCAATTAGCACTTTTTTATGACAAATCCGAATGAGAAAAGTGCAGTATTTATATTTGTTTTATTCTTCAGCCTATCGGTCTTTATGTAAATTTAATTCTTGTAGAGGGTTATTTAAGGGATAAAAAAAATTTTGGTTTTGATGAACCGAAAACTTGATCTATGGACTATACTATTTATTCTTCTTCCATTGCCGAAAATCCATTATGCGTATTGAAAAAGAAAAACCAGATAGATATGCAATAAATAGTGTAGGTATCGTCACTCCGCAAAAATACACTTTTGATACCCCGTTAAAGCTTCAGAATGGTCAAACTTTACCTCAATTCGAATTGATGGTGGAAACCTATGGCACGCTTAACGCCAAAAAAAATAATGCGCTGTTGATCTGCCACGCCCTTTCCGGCAATCATCACGTAGCCGGTTATCACAGCCATACCGATAAGTACCCTGGCTGGTGGGATAATATGGTAGGACCTGGTAAACCTGTGGACACCGATCAGTTTTTTGTGGTTGGCTTAAATAACTTGGGTGGCTGCCATGGCAGCAGTGGACCATTAAGCATCGATCCGCAAACTAAGCAACCGTATGGAGCCAACTTTCCCTTAGTAACGGTTAAAGACTGGGTTAATAGTCAGCTTATGTTGGCTGACCGATTAGGGATTAAACAATGGGCGGCAGTAATGGGCGGTAGCTTAGGTGGCATGCAGGCTTTGCAATGGGCAATCGATCAGCCAGAAAAGTTACGACATGCCTTAATTATTGCCTCTGCGCCTAAATTATCTACTCAGAATATAGCCTTCAATGATGTAGCTCGTCAGGCTATTTTAACTGATCCTGATTTTTGTCAGGGACATTATCAGCGGCAAAATCTTCTGCCTCGACGTGGTTTAAGAATAGCCCGAATGATGGGGCACATCACGTATTTGGCTGAAGATGGTTTAGGAAAAAAATTTGGTCGTCAGATGCAGCAGGATCAATACCAATATGATTACAATAGCGAGTTTGCCGTTGAATCTTATTTACGCTATCAAGGTGAGAAATTTGCCGATGCTTTTGATGCCAACAGTTACTTACTAATGACGAAGGCTTTGGACTACTTCGATCCTGCGCGTGATTATGATGGCGATTTAGTTAAAGCCGTTGAGCAGATTCAAGCTAAAACTTTTATTGCCAGTTTTAGCAGTGACTGGCGTTTTTCTCCTCAAAGATCTCGTGAACTTCTTGATGCCTTGGTGGCAGCCAACAAGCCAGTGCAGTATATTGCTTTGGAATCGGCCAATGGTCATGATGCTTTTTTAATGGACGATCCACATTATCAAAGCGCCATTCGCATTTATTTTAATCGTATAGCACAGGAGCTGGTATGAACACCATTTCAGCACTACCATCGTTACGCAGTGATCTGCAGCTTATCTTTGACTGGATACAGCCTGAAAGCAGTGTGCTTGATTTGGGCTGTGCCGATGGCTCATTGTTAGCCGCATTGATGAAATATAAAAACTGCCAAGGCTATGGACTGGAAATTGATACCGAATACGTTCTGGCTGCCATGCAGCGAGGAATAAATGTTATTCAAGCTGATCTAGAGGCCGGTTTGCTCCATTTTAATGATCACAGTTTTGATGTCATTGTTTTGAGCCAAACGATTCAATCGATGCAAAATACTGAACAGATATTGTGTGAAATGAAGCGTGTGGCCAAAGAGGCCATTGTCACCTTTCCTAATTTTGGCTATTGGCGCAACCGTTTACAGATCTGCTTTGGTGGACATATGCCGGTTTCTGAACGTATGCCTTATCAATGGTATAACACTCCTAATATTCATTGGTGCACATTACAGGATTTTGAACAATTATGTGCTGATAATCATCTCGTCATCAATGAACGCGCGGTCATGAGCGGCAATCGCCGCATTGGTTTGTGGCCAAATTTGCTCGGTAGTCTGGCTTTTTATCGGATTGGTTGAGTAAAGTTGCGACTCTGCTATGTTAAAGTATTTATTGCCAAATCCGTAGTAATCCAATTCATGTCATGCATTAATTTTCAATCGTCGCTTTCCTTAATGCCATAACCTGAATTTCATGGATTCAGCTTTGTGAAATTGAGGAAAAACTTAACAAATGCTGCAATTTAAGCTTGAAGAATATTTGGAATTTTGTCTGTAAATTAAAAATCAAAGCTATTTAAATTTCCTGAAAATTCAATAGGTAAATCAATTAAAATTGGTTTTTTCAACTCTATAACTATATGATGAACTGATATGTTCAATGGAATAATGAATCAAGAATAGGTGTTTATTCAGTATAAATCAGCTTAGCAGAATGAGGGTTGGCACATTTAGGTTTTATTTTTACAAATATTCAATATCAGGCACTTTATGCGCTATATCATCAGGTAGTGATGGTCGAATTAATGCGGTCTGAGCTGATTTATGCGAAAATTGGCAATTATTTTAATCAGTATACAATAATGAAACTACACCAACTTGTTGCGACCGAAGTTGAAAAAGCATTTGCATCTAATGGGCTGCAAGACTGTCCAATTATTTTGCAAGTAGCTAAAAATCATGATTTTGGTGATTATCAGATTAATGGCGTCATGCCTGCTGCCAAAAAAAGCCAGCAAAATCCGCGTGAATTAGCACAGAAAATTGCCCTCTCATTAGCCAACAATAGCATCATTGCCTCTGCTGAAGTAGCGGGTCCAGGTTTTATTAATCTGCGCTTACATAGTGAAATGCTGGCTCAGCACCTCCAAGCAGCCTTACAGGATGAACATTTGGGGGTAAATCGCACCGCAGAGCCTAAAACCGCGATTATCGATTACTCTTCCCCCAACTTGGCCAAAGAAATGCATGTTGGTCACCTGCGCTCCAGTATTATCGGGGACAGTTTGAATCGTATTTTGTCTTTTCTTGGTCACCAAGTGATAGCTCAGAATCACGTTGGCGATTGGGGTACTCAGTTTGGCATGCTGGTAGCCTATTTATATGAACAAAATCAGAATGGTCGAGCAGACTTGGAACTGACTGATTTGGAACGGTTCTACCGCGATGCCAAAAAACGTTTTGATGAAGATGAAAAATTTGCCGATACTGCCCGCGAATATGTAGTCAAATTACAAGGTGGTGATCCAAGTGTATTGCAACTATGGCAACAATTCGTCACCACATCTTTGCAGCATGCGCAATCTGTCTATCAGCTTTTGGGTTTGAAATTGTCACCCGCCGATGTGACTGGAGAATCTTTCTATAATGACCAGTTACAACCCACTGTTGACGAATTAATGGCTAAAGGCATTGCTGTGGATAGCGATGGTGCCAAAGTCGTTTTTCTGGATGAATTTAAGAATCCGGATGGCGAACCGGCTGCATTCGTTATTCAGAAAAAAGATGGCGGTTTTCTTTACGCCAGCACTGATTTAGCTTGCCTGCGCTACCGCATCAATACGTTGCATGGCAATCGGCTGATGTATGTGGTTGATGCCAGACAAAGTTTGCATTTTAATGAGCTGTTTACTATTGCCCGTCAAGCTGGATGGCTACCGGATAATGTGGTTGCAGAACACATCGCTTTTGGCACCATGATGGGTAAAGATGGTAAACCCTTCAAAACCCGCAGTGGTGACACCATTAAATTAATGGATCTCTTGAATGAAGCCATTGTTCGGGCAAAATCTTTAGTTGCCAGCAAAAATCCCGATCTTAGTGATGAAGAGATCAGTCACATAGGTCATGTAGTTGGCATTGGTGCCGTTAAATATGCCGATTTGAGTAAAAATCGTACCAGTGACTATATATTTGATTGGGACAGCATGCTGTCGTTTGAAGGTAATACCGCCCCCTATCTGCAATATGCTTATACCCGTGTACAAAGCGTCTTTCGCAAAGCTGGTGCATGGGATCAAGGTGCTGATATTAGTATTACTGCACCGCTTGAGCATCAATTGGCGCTGGAATTACTCAAATTCGAGGATGTGCTGAATAACACCGCCGATACTTCATACCCGCATTATCTGGCCAACTATCTGTATCAGCTAGCCACTCTTTTCAGTCGCTTCTATGAAGCATGCCCTATTCTGAAAGCAGACGAACAGGTACGAGCCAGTCGCTTGCAACTAACGCGCTTAACCGGTCTTACTTTAAAACATGGTTTGGATCTGTTGGGAATTGATACATTAGATATGATGTAATCTTCGCTTGGAAACTGAGCCGGATTAAGTTAAAGAGTAATAAGCTTAATTTCAATGATATGCTGCCAAGCCTATAAATTTTTCTTGGCAGCCATCTTAAATTACTCTATAATCCATGTTCTTCAATTCAAGCCGAATTGAAATGCGGATATGGCGAAATTGGTAGACGCACCAGATTTAGGTTCTGGCGCCGAAAGGTGTAAGAGTTCGAGTCTCTTTATCCGCACCACGAATATTAAAAGATATCTTAAATACTTAAGATATCTTTTTTTATTTCTACATCCTTCATCAAGATGGTTCACTTTCTTTAATTTTTTCGCGATTTTTAATGCTGCTAGTTGCTTTCATGTAAACGCTAATGTCAAAATTGAGATTATTTTGCTCTCCGAGTAGTTTCCCTGAGAATCATTTCATCGATCATAACCAGCATCAATCAACTTCAACCAAGCAAGACCTTTTTCCTACAAGTGGAATATCTTTGACATTCAGCAATCGAATAGCAAAATATCAAAAATAATTAGAATTTATTAGCAATCAACTCATGCTATACATAGTCATATAAATAAAATAATTAGGGGCTGTGTCATGCAATTACACAAATTGTTAAATAGTTATGTCATTAATGCTTTTAAAAGTTGTGATTTAGCCGACTTTCCGACGCTGTTATACCCAGCATCAAAAGCAGAATTTGGACATTATCAAATTAATGGCGCCATGGGGGCGGCAAAGGCGTTAAAAACCAATCCAAGAGTATTAGCTGAAAGAATAGTCAGCCATCTTATGCCCTTAAAAGATGCCGGCATGGTTAATGCTATTGAGATCGTCGGCGCTGGCTTCATCAATATTGTTCTGTCGGGGGAATTTCTTAGCCAGCAAGCTTTGGATATTTTACAGGATGATCGATTGGGGATAGCTAAACAATCTCGACAAATCATACCGATTGATTACCCCTCTGCGAATTTAGCCAAGGAGATGCATGTAGGCCACCTACGCGCCAGCATAATCGGTGATGCTTTAAATAGGGTTTTAAGATTTTTGGGTCACGATGCGTTTAGTCAGGATCATGTTGGTGATTGGGGCACTCAGTTTGGCATGTTAATTACTTATATGGTTGAAACGGAAAAGGTCGGACAAAGTCAGGTTGCTTTGGCTGATCTGGAGGGATTTTATCGCAATGCCAAAAAACGTTTTGAAGAATCGGAAGAATTTGCTAATACGGCCAGAAGCTATGTTGTGCTATTACAAAAAGGAGATGAAAAGGTATTGGCACTGTGGCGCCGTTTTGTCCAAGTATCACAAAAGCATTGCCTTGAAGTGTACCAAAAACTGGGTTTATTGGTTGATGCGAGTAATTTGCAAGGTGAATCTAGCTATAATGATGATTTACAGACCACTGTGGATGAACTCATACAACAAGGTATTGCCGTAGATAGTGATGGCGCAAAGGTGGTATTTCTGGATGAAATTCGTGATAAAAACGGTCAGCCAACGCCCTTCATTATTCAAAAAAGCGATGGTGGTTTTCTCTATTCTACTACTGATCTGGCTTGTATACGCTATCGTGTCAGACAATTGAAAGCGGATCGAATTTTATACGTGGTTGATGTACGTCAGAGCTTACACTTTAAGGAATTATTTACTACTGCACGCCAAGCTGGCTTCGCTCCTGAAGAGGTTAGCTTAGAACATGTTGCTTTTGGTACGATGATGGGCAAAGATGGCAAACCATTCAAAACCCGTGAGGGTAACACGGTAAAATTGATTGATTTGTTAAATGAAGCAATTCAACGTGCCAAAGAATTGGTCTGTGCCAAAAATTCTGATTTGACCGCAGAAGAAATCAAGACTATTTCTCACGCCATCGGCATCTCTTCAATCAAATATGCCGATTTATCCAAAAATCGAACCAGTGATTATGTTTTTAACTGGGAAAGCATGCTGTCTTTTGAAGGCAATACCGCACCGTATTTGCAATACGCCTATACGCGTATTCATAGTCTGTTGCTCAAGGGCGGCCAAACGCTGGAATCCGATCTAGATAGCCGAATTTATGCGCATGAAAAAGAAGAACAAAATCTTTTGTGCTTATTACTGCAATTTGAAGATATTATTCTATCGGTAGCCAAAGATTGTATGCCACACTATTTGGCTAACTATTTATTTCAACTTGCTACGCAGTTTTCGAAGTTTTATGAGAAATTTCCAATATTGAAAGCACAAAATGACATTAGAAAAAGTCGACTACAAATAGCTAGATTAACGGCCAAAACGTTAAAACTGGGTATGAATATGTTGGGACTGGAAGTTTTAGATAAAATGTAACTGATGAAAAGCCTGAATCTTCAGGCTTTATTTTTATTGGGATTCAAATATCGATTTCTGTTGTCCATTTAACTACTTGCAAAGGTATTTCCGTTCGAATACTACAAACACCAGGTAATAGAGCTAAGGTATGCACCTGAAAATTTCGGTATTCTTCTAAATCTTCACAGATGACTCGAAGTAAAAAGTCATTTTCTCCAGCCATCACGTAACACTCTTGTATTTGTGACAATAATTTCACTTCGTAGATAAATCTTTCAATGGCAGCCGAGCTGTTATTAAATATATCAACTTTTATTCTGACATAAACGATCAATTGTTTGTTGATGGCTTTTTTGTCGAGTAATGCTACGTATTGTTTAATAAAACCGGATTCTTCGAGTATTTTCACCCGGCGCAAACAAGGGGAAGGTGATAAACCCACTTTTTTGGCCAGTTCGTTATTTTGGATATTTCCTTCCCGCTGTAGTGTTCTTAATATTCTCTTATCAATGTTATCCAGTTTCATTGTTAATACCCCATTGTTAATATTGCAGTTACAAAGGAAATGATGTCGCTTGTTTAGGTTATTTATTTGATCGGTATCATTTTGCTTGTACCTTATATGGACAATAGTTCAGATTAATGAAGTTATATTTTATTTTATGCAAATGGCATATTGGCTTTAGTAAACGTTATATATATCCTTTTGTTTTATTTAATCTTAGGATGGATAAATGCTTTATTTATTGCGATACAGCTAGAGGTGATCGAATTTAGTACTGTGCCCTAGCATGCATGACCAGTTATAACCAGCTTAAAAAAACTGTTTATCAGATTGCTGATGCTTAAACTGAAACTGGAAAGTCACTGTATTGCAAACTGGTTCAAACATGATATTCAGCTAATTTATTTATCAAATTAAAATAATTGTGGTGTAAAAAAACAGAATTATCAACTTATTTTCAGCACAATTTAGCTCGAAATTTAAAATTAATATCCGATTTCAGCAATCAGAAATTCTCTGAAATTAAATTGCAAAATATATACCATCTAGATAGTTTAAAAAATTAAATTTCAACGCTTTACCGACATAATTACCACGCGACGGAGGTTTCATATTAAACAATAATTTAAGGATAATAATAATGTCAGAAAAATTCGGTGTGAACTCAGAATGCGGTAAATTACGAAGTGTGATGGTATGCCGTCCTAATTTAGCTCATAGCAGACTGACTCCTTCAAATTGCCACCAACTTTTGTTTGATGATGTTATTTGGGTTGAAAAGGCTCAACGTGATCATGATAATTTCGTCAAAATTATGACAGATCGTGGTATCCACGTTATCGATGCGAATGATGCACTGAAACAAGTATTAGAAAATAAAGAACATCGAAATTGGATTCTTGATCGTCTGCTGGTTCCGCAAAATATCGGAACACATATGCTCAACGATGTTTATGCATGGTTAAATGAATTACCCGCCCCAGCATTATCTACTTATCTCTTTGGCGGTATCACCAAGGGAGATTTACCCTTCAAATCGAACATTGATCTGATGTTCAACTATATGTGTGAGGATGATTTTTTAATCCCGCCAATTCCCAATGCGCTTTTCCAACGTGATCCAAGCTGCTGGATTTATGGTGGTGTCAATTTAAATCCGATGTATTGGAACGCTCGCCGTCCGGAAACGCTGATTATGAGAGCCATTTATAAATTCCATTCCTATTTTGCCGGCAAAGCCAAAATCTGGTGGGGAGACACTGACGAAAATACGGGCTCTTTATCTATTGAAGGCGGAGATGTCATGCCTATTGGTAATGGGGTGGTTTTAATCGGTATGGGGGAACGAACAAATCCTCAAGCAGTCTCGCAGTTAGCCAAGAGTATTTGCGGAAAAGAGAACGGAGCAACCAGAGTAATCGCTTGCCAGATGCCTAAATCCAGAGCGGCAATGCACTTAGATACCGTATTTTCGATGTTGGACTATGATTTATTCTCGGTTTTCCCGGAAGTGGTGGATCAGATTAAATGCTATAGCTTGTATATAAAAAATGGCGAAGAAGAGATCACTATTGAAGAACATAAAGATCAGCATTTTGTCGATGTGGTTGCTGAAGCGATGGGCAAGATATCAGGATCTCAAGTAACCCGTATTCAAACAGGCGGGGATAGTTTTCAAGCACAACGAGAACAATGGGATGATGCCAATAACGTCATCATGTTAGATCGTCGCATCTGTATCGCTTATGACCGCGATATTTATACCAATAACATTATGCGAGATCACGGTGTTGAAGTGCTTGAAGTGGATGCTGGTGAATTAGGGCGTGGTCGCGGTGGTGGCCATTGTATGACTTGTCCTATTAGTCGTGATGCAATTAATTAATCAATAACAAAGGATATATATTATGGCTTTCAACATGAAAAATCGTCATCTGCTGAGCTTGGTTCATCATTCTGAACGAGAAATTCACTATCTGATCGATCTGGCACGTGATCTAAAAAGAGCTAAATATGCTGGTACTGAAAAGCAATTATTAAAAGGTAAAAATATTGCTTTGATTTTCGAAAAAACCTCTACACGCACCCGTTGTGCTTTTGAAGTAGCTGCGCACGATCAAGGTGCCAATGTCACTTATATTGGTTCAAGCGGATCTCAAATTGGCCATAAGGAAAGCATGAAAGATACTGCTCGTGTTCTTGGGCGTATGTATGATGGCATTGAATACCGCGGTTATCAACAATCTATCGTGCAAGAATTAGCAGACTATGCCGGCGTACCTGTTTGGAATGGTTTAACCGATGAATTTCATCCGACGCAAATGCTTGCAGATGTGTTGACCATGCAAGAATACGCCAACGGTAAACCATTAAACGAAATCAAATATGCCTATGTCGGTGATGCTCGTAACAATATGGGTAACTCATTATTGTTGATCGGGGCTAAATTAGGTATGGATGTGCGTATTTCTGGTCCCAAGTCGTTGTTACCTGAACCTAATCTGGTCGCACTGTGTGAACAATTTGCTCGACAAAGTGGCGCACGAATCATGGTTACCGATGACGTTAAGCAAGCGGTTAAAGGGGTGGATTTTATTCATACTGACGTATGGGTTTCTATGGGTGAACCAATCGAATCATGGGGTGCACGAATCGATGAGTTGACACCCTATCAAGTAAATCAAGAATTGATTGCCGCCACTGGTAATCCTCACGTTAAGTTCATGCACTGTTTACCTGCTTTTCATAATTCAGAAACCACTGTAGGTAGAGAAATAGCACAGCAATACCCTCAATTTCAGAATGGGATCGAAGTGACTGAAGAGATCTTTGAATCTCCTATCAATATTGCATTCGAACAAGCAGAAAACAGAATGCACACCATTAAGGCAGTCATTGTCTCTAGCCTAATCTAAATCTAACCAACTGGAATAAATATGAGAATCGTCATTGCATTAGGCGGTAATGCATTATTGCGCCGTGGAGAACCATTAACGGCAGAAAATCAACGCCAAAATACCAAAATTGCTTGTCAGCAAATTGCCAAAATTTACCCAGGTAACCAATTAGTTATCGCGCATGGTAATGGTCCACAGGTAGGATTAATTGCCTTACAGTCACTGTCCTATACAGGTGTACCTCCCTATCCGTTAGATGTACTTGGAGCCGAATCAGTCGGCATGATCGGTTATATGATTATGCAAGAACTGGGAAATTTGCTGCCTTTAGAAACGCCGTTAGCTACCTTATTATCACAAGTGGAAGTGGATAAGAATGATCCGGCATTTCAACAGCCAACCAAACCCATTGGACCGGTTTACACTCAAGAAGAAGCAGAAAAGCTCGCCAAAGAACGAAACTGGACCATTGCCCCAGATAATGATCAATACAGACGTGTTGTCCCTAGCCCTACCCCAAAACGGATTTTTGAAATTCGACCGGTTAAATGGTTGTTAGATAAAGGTACGGTGGTGATTTGTGCTGGCGGCGGTGGGATACCGACATTTTATGATGATGATGGTAGTTTGAAAGGAGTAGAAGCTGTTATTGACAAAGATCTGTGTTCAGCTGTCTTAGCCGAACAAATCGATGCAGATCTGTTCATTATTGCGACAGATGTATCAGCTACCTTTGTCAACTGGAATAAGCCCAATCAGCAAGCAATTAAAGAAGCGCATCCTGATACACTCGATAAAATGGGCTTTGCTGCTGGATCGATGGGACCCAAAGTTCAGGCAGCCATCAATTTTGCCCGCCAAAATCCGGGTAAGTCAGCTGTGATCGGATCTCTGGCGGATATCGGGGATATCGTTAAAGGACTTGCCGGTACAAAAATAAATACATCCTGTTCGAGCGAACTCACTTATTACTAAATGAATCACCCAAGGTATCGTATCTAATCAATACGATACCTTTTTTTAAGGATGCGTAAAATGCAAACTGAACATAAAGCGCCATCAGAAAAAAAGAACAAAAAATCATTATCAGCATTCAGTATTTTATTTATTATTTTATTCCTTTTGTGGCTGATATCAATCTTCTTGGCTGGTCATAACTTCACTCCGGTAACCTTACCAGAAAGCAATGAAGTCGTCTCCAGCGTCATCGCGCCATCGCTCAGTACATTAGTGATGGCACCGTTTAAATCCTTCCAAAACTCAATAAATATTGCCGTATTTATTTTGATATTGGGCGGTTTTATCAATGTAGCGATGAAAACCAATTCATTAGAAGCCGGTATTGCCGCTTTAGTTAAAAAACTGAAAGGCAAAGAACTCATGTTAATACCTTTGCTGATGTTTTTGTTTTCAGTTGGCGGCACCGTGTATGGCATGGCAGAAGAAACCATCGCTTTCTATGTTCTTATCACAGCAACGTTGGTCGCAGCTGGCTTTGATACTTTGGTTGCCGTCGGCGTCATATTATTAGGCGCTGGTGCCGGGGTGTTGGGATCAACTGTCAATCCTTTTGCAACTGGAGTCGCCACAGATGCCCTGCGTGGCGTCGGTTATCACCCCAATCAAGCAACCATTATTACCGTAGGCTCCATTTTGTGGTTGTCAACGCTGGCTTTTTGTATTTGGTATGTGATGAGATATGCAAAAAAGCTCAAGCAAGATAAAGCATTTACTTTGCTATCGTCTTCTGAACAAGCAGACATGAATTTATATTTCAAAGCTGATAATTCTGCGCAGTTAAATTTTGGCCGACGGGAAAAAATCATTTTGCTGTTATTTGCATTTACATTTCTGATCATGATTTTTTCATTAATTCCATGGGGAGAATTTAAAGTTACTCTATTCGATAGTTGGACGTCATTTCTGACTGATCATCATTTTGGTGAATGGACCTTCGGTGATCTTGCCATGTGGTTTTTGATTATGGCGGTGGTCATCGGCATTATTGCAAAGATGTTAGAAAAAGAAATTATTGATTTTTTTATCGCTGGTGCCTGCGATATTTTATCGGTGGTATTGATAATTGTGGTAGCTCGCTCCATTTCAGTATTAATGGGTGAAACTCATTTAGACTTATTTATTTTAGATAAAGCCCAGAGTTTACTCAAAGGCTTGTCTCCACTGGTTTTCGTGCCGGTAGCCTATTTCATCTATCTTGGATTGTCTTTCTTAATTCCATCCACTTCTGCCTTAGCTTTTGTCTCTATTCCTATCTTAGGACCCTTAACAGCCAAATTAGGAATGGATCCCAATATTATGATAATGATTTTTGTTGCAGGCAGTGGTTTGATTAATTTAATCACCCCTACTTCTGGGGTGGTTATGGGCGGATTGCAGCTATCAAAAGTGAATTACAGTACCTGGTTGAAATTCATGTATATTCCGGTGTTAATTATATGCATAATGAATATTATAATTTTAACCGCTTCTATGCTGATACTAACTTAAGAATATATTCTCATTATGATGTTGACAGTCTCGTAGCTTCTTTGAGCATTACGAGGCTGTTTTGTTACATGAAACACAGTTAAGAAATCGGGTACGGTGATTTGAAGCTGATTTCTTTGAGGTTCTGTTTAGACTTTATAATTTTTAAGCCTATAGCGCTAAGTCATTGAAAATAATACGACAAATTGGTATTTTGGCTTAATTAAAAGAAGAAGAATGAAGGTATGTGGTGGGTGATGACGGAGTCGAACCGCCGACATTCTGCTTGTAAGGCAGACGCTCTACCAACTGAGCTAATCACCCAATTTTGAACTACTAGAAGATGTGGCGCGGCGGACGGGGCTCGAACCCGCGACCCCCGGCGTGACAGGCCGGTACTCTAACCAACTGAGCTACCACCGCGCATATTCTATGCTATGCATAAAATTGAAAACTGGTGGGTGATGACGGAGTCGAACCGCCGACATTCTGCTTGTAAGGCAGACGCTCTACCAACTGAGCTAATCACCCCTCGTTATCGAGGCGCGTATTTAACCACACCGAGATAGTTACAGCAAGTCCTTTTTTAGAAATATTGACAAAATTGCTACAACCAAATGTTTATAAAGGATATTATAAAAATTACAATCGTATAATATCCATAAGGAATATTCATGTTAGCCACCTAGCACTTCTATATTGTTTCAGCCAAATAGATAAATTATTGCTTAATCAATTATTGTCTATTGTTTAACTATCAAATCAAGCGAAAGATTGAACGAGATATATAAGTTCACTGTTCAATATGCCAATAAATATAATTAACCTACATAGATTAGCATAAACAAACATAAATTTTATATTTAATGGTATTTAATTCTAGAAAATGAGTTTATTACCTGAAAATAAATTTAAGTCATAATAAATATTTATAGAACATTAAATTAAAAATATTATAAAAATTGAAATATATATTTAAATATTTATATTACATTAATATAAAATATCAAACTTTTATTTACATTAATTATCAAGTAAGCAAACTTTAATCTCTTCAAAATTTATTAAAATAATTATATCTATTCATCTTTCCAGTAAATAAATATTGCCTAATGATAAACCATCAATTGGAGTAGCAAAATTTTTTTTAATGATTTCTGCCTGTTCCATCCATCGCAGAAATCTAATTATTAATTATAAAACAATGAATTATATTTATAAACCTCAATAATTTTAGATATTTTTGAAAGCCGAATAAAGCTGCCCGCAACATTTTCAATTGCTATCCTCATTTACCTATATCAACACAGGTGCATAATGAATCACTTTTCGCAGATTCGAACCGTATCCGAATACTCTTTTGATCATCTAAGCAAAAGATTACCTTATCTTTTTCTCATGTGCCTAAATCTGATGTTTGTCGACCCGGTGTTGGCAAAAGCTGATCTCTTTGCCGATATCCCCCTGCACTTACAAAGTAAAGCAACCACTTTTTCTGCCTATAGTGTAAAACCTAATATCACTTTATACATCGATGACTCGGGCAGTATGTCCATGAACATTGTGCCCATGACCTATAAATGCCGAGTAAGCCATTGGATACCGAATGCCAGCGGGAGTGGTGGAAAATGGGAACCTTTTGGATCTTACCAGTATGGCTTTGATGTCATTCCCAAAAATACACAAGATGTTCGTTATAGCTGTACAACCTACCGCCGAATAGACTCGGTCAAAGAAGTGCTGACAGACATCATTACTAACTATCATAATGACATGTACTTTGCATTTCGCCCAATGTGCGGAACAGGTGACCAAAAAAAATACAACCAGTTTTATGATACTTCTAAGCCGGAAAATTACCGCAACATGCTCGAAAGCATAAAAAAACTGGAAACACCTTGTGATACCCCGACCACTCGTCAGTTTCCAGTGATAGCACGTAATTTAGTTATCAACAAACTTAAATATCGTTGTCAGAAATCCTACGTTATCGTCTTAAGTGATGGCGAAGCTGATAATACCTACGCCATATCGGATAAAAACTTTAAAGGCAAAGATGCCCGTTTTGATGCCTATTTTGACCGTGATTACAAAACGGAAACTGATCGATTGGCATTTTTAACTAAAAATCATAATATCAACAAACCTTTGCGCCTTAAATATTACACAGACCGATTGAATAACTTTAATTTTGGTAACTACATTTATAAACAAGATTATTATAGTGCCAGTGGGAAATCGATCAGTTCCAGCCTAACGAAACGCAGTGTTGATGAAGCTGGGCAACCTTGGAATGAAGTTGATCCGGCAACCAAAAAACGCTTTCGCCAAACGGCGCAAACTTTTACTATTGGCGTGGGATTAGGTCAAAGAGCCACCAATGAAGCCAAAATCGCCATTCCTTATTTAGAAAATGCAGCCACACCCAGTGGTGAATATCACCCTACTTCAAATCCTGACGGACGGTTTTTTAATGCTAACTCACGCAGTGAAATCATTAGCGCTTTTGATAAAATTTTTAAAACCATTAAAAGCGAGATTTCGTCTGCCACCATACAATCCACCACTATTGCGCCAACAGTGGCGATTTCAAATACATTGACCAACGATGTCAGCATTACCGCTAAAGTTGAATCCGGTACATGGAGCAGTAAAATCTGTATCAATGATTTAAACGAAAAACGCAATCAGCCTGACAACTGCAATAAGCAGCCTTCCTATCACAATCGCAAGTTATTAATTCATGATGGTCAAACTACTCATCTATATCATGCGGCGATGACAGGCTTTCATAACGATCTGTTTAAAATACCCAACAATAGCCATAACCAGAATGAATGGCGTGATGGTTTGCTGGCCTGGTTTGGTCGCACTCAATCGGATAGTAAAATCAAACGACCAGAATATAGTTTAGATTATCGGCAGCGTAACACCATCAACAATTATGGCACTTCACACGAATTGGGCGATATTATTGATAATCCAGTAATTACCATTGGTCAAGCTGCGCATAACCACCAGAAGTACTTATTAACTTCTGCTAATGATGGCATGGTGTATGTATTCCTATCTAGTAGCAATGCCAAAAAACCCTATGATTTGAAATTTAATTTTATGCCCCTGGGGATTGAGAGACAAAGTAATGATGGCTCGGATTTACTCGCCCATTATCTCAAAGACCTGACGCAAAATAACTATGGCAGAAATGAACATACCCCACACCGTTTTATGCTTAATGGTGGCATGGTGGTGCAACAAACCGATGGAAGCAACGGTAAACCACAACAAATATTCATGGTGTCAACGTTAGGTCAGGCAGGAAGAGGTGCATTTGCCATCAATATTGGTGGTCATGACATCCTAAGTGGTAAGCCGATCGCTGCAGATAATATGCAAAATCCCAATTGGTATCAGGATGTTTTTCTGTTCCAAACACCCACAGGTAGCAACAATCAGTTTGGTTACACCATTGGAACTCCAGCTAGTGCCCGCCTACGCGTGAATAGTAGTGCACAAGCCTCCAAAGATTCAATTACTGATCATATCCGTCAGGCCGCATTTATCAGTAACGGTTACAACTATTCTTCCTCGTTAAGCCAAGATATTGTAGCCAAACCCTCACCGGAATCTGCCTTATATATTTATGATATTCTGGGTCTGGACACCGGTACTGAAGCACACATAGCTACGGGATATAAAAAAGGAGAACTGATTGCTAAATTGGTTGCACCCTATGGCAGTGGCGGACTCTCCAGTCCAACTGTCATCGATATAGACGGAGATGGTGTAGCCGATATCGTTTATGCTGGAGATTACAGCGGTAATTTATATCGTTTTGATTTACGCGCTCCTAATCCGGCAGATTGGAAAGTTTATCGCTTATTTAAAGCTCATGGTCCCATTACAGCTGCCCCTGCTGTTTATCTGACCAACAAAGACGCTCAGCAAGCCACAGCAACGCAAAGCAATATCAAAGCACTGGTCACCTTTGGCACCGGTAGCGACATCTATCAAAACGATCTCAACAATAAAGACCAGCAGACGGTATATGGAATTTACGATGATTTAGATAGTGAAATGGTAGAAACCATAACCCAGGATCAACTTTTGCAACAACAATTTACCTACAATAAAAATTATCGCCAATTAACGCAATATCAGCTACAACCTGCAATTCATAAAGGTTGGTATTTTAATCTATCTAGCGTAGAAGGCGAACGTGTCGTCAGCAAACCTATCCTCGTCTCTTATGCTGGGATCGTATTAAGCCGAATGTATAGCGTAACTAAAGACGAGCCAATGGCCGACCCGTGCAAACCCACTAAATTAAACCAATATAATAGCGTGACGACCGGAAAAATACAGTATAACGTATTGAACGGCGGTGGATTAACAGAAAAGGATCCGCATTTTATCTTTGATCAAAACACACCTATAGGCAGCGGAAATTATACTTATGGTCCCTTTGCCTTAACCATCAGCGGTTATCAAAGCAGTGACATTGGTGGCTCGATGACTCTACCACCCTTGGGTCCGAAGAAAAATTTACCCAGCGATTGCACCCGGGCACGCATTACTGCGGCAACAACCGATGGCAGTAGCCTCATTTTAAATGTACCCAAGTGCCCCATCAGTTTCAAAGTACTTTCACGGCGAGAAATCAAACGAAGTTATCATCGCTAATAAGGCCATCCTATCATCAAAGGTCAGATTCATATCTGACCTTTGGATCTGTATCACCAGCGATGGCATCATCTTTTATCTTCATTAATCACATCTGCATACCCCACTAGCTTTAGCTAATTGCTGTGCCCACTGCCAATTCTTGCTGCCACAATGGTTATAGTATCAAGACCAGAAACAGAAAGTATTGACCAGTCTGAAGCCATATTTAATTTTGCAAATTATCTAAATTAGAATAGATGGTAACAAATTCATAACAATTAAAGTTGAAGGTTATTTAGCCCTAATAATTTGTCATGACTTGCTCACTGACTAAAAAGCTTGAAAGCTGCATGCCAATTGCAGACCAAATTTATCAAGTCATTATTCTATAATTAATTATTATCTAAATTAAGATCATTCACATACTACATCGACAATCAACATCGAAATTCAATAAATATGCAAGAAATTTTATATTTTAGGCATATTTTAACTATTTAATATCAATTATAGATAAATAATTAGCATTTAAAACAAATCTCTATTTATTATAACTTAAGATAATATTTGATATTGCATAATAAAATTAATTACAATTAGGATAACTTTAGATAATTTTAAACATATTACCTTATTTAATGTTGGTATTTAGTTAATAGATATGAAAATAACCTGCATCAAATCTGCCATAACTAAACTGGTAGAAATTCAACACCGACACCATCATTCCAGGATCAGACAACACTTGAAGTTTACCCTCGGTTGTGCTCTCAGTTTCTTTGCTCTTGCAGAAGCATGCGCTTTTAACCTATTTGCAGAAACTCCGCTTTTTTTGCAAAACAAAGAAACCTCTACTTCTACTTACAGTATTAAGCCTAATATCACCTTTCTCATCGATGACTCAGCCAGTATGAACTATGCCTTGAGCATGGAATGTCAGTATCGTCGTCGCGCCTGTGTTACTTTAAATGCCAATAAACTCTGTTCCCGATGGGGCACATGGAGTGCTTGGAGTGGTAAAGAAAATAAAATTCCGGGCATACCCGTCTCTGGCACAACTCGTGATACAGAGGATAATGCCAATGATCCTCTAGAAAAACACATTCAAACAGAATATAAAGATTGTACTAATGTAGTTGACCAATATGGCAATGTTATAAAAAGGATCGACACGGTTAAAAATGTACTGGCGGGTATTGTCGATGCTTATCGCTACGATTTTTATTTTAATCTACAATTAATGAATCGCTACAATACTACAGAAGGACGGCCTGCAGTCAAACCTAACTATTCCAAATTTTATGACACTGAGGATGATCTAGATTATCAGTTTATCAAAGACCACATTCTGGGTAATGCCGCATTGAATATTCCCAGCATCACGCCAGGAGGTGGGACCAACACCACTCAGCGGTTTAATGCTGTAGCGAGAAATATTGTCATCAATAAGCTTAAATACCGTTGTCAAAAATCCTATATTATTGTTTTATCGGATGGCTTAGCCTCATCGACTCTGCCTCTGACTGACAGCACTAGTGGCCGCAAGCCAGATTCTTATGCCTATTACGATGGCTATTTTGACGGCGATACGGTTAGAAAAAGCCCTACTTTTGTAAACAGATTACAATATATGTCCGATACGCTATTGACGAAAAGTTTTGGCATATTTAGTTATAATCAAGATATTATCAATGATATCAGTACTGTGGTTGCTAAAGTGAGTCGCGCTGAAGCCAGAACCACTGATGATGCTGGTCAGCCTTGGGACAGTCCTGATCCACTGGCACATTTACCCGGTCATTCTGAAAGATTTACTCAGACAGCACAGACCTTCACCGTAGGTGCAGGTATGGGAAAAATTGGACTGACAAACAATCAAAAGCAAGCTATTGAATATTTGAAAAATGGTGCTTCACCCAAGCCAGACTATGATCCTGTCACCAATCCTGAAAGTCGTTATTTTTTCAATGCCAATTCAAGTCAGGAACTGCTAGATACATTTAAGGGAATTTTTAAAAACATCAAAATAAACACCACCACAGCTCATGCCGATGTGGTAATGACTTCTCCCAACATGGGTCAAACTGGTACAGCATCGAACAATATGCTGATCAAAGCGCAGATTGAAACCGGCAGTTGGAGCAGTCAACTGTGTTTTTATCCGCAACAACAAGCCGGCTCAGATCAAAATAGCTGTGAGTTACAACCGAGTTTTTCACACAGGAAACTGGTTTTAAATGACGGGCAACAATCTTACTTATATTCTAATTCTTTAGACGCTTTCAGCAATGCCACTTTTGCTATAGCCAACAATGAGCAAAAAAATCAGTCTGAGTGGCTAAACGGTTTATTAAGCTGGTATAGCCGTTCTATGCCAGATCAAAGTATCAAACAGAAAGATTTTGTGTTGGATTATCGTTACCGCCCTACCTCCAAAGAAGGATTTGGCAATACCCGCAATATGGGCGTCATGTTGGACAATCCAATCCAAGCCATTGGTGAAATAGTCAATGACAAACAAAAATTTCTTATCACTTCCGCCAATGATGGCATGGTCTATGTTTTTGCGGCAAGCGATGATCCTAATCACCCCTATGATCTCAAGTTTAATTACATGCCGATTGCTTTTGAACGTGATAGTGTTGATGGTACCGATTTGATTAGCCATTATTACCAAGACCTAACTAATAACGCCTATGGCAAAGACCTTGAACATCCATTTCGCTATCTGCTCAATGGTGGTTTTACCGTCGTAGCAACCCCAAAAATGACTAATCAATCGCAGCAAATTTTTATGCTTTCAAATATGGGTCAGGCAGGTCGAGGTGCGTTTGCGCTGAATGTTGGCGGTCAGGACTTAGTCACTGGAAAGAATATTGCCGCGGATAATTTACATAATTTCGACTGGTATCAACAACTATTTTTATTTCAAACACCAACTGGAAGCGACAATAAATTTGGTTACACCATAGGCAAACCAGCCATAGCCATTATTCGAGTAAACCGAGATACCAATGCTCCTCGCAATACTTATGGCGACCACTTACGTGAGGCTGCCATCATCAATAATGGGTTTAATTATCCTGGCATCGAAAATGAATCAGCTTTATATATTTATGATGCTTTGGGCGTAGATGTTGGTATCAATAGTTACCAACGTATTGGAGATAGCAAAGGAACCTTAATAAGAAAGTTAGTGGCTGCAAAATCCCAAGGTGGATTATCGAGTCCGGTCGTTTACGACATAGACGATGATGGCGTGGCAGATCTGGTGTATGCCGGTGATTATGGTGGCAATCTGTATCGATTTGATCTACGCAACCCTGATCCTAAAAAATGGCATGTGCAAAAAGTATTTACCGCAGATGGTCCGATTACAACCGCACCAACTTTATTTAAACCGGCCAAAGACAACAGTGACAGTCGCAATCCTTATAAAGTAGTGGTGGTATTTGGCACAGGCAGTGACATCTATCAATCAGATTTGCATAACAAAAGTCAGCAAACGATTTATGGCATTTACGATGATTACGACCTGGGTAACGCTTTTCAAGACGATGAGAATGATGAGGATGGTCAAACTGGTATCGTGATTGATAATCCAGTTTCTGCGGCCGACGGGGAAGTCATTAGCTCAAGTAGCCCTCCTGATGACAATCAAGATGAAAATGAAGAGGCCTATGATTTGCGAAGCATTCAACCGCGAATAGAAACCCGAGTTTCTAAAGCTTTGATTGATAAAAGCCAGCTACTGGAACAAACCATGACCTATGAAGGCGATACTGGTAGTCTGACCAATCTGCCCTTTTCTTCATCCAAATACAACGGCTGGTTTTTCAAACTGAATCAGGATGGCGAGCGGGTTGTTAGTCCGGTGAATGCATTATTGTCTACCGGCTATGTAGTCACACGTAGCTATAGCAGAATGAAAACGTCTTTACCACCGGATCCTTGTACCATGACCGTCAGAAAAGAAGGTAATTCAGTCATATCACGACTTACTCAATTTGATGCCAGATCTGGAGGGGCATTAAAACCAGATAATCCGCTAATCACATTTAAATATCAAAACACTGCATTCGATAACAGCATCAGTGTTGATGGATTATTTAATGTCATGCTTGCTACCAACAGTCATTATAATCATCTGAACGCTGGAAAATCCGGACAACAGAAAGTACCGGGATCAGAGGCGCCAGAGGCAACCTGTCTGAAAGAAGCTCCTACGGTCTATAGCTCAGATGGATCAGAGTTAATGATTAAAAATCTCCCAGCTTGTGCCATCAGTTTCAAGAGTTTGGGATGGCGGGAAATCAAAACGGGTTATCTGTAGTCAATAATAAAAGGTCAGATTTGCAATCTGACCTTTCATCACCTTGCCAAAAAACCAAAACAAAGTATAAGCCATCAAACTTGCATCAATTTATCGCCATTACTTGATAGACAATTAAAATCAATCCTCATCCATGTATCAACAGTTCATGGTATTGACACAATATTTATCGTTAGTAAAAATCAATTAGCCCATACATGATTATGGCTATCCATCGCTTTAGTCAGAGCGGCTGATCCGCCTATTCAATACATACCTAACCAATTCTATCGCGGTCGATTTAATAGCTGTGTTTACCTTAATCAAAAAAGCTAACGCAGTAGATATAATAAGTAATATTAAGTTTTCTCGATTATTCATGCTCAAAAAAGCAAAACACAGAAATTAAATGGATATCTTTTGACGATGTATAGATCTTTAGCTTGCACCACAATAAACCAGCATGAATCAAACCAGCTGGTGATCATAGAAAATACCGTCTAAGCTATATTTTATATTTGTTTTTTTTAGCCTTTTATTTTTAATAATAGTATTGTTATAGCAAAAAATCGCGCCAGACAACATCATAGGTTTTAATCATCGTTGAGATGTACTGGAAGCATAATCGCATTAGCAGTTTTCAAGCTAAAGTTTAAAAGATTAACAATCCTCAATGGTCAGTCAAGCTAAATCCTGCTCATACCACCAATGATTAGCAGCATAAAAGAAAACCAGCCGGTGTACAGGCAATTTGCTCTAGTCAAAATAAGGGATGAATGCAGCTACCTAATTCATATATCCAGTAAGAACGGGAAAAAATATTCAAATTTTTACCACATTGAACTAAAGCCCAGATAGTAAATTATTGCTCACGAAAATTATCAATCAAATTTATGCTGATTTGTTCCTTTTTTCATTTAGGAGCTTTTTTCATATTCGATTGAGTCACAATGAAGTGATTGTTATATACCGACTAAGTAATAAATCAACAATAAATCCTAATGTAATCCTAGCGTATCTTGATTAAATAATCATGCTAAATAAACAACCACCCAAAGAGGTTATTTATATCAGACAGCCATACAATATTGCCGACTCAGCCAAGATTGAACTTAAAATTATATCTTTTGCAAAAGCGTTTTTTTAATGTACGTCCTAAATTAAAATAAATTATCCAGCATTTTGCTTTCTTGCCGCCCTCTTTCTTCTTCTAATCTTTTCACTTCCCTGGCTTTATCAAGATTTTTATCTATTACCTGCTTGAGATCGGCATTAGACGCATCTTGTCTATCTGTTGGCTCTAAATCTGCTTTTTTTGGCGACTTATTACTAAAAAGAAACAAATATGCCATCCATATCATGCCTAGAATTAAAGCCCATTTAAGTAATTTACTTTTAGAAGATGAGCCTTCCTGCTGTTGAAAATCTTTTTCAGAATAAGTGTATCCTACTATCTCTCCTCTGAGGTCTAGATACTCAGCTTCAGATACTCGTCCATTTTTATATAACCGCTCAAGTTTTTCCAACTGATTTATTTTGCTCGCTTTCATAGTTAAATATTTTTCTCTTTTAGTCTTTTGTATGTCAATTTTAATGGCTAGGTTTTAGCTCGCCGAAACTCATTATTTATTGCTATCTTGTTCAATGAGCATTACGCAGTCATTGCAGTGCTGTATAGATTGATTTCTAACCATAGCATCAAGATGCTTGTTTACACAGTCATATAAAAATAATAGATCTGTTTATTTCATCAAGCCAGGGATTGCAATTCAATAGTGCCAAAATTTCACCTTTTTCTCATCAGAGGTCATACACATTTTGCATTGATCTTTTTTCCTTTCGATACCATTCTATGCAGTCATTAACTTTATCGATCATTAAACATCAGTGTTACCGGAAAAAAAATTTTCCTAAATTATTCATTCATCTTTATATAAGCTATAAACATTAGAAAATATTTCGCCTTGATCGTTATCAAGACGATCTTCAATTAATTTAATCTGATCCCCTTTTTTATAAGAATCGAATTTAAACGTGGGTTTTAACTTGATTGCTAATGGGTAAGGTTTATCATTAGGTAAACGACAAGCATGATCAGTTTTACCTGCTTTTTCTGCATTGGTGATTAAAACATTAATTTCTAAAAAGCTGAATTCTCGTTCCTGCTCACCCCTGCCAACAGAAAAAATAGCTAGTTCTGGATCGCTTAGTAACGTACCAGACAGCACACAACGATTTGGCTCAGAAGCGGTAGCCAACTGACTAAGCAATAAGCTGATCATTAAACTGATCAAATAGCATGTATGTTTCATCCTCACCCAAGACTCCATCATTTATATTATCGATATCATAACCGTCTATTTTATTGTATTAATATTAACAATTCTTGTGTGCTTATTAATTCAATATTAAAACCGTGAATTTGATCTTAATGGATCAAAAGCTTTGAGCCTGTTCCGAGCAAATAGCAATTCAAGCTGAACGGTTAATCTGGTAAATTCAAAATTATGTTTTAGGCAAAAGAATAAATGAGCTCGAATTAGTGCGAAACTTATTTAACGAGCGATGTAGCACAGATGGATTGAAAATGAAGGTAATACATCAAGCTATATCGTAATATAAAAAATGCAGCGTAATCGATAGATTACACTGCATTAGTATTGGTGCCGGTACCAAGAGTCGAACTCGGGACCTTCTGATTACAAGTCAGCTGCTCTACCAACTGAGCTATACCGGCTGAAGAGATGCGCATTATGCGCAATTAAGCGGAAAGATGCAAGCTTTTTTTAGAGAATTTTTTTAATTTCAAATCAAGCTATTGATTTAAAAATAGATGTTTAATCAATTTTTAGCTATTGTCTGACACAAGCTAACTTATTTGTCAGCGCGTTTGTATTATAATCCCTCAATTTGTTCAAGAGGAGTCCTATGAATGGGGCATCAATTTAAGTTGGCAATTGCCGGCGCGCAGATTTTGTTCGTTGCATTTGGCGCCATGGTTCTGGTGCCATTGCTAACCGGTCTAAATCCAGCTCTGGCGCTGTTGGGTGCGGGTGTGGGAACATTGCTGTTTCAACTATGTACCAAACGGAAGGTACCTATCTATCTGGGTTCTTCTTTCGCTTTTATCGCTCCTATCATTTATGCCATGCATGAGTGGGGGTTGGCTTCAACCATGTTTGGCTTATTTGCAGCAGGTTTTATGTATTTTGTGTTTGCTGCGCTGATCAAATGGCGTGGTTTAGCTGCTGTGCATCGACTGCTGCCTGCCGTGGTCATCGGTCCGGTCATTATGGTCATTGGTTTATCGGTAGCGGCGGTAGCGTGTAATATGGCTATGGGTAAATCAGGAGATCAACAAGTTTTTGACTACAGCCAGTCTTTGTTGCTATCTGGC
Organism: Snodgrassella sp. B3882; assembly: GCF_026535915.1. Taxonomy (NCBI): domain Bacteria; kingdom Pseudomonadati; phylum Pseudomonadota; class Betaproteobacteria; order Neisseriales; family Neisseriaceae; genus Snodgrassella; species Snodgrassella sp. B3882. The sequence continues at coordinate 1,574,638 of NZ_JAFNPF010000001.1, forward strand.
TTTACTTTTGCCGTAACCGTTATTGTAACGGTGTTCGGTTCAAAAATGATGCGATTGATCCCAATTCTGATCGGCGTGGCCGCAGGCTATATACTCGCGCTGGTAACCGGCATGGTCGATACCCATGCTATGGCAGCAGCACCTTGGTTCGCTGTGCCGAAATTTACCTCACCTGCAGTAAACTGGCAGGCCGCTTTGTTTATGCTACCGGTGGCGATAGCGCCGGCAATTGAACATATCGGCGGTATTATGGCGATTGGTAAAGTTACGGGTGAAGATTATATTCAATCACCTGGATTGCATCGTACATTATTCGGTGATGGTCTTGGCGTTTGTGTTGCCGGTCTGATTGGTGGACCTCCGGTCACTACTTATGGTGAAGTGACCGGAGCGGTGATGATTACTAAAAACAGTAATCCGGTCATTATGACTTGGGCGGCTATTTTCGCTATTTTTATGGCGTTCTTTGGTAAATTCAATGCTTTTCTTAGCTCTATTCCGTTGCCAGTAATGGGCGGTATTATGTTGCTATTATTTGGGACTATAGCTTCATTGGGGTTGAAAACGCTGATTGACGCCAAAGTAGACCTTATGTTGCCGAGAAATTTGGTGATTGTGAGTTCTGTCTTAACAGTTGGTGTAGGTGGCATGATTGTTAAAATCGGTTCTATGGCGTTTGCCGGTGTAGGTCTATGTGCCATACTGGCTATAGTGTTGAATCTGATTTTACCTAAACCAAAAATAAGCTCTGAAGTAGATCACTAATTTAATTCATTTTTTTCTTAAAGCTGCCATTCAAATTCAGATGGCAGCTTTTATTTTTGTTAGATTAATTTACCTAAATACTCTATTACTATCAAAATAATACACAATGTGTCGTTATATTACTTACGTTCAGTAACTATTACGCACATTAAAATATTGTTAGCAGAAATTAATTAATTGCATTAGAATTGTCAGATAAGATAACAAACGCCTATCCACCTTTAACTGGGATTAATGGACGGCGTTTTTACGTTGATCACTGAATCTTTGTATATGACTGTTAGTTAATTTATGTCACAAGATAATGTTTACCTGTTAAAACCTCATGAACGTCCGATGATGGCAGGATCTCCTTCATTTCCTGACCATCCGTTGCAACGTCGGTTTTGGTATGCAGTTATTGGGGTGATTGTGGGCTTAACAGCAGGATTCACCAACGGTATGTTGCTGGCAAATATCCCTCAAATTCAAGGCTATCTCGGTCTGAATCCTGTACAAGGTGGCTGGGTCATGGTTTCTTACTATATGTCCAGTGCCATAATCAGCGTTTTGTTATTTAAAATTCGTCAGGCGTTTGGTCTACCTCGATATGTTCGCTATATTGTCTTAGGTTTAATCTTAACCAATTGTATGCAGTTCTTTTTCCATAACTATTATATGGAACTTTTTGCCCGCTGCATTAGCGGATTGGTTGGCGGAAGTTTAAACAGCATGGCGATGTACTACATGATGCAAGCCATGCCAACCGTGCACAGAGCCAAGGGCATTATTCTTGGTCTGGGATTGACCCAGTTAAGTCAGCCTATAGCTCGAGTAATTTCCCCGTTGATTTTGCAACATGAACAGTTTCAATTAATTTTTAGTTTTCAGTTAGGCATGGCTTTGCTGGTATCCGCAGCCGTGTGGTTATTACCGATTCCGTCCGGTTATCTGGAAAAATCTTTTGAAAAAATAGATTTAATCAGCTTCCCTTTAATGGCAACTGGTATTGCCTTTATTTGTGCTGGTGCCGTACAGGGACGCATTGTATGGTGGGATAAAGATTGGATAGGTTATCTTTTTGTGGCTGGTTTCATTTGTTGCATGATCTCTGCCATTATTGAATACAACCGCAAAAATCCGATGTTAGACATCAAATGGATATTACACGCCAATGGCATGTTACAAGTGCTGGTTTTTGGTTCTTTGATTCGCGTCGCCTTGTCGGAACAAAATATGGGTGCTGCCGGTTTGCTCACTGTATTGGGGCTCAGTAGTGATCAGATGGTTCATTTCTATACAGTGATTACTATTGGCGCTACTTGCGGGCTATTATGCAGTGCGTTTGCTTTTAAGGTCACTGATATTAAATTACCCTTGGTTATCTCTTTTGCTGTGATTGCAATCGCCTCCTTTATGGAAGTTGGTCAAAATCAATGGTCACGACCAATCAACTTTTATCTGCCTGAATTCTTAATTGCTTTTGCCTCATTGTTTTTCTTCGGTCCAGTTATGATGGAGGGCATGATCCGCGCTTTAGCTAAAGGTTCAGATTACATCATGAGTTTCAGCGCGGTATTTGGTTTTTCGCAAACCGTTGGTGGATTAATGGGCTCAGCATTACTCAATGCGTTTATTACCATTCGCACACGCATCCATCTAATCAATAGCGCAGATGGCGTTAACTTATCGGATCCGTTGGTGAATCAACTGATTCAGCAAAATGCAGCTGCTGCACAACGCTATAGTAACGATAGTGTATGGAATCACGCCTATGGAGTAAGTAAACTGATTCAACAAGACACGGTTTTGGCGCAAATTGCAGCTTATAACGATCTGTTTGTAACCGTTGGTGTCGGTTCATTGATTTGCTTTTTAGTGGTTGGAGGACATCGCTGGTGGCACCAGTTCCGTGGCACCAACCCAATTAGTCGAGAATTAAAATTTTTTGCCGCTGCTGTCCAGCGTGCAAGACAAGAATCGTCAAAATAATACTATTGACAGGATCATTATGAATAACACATCACATCAAGAAGCAGCGGAAAAGGAAAAAAAGGGTTTATCACCCTCTGAACCCACCAACCAGTCACATACACAAAAACATGAGCCAAAATCATCCGACTCAACCGCATCGTCAAACCCTGGCCCCGCCCCCCAAGATGATGACCAGTCTGTGAAGAGCGATCCGGCAAAAACGCCCACTTCTGCTACATCGGCCAACCAGTATTGGCAACCGCCAAAACGTAAATGGATTGTTACAGCACTATTGGTGATGATATTACTGCTTGGTGTGTTAATGATCCTCCGTGCCTGGCAATTACCGCCTTTTCGTAATTCGATGGTTTCTACAGACAATGCCTACGTGCGCGGTCAAACTACCATCATTAGCCCACAAGTAACCGGCTATGTAACCAAAGTATATGTACAAGATTTTGATGATGTGAAAGCTGGTCAGCCTCTAATTCAGATTGACGACCGCATCTACAAGCAAAAAGTTGCGGCAGCCTCAGCTGGAATTAATTTGCAAGATAGTAATCTGGCTAATTTTGATCAGAATCGTCGTAGTAAAGAAGCCGCGCTGGTTGCCCGTGAAGCAGAAATTGCAAACGCACAGGCTCAGTTGCAAAAAGCACAGGCGGATATGACGCGCGTCAATATCTTGGTTGCCGATGGTTCACTGTCCTTACGAGAACGTGATCAGACCCGAGCTGCTTTGAAACAGGCACAAACAGCAGTTGCTCAAGCTAAGGCACAATATCGGGTAGCGCAGGAAGATTTAAAAAGTACCCATGTGGGCAAAACTGGATTGAAAGCGAACGTAGACAATGCACGGGCCCAATTGGGACTGGCTGAAATTGATTTATCTAATACCATTGTTCGTGCCCCAGAAAACGGACGCTTAAGCGAAATCAGCGTTAAAAACGGACAATTGGTCAATGCAGGTAGCCAGCTGATGTTTCTGGTGCCCAAACGTAAATGGGTTGTGGCTAATTTTAAAGAAGCTCAAACCGCTAATATTCGTGTTGGTCAACCAGCATGGTTTACAATTGATGCCTTAAACCACGCTAAAATTAAAGGTTACGTAGAAAAAATATCGCCAGCAGCTGGGAGCGAATTTTCTGCGATCAAACCAGACACCACTACCGGTAATTTTGTCAAAGTTCCGCAACGAATTGCCGTTCGAATTCATATCGATGAACATAATGAACTTTTTGATCGCTTACGCCCAGGTATGTCGGTAGAAGTCAGCATTGACACCAGCAAGGTAAAATCATGAGCAAATCATTTTTAAAATTATTACCTTGGATTATCATGGGATTAAATGGCTGTATTCAGAGCATTCCCGACAAACCTAGTGCAGCCAAAATCAACCCACCACCGATTTGGCATGAAAAATTTCAGCCTAGTCATCAACAACCTGAGCAACATTGGTGGAAACAACTGCATGATCCGGTACTGAATCAACTTATTGATGAAGCACTCAAACACAATACAGATATTGCCCTCGCCCAGACACGCATCCAACAGGCATTGGCTCAAGAGCATGCTATCCGCTCGTCTCTATTACCATCACTAAATGCCAGTGGCGGAACCACTCGCCAAAAAAGTTTAAATGCATTTGGGGTTGCAACCCTTTCACGCGTTGAGCAACCTACCTTTCAAGCAGCTTACGAACTGGATATTTTTGGTAAAAACCAGCAAAACTGGAAATCTGCACGATTAAACCGTCTGGCGACTGAAATGGCTGCTGAAAGCACTAGAATAAGTGTGATCAGTACCACAGTTAAAGCCTATATCAGTTTGCGGGCACTTGATGAAAAATTAAAATTATTACAGCAAACATTAGAAGCTCGGCAAAAAGAGCTACAACTGGCCAACGCTAAAGCCAGAGTTGGTTATACTTCACAATTAGAATTAAATCAGGCACAAGCAGAATATGCGGCCACCTTGCAACAAATCCCGATTATTCAATCTAGTATCGGTCAACAAGAACATTTGATCAGCATGCTTACAGGTAGCACCAGCCAAACCATACAGCGCGGATTATCCTTATCCGAACTGCATGCGCCGGCTATACCGGATATTCTGCCTTCAGAGCTGATGAAAAACCGACCAGATATCGTGCAATCTTCTTTGCTTTTGGCCGCCAGTGATGCCAGTCTGGCAGCGGCACAGGCTCAGTTTTTTCCAACGGTAAGAATCAGTGCTGCATTTGGTCGAATTTTTTCTACCGCTCCAATCAAAGAGCCGATCAATGTCTGGAGTATTGGTGGCAGCGTATTGGCACCCATATTCGAGGGTGGTCAAATCAAAGCTAATTTTGATCTTAATGTTGCCAAGCGTAACGAAGCAGTATGGAATTATCGCAAAGTTGTGCTGACGGCAATGAAAGAAGTAGAAGATCAGCTTTCAGCAGGTTATCGTCTACAAGAGCAACAAAAGGCATTACAGATGGAACGTGACGCAGTGGCCAGTGCTTTACATCATGCGCGTAATCGCTATCAAGCTGGATATTCGTCCTATATTGAAGTCTTAGACAGCCAACGTACCCTATTTAGCGTACAGAGTCAGCTTATCCAAAGCCAAGCAGATTATCTGACTTCACAGGTCTCCCTTTATCAGGCGTTAGGCGGTGGCTGGGTGGTGCCAAATAACAAACTCAATTCCAAAATGAATTGATCTTTTCTCTTCAGCTCAGGTTTAATAGTGCGGCTTGATAGGCGAAAATATCATAGCTGAGACCACCTCGGAGTGTATTTAGCACTATGCTAAAATACACTCCTTTTGGTTTTGTTTGGCTGTAAATTACTTCATGAATATTGCTCCAGAACGCATTGCCGCACTTCTGCCCCAGACGCAATGCCAGCAATGTGGGTATTCAGGCTGCACCCCGTACGCGCAGGCTCTAAGTCGAGGTGAGGCTATGATTAATTTGTGCACCCCAGGCGGTCAGACCGTTATCGACGATTTGGCCAAATTACTTCATCTGCCCATACTGCAACCTGCGGATCCGCAGCGCGCAGCACAACCTAAATCTATTGCCTATATTGATGAAACTGAGTGTATTGGATGCACAGCCTGTATCCGAGCCTGTCCGGTGGATGCCATCATCGGAGCAACCAAACAAATGCATAGCGTCATACAATCTGAATGCACCGGATGTGAATTGTGCGTCCCCCCTTGTCCAGTTGATTGTATTCATTTACAACCAGTAGAAGATAAATGGTTACCACGTTCGCACATTCTGTCTACCGATTGTACAAATGAACGTTTTGCCGCAGCAAAACAAGCACAAATGCGTTATCAACATCGTTCCGAACGATTAGAGCGGCTACAGCATCAAAAAAATGCTCACCTGCAAGCTAATCGAAAAAAAACTGAATCTATTTCTGCGCCCAATTCTGCTCCTACAACTTCTAATCGAAACATTAATCCTGCCGATTTAATCGCAAAAGCCATGCAACGAGCACAAACGCAGCAAGTTCATCGCAGTGTTCCCGATAATCAGCAAAACTTTCATCATCAACAAATAGCCAAAGCGCAGCAACAAGCAGCTTATAGACGAGCTGTGCGGCAATTAAAATATGGAACAGAGCAAGAAAAAGCCACCGCTTTAAATTGGCTACAAGAATATAAAAAGCAGCAACAATTAGAATAAAATTTTTACAAACATGACAAAATTAAACATAAATGCTAAAATTTTTGATGTAAGAATACATTTTATTCAAAAAGTGACCCATTAAATGAAAATATTAACTTTAAGTTTTATGTGTATGCTGACAATCAGCTCTCTTCAGGGATGCGCTTTTGCAGATAAACTGAACACCAAACATCTAAGTGGTAACTGGCAAATACGAACCTTAAATAATGAACCAACGCCCGATACCCATTCGCGTATTCGCTTTGATCATCGTACCCATCAATATTATGCCTATTTTGGCTGTAATCATATTCATGGTAGTTATCGCGACTTTAAGCATAGATTACGATTAAGCCAGCCGTTCGGTATCACCAAGTTATGTCAAAATATTGAAGATGAGCGTACAGGCACGGGCACTTTAACTTTTGTTAGACGTTGGCGCATCATCAATGATAGTGCTGGTGTGCGGTTGCATTTATTGGATAAAGATAATTATGTGCGGCTCGAAGCTCGTTTGCTGAAAGAAGATGATGATCAAGCTGTAGAAAAGGTACCAGAATAATCTTGCTTGTGCGTTCGTGCACTCAGAGTCCTTTTCCAGCACAAATATGACCGTGCAAACAGCCTTTGCAAGTCAACTTTTCATCTTTAAAATGAGTTGAAAACCCTACTACAGTTTCAGTATAGTCCTTACTGCAAACAGCCAATTCGAAATATGACTACTCAAGCTTTTTTGGCTGAAAATAGTAAAACCCCCTTCCCTTTGCCAAAACAAAAAACCACATTTGATTTACACCAAATGTGGTTTTAAAAGTTAAATCTTATTTATCTTGGGGCGATCATATTCTCAGGCACAACCCATTCATCGAATTGTTCTGCTGTCAAATATCCCAGCTCAATAGCAGCTTGTTTCAAACTTTGATTTTGAGCATAAGCAGTTTTAGCAATTTTTGCCGCTTTTTCATAACCGATATGACGGTTTAGCGCAGTAACCAGCATCAAAGAATGGTGCAGATTTGCATCAATTTTTTCACGAACTGGTTCAATACCCTGCGCACAGCGTAAATTAAAGCTTCTACATGCATCAGCCAATAAGCGGATAGATTGCAGAACATCAAATACGATCACTGGCATATAAACATTCAACTCAAAATTGCCAGAAGCACCTGACATAGCAATAGTCATATCATTACCAATCACCTGCGCAGCAACCATGGTCATTGCTTCACATTGAGTTGGATTGACTTTACCCGGCATAATACTAGAACCTGGTTCATTAGCCGGAATAGTGATTTCACCAATACCACAACGCGGACCACTGGCCAACCAGCGAATGTCATTGGCAATTTTGTTCAGGCTTACCGCCAAAGTACGTAAGCTGCCAGAAGCAAACACCACAGCATCACGACCAGCCAAAGCCTCAAATTTGTTTGGAGCAGTGACAAATGGTAAACCAGTCAACTCAGCTAGTTTAGCAGCTGATTTCTCCGCAAATTCAGGATGACAGTTCAAGCCAGTACCGACAGCAGTTCCGCCCAGAGGCAGTTCATACAACCATTGCAATGCTTGATCCAGACGAGCCAAACCATGATCAAGCTGGCTAACATAACCACTAAATTCTTGACCAAGGGTTAACGGTGTTGCATCCTGTAAGTGAGTACGACCAATTTTCACGATACCTTTGAATTCTTCAGCTTTTGCAGCCAAAGAATCACGCAATGCTTTAACATTTGGAATCAAATGTTGTTTAATTTGCATCGCGGTAGCGACGTGAATAGCAGACGGAAAGCAGTCATTGGTAGATTGACCGTGATTTACATGGTCGTTAGGATGGACAGGTGCATAAGTGCCACGAGGTTTACCAGCTATTTCATTAGCGACATTAGCTAACACCTCGTTCATATTCATATTACTTTGCGTACCTGAACCGGTTTGCCACACTACTAAAGGAAACTGATCAGCCAACTCACCTTTCAAGACGCGCTCTGCGGCCTGAACAATCAGATCAGCACATTCCCCACTAATGCGATCTAATTGTTTATTGGTCAAAGCTGCGGCTTTTTTTACCATCGCCAAAGCCTGTATCATGGCCGGAGGCAAAATTTCACCACCAATATCAAAATTCTGCAAACTGCGCTGAGTTTGTGCTCCCCAGTAAACATTTTCAGATACTGCAATTTCACCCATGCTGTCATGTTCAATACGTGTACTCATAACGTCTCCTTGATTGCGCATTCATCATCACTGGTTAAAAAGTAATAATTTATGCATTGGCCAATTACAAATCACAACAAAATTCAACTGGATTGTATCTAAATTTCAGCTTATTAATAATGGCTGTTGTGCAGCAGTTCAACCTAATCAACATCAGGACAAATAATGCCTCATTTAAACACAGGATTTGATTATTATTTTTAAAACAATAATTCTAAAATCCTTACAGCATTAAAAACTATTTACCTAACTTTCCATAGCAAAACATGAGCAAAACTAAACTACATTAAACATCAGGAAATGATTAGATCAATTAAGGTTATATGCCTTATAACCAGTTTAATTAATCATATTATCACCTAAAAATTAGTGGAAAAACTTGAGAAGCCTCAATTTTTTATTAATCAATATTAAAAATAATACAAACTTATCAATATAATTTAACCTGATATCACAATTAATTTATTATTTTATTGGCTAAGTTTATGGCTCAATATAGAGATAAAAATCGATTTCATCCCAAAATCTATCCTAATGATGGCCATTCAGATTTAGAATCGATTCAAATTCTTTCAAGCGTTTATGAATTGATAATAACTCGATAATGGTTTTCCAGGAATTAATCAGATACTGTAACGACGAACGGACATTATCAAACACATTCAGAATTTGATTAACCAGTCCTAAAGTCATAATTCCAGCAGCAATAGATGGCACCAACATCAATAAACCAAACAAATTATCTAATTGCAGATACCAAGTACTGATTAAATTAAAATAAGCATAATGGAAATATAGGCGGAAATAATTGTTTTTAACCTGCTTAAATAACTCCTGCAAGGTCATAGGTTCACCTCGATCATTATGGTCTTCACCATAAACCAATTCCTTGCGATAAGCTGCTTCCACTTTCTGATTATTGAATTGCAAACCTGGTAATTTAATTCCGATTAACATTAGAAGCAAAGTTCCGAATAATGACCAGCCGATCGCTGCCCAAACCAAAGAATATTTGATTTCCCCAATAAGCGGTAATACCGGAACATGCTTAGACAGCTCAAATAAGATAGGTAAAAAGGCAATCAGGACCATCACCGCGCGGACTAGTTTCACACAAAGCGTTTCCACCGTATCAGCAAAACGCATGGTGTCTTCCTGAACTCGTTGAGATGCACCTTCAACATTACGCAATTTAGGCCAATTTTCAATATAATAATCATTCATAGCCATACGCCAGCGGAATACATAGTGGCTGACAAAGAAAGAATTCAGCATAAAAATCGTCACCGCTACCATCGCAATATACATGAAAGTCAGCATATTTTGATAAATACTATTTATCGAACCACCTTTATCCAGCATATCTTGAATCAGATCCCAAAATGGACCAAACCAAGCATTAATCGTGACATTGACCTGTACATCAAACCAGATGTTAAACAATATCAGAGCTGATCCCCATATAGACCAACGTTGCCATGGATGACGATCAACCACATACCAAAAAGTCGCAAACAATCCAGTTGAAATCATAAACCAAACATAAAACCACAGAAAAGCCGGCGACCAAAAGCGCGATAAGCCGATAGTTAGGGGTTGTGAGGCATAGTCTGTTGGCCAACCAAACCATTCGCCTGCTGATTTACCGCCGGCATACCAGAGCACAATATTTAGCGCAATCCATAACACCACAGACAAAAAAAACCAACGAGGTTTAGGGAAGAAAGATTGAAACATGAGTAATCCTGTAATAGTCCTGTGACAGACAAAGGGTTTATGATAATAAGAGTGATGAAAAAAGTTGATAATTTGAACTGAGACAGCTATGCGAATGACATAGTCATTTATTATACATAAAAATTTTTTTACTGAATTAAATTTATCTCAGAGTACTTCAATGTTCAAGCAAAATATTATTTTACAGACAATTAGTTTGTACCCATTGCTCGATTATCCGAGTTAATTTTTGCGGCTGCTCCAAAGGGATCATATGTCCACTATTTGCTACCATCACTAACTGGGCTTGAGGAATATGCTGTTGCAGTTCTTTTTGTTCATCTGGGGATCTCATCTGATCCTCTTCGGCAGCTATAATTAATGTAGGACAAGCAATTTTCTCGGCAACTGGTGTAGACCGATCCAGTAAAGACTGACGCTGTAGCACTTCAAATCCTAGCCGCTGACTCATTTCTCTGATATGTGCAATCAAAACTTCATTGTGATTATTATCAGGACGCAAAGTTTTAATAATCGCTCCACGACCAATACCACGAAAATGCAAATGACGCTGTACTTCCAGCGTTTCTAGCTTTGCCTGACGTTGTGCTGGAGTATCTTCTCGCAATGATGTAGCAATTAAAACCAGCCCAGCTACCCGATCCGGATATCGAGCGGCTAAAGAGCGGGCAACATAACCACCCAAAGAAAAACCTATTAAAATAGCTTTTTCCGGCATACTCATAGCAATGTGATCCGCCATCGCAGCAATTGTCTCACCCTGTGTTAATGACCGGCACTCTACCGACTGCTGCTCCGGCAAATTAGCGACCACGTCATCCCACAGCGTCTCATCAAGCATAAACCCAGAAAGACACACCCATGGTAAGCACTGAGCTGGCATAAAAAACTCCAATAATCAATCTCTAGGTAAATATTATAACACCTTAGCATATAACAGAGGATATCAGGTGCCTCATCAACTTGTTAACAGCGAGCATAACCAAACTAAATAACATGATCAATTAATCAGGAGGTGAAAGTTTGTCTGCAATAGTCATCCATACCGGATTAAAACTTACACATTTAAGCATCATAGAATCGGGCTTCGAGATAATAACTTGATGTAGCAACAACAATATTGACTAAATTAAACCTTTATCACAAAATAACTTGCAATTGCTAACATATTTCTTAAGGAGATGATATGTCACAGAAATTTATTCTAACCAGCCCAGAATTCAAGGAAGGCGATAGAGTTGACAGTTCCTATCAAAGTGATCAGGACAACCAATCACCTGCTTTGATCTGGGAAAATGCACCAACTGAAACCAAAAGTTTTGCGATCGCTTGTCACGACCCCGATGCCCCAACTGGAGGTGCAGGTTGGTGGCACTGGATGGCAATCAATATTCTACCTACTATAACCGAACTAAAACGTGATGCTGGTAGAAGAGATGGTCAAAATATGCCTACAGGTACCAGACAACTACGTAATGACACCGGAACCTTGGGCTATTCAGGCTTTTATCCACCTGTTGGCGATCCACCGCATCGATATATCTTTACTCTATATGCCCTTAATACCGACAAAATCGAGGTACCTGCAGATGCCACCACCAGTTTAACTGGCTTTATGGTTAATGCCCATACCATCGCCAAAACCTCCTTGACTGTTTATTACGGTCGCTGATGACTTAAACAAAAAAAGGTTAGCTAACTGAGCTAACCTTTTTTCTTAATCTTCCACCGGTTTTTCTTTGGACACAGTATCGATCAGATGGGAAATACTCATGCCACGTTCCAGCGAATCATCATAAACAAACGATAATTCCGGTGTGCGAAAAAGGGTTATGCGACGAGCTAATTCACTGCGCAAATAACCCTTAGCATGATCCAAAGCTTCTTCGGTAACTGCTCTGGTTTTATCATCTAAAACAGTGTAATAAATTACTGCATGACTGTAGTCACGAGTCACTTCCACTTCATTGATAGTAATAAAACCTGCGCGTGGATCTTTTAGACCAACCCGCACCAGTTCAGCCAATTCACGCATGATCTGTTCTTTAACCCGATCCTGACGAGCATAGCCACGTTGTGCCTTACGCATAATCACTCCTTTCTAGGTCGATCAAAAAATTCAGGCAGCCTGAGATTTCATTCAAGCTGCCTGAAATCTTTAGTGATCATTAAAGCCGACGTGCAACTTCAACAACCTCAAAAGCTTCCAGCTGATCACCTTCCATAATATCGTTGAAATTCTTCAGCATTAAACCACATTCAAAGCCTTGACGTACTTCTTTAACATCATCTTTAAAGCGTTTCAGAGAAGCCAGTTCACCGGTATGGATCACAACATTATTGCGAATCAAACGTACATGTGAATCACGTTTGATCATGCCATCCGTCACCATACAACCAGCAATATTACCCACTTTAGATACGGTGATTACCTGACGAATTTCAACCGTGCCAATAACATTTTCTTTTTGTTCTGGCGCCAGCATACCACTTAAAGCAGCTTTAACATCATCAATGGCATCATAAATGATATTGTAGTAACGAATTTCAACATCTTCATGTTCAGCCAGTTTACGGGCAGCAGCATCAGCACGAACATTAAAGCCGATAATCACTGCACCAGAAGCAATAGCCAAATTGACATCTGATTCACTAATGCCACCTACGCCACTGTGCAATACATCAACACGTACTTCATCTGTTGATAATTTTCTCAAGCTGCCAGCCAAGGCCTCGTAAGAACCTTGTACATCTGCTTTGATAATAATTGGCAAACTTTGTGCTTGGTTTTCACCCATGTTATTAAACATGTTTTCCAGCTTGGCCGCTTGTTGTTTAGCCAAACGAACATCACGATATTTGCCTTGACGGAATAAAGCAATTTCACGTGCTTTTTTCTCATCAGCCAGTACAATAAAGTCTTCACCAGCATTGGGAACGTCTGATAAACCAAGGATTTCAACCGGAATTGACGGTCCAGCAGATTCAATGGTTTTACCATTCTCATCCACCATTGCGCGTACCCGACCGAAAGCCGTACCAGCCAACAGTACATCGCCTTTATGCAATGTTCCACTTTGTACCAACAAAGTAGCCACTGCACCACGTCCTTTATCCAGACGAGATTCAACCACAATACCTTTAGCTGGAGCATCAACCGGCGCTTTCAACTCCAATACATCAGCTTCAAGCAATACTGCCTCCAACAAGGCATCAATATTGGTTCCTTGCTTAGCAGACACATCAATAAACTGTACATCGCCACCCCATGCATCAGGAACAACTTCATGCGCAGTTAATTCTTGTCGAATGCGTTCTGGATTAGCACCTTCTTTATCAATCTTATTAACCGCAACGACTAAAGGTACCTTCGCAGCTTTAGCATGTGCAATCGCTTCAATAGTTTGAGGCATCACACCATCATCAGCCGCAACAACCAAAATCACAATATCGGTAGCCTGAGCACCACGTGCACGCATGGCGGTAAAGGCCTCGTGCCCTGGTGTATCCAGGAAAGTAATGACACCACGAGGTGTTTCAACATGGTAAGCACCAATATGCTGGGTAATACCCCCTGCTTCACCCTGAACCACACGGGCACGACGGATATAATCAAGCAGTGAAGTTTTACCATGGTCTACGTGACCCATAACCGTTACAACAGGTGGGCGAGTTACCGCTTCAGCATCAACCACCACTTCATTTTCATCCAAAAATGCTTCTGGATCATCCGCTGCGGCCGCTTTACCAATGTGTCCCATCTCTTCAACCACAATCAAGGCAGTTTCTTGATCCAATGACTGATTGATGGTAACCATCATGCCCATTTTCATCAGCGTTTTGATGACTTCGGCTGCCTTAACAGCCATTTTATGAGCTAATTCAGCCGCAGTGATGGTTTCTGGTACCAATACTTCATGTACAACCGGCTCTGTCGGAGCTTGGAATGCATGCTGATTTGGTTCCAATTTAAGCTGCTTCTTACCACCTTTTTTGCCACCACGTCTGCGGTTTTCATCCACATTCGACACATCAGATGAACGACGGTTTTTTCCACCGCGTGCAGATTTACCTTTTGGCATTTCATCTTCATGCTGACGACGAGAATCATCTTTTTTGCGCCGACTGGTGGAATCAGAGCTACCTTCATTGTTTTTTGCCGGAGCACTGGCAACCGGTTTCTTTTCACTCGGTTTTGCCGAACGAACTTCAGCTGCTTTCTGCTCACTTGGGGCTTTACTCTCTTCTTTCGCCTGCTGTTTAGCAGCTTCGCGCCGAGCTTGTCGTTCCTGCTTCTGTTTCAACAGCATTTCACGATGCGCCCGCATAGCTTCCGCACGTCGGGCTTCTTCATCCCGCTGTGCTTGCTCTTCAGGGCTGATAATCGGTTTAGACGCTTCCGCAACCAATGCAGCCAAATCAATTTTTTTCGCATTTTTATGATTACGATTGCGTTTGGATTTATGTTGTTCCTGCTTATCAGCAGCTTTATCGTCTACGGATACATTTTGATTCTTATGTTCCGTTTCCACTGTTTTCTGTTTCACTTCCTGGTTTACCACTTTAGCCTGCTCAGCCTCTTGTTTGGGTTTGTATTCCTGTTTATTGGCTGCTTTCAGACGTGCTGCCTCAGCTGCCGCTGCTGCAGCTGATTCTTCACGGCGTTTAGCCTCTGCTTCAGCAGCCTCAGCCAGTTTCGCTTGTTTTTCAGCTTCAGATTCTACCGCAATAGCGGGAGTCTCAACTTCAGCCTCAGCTTGAGTTGGAGATGTTTGCTCAGACAATTCTTCCGGCGCAATAGCAACTCGACGCCGACGTCGCATCTCAACTTCAACACCGGCAACTGTGCTTTTTTCAGCCGGCTTCTTACGATTGATCGTAATCGTATTGGTTGTCATACTACCGTTTGACTGCTTCAGATACACCAGTAGCTGTTTTTTATCAGCAGATGTCAGTTTATCTGTCGCTGCCTGTTTATGTACTCCTGCTTCAGCAAGCTGTTCCAGCAACCTTGCAGTTGATAAGTGCAGCTCGGAAGCAAATTGTTCTACTGTTATTTGATTACTCATTCGCGTACCCTCATGCTTCGTCAAACCAGTGGGCGCGTGCAGCCATCACCACTTTCTTGGCGGTTTCTTCATCAATACCTGTGATTTCAATCAGTTCATCTACAGACAGTTCGGCCAAATCATCGCGCGTTTTAATCCCTTCATTGGCCAAATCATGCAGCATTTCCTGATCTACACCATCCAGATTTTTTAAATCATCATCCATACGCTCCAATTGCTCTTCGGAGACAATCGCCAGAGTCAAGATGGCATCACGGGCTCGATTACGCAATTCATTTACTGTATCTTCATCAAAACCATCGATTTCAAGCATTTCTTCTACTGGCACATAGGCAACTTCTTCCAAACTGGTAAAACCTTCCTGTACCAATACCTCTGCCACAGCTTCATCAACACTCAAATGATTAACAAACAATTCACGCAGAGCCTTATCTTCCGCTTCATGTCGTTCCTGCGCTTCTTCGACAGTCATAATATTTAGCTGCCAACCGGTTAGCTCGGCTGCTAAACGAACATTTTGTCCACCACGACCAATAGCCAGCGCTAACTGATCTTCAGCCACAATAACATCTACTGAATGATGATCCTCATCAATCAGAATGCGCGTCACTTCAGCTGGGCTCAGTGCATTAATGACAAACTGAGCAGTTTCAGGCGACCACAACACCACATCAATGCGTTCACCAGCCAATTCTTCAGTGACCGCATTCACTCGGGATCCGCGCACGCCGATACATGTACCTTGTGGATCAATGCGGCTATCATTGGATTTCACTGCAATTTTGGCACGCAGTCCAGGATCACGGCTCACTTCCTTAATTTCCAGCAAACCATCTTCTATTTCCGGCACTTCCAGCTCAAATAATTTAAGCAGAAATTCCCGCGAAATTCTGGTCAACACAACCTGACTGCGATTGCCAATTTGATCAACCCGCAGAAATAAAGCCCGTACTCGGTCACCATTACGGAAATTTTCACGTGGAATCATTTGATCACGTGGTAGCAAAGCCTCTAAGCGGCCAATTTCAACTATTGCACCATGCCGTTCTACCCGCTTAATTGTTCCCAATACCAAGCTGTCTTTACGCTGCAAAAATTCATTCAGAATCTGCTCACGTTCAGCATCACGGATGCGTTGCAAAATAACCTGCTTCGCAGTTTGTGCACCAATCCGTCCAAATTCAACATTTTCAATCGGTTCCTCATAATACTCACCGATCTGAATAGTTGTTCCAGGAATTTCTTCCTGAATTTCTTCAATCGTTTTCTGAATATCAGGATAGGTATAATCTTCATCGGCAACAATCAACCAGCGACGAAAACTGCTGTAATCGCCAGTATGGCGATCAATAGCCACGCGTACATCCATATTTTCCCGCTCAGTTTTTTTCTTCGCTGCACTGGCTAAAGCAAATTCCAATGCACTGAAAACGACTTCCGTATCAACATTTTTTTCACTTGCCAACGCTTCGGCCAGAAGTAAAATTTCACGACTCATTTAATTCTCCCTGCGAGCATGCCACTCACAACAATATAAAAATTCGGTTAAATATTAAATTCTGGCTTCAAACGTGCTTTATCCACATTGAGCCACTCAATCAGTACCGTCTTACCGGCTATCACCGCCGCACGTTTGGCTCGGCGCGCTTCATTAGCTTCTTCCAGCGTAATACTGATCACATCATTCTCATCAATACCATTAATTCGTCCGATAAAATTCTTTTGTCCATCTATCGGCAAACGAGTTTTAAATTTTGCCAGCTGACCGGCAAACCGAGCAAAGTCAGCAGGCTTAGTCAGCGGACGATCCAATCCGGGACTGGAAATTTCTAGACGTTGATAATCCACATCTTCCACTGCCAACACTCGGCTCAAATGATTACTAACCGCAACACAATCATCCAAAGAAATACCCGTTTCAGGTTTATCAATAAAAACCCGCAAATCTCCCTGGGCGGTCAATTCATAATTCACCAACTCATAGCCCAGACCCGGCAAAGTTTTTTCTAAAATGCCTTGAATATCCATCTGTGCTCCTTAAAAACAAAAAAATGGCCTCAGGGCCATTTCTCAATAATCCGAAAAATTTCTTTATTTTAACCTATTGTCAGAAAAAAAGAAAGCTTAAAACAACATCTCCATCACCAAAGATAATATTTTTATTTTATACATATCAATGGATTAGATTTATAATAGCAAATAAATAAATAAAATAGTCATAAAACAAAAATACAATGTGTTAAAACTACACCATCATTCCTTCCATCAATAATAACAATGAGTAAAAAATAATCCCGTAACACATCAAATTATGTAAACTAATCTTGGCAAAAAACCCTATAACGTTTAAAACGCCACCTAACCATTATCACCTGACTTTTTAGCATCAAAACCAATCTATACACAATTGGCGAAAAACCAATGCTAAAACTAAACTTTTATCCTGACACCTTTTCAAGAGATCATTAAATGCGTTTTCAGCTTACTGCCAATAGCGCCACCACACTTGCCGCCTTGGGCATTGTGTACGGAGATATAGGTACCAGTCCCTTATATGCATTGAAAGAAAGCTTTCGCGCCTCTTCCATCGATGCCTCACCAGCAAATGTTTTAGGGTTTGTCTCATTAATTATCTGGTCGCTTCTACTGATTGTCACCCTGAAATACGTTCTGTTCATCTTGCGCGCAGATAACGATGGTGAAGGCGGTGTCGTCGTATTAATGCAACAAGCGATAAAAAATCTTAAAGGCAAGCCTGTTTGGCTAATCATGATGATGGGACTTACTGGCACCGCCCTGTTTTATGGCGACGCCATGATTACCCCTGCGGTGTCCGTTCTTTCTGCCGCAGAAGGGCTGACAGTCATCAGCGAAAGCTTTCGTCCTTATGTCATGCCTATCGCCCTGAGCATCCTGTTCACATTGTTCTTCATTCAGAAAAAAGGCACCCACAAAATAGGCACCTTGTTTGGTCCTATCATGTTACTGTGGTTTAGCGCTATTGCCTTAATAGGCTTATTTCAAATCGTACAATCACCCAAAATCATTCTGGCTTTTAACCCTTATTATGGTATTCAGTTTGCCATCACCCATGGGTGGGAGGGCTTTATTGGTCTTGGTTGTGTCGTTCTGGCTGTCACTGGTGCCGAAGCCCTATATGCTGACATGGGGCATTTTGGTCGCAAGCCAATCCAAACTGCGTGGATAAAAATCGTATTACCTAGCTTATTACTCAACTATCTGGGGCAAGGAGCATTGATCCTGCGTCATCCTTTGGCCATAAAAAACCCCTTTTTCCTCAGCGTCCCACACTGGTTATTAATTCCCTTCATCATACTGGCGACCCTTGCTACCATCATAGCCAGTCAGGCTGTCATTGCCGGTGCCTTTTCACTGACACGACAGGCTATTCAGCTCGGATTTGCACCGCGGATGACCATCATCCACACCAATAACCAAGAAGTGGGTCAAATATACCTGCCCTTGGTCAACTGGTTATTACTCACTGCGGTTACCTTAGTTGTTTTAGTGTTTCATGATTCAGAGCACCTTGCTTCAGCCTATGGCATAGCGGTTACCGGCACCATGGTTATCACCACATTATTATTTTGCATTGTCATGATCAAAAACTGGCACTGGCCTATTCCATTAGCTCTGCTATTGACCTTAATATTTCTGTCCTTTGACCTGATATTTTTTAGCAGTAACCTATTAAAATTAATTCATGGCGGTTGGTTTCCGGTGATGGTTGCCTTAATAGTCGTCACCATCTTTACCACTTGGCGAAATGGAAAAATTCAAATAAAACGCATGCACCAAACCAATGAATATGCTCTGGATGAATTTGTGCAAAATTTAAATGACTATCCACCACAAATTGTATCTGGTAACGCCGTTTTCATGGTTGCAGATCCCTTTAATGTACCAAGAGCTTTACTCCATAACCTCAAACACAATAAAATATTGCACAATTACAATGTCATTCTAACCATTAAAACCAAAGAAGTGCCACATATTCCAGACAGTGAACGTATTGCTATGAAACAAATCGGACCACGTTTTACCCGGGTGATTGCCGATTATGGTTTTCAAGAGACTGCTGATATATCTCATATCCTTAAACTCATGGCCGAACAGGGAATCACGCTGGATACCATGGAAACATCTTTTTTTCTGTCCAATGACAGCATTGTCGTTGCCAACAAAACAAAACCAGGCAATATGGGTCGGCTGCGAGCCAGACTGTTTAAATGGTTATATACTAATAGTGCTTCTGCCACCAGTTACTATCACATACCAGCAAATCGAGTAGTAGAACTGGGTGCACAAGTAAAAATATAACCAAGCACCATCCAATAAACTATAAAGGGCAAAAAATGAGCATTAAAATCGGTATTGTCGGAGCCACTGGCTATACTGGAGTAGAATTGTTGCGCTTGCTGGCAAATCATCCACATGCAGAAGTCATTGCAGTCACCAGCCGAACTGAAGCAAATATTGCCGTAAGCGACTACTTTCCCAGTTTACGCGGCGTCTATGACCAATTAACCTTTCAACATCCAGACCATACCGATTTAAGTGATTGTGACCTAGTTTTCTTTGCCACACCGAATGGTGTAGCCATGAATGAAGCCCCTGCACTACTGGCTAAAGGCATCAGAATAGTGGATCTATCAGCTGACTTCCGTATACAAGATATCCCTACTTGGGAAAAATGGTATCAGCTTAGACATACCAGCCCTGATTGGGTCAATAAAGCTGTCTATGGTTTATCTGAGCTAAATCGTTCCACCATCGCCACGGCACAACTCATTGCCAATCCTGGCTGTTACCCGACTTGCGTTAGCCTTCCGTTATTGCCACTTTTACAACACCCATGCCTGTTGCCAGAACAACCTATCATTGCTGATTGCAAATCCGGCGTTTCTGGTGCTGGGCGTAAAGCCTCTATTAACAGCCTATATAGCGAAAGCAGCGACAACTTCAAAGCTTATGCCATCGCTGGTCATCGGCATCTACCGGAAATCAAACAGACCCTGAACCACCTACAACAGCATAGTGGAAACAATTTTGTCTTCGTTCCCCATCTAACCCCCTTGATTAGAGGGATGCATGCCACCATATATTTACAAATGCAACAGGGATATAATCCTCATCAACTGATTACAGAATACTATCTGAACAATCCATTTATAGATATTATGCCGGCTGGCAGTACACCTGAAACTCGTTCCGTACGAGGCGCAAACCTATGTCGGATTAGTGTTCAACAAGCCCCGCAAAGCAATACCTGGATTATTCTTTCTGTCATTGATAACCTAGTAAAAGGTGCGGCCGGTCAGGCAGTACAAAACATGAACATCATGTTTGGGCTTGAAGAAACCTGCGGATTAACACAGATTCCACTGTTACCCTAAACCTGGCCTAAACAAACTGAAACAACAACACACATTTAATAATTAAGGACAAAAACATGTCAGCAAACGATACCGATACCCCAATCCTATTTACCGACAGTTGCTGTACCAAAGTCAAAGATTTAATTGCAGAAGAAAATAATCCAGATTTAAAACTGCGCGTTTTTGTTACTGGCGGAGGTTGCTCAGGATTTCAATATGGCTTTACCTTCGATGAAATCACCAACGATGACGATTTTGAAGTACAAAAAGATGGATTAACCTTTCTTATCGACCCAATGAGTTACCAATATCTCATCGGAGCTGAAATCGATTATTCTGAAAGCTTACATGGTTCACAATTTGTCATTCGTAATCCTAATGCCACAACTACCTGTGGCTGTGGGTCATCATTTTCAGTCTAAGCAAATGTAAAAAAACTTCAGAGTTAATCTGAAGTTTTTTTATTCTCTAGCCCATCAAAACCAATTATCAATAAGCGCCAAAATAATGCCACGCTTGCCCCCTATTTCCTAA
Source organism: Snodgrassella sp. B3882 (assembly GCF_026535915.1). Taxonomy (NCBI): domain Bacteria; kingdom Pseudomonadati; phylum Pseudomonadota; class Betaproteobacteria; order Neisseriales; family Neisseriaceae; genus Snodgrassella; species Snodgrassella sp. B3882. Next base: position 1,595,976 of record NZ_JAFNPF010000001.1, read on the forward strand.
AACCTCTTTTTTTTTGAACATATAATCAAACTAAGGATGAAATACCTTGAATCCAAAAATCTAACTCCCCACCTACCTGCTAACCCCAAATAGTTATTTACATCAAATTTATACCTGTTATCCCCAATTAGCGCCAAAATAGATTATTTTTATTTGCCCAAATATCATCGAATAGCAAAAACATTCATCTTAAAATATTCGACCATCTGCCTAAGCACATAGTTAAGTATTAATTGAAGACAAAGTGCTTATCACAAATTCAATATCGATTATTTATTCTCAAACCAATACTAAACCCTACCTCCGCAGAAAAAAACAGCCAGTAAATAAACTTGTCATAATCAACAAACACATCTTACAAATATATTTGCCTATAAATGAGTAATAATCAATGGCTCACCCATCACAAGTCTTTGCGTCAAACTCTATCATTACATTATTTAAACGGTTCATCAAAGCAGAAAAACAACCACAAGGAATTACCTAACTTATCAAATATTCACCAAAAATAAACTGGATTATCCAATCAAATCAAATGTAAAACCCATTAACCTTTACAACAAAATCTAAATTTCAAGCATATAATCAAAAACATAGCCAAAGAGCTAATTTCAACATCAATAATAACTTGTCTAAGGAGCTTCGCCATGAATCCAGATCCCAAAAAATGTCCGGTCACCCATCTGACTACCGATCAAGGTGCGCCAGTATCTGATAATCAGAACAGTCTTACCGCTGGGCCACGCGGTCCTTTATTAGCTCAAGACTTATGGCTCAACGAACGATTGGCTAACTTCGTACGAGAAGTTATACCTGAGCGACGAATGCATGCCAAAGGATCTGGCGCATTTGGTACCTTCACCGTTACCCACGACATAACCCAATATACCTGTGCCAAACTCTTCAGCGAAATAGGTAAACAAACCGAAATGTTTGTACGTTTTTCTGAGGTAGCTGCTGAACGTGGCGGTGGCGATGCCGAGCGTGATATTCGGGGCTTTGCCATGCGGTTTTATACCGAACAAGGCAATTGGGATCTAGTGGGAAACAACACGCCCGTTTTCTTTCTACGGGATCCTCGCAAATTTCCCGATTTAAACAAAGCCGTCAAGCGCGATCCACGCACCAACCTGCGTAGTCCTACCTATAACTGGGATTACTGGACCCTTCTACCCGAAGCCTTCCATCAAGTCACCATGACCATGTCCGATCGTGGCATCCCCGCCAGCTATCGTCATATGCACGGTTTTGGATCACATACCTTCAGCTTCATCAATGCCAATAAAGAACGCTTTTGGGTTAAATTCCATTTTCGTACCCAACAAGGCATCAAAAACCTAACCGATGAAGAAGCAGCAAACATCATGGGACAGGATCGCGACAGTCATCAACGCGATTTATACAATGCCATTGAAAAGGGTGACTTCCCTAAATGGACCATGTATATCCAAATTATGGAAGAAGCAGAGGCAGAAAAAGTTCCTTTCCATCCCTTTGATCTGACTAAAGTTTGGTCACATCATGACTACCCATTAATAGAAGTGGGTGAATTTGAACTCAACCGGAATCCTGATAACTACTATCTAGATGTAGAACAGGCAGCTTTTGCCCCCAGCAACCTCGTTCCAGGCATCAGCGTTTCACCCGACAAAGTACTACAAGCTCGCCTTTATAATTATGCAGATGCCGCGCGTTATCGCGTTGGCGTGAACCATCATCAAATACCTGTCAACAAAGCACGTTGCCCAGTATTTAGCAATCATCGCGACGGCTTAACCCGAGTAGATGATAATTACGGCAGCCTGCCACATTATGAACCCAATAGTTTTCATCAATGGCAGCAACAGCCTGAATATAGGGAGCCACCTTTAAAAATCAATGGCGATGCAGATTTCTGGAATTTTCATGAAGATGATCACGATTATTTCAGTCAACCACGCGCCTTATTCAACCTAATGAGTCAGGAACAAAAACAAGTACTTTATGACAACACAGCCAGAGCAATGGGCGATGCATTGGATTTCATTAAATACCGCCATATTCGCAATTGCCATGCTTGCCATCCCGACTATGGAGCAGGCGTCGCCAAAGCCCTTGGAATGACTGTTGAAGATGCATTAGCAGCACGCAGTAATGATCCGGCCCAAGGTTGTGCCGTACTGATTTAAATCGTAATCCGATTATGAGCAATCCCTTAAACAGAGGTTTAAGGGATTTTTTAATCTTTTTATCATCGATAATTCATTATTTTTGAATTGACAAATAGGTGTGCAAAAGCATAAATTCAAGTGATTCAGCATAATGCAAATATATTTAACCTTTATCGAATGCAGAAAATAATAACCATTTTAATTTTGATGCAATAGACACCAATAGTTAACAATCAAATACATCAAATAAATAAAGAGCAAAAAACATATTAAATATCGACATTTTAACATTTAATTTTTTGTACAATAACTTATAATTGATATTATTCTTAAGTTTAAATATCTTTTATTAACCTTAATCATTAGTTTAATATAAAAATCCAAAGCATTGACCAAAATAAATAAAAAAATTTTTTCATAAAAAAAAATACATCAATATATAAAATTTTTTTTGCAAATTATCTCTATTTATTTCAATTCAATACCCAAAATTCAATAAAACACAATTAATGCACCTTACCATACTTGATAACAGTAACTAAAGTTCCTTAATAAAAAAGGGTACCCATAAAATATATTAAGGGTACCCCATATTTACACTACCTCAACAGTGTTAACTGCCCCAATAAGCAGATATAGTATTTTGCTGATTAAATAAGTGCATTTGTTCCGCTGTACTCATTTTATCAGTCGTATTAACACTAAATCCTGCCATAGCCGACAATAAATTTTGCACTTGAGCCGCAGTGATTTCCTTATCATCCGCAGTTTCAATAGTAAATTGTCGATAAGAGTTAGAATAAAACCAATCTTCAACAACAACTTGATCATCAGTTCCAATATGTCTGATCACTAAATTATTGTTGTCTCGGCTAAACCATAGCTCATCACTGTTATAATCTTGGAAGGCAATTTTATTACCAAAAGCATTTTTAGCATATGGATCATAAATGGTATCGCGACCATGGTTTTTGGCAAATACATAAGTATCATTGCCATCACCACCTGCCATATAGTCATTGCCCGTTCCGCCTATCAGCGTGTCGTTGCCATGATTTCCATACAATTTATCATCACCTGCTCCTCCATCCAGTACATCATCATATGCACCGGTTTTTAGAATATCATTACCCTTATCGCCATGCAGTATCACTTTGCCACCGGTGTAACTAATGTCGTCGTTTCCGGCTGTGCCATACAATTCAAATCCTTTTTGATTCAGCTCAGCTAGAGTGACTTTCTTATCTTTGAACACAAAATTTTCAATTGAATAATAATTCGAGTAAAAGAAATATTCCACAGTAATTGAATCACCATCGTTATAACCATAAATGATTAAATCATTACCTCTCTTACGGAATTTAACTTCGGCAAAATCTATATCGGTGAATTGCAGTGTATCAGAGCCGTTTGTATCATAAATGGTGTCATGACCATGGCCTTTGGCAAAGATATAAGTATCATTGCCATCACCACCTTCCATATAGTCATTGCCCGTTCCGCCTATTAGCGTGTCATTGCCATGATTTCCATACAATTTATCATCACCTGCTCCTCCATCCAGTACATCATCATAACCACCGGTTTTAAGAATATCATTACCCTCATCACCACGAAGTATCACGCTTCTATCATTTATTTCAATGGTGTCATTTCCGGCTGTGCCATACAATTCAAATCCTTTTTGATTCAGCTCTGCTAGAGTGACTGTCTTATCTTTGAACACAAAATTTTCGATTGAATAATATTTCGAGTAAAAGAAATATTCCACAGTAATTGAATCACCATCGTTATAACCATAAATGATTAAATCATTACCTCTCTTACGGAATTTAACTTCGGCAAAATCTATATCGGTAAATTGCAGTGTATCTGAGCCGTTTGCATCATAAATGGTGTCGTGACCATGGCCTTTGGCAAAGATATAGGTATCATTGCCATCACCACCTTCCATATAGTCATTGCCCGTGCCGCCTATTAGCGTGTCGTTGCCATGATTTCCATACAATTTATCATCACCTGCTCCTCCATCCAGTACATCATCATAAGCACCGGTTTTAAGAGTATCATTACCCTCATCACCACGAAGTATCACGCTTCTATCATTTATTTCAATAGTGTCATTTCCGGCTGTGCCATACAATTCAAATCCTTTTTGATTCAGCTGTGCTAGAGTGACTGTCTTATCTTTGAACACAAAATTTTCGATTGAATAATTTTTCGAGTAAAAGAAATATTCCACAGTAATTGAATCACCATCGTTATAACCATAAATGATTAAATCATTACCTCTCTTACGGAATTTAACTTCGGCAAAATCTATATCAGTAAATTGCAGTGTATCTGAGCCGTTTGTATCATAAATGGTGTCATGACCATGGCCTTTGGCAAAGACATAAGTATCATTGCCATCACCACCTTCCATATAGTCATTGCCCGTTCCGCCTATTAGCGTGTCATTGCCATGATTTCCATACAATTTATCATCACCTGCTCCTCCATCCAGCACATCATCATAACCACCGGTTTTAAGAGTATCATTACCCTCATCACCACGCAGTATCACGCTTCTATCATTTATTTCAATGGTGTCATTTCCGGCTGTGCCATACAATTCAAATCCTTTTTGATTCAGCTCAGCTAGGGTGATTGTCTTATCTTTGAACGCAAAATTTTCTATTGAATTATATTTATTCCAGTAAAAGAAATATTCCACAGTGATTGAATCACCGTCGTTATAACCATAAATGATTAAATCATTACCTCTCTTACGGAATTTAACTTCAGCAAAATCTATATCGGTAAATTGCAGTGTATCTGAGCCGTTTGTATCATAAATGGTGTCATGACCATGGCCTTTGGCAAAGACATAAGTATCATTGCCATCACCACCTTCCATATAGTCATTGCCCGTGCCGCCTATTAGCGTGTCGTTGCCATGATTTCCATACAATTTATCATCACCTGCTCCTCCATCCAGTACATCATCATAACCACCGGTTTTAAGAATATCATTACCCTCATCACCACGCAGTATCACGCTTCTATCAGTTATTTCAATGGTGTCATTTCCGGCAGTGCCATACAATTCAAATCCATTTTGATTCAGCTCTGCTAGAGTGACAGTCTTATCTTTGAACACAAAATTTTCAATTGAATAATTTTTCGAGTAGAAGAAATATTGCACAGTGATTGAATCACCATCGTTATAACCATAAATGATTAAATCATTACCTCTCTTACGGAATTTAACTTCAGCAAAATCTATATCGGTAAATTGCAGTGTATCTGAGCCGTTTGTATCATAAATGGTGTCATGACCATGGCCTTTGGCAAAGACATAAGTATCATTGCCATCACCACCTTCCATATAGTCATTGCCCGTTCCGCCTATCAGCGTGTCGTTGCCATGATTTCCATACAATTTATCATCACCTGCTCCTCCATCCAGTACATCATCATAAGCACCGGTTTTAAGAGTATCATTACCCTCATCGCCATGCAGTATCACTTTGCCACCAGTGTAATTAATGTCGTCGTCTCCGGCAGTGCCATACAATTCAAATCCTTTTTGATTTAGCTGTGCTAGAGTGACAGTCTTATCTTTGAACACAAAATTTTCAATTGAATAATCTTTCGAGTAGAAGAAATATTCCACAGTGATTGAATCACCATCGTTATAACCATAAATGATTAAATCATTACCTCTCTTACGGAATTTAACTTCGGCAAAATCTATATCGGTAAATTGCAGTGTATCTAAGCCGTTTGTATCATAAATGGTGTCATGACCATGGCCTTTGGCAAAGATATAGGTATCATTGCCATCACCACCTTCCATATAGTCATTGCCCGTGCCGCCTATTAGCGTGTCATTGCCATGATTTCCATACAATTTATCATCACCTGCTCCTCCATCCAGTACATCATCATAAGCACCTGTTACAAGAGTATCATTACCCTCATCGCCATGCAGTATTACATTGCCACCGGTGTAATTAATGTCGTCATCTCCGGTTGTGCCATACAATTCAAATCCTTTTTGATTCAGTTCTGCTAAAGTGACTGTCTTATCTTTGAACACAAAATTTTCAATTGAATAATAATTCGAGTAGAAGAAATATTCCACAGTGATTGAATCACCATCGTTATAACCATAAATGATTAAATCATTACCTCTCTTACGGAATTTAACTTCGGCAAAATCTATATCGGTAAATTGCAGTGTATCTAAGCCGTTTGTATCATAAATGGTGTCATGACCATGGCCTTTGGCAAAGATATAGGTATCATTGCCATCACCACCTTCCATATAGTCATTGCCCGTGCCGCCTATTAGCGTGTCATTGCCATGATTTCCATACAATTTATCATCACCTGTTCCTCCATTTAATACATCATCACCCGCACCAGCATATAATTGATCATTATTTTGACTGCCATATAATAAATCATTTGATGAAGATCCATTTATGGTTGCTTTATTTTGGCTATTGATATAAATATTATTTTGTTCAAATAATTCTGATTTGATTTCTTTTAGCCAGTTATTTAATTCACCCTGCTGATCTGCATAAGTTAAATACTTATTCATTAATTCAAGGCTTTCATTCCAAGAGTTTTTAATCTCTGGTTGATAAATCAAAAATTCACTTAAATCTATAAATGCTTTTTTCTGATCACTTTCAGATACTTTTTCAAACATATTATAAACATGGGAAAAATCCCATTCAATTTTTTCTTCTTTTAGAACAAATTTTATTTCATTTAAATAAGGTAATAATCGAGTTTGAAATAACAAGCTTTTATAAATATGTTCCGATAGATCTGCATAGGTATTATCTATGGTATCAGTTATATGTTTGCGTTGTTCAGCAGTTACTGCGTAGAACTTTTGTGAGCTTTGACCAGTTAAAGAATTTAAACAATTCACCTTATAGCTTATTGATTCAAAATAATTTAACCATTCGACAGCAGGATCATCTTTATTATTCATTATTAACTTATATTGTTCTGGCGTAAATCCAGTTCCCTGGCCTGAACTTCCTGCTAACACAAAAAAATGATTAAAAAGAATTTTGTCATCTTTATAATTTTTATCCGTCTTAGCCCATTCTTTGATCAGTTCATCCAATAACGCTATTTGCTCTTCTTTGGTTGTGGCGTCGGTATATTTTTTCAAAACATTATTAAGCTTTTTAGATAAGGTTGCCGCCTCGCGTAAATCACGGACACGCCCAATACCTTTAAGATTAATGGATGCTTTTTGCTCAGATGTCAATTTGATGGGGTCAATGAATTCGCTGTAAACACTATCGAATCTAAAATTGACATCACCCATCTCTCGTTTTTTACCATCTACTGTCTCATAACTACCCAGCTCCGCTAGAATATTTCCATTATCATAAGTTTTGTTGGCATTAGTATAGTTTAGACTTAAAGATTTAATACCTAACTGATCAAGCGAGAAGATTTCATTCTGATCAGTTTTACCATCTTGATTTAAATCACGCCATACTTTCAACTGATTAAAATTTATATCTTTATCATCTATTATGCCATCGTCATTTGAATCAAATTCAGCTAACGCTTCATATCCGTTTTTAGCAAATTTTCCATTTGAGAGTAAGGTACCATCACCGAAAAGTTCTGAACCATCATTAATGATACCATCTCCATTACGATCAACTACAAGAAAACCATCATCAGATTTGACCCAACCAGTAGCGGTGCGAATACCGTCATTGTCATGATCAAACATCGCTCCATTGAAATCATTGGCACCTATGGTTTCAATCCCATCTCCATCTAAATCTAGAACTATTGGATCATAAATATAATATTTACCATCGCGGTTCAAGCCAAACCAGTCACCAAAGTCTGGTAAATCTCCATTCCAACCAGTTTTATCATGAACCCAATCAAAAACTGGACCTAATAAATCATCAAATCCGGGGATGTCACCATTCCAATCTGTTTCGTCATAAATCCAATCTGCAAAATCTTTGAATAAATCACCAACTTTATCAGCGAAATCATCTTTTGCATCATCTAATGCATCTGATAAATCATTGAATAATTCACCGACTTTATCTGTAAATTCTTCATGTGCATCAGCAAGTTTATCAGCTTTATCTTTTATAAAATCGCTAACATTCTCTTTAAGAGTTTCAAAGTTTGACTCAGCATTTTTGAATGCCTCATTAACCTTGTCCCAACCCTTATTGAATGCTTCTTTAAATTCTTTACTTTCTTTTTGGAAAAAGTCAGATACTTGTTTTTTCGTTTCAGTTAGCATTGCATCAATATCTACTTTTTCTCCAGCCCATGTTCCGTAGACAGCAGCTGCAATACCACCTGCGACTAAAGCTGTTCCAGCAACAGCTCCGATAACAGCACCTGGGGCAGCCCCAACTCCCCCAACTGGTGCACCTGTTAGAGCTCCAGTTAGTGTAGCACTTCCTATTACTGTTAAAGCTGAACCTACTATATTCCAAATATTCCCAGTATCTATTACCCCGGTCTTGTGATAATCATGCGCAATAACTGTAGCATTGATACCCATATCAACGTAGTTTAATTTCCCCATCCATCCAAAACCAGATTTCTTTTCCAGTTTACCTAGTGCATTTGCATATCCTAAAATTGCAATTACTTCACTGGCACAAATTGCATCCCGTGTTACATCATCATGTTTCTTATCTTTATCAGCGAGCTCTTTACCAGTAGATATTGTAGTATTACCCAGTTGTAATTTGTTTTGTATAACTTCTATCGATTGTCGAATTGCTTCAGCTTCGCTTTTAGATATTTTATGGCCTGCCATAGAATACTCCCTTTCAATTGTAATTATTAGGTCAGAATAAAGTTAAAACAAAAGTTAAATATATTAATTTTTAGATACCAAATTTATTAAAATGATTATTAAATTTAATATCTCATTTAATACCAACATCAACGTTAATAAATATTAATTTTAAATAATATAAATTAATATTTCTTTTCAGATAAATTGATTAAGTCTTTATAGAAATTTATAAATCATAATTAAATTACTGTTAACTTTAGATTTTATCTGCGTATGATGTTTATACCATAATTTACATAATTTAAGTATGGTTTTTTTTTATTAATTTATATAAATGTCGGTAGTTTTAATTACTGGGTCTACTAAATTCGAATAATTTCCATTATTGCATTCAGCGAAACTATTAACTGCATCTAACAACTAAATCAATGTAAACTCGGACACAATTTATCTACACGGTGATGTTGTATAGATTTAAGTGTTCTCATTTTTTTTGGAAGTTTCGTCAAAATAAAAGTAGGGTTTATATAAAATATCGCCACAATTATTCATTATAAATATGGTTTTTTGTACTTCTAATATTTCAGTATTATTATTATATTTTAAATTATTAGTCGAATAGACTAATTTGGTAACGTCAAAATAAAAATTTCCAATCCCCCAGGAATTTATGTCTTCATCTACAGGAATTCTCGCTTCTTGGTTAAATACACGTTCACCATTGTTTCCTTCTTTTAAAATGTAATGTTCAGCTACTAATGACCAATCTGATTTATTTAAAATCTTACAGCAATTTTCGCTGTCATACATTGAAAAACTACTAGTATCATTCCATTGATGGATTAACATATAGTTGTTTAACCTAAAATCATCATTTGCAAATTTTGCAATTGATTGATGGTTCCAGCTTTGAGCTTGATTATTTTTTATCAATGTATCTAGTTTTTCCCAAAATTCAGGAGTATTAAGTCTGATTTGAAACAATTTATCTGTATCAGAATTTTTTGGAATGCGTGCCACTTTACAAGTTTTTCCAGAATTGCAATCCTTTTCTGGTAACTCATGTAACGCATGATATCTATTTTCATAAAACATTCGACCGGTTAAGCTTTTCATTGCTTTATACCACAGTTCTTTTTTACTATAGTATTTTTTATCTCGCCAGCAATAACCCTTTCTATTTTTAGCCTCATATTCAACTTGCGGGATATTATTCGGTTTAGGATCTTTGGTTTTCATTTCATTCCATAAATCATATGGCGTAGTCTGGTTATTAAAAGAGCGAATAAAAAAACTCACGATTAAAATAGATAATAAAACAGCGAACATTAAACATAATAATGCTTTTTTGGGATCAACTTTTACCCATGCTATCATGATCATAGTAATCCGAAAAACGACACGCATTGAGTAAAAAATGATAGCAATGATGATAATCAAAAGAGTTATTTCTATAAAATAATCAATTTTTTGCATAAATTCTTATTCTCCATCTAGCCCATCCAGCCAAGAACATAAAATTCAAAAAAACTTAGACTTATTCAATAATTAAAATATGGATATCTGACAATAAAATTAGAATTACATTAAGAAAATCAATATTCTTCTATATAACATTAACTTACATATTAACTACAGCAATTTATTACTAGTTTTATGTTAAAAATCTTTGACATGATAATAGAATATTATTGCCTTACATTTATATAGACTCTATATCATTACTAAACAAGCACTCATCTTCTTCCATCGATTATTCGCAGATAGCTGAAATTTTTTTCACTAAGCTAAGATTTCTTCGATGGCTCAATAGATAAAACATATTATGCCTACAATAGTCTACTTTACGAACTCAAACTTTCCCTTTTTCAAGCTTTTGGGGGAATAATACGGCATATATAAAATATCGCCACAATTATTCATCAAATAAACTTTCTCAGGACTTTTAAGTAGGTTATTTTCATGATCCGTGAAAGAGTGATCATCTCTTGGCCTGGAAGCTGTCACTACAAAATAAAAATTTCCTATTCCCCATGAATTGATGTCTATATTGTCAGGGATGACCGTTTCCTGTCCAAATGCCTCATTAAACTTTTCATAGTCCTGTAAATGGTATTTGTTCTTAAGCAAAAACCATTCAGATTTATTTAAAATATGGCAACAGTTTTCACTTTCAAAAATTGATGAAAAGTCAGAAATAGTATTAGGATATAAAACAAAGTTTTCTAATTTGAAATCTTCATTTATAAAATTTTTGTCTGTTGCAGATTTAAAAATTTTCTCGACATCGTTGTCTATAAATGGCTTTTTATGTAATTCCAAGTTGTTTTTATCGACGAACCTATTTCTTACCAGTCTTTGTTTATCTAAATTCTTTGAAATCATTGTTACAAAACATCCATCTATTCGACGACAATATTCACCTGCTGGTAAAGGGTCATCATTCGCATCCAAAGGCTCATATTGCAAGAAAAATTGATTTTCATACAACATTCTAGTAACCAAACTTTTCATGGCTTTAAACCACAGTTCTTCCTTACTATAATACCTTCTATCCCGCCAACAATAACCTTCACGGTTTTTAGTTTCAAATTCTGTTAGTGCCACATCAAAAGGTTTGTGGTTTTTTTTGACTACCATGTGCCAAAAAATATTATTGGATTTTACATAATACACATCACGAATTTGTAGACCTAAAAATAAAACAAATAATAATAGCAAGACCTTGTTAAGGTCTTTGACTAAACGTGGATGTGCTCTACAGAATTTAGTCCAATGTATATTTAATCTATTGCCAATAACGATTAACAAATAGAAAAGAATTATAATAATTAATGGAGTGAAAAACAGGTAATATAGAATACTATTCATAATTTATTCGTCAAAACGTCTGTTAATTCGTGATTCAGATTTATCTTCATTTTTTTCTATGCAGAGATGTTACCATTGCAAATTTACTACTACTTAACAATGTTGAAAATTTATGCTTAACAGCAATTTAATTTTCATTTAACATTTATTTACCATTAATATCATCAATTAAAATTGATATCAATTTGTTTTTTTATCTCAGTTAATTTATAAATTCAGCTTATAGCTAAAATAGTTAAAATAATAACATAATTTATTTTTCCATTTTATAATGGCTTAGTGTAAACAAATGATTTTTGAAATTTATCATAAATTTAGACACGTTAATACCCAAATCGTATACAGCAGATTAATCTGGAACCAAATTTTTCCCCCTTTTATTGCAAGCAATAATTTTTTAGAATTATTTTTTAAACTAAAGTAAGGTCATTGTTTGCACCAAAAATGCCAATATCTCAACTTCTTACTGAAATAAGCTTTAAAATGGATAAAAAAGTTAATTTTCATGCTTACTTTTGGCTAAATCTTGAATTTTTTTGAACATATCTATTCTCTCTTAGTTTAAATTTCAATCTTGCTTCAGAATATATATTTCCTGCTAGTAATTTTTTATGGGTAGCAAAGCCTCTATTTAAAATGATAAACCTGTTCCCTATTCAATTATATACGCATATATGGAGAATAATTACCTTAGACTCATCTTGTATTAATTTGTTGGTTATGGCTTTTTATCTTTTTATATTAAATTCAATTTAGATTTATTATTTTTAATTACTATTTAAACTTTAAAATCAAAAATAATTTACTTTCAAGCTTAAACTATAATATTCGATTTCAAAAATTGCTAATAAATTATATTTTAATTTATACGTTCTGCCATTTTTTAAATCAGCAGATATTGCAGAAATATTAAACTTAATCCGTCCATTAACATTTATATAGGTTTACATTTTATTTTGTTTGGCTATAATTTATGTATGTGCATTTCACTTTCAACACCACCAGTGCGCATATCATGATATTGATTTAAATTATATTCTTTAATATATCAGTCTAAATTTCTCCATCTAATTTCTTTTTAGAACAATCTATACTGACATCAGCTAATTAATAGCAAACCTAAAGTTGCTTTTTCTATGGGATTGGTATTGATCAATGGCTAACCGGCTAATTTATATATATTTTAATAATTTTCAAAAATATATTTAAAGTAATAATTAGTATTCATTATATTCAAAAACCAATTACAATAAAATTAATATTAGCTTACATTTGTTTATTTTGGTATATTATAATTAAATTTTACAAGTAAATTTTATCTGTTATACATACATTCCAGCCTTTGATTATGCGTATGGTTTCGGATGTTTTGTTTGACGAGTCATATAATGCCTATAAATAACTCTGCTAGTCCTGTTCCGAATAATCATAATTTAGCACTCACTGCTCTGAAGATTATTGCACATTTCCATGGTATCGCCATCAATGGCGAGGACATTGCACATCAGTATGTCCATGATCACGCAATGACCGTTGAAGATTGGCTTTTAGCCGCTAAGAGCTTAGGGTTGAAAGCTAAGTTATCGAAGCAAAAAATAGATCGTTTGTCGTTATTAGCTTTACCAGCTTTGGTATGGCGCGAAGATGGTCAACATTTTGTGTTAGCTAAAATTGATGGCGATCGGTATTTAATTCAGGATCTCGAATTGGGAAAACCGGTGATTTTAAGTAAGGAGGAGTTTAGCCTACGTTATTCCGGACAGGTTATTTTGGTTGCATCGCGCGCATCCATTCTGGGGCAGTTAGCTAAATTTGATTTCACTTGGTTTATCCCAGCAGTGATTAAATATCGGCGAATTTTTTTGGAAGTTTTAGGTGTTTCTGTCGTCATTCAGTTATTTGCATTAATCACACCAATGTTTTTTCAGGTAGTGATGGATAAGGTTTTAGTACATCGCGGTTTTTCTACTTTAGATGTCATTACTATTGCATTGCTGGTTGTCACTGTGTTTGATGTCATTTTAGGTGGTTTAAGAACTTATATTTTTGCTCACACCACTTCGAGAATAGATGTGGAATTAGGCGCCAGGTTATTCCGTCATCTTTTGAGTCTGCCTATCGCTTATTTTGAATCTAGACGGGTTGGCGATACTGTAGCCCGGGTACGTGAACTGGAGCAAATACGCAATTTTTTAACTGGTCAGGCTTTAACTTCGGTACTAGATCTGTGTTTTTCTTTTATTTTCTTACTGGTGATGTGGTTTTATAGTGGCTGGTTAACTTTGGTTGTGCTGATTTCTTTACCTTGTTATGCCTTTTGGTCTGCAACCATCAGTCCGATTTTGCGCTCACGGCTAAATGATAAATTTGCGCGGAATGCTGATAATCAATCTTTTCTGGTTGAATCAGTAACAGCAATTGGCACTATTAAAGCCATGGCGGTGGAACCGCAGATGACTAGACGCTGGGATCAACAGCTTGCTGCATATGTAAGTTCAGGCTTTCGGGTAGCTCGTTTGGCTACAGTGGGTCAGCAGGGTGTTCAGTTGATTCAGAAGTTGGTGACGGTAATTACGTTATGGCTTGGGGCGCATTTAGTGATAAATGGAAAGCTGACTGTAGGTCAATTGATTGCATTTAACATGTTAGCAGGTCAGGTGGCAGCTCCGGTAATCAGATTAGCGCAATTGTGGCAAGACTTTCAGCAAGTCGGTATCTCTGTGGCTCGTCTTGGGGATATTTTGAATACGCCGACCGAAAATCCAACCTCTCGCATGGCACTCCCCAATATCAAAGGGCAGATTGATTTTGAAAAAATTTCTTTTCGCTATCGTCCTGATGGTGCTGAAATTTTGCGCGATCTAAATTTAACGATTAAGGCTGGAGAAATTTTAGGCATAGTTGGTAGATCTGGATCTGGAAAATCCACTTTAACTAAGCTGGTGCAGCGATTATATGTACCGGAACGAGGTCGGGTTTTAGTCGATGGGAACGATTTGGCTTTAGCCGATCCTAGTTGGCTGAGACGTCAAATTGGGGTGGTATTACAGGAGAATGTTTTACTTAACCAAAGTATTAGAGCCAATATTGCTTTAGCGGATCCTGGTATGGCATTAGAGAAAATTATGTATGCTGCCAAAATGGCCGGTGCTCATGATTTTATCATGGAATTGCCCGAAGGTTACGATACGATAGTTGGTGAACAAGGTTCGGGGCTCTCGGGGGGGCAAAAACAGCGAATTGCCATTGCGCGGGCATTGGTGGGCAATCCTCGTATTCTGATATTTGATGAAGCCACGAGTGCGCTCGATTATGAATCTGAACGGGCAATTATGCAAAATATGCAAGCAATATGTAAAGGTCGCACTGTTCTGATCATTGCTCATCGCTTATCCACTGTGCGTATGGCCGATCGAATTATTGCAATGGATAAGGGTGTCATCGTTGAGGAAGGAACTCATCAGGCATTATTAGCCAAGCCAGATGGTTATTACCGATATTTGTATCAACTTCAGAATAGCTAAGTCACAATCAAAATAAGAAATTAATATATGGGTATTCGTTTTCAAGCATGTAAAGATTTTTTTCAACGTTATTCTACAGTCTGGAAAAATGTTTGGGCTGTGCGTTTTCAACTCGATCCGCCTAAACGTGATGAGGATGAACGAGCTTTTTTACCTGCTCATCTTGAATTAACGGAAACGCCAATATCTGCTGCACCCAAATGGACAGCAAGACTCATTATTATCTTTGCCATTATTGCTTTATTGTGGTCGTTGATAGGTAAACTGGATATTGTGGCTGTCGCCATGGGTAAAACAACTTTGGGAGGACGAAGTAAGGTTATCCAACCGTTAGAAACTTCTGTAGTTGATAAGATAGCTGTCAAAAATGGTGCTCATGTCAAACAGGGGGAAGTTTTAGTAGAACTCAGTGGTATCGGTTCTGACAGTGATTATGCTCAGTCAGAAAAATCCTTAAAAGCAGCGCGTGTTAATAAACTCCGTCTGGAAGCCGTGATACGGGCGATTGATCATCGCCAACCACCTGATTTAGATCATGCTCTGGCAGAGCAATGGCATTTAGATCCTGATCAGCTAATTGAAGCTCAGTCTTTGGCTGTTAATCAGTTTCAAACCTGGTTTACTCAAGATGCTCAATTACAGACAGTATTGCGTGAGCATCGGGCGCAATTACAAGGTACTTTATCTCAAGTTCGTAAGCTGGAGCAAACAACGGCAATTGAGCAAAGTCGTACTTCTGACTACAAGGATCTGTTAGGGCAAAATTTTGTTTCTAAGCATGCTTATTACGAACAACAAAGTAAATTGGTTCAAAATAAAAATGATTTAGCTAGTCAACGCAGTCAAGTGGTACAAATAAGAGAAAGCATTCGTGAGGCCGAACAAAATCGGCTACTCAATACTAGAACGCTCAAACGAGATCTGCTTGATCAATTACGTCAAGCCAATGAAACTATCGAACAATTAAAGCAAGAAACAGAAAAAGCCTTGCAACGTAAACAATTAATGACTTTAAAATCGCCGGTAGATGGGACTGTACAACAGCTCTCTACACATACTGTAGGTGGCGTTGTTACAGCAGCACAGCAAATTATGGTTGTGGTTCCTGATCAGGATCAGATGGAAATTGAGGCTTTATTACCCAATAAGGATATAGGTTTTGTTAAAGCAAATCAGGAAGCCATTATTAAAATTGAATCGTTTCCTTATACGCGATATGGCTATTTGACTGGTAAGGTTAAAAATGTCAGTTTTGATGCTATAGAAGATGAGAAATTAGGACTGGTTTTTGCGGTAACTATTGTTCTGGATAAAAATTATTTGATGATTGACGGAAAAAAAGTGAATTTAACGGCTGGGATGAATGTCACGGCAGAAATTAAGACGGGTAAACGCCGAGTTATCACTTATCTTTTAAGTCCGCTTCAAACTAAAATTGATGAAAGTTTGCGAGAACGTTAATGCAAAAAGGTTTTGTATCTTCAATATTTACATTTTGTCTGATGGGTTCTATCTGGTTTATGCCTAATGATGTACATGCTTTCGATTTATTTGAAGCATGGGAAGCGGCTTTAGACTATTCTGCAGAATATGCTGCAGCTCGAAGTGAGCGGGATGCGCAAAGAGAACAACTGGCTCAAGCTCGATCAGGACTTTTGCCTCAAGTTAATGCTAATTATGTCTATCAAAAACAGCCCTCTTCTCTATCCAGTACAACCCAATCACATGGTTGGAATGTACAGGCAAGTCAAACTTTATTCGATAAGGCTAAATGGTCACAATATCAACAAGGTAAAATTGTGGCCAAAATGGCTGACTGGCAACTTGCTATGGTCAAAGACAATTTACTTTACGAAACTGCAAAAGCTTATTTTCAAGTTTTGATGCTGGAAGATCAATTGGTTTCGATCGATAAGGAACAAGAGGCTTATGCATTGCAGATCAAACAATCCTTAGCCATGTTTAATAAGGGTGCAGCCACTATTGTTGATACAAATGAAGCACAAGCGGGTTATGAAGGTGCTCGAGCTAAAAAAATCAATGTGATGACTGAATTATTGGTTGCACAAAACAATTTAACCAATATAACTGGCTTGGATCCAAAGAAAATTAAACATCTAAAAAATATTAATTTTGGGGATTTACTCGGTAAAACGTCCAAATCAGATTGGTTAAATTTGGCTAGAATTAATAATCCTCAATGGCAACAACAAATTCTGACCTTGGAAAACGCTAAGCAAGCTTTAATTGGAGCAAAAGCGGAAAAATGGCCTAAACTTACTCTAAATGGTGGCTATCAGGATAATCATCAGATTCAACAGTTTTATGGATTAAATCATGGTACTCGGAGTAAAGGTGGAACGGTATCGGCTCAATTTACGGTACCTATTTTCAATGGAGGGTTGATCCACAGCAAAACTCAGGAGGCAGCGGCAAAGGAACAACAAAATAAGTTTTTATTAATCGCTACTGAACGTAAGATTGAATTGAATATTAATCAAGCCTATCAAAATACACTCGGAAGTTTGTATCAGATTAAGGCACAGCAACAATTATTGAAAGCAAATTCGGTTAAACTCGAAGCGACTAAATTAGGACGTAAGGTTGGTGTTCGTAGTAATCTGGATGAGTTACAGGCAATACAGTCTAAAGCAGATGCTGAGCAAAAATTAGCTCAAGCACAGTATAATTATATTACTTATTATATTCAGCTTTTGCAAAGTTCGGGTACTCTTTCTCAACCAAAGGAACAATTAAAAATTCGTCAATTATTATACAGGTATTAAATCAGGTCTTATTTGTAGTTATGTGGATTGTATCCAATTAATTATTTAAATTGATCCAGTGAGTAAATTCAACGGTTAAAGTTAATTATTTAACTCTGCTCTAACGTTTTCTTTGTTATTTTCATGCATCGATTAGCTTTCTACTGTAATCATTAATCTACTGAAATAAAGTTTTTTAATTTTTTGATGATTAAAAGAATTTTAATGTGTTAACACAATAGAGAAAAAAATAACTTCAAACTTCCCTTCAGAGCTGTTTGAGATTGGTAGAAATAATTAGTAATAAATGATATTTTCCTATAAGTAGATGAATAGTCTAGTAATGCTTAATAAAGGATTAATACTGTATAAATTGCAAAGTAGTAAATTTGATGATAAATACTATTTTTGTGTGTTGTCTTAGGTAGGTTTATTTATAATTGGATCAGCATGATTTTTACCAAGTTATTTGGTTAATCAATGAAATATAATATTTAATTTATTTTTGAATAATGACTGTATATATTATTTTACCCAAACATATTAAACTGAGGGTTATAAAGCAGATTCGGTTTAATTAGTAAAATTTCTAAAGGTAAAATAAGTTATAGTTTTAGATAATAAGCTGATATAAAAGATTTATGTCAATGATACATGTAAATAATGATGTTTTTATGCTTTTTAAATAGCTTTATAAGAGTTGGATAAGGATTGGAATCAAATAATTTGGCTGATTAGTCAATTTGTTTTCATTCGGAATATCAATTCAATTCATTATTTTAATTATGATTGGGTCAGATTAATATGAATGAAATAAAAATTAATCCATATCTATACAGCACAGAATTTCCATTTAATTATTGATATAACCATATAATTTAAATAACACCCATCTTTCAGGTAATATTACTCATTTTTCAAATCGCTTAGCTCATCCACAAAATTATGCATACTGCATTTTGGTTTAGTTACTAAGATGGGGAGATAACTAAACCATGATATTCGAAATGATGTAACTAACGTTTTTCCTGTCTTCTGATCAGATAAATGGCCAAACATAGGAATAACAGTGTCGGCAAAAATGCGGCTACAGGAGTAGGAACGGCATATAATTGGCTAGTAAAGCCAAATAAACGGCCTGAAAAATGGAAAAGTAATCCTAAGCTAATACCATAAAATAGTTTCAATCCCATATTGCCCCGGCGGTTTTGCTGAGGTGTAAATGCTAAAGCGACAAGTGCCATCACCATACAAGCTAGTGGATAAGCGATTTTCCGCCACCAAGCCAATTGATAGCGTGTTGTCTGTTGATGGTTATTTTTAAGATGTTTGATATAAGTAGATAAAGCATTGATGGACATTTGTTCTGGAGTGATCAATAACACGTTAAGCAACTGATGATTGATTAAGATTTTCCAGTCCAATTTATCCAAATGAGAGGCGACCACTTTATTTGATTCTAATTGGGTTTGTGTCACGCCTAGCAAGTGCCATTGCGATTTATTAGTCTGATGAGCGCTTACTACTTTAACTTTATCTGCATGTAGGGTCTGAGTCAGTTGAAATTGATCATTATGTTGATATATGGTGATGTCTTTTAGGGTGCCATCAGGCAACATTTCAGCAATATTGATGATATCGGCACCCTGCTTCAGCCAGATGCCACTCTCCCCTGAACTGATGGTGTTTTGCCGAGCATGCAACTGATATTGCTCTGCGTAGGGGCCAGATTTAGGCACGATGATTTCACCCAGTACGGCAGTTAACACCGCAAAGGTTAAGCCAAATTGTAACAACATTCCAATGATACTCATCAGGCTGATGCCGCTGGTTCTGATGACGGTTAACTCGCTATGAGAAGCCATCTGACTCAAACAAATCAATGCTCCTACCAATACAGCCAATGGCATGAGCTCATAGGCATGGGCAGGAACCAGTAACATAACATAGTACAGCATTTTTAATGCGGTATAGCTCCCATCACCAACATGGCTAATTTCACCCATGATATCGAAAAAGCCATACAAGCTGATCAAAGCCAGTAAAGCGTAAACTGTACACACTGTAAGCTGGCTAAACATGTAACGATTGAGTAATCGCATTATCAATGCCCTCCTATCAAGGAAGTCAATGCGGTGCGTAAAGGAGCGGCGGGTCGGTCACGCCAACGAAGCAGGAGTAAAAATAATAGAAACATGATCAAATGCATAGGCACTAGACCAAGCCACATCGGTAAACGTCCGTCTTCTACCAGATCTCGCAGAAAGGTTAGCCCGTTTTGATAAATTAGGAATATTACAATAGCTATAAGTATATTGTAGGTATGGCCGGTACGTGGATTAAAATACGATAAAGGCAAAGCCATTAATGACAATATTAATACGCTTATAGGCAGGGATATGCGCCACATTAATTCTGCTTTGTATGCTGGCTTGTCGCTCGCTAATAATGCTGAAGTGGAAATGGTATGTCGATTTTGTTTGGGGTCAATTACTAAAGTATTGACGCTGATAATCAGGGTCATTTTGGAGAAGGCTACGCGCTCATAATCAGCTCGGCCTGGCGTCCCGCTATAGCGATATCCATCTTCTAATATCAAAATGCGTTTTTCTCCATCCTGAGTGAATTCGCCACGTTTGGCAAAGATGGTACTGTCTTTGCCATTTTTTTCTTTTTCACGAACAAACAGATTTTTTCCTTGGCCGGTATCGGCATTAAATGATTCGATAAAATAAATCCGCGGGTGGCTTTTGCCTATTTCGCGAAAAACACCGGGCTCTATGAGGGATAATTCTTGTTTTTGTTTTAATAATTCGGCAAATTCTCGACTACGCCATTCTGCCCAAGGTTGAATTAGCATGGAAACTAAGGCTACTAATACGGCAAATGGCACAGCAAATTTTAGTAAAGGGACAATCCAGTTACGCAGTGATAACCCACAGGACAACCATATTACCATCTCGCTGTCACGCCAGTAACGGGTCAACACAGAGAGGATGCTGATATATGCGGTCAATATCAATAAGACGGGGGTTAAGCCAATGGTCCAAAAGCCTATCAAGGTGGTTACTGCATCGATGGCAACTCTTCCTGAGGCTGCCCTGCCCAAAAGATTAATGGTTTGAGTAGTCACCAGCACGACTAGTAAGATTAAAAATATTCCTACTGCCGTCCATGATAGTTCTTTAATAAATTGGCGTCGATAGATCATAAAATTTCTATAATTAGGCTGCATATCGTTTTGATGGCAGCATGAGTTACAATTAGGGATACTTTATCCTGTATAGGGATATAATCAAGCAGATGTACGCCTTTATCAAGTCATGAAAGATTAAAAGATGGAATTTAGCATAAAAGTAGAACAATTGCAGCCGCAACGCATGGATTCTTTACTGATTATTTGCACGGAAAATGCTGTTGTCACTGATTATCCTGCCGAAATACTTTATAAGCAGTTAGTTGAACAAGAAAAGGATTTTTGTTCAGCAGATTGGTTGGAACAAGAATCTGTGCGATCTGTGGCCATAGCTAAAATTAAAAATGATGATTATGCGGCAATTCAGACTTTAGCCATTACTGCTGCTAAATGGGCTAAAGAGCAAGCTGTAATAGATGTTGATTTAACTCGGTTAAACGAATCTGAAACTCAAAAATGGGTGGAGGCTTTTACTATTGCTACCGAACAGGCAACTTATCAATTTGATTCTTTCAAGCGTAAGTCAAGTACCTGTATGCTATCTACGGTGAATTATTACTCTAATTTTGCTGTCCATGAAACTTTACAGAAAGCTGAGGCGATTGTCTTTGGTATGAATATTTGCAAGGATCTGGGCAACTCCCCAGCTAATATTTGTACCCCAAGCTATCTTGCTGATGCTGCTGTTAATCTTGCTACTCAACTAGGCGCCTCATCAAAAATCATGGCGGAAGATGAGATAGAGAAGTTGGGAATGAATGCTTTTATGGCAGTAGCTAAAGGCAGTTCTGCAGGTGCACGGCTGATTGAACTGAGCTATTATGGTGCCCAAAATAGTCAAGATAAACCAATAGTGTTGGTGGGTAAAGGGATTAGTTTTGACTCAGGAGGTATTTCACTCAAACCGGGTGCCTCAATGGATGAGATGAAATATGATATGTGCGGTGCAGCAACGGTCATTGGCACTTTTGCTGCCGCAGTCAAGCTTAAGTTGCCTATTAATCTGGTGGCGGTGATTCCTACCTGTGAAAATATGCCAGCAGGAAATGCGCTGAAGCCTGGTGATATTATTCAATCGATGAATGGTTTGACTATTGAGGTTTTAAATACCGATGCAGAAGGTCGTCTGATTTTATGTGACGCTTTAACTTATGCAGAGCGATTTAATCCGGCAGCGGTGATTGATGTTGCCACTCTGACGGGTGCCTGCATTATTGCTCTGGGGCATGTGGCACAAGGAGTCATGGGAAATCATCAGGATTTAGTCGATCAACTTTTAAATGCCGCAAAAATAAGTAATGATAAAACCTGGCAGTTACCTTTATATGAAGAATATAAGGAACAGCTAAAATCCAATTTTGCCGATTTACAAAATATAGGTGGTCGTCCTGCCGGAACGATAACCGCTGCTGCCTTTTTATCTTATTTTACGGAAAACTATCCTTGGGCTCACTTGGATATTGCTGGAACTGCATGGCAATCAGGCAGTAATAAAGGAGCTACTGGTCGTCCTGTGCCACTTTTGCTGGAATTCTTACAGCAATATGGCGGAAGTTGAGAAATAATGGCCACCACTACTTTTTACACCCACCTGTCCGATTTGTCAGATTTTGCCTGCCGGCTGACACAAAAAGTGTTTAAAAGTGGTCAAAAGGTCTTGGTCTGGTTAGAGGATGCAGAACAAGTGCAACAATTTGATCAGGCTTTATGGGCTTTTGATCCGATTAGTTTTATACCACATGAAATATGGCTTGGCGGACAAAATCTAAGAGGAGATTTACCGGCTGTGCTTTTAGCATGCGGTGATGAATTGCCTGAACTGTCGGAAAACAGGGTGGTGATTAATTTAGCTGATATCTATTGGTGTAATGCACCTCAACCTCCTCAGCGAATATTAGAGCTGGTTAGTGCTGATCTGGATGCTTTAACTGCTGCTCGGCAGCGATTTAGAACATATCGCAATGCTGGATATACGATTGAACACCACGACATGCGTAAATAAAATGATAAAACGGACATTTTCATGTCCGTTTTTTGTTGGGTTAATCGATCAATTTAGCCATAACATGTGCTAAAGGTGTAGGCACAATGGGTTGGTCAAGAAGCTTGTTTAAGGTAGTGCTATCCAAAACACCATATGCAGGGCGCTTGGCTGCACACTGATAATCGGCTGTTCGAATACGTTCAACACTAACCTGTCGATATGACTGTTTTTTTTCTGCAGCTAAAGTAAATATTTGATGAGCGAAGTCAGCCCAACTCATCTGTTGGTCTCCTGCAAAATGCAATAAACCACGGGGTGAATGGTTTAATTGAACAAGTTTAATGATTGCTTCGGCTAAATCACCGGCATAAGTCGGGCAGCCGATTTGATCATCTACTACCCGCATTTTGAGCATTTCAAGACCTTTATTCAACATTACTTTAACAAAATTGTGCCCGTGTTCACTGTAAACCCAAGATGTGCGCACAATAGTGGTATCGATATGAGCATGTAATGCCAAAAGCTCACCAGCCAGTTTGCTTTGTCCGTAAACATTTATCGGATTAGGAGCCATATTTTCATTCAGTGGTATTTGCTGGTGCCCATCAAATACTTGTTCAGTTGATACATGGATCAACCGTCCACCAATGCTTTTGGCAGCCATAGCCAGATTCAGGGTACCTGTTGCATTCACTGCAAAAGCCTGCTCGCTATTTGTCTCAGCCGCATCAACTTTGGTATATGCTGCTGCATTGATAATCACTTTAGGTTCAAATGTTTTGACCATATTCAATACATTTTGAGCATCAGTGATGTCTAAGGTTTGGGAATCGCAAGCGATGATTTCCCACTCTTCTGGAAAACGCTCTTTTAAACAAGTTCCTAGCTGTCCTTGTGAGCCGGTTAGTAGAATACGCATAGCATGCCTTATGTTTCGATTCGCAGTATATAACGGGGTTAATAGTTGTTTAATGATTTTTGATCATGTTGATTTAATAGCCCAAGCAATTGTCAATTGATATTTGGATTGTGATCATCAAATCCAATTTGTTGACCAGTCTGTTAATCGCTATAACTATCTATGCCATTTGCCCATAGTGAGGTCTCGGTGTGCTGTAACTGCCAGCGACAATCAGTACCGACTAAATCCAAAGCCATAGTATTCCATTCGCTTTTATGCAGTGCTTGCGGGTCTTCTGCCAAAGAAAACGCATTTTTCGCTGATTGACCCAAAAATTTTGGTGCTTGATAGTAAATGATTTCATCTACTACTTTAGAATTTAGTAAGGCGGAATTGAGGGTTAAACCAGCTTCAACTAAGATCATGCCGATTTGACGCTGAGCCAACGCTGGCCATAGTTGATTCAAATCTATCCTACCATGCTGGTCAGCTGGGACTGTAATGATGGAAACATGATCATATGGTGTAAAAGCAGCCTTTTTCTCCGTGTCTTGTACTGTGGTGATGATTAGGGTTGGACTATTGCTATCACTGATGACATGATGATTGACTGTCAGGCGTAAACGACTGTCCAAAATAATTCTTATTGGCTGACGTATGGTATTAAAACGTCGTACATTTAAGAGTGGATTATCAGCAAGAACAGTATTGATACCAGTTAGAATTGCACAGCTTTCTGCCCGTAGGGTTTGTACATCATCGCGTGCAGCTTCACCCGTTATCCATTTGCTGTCACCATTGCTTAAGGCGGTTTTACTATCCAATGAAGCAGCCACTTTTAAGCGAATGTAGGGTCGTTGTCGTTCAATTCTGGAAAGAAAGCCTACATTCAGCATTCTGGCTTGTTGGGCTAATAATCCGCTACTGACCTCAATTCCCGCTCGTTGTAACATGGCACGCCCTTTACCCTGTACCAATGGATTTGGGTCTGTCATAGCCATCACAACACGGGATATACCTGCATCAATTAATGCCTGTGCGCACGGACCTGTTCGTCCTGTATGACTACATGGTTCTAAGGTAACATACGCGGTTGCTCCAGCAGCGAAATGACCAGCCTGATTTAATGCATGTCTTTCTGCATGGGGTTCACCGGTATAGACATGAAATCCTTGACCTACGATCTGCTCACCCTGAGCAATGACACAACCAACACGGGGATTAGGACTCGTTGAAAATCGCCCTTGCCAAGCAAGATCAAGAGCGATTTGCATAAACTTTTCATCAAGTGTAGAAAAGTACATTGTTTAATTATTGATATTGATGGTTTTCAATGTGGCCGCCAAGGCATCGGGTTTGGCTGTATCACTGGTTGCACACACTGAATAGAGGTTATTATTAGCAACGATGGCTACGCAGCTTTCGTTTAAGATCACGCCATTGGCTTCATGACTAATGCGATAGTTGATGCGATTGTCAGTAGCAATGCCTACATCCAAAGATTTTAAAGAAGTTGATTTTTTAAGGCTATCTACCAAGTTGGCAAAGTAGTCTTTTGCCTCGATTTTAAGCGGGCCGAGATCATTAGCAACGAGGGTAATATTACTTTTTTCATCATACTGCAATAGTATGAGCGTAGCCAGATCGTCTTTAAGCACGCGATTTTCCGCATCATCCATTTCGTCAACAAAATTGCCATCAACCACTATAGATAGTTTTTCATCACGACTGCTTAGAGTCTGTGTTGTGGCTACATTATTTTCAGAGCTGGCCACAGATGTGTTACTGCCAATAGCTGCATCACTACCACTCAGTGTTACTGAGGTTTCATTTTCTTTACAGGCACATAAGCTGATTAACGCGATAGCAACCCACAAATATAAACGTGATTTCAACATGATCTCTTATAAGCTTTCAGGACTGGACAAAATATTAGCAAAGTATAACAAGAATTATCTTCCCTTGCAGCTTTGCCTTGAGGCAAATTCAGGAGGCATATGACGAAATTTTATCAACTTTGTTTTTTCAGTGAGGCGATGACCTGAGTAAACTCAGACACGTCATGAAAACTTTTATAAACAGAGGCAAAACGGACATATGCAACTTCATCTAATTTCACCAGTGAAGCCAGAATCATATCACCGATAAGCTGACTAGGAACTTCTTTAACGCCCATGTGATAAAGTTTGGTTTCTATTTCGGACACCACTGTTTCAATGGTATCTTGATCGACTGGCCGCTTATGTAAAGCTCTGCTGATACTGGTAAACAATTTTGCCGGATCAAAGAGCACTTTTTCGCCAGTGCGTTTAATAATCAATGGCATTCTCATTTCTACTGCTTCAAGGGTACTGAAGCGACTGTCACAAGACATACATCGACGGCGTCGGCGAATACTATTACTGCCCTCACTTAATCGCGTATCAATAACCTGAGTATTGGCATGCAGGCAAAAAGGACATTTCATAAGAATAGTTTTTTTTTTGATAAAGAGCTATTGTGTCAGGACACACCTTAACTGGCAAGCCAATTTCTGGGTGGACTTGTTTCCCTCATTTCAGATTTTGGCTATTCACCTGTTCACATATTTCAGCGTAAATCTATGCTCACAATATGTGGATAATTCTGATACAAGACTGATTTAACGATCAAATATTTCTTTGCTTAAAATTTAGGCGAAAATGGATTGTTTAAATCACGTTTTGTGTTGAGCAGTCTCGGTAAATGCTGGGGATAAGTACAATAACCAATTGTATATATTAACAAAAATATGATTGATTAAAATTTAAGCAAAATAATTTCTACTGCAATATGAATAAAAATTTGTTGCTGTGGACTAGTTTGAGTAGTGATCAGGCAACTAGATGAGTATTCATATTGCCAACGGCTATTATCTAATCAATTAGATATTTTCTCATCAATAAACAATTAACTGTTACTTCGGTATTTAACGGCAATTCATACTCGCCCAATGAGTCGTAGCCATTAATTTCGTAGAATTTTACTGAATTTAATGAGGCATATAATTTTAATAAGCCTAAGCTGGCTTGATTGGCCAAATACTCCGCTCGCTGTAATAATGCTGTGCCCAAACCTTGATTATGGACAAAAGGATGTACATATAAAGCATCTAATTGAGCTTCTTGCAGATCTAGCTGAAAAAAACCCTGAATATGCCCTTTGTAGTCAACAATCCACAATGCTTTTTCAGGATCAGCCATCGTTTGCAAATAACTATCAATATTGAGAAGTGCTAACCATGCTCGTAAAACTTTTTCGTCATATTTACGCGCACAGGTATATTGCACAGCATAACGATGAGCATTATAAATATTTTCACAATCCTCCGGTCGAGCCGGTCGTAAATAAGTAATAATACTCATAAGTAAACTTATTTTTCCTAATCAAACAGATTTAAATAGATATAAACATATTTTATATCATCAATACATAAGTAAGCAAAACTAAAACTTTTATTCTCCTGTTGCTAGTGATAGCATAGATGTACGTACCTCGCAAAGGAAATTATTAACATCATGAATAAAAAAATTATTTATCTGGCAGGCGGTTGTTTTTGGGGTATGGAAGGTTATTTTAAAAGAATTAACGGTGTGTTGAAAACTGAAGTAGGTTATGCCAATGGTCACACCGAAAACCCTACCTATGAGCAGGTTTGCCAGCAAAATACTGGTCATGCGGAAACCATAAAAGTGGAATACGACGCCGATATCATTTCATTGACTGATATTTTACGCCATTTTTTCCGTGTCATCGATCCAACTACCTTAAACCGACAGGCTCATGATGTTGGTACTCAATATCGCAGCGGCATTTATTATACTGATCCTGCTGATCATGACATCATTCAGGCGACCATTAATGCCGAGCAAGGTCGATATAAAGCACCGATCGTAGTGGAAAATCTACCTCTTGATCAATATTTTCCAGCAGAAGAATATCATCAGGAATATCTGGATAAAAATCCAGGTGGTTACTGCCACATTGACATCAGTAAAGCGGCTGATCCGTTACCGTCGTTACCCGAATATGAACCTCATACTGAACATTATGATGCTCAAAATTTTCATAAACCAGATGCGGAAACACTACGCCAAAAAATAGGTCAAGAAAGTTTTGAGATTACTCAACATGCCGGCACAGAGCGTCCGTTCAGCCATGAATATGATGAATTGTTTGCGCCCGGTATATATGTTGATATTGTCAGTGGTGAACCACTCTTCAGTTCTAAAGACAAATTTAATTCAGGGTGTGGCTGGCCTGCTTTCAGCCAGCCTATACAAAATGATGCGGTTACTGAACACAGTGATCATAGTCTTGGTAGAGAACGTACAGAAATTCGTAGTCAGCAAGCCGATTCACATCTGGGTCATGTATTTAACGACGGACCAGAAGATCGAGGGGGCATGCGATACTGTATCAATGGCGCCAGTTTGAAATTTATTCCTTATGAAGAAATGGATGCTGCCGGTTATGGAGCCTACAAACACTGGGTGAAATAAGTCTTCGATAAACCTAAACAAAGCAGTATTGCCGTAAGTATTGATGACAGTACTGCTTCAGTTTAGTCGAAATGGGCTGAGCAAATGCTTCAAACTCAATGATGGTTTCCAGAATGTTTATGTTGGTTAATTTAACTGGTTAACAAGCTAGATTAAATAAAAACATCCATAACTCTATTTAAACAGGTATCATATCACCAAACTCTATTATTCAATCTCAGGAACAGCACGTCATGCCTTGGAATTTCCCGATATTGCTCACATGGTTGCGTATCCTCTTTATTCCTATTTTTACTTTATTATTTTATCTACCTGCCAATTGGGTAAGTAATCAACAAATTATTAATTGGCTGGCAGCCTTCTTTTTCGCGGCCGCTGCGGTGACCGACTGGTTTGATGGTTATTTAGCTCGACGTTGGGGGCAAACCTCTAATTTTGGCGCTTTTCTTGATCCGGTAGCAGATAAACTAATGGTTGCAGTAGCACTGATATTACTTGTAGCCACTGGACGTACTTACGCCATTTTTGCCATGATTATTATTGGACGCGAAATTACCATATCTGCTTTGCGGGAATGGATGGCACAACAAGGCAAGCGCAATAATGTAGCCGTTGCCCAAATAGGTAAATTTAAAACTGCAGCGCAAATGGCAGCTATTTTTCTACTTCTATTGTCTTCCGCCACCATCACCAATCCAAATAATCTTTCGCAATTAGGTAATTTGCTTATGTTGATTGCCTGTGTTTTGACTATTTGGTCGATGCTGTATTATTTAAAAATGGCGGCAAAAGAATTTAAAGCATAAAATCAAAACGAAAGTAAAAAATATATGTTGTAATTGCTGTTCAGCCTTGACACAATTTTTTTCATCGCTATAATGATGCTCTTCATTCAACACGAATGAACTAAGCGGGAATAGCTCAGTTGGTAGAGCGCAACCTTGCCAAGGTTGAGGTCGCGAGTTCGAGACTCGTTTCCCGCTCCAAAATATACGATTGCGTGCTTAAAGTTTTAATGCGGGAATAGCTCAGTTGGTAGAGCGCAACCTTGCCAAGGTTGAGGTCGCGAGTTCGAGACTCGTTTCCCGCTCCAGAGTGATTTGTTACTCTACCCGACTGTAAAGTACGAATGGCGGGATGGCAGAGTGGTCATGCAGCGGACTGCAAATCCGTGGACGCCGGTTCGATTCCGACTCCCGCCTCCAGACAAAGCTTGAGAGTATGCATGGCGGGGTGGCAGAGTGACTATGCCGCAGTGTGCAAAGCTGCGTAGGCCGGTTTAAATCCGTGCCCCCGCCTCCAATTTTAGGTTTAATATCTAAAAAATATTAAACATCGCCCGGGTGGTGAAATAGGTAGACACAACGGACTTAAAATCCGTCGGCTTTTAAAACGGCCGTGCCGGTTCGATTCCGGCTCCGGGCACCACTACCAAATGATATTTAGTCTATAGAACTAAATATCATTTTTTTTATTTTCTAATCTGCGCTAATCCAGCGATGAATCATCGCTGTGGTCTAAAAGTTCATGATCATTATTCTTTATAGATTGATGACCGCCATATTTCATTTGAAAAAGTTAAATCAATATGTAATGTTTTTTTGTTGCATAGCTATTACCTTCACTTAACTCATTACTGTAAATTTTCCGCACGAACTATATTCACTGAAACTTAGGTCGAAATTGAATGAATTTCACCGCATTCATGGTATTTACCTCTTAAAGTTTCAAAATTGTTATGCATCTGCCTATTTGTCGCTTGTACATCCTTGGCTATAACCAGTTGATTTGAATCCATCTCGATTGAAAATATATCTAAATGACAAATAGCTATTGAAAGTTGAAACGAATGTCTCAACTTGATTTATCAAAATTAGAAACAATAACACTTCTATTCCATGTTCTATCACTCTGTTTCAATCACTGACTACAGTCATTATTTTCATAAATTGATTGCCTATCACTCTTCGATCACAGTATCGATTGATTATGATCATCTCAGCTTAAAACTCAGACATATAATTAAAAAACGTGGTCGAGGAATTAACCTGACCACGTGAGTATTGGCAGAAGCTTGGAAAATCAGACTAAGTAGTCCATTTTCTTGCTGTTACCCGCTATTACCATTTATGCTCAAAAGCAAGGCTGCCGCGGAAACCAGTTCGTTTAGTGCTGCCAAAATCATGCTCATAGCGCACATCACTATATAGGAAGCTATTTTTTTGCAGCCCAATTTTGAGACCTACGCCTACTTCACCCCAAGTTTTGGCATATTTTTCACGCACACTATCTTTACCAATATCCACACTACTTGGGTTAATGAAATCATGCCATACATTACCAACAGCATAGAATGTAGCTGGTGTGGCATTGGCTGTTTGACCATTGTAGGCCAAACGCACCCCAACCCGACCACGCAGTGCATCCTGACCATTTTGATCAACATGGCGATATTGGTCATTAAAGCTATCCAGATTGACGTATTGGTATATCAATTGTGCCTGCGGTTCAATTGTCCAATTATTTTGCTCATTAGACTCGTTAGACAGTACAAATGGTTGCCCAGCTTCCGCAGAAATGGCTAGACCCCAGCCATCTTGGCTATCGGGATTGATACCATTACGCGCCTCATATTTATTGTGCAGGTAAGATAATTGACCGACTAAATCAAGATAACCATTATTGGCTGTGTAGTAAGTATTGGTTATACCCAAGCTGATCGCATCAGACTTACCTTTACCAGTGTACTTATCACCGACAATGACCCCATTGACCGCACGGTAATCGTCAGAAAAATCAGTATTACCTCGAGTATAAGAGATATAAGCACCGGTGTGATTATGGCTGCCGTTATCGTTTATCTGATTGAAGAAATCATGGCCAATCTGAATCCCTGTGATATCCGTATCTGCATTTAAACGGTTTTTACCATCTTGCTTCAGATGTTTACCCAATACCCGTCCCCAAGTTTGTCCGTTGGTCCAATTATTGGGCTGTTTTTCGCAGTTGTCACAATTTGCTATGTCAGAATTCAGGTGTTCTCCCCGACGTTCGTGTAATGTACCCACGCTGGTAAAACCCTGTTCCTGGTTAACATGTGGTATTGCCACGTATCCGGCCACAGCATTTGAATAAATGGGCGTCGGTTTGAGGGGTTCGACGGGTTCAACAGGTTTAATTGGCGGCGATTTTTCTAGCGCCTGCATCGTCCAATAATACTCATCTCCATTTGCGGTAGACCTTTTCGCCAATTGAACTTCTGTTGCCCCAGAAGTCTGAGCTGTACCCGTAAAGGCGTTTTCGCTACTACTGGTTCCAACTTGAACCACTGGCACTGAATTGATCACCTCATAAACTTGTTTAACGTTGCCATCTATCACTTTTTCAGTGCCATCGGCATTCAATGGAATAACACGGGTTAAACCTGTAGCTGTGCCGGTAATGATCAATTTATCCGATTGAGAATTGGCACCATCGGCACTGCCCGGATCATTCCACAACGTATTCATTTTAACAACAGCATCGTTTGAAGCAGTATAGTTACCTTCAATGGTTAAAATATCGTTGTATTTGGCATGAGAAGAATTATCGAGGTTGATGATACTTCCATTATTGTTGACATTACCTTGCAGGATAAATTCATTCCCTCCAGCATCGTCAAAAGCCGCATTAACCACTGCACCATTGGTTAAATTCAAGGTATCAAACTTAGCGATATTCTCAGAGCCACTTTTCTTTAGATTCCAGTTAAAGCCGTCATTCAGATTAACATTTAGAATGGGCTTAAAGCCGTCATCCAATACTTCATTTTCTTCAGTTTTGACTGTTCCTTTAGTGACCAAACCTGTCATACTGCCTTTACCAGTGGCATTAAATGTTACTGAAGAGGCTTGATAGGCTTCATGTCCCTGTTCATTCCCACTACTATCATATGTATTGGAAAAAAATTCATAGTTAGGGCCTGTGTAGTTACCGCTAACATTAACGATATAGCCTTCATCGTGAGCAGTCAGATTCGTTTTGTCTCCGGAAAAGGTCAAGTTGGTATTAACCTGTCCTTGATCGACAAAAATCAAATCTTTTCGACCCACTGATCCGCTGATCACTGGATCAGCACTGTTGCCGGTAGTGGTGAAAACAGCATCTTTAAAACTGGCACTTACATCATGAGAAGCGGCTTGTTCATATTTACCATCTTTTGTTGCATCGTCATGGGTACCGATTTCCAACGCATAACCATTAGAGTTGATGGTGGTAGAACTATTTTCATAATCAGCTTTTAATAACGAATTTCGCACCAATTTGATGCCACTACTGCTTTTGGCATTGGTGGTATCAATGGTTAAATTACCATGCGATTCTAAAATCCCCGCGCCTTCACCAGTATTACGAGTCTTACCTAGTTTTATACCGGCACTATCCCAATTTAAGGTAGAAGAATCTGTTCCCTGATTGATGGTGATTTTATTATTTTTACCATTTAACACCACAATTGGGGTCAACTGCCCTTCAATACCAGTATCTTCTGCACCCTGATGATTAGTAGAATTACCGGAAATATAAATACCAATAGATCTATTACCGGTTAAAGTCATATCCAAATCATCATTGACAATAACTCGACCAGCAGAGCCATCGCCGGAGTTATCGTATGCACCTTGTATGGCTCGGATACCAGTATTCAGGATAGGTTGAGTTTTACCACCTTTGGCTGTTTGATTAATCGTTAACTTATCAACCGTCACCGTGGTGTATTTGCCATTGTAATCTTTTCTTTCTCCAGCATTAGCAGCTGAACCAGCCAAAATACCATAGGATGCTACGCCACCACTTGAGTTTCCTCCTCGGTTGTAATCATTAACCACATTGAGTTCAACATTCTTTGCCGTTAAATCTACATTATGATAAGAGGCTAAACCAGAAAAATTACCATTAGTATTGACAGTAAAATTCAG
This sequence comes from Snodgrassella sp. B3882, assembly GCF_026535915.1. Lineage (NCBI taxonomy): Bacteria > Pseudomonadati > Pseudomonadota > Betaproteobacteria > Neisseriales > Neisseriaceae > Snodgrassella > Snodgrassella sp. B3882. The sequence goes on from NZ_JAFNPF010000001.1 coordinate 1,629,650, forward strand.
ATTACCTGTACTGATCGAGGCCCCAGAATTTCCATAAGCGTATTGATTACCTAATCCGGTATAATCACCATTCACATTTGCCGTTACGGTTGCATCACCAACAGTGAGCGGGCCGTGTATACCGCTTCGGGTAAGGAGAAAAAAACCGGCATTTCCGCTTTGAGTGACTGTCGTGGTATTGACATTAGTACAACTATAATTCGGACCACTCCCACCAGGTAAATATGAGCCATCGGCATTCTGAGTACAATCAAGCGCAAATGCGGTGGTTGATGCAGCTAGGATAGATATCGTCGCTGTTACCTTGCACGCCCGCCGTACCAATTCAGAACAGGCTACGGTTGTTCCAGTTATTTTATTATATTTGGTATGGTAAATTTTATTCATACTGATTTCCTCTTAGTCGATAGTAAGACTACTTTGATCTTATCGCTTTTAATTATTGGATTTATATAATTATTTTTTAATTTACTCTTTAAAATCAAAAGTTTACACTTTTAAAATTAACATTGAATATTTCTTACAACAGTTTGTTGTTTTGATTTATGGTATCCAAAAAAACACAAATGGTTATGAAGAACTTTTTTACAAACTGATTTAGTTAGCAAAACATCACGCAATCCAAAAGGACAAAAAAAAGTCAAAATCCATAAATTTTTGTTTTTATCTGGCTGCGCATGTCTGACAAAAGTCAGATAGTCTTTGGTTTGATTTAAATACTGAATTTCCTCCTTATGATTCAAAAACGCCCAATTGATATAGCCAATAGGCTTCTGGTCCGTAATAACTAAGGCAAAGTTTTTAGAACGAATAATGGGTAATAAAATCTCTAAAGCAGAATCGACCGCAGTTTTTTTATAGTCAGGATGTTTGCTCCATAACCATATCATCGCGCCGATCACCTCAGCTTCATTCCAACTAGCGTCTGGGAAAATACTGGGTGCAATTACTCTGATTGAAACCTGTTGTTGATTAGCCATATCACTTTGCATTATTCCTCTACTCAAAATATTGAATTAACAATTATTTTTACAATAGCTATTACCTAAATAAAAAATAATTATTAACATTTTGTTTAATATTTTTGCTTTATATCATATTCATTTAAAATACACAGATTAAATTTTTTTACCACATTAATTAATGTTTTCAATATTATTTAAGCTATGGTTAAGAAAATAACTATTATTTAACAAAAATCAAGTCTTTAGTTTTCTGTTAATTCAATAACTTTGAATATTGGCGGTGCTTAAATGAAGACATTGCAATAATAATAAGGCATAGTTTGCAAATTTGTATGCTTGAAAATATTACCAAATAATTACTTATATTTAATATTTTTGTCTGTTGTAAGTTAGACACGAATGAAATGACTTATGTCGAATGATTAAAACCAGTGGTATAAATTAAGCAAACTAGAGTGGAATAGTATTTCAGCAAAATTAGAGTTGATGATTGATGTAAATTTGAGTACTAAAATAAGCTTATTGGATCAAAGAAGTAGACCAAATATGCACTAGTGAAAAAACACATCGGCTTAGTCGATAGTGATCACAGCCTATTTTGCTTAAGTAATCAGACTTCATCAAATCGGTATTTAAGGATCTACAGAGTTATAGCCATGCTAAGCTTGAGAATGTGTAGGGGAAGTTGAGGTAGGCGACTGCGACTAGTTTGAACACATATCCATTTTTAAAACATATTCAAAATCTTTTATACAAGCATAAAACTAGCTATCTTGATCATTATAATGATAAAACACGCTAGCCCGACCTTATTGATGAACAATCAGTTTATAAGCCATTAAATACTTGAAAGATACAAATAATCAAAAAAGCTAACTTTCTACTGCAATCGGCCATTAGATTAAACAACACCAACCACTCCAGCGTACAAAGCGGAGTGGTTGGTTAAAGATTCCTGTTTTACTCGGCTGGTTTGGTACGAATCAGATAGTCAAAAGCACTTAAAGCGGCTTTGGCACCCTCACCCGCAGCAATAATGATCTGCTTATAAGGTACATTGGTGCAATCGCCAGCAGCGAATATACCAGGTACGTTGGTTTTACCATAAGCATCAATTTCTATTTCGCGCATTGGGGTAGTTAATTTCACGGTATCTTGCACAAATGCAGTATTGGGTAACAATCCTATCTGGACGAAAATACCTTCCAACGGCAGATGATGCGCGGTGTTTGAAATCCGATCTAGATAGTTCAAACCATTGACTTTACCATTTTCACCAACGACTTCCGTCGTTTGCGCATTCAAAATAACGTCAACGTTGGTCAGTGAGTGAAGTTTTTGCTGTAACACCTCATCAGCGCGCATCTTATCGGAAAATTCCAATAACGTTACGTGGTTAACCACACCAGCCAAATCAATCGCAGCTTCCACGCCAGAATTACCACCACCAATGACAGCTACTTTTTTTCCTTTAAACAACGGACCATCACAATGAGGACAATAGGTAACGCCCTTTGTGCGGTATTCTTCTTCACCGGGCACATTCATAGCACGCCAACGTGCACCTGTCGATAGAATAACTGTGCGTGATTTTAATACTGCACCTGTCTCAGTATGAATTTCAATCAGTCCGCCAGCCGCTGTAGCTGGTATCAGTTTTTGAACTTTTTGTAAATTCATGATCTCAACATTGTAATGACGAACATGATTTTCGAGATCCTGAGCAAGTTTGAGTCCATTGGTATTTAATACCGAGATATAATTTTCGATATCCACTGTATCTAGGACTTGACCGCCAAAGCGCTCTGCCACAATACCTGTGCGAATACCTTTACGCGCAGCATAGATAGCTGCGGCTGCACCGGCTGGTCCACCGCCAATTACCAACACATCGAACGGATCTTTCGCGCTCAGGTTTTTAGCCGTTTCTGCAGCAACATTGTTGTCTAGTTTGGCGACTATCTCTGCCAATTGCATACGTCCTTGTCCGAAGGGTTGACCATTCAAAAATACTGCTGGTACGCCCATAATTTCACGAGCTTCAACTTCCTGTTGAAATAAAGCACCATCGATCGCCGTATGAGTAATATTTGGATTTAAAATGGTCATCAGATTCAACGACTGGATCACTTCTGGACAATTATGGCAGCTAATGGAATAAAAAGTTTCGAAATGCAGGTTGCCAGATAAATTTTTAATCTGTTCCTGCAATTGCTGCTCCTCTTTGGAAGGATGTCCGCCAACTTGTAATAAAGCCAAGACTAGTGAACTGAATTCGTGACCCAAAGGATTTCCGGCAAAGACCAGACCGGTATGCACGCCAGGATTGGTGATTTCAAAAGAAGGAACACGCCCATGATCACCATCAGTCCGCAAACTAATTTTCGAACTAATCGATGCGACTTCCTGCAAAAGAGCCAGCATTTCGCCTGCGGCATCGCTATCATCCAAGGTCGCAATGATTTCTACAGGATTAACGACATATTCCATGTAAGCTTTTAATTGACTTTTTAGTGTTTCATCTAACATGATGAGACTCCATTCTATTGATAAAATCTATTGAAAATAAATTTTTAATTGTTTAACTTTTAAACTTAGAAAAAAACCCAAATACCGCAGTTGGCATCTGGGTGAAAAGTTCTGTGGCTATTATTAGAAATATTGATGTGGTGTTTAATGTGGGCTTAAATTTTTCCTACAAGATCCAGTGATGGAGCAAGAGTTTTGTCCCCTTCTTTCCATTTAGCTGGGCATACTTCGCCTGGATGTGTGGCCACATACTGCGCAGCCTTAACTTTTCTAACCAGATCAGCAGCTTCGCGACCAATGCCTTCAGCAGTCACTTCAACACATTGAATAATACCTTGAGGATCGACTAAGAAGGTTGCGCGGTCTGCTGAGCCTTCACCTTCACGCAACACGCCGAAATTAGTAGCTAAAGTAGCATTACGATCACCAAGCATGAAATATTTGATTTTACGAATGGTATCTGAAGCATCATGCCAAGCTTTGTGAGTAAAGTGGGTGTCGGTTGACACTGAATAAACTTCTACACCCATTTTTTGCAACTCATCATAATAATCAGCAAGATCACCTAACTCGGTTGGACAAACGAAAGTAAAGTCAGCTGGATAGAAAAAGAAAATAGACCATTTACCTTTTACATCAGCCTCACTGACTTCAACAAACTCGCCATTACGGAAAGCAGTAGTTTTAAACGGCTTGATTTCAGTATTAACATTCGCAACCATAATATAATTCCTTTTTTAATAATTTAGGTAGGTGAATCAATGAGAAGTATCATACACAATCTGGATCAATAAATATAATCAAATGATTTTATGAAACCGATAGATTTTATTATTTATATTTTTCAATTATTTATAACCATGATTTAGTGATATATGTAAATTAGTGCAAGCTTATCCTATCAATCTGTCCCAGCCTAGAATTATTTGATTAAATGTTGGCAATTGGACTCAATACTTTTCATCGGTGCTTGCGATCCATTAACTCGGCTTAGTAAAACGTTTTTAACGCTAGTGATCTTAATTGTTTCAGTATCAACCGATATAACTTCATTTATCAATACATTAAAAGGATTTTTGACCGTTATACATAACTAACCATCTGTCAGCTTGGAATAAACTAAGGGATTATGATGATAGAGCATATTCTACAATTGATCATTTTTTTGGTGACTCTGTTTTGGTCTGCATATCACCCTCACGATTATCCTACATGGTGGCTAGAAGTCTTTCCAGCCCTTTTAGGCTTATTCTTACTCATAGCTACCTATACTCGCTTTCAGTTCAGCAGATTAGCCTATTGGGTCATATTACTGCATATGCTGATTTTGCTGGTAGGTGGACATTATACTTACGCTGAAGAACCGATGTTTCACTATCTCAGTACTCTTTTCGGCTGGTCGCGTAATAATTTTGATAAGCTGGGTCATTTTTTTCAAGGCTTTTCTCCGGCCATCATTACTTCTGAATTGCTCTACGGTTTGAAAGTGGTATACCGAAGGGGATGGTTACTGTTTTTAAGTGGCTGTGTCTGTATGTCAATTAGTGCTATTTATGAATTATTTGAATGGTTGGTCGCTGAGCTGATACATCAGGAAGCCAATGCGTTTTTGGGCACTCAAGGAGATATTTGGGATACTCAAAAAGACATGCTTTGGTGTCTGATAGGCTGCTCTGTCATGCTGATTTACTTGTTATTTAATCAGCGTCACTGGTCACGTTTTGATCCATATCGATATAACCTACATCTGGTCAAATGGTAACGGTTGCCACATTGCCCAGACATATTTACTGGCCAAACCTAAATACACCGCTAAATTGATGGTTGTGTTCACTCTTCTGGTGGCATTAAAAAGGCTGATCACCTGGAAAGATTAGACAGATTGTTTAGCGCCCTCTTTTGTGGAAGAAATGGATGGCTATTGCACTATTGTATCAACCATGATGTTGGCCACTTTATTTTTTTCAATTTATGCATATTGCTACTTAATTTTATCACCTGTAGCAAATTGTACTGGCTAAGATCAATACATAAAAGGACTGAAATATAAATTTCAGTCCTGATTTTTTACCCTGTAGCAATCAAATTGCTACAACAAGGCATGAATGAAGCGTCAATTATTTGACGATTTTAAGCCCTTTTTTGTTACTACTAGTAGCTGGGGTATGTTGAGTAGACTGGTCTGTAGCATCAGTTTCATCGGCACTATTGGATACTGGTTGATTTGAGCTGTTCTCGTCAGTTAAAGGTTCCACATCAAATCCCATTCCCTCGCCACTTTCACGCGCAAAGATACTGCTGACGTGACCAACAGGAATCCAAATATCATGAGATACGCCATTGAAACGGGCAGCAAAATTTACCCACTCATCATCTATCATTAGGTTACGCGCTGCCGTTGGTCCAATATTGAGCACAATTTCGTTATCACGCACATACTGCATCGGTACCTGAGTTTTTTCATTTACCCACACCACAATATGGGGTGTATAACCGCTGTCGATTGCCCAATCATATAACGCTCGCAAAATGTAAGGCTTGGTGTTTTTACTCATGCTATTGAATCCCTGAAGGTGATTAACGGCGCATGGCTTTTTCAGCTGGCGTCAATGCATTAATAAACGCTTCGCGTTGGAAAATCCGCTCAGCATACTTTAAGATAGGTGCAGCTGACTTCGGTAGTTTGATGTCATAATAATCCAGACGCCATAATAATGGAGACAAGGCCACATCAATCATCGAAAAGTCATCACCTATAATATATTTATTTTTGCTGAAAGATGGCGCCAGCATGGTTAAACCTTGAGTAATGGCTTCTCGAGCTTTATTCATTTCTTTGTTACTGGAGGTTGGATTTTCCAGTACAGAAACGTGGCTGAATAGTTCTTTTTCCAGACGATACAATACTAAGCGACCATGACCGCGTTTAACCGGATCAGCCGGCATCAATTGCGGATGAGGAAACCGTTCATCAATATATTCATTGATAATATTGGACTCATACAGAATTAAATCACGCTCAACCAACACCGGTACCTGATTATAAGGATTCATGACAGCCAAATCTTCAGGTTTGTTATAAACGTCTACGTCTTTGATTTCAAAATCCATTCCTTTTTCATAAAGGACAAAACTACAACGCTGACTAAACGGACAAGTAATGCCCGCATATAAAATCATCATATTTAATCTTTCATTTTTTCTGTATGTTAGAGATGCAGTGAAATCTAAAAAATTTTATTGATTATAGACAAATTAAAGTATTTTTTCTAGAAAAATAGCTTAAGTTAATGTTTTATATACTTTTTTATAACATTTGCTTGCATGATTATACATTAGTGGCATGAATTAAACTGGATTAAACTCATCAAAAAACTGATAGGGTAATTGAAATTGTGTGCTTATGGCTGCAGCTAATGACTGAATACCATATCGTTCAGTAGCGTGATGACCGGCTGCAATAAAGGCTATGCCACTTTCCAACGCCAGATGATATTGTGGTTCTGAAACTTCACCAGTGATAAAAGCATCTACGCCAAGATCAATGGCCTGCTGAAAAAAGCTTTGCCCTCCACCGCTGCACCACGCCAAACGTTGAACTGTTTGATGGGGATTTTGGCATAATAACAGTGGTGGTCGATTCAAGGTCTGACCAATGTGTTGGACGAGATCAGCAACCGTCTGTGACTGAGACAGTCGACCATACTGTAATAGGTTCTGCTCTCCACCACATCCCTCAACAATCCAGCCAAGCTTAGCGGCCAATTGCACATTATTGCCCCATTGTTGATGAGCATCTAACGGTAAATGATAACCAACGAGGTTGATATCATGGTTGATTAATGTCTTTATCCGTTGTTTTTTCCAGCCAGTGATGATAGAAGGCTCACTTTTCCAAAACATGCCATGGTGCACCAACAGCAAATCCGCCTGTTGCGAAATGGCAAAGTCGATAGCTGCCTGACTGGCCGTTACTGCACAAACGATATGACTAATGTTAGGCTTACCCTCTATTTGCAATCCATTTGGGCTGAAATCTTTAAATGTTGCTATCGCCAATTCATTTGCACACCAGCTTAATATTTCTGTTCTGCTCACCATAGTATTTGATTTCATTCAATGCGGAGATTAAAAGGTATAATCACATCATAACACTATTTAGATTATGACCTTCTGTGTATTTTAGATTTGCTTAGAGTACGAGTGAGATTTTTTTATCGGTAGTAAATCTTTATCAATTTCAAACCATTCAGCATTCTATTTAACAATCTGTTCGTCTGGTTTAAAAACCCTAATTTTTAGGTGTTGATGCTTTGGACATAGCTGATATTTGAATAAGTTTGCATAAGACTATAAAGTTAAAAAATATTGAATAATCATGCCACTTTTTGCCGGATCGATTAGGCATCATGGAAGCTTTGGCAAAATCAGACCGTTTAAATTTAGACATCAATGTGAATCATTCATCTCCCTTGTATTTGCTTAATATGAGTATCCTCGATACTGAAGATGTTAAGTCATGGACAGTTGATTCATACCTCATCACCCTTTTTAATTTGCTTGATTATTCAAAATTTGAGAAATATGTAGCCACGTAACCCTAATAGCAAGGAATTGTTACGCTTGCTAAGCAAATGGGTGTGGCTTAGATGATGGCTGATTGAGTTTTTAATAGGATGTTTTTTGCCACTTTGAATGGGTTACTCGGATCACATCGTCTTGAGGAAATTTTTTTCAATTATCAGTTTAATTTTGAATATAGCATCACAGGTTATACTGGAAAAACAAATTTTTAGTTAAGTATTCTAATAAAAGCGTATATTGTAATGTAATATTTATTTGTCATTAATTATATCTGCTTATATTACAAGGTTTTTACGTTTTAAAATGGATATTGAATATGAGTTTCAGTTCAATAAATCGAATTCCCTAAGGGCTTGGTGGGTGGCTGATCATTATTGGCATTAGTGTTTTAGTATCACTGGCTAATTTTTTAATAAATTTATTTTGTGGATTTAGTTATGAGTTTAACTCAAACTCAGATAAAATAGATCTCTTCACTCGTGAACTATTGAAGTCTAGTTCGCCTCATAATGGTGATTATTTATATGGACTTCAATATATAGTATTTTTTTATTATTTGACTTTTGCATTGCTAAACAGTTATTTAATATGGCTGTATTTTAAGAAAAACTATCGATTTCCCAAATTTTTTATTGCCGTGGAGATTTATAGAGCCCTTTTTTCTTTTATTAGTTTTTTTATAATCACGCTTTTAACAGAGAACATTGTGGCTTATTTGATTCTTACATGGAGTGCTTTACTACAGCTTATACCCGTTTTCATTCATGCGGGAATTACTATTCCATATATGTATTCATCTAAACGAGTAAAAAATACATTTGTTAAAAATTAACCGCAATAGTGGAATAACAAAAAGTTTATCCATGATGACTTCTAAAAATTAAGATAACGATTCACCAAAATAAGCCAGCCAGATGTGTTTTCTGGCTGGCTTTTCCACATATTCGGTTCTATTTTGCACTCAATCCATCTGCATACGTTGATGAAGATTTTGCATACTGTAGACTTGGGTATTCGAAAGCTGACTGACACCTTCACTCATTGCCAAAGCTCCTGCAATAGTTGTAAACAATGGTACCCGCATATTCAGCGCACTGCGCCGGATAGAATGACTGTCTTGCACTGATTGAATCAGGTTACTAACAGTATTTACCACTAAAGCAATTTCACCGTTTTTAATGGTGTCAACAATATGTGGACGCCCTTCGGTTACTTTATTCACTACCTGTACATTGATTCCATGTTCAGCCAAAAACGCTGCCGTGCCACGTGTAGCACACAGTCCATAACCTAAGGATTGGAAGTTTTTCGCCACTTGCACAACTTGTGGTTTATCTTCATCACGTACGGCCAAGAAAACTTTACCCACAGCCGGCATTCGCTCACCGGCTCCCAATTGCGCCTTAATGTATGCTTCAGCAAAAGTTTCGCCAACACCCATTACTTCTCCGGTTGAACGCATTTCCGGTCCAAGAATGGTATCTACCCCAGGAAATTTAATAAATGGAAATACCGCTTCCTTGACAGCAAAAAACTCAGGAACAACCTCATGAGTAAATCCCTGTTTTGCTAATGAAATACCTGCCATTGCCCGAGCACCAATTTTGGCCAGCGGTATACTGGTGGCTTTAGAAACAAAGGGAACAGTACGAGAGGCACGTGGGTTAACTTCTAAAACATACACCACGTCGTCCTGTACGGCAAACTGCACATTCATCAAACCAACCACATTCAAGGCTTTGGCCATAGCAATGGTTTGGCGACGGATTTCGTCCTGAAGTGTCTGACTTAATGAATAAGGAGGAATAGAACAGGCAGAATCACCACTATGGATACCGGCTTGTTCGACGTGTTGCATGATGCCACCGATGACTACCTCTTCACCATCACTGACACAATCCACATCCACTTCAATCGCATGACTGAGGAAATAATCCAGTAAAACCGGACTATCGTTAGACACTTCTACCGCCTCACGCATATAAGTCTGTAATTCACTGGCTGAATGCACAATCTGCATTGCGCGCCCACCTAAAACATAGGATGGACGTACCACCAGAGGATAGCCTACTTCTTCTGCCAGCTCTAAGGCTTCATTTTCTGTGCGCGCAGTGCGATTTTCAGGCTGACGTAAGTGGAGGGCTTGCAAGATTTGCTGAAAGCGTTCACGGTCTTCTGCAGCATCAATTGCATCAGCTGAGGTACCAATCAGATTTACACCATTAGCCACCAATGCGTTCGCCAGTTTAAGGGGTGTCTGACCACCATAATGGACAATTAAACCATCTGGTTGTTCGGTATGACAAATTTCCAGTACATCTTCCAAAGTCAACGGTTCAAAATATAGACGATCAGAAGTATCATAATCGGTAGAAACGGTTTCCGGATTACAGTTAACCATAATGGTTTCAAAACCGGATTCGCGTAATGCTAAGGCAGCATGCACACAGCAGTAATCAAACTCTATGCCTTGACCAATGCGATTAGGTCCGCCACCAAGAATCATGATTTTTTTGCGTTGACTTGGATCTGCTTCACACTCTTCTTCGTAAGTTGAATATAAGTAGGCTGTATTAGTGGCAAATTCAGCTGCACAAGTATCGACCCGTTTGTAAACCGGATGTAAATTGAGGGTATGCCGGTATTCTCTTACGCTGGTTTCATCTGTATTGAGCAAACAAGCCAGTCGTTGATCGGCAAAACCTTTGCGTTTCAATCGACGCAGATGAGCATAGTCAAGATCATGCAGACTGCACTGAGTCAGTTGCTGCTCTTCAGCAACCAGATCAGCAAGTTGCGCCAAAAACCATGGATCAATACCACATATCTGCTGAATTTCTTGCAGCGTATATCCGCAGCGCAAAGCATCGGCGACATAGAGAATACGTTCTGGTCCAGGATTAGCCAGTTCACGCTGTATGACAGCGCGATCAGTGGTACGACAGTCAAATCCGCTTAATCCGGTTTCTAATCCTCGTAAGGCTTTGTGAATCGATTCCTGAAAAGTGCGACCTATGGCCATCACTTCTCCGACAGATTTCATTTGGGTAGTCAGGCGATCATCTGCAGTAGGAAATTTTTCAAAGGCAAAGCGCGGCACTTTGGTGACCACATAGTCGATAGCTGGTTCAAATGAAGCAGGTGTTCTGCCGCCAGTTATATCGTTTTTCAGTTCATTTAGGGTGTAGCCAACTGCTAACTTAGCTGCAATTTTGGCAATCGGAAATCCAGTGGCTTTGGAGGCCAACGCAGAAGAACGGCTGACACGCGGATTCATCTCGATGACAATCATTTCGCCATTGGCGGGATTAACAGCAAACTGAACATTGGAACCACCTGTATCCACGCCGATTTCACGTAAAACAGCCAGAGAAGCATCCCGCATAAGCTGATATTCTTTATCAGTCAGCGTTTGTGCCGGTGCAACGGTAATGGAGTCTCCGGTATGCACGCCACATGGATCAAAATTTTCTATGGAACAAATAATGATGCAGTTATCGGCCCGATCACGTACCACTTCCATTTCATATTCTTTCCAACCCAGTACAGATTGTTCTACCAGCAGTTCGTGGGTTGGAGAAGCATCAAAACCTCGTTCACAAATAGCGATGAATTCATCTTTGTTATAGGCAATCCCGCCACCACTACCACCCATAGTAAAGGAAGGGCGAATTAACGCCGGAAAACCCACTTCCCTTTGTGCATCCAAAGCTTCATCCATGCTATGACAAATGAAGGATTTGGGCGTATTCAAACCTATTTTTTCCATGGCCGCTTTAAAACGACCTCGATCTTCTGCTTTATCAATCGCGTCTTCTGAAGCACCGATCAGCTCAACCTGATATTTGCGCAAAATACCGTGATGCGCCAAATCTAAAGCACAATTCAAAGCTGTTTGACCGCCCATAGTGGGTAAAATAGCATCAGGCCGTTCCTTTTCGATAATTTTGGCCACTGATTGCCACATTATTGGTTCTATATAGGTCACATCCGCCATATCTGGATCGGTCATGATGGTGGCAGGATTGGAGTTAACCAAAACCACACGATAGCCTTCTTCCCGCAAAGCCTTGCAGGCTTGAGCTCCTGAATAATCAAATTCACATGCCTGGCCAATAACAATTGGGCCGGCTCCGATAATAAGAATGGTTTTTAAATCTGTACGCTTAGGCATATTCATACCTTTATCAAAAATTATTTGTTGTACTTTTCAGTGACAACCAGTTAATCAGCGGCGGTAGCTCAGCTAGTTGACTGTGGCTGTCCACAGTCTGAGTGCAAAGCCAATGAACATGACCCCTACTAATCCGATAATCGTCGCCGCTACGCGACGATAATGCTGAAACCAGCTTACCAAAGCAACGCCACAAAAAATCAACACACTTAAATAAGAAATACTACAAAACTGCAATATCAATGCCAGCAAGAAGAAGCTTAAAGCTGGGTAGTCATAGTTCGGATCGACAAACTGAACAAAAAAAGCCAGAAAAAATAAAATGCCTTTCGGATTAAGCATGCTAAGGCATAATGCATGGCGAAAAATAGAAAAAGGCGTGGGTATGATGTTTGCTGGCTGTATTTCAACCGAAGTCACCAAAGCTGCATGGCTGCCGGCGGCAGCCGTAAATTTTTTTACTGCCGCACGAATCAAATCACCACCCAGATAGGCCAAATACAACCCACCAATAATTTTCAAGGTTAAAAACAAAACTGGTATCGTTTTAATCACCGATGTTGCACCTAAAGCTGATAGCAACACCAACGTGCTGTCCCCCAGCAAAATGCCACCTACGGCACAATATGCACGTCTGATTCCGTATTTAGCGGCCGCAGTAAGACAATACATAGAGTTGGGACCGGGCAAAAGAATGACACCTATTGCGCCGGCAATATATTCACCCAAATCGATGATTCCGAACATGGTTCTTCTTTCTGGACATTGAAGTGATGCTAGCTATTTTGCATCCTATTGGGTTTTAGCCGCCTTCATATTTGTTATAAAACGGTCAAACAAATAGGACACATCATGCGGTCCCGGACTGGCTTCAGGATGTCCCTGAAATGAAAATGCTGGCTGGTCAATGAGTGAAATACCTTGTAGTGACCCGTCAAAGAGGGATTGATGGGTAATACGAACACTTGTTGGTAAGGTAGAGGCATCAACTTCGAAACCATGATTCTGACTGGTAATTACTACCCGACCACTGTCCAAATCCTGCACCGGATGATTGGCACCATGATGACCAAAAGGCATTTTGCGGGTTTTGGCGCCAAGTGCCAGCCCCAGTAACTGATGTCCCAGACAAATACCAAACAAAGGGATTTTATGCTCCAGCAGTTCACGTACTGCAGCAATGGCATAGTCACATGGTTCAGGATCACCAGGTCCGTTAGACAAAAAGACGCCATCTGGATTTAACGCCAGCACTTCGGCCGCGGTTGTTTTCGCTGGAACCACTGTCAGTTGGCATCCACGGGCAGATAACATTCGCAAAATATTGGTTTTAACGCCGAAATCATACGCAACAACATGATAATGTGCTTCAGCTGGCGACTGATAACCCTGCCCCAATGCCCATTCGCCCTGTGCAAATGTATAACGTGCAGCGCAAGTAACTTCCTGTGCCAGATCCTTACCAGCCATACTGCCAAAATTTTGTGCCAGCCTTCGAGCCTGTTCTACATTGGCTTCGGCACCAGTCATAATGCATCCAGCCTGTGCACCTTTATCACGTAACAGGCGAGTTAAACGACGGGTGTCAATATCAGCTATGGCCACGGTCTGATACCGTTGCAGATATTCACTTAAACTTTCTTGAGCACGGAAATTACTGTATAAAAAAGGCAAATCACGAATGATTAAACCGGCGGCATATACTTTGTTACTTTCTATATCTTCATCATTCACACCGGTATTACCAATATGCGGATAAGTCAGCGTAACCATCTGGCGGGTGTAGGAGGGGTCAGTAAGAATTTCCTGATAACCGGTCATACTGGTATTAAAAACCACTTCCCCAACCGCCTGACCCGCGGCACCAATACTTATTCCATGAAATACTGAACCGTCAGCCAAAACCAGAATAGCACTTGTAGTCATGAAAAATCCTGTCAGTAAGATGAGACCGAATATAACGTTACGGCTCACTTTTATATGGGCAAAAAAATTCGCTTCACATGACCCAATACAGGCAAAAAAAAACACGCTGCTTCACGCAAAAAAGCGTGAGCTACGTGCTTAATGATGGGAAATTGTGCTTGTGCACAACCTCACCATGGAAGCAAACCATTTTAGCCAATTTTATTTACTTTCGCAATGCAAGTTTCTGCAATAACGTCAAAAAATTGATAAAATTAGCAACCGTTTTGCTAAAACCAAGCTAAACATGTCCTGCGCGACAGATCAACTCAGCGCATATGATAATTCGGTGCTTCTTTAGTAATTTGTACGTCATGAACGTGCGATTCCGACATTCCGGCCGCAGTAATTTCCACAAATTGTGCTTTATCATGCATATCCTGAATATTGCCACAGCCTAGATATCCCATGCTGGACCGCAAGCCACCGACCAGCTGATGAATAATATTCGCAATCGGTCCTTTATAAGGCACCCTGCCCTCAATACCTTCCGGTACATATTTATCCGCGTTGGCCACATTATCCTGAAAATAACGATCAGATGATCCCTGACTCATCGCACCTAAAGAACCCATACCACGGTAAGATTTATACGAACGCCCTTGGTACAGCTCTATTTCACCTGGTGCTTCTTCAGTTCCGGCAAACATGCCACCTAACATTACCGATGAGGCTCCTGCTGCCAAAGCCTTAGCTAGATCACCTGAAAATCGGATGCCACCATCAGCAATCAGCGGAACACCCGTTCCGGCTAAAGCAGTCGCAACATTATGAATAGCAGTTAACTGTGGTACACCGACACCGGCGACAATACGCGTAGTACAAATTGAACCTGGGCCAATACCTACTTTTACCCCATCTGCACCCGCTGCAACCAAATCACGGGCAGCAGCTGCGGTAGCAATATTGCCACCAATCACATCCACCTGAGGATAATGCTGTTTTACCCAGCGGATACGTTCTATCACCCCTTGACTATGTCCATGTGCAGTATCAACTACCAATACATCTACGCCAGCTTGCACCAGCGCAGCAATTCGTTCTTCAGTATCTTTACCAACACCGACAGCAGCACCGACACGTAATCGTCCTTCATCATCTTTATTGGCATTTGGAAAAGCGGTATTTTTCAAGATGTCCTTAACCGTAATCAGCCCTTTGAGCGCCCATGATTCATCCACCACCAACACGCGCTCAATTTTATGTGCATGCATCAACTCCCGCGCAGCATCAATACTGACTCCTTCCTTGACCGTCACCAACCGCTCGCGTGGCGTCATCACCTTGGCCACTGTTTGTTGTAAATTGCTTTCAAAGCGTAAATCACGATTGGTAACCAGTCCTACCACCTGACCATTTTCCAACACCGGTAAACTGGATACCTTATATTTACGATACGGACCAATTAGCTCACCAACCAGCGTGTCCGGCGTGATGGTGACCGGATCTTTAACCACACCACTTTCGTGCCGTTTAACATTTGCCACCGCCTGCGCCTGACGCTCGATAGTCATATTCTTGTGAATAATACCGATACCACCTTCCTGAGCCATCGATATGGCCAGTCTGGCTTCCGTAACCGTATCCATTGCTGCTGACACCAAAGGCAGATTGAGAGAAATATGACGGGTAAGTTTGGATTTTAAAATAACGTCTCGAGGCAGTACTGCAGAATGAGCAGGTACCAGTAAGACGTCGTCAAAAGTGTATGCTTTTTCGACAATATGCATTTTGTGGCTTCTTTGAGAACGAGGAGAATTTAAAGATAAGATACTGCAAAACTGGCGAGTAATTTTAACTAAAATGCGACATTTAGGCAAAAAAAGACACATCGTTGCCAACACTAAAGACATGAACGTCTCAAATTATCGTATAATATGTAAAATATATAATTCCAATTGCGAAGGATACGTAAATATGCGTCATAATACGTTGATAACATCGTTAGCCGCTATCTTACTCAGCAGCTTTTTCGTTGCCAATGCGGCAGAGGTGTTTACTTGGCGTGACTCTAAAGGAAACAATGAATATTCTGATTCCCCAAGACAACTTGTTCCGGCGAGGGCACAAAAATTCAATGTTCGCACCCATACGACTACCTCTTTAGCACCAGCCCCTCTAACTGCAACTGCTGCTTCAGAACCTGATTCGCTGGCTGCGCAACAGGCCATGGTTAATCGTCGCATTGAAGAACAAAACCGCAAAACTGCTGAACAAAATAAACAGATTCAGGAACAAAACAAAAAAAATCGGGAAGAAGCCTGTAAAACTGCCCGCATCAATCGCAAAATAGCGGAAAATATGCGTACAGCTCAGCGTCAGGAATTGATCAACCGTTACGATTCAGATATCAATAACAATTGTAATTAACATCTTTACCCTTGATAATTAGCTCTTCATCCATAAGTTGTTATCACAGCTTATGGATTTTTTATGTGCTGCTTTCTTATCAAACATTGTTTTTACCAGTAGATCATGTCAGATTCCACTTCTCAATCCACCACGCCAACCGAAACAGGCGAATTCAATATCACCCTGTTTTTAAAAAATCTGCCATTATTACCCGGCGTGTATCGCATGCTGGACAGTCAAGGCAAAGTTTTATACGTGGGTAAAGCGGTAAACTTGAAACGAAGAGTCAGTAGTTACTTTCAAAAAAGCGACCAGTCTCCTCGCATACAACTGATGGTAAAACAAGTGGCGAAAATCGAAATTACCGTCACCCATTCAGAAGCTGAAGCTTTGATACTGGAAAACAATCTGATCAAAGCTTTATCACCAAAATATAATATTCTTTTTCGCGATGATAAAAGCTACCCTTATCTGATGCTCACTGGCCATACTTTTCCCCAGATGGCTTATTATCGTGGCACCCTGAAAAAACCCAATCAATATTTTGGCCCGTACCCCAACGGTTACGCTGTGCGTAATAGCATTCAGACACTGCAAAAAGTATTTCGGTTACGCACTTGCGAAGACAGCGTTTTTGAACACCGTGATCGCGCCTGTTTGCTTTATCAGATCAAACGCTGTTCTGGTCCATGTACCGGACATATTTCCGCAGAAGATTATCATGAAAGCGTACGGGCTTCAGTTGACTTCTTGCAGGGTAAAACCAGCGAACTCACTGCAACACTTCATGCCAAAATGCAGCAAGCGGCGCAACAACTTGATTTTGAAACGGCGGCACAGGTCAGAGATCAGATACAAGCGTTGGGATTAATGCAATCACAACAATTTATCGACAGTAAAAACGCCAAACAAAAAGACATTGATATACTGGCCTTAGCCGAAGACAATGACACCGTTTGCATCCACTGGGTGAGCATTCGTGGCGGTCGGCATGTTGGCGATAAAAACTTTTTTCCAGATACGCGTTATCGGGTTTCAGAAAAATTGCAGGATTATGGCGAAGCTTTTGTGGCACAACATTATCTGGGCAAAAGCAAACCAGAAATCATCATCACCAACTTTCCATTACCCTCTGAATTACGCACTGCGCTAAATCAGGATCATGGCAAACAGCTCCAATACATTCATAAAACCGTTGGCGAACGTCGTGTCTGGTTACAAATGGCTGAACGCAATGCTCAGATGGCCATTCAACAACACCGCTTACAACAACATAGTCAGCAATATCGGATTGAAGCTCTGGCTCAACTGTTGGATATGGATGCAGACAATATTAACCGTATTGAATGCTTTGATATCAGCCATACCCAAGGCGAAGCCACCATTGCTTCCTGTGTCGTGTATGAAGATGAAGCCATGCAACCGAGTAAATATCGCCGTTACAACATCACCACGGCTAAAGCCGGTGATGATTATGCGGCAATGCGTGAAGTTTTGACCCGACGTTACGGCCGTCTGGCCGACAACGACGACAGTATCGGTGGTTGGCCGGATCTGGTCTTAATTGATGGCGGAAAGGGACAAGTTCATATGGCATTGGATGTGTGGCAAGAACTGGGAATCACCATACCGATAGTCGGCATAGCGAAAGGACCAGAACGCAAGGCAGGACTGGAAGAACTGATCATTCCACATCAACAACGTAATATTCGCATCGAGCCACATAATCCAGCTTTGCATCTGTTACAAACAGTTCGGGATGAATCCCATCGTTTCGCCATTACCGGTCATAGACAAAAACGCGCCAAGGCTCGCATCACATCTTCTTTGAATGATATACCTGGTATTGGCAGTAAACGTCGTCAGGCGCTTTTAACCCGTTTTGGCGGATTACGTGGCGTCGTTGCGGCCAGTGTACATGATCTAAGCCAAACCGAAGGCATTAGCCAGGCATTGGCAGAAAAAATTTATGATGCACTGCATTAATACCCCATTGGCAACCCGTTTTAGCCCAGAGCAAATCTAACCAATCTTAAGATCTATTTTTTGCATCTTGGTAAGCCCAATGCAACGGTTCAATATGTTCACCCCATGTTTATAAGCATTGGGCTATTTTTATAGACGATTTGTCTCAAAACATAAAACAGGCTTTTAGCTAGCAGGGACCCACTTTTAACAATATCTTCTATCCCATAAATTCGACCATACCATTAGTAACAGAATTCAGGCTCATCATGGCAGAAAAAGGTGGTATGCAGATGAGTATAATTGACATGAAGGACTGGGTTTAGCCTATATCAAGCTTTATGAATATCAGTAATAAATGCAGAAACAGACAGTTAGATTATATTTTAATCGAATTCAAGACTATAATCCCTATACAACCTTTAGATTGTATAAATTATGAAAAATATTTTCTTACTATTAGCAACCCTGATTACTGTTTCTTGTAATAAATCACACATTGAAAATTTTGAAAATACAGATACAACCATTACTGCAAAAAATCACGCCATAAAAACACCAACAAGAAGGCAAATTCAGCCCATTAGTTATGAACTGATAAAAAATATGTCTATGGAAAATGCTGTAAGAGACTATCGCCCCATTGCCGCAGAAACCTTTATTCTCGGTCAGGAAGAAGGATTTATTACTGAATTTCGCACTGGATTATTGAATATTTTTAAAGCAGATGAAATTAAAAAAAATAATATTACTATTAAGGAAATAACTTGGAAAATCAATACCAAACAAAATTTAACCGTATGGTATCAAGAAAAAAATACTCAATGGATACCTATAGATCATTTAATTTGGGACAATGACACCGAGTTTTAACAGATGAATTATTAAATCTGAATCATTTTTCCGAGTTATAAAGGCTATTAAATTACATAAAGTATCTGCTCATCATTCCCATACTAAAGCCATTGTTTCATCATAACTTCCGCTGTAATACATTTCAGACGGATTACATTTGTTTTGATTTCGTATTGAATCTACCTATTGAAGGTAACGCAGAGCATATTTCTTATCATCAATGTATCCTGCACGAAGAGATACCTTCATTGCCTAATGAATTGCTAGTAATTTTAAATTTCTATTAAATTGCCAATATAAAAAACGAGACCACATTTCTTCTGGGTGATTATAGAATTCGAATTCTGCTAACACCAAATACTTGATAATCCATGTTTACCCATTGCCAATAAAGCACTCACAGCTGCATAGCTTTTTTAAACAGCGAATATTGGCAATAAAATAGAAAGATTGCGCACATTACAGACGCGTTACTGCCAATACGCCTTTAACATCACTCAAATTACTGATGACCTTAGGCAAATCATTCACTTGTTTAACTTCCACAGTAAAGCGCAATTTGGCTTCCAGATCTTTAGATAAAGTTTGCACCGCGGTAACATTCAAATGATTACGTGCCAATGTTTCGGAGATATCTCGTAGTAAGCCACTGCGATCCTGAGCCCGGATTTCCAGATCAATGGCAAAGATCTGATTGGCTGATTGTGGGGTCCAGGATGCGGGTAACACTTTGTCTGGTGATGTTTGTGCCAGATAGTGAAATGATTTGCAGTTTTTTCGGTGAATAGAAACCCCTCGTTCACGGGTAACAAATCCAATAATTTCATCACCATAAGCTGGTTTACAGCATTTCGCTAGCGTGGTCAGTAAACCATCTTCACCATCTACCAGCACACCACCGGAATTGGCTTTAATTTTACTTTGACGAACCAAATGGGTTTCTGTCACCGGTGTTTCCGGTTTTTCCATCAATGTGCCAACCGCCTTCTGAATCAAGCGGGTTGAGACTTCACCTTGGCCCATCGCCATATACATTTCATCAACACCGTTAAAACCCAGCGCTTCAGCTAATTTATGATAATTTGGCTGTATTTGCATTTTAGCCAATTGTTTATCTAAAGCATTGCGACCGGACTCACGAATGGTTTCTCCATTCTGCTGACGAATAAAGGCGCGGATTTTACTGATGGCTTTATGGCTTTTAACCCATCCGTCATGTAGCCAGTTTACCGATGGCGTTCCTTCACGCGCGGTGATGATTTCAATTCTCTGTCCATTTTCCAGTGGCGTTGATAGGGGTACAATTTGTCCGTTGACTTTGGCGCCACGGCAGCGGTTCCCTATATCGGTATGCAAGGCATAAGCAAAGTCAATTGGGGTTGCGCCGGCCGGCAAAGAAAATACTTTGCCATGTGGAGACAAAACGTAAATGGTATCGTTAAATAGTTCGGTTTGAAATGCACGCGATAAATCTTCGCGTTCATTATCGGCTTCAGCAACGTTTTCTCGCCATTCGAGTAACTGGCGTAACCAAGCTATTTTATGCTCGTAAACTTCATTGCCTTTTCCGCCTTCTTTATAGCGCCAGTGTGCCGCAACCCCAAACTCAGCAAAACGATGCATATCAAACGTACGAATTTGAATCTCGACGCCTTTATCTTCCGGCCCCACTACCACTGTATGTAAACTTTGATAATCATTGGGTTTAGGATGAGCAATATAATCATCAAATTCACCAGGAATGGGCTGCCACAAACTATGCACTACCCCAAGAGCGGCATAACAGTCCGCCACTGTATCGACCAGAATACGCACTGCCCGTATATCATATAAGCCCTTGAAATCGAGCTTTTTCTTAACCATTTTGCGGTATATTGAGTAAATATGCTTTGGTCGTCCGGCCACTTCAAAGTGCATATTCAGCCGCCCTAGCTGATGTTTCAGGGTATCGACGAATTGGTTGATATAATCCAGTCTTTCAGTACGCTTTTCATCCAGTAAGCGAGCGATTTGTTTGTATTCATCAGGATTTTGGTAACGGAAGCTTAAATCTTCTAATTGCCATTTTAATTGCCATACGCCCAGTCGATTGGCTAACGGGGCAAAAATGGTCATGGTTTCTTTGGCAATCCGTTTTTTTAATGCTTCATCCGTAACCTGACTGAGGTAATTCATGGTCTGGGTTCGCATCGCCAGTTTAATGAGCACCACACGAATATCAGAGACCATAGCCAACAACATTTGACGCATCGCTTCGGCTTGCTGTTGACGTTCTTCATTGGTTGCAGACGGGTTAACGCTGACAAAATAACTCAGTTTCTGAATCTGATCCAAACCTGAAACCAGCTGCACCACGCTTTCACCGCATTGCTCTTTAACAATGTTTTTCCAATCCGGTAAAAAATTGGGCAAATAGCAAATAAGTGTTGCCGCCACAGCATCTGCCATCAAATCCATATCAGCCACGGTTTTGGCGGTAGTGAACAGATTTGCATACAGACTTTCACCACAATCCGTACAGGCATCATCGGGATAATGTTGTTTCATCAAGGTATAGGCATGTTGCAGAACCTTTTGCGCAGACTCTGGTAATGAAGCAATATACTGCTCCAGCCATAAATCAGACTGTGCTGAAGCGACTTTGAGCGCTGGATTTTGCGTACTAACCATACCTTTGACCTGTTGATTTAGGTAAATTATTCATGTAATTGTATCAAAATCAGATTGGTTGTGCTTTATTATAGGCTGTGGAAATAGCAGAATAATGCTATTATGCGCACCTTCGCATACGCTATATGCAATTGACCTCGCACGTCTTGCGTTTATATATTTCGCATATAGTCTTATTTTTAAAAGGATTTATAATGCAGACTCACCCAGAAGTCTTTGGTGTAGACGCGTTAGCTGCAAAGATTCGCAAAATTCCTAACTGGCCACAGGAAGGAATATTATTTCATGACATTACGCCGGTATTACAAAGTCCGCAGTATTTCCGCCTATTGGTCGATTTACTGGTGTATCGTTATATGGATCAAAAGATAGATGTCGTTGCCGGACTAGATGCGCGTGGTTTCATTATCGGCGCAGCTTTGGCCTATCAGCTTAATGTGGGCTTTGTACCAATTCGAAAAAAAGGTAAATTGCCTTTTAACACCATTGCGGAAAGCTATGAGCTTGAATATGGGCATGCCACTATTGAAATGCATACCGATGCAGTTAAACCGGGTACACGTGTTTTACTGGTAGACGATTTGGTTGCTACTGGTGGCACGATGACTGCCGGTGTTAAATTGATTCGTAAACTGGGTGCGGAAGTGGTAGAAGCAGCAGCCATTATTGAATTTACTGATTTGCCCGGTGGCAAAAAAATTCGGGATGAAAATGTACCTCTGTTTACCTTGTATCAGAATTCAGGTTCAGTTGATCTGTTTCAATCCCCTGTTGAATAAAGCGCTTAACTGGATTAAAAAAAAGCAGAGTCAACACTCTGCTTTTTTTGTTACTACTTGATTTACTCAATCTCTAATACCGGCATCGCTTTCACCACGTCATCTACGGCTTTGACTTGTCGCAAGAAAGGTTCCAGTTGAGCCAATGGTAAGGCGCTTGGTCCATCACAACGTGCCTGATCAGGATTAGGATGAGCTTCGAGAAACAAACCAGCCAGACGGGTGGCCATACCAGCCAGAGCCAGATCAGCTACCTGACTACGACGCCCACCTGATGCTGCCGCGCCAGCTTCGCGCTGCTGCAGGGCATGGGTAACATCAAATATAATCGGCAAATCTGTACAAACTTTTTTCATCACACCAAAGCCCAGCATATCGACTACTAGATTGTCGTAGCCAAAATTACTACCCCGTTCGCACAATATCAGCTGCTGATTGCCCGCCTCATAAAATTTCTCAACAATATTTTTCATTTGCTGCGGGCTAAGAAATTGGGGCTTTTTAATGTTGATGACTTTACCGGTTTGCGCCAGAGCGACCACCAGATCAGTTTGACGGGCAAGAAAAGCCGGCAACTGCAACACATCAACCACTTCAGCAACTGGGGCAGCTTGATAGGGTTCATGCACATCAGTAATGACCGGCACGCCAAATTCCTGTTTGACTGCCGCAAAGATTTTCATACCCTCTTCCAGGCCAACACCTCGATAAGAGTGAATAGAAGAGCGATTGGCTTTATCAAACGAAGCCTTGAAAATCAGTGGAATACCCAGACGATTGGTCACTTCCACATAATGAGCGCATGTTTTAAGAGTCAGATCCAGATTTTCCAGCACATTCAAACCACCAAACAATACCATGGGTAAATGATTGGCTACATCAATATTGCCTACACGAATAAGCTTGCTCACAATTAATCCTTCAATATTTTGGCTGGCTATTGATCCTGCTTAACCAGTAATAAAACAATCATTTTACAAAAATGCCAGCCAGACGTCCAAAGTCAAGCTATTGCTGCCGCGAATGCCTCGATATAGTCGCTAATTTATGGCTGAGAAAATCTAAAATTGCCACTGCTGATCAGACGCCTTAGGTTAAATGAGCAGTGTGGTTTTTAAATAAAGCTGCAACTGATAAGATTGTTTTTGCAGATATCCTTGCCAGACAAAATCAATCTCACAGACATGTTAACATTCTTCTTTGCTATCATTTAGCCTATGCATGAATTTGGCGATAGAATCAATCTGTTGCATTTTGTTTATCCGACACGCATTAAGGTAAATTATAGCGGTTTATTGCAGCAAAATTAGCCAAACCGCCAGATATTTGGTTAAAATTTTCACACAATATGATTAATCCGTATTATCGCGCTACAATAGGAAACGAACACTCTGCATTAACATAACATTTTTTACTTAATAATAAACCAATCATTAAAAAAACAGGATTTATTTTGGCTTATTTCACGCACAAACGCTTATCATGGCTGATACTGATTATGTTGCTCCACAGTACACATTCCACGGCAATTGCTGCCAGTTGGACAGCCGATAGTGTTGATGGTGATGATATACCGCCACCGAAAACAGGTTTTTTTCATCGCCTTTTTCATCGTGATGAGACGAGTAATCAAGTCAAGAAACAACTACCTAAAACGCCACGAGTACCGATTATTATTGATGTAAACAATGCCGCATTAAAAAAACTGATCGGCACGCACTTACCCCTGATTACGCAGCAACTGATTGAAGACCTTGATGATGAGCAAATCAGTTTTCTGGCAGAAGAAGCCCCACAACAGACTCAAACCATGCTGGAGACCGAAGGATACTTTAACGCAAAAGTCAGCATTGAAAAAAAACCAGATAGTTACATCATCCACATTATCCCTGGTGCGCGCACCAATATCGAAAATGTTAACATTGCCTTGTCTGGCCAAGTGACTGGCGATGAGAATTTGACTAATTACTACAAAAGCGCCATAGATAATTGGGTATTGCCTGTCGGCAATCCCTTTACCCAAAGTAACTGGTCAGCCAGTAAATCTTCTGTATTAACCGCAATGGTGCGCAAAAAATACCCATTAGCGGTGATCCAATCCAGCCGCGCCACAATTGATCCGCAAAAAAATTTGGCTGATCTTTCTTTAACTGTAGACAGCAAACAGCCCATTTATTTTGGCAAAATTCAGGTCTCAGGCGCACAACGCTATCCTGCTTCCATTATTACCG
Source organism: Snodgrassella sp. B3882 (assembly GCF_026535915.1). Lineage (NCBI taxonomy): Bacteria > Pseudomonadati > Pseudomonadota > Betaproteobacteria > Neisseriales > Neisseriaceae > Snodgrassella > Snodgrassella sp. B3882. The sequence goes on from NZ_JAFNPF010000001.1 coordinate 1,654,719, forward strand.
GTATGGCGGATTTCACCACCGGTGCGCCTTATGATTTGGATAAATTACTGGATTATCAGCAAGCACTCGAACAGGATAGTCATTACGGCAATGCAGTGGTACGGGCAGATTTTGAGCATATGGAAAACGATCATGTACCGGTACTGGTTAAAGTCAGTGAAATGAAAAGACAAAAAGTGACCTTAGGTTTACGCTTTGACTCTAAAAATGGTCCTGGTTTTCGTGGTGGTTATGATTATTATGACTTATTTCATAAAGGCTATGTTGGTTCCACCTTATTAGATACCGACCGCTACGAAACCACTTTTGGTTTGGGTATCAGTCAGCCCAGAAATAGTCGCGGCCACTTTTGGACATCTAATCTAAACTATACTTATTCAACTGTACAGCATTTGGAAACACGTGCTTTGTCCAGTGGTGTTTGGCATGTGCGCGATCGCGGGGGAATAGATTCGCGTATTGGTCTGGAATACATTACCGAAAGCAGTAAAATTGAAGATGGTCCAGACTTAGGGCACAGTTATGCCACCATGCTGACAGCATCATGGAAGCGACAAAATATTGAAACACAATTGCGCCCTGCCAACGGTTATTATTTCGAAGGCAAAATTGGTACCACCTTTGGCAAACTGGTTTCCTCAGCTTCGATGCAACGTATTTGGGCAAATGCCGGATATTACTACACACCAGAAAACAAAAAATATGGCACTTGGCTATTACGTGGTCAACTGGGTTATGTACATACTGGCGATGCCGTTAATGTCCCCTCAAATCTCATGTTTCGCGCTGGTGGTGCCAACAGTGTTCGCGGTTATGAAATGGACAGTATCGGTTTAAAAAGTTATAACAACTCTGTCTTGCCTAACCGTGCCTTAGCTGTTGCCAGTGTAGAATATCAGCTTCCAGTTTATAAAGACTTTGCCTTAGCATTATTTCATGATGCAGGTTCAGTCTCAAAAAGCTTCAGCGATATGCACTGGTATGAAGGCACTGGATTGGGTGTACGTTGGTTTAGCCCCGTGGCACCTTTTGCTTTCGATATAGCTTATGGCCACCATGATGAAAAATGGCGCTGGTCGATCAATTTAGGAACAAAATTTTAATGACCGAACAAGCTGCCAAACCTGAGCATCAAAATCAACCCTCTGCTGCTAACCAACCAGCCGTGAAAAAATCTCGGCAGGGTCGCAAAAACTCATGGTTGAAAAAACTCTGCTGCTCCCTTCTGTTCTTGATCATCCTTCTGATAAGTTTAACTAGCTGGCTAGTAGGCACCCACTCTGGCTTACGTTTCGGCGTGTTAACCCTACCAAAATGGTTTGGCATGCATATCAATGCCGAAGAGCTAAACGGAAGCGTATGGCAAGGATTTTCTGGAAAAAATATTCAGATTGACCATCGAAATTTTGACCTGAGCATTGAAAAAGTTCAGTTAGACTGGAACAACCGCGAAATTTGGCATCGGCATCTTCATATCCGGCTACTGGATGTGGGCAAGATCAATTATATCGGTCATAGCCAACCCTCAGCTAAACCAGCACCAACATTACCCCGCAGCATCAAACTGCCCATTTCGGTCAGTGTTGATACCATCCAGTTAGGCGGGTTTAGCGTGGGCAAAAATCACAACCCGATATTGCTGGCTACTCAGGCAAGCTATCGCTATGATCATACCGAACATCAATTGATTCTGAATCAACTCAACACCCCATGGCAAACTATTCAGGGCGAAATCAGTCTTAACACCAAAACTCCGTTTGCCTTAAAGGGTAAACTGAGCGGATCCGGCGAACTGGATAAAAAACAAGTTGAAAGCGAAGCTTTGCTGCAAGGCAGCTTACAACAACCAGATTTATTTGCCCGATTGGATGGTGGAGATATTCACTTTCGTACACATCTCATTCTGAAACCGTATGCTCTGAAACTGAATCACAAGATCGTGAGCATCAATTTGCAAGCCCAGCATATCAATCCGGCCGCGTTTAGCACTTCCCTTCCCTTTGCTGATCTGAATATGAATATGGACATCGTTCCAGTCAATGACAAAGCGGACAGTTTGAGCGGACACATTAAACTGGGAAATGAAAAACCATTGGCTTATAACGCGGCTAATGTCAGAGGTTTACCACTGCGCAGCATAGAAGGTGAAATCAGCATCGACAGCAATGGTCGACTGGTTCTCCCTGGCTTAACTGCGCAACTGTTACAAAGTGGACAGATCATAAGCAAAGGCTACATTGATACCGCAGCCAAACAACTTGATTTGAATAGTCAACTGCTGCATATCTATGCTAAAGATGCCTTATCCAACAATCTACCTGGTTCATTAAATGGCTTTATTCGCGTTTTTGGTTCATTTAACGGACTCAATACCCAATGGCAGCTGAACACAGAAAAAGCCAGCAGCGATGGCGTCATGCAAATTGTGACTGATGAAGTAAAACATCAGCAAACACTGCTACTGGAAAAACTCAATATTAATCCTAAAGGTGGTGGTAGCTTCAATGCCAAGGGCAGCCTGGCTTTATATCAGGAAAAATCACTCCAACTTGAGATCAACAGCACCAATTTTAATCCCGTCAAACTCAATGACACCTTTCCTACAGGCAGCATTAACGGTCACATCAGTGTGACCGGTCAGTTGAATCAGCAAACTGACATCCAAGCCAAAATGTTATGGCACAACAGTATCTTGTCTAATGCACCTTTAACGGGTAAAGCCGATATCCGCTATCGCAATCAGCATCTGGAACAAACTGATATCAATCTTACTTTAGGGCAGAATCGGATCAACAGTAATGGTAGTTTTGGTAAAAATGGCGACAAACTTAATCTTGATATCAATGCCCCAAATTTGAGTTTATTCGGATTTGGCATCAAAGGATTATTGCTCACCAAAGGCTATATTGCTGGCGAACCTAAAAAACTCACTGCTAATCTGAGCGGATCTGCTCGAAATCTAGAGATCGCACAGCTACTCAATATTAACCAACTCGATTTCAAATTTATTGGTTCTCCTGATATTAATCAGCCGTTGCAAGTTGCCCTCACTGCCGACCATCTCAATATTGGGGGCAATAACCAGAAAAACGCCACAACCATTAATAACACCGATATCAAAATAAATGGCAAAGGTAACCAGCATCATATTCAAGGTAACAGTAATCTGTTACTCGATGGAAAACCGTATAATTTAAACCTAAACGCCAACGGCGGACTTGACCAAAATTATCAATGGCGTGGACGGGTCAGTATTTTAGACATTAACGGCGCCCTAAATTTGAAGTTGCTTAGCCCGATCCAACTGGAAGCAGGTACCCAGCGTGTGACTCTACAAAATGCCCGTTGGGCAGCAATGGGTGGGAGCCTAATCTTAAACCGGCTGATCTGGGAGAGAAAGCAGGGTTTATCTACCCATGGTTCAGCCAGCAATCTTGCCATTCGTGAACTGCATGGTCTTATTGATCGTAGAGCAGCGCCAAGAAATCTTACCACCGCCTCGAGTAGAAACAGTGCAGACAGCGGTTCGAATAATTTTTTATCATGGCTGTTCGCGCAAAATCTGATCTTAGGTGGTGACTGGAATTTCAACTATGGTCAGAATATGCAAGGATACCTGAAAGTTTATCAACAATCGGGCGATATTATTCTGCCACAGCACCAACAGAAACTTGAGTTACACAATCTTAAATTAGACACCCAGTTTCAAAGTGGTCGCATTAACAACCACTTATCTGGTCTGACCCGCTACGGCAACACCGATGCTACCTTAATCATCAACCAATCCAGCACCAGCAAACTCAGCAATGCCCCGATCAGTGGTCGCATCAGGATTGACGCACCCGATCTGAGCACAATTCGTAACCTATTGCCAATCGGTATGCAGCTGAAAGGATCCATGCGTGCCGATGCCACCATCAGCGGTCAGTTAAGTGAACCGTTATTAAACGGTACCCTAACCGGTAGCAACCTTTTCTACCGCGATCAGGCAAATGGCACCATCCTAGAAAACGGAGCACTTAAAAGCCATTTTCAAGGCCGCCGCTGGCTGATCGATAGCCTTAGCTTTAGCCGGCGTGATGGTTCCATCAACCTGACTGGTGTCGTGGACATGACCAAGCTCACACCTGATATCAATGTGACTGCCCGTTTTAACAACTACAACATACTCGATCAGATCAATCGCCGACTCACCATCAGTGGAAATACCCAGTTACAATATACCATTAGTCATGGTATTGCTTTAACCGGTAAACTCAAAGTGGATAAAGGTCTATTTGGTATGCAGCAATCCGGTATGCCACAATTAGATGACGACGTAGTAGTATTAGGTCGAGAAAAAACACAGGAACAAGAGCGTCCTACTCCTGTGCGTCTCAATATTGATCTGGATATGAACAACGCCTTCCGCTTCAGTGGTGAAGGCATAGATGTATTGCTCGGAGGACAGCTTACCGCTACCGCCACACCAGGCAACACCATCCAAATAGTCGGTACCGTGAACGTGGTCAGAGGACAATATAAAGCCTATGGACAAGATCTCATTATTCAGCATGGAAGTACCATTTCTTTTGTTGGACCGATGAACAACCCGAATCTAAAAATTCGTGCAAAACGGCGTTACTCACAAGTTGGAGCGGGTGTAGAAGCACTCGGACGGCTGGATAATCCACGTATTACCCTTATTGCCAACGAGGCCATGAGCGAAAAAGATAAACTTTCATGGCTGATACTGAACCGTCCAAGTAGTGGCAGTGCCGGTGATGAAGCAGCTATTGCTGCCGCGGCCAGTGCCTGGCTAGCCGGTGGATTAAATGACAAAATTGGCTTAGTTGACGACATCGGCATTACCAGTCATCAGACGCGTAACAGCCAAACCGGAGAAATGAATCCGGCAGAACAGGCGATTACCGTAGGCAAACACCTGTCCAACAACCTATACATCAGCTATCTGTACGGCATCGAAAGTGCTACCCAGACAGTCAGCATCACCTACCAGATCAGCCGAACCTTACAAAGTATCTTGCGCTTCGGTACTGATTCCTTTGGTGGAGAATTCCGCTATACCAACCGCTTTGATTAGCGATCATGCAGCAGCATATTTATTCTGGTGCCACACCCTCTATCGGCACCAGAATAAAAAAATTTCACAGCGAATAAATCGAATGAAAATAATTTGAATAACGATTTTCTAACCATTCGTAATCGAGGCTAGATTACCGCAAGATTGAATCTAAGATTTCAGACAAAGATTCTGGCTAAAGCTGGTGCGACTTTTACTCTATATGGATGTAAATCCCCGTCATTTAAAAACCCGCTAAATATTCAGAATATAGGAAAAATAGCCATGGTTTAACGATCAACGCCAGCAACACAACTTTGTTTGAAGAATAGCCCAATTACAAACACATAAGAGCACAGCGTCAAAAAATGGCTTATCCAAAGCCAATTACTTTTTGCTCACCTAAGCTGATTGATCATTACAAGCCTGTGCCTATTCATATAAACAACAGCCCAAATAAATAGCATAATCAAAAAATCAATTATGCTATAAACGGGATAAAATCGTTAACGCTAACCCATGTTTAACCAAAAGCTAAAAACCACCAGTTTGAACACAGTTTATTTCTTCGCCAGTACCAACCCAACGTTTTAATCCAGTAAATACTTTATCGTGTCCAAACTTGCTGATCATCAGCTACCCATTCCAAGGATCAGAAATCAGCGAGCACCTGTTTTGATTTTCGCTGATTATCCAACGCCAGCCAGCCACCACCAGCAACAAACAAAAAGAGAAAAATAAAACAATATAACACCGCCAGTTCACCATGATTTAACTGCGGAGTGAGTAAAGTATGCCAACCTGCGGATGGCGTATGAATAAACAGATAAGCCACTGCCATCTGTCCACATAAAATAAACGCCACTGGTCGCACAAACAGACCCAATAACAATAACGCGCCACCCACCAGTTCCAACACTCCGGCTGCACCCATCATCGAAAATAGTGCCACCGACCCATGTCCGTCAGTCATGGATACCGGCCATTGCCAAAACTTGGCCGTTGCATGCTGAATGTATAAAAAAGCTGTTACCAAACGCAACAAAGCCAAAGCCAAGCCACAAGCAAAAAAATCTTTTGTTTTCATCATTCTATTTCCATCACTTTGATTATAAAAATTACACCGTATTGAATGTACCATTTAGAAACGATATCATTTTTATAGAATAATTATTTTTTGTTAAGAAATCAGATATTTACTATGAGAATAATGTGAATATTGTGTCATATTGACAAAATGAATAGCTTAGCTAAATGGTTTAACAGCATGGGCTAATACAGTGTACCAAGCGTAGTAATGTCACATCAGCAAAATGATATCAAATCACCGTTTCTCGCAAGTGGCAGAACGTACTTTCAGAAGTATTAACCTTATCCAAAAGTAGCAATCAAACTACAGCTAAATCGGCATTGATACCATTATCCCTTAATTTTTTTACCCGTTTGTACCCGCAACAACACTTCGTGCATCCAGCTGATGGCAGACAACCACAGAGCACTGGGCTAATTTCCAATAACCTTAGAGCTTGGTAAAACTTATTCGTTCTTGCAACCAGACTTTATCTAGCATCCAATGAATGGTAAATTTCTCCATATCAAGTACACCTTATCATCACATGTCTAATCCACAAATTCGCTCATGCTAAACAGTGACTAACATAGATATCCAAAGGGGAAACAACATGCTCAGCGACGATCAAGCCATCCACTTTTTGCAGCAGCTTTTTCATCTTACCGTGCAGGAAGCCAGCCCAACAGACAAAATGAATGCTTGGCTACCACCACACCAACCAGCGGGCAAAGTGATCGTAGTTGGAGCCGGCAAAGCCGCTGCCGCCATGGCTGCAGAATGGGAAAAGATTTGGCCGCAACACTACCCGCCACTGTCCGGCGTGGTGGTCACCCCCTATGGGCATAGTGTTGCAACACGCTACATCAAAGTCATTGAAGCCGGCCATCCGCTACCAGATTTAGCCGGACAACGCGCAGCACAGGCTTTACTTGATGCCGTGCAGGGATTAAATGCACAAGATCAGGTTTTTTACCTCGTTTCTGGTGGCGCTTCCGCTTTAACCACCCTACCAATTAACTCCATCAGCATAACCGACAAGCAGCTCATCAATCGGCAGTTACTTAGTCATGGCGTACCTATTGAAGCCATGAATACCGTGCGTAAACATTTGTCCCGTATCAAAGGTGGACGATTGGCAATGGCTGCGGCTCCGGCACTCATCACCACCTTGGCCATTTCTGACGTCGTTGGCGATGACATTAGTACGATTGGATCCGGTGCTGCCGTTGCCGATCCAACCACCCTTGCAGATGTGAACCGCATCATCCAACAATATCAGCTAACACTGCCCGAGCATATCCAAACCTTCTTGCACAGTGCACAAGCAGAAACCCCCAAAAAACTACCCAATAGTCGTGCTTTTGTCATCATCACTCCCGACCAAGTGTTGAGCCAAGTCAGCCACTGGGCACAGGCACACAATATCGATGTACTCTATCTGGGCGATCGCATAAGCGGAGAAGCACGCGAAGTAGCGCAAGTTATGGCGGGTATTGCCTTATACCACCAACATCGAATAACCAAACCCCTGCTCATACTTAGCGGGGGCGAAACCACCGTCACCTTAAATAAACATCAAGGCAAAGGTGGACGAAACAGCGAATTTTTACTGGCACTGGCCATAGCCCTAAACGGAGCAAAAAACATCTACGCTCTAGCGGCAGATACCGATGGCATCGATGGTAGCGAGAACAATGCCGGTGCCTGGTTAACACCTGATTCCCTCAATAAAGCTTTGCAGGCTGGATTATCACCACTGACACTACTCAATCACCATCGTGCTTATGATTTTTTTGCTGCTACCGACCAACTTTTAATGACAACGCCAACCCGCACCAATATCAACGATTTTCGGGCTATTCTGCTAACTCAGAAATAATGTGCCATTTGCCATATTTCAGCCTGCCAACAACACAATAACTTTATAAATATTTGAATTATAAAGTTAACTTAATTAAATTAACCTATTACTCCAAAAATAATCGTTACAATAAACCTTCCATAAAACTGGTCACACACAGGAGTAAATATAATGAAAACAAACAAAGAAATCGTCGCAGCATTTCATCAGCAAGTTTTTATTAATGGAGATTTATCCAATATAGAACAATTCGTCAAAGAAGATTATATTCAGCATAATCCGCAGGTCGAAAATGGACGAGCTGGATTTGTTAAATTCTTACACACCTTGCTACAGCAAAAAATAACCTACGACACCAAAAATATCAGCGCAGATGGTGATATGGTTTACGTTTTTTACAAAACCACCGATGATCAAGGTCAGCAGACTAAAACCTGTGATATTTACCGTCTCGAAAACGGTCAATTAGCTGAACACTGGGACGTTATCGAAACCAACATTGAAAAAATCAAATCAGTTAACGGTAATAGCGTATTCTGATTTATACATATGCACAACTGACACATCATGCAGGAATATATATATATCCTGCATGATAAATCTTATTAGCAAACCCACCTTATAGCTTGCTTAAACCACTTCTTTGTAGCGATAACCTGATCAAGGTTTAGGCCAAAAAGCGATTTGCCCAAAAAAAATTCAGTTTAAGTTAATCAGCATTATTAAAAATATCACAATAACATCAGCAAAATATATTTAATTTGAAACTACCCTACCTAACACAGAACGCCTCCTATTAAATTTATATAACAAGCATGTTTGCTTACCCCTACCAAATATCCAAGGATGAAGCAACCAACTGTAAAATGCAGAATCAAAGCAAAAAATCTTCGTGAATAAAATATTTGTTTGATAACCTTTAACTATAAACTTTGGCCAACATCTAAAATGTCCTATTAACCAAAAAAAGTACAAACAATTTTATTTTCATCAATAAATTAAACACTCACCTTTTGAATTTATTTGCGCCATCTGTTCTCCCTCCACCGCCAACCGATCAGTCCATTTTGTGGACCATTGCACTAGATAAAGAACCCAGCAATTAAGCCAAATTTTATTCATCCGGCCAATAAGACAATAAAGTAAGCGCGTCATCTGAGATGAGTAAAAATTTTTCCAGATACAACCAGCTGTGCAGACAATTCGATTTGGCGGCACAATTTCCTCAAAATCTTTGGCTAAAGACGTACAAAGCAATTAACTTTACCGAATTGCAGCGTGGTTTAGCCAATGCGCGGCAAGAAATCTGCATACACACCGATAAGCCGTTTAGCGCCAACAAAGGTGCATAAATAAAAAATCTTTTAAAAATAATCAGAATAGATAGTTTCTCTGCTAACTAAGCATTTTTCAGCATTGCTTGCATAGATTATTAAACAGCGATCACTTTTCAATAAAACCGAAGGTTGTGACCAATAATGGATAAATAATTGAGAATTAGCACTATTTTTACATACAATACTTAATCTGATTGGTGAAAAAAAGCAGGAAGCTGAACGCCGCATCTTTTGGCACAGATATGAAAGTTCAGCAGCCGGACAAGGGTAGCCGCTGGGGATATTTCGGCCAATGTTCTCTATTCATACTGTAGCTACTTTTCTGTCAACCAGCTTAGGTTTTTCTTTTATTAATCAATTAGATTGAATAGGATGATGCTGGCAAAAAATTACGTGATAATTTACCTGATTTCTTTTGAAAATCATGCTCATCGAAAATGCATTAACCATTTCTCTCTGTCTATCTCTATTTAAAATTATTGCCACAAAATTGCTTCTTCGAGATAGGCTACGCTTAATGACGAAAAATAAAAAAAGCAGCATATTCAAATGCTGCTTTGAAGATCAGATTTTTTTAAAAAATCAGAATGAATAATTCAAACCAATTTTTGCACCGACATTTGAATGACTATTGCTGCCAAATTTGCCATCAAATTGTGCATAACCAGTTAATGCTTTGCTAAAGTTGGCATTCAAACCTACCTTAACTTCAAACTGGTTTTTACTTACATCCGATTTAACATGTTTGCCATTGAGTTTGGCTTCTGGTGTAGACGAATCATACAACCAATTTGCCTCTACAAACGGCAACACGCCATAAGTTTCTTTTGAGTTCTTACCGTAGAAACTTGCACCTAGGCGAACCTGAGCTCCATCAGCATTGATGTCGGTGACACGACCTTTTTTATTCAGATTGAAGTCATCTGCATCGGTCCAGGTGTAACCCAACTGTACATGCGGCTCGATCAACCATTTTTTGTTGCTGCCTTCATGAACAACAAAACCATAACCAGCTTCTGCTGACAGTGAAATAGCGTGGCTGTCATATTTATTGTGGAAATTTCTTACGTCAGATAAATGCACGTTGGTTTTATTGTTAAACCAGCTGTATTGTGCCCAGCCGTCCACATATAAACCAGCACCGTTATCCTGATTATTCCAGTGACCATAGAAGCCTAAGTTATAACCAGAAACGCTGCCGTCGCCTTTACGCTGGCTGTTTTTCAGGTCAGTATCAGTAGAACTGTGACCATAACCGCCATACACACCAGCTTTGAAGTCATCTGTGGAGACAACATCAACACCCATTTCTAAAACTGTGGTCTTGATTTCTACTTTTTGTCTGCCATTAAACAGATCGGTTTTCTCACGATTGTAGCTGGAGCGCATCCAAACATTAGAGTCCGGTGCATAAACTGCAGCAGCACGATCCTGTGCTGTGTGACGGAACATACCCAATGATGCCATTTGATTGGCAAACACTGATCCAGACACTGGTGACTTCAGCACATTTGAAAAAGCATTGGTGTAATTAATGACTAGTTTGCCATTCTGATCTCTGTCAATGGTATAGTCAAAGCCACTGTCATTATTTTCTTTAATGGTCCATTTGGCATCATCTTTACCTTGAACATGGATAAAGTCTTCTATGCGTCCTTCTTCAACATCAGCATCACCGATTTCAATAATATCGAGCTGGGTATTACCATTCGCATTACCGGTAATAATCAATTTATCGGTTAGATTATTTTCGACATCAGTGTAAATGTTTACCTGACCATTATCACCATTGTAATTACCATTGATGGTTAAAGTGGTGTCGGCTGAATTTTTACCCAAATCAATGATACCACTATTAATTACATCGGCATTTTGTAAAACCGCTGAATTGATATCCGGATCAACAATCTGAATAGTTCCAGTATTGTTTATCAAACCGTTTTTGCTGTCAGTACCAATTACATTAATTACGGTGCCGACTTGGCCATTACTGCTCAAACCAGTGGCATCCTGAATATTCCACAGACCATTATTGTTAAATTGAACCTCGCCATTGCTCTTAACGTCCTGGAAATTTTGATCTGCTGTCAGGTCTGTTTTGGCAAGATTAAGATTTTCAGTAGCACTCAAATCCACAAAACCGTTGATCTTACCATCATTATTAATAATGGTTTGACCGCCTGACGCTCTGGATCGATGTGCAACAATAGTTCTGTCGTTGGACGCAGAGATTTCGCCCTTATTATTCAGAATCTGAAGGGCTTGTGTTTCTTTGCTTACGTCAAGACGATGCTCCTCACTGATCATTTCAACAGCAGCGCCGTCTTTGCCGTTACCACCAATAATTTTAGAGCCGGCATCTAAATTGACATTGATGTCACCATCACGAGAAAAGGCATAAATAGATTTTGAATCTTCACCACTGATATCAACTAAACTATTATTATTAATGATTATTTTTCCGGTATTACCGGCTGAGCCTCGCATACTGGCATAAATACCTTTGGCATTTTTACCATCTGACTGAATCACACCATCATTATCAATATTGATATTGCCTTCAACAATGCCTTCGCCCTTTGATGATATCGTCATGAACGCATGAATCAGATTAATATTATTTTTTTGCGATGCTGTGCTCAGCTTACCGTGATTTTTAATGTTGATATCACCTTTTGATAATTGGTGATGATCTTTCCAGCCAACCACATCACGTTTACCTATGATTCCAAAACCAGAAGAAAAAGGAGAGTCATAAATATGGATATCGCCGTAATTATCGATATTCACATCACCGATACCTTCCTGCCAGCCTTGCATACCAGTGTGGGCAGATATGATATTACCTGAGTTTTTAATGTTTATATCGCCATTATTCCCACTCAAGGCTGTTGCAATGATACCTGTAGGGGCTCTTCCAGCTTTTAAATCTGCGTTGGGTTTCCATTTCTCCGCCTTAACAGTGATGTCGCCGGTATTATCCACAAAAACAGTGGTATTGCTATCAGGAGAAGTAGCCCATCGAGCGACATCATTACCCAATACAACAATACCTGAAGCAGCATCACCATTGATGTTGATATTGCCGTGGTTTGTGACTTTGATTACTCGCTCTTGTTCAACTGGTGAGCCCCAAATCATGATACCGCGCGTACCTTCATTGTGGGTTTCCAGCGTACCGCTATTGGTTAAATCGACATTACCATTTTTTATAAAATAGTATAATAAATCCTGTCCTTCATCTACATTACTTGTAAGATGACCCGTATTATTGACAGTGATATTTTCATCAACATTACGAATAGACAATTTTTTTTGTTCGCCCTCAGCTTTTGTAACCAACACATCTTCAAAATTGTTGATCACTATATCTGCAACGGCCATGCCGGAAAACCCGAATGAAACAGCACCAACCAACGCTGTTTTGAGCAGTAAAGATAGTTTTTTCGACTTACCTTTACCTCTCGCAAGTTCTGAGGCAACAAGATTTTGCCCGAACCTGTTTTTTATAACCTTATAAATTTTGTTCATGATTAAATATCTTCCAAGTTTACTTAAAGTTAATTATCATATTGATAATTATGATTAAATCAATAAATTTAATTTAATCAATAACATAATACTTTTAAATCATTTGTAATATGTTGAATGGATTATTGAACATTTTTATCCCAAAAGCAATATTTCAAATGAATAAAATCAAAAAGAAACACTGGATTATGCATATTGTATGTATTTATAGACATTAATGATTAAATGCCGAATAATTGAGCCGATGTAAAATTGAACAGTACGATAAAAACATAATTTTTAAGAAAACAGAACGTCAGGTATTGTTTTAGACTTTTGCAGATAATCTAAGCTTTAAGTAATAATTAAATCTAACTCAAAAACAGACTGAATCATTCAAACCTATATAAGCTCAGACAGTGGTATGCCTGTTGCGGCACAATTTGCTCGCAAATTATGCATAGCTGGTTTATGCTTGGCTGATGTTGGTATTTACGCCCACTCTAAGCACAAACTGTTTTTTATTGGCATCGGATGTAACATGTTGGCGATTGGTTTTGGCTTGTGGTGTAGATAAATCATACAACCAGTTTGTTTCTACAAACAGCAATACACCCTATTGTTATAAATTTTTATTGTGAAAAATTGCTCCTAACCGAATATGAGCGCCACCACCATAGATGCGTCAACCCGCCTTTGTTATTCAGATTAAAGTCATCTGCAGCGGAAATAACAACATCATCGAGGTTATTGCGCACAATATTCGCCAGCGCCATGCTGGCAAACTCAATTGAAACTGCACCAACTCACGCTGTTTTATGCTGTAAAGATGGTTTTTCGACATAAGCGTTCTCCCTGGTAAGTTTTGACATAACAAGTTTTCGCCCGAAGCCGTTTTTGATGACATTTATAACGTTGATTGATAAATATTTTTTTCATATTGATTAACTCAATAAACCTAAAATATAGGGTTATTTTCTATACAATTTATTAAACGCCAAGCACATAACATGAAAAAGCATGATGAATACGATATTTTCAGTAATATTTTTAGAATAATAAATCAATCAAACGGAATAAATTTTCACTAAAATATAATAAATATATCAATGTATTATTTTAATCATGAATAAAAGTTAGTATTGGTTTACCTGAATAGGGTTATGGCTGATGATTTATTGTATTTAACCTCAGCTAGTTTCTTATTGTTTGATGCGGTTATGCTTGGAAGGAAAAAGCGATTAAATTTGATGATCGGGATGAGATAATTGTGCTTTTTTTTGATCGGAGCAAGTTGATTGTCGTCGAAAGTCTATGTGAGATGATATTTCGGTTAGCATCAATCCTCGCTTAAGTTTTTCTGCTGCGGATCATTGAATGATCTGTTTTCTTTATAAGTTATTTTCGGCAAACGCCAGTGCATTCAGTGCACTGATTATGTTTTTGGTCATTGCTATTATTGCAGGAATAGCTAAAATTAAATGTGTAGTGTGAGTCATGCATTTTAATTATAGTAAAGTCATTTTTGAAGGATGAGCCCACTGAAGAAAAGCCTATTCTTTACTAAAAGAATATAGATCTCCTCCATCTTCTGTGCATCTTACGTAAATATCTTGGGGTATGCTGTCCTTGAAACTGATTGTCGTTGTTTGGCTGCAATCAGCATACTTTATCATTAAATTAGTATTTAAGATTTGAGGCAGAGAATCAAAAGCTCCACCTACATAATAGTATCCTATCCGTTTATTTCCATTAAATAGCGTTATTGTAGAACTGGCTCTTTTTGAATCTTCATAGTTACCTGCATAAGACGTTATGCTTACAAATCGAATATTTTCGCCTTTTATTTGGATGCTTCCTAGATAGGTAATTTTATATTCAAGTATGCCTCCTGCTTTAATAGAATCAGGCGCGTGAATAAAAAAGGTTTTTCCAATTTGATTCTTATTTAAAATTTTTTCCACCTCCCTATAAACAAAGGTTTCAATATCTTCAATCCGCTTGTGCGCTTGTGCTATTTCTTCTTCAGTTTGTACGGACTTTGCTAGATACTCTGCAACCGGTGCATTTCTTTGCCCCGTTATGATAAGGTCACTTTTTTATAGTTGCAACTAATTAGTAGTAAGGTCATTATAGCTAAAGTGATGCTTTTCATACTAATCATCCGATGTCAATAATCTGATGGTTTAGGCTTTGTCGCATTATCTATCAATAAATTGACCATATTAATCAACGTTCTTCACTCCACCGCCATGATCATTATAGATCTGTATTTATATGCATGGTCATAAAATTTTGATTATCATCCGTAACATCTATTCCTCCTTTAAGCCCTGAGAAGCCTGTATTCTGAACCCGTAATATAATCATTCGAATTCATTAGGTTTATTCTTTTCTTCAACCAAAAGCCATTTAAATCTTCTTCCTTCCAGTCCCCTTTACCATTTGCTCAGACTACGTGTTCTATTTTTTCTAAACTTGGTTCAATAGGACTTTCTTGCAGCGCTATCGCTCTGACCGATGTCACTTCTAAAATGATAAAAAATTCCTGACTCTAGTCCTATTTGGGTTATTTCTTAAGCAATTATTTAAATCAATTTGCAACCAGTAAGCTATCAAGTCCGATCAAACTTTAAAAATAAAACATAAAATAGTTTTAACGTTAAAACTATTTTATGTTCAAAAAATCTTAAATATTGAATTGATTGCCGGATACTTCTTGATTAAATATGATTTGCCGATTGTTCCCAATCACCTAAAAATCAGATTGACAAATTTGCAGTCATTTTAAGATTAACTAGCATCCAGCTATTTTATCCAAATGTTTATCGCTTAAATCTTCATTAAACCAATCTTCATTGAAAATTTAAAACCGGCCAACCATGTTGCTGGGCATAACTATTTAACTTGTCATCAGGATTAACGGCTACCGGATCAGACACTTCTTTCAGCAACGGTAAATCGTTATGTGAATCACTATAAAAATAAATTTTTTCGTAACTGGACATAGTCAGTCCACGGCTTTGCAGCCATTGGTGCAAACGTGTAACCTTACCTTCCTTAAAACTGGGCGTGCCTACATAAGCACCTGTATAATTACCGTTATTGTCTGTTTCTAATTGCACCCCAATCACATTTTCAATACCGAACACATGCGCAATTGGCGTGATAATAAATTCATTCGTGGCAGAAAGTAACAGCAGCTCATCTCCAGCATCGCGATGACTTTGCACCAACATTTTAGCCATCATCGTAATATGGGGCAAAATAAACTCATGCAAATATTCATTATGCATTTTATCCAATTCTGCGCGACTAAATCGCCCCAGCGGTGCCAATTGAAACTTCAAAAATTCATCAATATTTAAACAACCATTGATATAATCTTGATAATATTTATTTCTTTCGAAATCTACAAAAGACTGATCTATCAGCCCTTTTTTTAACAGATATTTCGGCCATTCATTATCAGAATCACAATTAATTAAAGTTCTGTCCAAATCAAATATGGCTAGATTCATGCATGTTCCTGTTGTTTAAGCAACTGACGCAGTAAAGTTAAGGTGATGCGTTTTCCCTGAGCCAATGAATAATCATTCAACGTTTTCAGCATCAACAGCAAACTATCTAAATCTCGGCGCCAGTGCGAGAGCAGATAGCGTATCACTTCATCATCAATCGGTATTTGCCGAGCTTTTGCCATACCGACTAACGCATTAAATTTTTCTTCTTCACTCAAAGGTTTGATTTCATAAACCAAACAATATGCCATACGTGTGCGTAAATCTTCGCGAATCATCAGTTGTTGCGGTGGAATAGCTGAACTCAGTAGCAGATTTCCGTGTCGACTATTTCGAAAATGATTAAACAGCGCGAACAATTGCTGTTGCTCAGAAGCACTGAGTAATTCAATCTGATCAATCGCCACACAATCAAGCGCAAACAACCAGTTGCCTAATCCTTCACGACTAGCATCGACATATTCAGCTTTAAGGCCGCGTGATTGTGCCTGCGCCACCCAAGCTTTAAGTAAATGACTCTTGCCACTGCCCGCTTCACCCCAGACAAAAACAAACGGGTCAGCTTGATATTGCAAAACGTAAATGAGTTCCGCATTAGTATGGCCAAGAAATTTATCAAAACCAGGATAATTACGATCTTCAAAGTCAAATATTAATTGATTCACTAGAATAGACCAGTTGAAAACTGCAGTGCGATATCTGATTGTACGCTGACAGGCGAACAGTCAGCAACAGCCTTAGCAAAGTTATAAAAAAGATTTTCATACCACCAGCAACAAACCTTCGCCTTTTAGTGATGCACAGACACCTTTTCATTGAATTGTGTTAACAATAATCTGTTTTACAGCCAAACCTAAAAAAAGAGTATCCCTTGTCAAATTAAACGTCACTTACTCAACTATCGATTAACCTTCAGCTGCAATTGCGGACAAAAAACACCAGAAAAACGATTCAATTTTGTCATCACCATTTGACTATCAATAAGATATAAAAAGAAAATTACCAAATATTTTTACTTTTCTTAATTAACGAAATAGCCTAATATTTCAGACATCACCTACCCATTGAGGCCAACTTAAATGAAAAACTTTTTCTTAGCATTATTTCTTTCACCAATCATTTGTTTCGCCCAAGACCACGTCAGTGAATTCTGGAAGATTGATAAATGGCGTACTAATAAAGTGATCAATGCGCAATCAACGGAATTTTATTTGACGAATCCAGAAGACAACAAAAAAAACACTATATATGGAAACTTCATTATTTTCCAAAAAGATGGAACCTTTGCTTCAAAGTACTACGCACGTTGTGGAAATGACTGTTTTCCTTCTTCTAGAGGCACATTTAAAAAAATTGATGATAACCACATTCATCTACGCATCAATTCGTTTAAACAACATGGCCTAACAAGAGGCTGTCCCCCAATTGATGACCCTACCCAGCGAGATTTAGGGATTTTCAAAATTGAGCCTACTAAGGAGGGATATCGTTTGATTAAATCACCAATATCCAGTTCTAATCCATAACTGCATTCGTGCTTACTAACCATTTAGCCAGCACCATCTTTTATTAGTTCATGGTGATTTTTTCCCTTTATGCTGATTAGTCATCGCTCGATTAAGCGACAACATAAAACAATGTATCGTGTATTTCAGTTTGGTCATCAACAGCTTTAGCCAGTTTTTTAATTGTGCTTTAACTGACGATAAACATTTTAGCTTTTTGATCGAGCTATTTTAAATAATGATTTAAACCGCTAATTTAAGCGCTAGGACTTCAATCAACATTTAGATAATAAAAAAAATTTATATAATATCTGGCATAGACTCATCTTACATCTAGTACAATATAACTTGATAATTCTAGACAATACTAACTCGCTCAGAGCAACCAAAATGAAAAAAATTTTCTTAGCATTATCCCTTTTACCAATCATTTGTTTCGCCCAAGACCACGTCAGTGAATTCTGGAAGATTGATTTTTGGCGTTCGAATCAAGTTATTAATGCGCAATCAACGGAATTTTATCTGACGCATGCAGAAGACAAGGAAAAAAACACTCTATATGGAAACTCCATTATCTTCCAAAAAGATGGAACCTTTGTTTCACAGTACCGAGCAGATTGTGGATACGACTGTTTTCCTTCTTCTAAAGGCACTTTTAAAAAAATTGATGATAATCATATCCATCTACGCATCAATTCGTTTGAACAACATGGCGAAATAAGAATTTGTCCACCAATTGATGATCATACCCAGCGTGATTTAGGTATTTTCAAAATTGAGCCTACTAAAGAGGGATATCATTTAATTAAATCACCATTATCTAACTCTAATCCATAAATGCATTCGTGCTTACTAACCAATTAGCCAGCACCATCTTTTATAAGTTCATGGTGAATTTTTCCCTTTATGCTGATTAGCCATCGCTTGATTAAGCGACAACATAAAACAATGTATCGTGTATTTCATTTTGGTCATCAACAGGTTTAGCCAGTTTTTAATTGTGCTTTAACTGATGATAAACATTTTAGCTTTTTGATCTAGCTATTTTAAATAATGATCTAAACCGCTAATTTAAGCGAGCAGACTTCGCTCAATATATAGATAATAAAAGGAATTTATATAATATTTGACTTAGCCCCATCTTACATCTCGTACAATATAACTTGTTTATTCCAGACAATACTAACTCGCTCAGAGCAACCAAAATGAAAAAAATTTTCTTAGCATTATTTCTTTTGCCAATCATTTGTTTCGCCCAAGACCACGTCAGTGAATTCTGGAAGATTGATAAATGGCTTACTGATGAAGTGATCAATGCGCAAACTCAGGAGCTATATCTGATAGACCCTCTGACAAACCCAGAGGAAATGAGTCAAAATAGCGGAAACACTCTTACCTTCCGTACAAATGGTACGTTTGTTTCAGAGCACTTCGCATATATTGCAGTTGATTGTTATCCTTCTTCAAAAGGCAGATTTAAAAAAATTGATGATAACCATATCCATCTACGCATTAGTTTGTATAAGCAAATGAGTCCATTAAAAGGATGTGAAAAAATCCGTGATGTTACTAAGCGTGATTTAGGTATTTTCAAAATTGAGCCTACTAAGGAGGGATATCGTTTGATTAAATCACCACTATCCAGTTCTAATCCATAACTGCATTCGTGCTTAATAACCAATTAGCCAGCACCATCTTTTATTAGTTCATGGTGAATTTTTCTCCTTATGCTAATTTGCCATCGCTTGATTAAGCGACAACATAAAACAATGTATCGTGTATTTCATTGTGGTCATCAATAAGTGTAGCCAGTTTTTTAATTGTGCTTTAACTGATGATAAACATTTTAGCTTTTTGATCGAGCTATGTTAAATAATGATTTAAACCGCTAATTTAAGCGCTAGGACTTCGATCAACATTTAATAATAAAAAAATTGATATAATATCTGGCATAGACTCATCTTCCATCTAGTACAATATAACTTGATAATTCCAGACAATACTAACTCGCTCAGAGCAACTAAAATGAAAAAAATTTTCTTAGCATTATTTCTTTTGCCAATCATTTGTTTCGCCCAAGACCACGTCAGTGAATTCTGGAAGATTGATAAATGGCATACTGATAAAGTGATCAATGCGCAATCAACGGAATTTTATTTGACGCATCTAGAAGACTGGGAAAAAAACACTATATATGGAAACTCCATTATCTTCCAAAAAGATGGAACCTTTGTTTCAAAGTACAAATCAGATTGTGGATTTGAAGGCTGTTTTCCTTCTTCTAAAGGCATTTTTAAAAGAATTGATGATAACCATATCCATCTAGGCATTGATTGGTTTAAACAACATGGCCTAAGAAGAGACTGCACCAAAATTGATGATCATACCCAGCGTGATTTAGGTATTTTCAAAATTGAGCCGGTGCCAAATGGATACAAGTTAATTAAATTAAAGCACAATCAATAATCGCTAAATTTACGTTACCAAATTTAGACATAAAATAGTTATAATGAAGCAAAATTATATGTCATTAAGCTTTTAAGTAGGTTTGGGCGCGGCTGAAAATACCTGTGTCCATAGCTCTTTTCCGATTTCATAATGAGCCAGCAATTGAGCATCAACCACGGTACTCACCTCATCGCGTAAACGAGTATTGTGTTGCTGCTGACGATAAAAGCGGTAGGCGATTCTACTATTTTCTGCCAGTTCGATATCAAGCAACCCCAATTCAGCAGCAATGCTTAATAGAGCGATGTTGCCATAATTTTGTAATAACTGCGCATCGCGATGTGCATGGGCCAAAATCAAATACTGCACCACAAATTCAATATCCACTACTCCCCCGCGTGCATATTTCACATTTTCCAGCACAGGAGGATGAGTAGTAAACATTTTTTCGCGCATATTGATAATGTCGGCTTTTAACTGGGTTTGATCACGTTGCCGGCACAAAATCTCTTGCCTGATGGCATCAAAACGTCTGCCCACAAGTTGATCTCCAGCTATAAATCGTGCCCGCGTTAATGCCTGATGTTCCCAAGTCCAGGCATTTTCTCGTTCATAGCGTTCGAAAGCCTGCATATGGGTCACGGTAAAGCCTGAATCACCATTTGGACGTAAACGTAGATCAATCTCATATAATGTTCCAGCACCGGTAGCGACTGTTAGCCAGGTGGTGAGGCGTCGTGCCAGTCGAGTATAAATATCCACTGCATCTGCATCGTCGTCATCAAACAGGTAAACTAAGTCGAGATCAGAGGTATAACCCAGTTCTTTTCCGCCTAATTTGCCATAGGCAATCACGGCAAAACGAGGTTTTTCCCGATGACGTCGTGGCAACTCCTGCCATACTCTCGCTAGTGCCGAACTGATGATTAAATCAGCCAGAGCAGAGAGTTGATCAGACAAAGCCTCTACGGTCCATAATCCTCCCAAATCTTGTACTGCCAGCCGAAATGTATGTGCATGCTGAAAGCGTCTGAGCACATCCATCTGAGCCTCTACATCACCTTGACAATCATCCAATGAGCGATTTAGTTCCTGAGCAAATTGTGTCCAATCGGTATCAATTTGCATTAATTGATTATTCAGCAACTCATCCAATAGAATGGGATGCTGTTGCAAATAACGAGCTACCCAACTGCTCTGACTCATCAATGAAGCCAATTTACCCAATGCCTCAGGATGCTCATGTAAAAATGCCAGATACGAACTGCGACGACCAATCGCTTCAATAAAATCCAGTAAACGGGCCAAGGTTACATCTGCATGCTTACAGCGACTGGCTGCAATCAGTAATGAAGGAATCATTTGATCAAAACGCTGCTGCGCATCGGCAGTTAATTGCCGGTATTGGCTGCTATGACGCAGCTGATGCAAACGTTTCAGTGCTGTATCTGCATTAAATCCATATGTCTTGAGCAAAGATTCTTTTTCTTCATCCGCTTCTTCATCTTGCCAGATTCTAAGCATATCGACATTTTCCGGTTGTTTTTTTTCTTCGGGATCGGAAAAAATCGCTTCAAACAGCTCATGTACTCTGTTTCTGTGCATATTCAGTGCAGATAGAAAATCAGCATAATGTTCATAACCCATGCTTTGCGCCAAAAGCAATTGCTGCTCAGGATTTAATGGTAACATTTGCGTCTGCTGATCATCCCAATACTGCAAGCGATGCTCGGTATCACGTAAAAATAAATACGCTTGCAATAGCTGGTCAACCTGTTGCTGTTCAAGCATATTTTGTTTGACCAGCTCATGCAGTGTTTCTTGAGTTCCTTTTAATTGCAGGCTACGTATTTGACCACCACGAATTAACTGAAAAATCTGCGCTACGAACTCTACTTCACGGATGCCGCCGGCTCCCAGCTTAATATTGTCGGCCATGCCTTTGCGTTTCACTTCATGCTGAATCTGTTGATGCAGGCTGCGCATGCCATTATAAGCATTGAAATCTAGATATTTACGAAAGACAAATGGTCGCACCAGTTCGGCAATACCATTAGCATAGGGGGTTACCACACGAGCTTTGGTCCAAGCATAACGCTCCCATTCCCGCCCTTGTTGTATTAAGTATTGCTCAAGTGCGGTCTCATTTAACACCAATGGTCCGGCATCGCCGTCGGGCCGCAGACGCATATCCACGCGAAATACCTGCCCATCCCCGGTGATATTATTCAATAAGGCAATGATTTTCTGACCGACTTTGGTAAAAAATTCCTGATTGATTTTTTGCCGTTTGCCATGTGTATCGCCGGCTTCGGGGTAAATAAAAATCAGATCAATATCAGAAGACACATTCAGTTCATACCCACCCATTTTGCCCATACCCACAACACTAAGACGTTGAGGTCTATTACTCGTCCGTCCAATTGGTTCTCCATACAGCGCAGCATAATATTGATGTGCATATTGTTCGGCGGTATTAATGGCAAAATCGGCAAAATGCGTAATTGTGCTGGTTACTTCATTCAGATCACTGATACGCAGGAGATCACGGGTGATAATATGTGCCATGACATAGCGTCGCAAAATTCGTAGCTGGCGTGATAATTCTTCTTCATTTGCCGATTCTTGCAATGACTGCCAGTTTGCAAACGCTGTAAAATCTTCAGGTTGCAGTTTTTTTGCTAACCAGCTTAAAAAGCGTTCATCATCTAGCTGATGATGATCAAGCAGTCGTGCAAGATAACGCGAATATGGGCGGGCTGAGGTGAGCATTTGTGCAGGAGTCATGATCTGAGCGCTATAGAATGTATTTGTTATGCCATCATACCGACATCGTTCTGGTCAGTGAAAGAAAAATTTTTACTCTTTGAACCTAGCTTATTTTTTAGGGTACGAAAACAAAAAGGAATATTCGTACACAAACGAATATTCCTTATAACATTGGAATTTATGTTGAGCAGTTAATGATGATGGTCATGAGCGCCATGAACATGACCATGCTCTATTTCTTCTTCAGTAGCAGGGCGAATATCTTTAACTGTGGCTTTAAAGCGGATACGTTGACCAGCCAAAGGATGATTCGCATCCACGACCGCTTTACCATCAGCAATATCAGTAATGCGATAAACCAATACATACCCAGTTTCAGGATCATCAGCTTCAAACATCATACCCAGTTCCACATCAACTGGAAAAACGTCCAGCGGTTCGATGCGGATTAGGTCTTCTTCCTGATCACCGAAGGCATCATCCGGTTCCAGCGTAACATCAACAACTTCACCTATTTCTTTATCATGTAGCTGTTCTTCAACCAAAGGAAAAATGCCGTCATAACCGCCATGCAAATAGCTGATGGGTTCTTCAGTTTTGTCAATTAACTGATTATCAGCATCATACATTTCATAATCCAACGTCACGACAGAGTTTTTGGCAATCTTCATATAATTCTTTCTATCTTCAATAAGCTGCAACAGCAGCACATAGCTATAGTTTACCACGGAAACCAGACCGATACATGTCCGCTCCGCGTCAATATGACTTAAGACTGTTTTTCATTCAGTCTGGCCATCATACTAGCTAAAATACTTTTACCTTCTGCCTGGCTAACGATAGGCTCACTGTTTTTCCGCCCAAGCAGACGAATATCTTCCGCTGGCATTTCTTCAATAAAACGACTCGGTTCGTGAAACTCCCATGAACCCGCACGTTTGCGCTTATGACAATGGGTCAGCGTCAACATTTGTCGTGCACGAGTGATGCCCACATACATGAGTCGTCGTTCTTCATCAATATTATCTTCCTGCACACTGTCTGCGTGCGGAAAAACCCCTTCTTCGCAGCCAACCAAAAAGACATAGGGATACTCCAAACCCTTAGATGCATGTAACGTCGACATCGTAACCATGTCTGCTTCTTCATCTTCTTTGCCTTCAAGTAAAGTCATCAGAGCAATCGTCTGGGCAATTTCCACGATATTTTTACCGTCTTCAGACCCTTTTTTCCCTATCCAGCGCATAAGATCCTGCACATTTCGCCACTTTATTTCGCCAGCGCGCCCCTCTTCTACCATCAATAGATGTTTTTCGTATTTGATATCTTTTAATAAATCCTGTAACAAAATGCCGGCATCATCGTGTTGCGCCCGACACTGATAATCGTTGAGCAATGCCATAAATTGTTGTAAGGATTCGCGACTTTTACCCGAGAGTTCAGCTATGGCATCCATACTTGAGGCCGCAGTAAATAAACTACATTGGGCAACTTTGGCATAGTTATTGAGTTTGGCTAATGTGGTTTCACCCACTCCTCGCCGTGGCGTAGTCACTGCACGCAAAAATGCCGGATCATCATCTGGATTGGCCAAAAGACGAATATAGGCAAGCACATCTTTAATTTCAGCCTTATCAAAAAAACTTTGCCCACCTGAAAGTTTGTACGGGATACGCCGACTGCGCAAAGCTTCCTCAAACACTCTAGCCTGATGATTGCCGCGATAAAGAATGGCAAAGTCGCGGTATTTTACCGTCTCACCCCCAACCAGCTTTTGATGAGCAATACGGCTGACTACCACATCGGCCTCGTGTTCTTCATTATTGCAAGCAATAACGTCGATCATTTCTCCCAATCCGTATTCACTCCATAATGTTTTGGGGAATAATTTGGGATTGTTGGCAATAACCTGATTGGCAACACGTAGAATTCTGGCCGAAGATCGATAATTCTGTTCCAGCTTAATAATGTTCAGATTAGGATAGTCCTGCTGCAATAAGCGCAGATTTTCCATATTGGCACCGCGCCAAGCATAGATACTTTGATCATCATCCCCCACCGCGGTAAACTTCCCTTCATCGCCAGTCAATAACCGCATCATGGCGTATTGACAGGTATTGGTATCCTGACATTCATCCACCAATAAATAACGCAGACGCAGTTGCCACTTATAACGAATATCAGCTTGCTGCTGCAACAGAATAACGGGTATACGGATAAGATCATCAAAATCCACTGCCTGATAGCTGATCAGCGTATCCTGATAAGAAGCATAAAGCTGACCTATCTGGCGGGTCCATGGGTCTTCTGCCTGGGCTATCACCATTTCTGGAGTCAACAAATCGTTTTTCCATAGGGAAATCTGGTGCTGCGCTTTAAACACCATTTCTCGTCCAGAACTACCGAGCAATTCTCCCACAATCTTACCAGCATCAGCACTGTCAAGAATAGAAAACTGCTTTTTATAACCGGCAGCCGCCGCTTCCTCTCGTAACAAGCGCATGCCGAGCGAATGGAAAGTGCAGACGGTCAAACCTCGAGTTTGCGGTTTAGTCAATAAATGCCCAACTCGTTCCTGCATTTCCCGTGCTGCTTTGTTGGTAAAAGTGATGGCAGCAATTTGATGTGGCGGGTAATGTGCTTGAGTAATCAAATAAGCAATTTTTTCTGTGATTACCCGTGTTTTTCCACTTCCGGCACCAGCCAGCACCAGTAACGGACCATCAAGATAATGGATGGCAGCATGCTGTTGCGGATTCAGGTTCAGCATAGGTTAAACAGTGAAATCGAATAAAGATGTTTTGCTCGTGCCATTATAGTTGCCAGTCAATCGGGTTGAGCCCTTGAGCCTGCAAATATGCATTGGCTTTGGAGAAATGTTTACAGCCAAAAAAGCCTCGATAGGCCGACAAAGGAGAAGGGTGTGATGCTGTTAAAACCAGATGCTTGCGTCGATCGATCATGGCACCTTTTTTTTGTGCATGACTACCCCAAAGCATAAACACCACATTTTCCCGTCCTTCATTGAGCGCTGCTATCACTCGATCGGTAAATGTTTCCCAACCCAAAGTAGCATGTGAATGCGCCTGCCCGGCACGCACAGTTAGTACCGTATTCAGTAACAATACACCCTGTTGAGCCCAGTGTTGCAAATAACCGTGATTAGGAATTTGAAAACCGGCAATGTCATCGGCCAGTTCTTTATAAATATTGATTAGCGATGGCGGAACCGCAATGCCTTCACGCACAGAAAATGATAATCCATGCGCCTGTTTTGGTCCATGATAAGGATCCTGACCAAGAATCACAACCTTAACTTGTGCAAATTCGGTTGCTTTAAATGCATTGAAAACATCCTGAGCAGGCGGATAAATTATTTTACCCGCCATGCGTTCTTCTCGCACTACATCAAGGATATGTTGGAAATATGGCTGTTGTTTCTCTGCACCTATTGCTTCATGCCAAGTCTGCATTTCATTCCCCTTTGCTTCATTACCGACAACTATAACTAAACCGCAAGTTGCACTTCAAAGGCAGAATTTTAACATACAGACTAGCTGATCAATCACGTTTCGTGCGCCAGAAATGCGATAAAGGTCCAAAGCCATGCCCCAAATGCCAATATTGTGCTGCGGAAATGGCACCATGCAAATAACTTTTACTCGCAGCAACCGCATTCACTAGATTTTGGTGTTGAGGGCGCAGCGCGGCAATGGCGGAAGACAAAGTGCATCCGGTACCATGGGTATTTTGGGTTTCAATCCGCGCGGAACGAAAACATATCGGGTCATAACCTGCCTGCAATAACCAATCTACCGCTTGCGCAGAGTCATTGATGTGACCGCCTTTGAGCAAGATTGCGTTATAACTTTCCTGCATTAGGATTTGTCCCTGCGCCAACATTTCCTCTTCTGTTGTGGCTATGGGCTGCTGCGTTAACACTGACAATTCAAATAGATTTGGCGTAATGACATCAGCCAGTGGCATCAAATATTCTTTTAATGCACACACCGTGTCTTCCAACGCAAGTGCCGAACCAGAAGTGGCAACCATCACCGGATCCAACACCACAAATGGCAAATGATGTCGTTGTAGCACTTGTGCTACCGTTTTAATAGACTCAACATCCGCCAGCATACCGATTTTAACCGCATCAATGCGAATATCACTTAAAACTGATTCACATTGCGCCTCAATCATTTGCGGTGGGGTAACCATTACCCGTTGTACACCGGTTGTATTCTGCGCAGTTAGAGCAGTAATCACACTGGTTCCATAAGCACCAAGAGCAGCAAACGTTTTCAAGTCGGCCTGGATTCCGGCACCACCACCGGAATCAGATCCGGCAATCGTAAGTGCTCGGGGGTTGGGCTTCGCTGACAACATAAACATCTCCATCTCATTTGTATACAATTAGTCATTAAAAATAAAAATTCTCTTTTCGCCAAATCGCTTCACAAACAACTCATCGAGCCGGTTCATGAAATCCATTGATCAACTATGCTGATGTCAACATGAACCAAACATCTAATTACCAAAACTATGAGCCAATTCAGGGAACGTCTTGGCCTTCACTTCAGCAACAAAAGAAGCAATCGCAGCTTGAATACTTTCCTGACCCTGCATAAAATTTTTCACAAATTTGGCGGTTTTACCGGGATAAATGCCAAGCATATCGTGCATCACCAATACCTGCCCGTCACAATCCACACCAGCACCAATACCAATAGTTGGACATTCCACTGCTGCCGTTACCTCAGCAGCCAACTGAGCAGGTACACACTCCATTAACACCACATCCGCACCCGCCTCTGCATGCGCCTGTGCATCTGCCAACAACTGTATTGCCGCCTCACCGCGTCCCTGCACCTTATATCCGCCTAGAGCATGAACCGATTGCGGCGTCAAACCGATATGGGCACACACAGGGATACCTCGTCGTTGCAGAAATTCCGTGGTTTCGGCCATTTCTGTACCGCCTTCCAGCTTCACCATATGCGCGCCGGCTTGCATTAATGGCACGGCAGCAGCAAAAGCCTGCTCTTTACTTTGCTGGTAGGAACCAAAGGGTAAATCTGCCATAATCAATGCCTGCTGATTACCTCGCGCAACCGCTGCCGTGTGATAACAAACCTCTTGCAAGCTCACTGGTAAAGTCGAACTTTGTCCCTGTACTACCATGCCGAGTGAATCCCCTACCAGTAAAACATCTACCCCCATGTCACTCATCAAGCGGGCAAAACTGGCATCATAACAAGTCAACATAGCGATTTTATCGCCGGCAGCTTTCATTTTTTTTAAAGTGTGGATTGTATTCATAAACCAAAAAACAATTTTATTAATATCATCTTGTACTCATAGAACAAACACAGGCAAAAAAATTAAACCGGCGCATGTCCCTGAATGACAAATTCAAGCAAATATGCTGTCAACGCATCTTAGGATGACAGCAATATCAAAACATTGAAGAAAATACCACAAACATCAGCAAACACAGGTCACATTAACCAAAAATTTTCAAATACCAGTAACGTTCTGACCAACTATGTATCAGTAAAACAGTTAAAATTGCCAATAGCATATTAAAAATGATTAGTGCATTAACATTTTACTCTATTTATCTGGCATCTAAATATGGATGTATTAATCTTGTGTAAATGTCACCAATTTTCTCACGACATTATTCACTGCCATCAAAAATGATGACGGAACCATCTACCCATTGTTGTTTAACCATTTGCCACCACGCTGATCTGATCCTGCCCACACAACCTTGGAAGCATTGATATCGACAATCACGCAAGAATACTTCTCATGCAGATCATTTTTCTTCTCCGGCATTACTAACCATCCCTTAGCAATGCTATCCATTTTTAAATACTGCTCATTGTGTGAAATAACGATATCGATATCTTTTTGTATACCTGTGTGAAGATTATCGTTATATCCCTCAATAACACACATCATCCCATTTTTTTAATCTGGGTTTTGAATAGCTTTGCATCGTAGGGTCAAATTCATCAAATATCACCACGTTTTTGTTTATTTAGTCGAAATCAGGGTAGCGGTTTAATTGAGGTGGCGCCAACTGAACCAGAGATAATGCAGATTAAATCTATAATAGAAAAAATCCGTTGCATATTTGTTCCTAGCTTCATGTGCTATCAAATGACAAAAACCAGACTATAAATAGTTAACTCAACTTTTGTTTTGCCTATAAAAAAACTGTATTTTTAACTAAAAATACAGTTTGCTTTAAATTTCCACTCCCCAGCGCTACCACCCTATATCTGACAAATTCCAGACACTGCACCTGATAAATAAGATTGATTAATCTATGTCTTGACCATCTTAATCTGTTTGCTGTTTATGGTTTCATCAACAGTAATATGCTTTTATTCACTCAGATTCAAGTAAATACGGCTGCCTTGCATATTGGCGATCGTATTGAGCAGTAATTCAAAATGATCGTCATTTCCCATAAAGTCTAATTCATTGGTATTGGCTATCAATAATGGGGCGTGTTGATAGAGATGGAAAAAATGGCGGTATTCGTGGTGAATCTGCTGCAAATAGCCTACTGGAAACAAATTAATCATGCCATCATTACGTTGGCGTAGTCGTTTATCCAGCATCTCATCACTGCCTTCAAGATAAATAACCAGATCTGGCACTGGGAATTTGGGCATCACCCGCTGTTTGATTTGCCAATATAGCGTTTGCTCATCATCGCGCAAAATCACAGGAACATAAATTTGATCTTTTTCCAACAAAAAATCCGCTACCACACGCGATCGACGTTCATCCTCTGCATAGATTACCTTTATCGCTTCACTGCGTCGCATCAAAAAATGCATTTCTGTTGCCAAACCATGATTGGCGGCATTCAGATAAAATCTTTCCAAAAATGGATTACTTTCCGGAATTTCTGACAAAAGCAAAGCGTCAAAATGTTGCGCCAGGCGTCGGCTTAAAGCCGATTTACCACTACCAATTGAACCTTCGACAACAATATAGCGATAATCCATACAGCTTCCCTTCTTTACGTGGAATAACTTCAGTTAAGTACAGCTACCTTTTCTGCCGGTTTTTCCTGCAATAATTTCACCGCTAAAGTGGCAGCCGTGCCATGGCTGCCGATACGGTAATAAGGCGCAATGCGCGCCAGTGGCACCATCACAAAGGCACGCTCATGCGCACGCGGATGGGGCAAAATCAGATCCGGATCATGGCTGAGCTGCGAGTTATAATCAATCACATCTAGATCCAACGTACGCGGTCCAAAACGAATGGTACGTTCACGCCCGAAATCCAGTTCTATTTGTTGCAGCTGACGTAATAGTAACTGAGCACTGAGCGTAGTGTGCACCAGAATCACCGCATTAATAAAATCCGGCTGATCCGTCTTGCCCACCGGCTTAGTCTGATACAGTGGCGATATCGCTTTAATTCGAACTCCATCAACCTGATTCAAAGCTGAAAGAGCCGCGGTGATTTGCTGCTGTGGATTCCCCAAATTGGCACCCAAAGCGATCACCGCCGTCACATTCTGCGTCATGCCTCATCCTGTCTGACCGAATTAGACCGTCTGCGCCGCCGTCTGTTTCTGGATTTGGTTCCAGATCCATCCTGAACCGGGGCAGTCTTGATCATCTGAGCACGTTCATCTTCAGAAGCGTGTTGGAAAGTCTGCCACCATGCCACCACTTCTGCATCAACTTCACCCAATTGAGCACGCAAGCACATAAAATCAAATGCTGCGCGGAAACGTTGCTGACTAAGCAAACGAAAAGGACGTGAACCTCGTCTGATTTCAAATAGTGGCTGCAACATCCAAATCTCGCGCATCACCACACTATAGCGCTGAGGCACTCCCCAACCTTTATCCAGATGGTCACGCTCTGCGGCAATAGCCGCATTCATTGCTGCATTACTGCGCAATCCAGCTGCTTTTTCCCGATTCCAGCTTGAAACAATACGCGGCCACAATACCGCCGCCAACACAAAGCCCATCGATACCGACTTATCAGCACGCAGACGCTCATCAGTATTATGCAGCGCCAGAGCAACGATATTATCGTTACCTTCTGCGCCCGGCAGCAACGCATCTAACAAAGGATGAACATGATTCAATTGCAATGAATTTAACTGTCGCAAGCATGCCTGTGCATGTCCGCTGAAGAGAATTTTTAAAACTTCATCAAATAATCTGGCTGGTGGTTCCCGCTGCAATAAATTTGCGCATTCTGCAATCGGTTTAGCGGTTTTTTTGTCCACTGAAAAACCCAATTTACCAGATAGTCTGGCTGCACGCAGCATCCGTACCGGATCTTCCTGATACCGTGCCTGTGGATCACCAATCATCACCAGACGGCGTTGTACAATATCATCATAACCATGGTGAAAGTCCAGAATCACCTCTTCTTCAGGATCATAATACAGCGCATTGGCGGTAAAATCTCGGCGCATCGCATCCTGTTCAAGCGTGCCATAGCTTGCGTCCTTCATAATGCGACCCAGTTCATTCTGACTGCTGACTTCACCACCGCGAAACGTTGTCACCTCAATCGTTTCAGGACCGACCATCACATGCACAATCGGGAATCGACGACCGATAATACGGCTACGCCGAAACAACTTGCGTACTTGTTCTGGAGTGGCATCCGTAGCCACATCAAAATCCTTCGGCGTCATGCCCAGCAGCAAATCCCGTACAGCACCGCCCACCACAAAAGCCTGATATCCTGCATTATGTAGGCGTTTAATCACCTTTTCAGCGGCAAAACTGAGTTCATCAGCATGAATATGGTGCTGGTTAAACGGCAGCTCTCGTTTTTTTGCTGCTTTCGCAGACTTTTTGGATAAAACCTTATGTAACCACTTTGCTAACATAAAAATAGTAAATACTTATAGAAAATAATCTTAAGCCACAGCAAAATTGGGCTATTTAAGCAATATAGTATAACCCATATAGCCGTTATTCAGCATTTTTCACTTTGCAGCCTGACCTATCGGGTCAGGCAGTCACCTTAGTACAACGATATTGGTTCTATTATATAATATTCCTATTCCATTGATATGCCATTTAGTAGAGGAGAAAGAAAAATGTATCATTATCAATCTGATACCACCAAATTTCTAAATGAATTTCTGCAACAAAATCCAGAAATCCAACAGACTCGGCTACAGCACCGCAAACTATTATGGGATGTGGAACTGAATAGCGAAGATGAAAGCAACTTTGCTGCAGCCAAACTGTTAAAAAAACCCTATCCCTACCTGACCGAATAAAGCATCCATTCTGTTATGACCATACAGCCTAATCAGTTCACCAGCTTACAACAGCAATATCTGGTCAAGATCAATCCAGCTGAACCACCCATCTTAACTGAGCTGAGGAACGAAACCGCCAATCATCGCAAACACAACATGTCCATTGCGCCTGAACAAGCGCAATTAATGATTTGGCTGTCACAACTCATTCAAGCACGATACTATTTAGAAATCGGCGTTTATACCGGTTATAGCAGTACGGCCATGGCAATGGCATTACCACAAGACGGACACATCACCGCCTGCGACATCAACGTAACCTACACTGATATTGCAAGAAAATATTGGCAAAAAGCCGGCGTCAGTGCCAAAATCGATCTGTACTTACAACCGGCTCTGATTACTTTGGATCACTTAATTGCCCAACAAAAAACCGGTCACTATGATTTGGTATTAATCGATGCAGATAAAACACCCACACCCCATTATTACGAGCGCTGCCTGCAGTTAGTGCGCAGTGGTGGCATCATTGCCATTGATAACGTTTTCTTACATGGTCGGGTGATGCAAGCTGAACAAGCACGAGACTCAGAAAGCATCAAAATTTTGCGCCAGTTTAATGCCAGTTTAGTTCACGATTCGCGTATCAGAATGTTAACCCTACCACTTGGTGACGGACTGACACTGATACAAAAAAAATAACCTACCCTATTACTCTAAAGGTGCACCAACCATGCCCCGACACAATCTACCTCTACGCCGTACAGGCTTAAAATTTTTCGCCCCGCTGATCATTAGCGCCTGTACCATCACTGCGCCGCAAAATCCAGCCAGCGAACCAGCACCAAAGCATCCGACAGTGCAACATAATGCTGAGGAATTGATTCAACTTCAGCATCAGTTAACCGCACTGCAGCAACAACTAGAAAACCTCACTAAACAAGTCAAAGAGATAAGCCAGCAACAAGCAACCCTATCACGCTACCTCAATGTACGTTTGGCAGGCAATCATCAGCCTACGGCCATTTCCCCTGTGGCGGGTAAAAACACCGATAACACCGCCGAAGCACACCGCCTGTATCGTGCTGGTTTGTATGCACAAGCTATTCGCCTGCTGAAAAATGCTGAAAGTGGTGGCGATGGTAGTTCTAAGGCACAGGAAAGAATGTGGTTGCTATTACAAAATCATGCTCGTTTGAACAACTGCGAATCGGTGATTAACATTGGTCAGCGCTTCAATTCACTCTATCCTCATCACAGTCAGAGCGCCAATGCACTGTATCTGGTGGCACAATGTCAAAACCGCATGCAGCAACAAGATATTGCCCGCGTGACTTGCAAGCACATCATCAATACCTATCCAAATAGTGCGGCGGCGGTTAAAGCCAAACAATTCCTCAACAAAAAGAAATAAATTTTTAGATCTAATACAAGGTAGAACACATGGATACACCGCAAATCGGCATCATCATGGGCAGTAACAGCGACTATCCCGTTATGCAGCTGGCAGAACAAATGCTTGATCAATTTGCCGTACCCTATGAA
This sequence comes from Snodgrassella sp. B3882, assembly GCF_026535915.1. NCBI lineage: Bacteria > Pseudomonadati > Pseudomonadota > Betaproteobacteria > Neisseriales > Neisseriaceae > Snodgrassella > Snodgrassella sp. B3882. Next base: position 1,688,622 of record NZ_JAFNPF010000001.1, read on the forward strand.
ACCCGAGTGGTTTCCGCTCACCGTACTCCCGATCTGATGTTTGAATATGCCCAAACAGCACGAGAGCGCGGATTAAAAGCGATTATTGCCGGCGCTGGGGGTGCAGCACATTTACCCGGCATGGTTGCAGCCAAAACCACTTTACCAGTGTTGGGGGTTCCCATTCCAAGCAAATATCTGCACGGGGAGGATTCATTATTATCCATCGTGCAAATGCCCAAAGGCGTGCCGGTTGCCACATTTGCCATTGGCGAAGCTGGCGCGGCTAATGCCGCATTATTTGCCATATCAATGCTGGCCAATGAACAACCGCATCTGGCACAACAACTAACACAATTCAGAGAAAATCAGCAACAAACCGTGCTATCCATGCAACTGTCGCGCTGACGACCGTTTAGCTTATTCAGTCATCCCAAACAATCTGGCCAAGCTCACTGCTTGACCCCTCATCAGAATCGACGATGCAGCTATAGAATATGTTACTTAATCGGCATCATCCTTGATGCCGATAACAATGACAACCAAGTCAATTCATTCTTTGGCTGCTCAATCTTGTAATTTGATCAACAGCAAACTTATTTACCCGCTAATAAACAAACATGCATGCAGCACTTGCTAAAGCAAAACCAGTGCTTAAGCCAGCAATATGTCATCAAACAGGTGCCCCGGTTACAAATTTAATAACCACACTGCCGGTAGTCTGAAATTTGTTTTAATGAATGAGAAAAATAAAATTCCATGGTAATATTGATAAAATTAATTCTTTGAATTTTTATTTAAACATATTCATTACTTTCCTGCTTAGCAATAAAGATATTTTATGAATCTATCGCTCTACGAACTTTTAGTTGGTTTAATCGTAATCATCATGTTTACCGCTAGCACGGGACTCATAGCTTCAATCTTTACCCACAAACGACAATATCTCAGAATCATAATATTCTTAGCTGGTATTGCAGCAAGCGTTGTTGTTGCTGCGTTTTCATGGGGCAGCATCTCAAATAATCAGCCCGCTGTGACATCTCAACATGCCAGCAACAATTACTTCGATAATCTGCCTGCCACTACACCCCAACAAGCCAGCAATCATTACTCCAGCAAACCGCCCGTTGCCGGTGACAAAATCTATTTGCGCTTATTCAAACAAGAACGCAGATTAGAAATGTGGTTTCAGCATCAAAACCAGCCGTATCAATTATATAAAAGCTGGGAAATATGCACCTATTCTGGCGGATTGGGCCCGAAAAAAGCCGAAGGAGATGGTAAAAGTCCCGAAGGATTTTATGCCACTCAAAAAAACCTGCTTAATCCGCATACAAACTACCATCTATCTTTCAACATTGGTTATCCCAATAGCTATGATCGCGCTAAAGGTTATACCGGTAGTTACATAATGATTCATGGTAAATGCGTATCCATCGGCTGTTATGCCATGACGGATGAAAATATTGAACAAATTTATTCTTTCGTCACTCAAGCTTTAAACAATGGACAAAAACAAATACCAATTCATATTTTTCCATTTGAAATGAACCAAGCCAACATGCAAAAATATCAAACGTCAATTTACTACCCTTTTTGGCTTGAATTAAAACCTGCTTATGACCTCTTTGAGCAACACAGACGCCTACCTAAAATTGAAATACGTAATCAGCAATATAGCATTAGCTAAAAAAAAACGGCTAAATATCAGGCATCAATTTAAGCGAAGGGATGCCTGTTTAAGCTAGATTAAGCCATTGCAAGACATTGAGAATTCCCTTCGAAACACATTGTTGGCATCCGTACCCTTTCATCGATAGAGATAGGTTTTCTGCATACCAAAGCCAGAAGCAGTACAGTTCTATTAACCATAGCCCAGCATCCAACCACCATGATGATGGCATTAGTTGCAACCCCTTTTATCAGAGACAATTGCGAATGATGAAATGAAGATTTACTGCATTAAAATATTTAGCGCCATCCAACCCCACTCTTGAAGAGAAAATGCCTTAATTTCTATAGCGATCTTCTAAAATCCATATACACCTTCAAATAAGTTAAAGCTTCCAAAAATCATTTTTTTAATGTCATGATGAGTAGCAAGCTTTAAACCATTCGATTCAATACACAAAGCTATCTCTGCCGAAAATGCGCGGATATTTTTGTCATTGGTTTATCTAAAGTTTATAAATACCAATCTTCAACCTTGGTGAAGGAGACTCCTTTTGGGTTCACCGCTTTTATGGCTTGTACAATCGATTCATGATAAAGATGAGTCGTGGAAGATTCTCGTAATTTAAAAATCAATCTTTTTTCTCTAGGTATTTTGGCTAATACTTCGCGATCTAATTCAAAGCTGTCAATCCAAATGAAGAAGTCTGGATCATAATCATCAACTTCATATTCAGATTTATTACGATCAATTGCTTTAATATGGTTGTAAATATGAATATAAAAATAATTTGCTAGAATTTTGCCCGTATTGGTTTTAATTTCTGCTGGAATAAGCTGAATTCCATCAATGTGCATGGGCTCTAAAACATCGGCTATTTTTCTGGATACCACACTTTCTGGTTCTGAAAAATAATCTCCAATTACCGGTTTTCTAGGAATTGGATCACAAAACTTATATTGAACTCGTTCAGGAGTATCAATTTTGGTTTTTGTCATAGAATAAAGCATGGTATGTCTGGAATCATCCTGAGGAGCAATTAAAGGATAAGCTTCATCACTCGCCCGATCAATCACATAATAATTAAATTCATTCATTTTTTTCTCCCCCCATAACTTTCTATACTTAAAAAATGTCCAGTATTACCAATTCAAACGGCATAAATTTTAACGGATTCTACTCATCAACACCAACTCTAAGTATTATTATTGATGACTAACCGAGTATCTTACTTTTGCACAACATGACCAACTATTGGATGATCTAAACAGACTCATCACCCTATTACCCTTGTAATAAATCAGCAATCTATGGTTTGAATATACAGCAAATAAGCATCGGTATACTTAATTTGAATCATTAAAATAGATTATTTTTGAAATAATTTCTTTAAATACTCAGCGGTTTATTTCACAGCAAAACTGTGATAATCGACTTTACTTTAAAATCCATAAATATCTATTTATCATTTATTGAACTCAGGATAACCACGAACTAACAGCAAACGTCATGTCATTAGACACCTTAGTATCACAACCATTAACAGCATATTTGCCCGGCATGAATGGCAAAACAGCCCGATTCAACCGAATCGGGCTGCTTAGATACTCACTGCAAGCGGCTATTGGCTGCGTAAATCCTTGCGCAAAATTTTACCTACCGTTGACTTAGGTAACTCATCACGAAATTCAATATCTTTCGGAATCTTATAACCTGTCAAATATTGGCGGCAATAACTAATGATGTCTTCGCGTGTTAGAGCAGGATCACGTTTAACCACATAAAGCTTAATAGCCTCCCCACTCTTTTCATTCGGAATGCCAACACATGCCACCTCTAAAACACCTGGCATACCGGCCACAACATCTTCAATCTCATTCGGGTAAACATTGAATCCAGACACCAAAATCATATCTTTCTTCCGGTCAACCAGACGCACATACCCTTTGGCATCAATTTCGGCAATATCACCCGTAGCAACAAAGCCGCGGTCATCCAGAACCTTAGCCGTTTCTTCCGGCATATTCCAGTAGCCCTTCATCACCTGAGGTCCTTTTACCCAAAGCTCACCCACCTGATTAATCCCCAGTTCCTTACCGTTCTCATCCCGAATTTCGATATCCGTATTGGAAACAGGCAAACCTGCAGTACCCGTAAATTCAGTATTATTCAGCGGATTAGCACACACCCCTGGACTGGCCTCAGTAAGTCCATAAGCATCAATAATCGGCACCCCAGTCAATTTTTTCCACTCTTGTGCTACCGATTTTTGCGTTGCCATACCGCCACCGAGTACCAGCTTTAAGTGAGAAAAATCAATACTGCGGAAGTCAGGATGATGAATCAGCGCATTAAACAGCGTATTGACCCCAGTTAATACCGTGACACAATTTTTTTTCAACACCTTAATCAATCCGCCGATATCTCGTGGATTGGTGATTAAAATATTTTTTGAACCCACTTTAGCAAATATCATAATATTTACCGTCAGCGAGAAAATGTGATACAGCGGCAAAGGTGTCACCACCTCCTCCTTGCCTTCAACCAGATTCGCTTTAATCCATTCTCCAGCCTGCTGCATATTGGCAACGATATTGCCATGGGTCAGCATTGCTCCCTTAGCAACGCCGGTTGTACCACCTGTATATTGCAGCAATGCCAGATCTTCCAGTGTCAAAGGCACCGGAGTAAACCGATGTTTTTTACCTTGAGATAAAGCGTCACGAAAAGAAATGGCATTTGGAATATGAAAAGGTTTAACCAGCTTTTTGACCTTGCGCATCATAAAATTGATGGCCGTACCCTTAAACCAACCCAACATATCACCAACAGAAGCCACAATCACCTGCTTAATGTCCGTTTGAGACAAAGCTTTTTCGAGTGTATGGGCAAAATTTTCCAGAACAACTATTGCGGTAGCACCCGAATCTTTTAGCTGATGTGCTAGCTCCCTCGGTGTATACAATGGATTTACATTAACAACCACACCACCGGCCTGTAAAATACCGAACACCGCAATTGGATATTGCAACAAATTCGGCATCATAATAGCGACACGTTCACCTTTTTCTAATTTGAGAATTTTTTGCAGATAGGAAGTTAATTGATTTACATAAGCAGCCGTTTCAGAATAAGTCAGCGTTACGCCAAAATTAGAGAAACTGGGCTGATTTGCAAATTTTTTAACGCTGGTATGCAGTACATCAATAATTGATGAATAGGCGCGCACATCAACCTCAGCTTGCACCCCTTCCTGATAACTCTGTAACCAGATTTTTTCCATGTGTTATATAGTCCTTTGCAATAATGCCAACATCCTAAACTTCATCCGCATTCATTAACGCTCAGACAAAAGGAGCTGAATTATTGTTAATGGGAAGACTGACAAAAACCAGTCAATTGAAAAAAATTAATCAATGTGAATACTGTGGGTATCGGTATCATTGATGATACCGCCTCCAAGACAAATGTCATCCCGATAAAGCACAGCTGATTGTCCAGGCGTCACCGCCCATTGTGCTTGATCAAAAATTAGTTCGGCACGATCGTCATCAACATAGCGCAAAGTTGCCTGAGCATCCGGCATCCGGTAACGGGTTTTCACGCCATATTGACCCTCAGGGGGGCGTTGTGGCGTAGTAAAACTCAAATCATGCATCGTCAAACTTTGACTAAATAGCAAAGGATGATCATGACCTTGCACCACCAACAACTCATTGGAAGCCAGATTCTTACCCGCCACAAACCACGGTTCGCCATCACCGCCAATACCCAAACCCTTACGTTGTCCCAACGTATAATACATTAAACCTTCATGCTCACCGACCACCTTGCCTTCTGGCGTCACCATTGCGCCAGGATTAGTCGGCAGATAACGTTGCAAAAATTGTCTGAATGGGCGTTCACCAATAAAACAAATACCGGTACTATCCTTTTTCAAAGCTGTAGGCAATTGTGCTTGCTGCGCCAATTCTCGCACAGCAGATTTTTCCAAATCGCCCAACGGAAACAAAGCTCGTTCCAGCTGATAAGGCTGTAAGCGATAAAGAAAGTAACTTTGATCCTTATTCTGGTCTTTGCCTTTAAGCAAATAGTGCACCCCATCACGCACTTGCTTGCGTGCATAATGTCCTGTCGCAATCAGATCAGCACCACCGGCCAAAGCGTGTTGTAAAAAACATTTAAACTTAATTTCCGCATTGCAAAGCACATCAGGGTTAGGGGTACGACCCGCCTGATATTCCTGCAAAAAATACGCAAAGACATTATCTTTGTATTCACTGGCGAAATTGACAATATCAATGTCCATATCAATCAGATCAGCCACCGCAACGGCATCTAAAGAATCCTGTTTGATCGAACAATAATCATCATCATTGTCATCTTCCCAGTTTTGCATAAAAATGCCACGCACATCATAACCGCCTTGTTTTAGCAGCCATGCGGTAACCGAGGAATCAACTCCACCCGACATTCCGACAACAATTCGTTGTGATAAATTAGCTTTAGTATTCATTTGCATTCATCCAAATCGGCGCAAATTGTGCCATACCCGATCAGTAACCACAATAAAACCGAGTGGTACTCGTCAACAGCATAGTTACCGTTAGCATAAGTAAAGACGGCGTATACGCTAATAAACCCTGTAGATTTCAGCCTAAAATTGAATATTTACTCTAATCAAGAGAAATAAAATTGGCTGTCTGCTTACCATAATTTGCGTTTAGCAAATTACCATTCCAAGATCAGCCCATATGAATATACTCAATATAAAGACATTAAGCGCAAAAATCAAATCATGATGGCATCACAGCCGAAAACCCATCATTGTCACGATGCATGTTATATCTCAGTTCAGCAAAAAATAGAAAACTTATCTGCATAAAACCATAGATAATATTGACCTAAATTGTTTAAAATCAACCTTTATCTTTTTTTCTACAAATAAAAATGTAGCAAACATCACTCACCCTAGCCGCTCACCCGTCTTTAACACATCCTGACAACAACGAATAAAATGCCGTATGCATTATTGTATAAATCATCAACGCGTTTTTTCACATCCGCTATCCCACCAAATCCCTTCAACCAACACAGTGTCTATTGCGGCAATAAACGAAATAAGAAACCAAGCCTATGCTTGCTCCGTCAGCCTAAAAACCTAGTTAACAAACATAGAGTGTAATGACTAGCCATACGAGATAGCCGCCATCAATTCATCAATTCATCGGAGAAAACAGCAAATTTAAATCGATGCAAAAAGATCAGCCACGACTACAGAGCAGTCATGGCTGAATGTGAATGCAATCACCAGATGTGGGTTAAATTTGCTGCAACCGCTGAAGAACCTCTTGTCGTCCCATCAGAGCCAATACCTGATCAATAGAAGGCGTTTTACCAGTTCCGCACACTGCTAGTCGCAAAGGCATGCCCAGCTTACCCATCTTAATACTCTCTGCTTCACAAAATGGAGCAAATAAAGCGTGAATACTTTCAGCGTTCCATTGTGGTAACTCTGCCAACAAAGCAGCAAAGCGTTGCATCCGTGCTGGCGTATCCGCATCCCAATGTTTAGCCAGTTCCTGTTCAGTAGGCGTCTTCTTACGGTAAAAATAGGCACATTCATCAGCTAACTGATTTAAATCCTGTGCGCGATCTTTAACCAAAGCAATAACCTCAGTTAAAGCGGGTTCAGCAGGATTATCTATTCCTTGCTCAAGCAAACGTGGACGGATTAGTTGCGCCAGACGGTCATCATCGCTGGCTTTAATATGCTGCGCATTCAGCCACAATAACTTTTCATGATCAAAACGGCTCGCCGAAGGGCTGACATCTTTCAAATCAAACCAGTCGATAAACTGAGCCATGGTGAAAAACTCATCATCACCATGCCCCCAACCCAAACGGGCCAGATAATTCAACAAAGCCTCGGGCAAAATACCCTGCCGGTCATAATCAACCACACTCACCGCATCACGGCGCTTACTCATTTTGGCGCCTTTTTCATTGAGGATCATGGGCAAATGAGCATATTGCGGTAACTCTGCCTCCATAGCGAGCAGAATATTAATCTGTTTAGGGGTATTGTTCACATGGTCATCGCCACGGATAACATGAGTAATTCCCATATCAAAATCATCTACCACCACACAGAAATTATACGTCGGCGAGCCATCCGCACGTGCAATGATTAAATCATCCAGATCATGATTGGCAATAGCTATCTGCCCCTTAACCAGATCTTGCCATGCGGTTTCACCGGTTAGCGGCATTTTAAACCGGACCACTGGCTGCACACCTTCCGGTACCGGTGGCAAAGTCTTGCCCTCTTCTGGACGCCAGCGACGGTCATACCAAAAATGTTCACCTTTGGCTTCAGCTTCCTGCCGCATCGCATCCAGTTCTTCCTTAGTGGTATAGTCATAATAAGCGTGACCTGCTGCCAAAAGTTGCTGCAAAACTTCGCCATAGCGATCAAAACGCTTAGTCTGATAAAAAGGACCTTCATCATAATCCAGTCCCACCCAATGCATACCATCCAGAATCGCCTGTACAGACTCAGCAGTCGAACGTTCCAGATCAGTATCTTCTATACGCAAAACAAACTTACCATGATGTTTGCGGGCAAACGCCCAAGAAAATAGAGCAGTGCGCACACCACCAATATGCAGAAAACCAGTAGGACTGGGAGCAAAACGAGTACGTATCATGATCACTTTTCAGACATAAACGAAAAAACAATATTGTACGCGCAAGCGGGTTTAAACAAAACCCATCTATGTTATCCTTGTTACAAATCGGTAAACAACGAAACAATCATCATATGAGCAAACGTAAACATCTGGCCATTTATTACACCGGTGGCACAATAGGCATGAAGCCCACCGCTACCGGACTGGCACCGGCTCAGGATCTTTCCGAACTGGTTTCACCCATCATGCAGGAATTTGCCGATCATTTCAGCTATGACTGGTTTGTGTGCCAGCCATTGATAGACTCCTCTGCCATCACATTGTCAGACTGGAAAAAATGGCTCCAATGGCTAGATATGCACGCGATGAATTATGATGGCATCCTGATACTGCATGGCACAGACACCATGGCTTACACTGCCAATATTCTAGCCTTGGCTCGTCCTCTTCTGCAAAAACCTGTCGTCCTTACCGGAGCACAACATCCATTTGCGGCTAAAAACAGCGATGCCAGTTTGAATTTACGCACCGCACTGGCGGCATTCAAACTTCCGCAATTACAGCAAACTGTGATTGCCTTCAACGGATATTTGTGGTCAGCCATTGGCAGCAGTAAAGTCAGTACCGAAAGTGCAGCAGGCTTTGCTAATCCACATTTTGGCGCAATGGGGCAGTGGTCTGCACATACCGGCTGGACTAAACTGAACATCCAAACTACACAACCCAACACCAGCGATGATCTACCCCGTAGCATAGATCCAAGCGCCAGAATTCATAGTTTTATTCTTACCCCCGGCGCTAACACAGACATGATTGCTCAAAGCCTGAGCCACAATCCACCCGATGGTGTCATTGTGCAAAGCTTTGGCAATGGTAATACCCCTGATGACCCACATTTGCTGCAAGCAATTTCACAGATTGGAAAAAAACACATACCCATATTGAACATCAGTCAAGTGGCACAAGGAAGATGCGCCGCCATCTATGCTCAAGGTCATGCCCTCAGGCAAGCGGGCGTCATCAATGGCGGTAAATGTAATTTAGAAACCGCTCTGGCCTTACTTACCCTGGCTACAAGCAACCATTGGGACAAAGAAAAAATCATCACCATCTTGCAACAGCATCATTTAATCTGAAATAAGCAGCAACCTAACCAAGCCACTCATAACAAAATTAACTTTAAATAAATGCTGAGCAACCTCATTTTTAATGACAACAAAGCAAAATCAAATTATGTATATAGCATATTATTCCAGTAAAAACAAACCATCCCTGTAGCGCTAAACCTAAAAAACACTGATTTTCATCATATTTATAATGTATTAATACATTTCAAAGTTTAATGATGGTTTGAACTAATCAGAAAAAGACGACAATACTGATCGAAAATCATGTTTTCAGACCACGAAACAGCGTGATATTCAAATTAAATCACCTCCACACTTCCCTGCTACATAACCGTATTGTGTCGATCATGTCTAAATATTAGAGTTTTCATTATCTGGAATAAAAGGGTTATACATCATAATCGCATGATTTTCACTGATGAGTTTTTCTTCCTGAAAACCAGCAATTAAATGGGTCTTTCGTTGCCATATTTTATTATGCCGGGTATAACCGCCCCACCATTGCTGTTCGATTTTGTGATCCGTTTCAAACACCTCATAATGATAAGATAAAGGCACATCCGCAAGAATCTCACCGTGCAAATATTTATCATCTAACCACAAATTAAGCCGGTAAGTCATATACGTTTTATTAATCAATACCAAATCAATATAGTTATAAGACAACGTTGCGCCACAAGCAAAAGGGATAGTTCGATTGACATCTGGGAACACATCAAAACTATGGCGCCAACGTTCAACAATAGTTAAATCAGTGTGTAAAACCAACCAATAAATCAAATTACCTAATTGACAAAGCCCCCCGCCAATATCCTTCCCGATTTGACCATTATGTAACGAAAGACCTTCTAAAAACCCGCGACTTTTAGTCGGGCGCCCAACCTTGTGCCAAATTGAAAATAATTGATTTGGTTTAATAATAGAACCATTAAGTTTTTCAACAGCTAAACGCAGATTAGTGATTTTGTTGTACTGTAAATACATATCTACATTTTTTAATGGTCTTAGTAAAACTGATTGATGTTTCTTATGCGAATAACCACAATATCGATTATTCAGGTCAACCTGACTATAATACTTACGATCCCTCCACCAAAAATACTTACGTTTTAAAATAAAATACTCTTTCCCCAATTTAAGCCTTAAAGGGCTGCGATTTTCAGGTTTCTCTACTCTATTTTTTATCATCTTATAAAGTCCAATAGCAAATTAAAATTTACATAATTAATGGCAAACCAACTATAACTTTATTAATCTTAATAGCTAAATGGAGTAAGTATTTAATAATTATAGCTAAAGATAAAAAATTTTTAGGAGAATAACTTAAAAAATGGACGACTAAACTACCTTTCGATACAACTTGATTTGCAGCGATTATTTAGCTGAAAACCACCCTATGCATCACAAACACCACATACCTCATCACAAACTTATCTTATTGATATAATTATTAAAATAAATTAATCCCAACAAAAAAAATCATCAATAAACCAACAAAAAATAAGATTATTTCACCAGGCTTTAACTAAACAGGCATAAAAGATTATGATATAAAGAAATCTTGCCAATATGAAAAAACACGTGTGAAAACCAGCCAATCCTTTCAACAGCAACCCATATTAATTCTCTGCTCATTTTTATTGGGCGCCTTTATTATTGGAATTGCCGGAGCGTTACAATCCCCTACTTTAAGCCTTTACCTATCCGAAGAAGTTAAAGTAAACGAATATCTAATAGGATTATTCTATTCAGTTAATGCCATCGCCGGCATAGCTGTGAGTTTTTTATTAGCACAATACTCAGATAAAAAAGGAATTAGACGCAATATCATCCTATTTTGCTGCTTAATGGGGATTGGCAACTGCATCACCTTTGCTTTTTCACGCCAATACTGGATGCTCTTCAGCGTCGGCATCTTTTTTTCAGCATTAAGCTCTGCCGCCATGCCACAAATATTTGCCGCATCGAGAGAATACACTGATCGTACCGGAGGCAACGTAGTCGTTTTCAACGGTATATTACGTGCCCAACTCTCCCTAGCTTGGGTTATAGGACCACCCCTATCATTTACATTGGCCGTAAAATATGGCTTTACATCCATGTACAGCAGTGCTGCGGCAATGTACTTAGTTGCGTTGCTAATCGTATTGGTCTTTTTTCCAGCTATGCGCCATAAACGCATTTCCATAGAGACCGAACAGCCTTCTGAACCCATCATAACCAATAAAAACGTATTAATGCTGTTTCTAGCATCCATATTTATGGGCACAGCCAACATGATGTATCTAATAGACATGCCCTTATACCTTAAAGAAGTCCTTCCCACTGCCGACTACCTAGCCGGTCGGCTCATGGGTTTAGCTGCTGCCATCGAAATACCGGCCATGTTGATAGCCAGCATGCTCGTGCCACGCTTTGGCAATAAAAATCTCATTTGCTTTGCCGTTATTTGTGGCATCTTATTCTTTATCGGCATGGTGACATGTCAAAGTACCCAAATGCTGTACCTACTACAACTGTTAAACGGATTATTTATTGGGATTGTAGCCAGTATCGGCATGTTGTATTTTCAGGATTTGCTTCCAGGGCGCACCGGTATTGCCTCAACACTGTTCAATAACTGCATATCTTGCAGCATCATTATAGCCGGCATGCTGCAAGGCGTGGTTTCCGCTAAACTGGGGCATCAGGCTATTTATGCCATCTCCCTCGTCATGGTCTGTCTGTCCTTTATACTGTGCCTGATAATTCAGCCGCCACAGAGCATTAAAAAACCACCAACCAGCTAACGATCAATATCTCCCCTTTTCGAAAAGCGAACCACTAAACATCATCCCATTAGCCGAGGCTTGAATTTATTTCTGCCATCTTCAGTATCATGATTACACTTGCGAATAAAATGGCTTGATGCATCGTTTGCGCCAAGCTAACTATTTCCCAGCACACCTAAGAAACGATCAAGGTAGAAACTGAAGGGGTAAGAATTTACACTGATGGAAATGAAAAAAACAAACTATTGATAGCAAAACCTTAAAATATAAAGTTTATTACACAAATATGAACTATGGAGAAAGAATATTAATAAAATTTCGTCCAAATACCTATTGGATTTAGCTAACATAAAATTTTATTCAAATAATAATAATAATTTATATAGAAAAATATGATTAGGAAAACAATGAAAAAATTATACTATGCAATATCTATGATGTAGGAAACCAATTATAGAAGCGATATAGTTAAAACATTTATTAAAGAAAAGATTAATGTTATAAAAAATGGTTCTGGATTGAGTATTGATACATTAGCACCAGCAATGTTTAAAATAAGGATACAAAAACCAGACAAAAATAATTATGCTGCTCAAGAACAAATTTGTTTTTTAGCATTATTTTCTCATGCTATTGCAGCATATATTTTTGCAGATAATAATAACATCTACAAAAACGTTATAAATGGACTGGAAAATATATAAATAATGGATCATTATTATTTGCCACAAAAATGCATGCTCTTCTTACGGGCATGTCATGCAGCAATTGGATTAAAACAATCTATTGCACAAAAATGAGCAAATATGACTAGCAGTAATGTATAGTGAAAGGTAAATGATGGCGTTGCTCCTGTTGGAAAAAAATCGTACACAAATGAAATATGGACCTAAATAGGGAAATAGAGAAAATGGAAAATTTTATAAATTGACAAATGACTAAGATCCTTTAGAAATTGGAAAATAGATTCATATATCAAAACTAATAAAAGACGAACAATGAAAAAATTAAAAATAATATTTTTATTCTTATTACCTCTATTTGTCTTTTCATGTGGTTTAAAATCTCAAGAAAATAATAGTCCGGTTAATCCGATTACTTTAAAACAATCTCATTTTCAGGATACTGATATCATTTATCATATTTTATCTGAACAACAAGACTCTATAGAAAAGATCCGACTTATTATAAAAATAGATAGTAGATTAAAAAATTTGAGCAAAATAACAGATATTAAGCATATAGATCTAACCATAGGTAATACGGCAAAATTAACCCATTTACAATTTGATGCGGATAAAATAAAAGCAATTACCAATATTCGTATGGATAAAGAGCAGGAATTATTAATTATTGATATAAATTTACCAACTGCAATTTCAAAAGACATTGATATTATTACCATATTTTTTCTACTAGATAATAGAGAAAAACACGTTTTAGAAAATACTGATCCTTACTATTATAAAAATAGCGTTAAATTACTGGGAGTAGAAAATACATTTCTAGATCAAACTAGTTTCAAAAACGCAAATGTACTTGTAAAAAAAATAATAAAAAATAAAAATATAAAGGAAATTGAATTAACTATAAAAGTTACTGATCAATCTATTGATGATATTAAAGATATCCATGTTAACCTCAGATCAAATGGTGAAATATATCATTTAGATTTTATTCACAGTATTTTTATAAATAGTGTCACTGAAAAAAATAAAAGTCATGGTTGTAAGTTACTTGGTTTTAACAGACCTGACAGATCATATATCGTCTACTTTATTGACATTTCTAAACTAAAAATCCAGAAGATTGACTCGATTGCAATCAAACTTAATGATCGCTATTATTATTCAAATAAATGATAAATCATTCAAATTTTTAAAGTATACAATATAAATCATACAAAAAAACATCTATTCAACAACATTATAGACACGGAAAAAGAGCTATTTGGCAGGATTAAGATCAGGATCAAATTTAGATACTGAATTATTTGACACAATGCTATTATCAAGCAATAACAGACAACACCTTAAACCTTTCAGGAAAAACATTATGCAGTTGCAAGATCCACAGCTCTTCAAAACACAGTGCTATATCAACGGACAATGGGTCAAGGCCGACGATAACAGCGTTTTCACCGTTTACAATCCAGCAACCGGAGAAAAATTGGCTGATATCCCCAAAATGGGGGCAACAGAAGCGCAACGGGCAGTAACAGCAGCACAAACTGCTTTAAAACTATGGCAGAAAAAAACCGCGAAAGAGCGCAGTCAGCTGTTACGGCGTTGGTTTGAACTGATGATGCAGCATCAGGATGATTTAGGCCGAATACTGACACTTGAACAAGGCAAACCATTAGCCGAGGCCAAAGGTGAAATCGCTTATGGTGCCGCCTATCTGGAATGGTATGCCGAAGAAGCCAAACGGATTTATGGTGATACCATTCCAGCACCATCCAACGACAAACGGATCATCGTCATTAAACAACCTATTGGCGTTTGTGCAGCCATCACCCCATGGAATTTCCCTAATGCCATGATAACCCGCAAAATTGCCCCCGCATTGGCGGCAGGTTGTACATTTGTTATCCGCCCCGCCTCGCAAACTCCCCTGTCTGCCTTAGCAATTGCAGAATTGGCGCAGCGTGCTGGTATTCCCGCCGGCGTATTCAACGTCGTCACTGGTAGCTCAACCGCAATTGGGCAAATCCTAACCGAAGATGATCGGGTCAAAAAATTCAGCTTTACTGGCTCAACCGAAGTGGGTCGCCAACTGATTGCCCAATGCGCTTCAACCGTCAAAAAAGTTTCCATGGAGTTGGGTGGCAATGCCCCCTTTATCGTCTTTAATGATGCCGATATCGATGCAGCTGTTACTGGCGCTATGATTTCCAAATTTCGCAATGCCGGTCAAACTTGCGTTTGCGCCAATCGTCTGTATGTACAAAGTGGCGTTTACCAAGAATTCATTAGCAAACTAACCAAAGCCATGAGCCAACTTAAAATCGGCAACGGTTTAGAATCCGACGTCACCTTTGGTCCTTTGATCGACAGCAACGCAGTAGCAAAAATTCGTGAACACATCGACGATGCTGTTAGCAAAGGCGCCAAAATCGTAACCGGTGGTCACACTGATAGCCATGGACCGCTTTTCTTTCAACCAACCTTGCTTCAGGATGTCACACAAGAGATGAAAGTAGCGAAAGAAGAAACCTTCGGTCCACTGGCACCCGTATTCAAATTCGAGCACGAAGATGAAGTGATCAATTGGGCAAATGACACCGAATTTGGTTTAGCAAGCTATTTTTATAGTCGAGACATCGGCACAATCGTGCGAGTGAGTGAAAAACTGGATTATGGCATGGTAGCGATCAACTCTGGCCTGCTTTCAAACGAAGCAGCCCCGTTTGGCGGCGTTAAACAATCTGGATTAGGACGAGAAGGCTCCAAATATGGTATTGAAGATTATTTAGAAATAAAGTACGTATTATTAGCCGGTATCGATCAATAAAACTTGCAGGCGGTTGAGACGATCCCAGTTATCCACGCAAAAACTTTCAACCGCCAACAATACTTGCGCTTACTTCTTAAATACCACCACCTAATCACAACTTAACATAATTGATCAATATTTACATATACTCCATTTTGCCCTATATTTTCAAAAAAATAACCTAGCGCATTGTGGAATCTTTAATGAAAAAAATCATCTATATTGGCATCGTCGCCATCATTCTTTCCTTTGCCGGATATCAGATGCATAAAAACAAACTGGCCAAACAACAGATAGTCCGCGATATCAAATCGCGCACAGACCAATATGGCTTTGTCGATATTTCGGTCAACCTAACTGGTCGCGATGGTATCGTCATTCTAGCGCCAATCAATTGTCCTTCAGATCAGGCAAAAAGAGCCGACAAATTAGCGCGTGAATTAGAAAATATGAAAATCCCTGTAGTACGGATGAATGGTTATCATTACCAAATGGACCTATCAAACTATACAGAAAGGGAAGCGAATCAAATTGTTAACCGTATATACTATGTGCAGAAAATGCCGGCGCCAGTTGTATTTGTTAATGGCAAAGTCAAATCCAACGCCAGCATCACCGATATCATCAACGAAAACAAAATACAACGTGGTTTTTGAGAAAATAAATAGCACCTTATCCGCCCTATGCAACATTCCCACCAGCTCTGCTTAATGCACCCCGATGTTGAACCGCTGCAACCTGTACAGTAATGGCCAACATTTGCAGTTAGCAATCCTTCCCCCGACAATCGCCTTCGACAATCGAACATATTCAATCACACAGATCCAACTTAGAATACCCTTCTAGCACTGAATCACAAATAGCCCTATCAGCTCGCTTCCATCACCATGTTTTCCCATACCCAGCACATGTTAAATATTTAGAAAGTAGTCGCAAGAACAATCATGCCAATGGTTTTTTCGGTTCATTATTAGCATAAATGGAAGAAGGATTGATAAAAACTCATTACTATGGCAATAACAAGGATAGCTAATAACGTAATGAAAGATTTATCAGCATAATCAGGATTGGATTGATGAAAAAAAATCAGCATCAGGGGAAATTTTATTTCTTTAAATGATTAAAAGGCGCATTTGATGATCCAAATATTTAATAGTCTAAGCGCATATTTCATTCTTATTTTTGCTTTACCCTGACATTTAGGTATGGCCAGCGCTTATGTATAAGTTTATATGTGTTTGAAAAAAGTGAAGTCAAGATTAAAGTAATACGTCAGCATATACAAAACTCTGATATTATAATGTTAAATGATTTTAGCTGATTAATTATGACTTACATAAAAACCATTTCCTAAGCTTTTTGAATAAACCCATGCTGATGAAAAAAGAGAGAGCTACAACCTCTCAGTACCCTTTCTCAATTGATGATATAGAAATTTACGGATCACCTAATACGGCTGGTGACAGCACGGTAGTCACATTTTTGGCATATTTTATTCGCAATATAATCACAACTGGCTTTATATCGACTGTTCAGCAACATCCCGTAAATGTGCTAGCACATTGAGGGTAACAGGTGCAACTGGTATTGGTGTAAGAACCATTGCCAACCTATTCGTAGCTTATAGTTATTGAATAATATTACAAGTCAATTTATGACCAAATTGGCTAACATTAGGAGACGATCAAGCTGCTTATCAAAGCACTGTTCATTGTTAAAAATTATTCATTAAATGTTTGCAACTTTACACATTAGAGCAAAATTAAATTTATTATCCTATTTTTATGAACCCAAGGAAAATTTATGAAGAAAATATTTTGTTTTATCTATACTGCACTATTCTCATTGACTATTTATGCAAATGATTGTGCTACATATTATATTAAAAAAGATTATGACAACGCTTTATTAGCTTGTGAAAAACAGGCTAAGCAGGGAGATGGGAAAGCTCAGCTTAATCTAGCATTTATGTATGACGAAGGGATGGCTGTCGCAGTCAATAAAGAAAAAGCACTATTTTGGTATACTAAAGCCGCTGAACAAGGGCATTATAAAGCGCAATTTAGTTTAGGGCTTATGTATTATGAAGGGGATGGGGTCGAAGTTAATAAAGAAAAAGCGCTAATTTGGTTTACTAGAGCCGCTGAACAAGGGATTGATAGTGCGCAATATAATTTAGGGCTTATGTATTATGAAGGGGATGGGGTCGAAGTCGATAAAGAAAAAGCGCTATTTTGGTTTACTAGAGCTGCTAAACAAGGCGTTGCTTATGCGCAAAATAATTTAGGGGCTATGTATAAAAACGGGGACGGGGTCGAAGTTAATAAAGAAAAAGCGCTATTTTGGTTCAAAAAAGCAGCAGATCAAGGTGATAATAATGCAATGAATAATTTAGCGATTATGTATTACGAAGGTGATGGGGTCAAAATTGATCATGCAAAAGCGCTATTTTGGTTTAAAAAAGCAGCAGATCAAGGTGATACTAATGCAATGAATAATTTAGCGATTATGTATTACGAAGGTGATGGGGTCAAAATTGATTATGCAAAAGCGCTATTTTGGTTTAAAAAAGCAGCAGATCAAGGTGATACTAATGCAATGAATAATTTAGCGATTATGTATTACGAA
>NZ_JAFNPF010000001.1:1707086-2098950 GCF_026535915.1 Snodgrassella sp. B3882
AAGGTGACGGCGTTAAAAAAAATATTACGTTAGCAAAAAAGTATTTTAAGCAAGCTTGTTCGCTTGGTTTAAACGAAGGTTGTGTTAATTATAATTCTTTGAAATAAATATGATTTATAAATAAAGAATAATAAATCTATGCTAAAAGAACTGTCTTACAAAATACAGACAGTTCTTTTTTTATACAAACTCAAAATGTCATTTATTCTGCTATCACAATCTTTTTGGATAAAATTGGTTTAACAGTGACATTTCGATGGAGCTCTATATTTAGTTGGTGAGATAATAGTTTTATCAACTCCCTAGACCAATACCGCTAAGACATATAAAAGAATATTGTAAACCAGTAATAGAGAATAAGTTTTTTTTGAGTTTTTTTTGTCAGTTAGTAGAATGAATAATATAGATTATATTTTAGCTATTTAAGGAAAATTTATGAAGAAAATTTTTTGTTTTATCTCTACTGTACTATTCTCCTTGTCTATTTATGCAAATGATTGTGCTAACGATTATATTCAAGGAGATTATGACAAAGCTTTATTAGCTTGTGAAAAACAGGCTAAGCAGGGAGATCGGGAAGCCCAGCTTAATTTAGCATTTTTGTATGACCAAGGGAGAGGTATTAAAGTCAATAAAGAAAAAGCGCTGTATTGGTTTACTAAAGCCGCCAAACAAGGGGTTAGTGAGGCGCAATATAATTTAGGGCTTAAATATGCCAACGGTGATGGGGTCAAAATCGATAAAGGAAAAGCATTATATTGGTATACTATAGCTGCCAAACAGAGCAGCGGTGATGCGCAATATAATTTAGCACTTTTATATGATCAAGGTGACGGTGTCGAAGTCAACAAACAAAAAGCGCTATATTGGTTCACTCAAGCAGCGGAAGAAGGAGATATTTCGGCATCTTTAGAGTTAGCATATATGTATGACCAAGGTGAGGGTGTCGAAGTCAATCCGGAAAAAGCGTTATATTGGTTTTCTCAAGCTCAAGGAGTAGAAGAAGGGTTTGTTGGAGCGCAATATATTTTAGCAAGTAAGTATGCCAAAGGTGAAGGGGTCAAAGTTGATAAAAGGAAAGCATTATATTGGTACACAAAAGCCGCTAAACTAGGGGATGGTGAGGCGCAATATGGTTTAGCACAAATGTATGACAGAGGCGATGGTGTCAAAGTCGATAAAGAAAAAGCGCTATTTTGGTATAAAAAAGCAGCCGATCAGGGTGTTACTGATGCAAAGCATGAATAAGGCTTTATGTATCATGAAGGTGACGGCGTAAAAAAAATATTGCGTTAGCAAGAAGTATATTAAGCAAGCTTGTTCGCTTGGTTTAGATAACGGCAGTGATCATAATGATTCTCAGAAATAACTATGATTTATAGATAGAGGAGAATAAGTTTATGTTAAAGACCCTATTTTAAATTTTATGTATGTGCTTGTTAAAGGTGACAATTGATTCTGTCACCAAATTCTACAATAATTCGGTTCATCGCACTCTTCCAGTTATAAATGGGCATTGTCCATTTTTCGCTTGCTGGTTTTATCGCCATATAAATCAACCTTTTAACAGTATCATCTATCGGAATAATCTTGCGTTTCTTGATGGCATGACCATCTCACTATTTAAAGACTTTATAGCATGAGTGGTATAGATCGTTGTCAGAATATCAATGGGATAAATAAACAAGATACTCAAATTTCCCAATGCCTACGCCAGAATGGCTAATACACGGGACTACTTATCACCCTAAATATCCTTTAATTGACATAGTGCCTGTAATGCCTGTTCTTCTGTTGCTGTCTGATAGATAAATTTTAGATCCTTTGTCTGTACTTTATAATCCTTCCATCTCACTAATTTCAGACTATTGTGCTCACTATGGATGATACAGAGTTGAAAATTGTTTTTCTGGTTAAACCGTATTAATTGCATCAGGAAAGCCTTTCAAACAAGCTACACGGGCAATTAAAACCCCTTTCTGGCTGCGCTTTTGCAATTCTGTTCGCGCCAATAACCAGAATTGGGATCTGCATTTTCAGCTAGTAAGAAGCCAAGGGGGTTCCTTTTTACCCTACAAATCGATGGCTAGTGCAAGGGGAAACCGATTTATTGATGATACTTCCGTCTTGTTTCATTCTAACCTCTATGCAGTGTAAATAAACAACTGGATAAGAATATTAAGCTGATGATTTTGCCATGCTGCCACGAGCTATTTGTCAGAATTCGTTACTTTAGCAATCAGCGTTGGTGAAATATCAACACCTTGCATTTACATAAATATATTGGTGATTTCCATTGTGGTTATCCCTTTTTATATCAAAATAGAATAGGATGATTAATTCTATCTATGCGAGTTTGAAGCTTTTTATTAGCTGGGCTTCACAACCACTTTCTCTATTTTGAGCAATGATGAGCTTTTTCTCGCCTGCATTAGCTATTATGCTGTTTATTTATAATTTATCTAAATGTGCACAGCCCTCAAATATTTCACCTTTATAGTCAATAAAAATTTCATAGTTTGAAGCTGGTTCATCAAGATTTGCTTCGCAAAAAGTACCCTTAGGAAGACTACGAATTAAACCATATATCTCTTTATTTGAATGGAAAATTGTGACGAAATTTCTGGTTAAAGCAGAAGATTTAATATCGATAGAAATAGGTATATTTTCTGGTTTATTAAGTACAAATTGCAATTTTTTGTTACTTATTATGGCATTCCAAAAAGGTTCTTCACCACTTGCATAGAAACCTATAGAATTTTTGTTGACTATATCCCAGAAAATACGTGGCTCTACTCTTTCAATTTGTTGCATTTGCTGTAATTCTGACTGATTTATCCAAACTATCATTCCATTTTTAAGGTTTAAAAATTTTTGCTTACTATTTTCTGTACTTTCCAGGGATAAAAATTCTTGATTTGACGAATTTTTGTATATTTCCTGAGCTAATAATAGGTTAGGTAATATCAATAATAAGAATATTATTTGTTTCATGCATTATCCTTATTTACGGTGAGCATATTTTTAAAGTTAATGACCTAGTATATTTGTTGTTAGCAAATAGAATTTACGATTTGTTATATCCCTAATGTTTTTCTTGGTAATATAAGCAAAAGCATCTATCAGTATATTTCTGTTGCATACAATAATGTTAAATTATTGTCATGTAAATCAGTAGGATTTCTATCATCAATTGCATTGGCTCTATCAACTTCAAGATAAGGTACGATTAATGACCAACTTTGTACCACATCTGAAACCTGAGTATCTAAAGGCGCAAGAGCTTGATATTGGTTATGTGTAGCAACATCAATAGTTTATAATAAACTTCGTCATGGAACATATTTTCAATTGAATTATTTGTGGATTCTGCGTTTGTTGCCCAGGCTTTTTTCGCTAAAAAAACCCTATTTCAATTTTATTTCCATTTTTCATCATATATTTATCGGATTTGTTCGCTTCTAATTGCATTTACAAGTTAATTTGAGTTGTTTTAGCCAAATTAACCATGCCGGTCGTAATCTTTTGTGGCTTAATGTCCTATTAAGTTAGCCAACATTGATGGTTTTTACTTTTAAAAGATCGCTTTGGTCATGGTGTAATTAATTAAAACTTCATTTTCCCGTTGGATAAAATTTTTCTTAGTGATATTAAACCCCCATTTTTTAAACACTGGCATGGCCACTTTGGAAGCATGAGTTTGTAAGATTTTAACACCATGTTGTTGTACCCATTCCAGCATCGACTGATATAGTTTTGCCGCTACTCCTTGTCCCTGAAATTGTGGATGAACGAATAAACAGTGGATATATCCATTCGGTGCTAATTCTAAAAAACCAACTACCCTATCATCATTTAATGCAACCCAAATAATATGAGTTTTCAGCCGTAGGTGCCATTTATCTGGATCTGGCGGACTGCTACACCATGCATTCTTTTGTTTTTCGGTATAAATCTTGCAATCGATTGAGTTAATCGAGTGATAAAATAATTGGCAGATCGCAGGAGCATGTTTTTCCTGATAATTAAGAACGGTTAATTGCATTGGAAAATTAAAATAGTCTATTGTTAGCTAAGTGCTTAACTTTGTATCATAGTATAGATTAATCAATCTTGATGAGGTGATGATTATATAGAATAGACCCATGGCTACCATAGATTGAACAAGGAGCAAATTTCCTTCTCTAACTCAGTTTACCCACTTATTTCAAGAGTGATCATTGATTATAGTCTTTTATTAGTTAGCAGAAAATGGATGAAATATATTCTATAGTATATTTTGCTAAAACTTAGAGTGGTGAGAAAAAACTTTAAATATACGTTCAGCAACTATTTGTTGTGAAACTGATCGTTCTATTATTTGGCTTAATTTCGTTTTTTTATAAATCATATTGTCGAGTCAAAAATGTTATCACTGTCAAAATTGACTAGAGGCCCAAAACGCTGATATACATTTCGCCATTTTTATTAATAGCCTAATATTTCAATCCACTGTTTTAATTCGCGCTCGTTAATTTTGTTATAGCCAACCAATTTAAGCACAAATAATATCTCACTGTTGTTTCCATTAAATTCCAAATCTAGTTTTATAGGCTCTATATCAAGAAACACGAATTTATCAATTCCCTCAGGTTTACTAGTAGGATCACTTTGGATGATTTTGCTGGTTAAAGCGATCATAGCAAATTGTCTATTGTGACCACCATTGATTAAAAAATTTTGATATTCATGATACGTTTTATTAACGACATATTGGTAAACATACCAGGGCTCACCCATCTCATCCATCACTTCTTTAATATTATTTGCCATAAATAGATAGGTAGCATTTAAATCAGTATCTGTTAATCCTAATTTCTGCCCCACTCCTTTTGGCGTTAATTTCGACCACTTGGCAAACGAATCATCAATAATTAAAATTTCTAAATTATATTTATCGATTTTATCTTGCAGCTGCTCTAGATCTATAGATTTTTGATCATTTTGGCTATATTGAGATTGACTTAAAATAGTAAAATACTTTTGTGGAGCCAAGCGATTTTGGCAACGCTTTTTGGTTTTAGCAATTAAATCACTTTTGCTAAATTCAATATTTTGTTGCTCAAAAATTTCTTTGCGCAGAGCTGAGTCAAGAGCTTGATAGGTTTGCAGATCAAAAGGAAATGCAGACAGTTTAGATTGAGTCTGCACAGTTTTTTGCATCAATTTTTCACTGTATTTTTTTGCTTTGGCCTCTGTTTTTTGCCCTATTTTATTCAGTCGCCAATTATCAACAGACCGTGAAGCGAATTCTCCAAGTTGTTGACATTCCGTAGCAATGATTGCCTCGAACTGCTCAATAGATAATTTTTTGTACTGTTTAATAGTCTCAATATCAACTGAAAAAGTGTTAGTTTGATCAGGATTAGATGAATGAGTTGAATTCTTAGCGGGCAAAATAGCAGGAAATAAGCACAATAGCATTAAAAACAATTGATTCTTTTTCTTCATGTCATCGAAGTCCAAATTAAGGCAACATTTGATGTCTGGCTGCTCTTTGAGCAATCATAGCGTTGATATAAAGTTGGGGTAAAACTGTTTTCACCCAACTTAATCAATAGTAACATTAAGGGTATCCAATGTCATTTTTTTATTGCTATACCCTATGCCCATTAATTCATGGACGAAACTATTGCAAAGATTTAAGCTTAAGGCTTAGGTTTTGTCGTACACCACTACCCAGTGGCAATATATAAACGTAAATATTCTGTGGCAAAATAATTTTTCTCAGAAAATCGCAGTAGTATAAATTAGCATGAAGCGGTATAGCTGCTATTTTCTATCCATCTACACGCCATCGCCGCAATCAACAACATGTGATTTTTCGTGCTCAATTAGCCAGCGCTTACGCTCCAGTCCGCCTCCATAACCAGTCAGATCACCATTACTGCCAATGACTCGATGACAAGGAATGATAATCGACACGCGATTACAACCGTTGGCACTGGCCACTGCTCTCACCGCCAGCGGTCGATGAATACTGTGTGCTTGCTGTTTATAAGTGGTGAGCTGACCATAAGGTATTTGGGTTAAACACGCCCAGACTGCTTGTTGAAACTCTGTACCAGGGGTATGCAGTTGGACGGTAAAATGGTATCTGGTTCCTTGAAAATATTCTTGCAATTCTCTTTTGGTCTGACGAATATGCTCATTTTCTCCAAAAATAATTGGCATCTTTAGACGATTTTGCAGATCGCGAAATGCGGTTTCCAACATTCGGCGGTCTACAAATTCAAGTAAACATACACCCTTTGCTGTAGCACAGATAAACATCGGTCCCAACGGCGTGGTTAAACGATTGATCAACATGATGTCGTTGTGTGAATGTTGTGAAGGTGAATTGTTGAGAATCTGTTTATACATATAAGAAAAGCCACTTAGGGATTCATAGCCGGAATCGTAAGCGGTATTGACGACATTTTTGCCGGATTTTAATTCCTGATAGGCCTGATTTATACGATACATTCTTTGAAATGTTTGAAATGTGATGCCGTAATGCTTTTTAAACCAGCGCCGAATCGTTTCCGGACTGATCTGCTGAGCACTCAATATGCTGTCAGAGATTTTTTGTTTGGGATTTTGCCTGATTAGTTCAATTGCCCTACGCACTTCTTGTGGTGCCTCAGCAGCATTTTCTGTTGGCCGGCAGATTTTACAGGGTCGATAGCCTGCCTGTAATGCTGCTTTAAATGTGGAAAAAAATTCGACATGTTCGAATTTCGGTTTGCGGGCTCGACAAGTGGCTATACAGAATATTGAAGTAGTCGTAACCCCAGCATAGAATATACCAACATAATGTTGATCTTTGGCTAATAAAGCTTGATAAAAGGTCTCGATTTGTTGTGCATCGGTAATCTTTGTCATGTAATTGTCTCTTAGTTCATTAGGTCATTTATTTATATTGCAGGCTTTTTTGTCTGTTATGCGGTATCTCTGCGCTCACAACCGTCAGTCTTGATTGATTCATTCATGCTGACAGACCAGAAATAGACTATGGGAAACTATAAAAACTAAGCCGAAAAAGAACAACCGAAAATTTGACAAGTATTTTTTTCTCTAGGTTTTATTAAGATTTTTTTGCATTGTCACCATCATTTGCTGTTAATGACTCAAGCTGCATGACTTACCTTTATTGACTTAAACCAAGATAAGATCTCAATCTCATTAAAATTTGTTCGCCTTTCGCGTAAACAAAAAGTAAACTACGGTGTTTTAATTATTTAATAATCTGTGCCAAATCATGATTACATTTGAACAATGTCAGCAATGGGATGCTGAAGACGAGCTGGCTAATTTAAAAAGCCAGTTTGATTTACCACAAGGGGTCATCTATCTGGATGGTAATTCTCTCGGAGCCAAACCGATTAAGGCTATGGACTGTGCCCAGCAGGTGATCAATCAACAATGGGGCACTGATCTGATCAATAGCTGGAATAAAGCTGGCTGGTGGGATTTACCGGTTAGATTAGGGAATAAAATCGGCCAATTGGTGGGTGCACGTGAAAATGAAACGGTGGTTACTGATACCACCAGTATGAATCTGTTTAAAGTTTTGGCTACCGCCATCGGGATTCAGCAGCAACACCCAACGCGCAAAACCATTATTGCTGAACGGGATTCTTTTCCGACTGATCTATATATGATTGAAGGCTTTATGGCATTGATTAATCAAGGCTATAAATTACAGTTAATTGATCAGCCAGAGGATTTGCCACAATATTTAGATGAACAAACTGCAGTGGTGGTGTTGTCACATGTGAATTATCGTACAGGCTATTTGCATGATATGGCTGCCGTGAATCAGCAAGCACATGCCCAAGGTGCGCTAATCATCTGGGATCTGTGCCATTCGATTGGCGCTGTGCCGATCGATTTAAACGGCAGCAATAGTGATTTTGCTATTGGCTGTACATATAAATATCTCAACGGCGGACCGGGTTCGCCGGCGATGCTGTGGGTACACAGTCGCTATCAAACCGCATTTAATCAGCCATTGTCTGGCTGGTGGGGACATGCCAAGCCTTTTGCTATGGACGTCAGCTACACTCCTGCCGACAATGTCCGACGCTACTTATGTGGCACTCAGCCGATTGTCTCTATGAGTCTGGTGGAATGTGGGGTAGACATTTTCCTGCAAACCGACATGCAGGCTCTGCGACAGAAATCTTTGCGACTAACTGATGTGCTGATTCAGCTGCTTGAACAGGAGTGTGCGGGTTATGATTTAACCCTGATCACGCCTCGTGAACATCTTCATCGTGGCAGTCACATCAGTGTGCGACATCCGCATGGTTATGCCATCGTGCAAGCATTGATCGCCCGTGGGGTGATTGGTGACTATCGTGAACCAGAAGTTATTCGGCTTGGAGTAACGCCTTTATATCTGAGCTTTTGTGATATCTGGCAAGCGGTACAACATCTTAAGCAAGTCTTGGTGTCGCAAGAATGGGCGCAGCCACAATTTCAAACTCGCAGACAAGTGACCTGATGCAAGTTTGGTTAAACATCTTCAGCCAGCCACCTACGGCTGGCTAATTTGTAGGCGTAGCATGACGCTTGATATACAGCATTTAGTTGGTTTGGGTTAATTTGCACACCTTTTGCTTAACACGCGCATTGATTTTGGTGCATCTCGTCGCTGTCGGTAGAGCGATAAGATTTTAATTTAACTTTAAACTTCCTCTACCCACAGTCGTCATCATGTTTTCATGATGACTGAGCACAATACTGGTTAAGTAGGTCTTTATGGGTCCACATGATCAGGTTAGGTTTAATTTAATCTATATGCTAAGAGTTAAAATCTTTTGTGTTTAAATTCCGCTGCTTCCCCCTGTTTTTTAACATACCTTGGGGTATTCATATTTTTTAAACGAAAAGGGTTTATGGGTAATATTGATAGTTGGTGTACCACAGGTGAATGTTCACTTAAGTGATCAAAGATTTGATGACTTTGCGCTGTTATCAATTGTATTTAATTTAAAGACGATGTGTGTTTTTCTTGTCACCTGTTTATCTGAGATTAAGTTCAGACCAGTCTCGTATACAATACTGAACCTATAGCCGGCAGATGCTGGCTAAAAGCATTTTTGATTCAAATTAATATAGGTAATACGTTTTATCTATAATATAGATGGATATCGTCCTTATAAACTTTATATTGGCTTTTTGGTGCATGGATAAACACCGTTTATCTGCAAGTATGTCGCTGCAACGGGGTCACACCATGATTCTTTTTCTGCAATGCTTTCCATAAATCATAATTGACCTGCATGTTCAGCCAGAATTGCGGTGTGGTGTTCAATAAAATAGATAATCGTACCGCCATTTCCGCACTAATTCCTGCTTTACCATTAATGATGCGTGATAAAGTGACCCTTGTTATCCCTAAATGTTTTGCCGCTTCGCTAATATTTGTTTCGCCTAGATACTGTTTAAGTATTACACCAGCATGACAAGGATTATGCATATTTATTCTCCATGTTATAGTTTTGATAATCGACGATTTCCACTTCATCTTCATCAAATTCAAAGATCAAGCGCCAACTGCCATTAATAATCACAGCCCAACGATCTTTCTGATTACCTTTGATAACATGCAGCCGCCAGAATGGTGCTTCTAAATCGATAGGCTTTTTTGCTGCACTTAACGCAGTCAGTACTACTCTTAATTCTGTGCTATGAGAATTGGGTATGCATGCTTTGCTTCCAGTTCGATAATATTGTTCAAGTCCTTTATGTTTAAAGCTTTTAATCATGGATTAACTCCCCTATGTATAGACGCACTATACAAAATTACTAATTAAAATCAATGATTAATGTTTTTAAATTATACCTTTTCTTAACTAAACTGGCTATATCTGAACATAATTTAAAATATAATAATTTGCTTTGAAAAATGATTTTGCCATAGTCAATTTGGATTAATTTTAAAAAATGCTTTAGTGCAATAATGACGTATGACTATTTAGTTCAGCATTTGATCTGCTTGTGACTAAATCATTTTTTTCTCATTGATTTATGGGCAGTTGCTGGCAAATTGAGTTGTGTAAAATTGGCTTTGGGGTTATCCGGGCACTGTGGCTGCCAATTTGATGGTTCGTGATGATTAAGGTGATTCTCCAGCTGTTTTGAGCAGAGATGTAGTGATAGAAGCTTAAACTCACTTTTGCACTCTGGTTTTTATTCTTTATGACTCGCTGATCACTATTTTTGTAGTGAACCTCTCCTTTGAATCATTATTGAAGTATTCTGCTTTACAGCTATGGGTTGGATAAGGGTATATTCCTGCCAGAAGAAGAACAAAATTAGATAGCCAGTTAATGAGTTAATAGGCTTTATCTACTGAGCCCAATTTTGAATTTTAGCTGTTTAGATAAGTTATCAATTTTTTTGGCTGCGGTTTAGCCGTTATCGCAAGGTAGATTAAGTTAGCACCACTGCGATGTAGGATTGAAAAGAAGATGAATACTGGGTGGGATGCGCGCTTTGTCACGGATCATTTAACTCAATCATCAGGACATATTTAAACTTGATGCATATCATATTTAAATAATGCATCCTTAAAAAATTAGCGTTGTTAATATAATTTCATCGTGACCTGCTATTATAATATACAAATTGTGATTTTTATTTGCAAAATATGCAGCTTTAACGAGAAAAGGTAAATATTTCTCTTTGTCAGTGCATATTTAAAGGGAAACAATGGGTAATTTTGACAAGATCCAGTCACGTGAAGCAGGTTTACATAAGAAACTTTCTGCCAAGCAGATGAGTATGATTGCGATTGGCGGAGCAATTGGAACAGGATTATTTTTAGGCAGTAAATTCGCTATTGGTTTTGCCGGTCCGGCAGTGATTATTAGTTATGCTTTGGGAGGATTAATTGCGCTGACTTTAATGGGATGCTTGGCTGAAATGACGGTTCAGCACCCTACTTCAGGCTCTTTTGGAGCTTATGCTGAATTTTATCTGCATCCTTTGGCCGGTTTTCTGGTTCGCTACAGTTACTGGTCGTGTATTGTGCTGGCGGTTGGCACTGAGGTTACTGCGATTGCAGAATACATGAAGTTTTGGTTTCCACAGATAAGCTCATGGATATGGATAGGCTTATTTTCTTTTAGTCTGATCGCGGTGAATGCCTACAGTGTTAAGGCCTTTGGTTCAGTGGAATACTGGTTTTCGACGATTAAAATTTTTGCCATACTGGTTTTTGTTATTCTTGGCATTGGTGTTTTATTCACTTATGGCAGTATCGGAAAAATAGAACAGCACTTATTTGATCAGGGTGGTTTCGCCCCACATGGATTTTCCGGTATCTGGACTGGGGTGATTATCTCGATTTTTAGCTATCTGGGCATTGAGATGATTGCGATTGCCGCCGGTGAAGCCACCAAGCCGGAACAAGCAGTTAAAACAGCCTTCAAAGGAACTTTGGCACGACTGTTTATTTTTTATTTGCTGGCTTTAAGTCTGATTGTGATGTTGGTGCCATGGCAGGAACTGATCAAAGAAAACAGTACCAGTCCGTTTGTGACGGTGATGCAAATTGTCGGTATCCCTTTTGCCGACAGTATTCTGAATTTTATTGTGATCGTGGCTGCTCTGTCTTCGATGAACAGCATGCTTTATATTGCCACGCGTATGATGTTCAGTTTGTCTCGAGCTGGTGAAGCACCACAAATTTTAGGCAAAGTACGCAGCAATGGTGTGCCACTGAATGCACTCACTTTATCTTCTGCTGGGATTGCTGTGGCAGCAATGGTGTATATTTTTAATCCAGAAACAGCGTTTCCGGTCATGATTGCATTATCCATGTTTGGTGCTTTAATCAGTTGGGGAACGGTATTTTTGTCACACTTGAGTTTTCGTCAGCACATGCAGCGCAAAGGAGAGCAAATTAAATTTAAGGTACCTGGTTATCCGTTTGTTACTTTAGCTGGGCTGTTTGCGATCATTAGTATTCTGATTACCACATGGTTTACGCCTATTTTCCATGCCACGTTGGTTTTTGGTCTACCCTTTTTGGTTTTTCTAACGCTGATGTATTTTTTGCATCGCTATATGCAAAATAAATTGAATAATCGTCAGTATAAATAGAATGTTATAGATTTTCTTAAAGGTTTAGGGTAAGTGATTAAACCTGATGGTTCAATTGTTGCAGCTACAAAAGCTATTTTGATAAAAAATTTCTGATGGCTCAAACAATATTTGAATTACAACTTACCCTAAAATAATATCTGAAAAATGAAATTTGATTTAATCATTGAAGAACCATTAACGAAACTAACTGACTTTAAGTTTGAGTTATATGATAAAGATTCCTTAACCGAGGCACTTTCTATCATTGAAGATGCTATTTATGAAACTCATAAAATAAAGTTTTATTTTAATTCCCTTGGTGAAGTATGGAACGTTACTGTATTTGGTGATCTCTCTATTTTTCTGCAACAATTAGCTGATATCTTAAAGGTCACAAAAGGGATTAAAAAACAGCATATCTTAGATTTTTACGAAGTAGGAACTGATAGAAAATTACTTTTAATTCATGATAAAAACATAGTTGAAATTAAAAACATTTTAACTACTGATTGGAAATCTTCTATACCCGCCGAAACACAAGATGATTTAGACAATCAAATATTATTGTTTGTTGATAAATTGAAAGGTATTGTAGAAATAATATGCCCAGAATTGAATCAAATAGCGATAATAAAAAAATGGTACCAATTATTTCAATAAAATGAAACGCGAATTGTAAAACTAAACAAGACAAATGGGGGCGATTAAAAACGAGGAGGAAAAGCAGGTCCCGCCTCACAAGAGGTTAGTGTCCTTCCTGGGAAATGATGCCGCAGTATATCGGCTGCTGGTTGATTGCTCGTTTTTTTCCTTCAGTCAAAACAGAGTGGCAATTTAGAAGAAGTAATCTGTCTGTCAATTTATTATGGTTGCCTGATTGACATTGAAATGGCATACACATTGAAATACGCCACAGCTCTTGCCTATACCCTATTCTGTTTTTTCAGATATTTAATTGCTGCGGTGATGAATTAGTTGGCAGTTTAATCGTTGCTGTTTTGCAGCACTGCATGCACAAATCATTAAATAAAAACTGCCCGTCTAGACGGGCAGTTGGTTTCATTCGCTAAAGAATTAATGGTTCATGGTCAGCAGCAGATGGTTCATGCGTTTAACGAATGCTGCCGGATTGTCCAGTTTACCGCCTTCGGCTAGTAAAGCCTGATCATAAACCAGTTCAGCCAATTCGGTTCGTTGCTCATTATCCTGTTCCGCAGCAATTTTTTTAATTAAGGGATGATCAGGATTAATTTCCAGTGTTGGCTTGGTGTGCGGGATTTGCGCACCAGCACCAGAAGCTTCCAGCATACGTGCCAAATGCTGACTCATATCATGCTCACCCACAACCAAACAGGCTGGACTTTCCGTTAGGCGGGCAGTGGCTCGTACTGACTCTACTTTATCACCTAAAGCAGCTTTGATTTGTTCTACCACTTCTTTGTTGTCTTCTTCGGTTTTCGCCTGAACTGCTTTCTCTTCTTCATCAGCCAGGTTGCCCAGATCCAAGGAACCTTTGGCTACGCTAACCAGTTTTTTACCGTCAAATTCAGTTAGGCTGTTAACCACCCATTCATCGACACGGTCAGTCAACAACAATACTTCTACGCCTTTTTTCAGGAAAATTTCCAGATGTGGGCTGTTTTTCGCTGCTGCGTAGCTGTCAGCAGTGATATAGTAGATTTTGTCCTGTCCTTCTTTCATTCGACTAATATAGTCAGCCAAAGAAACGGTTTGTTCGGCATGATCATTATGCGTTGAAGCAAAACGGCACAGTCCGGCAATTTTGTCTTTATTGCTGTAGTCTTCGGCGATGCCTTCTTTCAGGACATTACCAAACACGTTCCAGAATTCGCTATATTTTTCTGGTTGATTTTTCTGTAGATCTTCCAGCAGGGACAAGACTTTTTTAACGCTACCAGAGCGAATGGCATCCAAGTCACGGCTTTCCTGCAAAATCTCACGCGAAACGTTCAAGGGCAGATCACTGCTGTCAATCACCCCACGAATAAAGCGCAAATAAGTTGGCATCAGTTTTTTGGCATCGTCCATGATAAATACGCGTTTTACGTATAATTGGACACCATGCTTGGGCTCACGTTCGTAGAGATCAAAAGGTGCATGTTTGGGCACATATAATAGTCCCGTGTATTCATGCCGTCCTTCTACTCTAAAATGCGTCCACGCTAAGGCATCATCATAATCATGGGAAACATGGCGATAGAAGGTCTGATACTGCTCATCAGTGATTTCGTTTTTGGGACGTTGCCATAACGCCTGAGCTTGATTCACTACTTCCAGTTCGTCAGAAGTTTTAACATTGCCTTCTTCATCGTATTCCGGTGCTTTTTTCATGTAGATAGGCACAGAAATATGATCGCTGTAGGTGGTGACAATGCGGCGTAAAGTCCAGTCGGATAACAGATCTTTTTCGTCATCTTTCACATGCAAGATGACTTTTGTTCCACGCTCGGGTTTAGAAATGGGTTCAACGGTGAATTCACCATCGCCAGCACTAATCCAGCGCACTGCTTCATTGTCGGCACTGCCAGCTTTACGACTTTCAACTGTTACTTTGTCGGCCACAATAAAGGCAGAATAAAAACCCACACCAAACTGACCGATTAAATTGGCATCTTTTTTATCATCTCCAGTCAATTGCTCCAGAAATGCTTTGGTGCCTGACTTGGCAATGGTACCGAGATGTTCGATGATTTCAGCTTCATTCATGCCGATACCATTATCTGCTACAGTAATGGTCTGTTCTTCAGCGTTGGCGGTTACAGTGATTTTGAATTCTGTATCATCGCCCAACAAACTAGCATTATGTAATGATTCGAAGCGCAGTTTGTCGCAAGCATCAGCGGCATTGGATATGAGTTCACGCAGAAAAATCTCTTTGTTACTGTACAATGAATGAATCATCAGCTGTAACAATTGTTTCACTTCAGTTTGAAAACTATGTGTCTGTTTCATGATTTTCCCGAAATATCTAAAATTGGTTATTGTTGATTTAAGATAGGGGTTGATTTAAGCAGTTTCAAGACGATAGAAAAAGACAATTAATTAGATTATTATGACAAATACATTTCAGTTTTAATAAATGCATTTGCTACAAGCGTTTCTGCAAAACATCACTCACCTAAAGCGTGATGACTTATCGCGTTTTGCCTGTTCATTAAAGCGGTTTTAATTTTGCATGACGTGCTGTCTGGACACTTTTTTCCCGTACTTTTATTAAAACCCTTGCCCTTCTTCACTTAACCACTGGGTAGTCTACTCAACAAAATTCTGATATGTTAAAATTAGGGCAATTTATCAAATATTTAATGGCAATATGATTGTCCAAGGTTTGGTGCTTTGGCGTTATTTTATGCCTTAAATCAACATATTAAGAGGGATTTTTAATATGGCAGGACACAGTAAGTGGGCTAATATCCAACATCGTAAAGGCAGACAGGATGCCAAGCGCGGGAAAATTTTTACCCGCCTGATTAAAGAAATCACTATTGCAGCAAAACTGGGTGGAGGCGATCCTGATTCAAACCCACGCCTACGTTTGGCAATGGACAAAGCCACTGATGCCAATATGCCAAAAGACAATATTCAACGCGCTATTGATAAAGGTACCGGTAATCTGGAAGGTGTCGAATACGTTGAATTACGTTACGAAGGTTACGGTATTGGCGGTGCTGCTGTCATGGTGGATTGTTTGACAGATAATAAAACCCGTACTGTTGCTGATGTTCGTCATGCCTTTAATAAACATGGCGGCAATATGGGCACTGATGGGTCAGTGGCATTTCAATTTGTTCATCAGGGTTATTTACTCTTTGATCCTGCAACCGATGAAGATGCTTTGATGGAAGCGGCGCTGGAAGCAGGAGCTGAAGATGTGATTACGCAGGAAGATGGCTCTAAGGAAGTGATTACTGAGCCTTACAGCCATAGTAAGGTGAAAGAAGCACTGGAAGCAGCCGGATTTCATGCTGCTGATGGTGAAGTAACCATGCGTGCAGTCAACGAAACCGAGCTTGCAGGGGAAGATGCGGAAAAAATGCAGCGTTTACTCGATGCGCTTGAAGATTTGGATGACGTGCAAAACGTCTACACTACTGCGGTATTGGATACCGAATAAAACTCAAACGGGCTGATCATCAGCCCGTTTAATCTTCTAAAATATTGATTTTTCTATTTTCTCTCATGCACTCCACAACCGACTTCATGCAAACAGCCAGCTATGGTGAATGTGCAGAAACACTTGATTTTTGGCTAAATGAATGCACTCTGGATGAAGCCCCTTCTGCAGCAGTTGTGCAAAACTGGCAACAAATTTTTCAATCACGTGGCAATAAATTCCTCCGTTTGGCCACGCTGTGCCAGCAATGGCTTAATGAAGATAATACGCAATGAAAACTCAGTGGCTGAATAAATGGTTTGTTCTGGCGCTAATCTGGTTTGGCGCCAGTATTTATACCTTGTTTTTTTCCAGTGGCAATCAGTCTGTGTCCATTCCCCACTTTGATAAGATATGCCATTTTGGTTTATTTTTCGGTCAGTTCTGGTTATTATGTAAAATCTGCTTACAATCTAACAGCACTTTGCCCATACGCCAATATTTGATTTTAGCTTTATTGTGGGCTGCTATAAGTGAGGTGATTCAATCACAGTTACCACACCGTAGTGGCGATATATTGGACGCCATAGCAGATTTGCTCGGGGCGATTTGTGCGCTTTGGCTGGCGAAAAAAATTCAATTTGCTCGCCGTAGCATGTCTCAAGGAATTCAGCATGAAAGTTAACCAATCGGTTTATCAGCAGCGTCGCCAAGCCGTACTTCAAAAAATCGGTACCGATGGTATTGCTATTGTATTTGCCGCGCCAGAACAACGTCGCAGCAACGATACCGAATACCCTTTCAGACAAGACAGTTATTTCCATTACCTCACCGGCTTTCCTGAAACTGAATCAGCTTTGATTCTGAATGGGCAAGAACAGAGTGCTACTTTATTGTGTCGTCACAAAGATCCTGATGCAGAAATTTGGCATGGTTTTCGTTATGGTCCTGCTGCCGCGCGGGAGCAATTTAAGTTTGATCAGGCAGATGACATTAGCCAACTTACTCAACATTTAAAAAAAGCTTTACCCGGTCATCGGCAATTATATGCGCTTTGGGGTTTATATCCTCAACGTGATACCCAAATGATTGCTTTGTGGAATGAAATTAACCAGATCACCAATCACCACAGCATTCCTGGCAGCACCATCGCTTCAGAGAATTTGATTAATCTGAGCAGCATTCTTGACCCGATGCGGCTAGTCAAAGATGAACACGAACAGTCTTTAATGCGCATTGCAGCGGAAATCAGTGCTCAAGCTCATATCCGCGCCATGCGCAACACTAAACCGGGCAAATACGAATATCAGATTGAGGCGGAAATACTACATGAATTCATGTTGCATGGTGCACGTTATCCGGCTTACAACAGTATCGTTGCTGGTGGCAAAAATGCTTGTTGTTTGCATTACGTCCGCAACAGTGATCAGCTACAAGCGTCAGATTTACTCCTGATTGATGCAGGAGCGGAATATCAGATGTACGCTGGTGATATCAGCCGTACTTTTCCCGTTAGTGGACGGTTCACCAGTGCCCAAAAAGATGTCTATGACATCGTTTTAGCTGTTAATCAGGCAAGTATTGATGCCACAGTTAATCAAGCAGACTGGCAGATCATTGCATCCAATGCCACACGAATGCTAACTGAAGGGATGATCGATCTGGGCATTTTGCAAGGTAGTGTTGAGGAAAACATTGATAAACAGCTTTATCGTCGTTTTTACATGCATGGTTTGGGACATTGGCTGGGTCTGGATGTTCATGATGTTGGCGGGCGATTTGACCACCAGGGTCAGCCAATTTTGTTACAACCTGGTATGGTTACCACCATCGAGCCGGGTATTTATATAGCCGCAGCTGATGATATCCCCGCCGCTTTTCATCATATTGGCATTCGTATTGAAGACAATATTTTGGTTACGGAAAATGGAAATGAAAACCTGACCGCCTCAGTACCCAAAACCACCAGCGCAATTGAAACCATCATGCAGCAATAGGCTTTTATCTAATCAAACAGGCAGCAAGACTCTATGTCTGCTGCCTGTTTGCTTAATAATGTTGTTTAATGATTACGTTGCTGAGCATGCAATTGTTGTTTGGCTGTCTCAACAATGTCTTGTCCGAACAGAGTATTAACATCCGCTTCATCAAACACATAATTAGCGTGACAGAAATCACAATTGATCTGAATACTGCCTTCTTCAGCCACCGCTTCACCCACTTCTTGTCCGCCCAACAGCAGCAACATATCACTAACTTTGGTACGCGAACAGGTACAGGCAAATTCTATCGGCTGCTGCGCCAGCAGGCGTACTTCATGTTCATGAAACAGACGATATAATAATTCTTCGGCTGGTAAATGCAGCAATTCATCTTTTTTGACTGTTTCTGCTAAAGCAGTCAGTTCTGTCCAGCAATCTTCTTCTATATCCTGCCCGGGTAATCTTTGTAATAACAAGCCACCGGCATGATTATCATCCGCAGCCAAGGCAATATAGGTAGCTAATTGTTCAGAACGCGCCATGTAATTCATCAGCATTTGCGCAATACTGTCGCCTGCCAGCTCTACCACACCCTGCCATGATTCTCCATGTGTTGGTTGTAAGGTCAGTACAAACATACCGCCGGAGCCAAGCAGATCGACCAAGCTCATATCATCATCAATAAGCGCAGATTCATCCCAACGTGCAGTGGCTCGACAGGTGCCAGAAGATGTCGCTTCTGCAACCAGCATTTTTAGAATACCACTTCCCTGAACCTGTACAATCAGGCTGCCTTCAAACTTGAGATTACTGGCGAGCAATACCGCCGCTACGGTCAGTTCTCCTAGTGCTTGTTTGATGGCTGCTGGATATTTTTTATTTTCTCCAACATGCTGCCACACCTGCTGTAGATTCACTTGCAATCCACGCACAGGATAGGTTTCAAACATAAAGCGAGTCAGTTGATCTTGAGGATTTATTGCCTGTTCAGTCATCATCTTCTTTCAGCAAAATAATCGTTTAATATGGTTACAACTTAATAAAATTCAACTATGCGTAATGTGTTGAGCAGATGTAACAATCTGAATAATTCATTTTTGCTCGCAATGAAACGGCTAAAATTTTGATCGCAAGTGCGCGCATAAAACAACAAACAACCCAATTTTTTATAAATACGACCGCTAACAGTAGCTATTGGCTTTATACCTATATAAACTTTAGGATCATGTATTGGCATGGTTAACACGAGAATTGAAGGTCAATATACTCTTCAGACCTCAACCGATTTTTCGACTGTTTCAGTGTTAAGTGATCGAATAAATAAAATTAGTAAATAATTAATGATAAAATAGTTCAACATCATCTCTGTGGCTAGGTTATTAATTCCACCCTATGCCTGGTTGTATAAGGAGAGTCTAAAATGTGCCAATTGCTCGGCATGAATTGTAACACCCCAACGGATATTGTTTTTTCGTTTGAAGGGTTTCGTTTGCGTGGTGGATTGACTGATAGCCATGCAGATGGCTTTGGCATTGCATTTTTTGAACAACACGGTATTCGGCTGTTACAGGATGACAAACCCTGTGCTCGTTCTCCTGTGGCAGATCTCGTGCAACAATATAAAATCAAATCGGAAAATGTTATTGCGCATATCCGCAAGGCAACGCAAGGACAGGTTAGTTTAGCCAATACCCACCCTTTTGTACGCGAATTATGGGGTGAATACTGGGTTTTTGCTCATAATGGCAATCTGCGTGGGCTTAAAGAAATTGACGGCGAATATTTTAACCCTGTAGGCTCGACTGATTCAGAAAAAGCCTTTTGTTATCTTCTGGAACACTTGCGTCAGCGCTTCCGATACAAACCTTCACGCGAAGAATTGTTTGCCTCCATTGCCGAAAAAACGCATGAACTGAGAAAATATGGTTTGTTCAATTATATGCTTTCCAATGGAGACTGGTTGTTAGCACATGCCAGTACTCTGCTGTTTTATATTATCCGTCAGGCTCCATTTGGCGAGGCGGCTTTAGTAGATGAAGATGTTGCCATTGATTTTTCCGCCGTCACCACTCCCAACGATCGCGTTGCGGTCATCGCTACATTACCTTTAACATGTAATGAAAAATGGCAACAATTAGCGGTGAATGAATTGGTGATGTTTAGTCAGGGAGAAATTGTTTTGCGTGATGAAATACAGCCTGCACAGTATATGAGTGTTGCAGAAGGGCTGGCGATTGCGCGCCAAGCCGGCGTTGAAATGTGAGAATAGTTGTGTCACAGCTTAAACCTAACCTGCATTGACCTTATTTTGTCCAAGCATCAACTTAGCATTAACTCGCTAATTTGCCCATAGCTCACGGTCATAAAAAATCAGCTCTGAAAAATATCAGAGCTGTTTTCACTGCCAAGTCAATCATTTATACTACTTTTGTGGCATAAAACCATAGATCATAATGGCGACGACCGCAATAGGAATGACGATACGGCACAAAAATTTCCACAGAGCAAATAATGCTGGACCTAAGTGTAATTCCTCACGGATAAGTTGTTGATTCATCATCCAGCCAGCAAAAACAATGGTGCCCAGACCTGTTAGCGGTAACATCAGTTTACTGGTCAGATAATCGAGCAAATCAAAGATATTTTTTCCGAACAAAGTCACTTGCTTCCATTCATTAAATGATAACAGACAAGCAATACCCAAAGCCCAGATAACAACACTACTCACCACCGTTGCAGAAACACGGCTCAGGCGCGTTTTTTCTTCCAATAACTCTACCGTAGGCTCCAGCAGTGAAATTGAAGAAGTTAACGCAGCAAAGGTTAGGAAAATAAAGAACAATACTCCTAAAATAGTTCCGCCAGCCATATTACCAAATGCAATGGGTAAAGTAACAAAAATCAAACCAGCACCTTCGCCCGGTTGTAACCCATTAGCAAATACCAGCGGGAAAATAGCCATACCGGACAAAATAGCCACGATCACATCCAGAATAACAACTGTGCGAGCGGTGGAAATCAGGTTAACGTCTTTGCCCAGATAGGAACCGTATGCCATCATGATGCCCATACCCAAAGACAAACTGAAAAATGCATGTCCTAAAGCAGCCAACACAGCTTTGCCGGTTATAGCTGACCAATTCGGGGTAAATAAAAATTTAAATGCCTGCTCAAATGCTGGACCACTGACCAAAGCAGCATAAACCACCAGACCAATCAGTAATAAGCCCAATCCTGGCATCATGATCTTACATGAACGCTCTAATCCGGCACCCACCCCCAGTGCAACGATAAAGGCAGTAGCAAACATAAACACTGTATGCCAAATAAATAGATGACTGACACTGCCCAAAAAATTCTCAAATAGCTGGCTGGTACCATTGCCATTCATACCAACAAATGAGCCTTTGGCTGCAATCACAATGTAATCTGTAGCCCAGCCACCAATCACACTATAAAAAGACAAAATTAAAAAAGACCCGAGCACACCAATAATGCCTACCCAGCGCCAGTTTTTAGATCTTCCTTCTGCTTTGGCCACATCTTCCATAGTATGTATCGGATTTTTTTGCCCACGCCGACCAATCAGCCACTCTGCTACCAATATGGGCAAACCAATCACAAACATACAAATCAGATAAGTTAGTACAAAAGCAGAACCACCCATCTCTCCAGCCATATACGGAAATTTCCATATATTACCTAGCCCAACAGCTGATCCAGCAGCAGCAAGCATAAAGCCCATGCGCGAACTCCACTGGGAGTGTGATTTTTTCATTGTTATGCTTCCACTCATTTCTTGTCCTCACAGCCTGATATGATTTGATTACAATAATTCATCTAAAAATTCGATTAAGTCAAAAATAAAGTGGCTAATCATGCCATGAATTAAACTATTGGACAAGAATTGTAAAAAATTATGCCAAGTAAATATAAAAAAGGCAGAATAATTAGACAAATTATCTAATTTTTCCGCCTTGATTGCTTTAGAAGTAGATTAAAGCAGCCGATGATTCAAAGCAGGTAATTTGCTGCGTACCATATCTAACTGATTTGCATCCAAAGTAGCGGTAATCACCCCTTCTCCCTCAGGCAAACAAGCCAACACTTCACCCCAAGGATTAATAATCATGCTGTGTCCATAAGTACGGCGTCCATTTTGATGGATTCCGCCCTGAGCTGATGCCAAAACATAACACTGATTCTCTATCGCCCTGGCACTCAACAGGGTTTGCCAGTGAGCTTTACCAGTGGTAAAAGTAAATGCAGCAGGCAAAACCATCACTTCAAATGGTAACTGCGCTCGGAAAAACTCGGGAAAACGTAAATCATAGCAAATACCCTGCGCCACAGCGATCTTGTCTACCTTCAGTTCAGGCACTTCTAGCCCACGCATTATGGTATTTTCTTCAGCATAAGACTCATTGGCTGACTGAAAACCAAAGAGATGCATTTTATGATATTGACCAATTAATTGACCCTGATCGTAAACCAACATAGTATTTAAAACTTTGTCTGGATCGGTACTTTGTAATGGTATGGTACCGGCGAATAACACAATATTTAATTGTGCCGACAATTCACTCAGACTTTGCTGTAACACGCCTTCACCCAATTTCTCGGCTATGCCCACCTTATCCCGATCATCCTGCCCCATTAGCGGCCAGTATTCTGGTAATACTACCCAGCGAGCCCCAGTCTCAGCCGCCTGTTTCACCAGTGCCGACATCTTCTCGACATTTTCCGCCACATTGGTACCGGATACCATCTGCACCACAGCAACTTTAATATCTTTCATTACTCCAGCCCCTAAGCTATGTGTATAGCGTTTATTTAAAACCATTTCTGCTTCATCTGGCAAATTATTCGCTTACTGAAAGCAGAAAAATAGACGAATTTGAATTTTTTTGACTGAATATCGTTGGCGTGGGCCGTATTATTGACGATAATTTTGCCCCATCTTGCGAAGAAATACCTGCTGTGAGCGCAGCAAACCGCTTAAGGACAAAGCCTGATAATCCAGCTTAAACTCACGCGCTATATGCGCCACGATTGGCGTCAACTTATGATAATGTCTGTGGCTGACCCCCGGAAAGAGATGATGAGTGAGATGCAAATTCAGTCCCCCCAGCCAGTACTCCAGCCAGGCATATTTTAAATGCCAATTTAAGGTTGTATAAAACGCATGCTGCAATTTTCCATGCTCAAACCGCCCTTGTGGAGGTGCCTGATAAAAAGTGGCTTTTGCCCAATGACTCCCCAAAATTAGAATGACAAAAATCAGTGATGAACACATCTGACTCAAACAATATACCAGCACAATAACCCAGAAGTTAAACTGCGGACACACCCATGCCGGAAT
The DNA here is from genome assembly GCF_026535915.1 of Snodgrassella sp. B3882. Lineage (NCBI taxonomy): Bacteria > Pseudomonadati > Pseudomonadota > Betaproteobacteria > Neisseriales > Neisseriaceae > Snodgrassella > Snodgrassella sp. B3882. The sequence continues at coordinate 1,730,662 of NZ_JAFNPF010000001.1, forward strand.
AACAAATGCCAGAATAATATGCAGCATTTTGGATAACAAAAACACCAGCCACCCTTTGACACCGGGGTAAGTAAATTTACACACATTGAATTTAATGCCTAACCTATCCTGCCAATCGAAACACCAAACAATGGTCGGAAAAGTCATCGCTGCCACCAAAGGCCAGTAATATTGCTGATAGCGCATAAACCAATGGTGCACCTGAAACGGTGTTTGACGTAATACCCCGTTATAATCAATATCTAAATCATAAAACTCAACATTGGTATAGGGATGATGTTGCAGCACATGCCGTATTCGCCAACACTCTGGATCTATGCCCAGCGGAATAGTAATCCAAAAATTGAGCCATTTATTGGCTTTTGGAGAACGAAAAAAAACATTATGCGAGGCATCATGCACCACATTAATCGCCAACAGTAAGGCAAAAGTAATAAAGAAAAAATAGAATAGACAAAAAAACAGCAATTTTGTTTGATGCAACGCTGCAATATAAGCACCGGCACACAACAAACAGAGTGCAACCAGCTTGAATTTCATTCCCCAATCAGCATAACGATGATCCTGATGCCGGCATAAATACTCTGCCAGCGCTGTTTCAAGGGACTCTTTTAAACGCTGATCTTGTTGCCGATCATAAATCAGCTCCAGACAATTTGGCTTCATGAGGATGCCTGTTTAGCACAAGGGATGGTGGTTTTATGACCATTTATCAAAGTATAGAGCAAAATCACCACACCGTGTATAGTCAATAACCAAATGATAACCTGCCAGTAAAGCTGTGGCCAATCAAATAGATATAAAAACACTACGGGCATACTTAAAGTTAATATGGTCCAGCCAATCAATCCCCATATCCGTCCTTCTGCCATTGCCCCAAGAAAAATGGTCCCCGCGGCTAAAAAACCAAAAAGAGTATATTGGCTAAACGTGATATTAGTCATACCATAAGCATATTTATATACATAAGCAATAGTCAGCGCAAAAAGCAGAATTCCACCCAAGGTCAACAGGAAACTGGAAAAAACCCATTTTTTCGTCGGTGCGGCGGGGACAAAAGAAATGTTCAACAATTGCATGAAGGGATAATTACTCGCCAGCAATGGATTTTGCGTCTTGATTCCCGGTGAACCGTAGCTAACCTTACCTGCAGGCATCACAGCAAAGCTACCAAACAACTTGTCCCAAATAATAAATGAGCCGCCAAAATTACGATTAGAATAATGTCTGTCATTGATATGATGTACTCGGTGGTGATTCGGGGTAACAAAAATCTTTTCTAGAATACCCAATTTTGGGGTGACGTCGTTATGATTAAAAAACTGAATAGAATAATGAAATATCGATACTGTCAGAAATATTTCTGTTGAAACCCCAATAAATGCCAGTACAATATTTAACACGGCCGACAATAAAGACGAGTACCATGAATTCCTGACCGCTAAGGATAAATTAAAGTGTTCGCCCTGATGATGAACAATGTGCACCGCATAAAGCAGACGAAACGTGTGTAACAACCGATGTTGCCAATAAAAACAGAAATCCCAGGCTATAAAAGCAAATATCCAGGCAAAAATGACTGGCACATGTGCAAATAAATTCAAACTGCAATACTGATAAACCAGTGCATAGCACAGAATTTCCAGCCCCCTAAAAAACCACAAAACAATATGACCAGAATTTAAATTAAACATAATATCCAGCCAGTTAATGTGCTTCTTCTTAACTATTTTGAGTACTAATGCTTCAATATAAACACTGCATAGCATGAAAATGATTGGCATAGTTAGCTGATTCATCGATTCCCTTCACTTCATTAGATCTGTTCTGAATGGCTATGTACCCTGTCAGTGCAACCTAGATATCACCATATCATCAATGCATATAGGTAGTGCTCATTATTTTTTCCCTTTTTTGCAGACCACAGGTGTAATAACAAACATCATAACTTGCTCACAATTCGAGACTTTACTCTAAATCAAACTTAGGGCATATTGGAATTGATACTGATGTTTTTAAAATGGAAATGAATAAGCATATTGGCATTTATTCGCTTATACAACCTATTTTTCCCGAATAATGCGGCGTTTTTTATGCATAAACGATACTGGAATAGTGTCGACAGATTTCAGAATCCAATCTAATTGATCAATCTGCGCACCTTGCTGTAGAAAATGCTTTTGCAACGCCAGCTGACAAGATTGCAGACTGGAAAGTGCACAGCATCCTATTAACTCGATTTGATCGGTAGCATGTTGAATCAAGCGGTAATCACTGTTTAACGGCAAATGATTGGCAATAATGCGACTACAATAATCGGAAAAAATCGTTATAGACTCATTGCATTGATTTTTCAAAATAATTTGATCGTCATGCCTACCCTCAATGGTCGCTATCGCCATTCCTTGCCGACCACATAAACACGGTTCTTCACGCCGCACCAGAATATCATCCAATCGATAGCGTACGATCGGTTGCGTTTCACGGGTAAAATCGGTAATAACAGGAACGAAACGCTTTTCTTCCAGCCACTGTGGCTCGACTAAAATAAACTCTTCATTCAAATGCAACACACCATGAGCACAAGTTGATCCTAAAAATCCTTCAGTCGCCTGATACACTTCGCCCAATCGATTAAAAACTTGAGCTAACATTTGCCGGTCATGATATTCCAGTACTTCCGCGGCCGAAATAACCAGATCCGGAGAGATTGAGAGATTGCCATCTTGTTTCGCACGAGCTAAGGCACACAACACCTGCGCCGGGGCAATAATGATCGTTGGCTGATATTCTGCCAAGGCATGCAATTGCTGTTGAAAATGATCAAACAAACCAAAAAAGCGTAACTTGAGCCAACTGGTATCAACACTATGATAAAGATGATTATCTGCCCGCAGAAACAAAGCTACACGCTCATGCGCCAGTAAACCCTTGGGTAACATTTTAGCCAACATAGCACCAGCCCACATTTGCTGCTCTTTTGGGCTAACAACAAACAGCCCCCGACTGCCGGATGTTCCAGATGACAGCCCCACACTGTATTGACCAACCTTTGGGGAAAAATCCTTAGATTGTTCGCTTTGGCGGGCGCAATCTAATAACGTTTCCAGCTCTAATCCAGCAGTGTTCATTGCATCAAAATGGCGCATCATGATCTGTTTATTCATTAAAGGCCATTGGTCAAATTCAAGTGTGGCAAAACGCCGGAAGTAAGGGCTTTTACTGAGTATTTTTTGTCTAAATCGGGTTAGTTGTTGTTGTTGATATGCTTGCAGTTCCTCCCTGCTGGCAAACGACAAACGTTTGGTTTTCCAGTAGTGCCACAACACTTTCAACGTATTCATATATAGCCTTCATGACTAAGACAGATATTGACCTGAGATTGGCGCGATAAAAGCTGTAAATTGCGCAACGTCTGATAATAGGCGCGCGGATTTTCCATCACCAGATGAGTCAGACGAGATGGGCTTTTTAATTGTAGATAATTAGCCGGGGTCCAGGCAGCATCACTTGCCAGTAGTGTCCAACCTTGATCAGTCTGTACGAAGGCACCAATATGACCACTGGCGTGACCTGGCAAAGGAACAATAAAGACCTGTTGATGGCTTTGGGGTAACTCATAGCCATCAGTAAATGGCCAAAGTTGCTGTGGTAAAGCAGATTGAGCAAAACTTTCCACAAAAGTAAGCCGTTGTTCAAAATCAGGCGGAATTAAATTTGGCACAAATCCATGCCTTAAAGCAGAAAAACCACGTAATAAACGCATTTTCTGCCATCCTTCACCACTGCAAATAAACTTACTTTTGGGAAAATCACGCAGACCAGCAATATGATCACCATGAAAATGGGAAAGAATAATTGCATCTATGCTGGCTAAATCAATGCCTAAAGCCAGAAACTGCATCTTCATCGATTCTTGTTGTTGTAGATATACAGGGGTTAGCTTGCGATAAAATTTAAAAATCCCAGTCTGCGTGCTTTGATAAAAATAGTCGGCATAACCCGTATCCCATAACCAGCGTTTACTACCCACTTCAATTAACCATGTTCGTGCAGGAAATTTGCAGATATTCCACCCCGCTCCCTTTTGCGCCATACAGGCAAGATGCGTGCAGTAGCCTGCTTCAAAGGTGGTTAGCTTGGCCATCATACTGTTTTTCCGTTTTGGCTTAACCATTCAGCCGTTAGATTGATTCCTTCTTCTAGGCTATAGATGGGTTGATAGCCAAGGCGTTGATTAGCCTTTTCAGGATTCAAAGTCATGTCGAAATATAGCGCGCCGACACTGTAGCGCGTTAATGTTGGTTCTTTTCCTGTCACCTTCGCCACCAATTCACTGCAACAGGCAAGGGCAAAAAGCACTGGATAAGGGAAAGAGCGGATACGATAATCAATATGCAACCTATCTTTAAGCAGCATATTGAGCATGGTTTTAAGCTGCATAGGCTGTTGATTGGTGATATTAAAGATTTCCCCAGATAGTAACTGCTCATTGGTGGATGCCAAAAATAACGCCTGCACCACATTTAAGACAAAAGTCAGATCTATCACTGCCTCCCCAGCACCGGGTAAAGGCAAATTCCCTTTAGTCCGGGCAATCAAAGCCAGCACGCGTGAAATCAACACCCGATCATGAGGGCCGAAAATACCGCGTGGTCTGAGAATGATAAAAACGGTATCAGGAAAAGAATGCACATTTTGCTGGATCATTTGTTCAGCCAAATATTTTGTTGAAGCATAATGATTTGCAAAACGCTTTGCCAATTGATTCTCGCTGATATTCTGATGGGAATGAAAATCAAAATACAGCGATGGCGTCGATACATGTACAAACCGCTTAATACCCAGCTGACCCGCCAATTGTGCCAAACGGGAAGTTACCACCACATTTGCTTGGTAAAAATCCTGATAATCACCCCATGGGGATGATAAAGCCGCACAATGCCAAACCACATCACAACCTTGTAAAAGGTTCAAATAATCCTCATCGGAGGCAGTAACCAGATCCAAAGCTATGAATTGAGCCCCAATTTGGCGTAATTGTTCCCCCGCAAGCTTATTGCGACCTGTTGCACAAACCTGATAACCTGCCTGTAACAGCCATTGCGCCGCATTTCTGCCTAAACCACTGGTAGCACCAGTTACCAAAAACTTCATGGCAGTAAAATCATTCCGGCAAAGGTCAGACCAGCAGCGGTGCCGATGAGCATCGCCGGATGATTAGCTTGAAATCGATCGGTAATGACCGCTTCGTGCAAAGCACTGGGAATAGATGCAGCCACCTGATTACCACGAAATCGATAAATATCGATCAACGCTTGCTGGGAAACTTTTAACCGTTTACGCATATGTTCCAACGATAGATGACTGGCCTGATGTGGAATAACGGTGACAATATCTTCTAATTGTAAACCACTTAACTGCATAAGCTTTGTCATAAAAGGTTCAATTAAAGAAGAAGCAAGCTTAAATAAAGGCTTACCCTGCATGTGAAAAAGAAAATCGCTATCTTTCATTCCAGTTCGCAAATTACAGCGAGTACCACCACCTTTTATCTGACACAGATCGATACCCGCAGTATGCGTTTCCTGTAAAAACGATAGAATCCCACTTTGACCATCGCCCTTTTCCACAATAGCACAAGCTGCTCCATCCCCAAAAATCATTGAGGATTCTTCATCCTCCCAGTTTAATCCTCGGGATGCCAGTTCAGCTGAAACAATAGCGATACGTTGATAACTTCCAGAATTAATTAAACAACCTGCCAAATTCAAGGCAGAAATAAAACTAACACAACTAACATTGACATCCAATGTTGCGGTTTTATCAGGCAAATTACTGGCCTGCAAAATATGTGCCGCACAATAAGGTAACGCTTGTACTTTCAATGCAGAAGCACAAATCAATAAATCAATAGAATCTGCTGCGATATGATGACGAGCTAAGGCATCATTCAAAGCCTGTGCGGCGAGATCAGCCTGATTAAGCTGATAATCAGCATGATACCGATATTCAATCCCTGAGCGTTTCAGAGTATAGCCATGAGGTTTATTGAGTTTTTGATCAAGTTCGTCAGAGGTTAACTTGCCATCTGGCAAAGCAACACCAGTTGATATGATTTTAAGGGGAATAAAATGTTGAGCTTTTTGGATAAATTGGTTATTAAAATGCACTTCCATACCTGAAATGTAACCAAAACATTAACCATTTAAGCACTTAATATCGACAATGTAAACAAAATTTAGCTTAGATTTATGCCATCAATATAAATTGCCTTTGCAAAATACTGCATGACGATTTGAAAAATTTAATGATTTCAATTTTGACAAGATAGCGAACATTATCCATACCCATCCACCGATATTTTGCCCCCCAAAAGTATGGCAATTTTATTAGCGAATTACCACAGGTACTACTGCATGTTTTTAAACATAGCAGCGATCAACAGGGTCAAAGCCCACGGTCAAGCCATCAATTTTATTCATATTTAAGGAAATACTTTAATAGCAAAAAAAAAGTATTAGATATTCTCCTATGATCAACAGATGACTGAGCCAAAGCAGCGATAGTAGTTCATGGTTTAAGCATAAAATAGCCAGATGCTACTCAATTAAAACCTAGAATAACTTTGTCTTCAGTTAATAAGAGGGATGTAGAAAGATCTCAATGCGCACCTTGTTGAAAAAACCAACTTAGGAGCAAAGTAAAAAAGGCACAAAGAAAACCATTTTAGATCCATACAAATTGGGGGATTCTTTTATTAGAGTAAAAATTTTTTCTTTAGACACCTTCACTAGCTCAACATGATCGTGAAGAAATAGCCAAGAATAGGCAGAAAAAGAACATAAACTTTGATTTTAGATTTTCGACAATAATGGCATTGATTTTCTATGATCAATCAGTGCTTAAAGTCGCACTGAATAACAAAAAGTTCGTGCTGATTGATTTGCTACAATGGAACCAATAGCCACATGGATAATCAAATGGTTACACCAACAATAAAACTAACCTAATTTGCTGAATAGGATCTGTAATCTAGAAGATATTAGCAACATAGATAAAGAGTATTTAGCGGATAGAGCTAAAAGCATGCCACAGAAATCTGTGTTCAGTTAGGCTGTTTATTTTGCTGCTGGCTTTCACCCGTCTGGCGACACTGATTACACATACCAGTTAAAACAATATGTTCATCATTGAGCAGAAAACCACTGTCTGCCACTCGTTGACGTAACGCCAGCCATTCTTGACTCATACTGAGCTCCTCAACGGCACCACATTGATTGCAAACTAAAACAAAATCACTATGATGGATGGGATCTTGCCGACAAAGATCGCCACACTCATGCTGCACATGACGACAAAGAATATATCCATTGATTGCTGGTATTTTGTGAAGCACGCCCTGCTCAGTCCAAAAGTCTAATGCTCGGTAAGCAGTAGGCGGGGCGATTGTATTGCTGCTATTGTGCTGCATACATGCCAATACCTGATACGCCTTAATCACACCAGTCATACCCAATACAATATCCAGAACTTGCGCTCGCAGTTGCGTAATCGTGGCTCCCTGCAGCTCACATTGCGCTAAAATCCGTGCTTTTTCTGCCGTATTCGCTGAGCAGGATAACTTGCCAGTCATACCAAAATCCTATGCCAGATCGCGGGTCACGCTCAGACCGGCAAAAGTTTGTGATACTGGCATAATTTCAATGTGATTTACATTGACATGAGCGGGAGTTTGATAAAGCCATAAAATCGTATTGGCAATATCTTCGGGTTTGAGGTAACTGATATTTTCATACACCGCTTGAACCCGATCTTCATCACCACGAAAGCGCACATTGGAAAATTCAGTATCACCACATAAACCCGGCGCAACATTGGTTACACGAATTCGGGTACCAACCAAATCAGTACGTAGATTTAAACTGAATTGACGCACAAAAGCTTTCGTGGCCCCATACACATTACCACCTTTATAAGGCCAGCTACCGGCAGTAGAACCAAGATTAATAATATAACCTTTATTATTCTGCACCATCTGTGGCAGTATTTTTCGAGTCACATAGGTCAAACCAAGTACATTGGTATGAATCATCCTTTCCCAGTCGGCAAAATTAGCTTCCTGCGCTACTTCCATCCCCAAAGCTAATCCGGCATTGTTGACCAGCAAATCAATTTGAGCCCATTGTTCAGGGATTGATGCCAGTGCCTGATCTACACTATTGGTGTCAGTCACATCCATTTCCAGTGGTAAAAATGCAGCACCCAGTTCCTGACTTAAATGCTGCAACTTATCCTGCCGCCGAGCAGCACCGATGACCTGATAACCAGCTTTTACCAAAGTGCGGGAAATACTGGCGCCAAAACCTGCAGAAGCACCTGTAACAAGAATAGTCATGATCAATTGCCCCAATATAAATATAGAAGGTGATTAATTCATTCTGTCAACCAGCTTTATAAAGCACCAGAATGAACCACCATCTTAAATCACAAGCTTACAACAAACAGCTTAAACAGAAAAAAATCAGCGTTAATTGAATGAATAGCCTTCATTACCTCGCTGCACTAAAAAAAAAGCACAGCCAGATAACAAAGGCGTCGATCAATTACAATGCTTGCTGTTGTAATGCCCAAGATCTTAATGTACGCGCGTCATTAACCCGATTTAATGAGCTGGAAGAATTCAGCAACACAATAGTAACGGGCTGATTCTGAATCGTGGTTAACACCACCATAGATTTTCCGGCTTCACGGATATATCCAGTTTTCTGTAATGCTATGGGCCAACTTCCTTCGCGCACCAGAGCGTTTGAATTACGGTATTTCTCCACCTTACCATTACTGGTATAAACCACGCCAGAATCTTCAGTGGTATAGCGACGAATTAAAGGGTATTGACTGGCTCCGCGTACCAGCAAGGCCAAATCACGGGCAGTAGCCTGATTACGAGGATCTAAGCCGGTGGGCTCATAAAAACGAGCATTAGTCATACCTAAATCAGCTGCCTTGCGATTCATAGCATTGACAAAAGCCGGCATACCACCTGGATAGGTTCGCGCCAAAGCATGGATCGCTCTGTTCTCACTACTCATCAACCCGATATGCAACAGCTCGCGCCGACTCAGGACAGTACCGATCGATAACCGACTGCTGGAATTTTTCAGACGATCAATTTCAGCTGGAGTAATCGTAATCTGATCATTCATGTTTTGCTTGGCGTCCAAAACCACCATTGCAGACATCAGCTTCGAAATTGAAGCAATTGAACGAACTTGATTAATATTTTTCTGATAAAGAATTTCACCGGTCTGATTATTCATAATCAAAGCCGATTGCGAACTTAACAATGGACCGGCAATCTGTGCCTGACTTTCCAAATTAGAATCTGGATGATGATTGATAAACGAGCTAACTGAACCAGACTCATCTGCGGCCTGTCTTTGTTCTATAAACTGTCCCAGTACATCTAAATCATCCGCCATTGCAGGTACAGCCATGAACAAGCTGCTACCTAATAAACCGATCCACTGCCACCGACGTAAACAAGATAAACGTGACATAATCATTTCCTTTTGAGCCCTTTAAGGGCGCTAATGACAAAAAATCACTAACTGACTTTCATAGCTGCAGAGAAAATCATGTCTGCTACATCATTACAGCTGTATGAATCTTACCGTAACAACGCCACCTACAGTAGCGATCCTTCATCATTGTTCAACATTTAATATTCCTCATCTAGAGTTTTCAAACTGCTTGAATATTAAAAAATATAATGAATAACTATTTTAGCTTAATTTTTGAATTCTGACCAAGTAGCAACATTCACAGTTGGACAACAGCATACGGTTTGATATCCCAGCAATAACACTATATACTCATCGATCACCTGATGTCTGCTACAGACTTAGTATTGTAACATTTTAAGCTTGCAACTTATGCATATTCCCTCAATGAAATCGTATTTATGAGTAAAGATACCCGTTATTGTTCGTTTTGCGGTAAAGCCGAAAACGATGTAAAAAATTTGATTGAAGGCGAAAACGCACTGATTTGTAATGAATGCGTCGACACCTGTAGCATGATGCTGCATAACCCCGATGAACAAGATTCAGCGGAAATGGCCAGCTCAGGCGATAATGAAAACCAGCCATTACCCACACCAGCGGAAATCGTAGCCAATCTGGATCAATATGTAATTGGTCAGGAACCGGCCAAAAAGTCATTAGCCGTAGCTGTTTATAACCATTATAAACGTCTGCGTATGGGCAAGACTGAAGGACAAGTTGAACTGTCCAAATCCAACATTTTATTGATCGGTCCCACCGGCTCGGGCAAAACACTGCTGGCGCAATCTCTGGCACGCAAGCTAGATGTACCTTTTGTCATGGCTGACGCCACCACCCTAACCGAAGCGGGTTATGTGGGTGAAGATGTTGAGCAAATCATCACCAAATTGTTAGCCAAATGCGATTTTGATGTTGAAAAAGCGCAAAAAGGGATCGTCTATATCGATGAAATCGACAAAATTTCGCGTAAAAGCGATAATCCGTCGATTACACGTGATGTATCTGGTGAAGGAGTACAGCAAGCCTTGCTCAAATTAGTAGAAGGCACTGTTGCTTCAGTACCACCTCAAGGTGGACGCAAACTCCCCAATCAAGAATTTATCAACGTTGATACCACCAACATTTTATTTATCTGTGGTGGCGCTTTTGCCGGTCTGGAAAAAGTGATCCGACAACGCACTGAAAAAGGGGGCATCGGATTTGGTGCTGATGTTCACAGCAAAGATGAAAAAACCAACATCAGCGAACTTTTTCAGACCGTAGAACCCGAAGATCTGATTAAATTCGGTTTAATTCCTGAATTAATCGGTCGTTTGCCCGTTATTGCGACTTTGTCCGAACTGGATGAAGATGCCTTAATCAACATCCTAACCGAACCAAAAAATGCCTTAATCAAACAGTTTCAGGCATTATTCGCCATGGAAGGAGTTGAATTACAAGTGCAACCTTCTGCCTTACGCGCTATTGCCAAACTGGCTATGGCACGTAAAACCGGTGCACGTGGCTTGCGATCCATTGTGGAAAGAGCTTTGCTCAATACCATGTATGCACTGCCCGACCTCAAAAACGTCAAAAAAGTCATTGTTAATGAGGATGTGATTAATCTGGGTACCGAACCAGAATGGTTATTGGCAGATGGTAGCCCTTATCATCCAGATTCAACAGACTAACTATTGTGGTGAATGAATAAACCGCTTCAGGCCTGCATGGCTTGCAGCGGTATTATTTTGGCTCGGGCGAAATTAACGCGAGATTTGTTCCAGTACTGTATAGCGCAATAAAACAGACTGGATCCCTTACTCAACCAGTCACCAATTAGCCCAGATTTTTTCATTTTTCACTTATAGCTAAACCAAAAGCTGACCAATAATCGGTACATCTTCATCCATTTTATCTAGCTTGATGGAAACATTGGATAAGCCCCATTAGCTGAAATAACAAAGACACCAATCACCAGCATAAATTGAAAGGTTAAACCAGCAAATTATCATTGATGCATAATGTAAAATTCAGCCCACCAATGTTCCTTCAGCCACTAAATCAATATCATGGCAACATCATTAAATCTATTGACACCATTTTTTTGATCCAGACGATATAGATGTTTTCTGAGTCCTAAACGATATTTTATCTCTTGCTATCTTAATGCCTTGATTGCAGGCATCTTGTTTTCATCAGCGTCAAAACCTTCAACAGGAACCCTATTCCACCTAACAGTAACCCTATCCCATGCTTTTTTCGCTCCAATAACAATAGCAAAATAGATCAAGTTAATAATGGATTGCCTACTAATGTTTGTTTATTGTGCCACGAGCAAACTATATTTTTTACTTTCTCGAAACAGACCGATTTAAAGTGCATCAAGCTTCAACTATACTGTGCCTGCTGTTTAACTGCACCTCCAGCAAATCAATCATATTGATCACCAGTGCTAATAACCAAAACAGACTTAAACCAGCGCTGCACCAGTTTAGATAAACCTATCATGCATAGTTTTACTCACAGAATTTTTTTCAGCCTTCGCCACAACATTCATTTTGCAGCTCCAGCACGGTTAAATACCATTTATGATTGATTAAGGTAAGATGAAAGGTAAAGTAAAATTTTTGGAATTCTTTATGATCGCTTTCATCTTTACCCTTACCCCGATAAGTGACTTTGACTGTTCGTGGAGTAATCTGTTTAATCAGCTTTTCATCTGCTGAGTCATAATTGTCATCATTAAGCTTATAAAAATGAAATATTCCAGACATTACATCAATTTGACGCTGATGGACAGTAACAAAAAGACCTTTTTTTGCTGGGTTCTCAGCCTCATTGCACCTCGTCTTGCGTTTAGTTAGAAAGGTAACAGGAAAATCTTCTGTCATGACATTTTGCTTTAAATCATCCAAAACAAAATCAGGAATATTTTCAATATGCTCTTTAAGTTTGGGCACTCTCTCATATTGGTAAAAATCAAGCAAACCCTCGAACGTGATAAATAGCTTAACATCTGGGTGGATAAATTGATTCAACCCATGTAAATCATGTTGATTATAATAATGAATGATTTGCTTTATTGTTTTAGTTAATTGCTGTTGCTGAGCGACGTCATTTTTTGTGCTGACAGGCTTATTGTGGCTTGCGGCAAATGACCCTTGGGCGAAACATACCCACAATATCGCTACCATTAACCCCAATTTCTTAAACATGATTTTATCCTGACTGACTGAAATTTAGGCGTAAACAAAAATATAAATATATGCTGACTAAATCAGCATAAATCTTTAAATCCTCGTTTTTTCGAGAAATATAATAGATTTAGTTGAAAAGAAATTAGATACTGCATTTAAACTGAAAAAGAATAATAAAAAATTTGGAAAATTCATGAAAAATTTCATTGATAGTATGTATTTATCTACAAGACAAAAATCTAATTTGATTAGTAGTGATTCTTCTTTATTCCTATTCCTGAAAAAATCTAATTAACTAGCAAATATAATTAATCCAGTAAATGCAATACACCATTTTATATGGTAGCTTTAAAAATCTAATTCTTTAGGTGTTAATATAAATTTTGAAGTGATAAAAACGAATTTTACGATTATTTGTTGTTAACAGAAAATTATTATAATTATTATATAAAATGTTTAGAGGATTTACAATTTTCAGTTAATGGAAATACTCAAATTATAAAACGGTATGTGATTTTATTAAAGAATTGTATTTAATAAATTCCCTAAAAATTGCAGAGAAGAATAGTTATGCATTTGAAATATTTAACGATACACTGTATGGTATGCCCTCTAAAATAGCTATTGATTTGTTAAATAATTTAGAAAAAGAATTTAAACTTTTAGGAGATTATTATATTCAAGTTTTAACTACATTTAAAAGTTGTATGGATTTTTATTAAAAACTCTAATAATAAAAAGTATAATTACTAATTGTAAGATTTATAATAAATTATATTTATTATAGACTGTAAGTAATCTTACAAATTATTCATTCAAAAAAGTAGGTTTTTTTAGATTTATTTGTGTCTTTATCTTTCCAATGAACAAAATCATAAGGATAAAACTGATTGTTTCTTAAAATACCATCATCTAAACCTTTTATTTTTACTAAAGCTCCTGCTTCCCAACACCAATAACCATAGAAGTTTCTGCCATTTTCAAATTTATGCGTATTGTATTCATAATCTAAACTTTCTAAAGTATAATAATATTTATCTAAGTAAAGTTTGAGTTTTTTCACTGCTTCATTTTTGTTTTCCTCTTTTGTGATTTCTGAAAGTAATTGCAAAGATTTACTATCAGGGACTTGCAATTCTTCTCCTATATGATAATCAGAAAGTTGAGTATTTAGTAAATAATCAATAATAAAGTCGGAAAAGTTTTTTTCTTGCATTACTTTTCCTAGTTCTTCAAAGTATTTTTTATCAATATCGGCAAGTATTCCTAAAGACAATGCATTAATTAGGTCCATAAAGTCCATATCTCCTCCATCTGAATAATCTGTATCAGGAGTCCAAAAATTGGTTACAGTTTCCATAAGTACAGCACAATCCGTCAATATGGTTTTTACCCCATCTCCCCTGCTATATTTAGCTTGGATAAGTTGAAAATATTTTATATTGAAACTGATAAAATAAGCAGAAAAATCAAAATCAGGTTTATTAACAGCTTTATCTTCGTCATATTCCTGTTTCATTTGGACAATCCGTTTTTGCACCTTATCAATCTGTTTAGTAAAAAAAGCTTTACTTCCTATAATTTTATCTCGAACCCCTTCTTTATCTTTGCTGTCTAATATCTGTTGTTGTTCCTGCTGTATACTTTCTTTAAATGCTTGGTTAGGGTCTTTTCCGCTAAAAGCATTTTTCAAATCTTTCCAAAAACTCATTGCATTTAATTTATTATGTAACCAGTCAAGAGACATCTTTGCTCTCCGCACAACCGCTGTATTCTGCCACCTACTCTTTAGTCAAAATCGCGTGTCACTCACCGCAGCAACCTAGAAAAAACGACAATGACTTTTCTAGCTAAATCAAGGAACACAACACAGGCGGTGTGAACATCAATCGCACCTATCAGCTAAAAATAACCTAAGTTTGCAGTAATCGCATTCATCGACGACTACTGCAAACTGAATTTACCATTGATTAAACAGATCCCCAAACCTCTTTAGCGACTTCAGTAACCAGCGCAATTTTAGCCCACTGTTGTGCCTCAGTTAATTCATTACCTTCTTCAGTAGAAGCAAATCCGCATTGAGTACTTAAACACAGACGGTCTAAAGGCAAATATTGGCTGGCTTCTTTTATTCGCTCAATCACAGCCTGCTTATCCTCTAATTCACTGACTTTAGAAGAAATCAGCCCCAACACAACCTGCTTTTCACCACTGACGGCGGCAAGAGGGGAAAAATCACCCGCACGTTCTGTGTCAAATTCCAGATAATATGCGCTGACATGTTCACGACCGAAAAGATAGGAGGCAATAGGTGCATAACCGCCACTGGCTGCCCAAGTAGAACGGTAATTACCACGACAAACATGGGTGGTTAAAATCAGATCTTCAGCAGCATTGAGCATGACTGTATTATTCAGTTGCACAAACATTTCGGCCAGATCATCCACCGACTGACTGATAACGGTATTATTATCGGCACAGTCACAGCCACAGTTGTTTTTCTGATCAGCTACGCCAGCGTTATTGTAGCGACTATCCACCATCATCCCCCACGTGCAATCATCAAGCTGCAAATTTCGGCATCCGATGGCATAGATTTGCGCGATGAATGTTTGGTAAGCTTTGGCGATATCGCTGAGTAAATCTGCTTGATTTGGGTAAATAGCTTCAGTAATTGTTTTATTTTCCGGCCGATAAAGCTCTTTGAAAAATTGAGCTGGTGCTGGAATCGTGATTCTGGGAACAACCTGATCATCAGCAAATTGCATTAAAAAGCGAAAATGTTCAATAAAAGGATGATTTTCTCCACTGATTTTTCCGCTGAGGCGTGCTGTTTCTGGGCGAGATTCAATACCCTGAAATTTATACCCTTCTTTCAGCGAAGCTTTTTCAACCCCGTTCAAACCCCACATAAAATCAAGATGCCACCAGCTTCGACGAAACTCTCCATCAGTGATTACTTTTAAACCGGCAGCTTTCTGCTTATGCACCAGATCGGTAATCGCTTGATTTTCCGTTTCAGTTAGCGCTTCATGACTGATTTCCCCTCGGGCAAATTTTGCTCGAGCTTCAATTAAATAATCAGGTCTTAAATAACTGCCAACTACGTCGGCACGAAAAGGTGGCTTGGATAATGTTTTCATAATCTGTTCTTAATTTATCATTCTGAATATAGTTTAACATAAATCATACCAAGTGCGATTATGCATCATGGCAAGGTCATGATCAAAAAGCAATAACCTGAATTATTTTTGTGGCAAATATTTTAGGCGTGAACCGCTGGCTTGCAGATGCTCAGCAGCAGCACCGCCATCATTAATACCTTTAATCAAGTGCGCAAACGAGAACATATCACGTAGATTAACCATGATTTCCGTTGAGACAATTGCCGGACACGTTGAAGCAAAATAGCGATGCGAGTCTTAATCAACATCGTCCATTCAACATTCTACTGAGTGCAATGAAAAAAATTTAATTTTTGCTATTAGCTATCGCTGCTTTAATTAACTTGCTGAATCGAACTTCAGAATAAGCATATGGAGTTTGATCGTGCCTAATATTAATAGGCTTTTACCCTCATGCTAGCTTCAGCTTGATCAGGTAAAAGCCTATATCATGTTTGCGCTGCTCTGTTGAATAATCAACATGCCGGCAGCAACATTTTTATCTTTCTAAAGATAATCAGTTAGATTATTTCCATTAAAACGTCTTGAATTAAAACCATCTCAGCTAGCATAAAATTGGTATCTATCTTATATAAATGACATTTATTTAATCGTCAATCCATCCAGAAGCTGTTGATGAATACCACCAAATCCGCCATTACTCATGACCAAAATATGATCCCCATGTCTGGACTCATGAATGATCGCCTCAATGAGCGCAGACATTTCCTGAAATACGTGGACTTTATTTTGTAATGGTCTTAAAGCAGCGGCCACATCCCAGTCCACCCCGCCGGCATAACAATAAACCACATCGGCTTGCAGCAAACTATCGGATAAAGCAGCCTTCATGGTACCCAACTTCATGGTATTTGAACGTGGCTCCAGTACTGCCAAAATTCTGGCATTGCCAACTTTCTGTCTTAAACCGTCGATAGTGGTGGCGATCGCAGTAGGATGGTGCGCAAAATCATCATAGACAGTGATCCCCTGTACTACTCCTTTGATTTCCATACGCCGTTTGACGTTTTTAAACCGACCTAAAGCTGCACAGCTTTGTTCTACCGTGATGCCCACATGCCGGGCCGCTGCAATCACAGCTAAAGCATTCATACGGTTATGCTGACCAAGTAAATTCCAATCTACATGACCCACGATTTGCTGCTGCAACAGCACATCAAAACCACCCTGACTATCGATCGCACCAATCTGCCAATCCTGACTAGAACCAAAACCTTGTATTTCTGACCAACAGCCCTGTTCCAATACTTGCTGCAAGGCTGGTGACTGATCATTATGAACAATCAGACCTTCACCCGGAATGGTGCGAATCAAATGATGAAATTGCGTTTGAATGGCTGCCAGATTAGGAAAAATATCGGCGTGATCGTATTCTAAATTATTTAAGATGGCCGTACGCGGACGGTAATGAACAAACTTACTGCGCTTATCAAAAAAAGCCGTGTCATACTCATCAGCTTCAATCACAAAAAAAGACTGCTGGGCGTGATCACCCTGATTTTTTTTGGGTAAACGAGCAGATACAGCAAAATTTTCTGGTACACCACCAATCAAAAATCCTGGTGCCATTCCAGCATCTTCTAAAACCCATGCCAGCATACTTGCGGTGGTGGTTTTTCCGTGCGTGCCAGCTACGGCCAGTACCCAATGTTGTTGTAGAACATGTTCACTTAGCCATTGCGGTCCAGAAGTATAGGGTAAACCGCGATTCAAAATCGCTTCAATGACTGGCATACCTCGGCGCGCCACATTACCAATCACATACATATCGGCAGCATACTGATCAAGTTGGGCTGCTTCAAAGCCTTCTACCACTTCAATACCCAAATCTGCCAACTGAGTACTCATTGGTGGATACATTTTGGCATCACAGCCTGTAACTCGATAACCTGCTTCTTTGGCAATGGCTGCTATGCCACCCATAAAGGTTCCGCCAATGCCAATAATGTGGATGTGCTGCATAGTAATTTAGACTTAAATTCTTAAAAACGAGCATTATAGACGTTTATGATCTTTTCTTCATTGCTATTCCTTCATTCCGCCTGTGCCAAAGAGCAAATATCATTGTCGATGACTACCATCAACATTAATTAAGCATCACAACAACTTAAATTCCTTAAAAAAATTTCGTTTTGCAGCCTATCTTTCAGCTCTTGGTTTACCTTTACCAGTAAGACATAAATGTGACAATTGCTATAAACAGCCCATCACATATTCAATCTCTTAGCGTGCTGAGTCTGGGTATGAGAATGGATAGAGGCAAAAATTTCTAAGTATAAACAGCGAAAATAATGAATTATTCTTATAATTAACAGCATACGTTAAAAATGATATTGATACCTATACTCACGCGGTATTTAACACCGTTTATAATGATAGGGATATAACCAGTTTCACCACAAAATCCATATTTTGAAGATGGATTGGTCAATTTATTGCCTAAATCTGATCTAGCAATACGCAATTGGCAATAATACAAGTTTAGCAAAGATAAACATTTGATGATGATGATTTAGCAACAGAAAATGATGATATTAATCAACCTGAAAACAACTGGTGCCAGTAAAAGACATCATAAAACCCATCATTAGTAGAAAACCATCTTAATTATTTGTTCATTTAAGGTATCGCATTACTCAGTATGTGAGAGAGCAAATCACTCATTACCCCTTTAAATACCACTCTAGTTTTAAATAAACTATTCTATTTATATTATTTCAAAACCCATAATGCATGGATTTTTTAATCATGCTGGAAAATTTAAATTTATCCGTTCTTCATCGTTTTGCTTTACATGGTTAATCAACATTGATTAGTTATTACTGGATGCCCTTTTATTCTTGAGTTAATCCTGCAAGCTGCTGCCACAAGCGAGAAAAATATAAGTAGGTAATAACTAATTGTGGATAAGTTTCAGCTATACACATTTTATCAGCTCATTTTATCTTCAATTTGTGCTTAAATTAGCTGAGATAACCTGTTAGGCATATCATTATTTGTTTCTGTCTTTTCTTGATGCCAAAAACTTTGCTGTCATGGGAAAAGTGCACATTATTCCTGTTAATACTGGGATGTTATTGCAGATAAGCTGTGGATAATGATTATATATCTATGTTTTTATTGAATTAAATTACATTGATTAAATTTTAAGCAGCTTTCATTTTTCCTTAGATCTGACCTTAACGCGCCAAGGGTTTTCCCCTTGTACCATCATGCCACCTATATACCTATGCCTCGTCAATGCCCTTTTATTCGGAAATAAATGAGTATTTAAATCACCCTTAAAACGTGTATTGAATGGCTGTAATAAATGATCAAACTCGCTGAAAACTGCATTTTCTGACATAAATTAGATATTACATAAAAAAAGCTGCCTGAAATTTCAGGCAGCCGGTTGATCTGTCGTTAAGCGATTTCTTATTCAGTGGGATTGGATTCTTGCGGCGCTTTTTCCAATAAAGCTTTAATAGATAAACGCACGCGACCACGATCATCTACTTCCAAGGCTTTCACATTAACCTGTTGACCAACTTGCAGGTAATCACTGACATTTTTCACTCGATCATGAGAAATCTGGCTAATGTGTACCAGACCATCTTTGCCTGGAATCACTGAAACAATCGCGCCTACATTGTTGTCGAGAATTTTAATCACAGTACCTTGATAAACTTTACCTACTTCCACTTCGGCAGTGATTTCTTCAATGCGGCGTTTCGCTTCATTGCCCGCTTCACTGGTGCTAGCAGCAATGGTAATGGTGCCATCTTCGGCAATATTGATATCTGTACCGGTTTCTGCCGTCAAAGCTCGAATGGTTTCACCACCTTTACCAATCACATCGCGGATTTTATCCTGATGAATTTTCATCGTGAACAAACGTGGAGCGTGAGCAGATAATTCTTGTGGACCTTCTACTGCTTCCAGCATCTGAGAAAGTATTTTCAGACGCGCTTCTTTGGCTTGTGCCAGCGCAATTTGCATAATTTCTTTAGTAATGCCTTGGATTTTGATATCCATTTGCAAAGCAGTCACGCCGTCAGTGGTACCCGCGACTTTAAAGTCCATGTCGCCGAGATGATCTTCATCACCGAGAATATCGGTTAGCACAGCGAATTTGTTACCATCTAGAATAAGCCCCATAGCGATACCGGCTACATGGCTCTTAAGTGGTACACCAGCATTTAACAAACTCAGGCAACCAGCACAAACACTTGCCATTGAGGAAGAACCATTTGACTCGGTGATTTCTGAAACAACGCGCATGGTATAGCTGAAATCATCTGTAGAAGGTAACACTGCTAATAAAGCACGTTTCGCCAGACGACCATGACCGATTTCACGACGTTTTGGTGCACCCATCCGACCTACTTCGCCAGTTGAATAAGGAGGGAAATTGTAATGCAACATAAAACGATCAGTATATTCACCGCTTAAGGCGTCAATAATCTGTTCATCACGCTGGGTTCCCAAAGTAGTGGTAGCGAGAGATTGAGTTTCGCCGCGAGTAAATAAAGCAGAACCATGAGTGCGTGGTAAGACACTGGTTTGAATATTAATCGGACGTACTGTACGAGTATCACGACCATCAATACGTGGATGACCTTGTAAAATCTGACCACGTACTACTTCTTTTTCCAGATCTTTGAATATGGAGCGAATCTGGTTGGTAAGTAAAGTATCGGTTTCTTCGGTGATCAATGCGGCTTCTACAGCTGCCCAAGCTTCATCCAATTTAGCAGTACGTGCTTGTTTTTGCTTGATTTTAAAAGCAGCATCAATCTGAGCACCCGCCAGCTCACGGACACGGGCAATTAATTCTTCGTTGACTGCCGGAGGCTGCCAATCCCACATTTCAGGATTCACTTCATCCGCCAATTCATTGATGGCTTTGATGGCAGCTTGCATCTGTTCATGTCCGAATACCACTGCTCCGAGCATGGTTTCTTCGGTCAGCACATCGGCTTCTGATTCCACCATCAGCACAGCTTTTTCAGTACCGGCGACCACCAAATCCAATTGGGAATTTTCCAGCTGAGTTTTAGTCGGATTAAGAACGTATTCACCATTAACATAGCCAACGCGCGCTGCACCAATCGGACCGGCAAACGGAACACCAGTCAATAATAACGCAGCTGATGCACCCAACATGGCTGGAATATCAGAATCGATTTCTGGATCAGATGAAACCACCATCGCCACGATCTGAATATCGTGATAAAAGCCTTCTGGAAACAGCGGGCGAATTGGACGGTCGATCAAACGACTAGTAAGGATTTCTTTTTCGCTCTGTTTGCCTTCACGTTTGAAAAATCCACCGGGAATTTTTCCGGCAGCATAAGTACGCTCCAGATAGTCAACGGTTAGCGGAAAAAAGTCCTGACCAGGTTTAACCTCTTTGGCGGTGGTCACCGCCACCAGCACAACCGTTTCTCCCATGGAAATTTTGACTGCACCGGCAGCCTGACGGGCAATTTCGCCGGTTTCCATGGTTACAGTTTGGTTACCATATTGAAATGTTTTAATGTGTTTATTGAACATTTATTTTTACTTTCTATTTCGGAATCAGCTAGAAACTTAGTCTGCTAAAAAACCTACTGATATATATGTAGCTACCTATACATTAGTAGGGTTTCTGGCCGACTATAGTCCTGCTTCGTTTAATATAATATTTATACCATTGTATTACTGGTTAAATTGATACTGTCTGTATCATGCCTAAATTCTATCATATATTCTTTTTCTTATCCCAACCTAACCATTGGCTTTCCAGCTGAAAGGATCAATTTTTTAAAAAATTAACCGTCGTTGTTCGCTGCTATGGATTAGAAATGATGTATACATAAAATCTTTAGAGCCAGTCGCTAATTTGGCCGCCTATCGTTGAACATATTGATCAACTTACAGTCTGAAAGGCTCAATACTACGGTTATCACTGAGGCCATCACAGAATTAGCTAACTATATGATGACAGTAAAATCGCCATGAAATATTCTGTGCTGCACTTTGCCATAGCACTGTACTGTGGCATCTTTAACCGTTTCGTATAAGTATGGATAAACTGTTTTAAATTAGCCATCACCTACTGATTCGCTCAATTAGCCTTGAAGATGAAGTGCAGTACTGTTTCGGTTTTAATCTGAATCAATACACATATAAGCCAGTTTAACGACTAAAAAAATATCGTCTGGTTAAAATAAGCAGACGATATTTTCAGTTTAAAGCGAAATTATTTACGCAAGCCTAAGCGGCCGATCAGTTCGCGATAAGTATCCGGTTTAGTGCGACGAATGTACGCCAGCAAACGACGACGGGAACTAACCATTTTCAACAGACCACGACGGCTGTGGTGATCTTTTGGATTGGCTTTAAAGTGACCAGTCAAATCATTAATACGGAAAGTCAATAAGGCGATTTGTACTTCAGAAGAACCGGTATCGGTTGGAGTACGCTGAAAATCTTTTACGATTTGCGCTTTTTGTTCAACAGTTAACATAATTAATCTCTTATAAAATTTGCCTTGCGGCGGACAAGTTGGCCAAGCTCACCATATTATGGCTGACAAATACCAACTCCGAATACGTATCATTAAACAGTAGCTGTGCTCATCAAACGCAGTGCTTTCAAACTGCTTGCAGCAGGCTGATACTGCACCAAGCCAATAAACCGACCATCTGCACTATAAATACGTAAGGGGTGCATTATGCCATAATTTTCGTTGGTTTGCACGCTAAGACCATGCTGCAAACGCAAAATTTCCGCATCAGATAAAGTGACTGCAGCAAAATGCTGCAATAGCACATCACAAGGTAACAACCAAGTATCTCTGTGAATTTCGTCGACAGAGCTGATTGCGTCTAAGGTATGGCTTTGAGCAATCTGAAAACCTGCCGTAGCAGTACGCCGCAATGCGGTCAAATGCGCAACGGTTCCCATTTTTTTAGCCAGATCCTCAGCCAATGTGCGAATGTAGGTTCCTTTGCTACATCGCACTTGTAAAACCAGTTTTGGCGCCTGAAATTCGAGGATATCTATCTGATAAATGGTCACTTGTCGGGATTTTCGTTCGATGGTAATACCGGCACGAGCATATTCATACAGGGGCTTACCCTCATATTTCAAGGCTGAATACATCGGTGGAATTTGGGTGATCTGTCCGGTGAAACAAGCTATCGCCTCTTCTACTTGTGCTAAAGTGATGTCGGTTGACCCAAAGCCAATTGATTCGCCCTCAGCATCACCAGTTGTGGTGGCTTCGCCCAGTTTAAGCGTCGCTGTATAGGCTTTATCCGCATCGAGTAGATATTGGGCAAATTTAGTGGCTTCACCAAAGCAAACCGGTAATAATCCAGTCGCCAAAGGATCAAGTACACCTGTATGTCCTGCTTTGGCTGCACCATAAAAAAAACGCGCACGTTGTAAAGCGCTGTTACTGCTCATGCCTGAATCTTTATCCAGTAACAACACTCCATTAAGAATTCGTTTACGCCGGTTGATCTGATTTGTCATAAAAGTTCAGAAGTAAATTTTACAGTCAGGAAGAAAAGGTCGCGCATCATAGCACGCTTCTCCAAAATGTTTCAGTACAAAAATTTGTCCAACTCGTCTGTCAGATTGTCTTAATTGTCATTACAGCACTTTTCCAGCTGATTAGAAAATGGCTGAATCTGGTACTTAATCAGACTTGTGTGTAAGCTCTGGCTGAAAGAAGAAAAAACCGTAACCAGTCGTGGTCAATGCTAAAATGCTTCACCAACCTGAACGCCGTTCAAGGTATCTTCTGCTGATGCCAGACTAGATACTAATCGTTGTGCGCTTTGAAATTCGGCCTTTTGCATAACAGATTGGTGCTCGGTGATCTCGCCCTCTCCGGCAATCAACTGCCAGCGCTGTGGCAAATGTTGGTTTAACGGAAAAGTAAAATCCTGCAGCACATCATCCACCCAGTCTGGCTTATTACAAATTAAAGCAATATCACAACCCGCAGCAAAAGCATGTTTAGTACGGGAACGCACATCACCTACACTGCTGGCGCCTTCCATAGTCAGGTCATCAGAGAAAATCACCCCGTTAAAGTGTAATTTGTCGCGCAGTATTTGTTTGAGCCAGATCGAGGAAAACCCTGCCGGCTCAGTAGGATCAATTTTCGGGTAAACAACATGTGCCGGCATAATTGCCGCCATACCATGATGAATTAAATCATTGAACGGTTGAATATCATCTGCCCACAATTCTTCCCAACTACGATTATCCTGCGGCATCATCACATGGCTATCGCCACTGGCAGCGCCATGACCGGGAAAGTGTTTACCACAGCTTGCCATTCCGCCACGTTTTAACCCCCGTTGTAAAGATAAAGACAGCGAAGTGACTACCGCAGGCAACGAATGAAAACTGCGGTTGCCAATGACATCACAATGACCCCAATCCAAATCAAGTATCGGCGTAAATGACAAATCAATACCACAGGCGCGCAATTCGGTTGCCAACACCCAGCCAATGGTTTCGGCCATTTTTTCCGCCACCGCTGCCCCATGTTTATCCCAACAATAGCCTAATTTTCGCATTGCTGGTAACCGAGTAAATTCAGCAATAAAACGTTGCACTCTTCCACCCTCATGATCTACAGCCACAATCAGTTCAGGCGTGCGCAATGCTTTTATTTCAGCGACTAAGCTAGTTAATTGCGCTCGTGATTGATAATTTCGCCGGAAAAGGATCACGCCACCTATCGCCGGATGACGCAAACGCTCGCGCTCCTCATCGGTCAGAGAAAATGCGGCCACATCAGCCATAATCGGCCCACGCGCTATAGTTTTAGCTTTTACATTAGACATAGATTATCTCAAAAAATGATCAATCTGCTGCCATCAATGCAGCATTGAACACAAAGGGGTTACTCACTGAAGAATGATAAGTAAATGCTGGGGATATAAATCAACTAGCTGGTCAACGCCCAGTCAGTCGGAGCCTACTATCAGAAATTTTAACAGATCTGCATAACTGCCATGTTACCATTTAATCAGTCTTTTGGCTTTTATAGCAAAATAATATTCTCCGCTGGGAACAATACTCAAATTCCAAATTAAGTTTTGTTCTTAAAACCTAATCATGGTCAAACCATTTTTACCACCAAAATTTCCATTCTAAGATCTTTAATTTTATTATTAATTTATTTAGATTAACAGGGATAGAACTATCTATTAAATGGCCATAATTAATATTAGATGATTCTTCGTATACAACTCATTTTTTTATTTCCACCTGTAAACAATCATTTCCCTTATCTAACAACCCCTTCAAGAACATAAACTTTTATCAAGGTTTCATCTTGGTCATTGGCTAAATTAGAATTGTCTTTTTATCTATGTGCGGTTGAAATAACACATCCAAATATAGCTGGCTTTGCCATTTCTAGTAAGGTGTAACTACTGGCATATATTCATGTAATTCATATGCATGTTTATACATAATTTCCATCAAACACTTTTCGTTAAGACATAAATCTCTTTGCTGGATAAACCTTTTTTGATTACCTTTAATTTTTTCAAACTCAATATGAGCATTATTGTAGTCATAATACTTTTTTATATTATGGTAAATATCATGGATACTTCTATCTAATCCAGATAGATAAATATTTTGACAAATCAGTTTTTCGGCTAATTTTTTTGCTTTTGAACAGGAGAAACTAGGAACAGTATCCTGATACTTTATTTTATTTATTTCTAAGATAGAATCATCTGTATTCATGATTAAATATGCGTCAGCATTTTTTTCAAAGAGTGTCCATGTTGTTTGAATATTAGGGCAAAAAATATCTATTTGGTTGACGGATTGGTTACCATCTTTGTTAAGAAAATCATATCTTAGCATTTGTTTACTATCTATCATCCCTATTTTGTTTAAAAACTCATCAACATGGATAGTAAACTTATCTAGTTTATAATTTGTACATTTTTCAATAAAATCACCAGAGTATATATTTGTTTTAATCTCATTTTCACTCCATTGGAATACTCTGTTAACATAAACTGGATCATCAGGGGACACTTTTTTCGTGTATGTGCTATCGCTAATATATACTTTATTCACTATCCAGTTATTAGTTAAATCTGCTTTTACTGAGAATGACAAAAGCAAGCTAAATAGTAAATAAATAATACGCACCATATTCTTTCCTTTTGATAAGTCTCTATCGCATCCCTGCTTAATTCTTTTTATCTTTTTCAAGATATTTTGATAAATTGTTTTAACTCTTAATAAAACCCAACATTAAAAAAATTAAAGCATCATATTGATATGATTACAAATCAATTTTAGCGCTTTCTCAATTTTATTTTTTTCGGAAATTATTTTAACTAAAAATAATTTTTTTTATTTAACTGATAAAGCAGAAACATTCTTAAACTTCCGTCAAAAATGCTTCTATTTCAGTTTCAATTTTTATACCAGCAACTTTAGAAATTTGTTTCACTACCTCAGATGAAATACCTCTTTCAGTTTCTAACCAATCCAAGTTGGCAGAAACTTTTGTTTGTGCTTTCACCCATTAAATAATATTTTTTCCTGCTTGTGATGTTGTTAATTTTCTCTTAATAGCTTTATTAGATAAACTAATCATCTCAACAGGATGCAAAATTCACTCCCTGGCAATTTGGCTTAAGGTAAATGATAGTGAAACAACCCGTGTTTACTGTAATACCAGAGCAACAAACAAAGTATTATTGCCACGCTTGATCAATAATGGAACTTGTTTTCCTCCATCGGCCACAGCTTTGCTAAAAGCTTCCCGATCGTGCACCAATGTTTGACCTACAGCGATGATAATATCCCCTCGGCGAATATCAGATTGCGCTGCCCAGCCACTGATATCATCTACCATCAATCCTTTACTGGTTTCACGCAGATTCAATCCAATATTGTGATTAGCACTATTACTGCCTTCAGTTGGTAAGACAGGAGAAGGATTATTGATTGCTGGCGCAACGGTGGTCACCACATTATCCAATACCACTTTAATATGATGCTCTTTACCCTTACGCCATATAGTCAGGTTAATCTGTTTTCCAGGTGGCAACAGCCCCACCATCACTGGCAATTCACTGGAATTATTCACGTTATCCCCATTTACACTGAGGACGATATCACCAATCTGCAAACCTGCTTTATCAGCGGCACCACCTGGTAGAACCTGAGTAATTAGAGCACCACTGGCTTTACTCATGCCAAATGATTTAGCTAAATTATAATTCATTTCCTGAATCACTACCCCAAGCCGACCACGTTGCACTTTACCTGCTTTTTTAAGTTGATCGGCTACATTCATGGCCACATCAATCGGAATGGCGAATGAAATACCCATAAAGCCGCCGCTACGACTGTAAATCTGAGAATTCATTCCCACGACCTGTCCTTTGAGATTAAACAATGGACCGCCGGAATTGCCTGGATTAATGGCAACATCTGTCTGAATAAATGGCGTGTAATTTTCTTCTGGCAGGCTACGTCCTTTGGCCGAGACAATCCCAGCAGTGACGCTATTATCAAATCCAAAAGGCGCGCCAATGGCTGCGACCCATTCCCCTACTTTTAGATCCTTTGGATTGCCTAACTGCACTTGTTGCAAATCACTGGCATTAATTTTCAGTAGAGCCACATCAGACTGTGGATCAGTACCAATTAACTGAGCCTGAAATTCATGTTTATCATTCAACAACACCTTAATGGTATTCATCCCTTTAACGACGTGTGCATTGGTCAGGATATATCCATCTTTACTGATGATGAAACCGGAACCAAAATTGTATTCGTCATCAATAGCCTGAGGTGTTTGAGGAACGTTCGGCAGTAATCGTCTGAAATACTCGTAAAAAGGATCATTATCCGGTAAAGTACCCGATCCGTTTTCACCACCAAATTCATCATCAATATTTAAATTTTTACGTGTAGCCTGAATGTTCACAACAGCCGGACCTTGTTGTTCAACCAGCTTGGTAAAATCCGGCAACAGCATGTCCACCTGATGGCCATTGTTTTGGTCGCCAGCAGGAATTTCTTTCACAAAAACTTGCTCTTGTTTTTCCTTACCAAACCATTGCTCAATTTTGTTGCAGCCAGCCATGACCATCAATACAGCCATCAGCATCGTCAACATACATTTGCGATTTATACGCATCAAAGTCCCTATCTTGAATGTTGATTACACAAGTAGTTTTAAAATACATTGTAGCGAAAAGAGTCTTTAAAATATACAATCAAACTGTTAAAGTACTCTTGGCTGGATACTCACATAAGTCATTAATTATGCATTGCTCACACAAGGGTTTACGTGCTTTACACACATATCGCCCATGCAAAATCAACCAATGATGCGCATTAAGTAAGAATGGTTTCGGTACCAGTTTGACCAGTTTGTCTTCAACCACGCGGACATCTTTACCTCTGGCAATACCGGTGCGATTACACACTCTAAATATATGGGTGTCTACTGCTATAGTGGGTTGACCGAAAGCAGTATTGAGCACCACATTAGCTGTTTTCCTGCCCACGCCAGGTAAACTTTCCAGCTCTTCTCTGGTCTGAGGCACCTCACCATCATACTGCTGAACCAGAATACGGCAGGTTTGCATAACATGCTTAGCCTTAGTGCGAAACAAACCTATGGTGCGAATACAATCCATTACCTGATCGATGCCCAAATCCAGCATCGCCTGAGCATTTGGAGCCAGTTTAAACAAATGAACCGTACATTTATTGACTGACACATCAGTTGCCTGCGCCGACAACATCACGGCGATCAGTAATTCAAATGGATTGTGATACACCAACTCGGTGGTCGGATGCGGACAAACTGCCTGCAAACGACTAAATATTTCTATACGTTTTTGTGCATTCATAATGGGTTTAATTAACGGTTTTTTTTTGCTGGCGAAACTGCCATGGCGCGACAGCACGAGCATTGTGCCACAAGCCTAATCTGTTTTGTTGCGCCTGCAACTGAGACTGCTGATAAAGATTAAAATCAAACTTATTTTGCTGTTTTTTTGCAATCGTATTGTAATGCCAAGCATAGCCTTGCATCACCATCCATAAATTGATATCAGCATGATTTAAACGGATTTGACCAACCTCACGTTTATACTGATCAATTGCCACCACTTTGATCTCCACATGCTGATATTCAATCCTCTTGGCTAATGCATTGCGACTGGCCTCACCATAAGCCTGATTCAATTCCGGTGCATCAATATTAGCCAATCGCACTTTATGCATATGCCCATTAACATCTAAAATATGCACTGTATCACCATCATGAACCGTTTTAACTTCACCTTGATAGGTTCCAAGTTTGGCTTCAGCCCATCTTTTTTTACTCTGTCGTTGTGGCTTTCCATCGACAAAATTTTTAGCAGTATGAACCCCTTCGTGTGCCTCACCCACCCAACTCAGAACAGGTAAAAGCCATCTATCTGGAACACATCCCTTAAAAAGAGTCAGTACAAAAGCAACACACAATAGCCAATATTTCCATTTAGCCAGTATATTCGACATATTCATGTTTTAATCCAACCCAGCAGTATCTGCTTTTCCACTCATAGACAAATACACCCTAAAATCCTTAGTCAATTGCTTTCGCCATATTTTAAACAATTTGCATCCATTTATACTCTTAGCCATGCAACATCATAACTTAAATTAGCGCTGATCCCTGCAAATTATTAACCTCTCCTTTCGACCGATCAGAGATATGTCTACCTCAAATAAACAGAAAGACAATAACTGAAAAGATTAAATTTCAACCCTATAACCGTTTGGCTTAGGAACAAAATCATCATCGGTGCAAAACAATTCTATTAGTAGCATAACAGCATAACCAGAATGAAAACAAAAGGCGGAAATTCCGCCTTTTGCCACTAAAATTTCATCACTTATACATCAACTTTGTGCCGTCAACACCTTCACTCCATCTGCACATCCAAGTATCAACAAATCCGCTGGGCGGTTAGTAAACAAACCATTGTCTACCACGCCGGGTAAATTATTGATGGCATTTTCCATTTTAATTGGCTCATTTAAATTCAGGTTATTGACATCCAAAATCAAATTACCGTGATCAGTGGTAAAACCCAAGCGCAAATTAGGGTCTCCACCCAGCTTTAATAATCGACGAGCCACCAATGATCGAGCATTCGGGGTTACTTCCACTGGCAAAGGAACATGTCCGAGTCGGCTGACATATTTACTTTCATCAGCGATACAAATAAATTGTTTGGATGCACTGGCTACGATTTTTTCATTCAGCAATGCCCCACCACCCCCTTTGATCATTTGCAATAAATGATTGACTTCATCTGCACCATCAACATACAAAGGCAGTCCATTCACCTCATTAAGTGCCACTTCATGAATCCCACATTTTTTCATCAATTCACTGGTTTGAACAGAAGTTGATACTGCACCTTTAATTCTGAGACCGCTTTCGGCCAGAGCCTCAATAAAAAACTTGACTGTAGAGCCAGTGCCGATGCCCAGATATTCATTTTCCTGTACATACTCCACAGCTTTGCGAGCTGCCAGACATTTCAATTCATCTTGTGAAGTCATACCGTTCTCTCTCTTTAATTAATTAGCGGAAAAACCCAATTCGGCATCCGCCTGAATCCGATAAAAATTATACCCTTTGTCACAAACTGATTAAACCGCCTGCAACAACACTACCGCCTGAGCTTCAATTGCCTCTTCCCGTCCCAAATAACCGAGCTTTTCATTCGTTTTGCCTTTGATGTTTACCCGATCAAGGGTCAAATTCAATTCAGCAGCAATATTAGCGCGCATTTGATCGATATACGGTCGCAATTTGGGCTGCTGCGCAATCACAGTCGCATCTACATTGACTAATTGCCAGCCAGCTTGTTGCACCTTTTGATAAGCTCCGCGCAATAAAACGCGACTATCCGCATCCTTATTGTGCACATCTGTATCAGGATAAAGTTTACCGATATCGCCCAAGGCTGCTGCACCAAGTAATGCATCAGTGATGGCATGTAATAAAGCATCAGCATCAGAATGGCCTAATAATCCCTTTTCATGTGGGATAGTCACGCCACCCAGAATTAAAGGACGCCCAACTGCCAATTGATGAACATCATAACCCTGTCCAATGCGAATGGCCTTCATCAGGTTGTCTCCTGTTGTAAAAAAAATCTTGCCAGTGCAAGATCTTGCATCGTAGTTATCTTTAGATTAGCAACATCGCCCATAACTAACAAAGGCTGAAAACCCAGCGCCTCAACGGCGGAAGCCTCATCGGTCACCGTAGATAAATCCGCATTGTCTAATGCCTGAATTAATATGCCTAAGCGAAACATTTGTGGGGTTTGTGCCTGCCACATAGCGGTACGATCTATAGTACGACAAACATGTCCTGTCTCATCAGCCAGTTTTAACGTATCACTCACCGGCACCGCCAACAATCCTCCCGCCGCATCAGAGTGTACTGCCTGAATCAGCCGCAGCACCGAATCTGTACGCACACAACAACGAGCAGCATCATGGACTAAAATCCAATCTTCTGGCTGCAATCCAAACAGCGTACGAGCTGTATACAGTCCATTTTTCACCGTTTCAGCTCGAGATGCTCCGCCACAACGCAAAATATGCACATGCGCAGACCAGTTTGCTGCGGAAATCACCTCATCTATATAACCATCGTCAACGGAAACCACAATCACGATCAGATCTATGCCATCAATTTGGCTTAGGCGATTTACCGTCTGTTCCAGCATAGTACGACCCGCCAAATCAACATATTGTTTCGGACGGCCAGCACCGAATCTTTGACCAACACCCGCCGCCGGAATCAACATAATTTGCCGGCTCATACTGGCAGATCCTTACCCTTATGCTCCCAACTACGCCATAAACATTGTCCAGAAACCACTTTATCCAAGGCTGCCAAATAAGCTTCGTGTTCTGCGAGCTCAGTTAGGGTTGGCGCAATGACCGCTAGAGCTTCATGATTGAGTCGTTGATAATTAGCTAATTCCTGCTTCTGACTATTACCATTAGGAGTGACCAACTCATCCACCAGACTAAACTGACTGCGTGTCATCGCCAAATACACTTCTGCCAGCAATTCACAGTCAATCAGCGCTCCATGCAACACCCGCTTACTGCGATCCACTTCCAGACGAGTACATAATGCATCCAGAGAATTTTTTTGCCCGGGGTATCTCTCCCGTGCCATTTGTAATGTATCAGTCACCTTGCTGGTAATTTGATCAACTATCGGCATACCCAAACGAGTAAACTCCATATCCAAGAAGCCAACGTCAAAGGATGCATTGTGAATCACCAATTCAGCACCTGAGATATATTCTGTAATTTGCTGTGCCACTGCTGCAAACACTTGAGCATTTTCTTTTTTGAGTTTTTCCGGCGTAATACCATGTATCGCGATTGCCTCTTCCGGTATATCGCGTTCTGGATCAACAAATAAATGCAGATTATTTCCTGTCAATCGCCGATCGATCATTTCCACACCGGCAAATTCAATTAAGCGGTCACCATTCTGCGCAGATAGCCCAGTAGTTTCAGTATCTAAAATAATTTGACGCATAAACGACACTTAAGCGGAAAACCGCAGATTTAAAACCCTAATCATACTAAAAAAGCCCATTCACGCATACCACATCACCCATAAGCCAACGAGCGAATCAATTTTGAGGCAGCGAAACCTAGCATACAAATGACGGGTAAAACTTAATTATTTATCTACCTAAAAATACATCACATTGATAAAACTTAAATTCAATTAATTTAAATTTTCATATTTTTCAAATAGATACAAGAGAATTAGATTTTTTTCACAAATAATAATAAATATCATTTGCAATTAGAAATAAAATTGTTTACTATGGTCACAGATGATCAACAAGCGGATCAAACACCTGCAAATGGTCATCCAGTCAACAACTTAGGAGAATATCCTGTTTTATACTTCAGAAAATGTGAGATAAATCGTTTTGCATTTTCTACCAAAAAGTCTACTCAACATAAAATTAATATTTGAAGAAAAATGTTTCGAATAGAATGATTTTATTTTGTGACTGATAGGAGTTAATTAAGAATGGGTAGAATGGATCGTTTGCTTTAAAATTTTATTGGTAGTGGTTTGTGTTCCTTTTTCGCCCCTTATTAGGGGCGCTTTTTTCATCTCAAACTGATGCATTAGTGCTCAATTGTCTTCACCAAATATCGACCAGCCATAGATTGATAAATCAAATTTTCATTCTGCAATACAGCATAGCGACTATTCAACACATTCTGAGCGGAGGCATATTCTTTATTTAAAGCATCCAGCCAATCACTCAACGGATTGGCACCGTATTGATATCTTGCCTGATAGTAGCGACTGTTTTTCTGATCAAAAACGTACTTTTTCTGTATATTGGCAAGCGTATTTTGACTTAGCGTATATTGCTGGTAATACCGATTGACCTCATTCAAAGCCGTTGTCAGCGATTGCTCAAAACTTAACTGAGCACTTTCAAAATCAGCCTTGGCCTGCTTGTTTTTCCAGTGCAACGTTTGCCAGTCCAGAAAAGGAAGGTTGATATTCACACTGGCTACCCCTACTGGTAGTCGCAAAGCTGATGAAGAGTCATTAGATCGTGAGTTAACCACCGCGCTCAGTGTAATAGATGGATACCAGCTACGCCGCGATGCCTGCTCAGCCGCATAAGCCGATTGCAGTCGGTATTCGGCCGCACGCAGATCCGGGCGGTTGGCTAACACCGATAAAGGCACATCAAGATTAACCTGACTAAAATTAATCTGCCCAAGTGAGGTTGGTCGAATATCCGTTTCTGCTCCTGGACGCAAATTGAGCAAATTATGTAACGACTGCACAACTTCAGCCCGATTTTGCTGTAAAGAAATCAACGTATTTTCTGCGTTCAGCAAAGATTGTTTCGCATTGATCGCATTGATACTACTTACCTTACCTGTCTGATACTGTGCCTGTGCGATATGGGCAATTTTGCGGTATTGATTGATACTCTTGTGGGTTAAATCAATGGCCCCATCAATATAAGCCAGATGAAAATACCCATCAACCACACTATTTATTAATGATAACCGACTTGTTTCCACATCCTGTTCACTGGCATGATATTTCCAGATCGCGGCATGCGTATCGGCACGCAATTTTTGCCACAAATCAACTTCATAACTCAAACCAATCTGACCATTAAAGCTACGATTTGAAGCCCCTCCATGCTTCAAGTCCTTTGAGCTACTGGCGCCCACAGAACCATTGGCAGTGGGAAACAAATCAGTTGCTGTCAGTTTAGCGTTGTATCGAGCCTTTTGTGCAGTTAATGCAGCCTGACGCAAATCAACATTATTAGCCAACGCTGTTGTTACCAGCTTATTTAAAATCGGATCTTGATAAACTTCCCACCAATTTCCAACTACATCGTATTGCTGCTCAATTTGCGCACTAGTCAGCATTCCCGCCTGCTGCAAATGTCTTTGTGGATATAACGTCGACGTACTACAGGCTGATAACACAGAGATCACAACTAACGACAAAGCTGCAGAACGAGTATTACCGATAAAATTTTTCATTTTTCATCACTTCGATTTCAGTTTTATCTGTCCGATTTAACGAACAGACAAACACCCAATAAACCTTCTTACCCATTAAATCCATGCCACCATACAGATTAATCACGCGATAAAGCATCAATCGGATTTAACTGTGAAGCCCTTTTGGCCGGCATAAATCCAAATACCACGCCAATTACCGTTGAACACAAAACCGCCATCACAATAGAAATCGTAGAAAATGACATGGCAAAATCACTTGCCAACAAATTAAATAGCACACTGATTGCAAATGAAAACAAGACGCCCACTAAGCCACCAATCACACAAATGAGTACGGCCTCAATCAAAAACTGTTCTAAAATATTGTGTTGCCGAGCACCAATAGCCATACGAATACCGATTTCTTTCACCCGCTCAGTCACCGATACCAGCATAATATTCATCACGCCAATACCACCCACCACCAAAGAGATCAGGGCAATACAGGAAATAAGCAAAGTCATTGTGCCTGTAGTGCTTTCAATCGTCTGTTTAATCGTGTCACTATTTCGGGTAAAAAAGTCTTCAGTACCATGGCGTGCTTTTAACAACTCTATTATGCCCTTTTCTGCCGTTTGCGAATTCACATTATCCTTAATCTTCACCGTAACAGATGTAATATATTTAGAGCCAGAAATACGATTCATCAGCGTGGTATATGGGGTATACATTTGCAAAGTATCACTATCAGCAAAGCCTGAATTATTCGGTTGAGCCACCCCAATGATCTTTAATGGTCGTTTATTAAACAGCATAATTTGCCCAATGGGGTTAGTACCATCAGCAAACAACTTATTTTTTGTATTATCGTCAATCACCACAATTTGACTATTCTGCGTCACATCATCTTCATCAAACAAACGACCAGACGCCAATTTAATCCCACGCACATCAAAGTATTGTTCCCCTACACCATACAACTGCGCAGAGAGCGATTGATTTCCATAGGTTAACGTCCCACGCATACTTGCTCCAGGCGTAACGCTTTCAACATAATTCTGTTCTTTCAACGATTCTGCATCCGCAACAGTGAGCGTTTTAATCCGGCTTGAACGCCGATCACCATACCCTTTACCCGGATAGACGGAAATCGTATTGGTGCCAATTGCATTAATGTTTTCCAGAATTTTTTGTTGAGAACCGCGTCCCAAGGCAACCACAGAAACCACTGAAGCAATACCGATAATAATCCCCAGCATCGTCAGAAAAGAGCGCATCTTATGCGCCATAATTGCCTGCACCGACATCTTAAAAGATTCAAAAAACTGATCTTTATAAAAATGCCATGAATTTTTTTCTTCTATACTGACAACTTGGCTGGGTTGGATGTCTTTGGTTTTGCTTTGATCAGCAATAATTTGCCCGTCACGAATTTCAATTACCCGGTTTGCATTAGCCGCAATCCCTGGATCATGCGTTACCATCACAATCGTATGACCAGCGGCGTGTAAGCCATGCAAAATTTCCATTACATTATGACCGCTGGCCGTATCAAGCGCGCCAGTCGGCTCATCGGCCAAAATAATTTCCCCACCATTCATCAGCGCGCGCGCAATACTCACCCGTTGTTGCTGTCCGCCCGATAATTCACTGGGTTTATTGTCTTCCTTTCCGCTCAATCCCAACTGATGCAACAATTCATCTGCACGCTTGTGTCGCTCAGCCAAATCCATGCCGGCATACACCGCTGGTAAAGCCACGTTTTCACGAGCCGTAAGCGAACTTAGCAAATTATAGCGCTGAAAAATAAAACCAAAACTTCTGCGACGCAAAGCAGCTAGCTGATCGCCATCCATTGCTGCCGCCTCTACCCCATCAATCTTATACGAGCCACTGGAAGGGACATCCAAGCAGCCTATAATATTCATTAGCGTCGATTTACCCGAACCAGACTGACCGATTATCGCGACAAAATCACCTTTTTCTATGCTTAAATTAATGTCCTTAAGCACATGTACACGGCTTTCGCCACTACCGAACCAGCGGTTAATATCCTTGATTTCCAATAAACTCATTGCTTACATTCTCGGTCCGGGCATCTTGTTGTTTTTAGACTGATTATTCTTAGCCTCAACATTATTCATCGAAGATAAAACCACCCTATCGCCTTCTTTCAGGCCCGATTTCACCTCAGTTCGCATCCCATCCGTAATACCTGTTTCTACCGCCACAGAATGAACCTGCTGATTAGCATCCAACACCAATACAATCTTCTTATTTTGCTGATGCTTAATTGCCTGATTAGATACAGTCAACACCCCTTTGACAGATTTCACCAGAATATTATTCTGAGTCGTCATACCAATATGTAACGCACCATCATCATTTGGCACCAAAGCACGGGCATAATAATAAATTGCCGTATCAGTCGTATCAGTACTGGTATTGTAACTGCCTTGAGACATCGTCGTTAGACCGGGGTCAACCACATCCAGTTTTGCATGGCGTTTTTTAGCATTATCAGCCAGCGTAGTGAAAGTCAAAGACATACCCGCTTTAACCTTGCCCATATCACCTTCCGCAATCTGCATCTTATTGAGCATTTTGCTCAGATCGGCCAGCTGCACAATAGTTGGCGTATTTTGACTGGCATTAACCGTTTGCCCTTCTTCAACCGGTATCGATACCACCGTCCCATCCATCGGGGCAGTAATGCGTGTATAACCCAGATCAGCCTCAGAAGTATTGATTGCAATCTGAGTCTGACGAATTTGTGATCTTAGTTCAGCCACATTAGCTTTAGCCGCGGCCAGACTATCTTGGGCATTTTCCCAGTCCGCTTTAGAAGTAGCATCTTGCGCCAATAAAGCACGTTCACGATCAAAAGCACGTTGCTTAACCCTTAGAGCAACCTGAGCTGATAATAATTGAGCGCGGTAAGTATCCAGGCGTGCTTTGTTGGTATTAAGCGTATTTAACTGCGTGGTCGAATCAATATTCGCAATCAAATCACCCTTCTTTACCTGCTGCCCTAACTTCACATATAACTTCTTAATTTGACCAGATGCTTGAGCACCAACATCCACCAGCTGAGCGGCCGCAATTTCACCAGTTGCATTGACTACCTGACTTAAATCACTGCGATGCACCTCATCCGTAATATAATTTACTTCTTCCTTAGAACGGAATATTCCCCATAAAACGGCGATCAACACCAGTGCTAACACCAGCCAGATTATCCTTTTTATCCATTTCTTCTTCATCAGCTTCAACATCCAAAAATAACAGCGAACATTTTGCCCAAATTAGTTAAGTCACTAAAAATACCGCCGATTGTAAATGACGATAAAACTCCCAATCAACCAGATAGATTCACCCTTAACCAAAACCGCCACACCATGCACCAACCTCTGCACAGCAAAGCCAAACATTATACCAAAATCATAATACCAGTCCTAGACTATTGCGGTTAAAACAACTCATCCAACCACTTCGCAATCATACAAGTTAACTACCCTAATCCAATGCTTTTTAACCGTTTTTTAAAACAGCTCCACATAACTTGCAATTCATCCAACAGAATTCTACAACCAAGATTCGACTAACAGCAGTTATACAGTCATCATTAACCTATCAGCAATAGATGCAAACGTTCTGATTCATGTACAATAGTCATTTAAATAACCAACCAATACACCGCTGCTTAGACAAGCTACAATTTTACTTGTACTTTCAGCGAATACCTTATAAATAATCTGAAACAAGCATAATGAACAAAACCACCCATCGCCGAGCGGTTTATGCCGGCAGCTTTGATCCGCCAACCAAAGGTCATTTATGGATGATCCAAGAAGCACAGCCCCTGTTTGATGAATTGATTGTCGCTATCGGCATCAATCCGGAAAAAAACAGCACCTATAGCTTGAGCGAACGCAAAGAAATGCTGCAAGCAATCACTGCTGATTTTCCCAATGTCACCATTAGCTCTTTTGAAAACCAATATCTGGTTAATTATGCCCAAAGCGTTGGCGCTGATTTCATCATTCGCGGTATTCGAACTGCATTTGATTACGAATATGAGCGCTCCATGCGACATATCAACCATGACCTCCAGCCCAATATATCCACCCTATTTTTAATGCCGCCTCGAGAATATGCCGAAGTCTCTTCTACCATGGTGAAAGGATTAGTTGGGCCTGATAATTGGACAGAAATAATCCGTCGCTATGTCCCAGAAGCGGTTTATGAAAAAATTATCGAGGACCATATCCGCACCCAAAAAGAAACTAAATAAAAGTGAACACATGAGAAAGAACAGGCACGGAAATTTTCCAGCCTGTTTCGTCCTAGCCCGACAGACAGAAATTGCCATGCATGCTAGTAAACACCGCTTCTTTTAAGACCATTTCTACAGCAAAAACGTCATTCAGTAACCTTCAGATCCATCCCCATATCATCCCAAAAAATGGCAGATAAAACCAACCAAATCACCACATAATCTGCAAAAAACTGCTCAAATCGTACAATAATTGCCAAGAAAATGATGAAGGATAAATAATTTAAATCCAGATAAAACAGAATTGAAGCGATGGAGCATCATCGCGGTGAACTTTTTCAAATACCCCTTTTCCAGCCAACAAGAAACACACTAATAGCCAAAACGCCATTTTGCCAAACGCAATTGATAACTAACTAACATGTTCATCACTTTTATTTCTGTTTTTCACTTAACAACCTTTCTGCCACAGATGCAGCGTATATAAAGACCATAACCATGTCAGAAAAACAGGAAATTTTCATTATAGCTGATATGCATAGTAGATAATTAACCTTCTAAACAAAGAAACTTAATATCTAAACAAACTAAAAATTAATTAGCCATTCATCTATATTTATATAACATATAATCTTAAGAATATTGGTGCAACACGGTTGAAAAAGTCCTTAATCACCCATCCATTAGCTTAAAAAACAGTTATTATCACAGATCACCACAACCAAATATGTTATAAGAATATTTTTGTCACTATTTTACCTTTTAAAATGAATTAACTAATCTAATTTATGATAAAAAGATAATTATCATTGAAAACTGCTTAAAAACTTAATAAATGCCTTATTAAAAATAAATAAATAAATATTTATAATAAAAATCATATACATGAAAGCTAAATTCAAATTTTTATCCATAAAAATGTAAAAAAATATTGTTGCTGGTTAATAATTATTGTATAAGGTAAACAAACAGATTTACGCTAACGTAATTTCTGTTTGAAATAATAACGAGTAATTAACAATATCAAGGAAGACACCAAGCAACGTAGATTTATTTTATTAATTTTCAGGAGAGATCTATGGCTGTAACCAATATAGATAAGTTAAACGAGTTAATGACCCGTGTTAAAAAAGCACAGAAAATTTACTCAACTTATACACAAGAACAAGTAGATCATATTTTCACAGCAGCGGCTAAAGCTGCTGCTGCAGCAAGAATTCCTCTGGCACAGCAAGCTGTTGCCGAATCTGGAATGGGGGTTGTAGAAGATAAAGTCATCAAAAACCTGTTTGCAGCAGAATACATATTTAATAAATTTCGCCATGATAAAACCTGTGATGTTATCGAAGAAAATGAACAATTCGGTACCATCACCATAGCAGAACCACTAGGCGTTATTTGCGGTATCGTACCAACCACCAATCCAACATCTACAGCCATATTCAAATCTCTAATCAGCCTGAAAACACGAAACGCCATCGTTTTCTCACCTCATCCCCGAGCCAAAAAATCCACTATTGAAGCTGCACGCATAGTTCTGGAAGCGGCTGTCCAAGCCGGTGCACCCAAAGACATCATCGGCTGGATTGATGAACCTTCCATCGAATTATCCAATAGCCTCATGCATCACCCAGATATTGCCGCCATTCTGGCTACCGGTGGTCCTGGCATGGTAAAAGCTGCCTATAGTTCTGGCAAACCAGCACTTGGGGTTGGCGCCGGTAACACGCCGGTTGTGATCGATGAAACCGCCGATCTTCGAAGAGCTGTCGCCTCAGTTCTCATGTCTAAAACCTTCGATAACGGTACCATTTGCGCATCCGAACAAGCTATCGTGGTGGTAGATTCCGTTTACAACGAAGTCAAAAAACTATTGGGCGAATATGGAGCATATGTACTGGATGCCAGAGAAAACAAAGCCGTTCAGGGCATCATCCTGAATGAAAAAGGAGCTTTAAACGCCAACATCGTTGGTCAGCCTGCCGCCAAAATTGCCGAACTGGCCGGTATTAAAGTACCAGCATCTGCCAAAATATTGGTGGGCGAAGCCACCAAAGTAGATCATTCAGAACCTTTCGCTTACGAAAAACTATCTCCTACATTAGGCATGTTTAAAGCAAAAGATTTTGAAGATGCCGTAGAAAAAGCCGAAAAATTAGTCGAAATGGGTGGTCTGGGTCATACCTCTGTACTATATACAGATCAGGATGCCAATAAAGACCGTGTAGATTATTTTGGCAAAAAAATGAAAACCTGCCGTATTCTCATCAATACCCCTTCTTCACATGGAGCCATTGGTGATTTATATAACTTTGATTTAGCGCCATCACTGACCTTAGGTTGTGGTTCTTGGGGTGGAAATTCGGTATCAGAAAATGTTGGTCCGAAACACCTGATAAACAAGAAAATCATCGCGAAGAGAGCAGAAAATATGTTATGGCATAAATTACCCAATTCGATCTATTTCCGTCGTGGCTCACTACCTATTGCCCTTGATGAAGTCATCGAACAAGGCGCAAAACGCGTATTTTTGGTTACCGACCGATTCCTGTTCGATAATGGTTATGCCAAACTCATTACCGATCAATTAGAAGAAAAAGGCGTCTTGTGCAAAGTATTCTCTGATGTGGCTGCTGATCCGACCCTAAGCGTTGTGCGCAAAGGTACTGAAGATATTGATGCCTTCAAACCCGATACCATTATCGCCTTAGGTGGTGGTTCACCCATGGACGCAGCAAAAATCATGTGGGTATTGTATGAGCATCCTGAAACCAAATTTGACGAACTGGCCTTGCGATTTATGGACATCCGCAAACGCGTTTGCCACTTCCCAAATATGGGTAAAAAAGCCAAATTAGTTTGCGTTACCACCACTTCCGGTACCGGTTCTGAAGTTACCCCTTTTGCCGTGGTGACTGATGATGCTACAGGGCAGAAATACCCCTTAGCTGATTACGCTATCACCCCTAATATGGCTGTGGTTGATGCTAACTTAGTCATGAATATGCCTAAATCCTTATGTGCATTCGGTGGTTATGATGCAGTTACCCACGCGTTAGAAGCTTATGTTTCCATCATGGCAAACGAATTTTCCGACGGTCAGGCGTTACAGGCATTAAGCTTGCTCAAAGCCTACCTGCCAGCAAGCTATAAAGAAGGCGCTAAAAATCCAGTAGCGCGTGAAAAAGTTCATAGTGCCGCAACTTTAGCTGGTGTCGCTTTTGCGCAAGCGTTCCTTGGCGTATGTCATTCCATCGCACATAAACTGGGCGCAGCTTTCCATGTACCGCATGGATTGGCCAACGCAATGTTGATTTGTAACGTTGTTCGCTTCAATGCCACCAATAAACCAACCAAACAAGGCACCTTCAGTCAGTACGGCTATCCAAAAGCACTACAGCGCTATGCCGAAATTGCCGATCATCTGGGTCTGACAGCAACAACAGACAAAGATGAGAAAAAAGTTGAAAAACTCTTAGGCTGGTTAGATCAATTGAAAAAAGACCTCGATATTCCTATGTCTATTCAGGAATATGGCATACCAGAAAAAGACTTCTTGGCTGCGGTGGATAAATTAGCAGTGGATGCATTTGATGATCAGTGTACCGGTGCCAACCCACGTTATCCTTTAATAGCTGAATTAAAACAAATCTTGTTGGATTCTTATTATGGGAAAGTGTATACCGACAAAAACTGAAATCAGCAAAAAGTTTAATTTATACACTCATTAAACAAGAAAAATAGCCAATATTTTTCCGTTTAAACCAAACCCTGAAATAATCAATATTTCAGGGTTTTTTATTTAATAAAAAAAATCAAGTGAACCACTATTACTGATTCATTCCATTAACCATTAAATATAAATCCAGCGTTCTTACATCGATAATACTAAAGATTTTTAATCACCAATAATTGATTAATTAAAATCATACCAAATAAATATTTTTAACCAGATAGAATAAAACATTTCTGATCTAATATTCTTTTGCAAGACTAGTTTAATAATATTGTGGGACAATATTTCTGAAGATCTGAAAAAAAATTCACCTCATAAAAACCAATCTTCTTTTCTCACATTTTTGTAACCCCAGTGTTCACCATTTCTAGTCACCATATTCACCTTACTAGCCTGAAATCATTTTGCCTTTTCCTGCTGTACATGAAATATCAACTTATCCGCTTTATTCTTATCAATTATTAGCATTAAGAAAGGATGGATGGAGTAATTGATCGCAGCGCCAGATTTTACTTTTAGAAATAAATGTAATGTTCTTCCATCTTGTCTTAAAGCAACCGGAGTGATTTCCATCGATCTTTGTACCACGCCAGCATCATAGACCAATACTTCCTCCTTTTCAAAATCAATCGCTCGATTTTTCCAGGAAGAAGCTGTATATGCATAGCCAAAATACTGATTAAAAACTGATTGACTTTTAATTCGTGCTGGAACCTGATTTTTGACGGTATTTTTAATAAAATATACCTTGCCTTGATAATAGGGAATTTCAACCGAATTCTTAATCAACGTATCACTGTTATATTCTGTGGTGGAAGAAGACTTAGGATTACTACAAGCACTTAACTGAAGACTCAGGCAGATAAGCAATAAAGAAAATATAGATCGCTTCATATCATCACTCCTTGCAGTAAAATAGCCAACAAAGTCAATATTGTTTGAACGCAACTCTCGCCAACGCCAACCAGCCTAAGATCATTGCCACGCCACCTACAGGTGTAATTGCACCCAACCAGCCAGGCAGCCCTAATGCCATCAAATACAACGATCCACAAAATACCACTATACCAAACTGCAGCAGGCAAAATGGTAATTTTACTTTCATATAGGGAACAGCTTTAACTAGTATCCCCATGGCTACTTGTCCTAAAGCATGATAGAAAAAATATTGTGTAGCAGTGTGCCACCATTCTAGTTGTTGAGTATCAGCAAAACTCTTCAATCCATGTGCGCCAAAAGCACCCAACATCACCGCTAAAGCAAGATTAATTGATGCAAACCCTAACCACATAATTTTCCTTAACCCTTAAAATAACAACTTTTTTGTCACTATAAATAATGAAGAACTTTATTGATCCTTCTTCATTATTCCCCAAGAAATGCCTAGTATTTGCCATTGTATATCCAAGTCACTTTTTCTTTGGCAAACCTTAAAATAGTTCAAAAGCAAACTGTAGCAATTACCGTACCAAGTGCTAAGCAGCAGATGATTTTGATATTGGTCGATCTGAAACTTAAAAATAATTTGAAAACACAATAAATATCCAGAGATATTTGTTTATAACAATAAAATCAGACAAACACAAATGAACAACCTTAATTAAGGACGATAAAGATACGATGAAAAATGTTGACTCCTTGTTCAGGCATCAGTAAGCACGATTAACGAAATGCTTATTGTAAACGCTTATCATAGAGAAGGAAGTTATTGATAGAACAACCCACCGTTATTTCGCCAGAACTAACATGGGTAAAAATATAAGAGCAGAAAATGTTAAATCATAACACCACGATCATAAGAGACCTATGCCAGCTATCAAATTAATCGTGCTAACCAAAATTTATATTTTATTCAGACGTAGACAAATCTGAAAAAAAGATTTCTCCACGAAAGTAATCGTATATAAAAACCATGTAACTAGT
Source organism: Snodgrassella sp. B3882 (assembly GCF_026535915.1). NCBI lineage: Bacteria > Pseudomonadati > Pseudomonadota > Betaproteobacteria > Neisseriales > Neisseriaceae > Snodgrassella > Snodgrassella sp. B3882. Next base: position 1,775,115 of record NZ_JAFNPF010000001.1, read on the forward strand.
ATTAGAATCTAAATATCACTTATTGATTTGAATAAATCTTGAGTTTAAAAGGGTCTAAAGACTCAGCGGAACTGAACAGAATGTTTAATCTTTCATGAACATATTCTTATAGAATAATTAAAACTGGCGTATTTATCTAAACAGATTCCCTAGGAACACAGAAAAATCACAAATATAATTAAATCAATAAAATAGATGCATTTTTGCGGTGTAACTTTAATCAACACCTTGTAAAAACTTGGGCTTCCTTTTCAATCGGCTTATGCAATTACCTTATACGACAGAAATATCTTACAATAACTCTAATGTTAATGCTTATTATTAACGCTATAGATTCCATTATTAATCTTTACAACCCATATAAATGTATTATGAAAAAATTTTAGCATTCATTACTTATATTGGACTTATTATTTATACGCTTAATGCAGCCTATTTCGATCATCGGTTAAAAGTAAATGGAATTGAAACCACAGCCATCATTAAAAACGTCCATAATTACAAAGTTAAAAATCAGGATGAGGCTGTCGTTACCGTGCAGTTTACTGACCGATTAAACAAAACCTATGTTACCAAAATGACTACTCATAATTCATATTCCCCAGATTCAACCATCCAAATCATTTATGATAAAAATAAACCTCAAGTCGCGGATATAGTAGGCAATAGATACTATAAGGATGAATTAACCATTCTTTTTTGGGGCGTTATGCTAATCACCATCGCACTTTGTATCTTTAGACCTCAGTTATAGCTTAATAATGTTTTCTCGGCTGATTGATTTAAATGCAGCGTTTAATCAGAATCTATAACCATAAAAATTTTTCAACTCATTAAATGTAGTGCATAAATTTATAATCATCTGATTTTACTGCAACAATCCTAGCCCTAAAAAATATATTGACCATACAATACACAATACGATTAATAGTTGCTAAATGCGCTGCCTGAAATTTTTTTATGATGACATCCATAATGCAATCTAGAATGAAAAAAACATGTGCCATCTTAAGGAATTGTTAATCGAACATCACCTTTATGCTATCGATTCGGCAAAGAAAACTACATACAGGTGTAACCAGACTGATTCCTGTTTACTACCAAAACTGTGAGGAAAAAAGAATTAACTGACCTGTTGAATTTAGCTTAACCTTTGGTGAGTAAATTTTTTTTATTTAATTCATTTTGCATAGGTATTAACTCAATCTTACTTCCAGAATAAAAATTTGGTCTCAAAGCCTCTCAAAAACAGGTACATTTCCAGAACAACAGTATAAATCAAATAGCAATATTCTAATTTGGGTCAAAACTGCAGCGACATAGGCAGTAAACTGGATTGATACACTCAATCATGTTTATTATCTTATTTAAATTCGCTTTTTCTGCACTTAAAATTTTCTCATTAATCGGCAAAATTTTGACCAAAATGGAGATTTTAATCACAAAAAAAATTGATTCATCTCTTTAAATGAGAAATGAATCAATTTTGAGCATCAAAAACAAATTTTATTTACAGTTGATGCCTGCTATTTGTGGGGTGGCCGCTTCACCAACTTTAATGACACAAGTTGTTTTACTGCTGCCAGAGACAGTTAGATTTGCACCGTTAAGTTGCAAATTTACCGGTTCACTCACCCCCATTTTGACAGCAGTAGAGGCGAGCTTCTGTACGTCTGCCGGCGTATAAGGGGTATTGTTTGCATTCACTTTAATGTCTTTTGCATTGACACATACGGTCATAGCCAAGCCTAAACTGAATATTAAACTGTTACGAAATAATTTATTCATCGGATTCCTTTCCGAAAACCAACCTTAAAATAAGTATCGGATCTTATGTAGCTATAGTCGACACTTAAAAATCTGCATTACACTTAATATTATGGTGCTTTTACGAAGACATTCAAGTCATTTCTCCGTTATTACACCAAAATTTCAATCATGTAATAATATTTAAGTTAGCGAATATATTAACACAAAATCCGATTGTCTTAATTTAGATTTATTAATGCTGGGTTCAGAAACAACAACTTTCAGCCAGATTAATTGTCTAACTGTTCCCGGTCATGCTGGTACTCACCCCATAATGCATTCACTACAGCGAACAGCACTGCAAAACCTATTCCTAAGCACCATGCAAAATACCACATATAAACTCCTTTTTATATTGCTGAATTTAGGCAAGCAATACTGGTCAATATAAACTGTGATCATTCTCTTTAATCATGTCCGTTGTGATCTTACCGCGCATGACTTTATAGCACCAACTGGTGTACAACACGATAATCGGTACAAAGATCAAAGCAACAACCAACATGATCGTTAGTGTAGTCTCACTCGAACTAGCATCCCAAACCGTCAGACTGGAGCGTAAATCAGTATTAGATGGCATCATGAATGGGAACATGGCTACACCCGCAGTGCCAATCACGCCAGCCAATCCGATGGCAGAAGCCCAAAAAGCTGTAAAGATTTTGTCTGCTTTGGCTAATAACCATGCAAGAATAAATCCAGCATAGGCCAAAATAGGCACAATAAACAAAATCGGATGCTCTACATAATTATTCAACCATGCACCAACTGCTACTGTTACCTGCTTATTCAGCGGATCTGGTGAAGCATCAGGAATATAGCTACCTGCTACCATGCTATAACCGTTAATGCCAAATTTGATCCAGATCCCGGCTAAGGTAAAGGTGATCAATAACACAATCAATGCCCAAGTACTGGCTTTCTTCGCCCGCTGTTTGATTATGTTATCACTGCGTAAGGCTAAATAAATTGCGCCGTGAAAAATAATCATGGCAACCGATACGACGCCACATAGCAAACTAAACGGATTGAGCAAGCCCCAGAAAGAACCTGTATAGAAAGAACGCAAATCTTCAGTAAAATGGAAGGGCACACCCAATAATAGGTTACCAAAGGCCACACCAAAGATCAGTGGTGGGACAAAGCTGCCGACAAACAATAACCAATCCCAGCTATTGCGCCAAGTAGGATTATTGATTTTACTACGATAATCAAATCCGACCGGACGGAAAAACAATGCCCATAATACTGCCATCATCGCCCAGTAAAAACCAGAAAAAGCGGTTGCATACACATAAGGCCAAGCAGCAAATATGGCTCCGCCACCGGTGATAAACCATACCTGATTACCATCCCAGTGTGGTGCAATACTGTTAATTAAAACTCGACGTTCATCATCGTTTTTACCGATAAAGGGCAATAAACATCCCACCCCCATATCCTGACCGTCCATGACTGCAAAGCCAATCAACAGAACACCGAGCAATAGCCACCAGATGAATTTCAATACTGAATAATCTAAGAATTCCATGGTTCACTCCTAGTGTTTTGTTTCAATATCATAACGGCCGGTACCCAGCGAACCTGGACCTTGACGGGAAAAACGAACCATTAGATAAACTTCAACAATCAATAAGATCGTATAGAGCACTGTAAATCCGAAGATCGAACCCCATATGCTGGCGGTTGTCAGCGACGACGCAGATAAACTAGTTGGCAAGACGCCATATACAGTCCAAGGCTGACGGCCATATTCCGCCACAAACCAACCTGCTTCACATGCCAGCCACGGTAATGGAAAACTCCACAGAACTAATTTCAGTAACCAGCGTTTTTCCGCAAAGGTATTGCGGATAGATGAATACAATGCCACAAGAATCACTACCAGCATCAGGAATCCACACAATACCATCAAGCGGAAACTCCAGAACATAGGAGCGACACGTGGTATGGTTTCTCGGGCAGCATGAGCGATGTCTTGTTGCGTTGCCTGACGCACATCCGGTACATAAGATTTCAACAATAATCCAAAGCCTAGATCATCGCCATATTGCTTTAACGCTGCCTGAGCCTGTACATCATTGCGATTTTTACGCAGTGTTTCCAGAGCAACAACAGCTTCACGACCATTCTCTATTCGCTTGGTATTATGAGCAATAATCTCTTTGATACCCGGAATCTGTGTATTCAATGATCTGGTACCAATAATACCCATTGCATAAGGAATTCGGATGGCTGCATCGTTTTTCATTTCTTTTTCATTTGGAAAAGCGATCAAATTGAATGGTGCCGGTGCGGGATCGGTTTCCCACATCGCTTCCAGAGTAGCCATTTTGGTTTGCTGTGCTTTACCAATGGTATAACCGGATTCATCACCTAAAATGATTACGGACAAAATTGAGGCAGCACCGAATGCGACTGCAATGCGAAAACTCTTTTTGGCAAACTCAACATCTTGTTTACGCAGTAAATACCATGCAGATATGGCCATAACAAAAATGGATGCCGTCACATAACCAGCTGATACGGTGTGTACAAATTTATTTTGAGCGATTTCACTGAGGAAAATCTCAGCAAAACTGGACATTTCCATGCGCATAGATTCAAAATTGAAATGTGCGCCAACCGGATCCTGCATCCAGCCGTTTGCCACCAAAATCCACAAAGCCGATAAGTTGGTACCCACAGCCATCAGGATGGTAATGAAAAGATGCTTGGGTCTACTCAGGCGATCCCAGCCAAAAAAGAATAATCCAACAAATGTGGACTCAAGAAAGAAGGCCATCAATGCTTCAATAGCCAGTGGAGCGCCAAAAATATCACCTACATAGTGAGAGTAGTATGACCAGTTAGTTCCAAACTGAAACTCCATGGTAATGCCTGTGGTGACACCTAGAGCAAAGTTAATGCCGAACAATTTACCCCAGAAGCGAGTCATGTCTTTATAAACTTCTTTACCAGTTAACACATAAACAGACTCCATGATAACTAATATCCAGGTCATGCCTAATGTTAATGGTACAAACAAAAAGTGATAAAGAGCGACCAGAGCAAACTGTAATCTTGACAGTTCTACCAGATCCATAGTGCTATTCCTTGTACGTAATAATAATTATTATCATTTAAACAAAGGTTTAAATAGGTATGTATTGGTAAGGATAATACATACATATAAAGAATGGCAAAATTTTTTTAATCTGTTTATGTCTGATTAATGTCAATATTTGTAGCGAAATATTTTATGTTTGTGTTTATAATAATTTTATTTGTCAAGTTTATTTATAAATGAATTTCTGATTTACATTAAATTATCAAATATTTTTCTCATATCCAATCGACGATTTGGGTTAAATATGAGTATCAGATAGCGGTTAGACCAAGATGCAGTCTTCTTTGCTCAATCTTAAATTTTTCATTCAAAAATAAACAAAAAATAGATTTCTTGTTTAAGTTATGGCCAAAACTTGCGCCTGTGGCCAGTAATTTGCCTGATGACTGGCCACAATTAAAATACCATTTTGTTGCTGAATTTCCAATATTCGAGCAATCTGAACACAGGTCTGTTCATCAATTCCGGCAAAAGGTTCATCAAGAATCATAACTGGATAGGGTCGCAAAAGAAAACGTGCTAACGCTATCCGTCTTGCTTGTCCTCCGGAAATGGCAGCGCCGTACTCTCCCAGAGCCGTATCAAGTGCCTGAGGCTGCGAACGTGCCCACTCGGCCAATTGCACTTGTTCTAAAACTGTCCACAATTCCTCATCAGAAGCATCTGCTTTTCCCAATCGCAAGTTTTCTGCCAAAGTCAGATCAAATATATCCAGTTGTTGGGACAAATAGGCTATTTTTCCCTGCCAATCCCAGATAGTATAGGGCTGGTCATTACAACTTAAGGAACCACCACAAGGTGGCAATTCGTTAGCTAAAACGGATAGTAAGGTTGATTTACCAATGCCTGATGGACCAGAAATATGTAAAATCTCTCCATTACCTATTTGAAAGTTGATATTTTCTGCACCATTGATGGCTTCAGGCCAACGAGCAGATAAATTTTCTGCTTTGATAAAAATTTGTTCAGATAATGTTTTTTGCTCCAGAGTGGAAATATTTTGCGTCTGAATGAGCTCATTAAGTCGCTTACAAGCAGCATGACATAATCCATAAGAAAGAATATTTCTCCCCAGCACCACTACGAGCTCACTAAAGCCTAAAATCATTAATAGTATCGCCAGTAGCATGGCAGCACTCATCTGTCCACGTAACATTAAGTGACTTCCCTGCCACAGTATCAGGATCATGGCTAAGGCGAGAAAAATGTGCTGCATGAGCATGATTTTTCCGGCTATTTTCTGCTGTTGAAGTTGACTGCTGACATATTGCTGATCTTGATCGTGAAACTGGTTGGCGAAACGTGGCCATTGTTGCCATTGCAACAGAGCGGTTAGTGCGGCCAAAGGCTGCAATAAAGCTGCTCGTCGCTGTTCAACTTGCTCCGCCTGCTGTAATGCTAAGCGAAATCCGTATCTGTTACCTAAGAGAGGAATGATGACACAGGCGCACATCAGAGGGACAAAAATTAACCCAGCTAGCATCAAACCGCCTGCAAACCAACTCCACAATGTTATCAAAAGCATCACTGTTAGCGCCCATAAAGCTGGTAAAATGACATTGAGAGGCCAAACATTGAGAAGATCAATATCACTGATCAGCCGATGCATTTGACGTATTGAAGCCGGTTTATGCTGTTGAACCTGCGCCAAATGAGCAAACATACTACTGCGCAAATCAGACAGTAAACCCAACACTGCATCATGTGAGACCAGACGTTCTCCATACCGTCCGGCTGTACGAATAATTGCCAGTAATCTAATCACACCAGCTGGGGTGAAATAATTAAAGGTATAAGCGGTAGTTAAACTAATTAGACCAGTCAAACCTGCCGCCGTTAAAAACCATCCGGATAATGCCAACAGACCAATACTGGAGAGCGCTGCAATCTGACCCAACAACCACGCAAATAACCAGATTTTGCGACGGCTGGACAACATACCAGACAAATGCAGACGGCCATTTTTCCATAACAAATCAGCATTTTTCATATCAATCCTCTCTTACTGCTGATACGACAATCTGTCGGTCAATCCACTGGGTATGACTATGATCATGACTGATGAGTAAAACCGTTTTACCCACACTTAACCGCTCTAACAACGACATAATTTTGGCGGCGGTATCGCTATCAAGATGAGCCGTGGGTTCATCCAACAACCACAATGGCGCATTTCGTAATAGTATCTGTGCTAAAGCCAGACGTTGTAACTGTCCTCCGGACATTCCCTGCCCTCTTTCACCCAATATCGTGTTCATCTTTTCCGGTAATTTTTGGATCAATTCCCATAAGTCAACTTGCTGCAAAACCTCTTGCAATTCAGCTTCCGTGGCTGAATTTTTAGCCAAACGCAGATTATCGGCAATACTCAACGCCATAATTGGTGGTGTCTGAGCTAAATAGGCTATAGATTGACGCAGTAATGACAAATTGATAGTAGTGTAATTGTGTTCATTGATATAAATCTCACCGCTGTAAGGGGCAAAACCGAGCAACGCCTGTAACAAACTCGATTTACCGCTACCACTGGCACCAGTCAGCAACACTCTTTCTTGTGCTTTTACTGTGAAATCCATCTCAGCTAATCGCACACGCTTATCCCTGCCATGTACACACAATTTTTCTGCCTGGATAACTGGCGGTGTGATCAATAAATAATCACTTCGATCGATGTTATTTTGCGATAGTGTCTCCGCCACTTCTAATAATGGCAGCAGATTAGAAGCAGCAGCTTCAGCTTTGGCCTTATCATGATAATCAGCGCCAAGTTGGCGTAAAGGTAGATAAAATTCTGGAGCCAATAATAAAATTAATAAGGCGCCCTGATAATGTACCGGCACCGAACCTTGTGCCCAGGGTAATACCCCCAGTAAGCCTAGGCCAAGATAGACCGCAACCAATGCAATAGCTAAAGCCGCAAATAATTCCAATACAGCAGTGGAGAGAAAGGCTAGCCGTAACACACCCATGGTGCGCGCCCGATAAGATTCTGCCGCATGATCAACAGCTGATTGAGCCTGAGAAATGGCTCCTAACCGGCGCAACGTTGGCATGCCGCGCAAGAGATCTAAAAATCTTCCGCTTAAGCCAGCTAAGGCAGCCAACTGCTGCCGGTTTTTTCGCGCCGCAGCCTCGCCAAGTAAAATCATAAACACCGGCACCAATGGCGCCGTCAGTAACAACAAACAAGCGGAGAGCGGACTGTAAATAAAAGTCACGCCAACAATCATCAAAGGAACAAAGACAGCTAATTTTTGTTGCAATACATAATGAATGAAGTATCCGTCCAAAGCATCTACCTGCTCTAATACCTGAGTAGATAGTGCCCCATCGCTACCATAGGCACTGCGTTCCGGGCCCAAACTGGCAATAGCATTTAATAACTTGCTGCGCAAATTCTGCCGGATAGACATACTGGCACGTTGTAACAATTGATCAATAACATAATTAATGAAAGGGCGGAGCAATAAGCAGGCTGCCAGATAAGGCAATACTGCTCTTAATACAGGCTGAACTAATTGATTGTGTTCCAGCCAAAAGGCGAATAAATAGGCCAATAAACCGTTCTGAATGACCATTAACACTGAATTAACCAGCATTAAATACCATGCCAGACGAAAAGTTGTCGCTTGCTGTTGCTGGAATTTGCGTAAAAACTGTTTAGATATATATTTTGGATCTGAATAATCAACCACTCATTATCCCCTTTAAATGGCCGGACTTTCTGTAATATGGCATCACTAAGATTAATGCGACAGATTAGATAGATATTCTGTTTCAGTATTGATTGGCTCTGGAGCTACCCTCTCTAACTGCCAGTGTTCGACACCCCATTGTAAAAGATCAGCAATATGATCCACCGCCGGAGCCTGTGGCAATTGAAGATAGTTAAACACCTGTCGCATTAATTGCTCCCTTTGATTAAGATTCAATACAGGGGCGCAGGTTTGTTTCGACCATTTTTGTCCAAGTTTATTGGTGAGCAAAGGAACATGAGCATAACAAGGTTGGGGCAAATTTAACAAGCTTTGCAAATAAATTTGTCGGGGAGTAGAACTCAGTAAATCTTCTCCGCGCACTACATGATTTATCCCCTGTACCGCATCATCTACCACCACCGCAAGCTGGTAAGCCCAAAAGCCATCTGCGCGTAATAACACAAAATCTCCCACTTCTTCATCCAGCTGCTGTTCCTGTAATCCTTGAATAGCATCGATAAAAGTGATTTTTTTAGACGGCGATCTTACCCGCCAAGCCGGTTTTTTGCCAGACTCTGACTGCCAGTCAGAAGGCAATAACGAACAACGACCTCCATAGACCATTGCGTCAATACCCTCTCCTCTTGCCTCTGCCTGTACGGTTTTACGACTACAATAACAGCGATAAACCTGATTATTTGCTTGCAAACGTGATAACGCTTGCTGATATAAATGATGACGTTGACTCTGATAAACGACCGTATCGTCCCAATAAAGCGCAAAAGCTTCTAGCGTTGACAAAATTACAGAAGCTGCACCACGCTGTTCGCGCAATGGATCCAAATCCTCCATTCTCACCAGCCATTTTCCCTGATGGCTGCGAGCATCCAAATAAGATGCTACTGCAGTTAATAAAGAGCCAATGTGCAACCATCCGGTAGGGCTTGGGGCAAATCGCCCAATATAAGTATTAGGCACAATCCATATCCATAAATCTTAAATTATTCATTGCATTAACCAAGCCTTCAATGTCCTTTCAGCAACTTACAAGAATAAAACCAACTCAATAAATAAACCCTTTACACTCCTAATTTTTATTTATCGATTGGTTTACTGAGATGAATTAACGTTTCTGGCTTAAGGGTTTCCAATAAGATTTAATCAAAAATCCTATTAAATGTATAATCAGTCATCGAACCAAACTTTGCACCATGACACCAGCCGTCATGTTGGAGTACTATGCTTAGCACCTCATCTTCCCTACTAATTATTGATACCAGCACCAATTATCTATCACTTGGGTTATATCAAAACAACACAACTCACAGCATATATGAAGCTGTTGGCACCAAACAATCAGACTATATTTTACCGAGAATTCAACAATTATTGCAGCAACATCAGACCACCCTATCAAAACTGAAGGCTATTGTCTATGCGCAAGGACCTGGTGCTTTTACTGGTCTAAGAATTGGACTCGGGGTCGCTACTGGATTGGCTTTAGCAACTGATTTACCACTGATCGGAATACCCTGTCTGGATGCTGTCGCCGCACTTAAGCCCGCACAACCCTGTGTTTTGGCCGCTACAGATGCACGCATGAATGAATTATTCTTTGCCTGGTATAACACACTTAATCATACCCGCCTGAGTGATTATCAGGTAGGATCAGCAAACAGCATTCAGCTGCCTGACGGAAACCTTGAAGGTATCGGTGTTGGTAATGCATTTGGATTAAATATTGATTTGCCCGTCGCAGGAGAGAATTTAATGCCTACTGCAGAAATTTATGCTGAGCTGGCTTTAACGGGACGCTATCCCCTTACTGACAGCGCCCATGCCAGTCTGCATTATGTGCGCAATAAAATTGCTCTGACTGCTGCCGAGCAGGCAGCCAGAAAAGCAGAGCGTGGTTGATGGTGATCCGCACAGCATCTTGGTCGGATTTACCGGCACTGGTTAATTTAGAAAAGTTATGCAATCCCGTACCGTGGTCTACGCAGCAGCTTGAGGCAACACTGAATCTGCCCGAACCGATCTGGGTGATGGAAAATGCACAGCATAGCATTGTTGCTATGTTGGTGTGGCAAACTCTCGTCGACGAGGCAGAAATACACCTCCTCAATACTCATCCGCATTACCGAAGACGAGGCTATGCCAGCAATTTACTTAATCATCTCGGTATAATAGCGCAACAGCAGAATATGCAGCGTCTCCTGCTTGAAGTTCGTGCCGGCAATACTAACGCACAACAACTTTATCGACAGCATGGATTCACTGAGTGTGGAATACGTAAACATTATTACTCTGATGGCGAAGATGCCGTGTTAATGGAAAAAATATGTTAGACAGTCGCTACCTTTACCTACATGAAGCCCTTGGCTTAGGACCAATGTGGCTGTCACAAACCGCTCATTTGCATCAATCCAAGCCCGAATCTGACAGCACACCAATCACCGCAACGCAGGCGCAAGACACCAGCACGAAAACGCACCCAGACGCAAGAATATCTGTGGTCAATTCTGAGCTACATCCTGCTATAAACGATCCTGAAAGCACCGCTTCCCATTTACCTACTACTGATCATCGCTTGAGCACACTGCAAAACATCCTAGGCAGTTCTCTAACCGTTAATCACACCTTAACCCCTGCTCCTTCACAAGCTGTAACCGACACAGCCAACATCGCTTCTCAATTAAACCAAGTCGTAACAGAACAGATACTCAAATTTGAAGACATACCTGCGGCCGTTGCTGCTTGCACTCGATGCAGTTTGCATCAAGAACGTTGTGCTCCGATTGTCGGACACGGTGCCATTAATGCTCGATTATTGGTTATTACCCCTAATCCAGCTCCATTAGATGACACTTCTCAACAACTTTTCAGTGGCGAAGCCGGTAAACTATTAAGCAATATGCTCGCTGCAATCAACATCGGTGCTGATGAAGTTTTCTATACCAGTCAGGTAAAATGCGCTCCAAACATCAGTCTGCGTATCACCCAAGACCAAATTCAAGCATGTTTACCTGCACTGAAAGCACAAATTGAACAAATCAAGCCGCGAGCTATATTACTTCTTGGACAAGTTTTCAAACAACTAGAAGAACAATCAAATTTGCAACAATATTTAAACCACATTCCATATGTCATTGCACCGCATCCTGCACGGTTGCTACGCCAAAGCCATCTCAAAGCTTCCGCTTGGACAGCACTCAAAATTTTACACAAATTTTTACAATAATTATCATAATCAGCCAATCTTTAAACTCTTAATCCACACAACATTTTACAACCATGTTAAAATATGCTAATAAAATTTATATTTAAATAAAATCAATAGATTATGCATATTTCTCTTGGTCCTATCGTCATGATACTGTTAGTGGCTGTGTTGGCTGCTATCATCTGCCGGCGCCTGCATATTCCCACCATGCTGGGATATCTGGTAGTGGGTTTTATTGCCGGACCCGGCTGGCTACATTTAATTAATCAAAATCATGCCACTGAATTCATTGGCGAAATCGGCATTACCTTCCTCATGTTTAGCATTGGGTTGGAATTTTCCATAGGCAAACTCAAAGCCATGCGTAGGCTGGTACTGGGCTTAGGAGGATTACAAGTTGCCCTGACACTAACAGCTTTATTCCTCATATTCGCCATCATGGGCATCAAATTAACGTGGGCATTCACCCTCGCAGCGGCCATGACCATGTCTTCTACGGCTATCGTCAGTCGTATCATGGTGGAAAAAAATGAATTAGGACAGCATTATGGTCACATGATCATGGGTGTGCTTTTAATGCAAGACATTGCCGTTGTGCCGTTGATGATTTTATTCCCGGCAATCGCCCACAGCAGTGACGGTCTGTTCTTGCAAATGGGTAAAGCTTTATTAACCATGATCGTGGCACTCGGTCTACTATTGGTTGTTGGCAGTAAAATCATGCCTTCATGGTTTCGCTTGATTGCCCGCACCAAGTCCAGCGAACTCTTTATGATCAACGTATTGTTGGTCACACTGGGTGTTGCTTATTTAACTCAGCTTGCAGGTCTGTCACTCGCTCTAGGCGCCTTTGTAGCTGGTATGCTGATTTCAGAAACTGAATATCGGTATCAGGTCGAAGATGATATTCGTCCCTTCCGCGATATATTGTTAGGTTTCTTCTTCATCACCATCGGGATGAAACTGAATATTCAAGTGCTCCAATCCAGCTGGATGATGGTATTAATTATGCTGGGTCTATTGCTAATATTAAAAGCGGTAGTCATTTTCGGTGCCTGCTATTACATGAAAGAGAAAAGCACCGATGGAGTAAAAACAGCATTATATCTAGCGCAGGGTGGTGAGTTTGGCTTCGTTATGCTCGCCATCGGTGGCTCACTTAAGCTAATCTCCCTGAATCTGCAACAAACTGCCATTGCAGCCATCCTACTTTCAATGATGTTGGCTCCCTTCATCATGAAAAGTACAGACAAAATACTAAAATTGATGGTCAAACGCAGTTGGGATGAACAAGCTGTAGACTTACAAAGCATCTTAGTCGAAACCATGAACAAAACCGATCATATTCTGATTATTGGCTTCGGACGCTGTGGGCAGAACATTGCTCGCATACTGCAACAAGAAAATACCCCCTACTATGCCCTCGACCTAGATGCAGAACGTGTAGCTACCGCTAAAACTGCGGGCGAACCAGTCACCTTTGGCGATGCCAAACGACAGGAAGTCTTACAAGCCGCAGGATTAAAAAGAGCCAATATGGTGCTGATTACCATCAAAAATACCGCTGAAGCCAAGCATATACTGAATAATATCATGCTGATTATTCCCACAATGCCGGTTATCGTGCGCGTAGGAAACGATGACAGCATACCTGCCTTCACCAACATGGGGGCAGACGACATCGTATCAGATGAAAAAGAATCCAGCTTGACTCTTGCCAGTCAAGCACTACTTAGCTCGGGTAAACCATTTGAAGAAGTTTATGAAATCATGCAAAAAATCCGGCAGAATCGCTACCAAGCTCTGGAGGGTTTATTTGCTGGTAGTAATGATGAAATATCTGGAGAACATCTGCATTATTACCGTCAGGCCTTTACCCTTCCACCTGATGCCTATTTAGTGGGTAAAAGTATTAACGATCTGCCTTTAGATAAATTAAAAATCAAATTGCTTTCAGTCCGTCGTAATGCCCACCAATTACGCACATTTGATGATCAATTTCGCTTCAAAAATCAGGATACACTGGTATTACTCGGACCTCGCGATAAAGTAATTTTGTTTGAAAACTGGTCATTACAGGGAAACAATTAATTTTTTCACCTTAGGGTCTTGCCATATTCCTGAGTATCTGGTTTAATAGCGTCTTTCCCAAACGGGTGATTAGCTCAGTTGGTAGAGCGTCTGCCTTACAAGCAGAATGTCGGCGGTTCGACTCCGTCATCACCCACCAGTTTCTAGTTTTATGCATAGCATAAAACACGCGCGGTGGTAGCTCAGTTGGTTAGAGTACCGGCCTGTCACGCCGGGGGTCGCGGGTTCGAGCCCCGTCCGCCGCGCCACAATATCGTAAAAAAGCACAGCAAAAGCTGTGCTTTTTTATTGCGCATAGTTGCCAAATATCTTCAACACTCTTTATTTAAAATCAGTTTTCAAAAAAATTAAGCAGCCAAGTCCTGTTCAGCAACTAGTCTGATTAAATCGCCATAGCTTAACTGATATTATTTAAGCTGACACACATAGTGCAACAAACCTGTAAAGCAAGCACAGCGACGACATCTTTACCCAACTAAGTCAAGTTTTCATCCTCTTCTAGGATGCACCTAAATACGAGAATTTAAAAAATACATTTAATCTCAGCTCATCCCACCTTGTACTTCATCACTGAAACATCAGATCACGTAACGTTAAAATCGCATCATACAAAAATTCATTATTGGAGTTACACTTAGTCCAACAATATTGAGTAAAAGCATCAAATAGTTCAGATGATCATGCAAACCAGAGCTGTATCAAAAAATTATATAGCTCAACTCATAGCACAATTGTCTATATCTATTGTTAAAACAACCATTAAACCAAGGAACAAAAGACTTAAATTGTCTCCCACTCAATCACGATAAGATTTTTTCCTACCAATAAAATATTTAACCAACCATCTCCATAACAAACATCAAACTAAACTATACAGATCAGCCATTTGATAAACAAAGATAGCAATAAAATTTTTGCTGTTCTCCATTCAACTGAGTTGAATAATTAAAAAATCAGATAGCAAAAACAAGATTAAAAAATCGCATTGATCATAAAAAAATCATCATAAATAGATCAAATAAAGATAAAAACTTATATAAATACTGATCACTACATTAAGACCCATTTCATTTCCATTTAATTTATCCAAAAAGTTAATGCTAGAGAATTTATCAGTCTTACACCACTTCATGTCACAAAGATAAATGAATAAACTTCATCAAGCCGGATTAAAAACTCGAGATTATCCATCCCATTAATAGCAGTTAAATAGAATTCTAATCATCTAAATTAATTGATATGCTATGTAAGCAAAGCAAAACGATTTCTATTGATCAATATGAACCATCCTTTAGACAAAGACCATCAATGACCGCATCACCCATTTATAATTTATCTTAATGATTTTATTGAGCAAAAATTCAATAATAGAAAAAAATATTATTTTTATATACCTAACAACCCAAAAAGAAATTTTCCCATATTGATTGCCCCCCCTGCCATTCATTCAGCTTTTAATCATGAATACATGATTAGCAACAAAAGGAACGTTAAATCTCAGCCAATATCCGCAAATTTGACCTATAATATCCCCCAATGATATTTGCAAGAAGATTGAATAAAATCTTGTCATTTTCTTTTTATATACAGACTCTATTTTTTTAACAGAGGGGCTTAATGTCTAATCAAATACTGATTCGACCCGAATATAAACACGAAAATTCTGCAATATACAGCAGACATTTACCCACAATCAGACAACTTCAATATTTTCTGGCTGTGTGTGAAGAAGGTAATTTTCGCAAGGCAGCCAGTAGGCTCGGGATTAGTCAGCCGCCTTTATCTATGCAGATTAAGGAATTGGAAGAAAAATTACAGACCATCCTTCTGATACGCAATACCCGCTATGTATTGCTTACAGAACAAGGCAAAATGTTTCGGGATTTGGCGCAAAATTGGCTTGAAAATTTATCCAAAACCATCACCCATGTTAATAAACAACCCATCGACAAAATCACATTGGGTATCACCAAAATTCTTGGGTTTAACTTCATCCCCTTACTGCGCAATTTCACCACTCATTTTCAGCAACAAATCGATATCTTGCAACAAGACTATTCCTCAAAAGAGCTAATAGCAGAATTCACCAAAAAAAATATAGATTTAGTGATTGTTTCTGACTACAAAAACAATAACAAACAGGTAAATAGCCTCTTGGTATATCAAGAGCCCTTAGTCTTAGCACTACCAGAACATCATCCAGCCAGTTCTCAGGAGCGCATAGATTTAAATACCGTGGTAGATTTACCCTTATACTGCTGCAAACGTTATCAAAATCCTGATTTGTACGAAAAATTAATCAGGGTAATGAGCCATCTATCCAAACCTATAGCAATGCAACCAAAATTACCTAACTTCCTCACCATGCTGATGGAAATCGCTATGGGCAGAGGTATGCTGTTATTGCCACAATCCATGGCACAGGCGCACATACAAGGAGCAGTTTATAAAAAATTGACGCTTGAATATGAAAAACAACTAGCTTTAGATATGCATCTGCTCTGGCATCAGTCAAATGATGACAATCCAACCATAAAATCAATGATCGAATTTTTACAAAAAAACAGAACAGAAACAGAATATATTGAATAAATGCATTAATTTATGTTTAAAAAAAAATCCGTATTGATATATTTTTAATATCAACAATTTCGTATTTCTCCTGCAATCATTTATTTATTACCATCACTGACAGCAGCAACAAGATTATTAGCTTGTGATTTTATCCAGATATGAAGTTTATCCGAATAAAAGCATGAGATAACTTATACACATAGGATAATAAATAATGACTCATAAAATGCCACAACGAAAACTCGGTCAACATTTAACCGTATCAGCCATTGGCTATGGTGCAATGGGATTAAGCGAATTTTATGGTGATATTGACACAGCACAGGCACAAAAGGTACTGCATAAAGTTATTGAAAGCGGTGTAACGTTAATTGATACTGCAGACATGTACGGCCGTGGTGAAAATGAAAAGCTTATCGGATCAGTATTGAAAACATTACCCGCTTCAGAACGGCACAATTTAACCATTGCCACAAAATGCGGCATCGATCGAAATAATACCACTGGCTACAGCCGCAACATCAATAATCAACCTAGCTACATCAAAAAAAGCTGTGACGAATCCCTCGCCAGACTGGGTATTGAACAGATTGATTTGTATTATATCCACCGTATTGATCCAAATGCTCAGATCGAAGAAACCATGCAAACCTTGGCTGAGCTGAAACAAGCGGGCAAAATTGCTAATATTGGATTATGTGAAGTTTCTGCACCTGTTTTAGAAAAAGCTTTTGCCGTTCATCCTGTGGATGTAATACAAACTGAATATTCATTGTGGACCAGAGATATTGAAGAAGAAATTATCCCTTTGCTTAAAAAATACAATATCGGACTGGTACCCTATTCTCCATTAGGGCGAGGATTTTTAACTGGACGGATTCAAAGTAAAGACAGTTTACCTGAGAATGATTTCCGGCGTACCAATCCCCGCTTTCAGGATGGTAATTTTGAGCATAACAAACAATTGCTACAAGTCTTAGAACCCATGAGTACCAAGTACAATTGCACCTTGGGACAAATCGCCTTAGCATGGTTATTGGCTCAATGGGAACACATAGTTCCGATTCCAGGAACCAAAAATGAAAAATACCTGCTTGAAAATAATCAGGCTAGCTTACTGCAATTGGATGAAACTGATATCAAAACATTGAATGATTTGAAAAACAGCATTCAAATTCAAGGGGAACGGTATACACATGAAGGAATGAAAGGTATCGTTTGAATTTAAAAGTAAAAATTCAACTCACTTAACTACCTAAACATTACCCCACCACAGATCTTTATCTGTGGTGGGGTAATACTCTATTACTGACCAATAACCAATAAAGATTTAATTGCTTGCCGTTGATCCATCGCTTCGTAGGCTGCCTGTATATCCAAGAGATTAAAACGCTGCGTAAACACCTTACCCGGTTGTATCTCTCCATTCAAAACAGCTTGCAATAACTGATTTTTATCGTAAGTGGTTACACTAGCAATTCCTCCACGCAACCCAACATTACGCCAAAAAATATCACTCCTTTGAAGGTCAGAGTCATGAGGTACGCCCACACAGCCAACAATCGCGCCTGGTCTGGTAATATGAATTGCCGTTTGCAAAGATTCTTGTGTGCCAACGCATTCCAACACAGCATCAGCACCTGAAAGATGAGTCAAATCTATTACCCTTTTGACAGCCTCTTCTCCTCGTTCCGGAACAATATCAGTCGCGCCAAATTCTTTGGCCAGTTGAGCACGGTCTGCATGTCGACTCATGGCAATGATACGTGTGGCACCTCGCATTTTGGCTGCAATCACGCCACACAGACCAACCGCACCATCACCCATAACCACTACAGTATCCCCTTTTTTTACTTCAGCACTGGCCGCAGCATGGTAACCCGTAGCCATAACATCAGCTAATGTCAAAAGAGAATTCAATACCGAATCTGAGTAATCTTCAGGTTGACCAGGGATCTTAACTAATGCCCAATCTGCATTAGTGAAACGCAAATATTCTCCCTGATATCCACCATTACCCCCTTCTTCCTGATTCAGGCAATTACCATCAAATCCAGCTTTACAAGCTACACAATGTCCACAACCATGGGTAAAGGGGGCAATAACAAAGTCACCCGCCCTAACGTGAGTTACCTCACTCCCCACTTCTTCTACAATACCTATAGCTTCATGACCTATTGTAGAATTAGCTTGACGCGAACTAATGCCCCTAAACCACCAAAGATCCGATCCACAAACACACGAACGAACAATACGAATAATTGCATCGGTGGGTTGCTGTATGGTCGGCTTGGGCATCTGACGAATTTCTACTTTGCCAGGGGCTACAAAAACGGCTACATTCATCATAACTTATCCTTTAGGGAAACAAAGACAATCTGCTGTCAGCTATCCCATAGCTTATACCTTAATAATATAATTGTATAGTATAATCAATAAGTTAAAAATAATGGCAATTTTTAAAATCGTGATTAGGACGTGTAAACATCAATTATCATTAACCAAGGGTACAAACAACGCTTTTTGTACACAAGTTTCCTGAAAACCTTTAGCAGTTTTATCAATGACCCATAAAAACTGAATACCGCCTTCATCTAAAGGCAAAACCATACGCCCACCGATTGCCAGTTGTTGCAACAATGGCAATGGCACTTCCTTGGGAGCTGCTGTGAGCATAATGCCATCAAAGGGCGCTTGCTGAGGTAAACCAAGATAACCATCTCCACAGACTAAACGCGCCTGTGACTGTAATCGTACTGCGCGTAAATTCTGCTTGGCACGCTCATGCAAAGACCGTATACGCTCGATAGAATAAATTTCTTTAATTTTTAGTGCTTGTAAAATAGCTGTCTGATAACCACATCCTGTGCCAATTTCCAAAATACGCTGATTAACATTAATTGGGCGTTTGGCAAAAAGTAACTGAGTCATGACGGCCACCGTATAGGGCTGGGAAATAGTCTGCCCGAGTCCCAACGGCAACGACATATCATCATAGGCTCGCGATCTCAATGCCTCTTCAACAAACAAATGTCTGGGTACAGTCACCATTGCTTCTAATACTTCTTCGCGCGTTATACCCATCTGACGCAAGCGCGCCACCATGCGTGCTCGACGTAACTCAAATCCGGTCCAACCCGCACCCTGACCCACTTTATTCACCACTTGATGTCCTGTACAAATGAATGGACACTTCCCATTTGTTGATAGTCAGTTAAATCCAAATTTATCGGCGTGATGGTTACATATCCAGCATGATTGTCGGCAAAATCCGTATCCGCTTTACTGGTATCGGCATTGCCTACACCGCCAATCCAATACATGATTTCCCCACGTGGATTTTTTGAAGGAACGATACAATGTTCATGATGACGTCGCCCAAGTCTGACTACCCTTATACCTTTTATTTCATTTTCCGAAACTGGCGGAATATTAATATTCCATAATACGGGCTCAGTTGGCAGCTCTCCACAAACTTTTTGCAATATAGTTGTTGCAACCTTTTCTGCTGTTCTCCAATATTGACCGCTTCGATCACACAACGAAAAAGCCAGAGAAGGAATTCCCATCAAATAAGCTTCCGTTGCAGCTGCAACCGTACCAGAATATAGGACATCGTCACCCATATTAGCGCCATGATTGATGCCAGTTATCACCAAATCAGGCTTAAAGTCTGCCATCGTATGCATAGCAACATGAATACAATCAGTCGGCGTGCCGTTGACAAAATAAAATCCGTTACTTGCTTGTTTAATTGTTAATGGACGATTCAATGTAAATGAATTACTGACTCCACTTTGATCACTTTCCGGAGCAACTACTCGTATTTCGGCAAATTTCTCCGCAGTTCGCGCCAGTGTTGCTATCCCCTCGGCCAAATAACCATCATCATTACAAATTAAAATTTTCATAATCATCCATTTCCAATTGCTGGTGAATCAACTTGATCATTCACCCCAAACAGCAACATTTATACCATAGATAGATATCGAGTTTTGGATTACCGATTAAACAACCACTCAAAACATGAGCAAACTAACATTTAAACCCTATTACTATCAACCTTACCTGTTACATTTGGGTACATAATAATTTAAGTAGCCATTTTTGCCACTGCAACAACATCGGCAATCAATGCTTATTATAAGAGTTTCCAGCATATTCTGGCAGCATCGATTTAAACAGTAACCCAAAATAATTATTCACATCATTGCTGTCTAATCACATTTATTAAATTCATTTCTTTACCATACAATCCGCCAACTATTCCTAAACAAAGCCTCCAAACAAAAAACACCCTCAAACCATTTTAAGCATGGCAAGCTTAATTACCCCAATGATTAACCCATATAAAAAAACGGGGAATAAATCTCCCCGTTTTCTCAAAGGTAAAGCTAAAATTATTTACCAATTAAACCCATAGACATGAGCAGTTCCCACCATGCAATACCAACAGTACAGTGAATAATCAAACTACCAAATCCGATAATCGCACCGACAATCCACCATGTTTTGGTATCGTTGTATCCGGCACCGAAAATAATCGGAGCAGCTGCACCACCATAGTGAGTCATGGCACCACCGTAGGCATTGGAGAATAACAATCCTAATGCCAGCAACATTGGGTTAGCTCCAGCTACGGAACCGACAGTTGCAAATACTGGAACCATGGCTGCTACATAGGCACCACCAGACGCAAACAGATAACGAATGGCTACACTCAGCAACAGGATAGACAGTAAAGCAAGGGTATTATGATCGCCAAAATTTAGATTAGCTTGCAAGGTCTCCGCCAACCAAGCGAAGAAACCGGCTTTAGTCAAAGTAGAAGACAAACCAATGATGCCACCGTACCAAATTAAAGTGTTCCAGCCACCTTTATTTTTCAGGACATCATCCCAGGTAACCACATTGATAATTAACGCAGTAGCCATTACGCACAATGCTACAGTAGAGGCATCCATACCTAATTGTTTTGAAAAAATCCAGCCGCCCAAAGCCATGATGAACAGCACGGCCAGCATTTTCTCAGATTTTTTCATTGGACCCAGTTCCTGCAGACCTTTAGCTGAAATTTCTTTGTTATTCACCTTTTTCAGTTCAGGTGGATAACAGAAGTAGATCACCAGAGGAGTCAGTAACAGACAGATCAGTCCAGGTACAGCGGCGGCCAAAGCCCATTGACCCCAACTCAAATCAATCTTCAAGATTGGAGCCATCATAGATAGAGCCAATGCATTGGGCGCCATGGCAGTCAGGAACATGTAACTGGTGGTTTTAGTTACCATGTAGACATTGATCATCAAATAATGACCAGCCTTACGCGGACTCGTTACTGGATCAGAACCCAGCGCACTGGCCACACTGTTAATAATCGGAAACACAATACCACCAGCACGGGCAGTATTTGATGGCGTAGCCGGTGCAATCAGCAAATCCAGAAATACGGTTACATAGCCTAGACCCAGTGTGGTGCTACCCATTTTACCGATCAAGTAATAGGCGATACGTTTACCTAGACCAGTAGTGACAAATGCCGCACTCAGCGTAAATGCAGCAAAAACTAGCCAGGTAGTACCTGATTGATAGCCACTAAGCACTTGACCCATTTTAATGGCTTGTTCTTTTGGCACTGCTGTATTACCAATAGTCACTGCGGATGCAGCAACAGATCCAAGCAAAATAACAGGCTCAGAATAAGGTTTGAGCACCAAACCGACAATTGCAGTCAGGTAAAGACCAAACAATCGCCAAGCCAGTACAGGTAAGCCTTCCGGTGGCGGAATGAGAAAGATGATAAGAGGGATGAGAATTAAAACACCCAACTTCCACATTTTGGATTTATTCATAATATTATCTCAATAGTTCAGGCAAAAAATCGTATCTAGTTTAAATAGAATTCAATTGAAAATAAATAAATTTCAATCTTTTTTTAAATAGGAACGTTGTCTTGAAATTATATTTCAATTTTTTAACAATTGGGTATAAGAATTTTAAATTATTTAAATATATTTAAAAAATACTAGGACCCCTACAGTAACATATTTCAATCTGATCAATTACTCAATTTCATAGATATTTGACCTAATACAGATATTCATTAAAAACAAATATCTATATTAAATTATTGGGTGTATTGTTATAGATTCCCTAATAATAGCCACCATAAAACCTATTTGCTTTTAATACAATATAGCGAAAAATCATATATTTAAAGTAATTGATGATTTTATTAAAAAGTTAACAAATAAATTAATTTAACCTCAATACACCCTTCCCTAAAATTCCTGTTTATGTCAAATAATTCCCGAACATTTTCAGATTAATAAATTAAATTATTGATATTTAATGTAATTAAATATCTTGAATTACCTCATCCGCACATCAATGCACAGTATCATCAACTGGAAAATTATGATCAATACCAATCTATTAAATCTTGATCTTGTTTAAATAATTCAAAAATTTTTTTTGCAAGGTCAAATTTGCGGCAATTAATCTACATATCCTCAAAATTATGCTTAAACAACCTTCGATTCAGATGCAAATTTGCAACAGCCCCCCTTAATCGCCGTGTTGCAAAAACACCAGCAGTATCTAGCCAACCGCTAAAATATCAGCACAAAAAAAATGAGCATAAAAGCTCACTTTTTTGCACAGAAACTTCAGATTCAAATACCGCTACTGACCAGCCTTCACCTGTTGAAACAGTCGTACAGCCAATCTTACCGCATCCTGAGATTTTGGTGAAACCACAAAACTTTTATCCAAAATTTCTTTAGGTGGAAATATGCTCGGATCAGATGTTAAAGACTTATCCATTAATGCCTTAGCAGTAGTCGTTGCAGGAGCAAAGGTCACATATGAGCCATTTTTGGCAGACACTTTTGCATCCAAAGTATAGTTAATATACTTCAAAGCATTGGCAACATTTTGCGCATCTTTGGGAATCATAAAAGAGTCAATCCAGATACCGACTCCTTCCTTAGGCACCAATACCTTTAATTCCACTCCACTATTGGCATCTTTAGCACGCTTTTTAGCAATATTTAAATCACCGCCATACCCAGTTGCCACACAAATATCACCACGAGCCATGTCATCGATGTATCCAGATGAACTAAAACGTTTCACATCATCGCGCACCGACTTAATCAAATTCGTGGCAGCTTTGATATCTTCTGGATCACTGCTGTTGGGATCTTTACCGAGGTAATGTAGTGCCAGCGGATACAATTCAGTTGGACTGTCAAAAAGAGAAATACCACAATTTTTCAACTTATGAGTATATTCTGGATTAAACACCAAATCCCAAAGATTATCCGGTAATTCACCCCCAAGGGCTTTCTCAACTTGAGTTTGATTGATCCCGATGGTATTAATCCCCCAAAAATAGGGCACGGCATATTGATTACCTGGATCAACCTTATCCATCATTTTTAATAAATTCGGGTCAATATCATTGTAATAAGACAACTGACTTTTATTAATAGGCTGATAAGCGCCAGCTTTAATTTCTCGTCCTACATTGGCAATCGACGGCACCACCAAATCATAACCGGATCGACCGATTAGAATCTTGGCTTCCAGCGTCTCATTGCTGTCATAATAATCATAACGAACTTTGATATGATTATTATTTTCAAATGCTTTCACCGTATCAGGATCAACATAATCTGACCAGTTATAAATATTTAGCTGATCAGTATGATTCGTCGTTTTCTGAACAGTCGCTGAATCTTTATTTGATGTACCAGCATCAGTGCAGGCAAACAATATCAAGCCCATGATGGCCGACAACATCCAAAACTTTTTCATCCATCTTTCCCATAAGTTTATACAGACTACCAAAGAAACATAACTAGCCAGATTTCTCCGGTACAGCCATCAATAATTCGACATTAAACTGTGAAATACCCTAGCATGCAAGAGTATTTGGCAAATTATTACAGTATAACTGATCTCATAGGGTACAAAACCAGCATAATATTCAAAAAATGAGACGAAAAGACCAATATAATCCATAAGCTAGCATAAAAGAGACGCATAGTGTCAATACATGCGTCATACTCATAAATAAACCATAACAATCTGCCGCCAAAATGATCTGTATGAGCTCAAATTCAATTAGTCTGAAAAAAGATCTATATTAAAGTGGTTGTCGCCTTTTTACTTGCAATAAATAGCCCTGTGCAACGTTGATACTGACATGACAGATTAAAAATAGCATGGCGCACACCAGCCGCAACCATTATCACGATCTAGCTTAATTTATCCGAGGAAGAATTGAGCTCGACTCATTCCTTAAAAAGCAGACACAACATAAAATAGTCACCATCTTCGCTGACAACTGGATCGAATGATTTTGCTCCAGAGTAGATTTAGCATAAATTGACACCATTCACTATTGCTACAGCGTGAATACCAGCCTCTGCCAGAGTTTTTATCATGATCAAGCCCCAGCCTTTTTGATTAACTATTCAGCTGCAAACCAAACAGCTTCAAAACTGACTACCTAATCTGCCATAGCAACAATTCCTGCTGATTACAACACAGAATACAAAACTGCAATGCAGAGCATAAATGCGGCCATCCCCGCAGCATTGCAACTTCGACCAAACCTTACAATTACTCATGCTCGGGCAAAACCAACTTACCTCTCACTATCCTGATTGGGGACTCGCGAAAATATACCGACAAGTAAAAATTTCAGCTAAACCATGAGCACTTCCCTTAAATAAGATCATTTATGGTGGTGGCTTAGCAGCGATTTAATGGCTTTTTTTTAGCAAACTGTCAAGCTCGTGTAATATAGAATCAGACATATTTCTTATCATCATGGCTTATGGGCGATAATCTGATTATCATCAGTTTAACTACGCTTATAAACCTATTTCAGACCCAATCTTCATTGTTTTTGGTGATCGATAAGGACAAAATATTATTTATCTGCAACCAAGTACTTTTCATTAATTTTTTTAAAATACTTAACCACCAGTTTTCGCCATAATTCGTATTATCTTTTCAGGGTGTTCATTAAATTCATGCTTTTCCGGTTTTAAATCAATCGCCTGCCTTATCGCCTGTTCCAATTCAGCATCAGAGCATCCAGCTTGCAGTAATGGTTTTAAAGCGACACTATGCTCCTGTCCCAGACACAAATATAGCGTACCATCTACAGTCATGCGAACCCGATTACAAGTTGCGCAAAAGTGTTGTGATCGTGGAGTAATCAGACCTAAAGTAAATCGACCATCAGCACTTTCCCAATATTTGGCCGGTCCACCACCATAAATACGATTAGATTTATGTAACTGATATTTCGGACGGAGATTTTCGATTAATTCCAACAAATTGAAATAATCTTGTTTCCAACCGCTTTTCCCCATTGGCATCACTTCAATTAGACGCAAAATGAACCCATTGGCGATACAAAAACCAACCATTTCCTCAATATCATCAATATTGACCCCCGGTAAGGCAACCATATTAATCTTGATTTGCTCAAACCCAGCAGCACGAGCCACCTGCAGACTTTTAATGACCTGCTCATAACTATCCTTGCCTGAAATAGTCTGCACACATTCACGGCGCAAAGAATCCAGACTGACATTGAGCCGATTAAGTCCGGCGTGACGCAAATCGTACGCGAAGCGACTCAATTGCGTCCCATTAGTCGTCAACGACAAATCCTCTACCCCAGACAATACCGCCAGATTGGCCACCAGTTGAGACAAATTTTTGCGCAACAATGGTTCACCACCGGTTAACCGGAAACGCGATACACCTAAACGAGCAAAAGCACCAACAACCCGTTCTATATCTGCAAAAGACAGCCAATTTGCCGGTTTCTCAAACTCAGTAAACCCTTGTGGAATACAATAAGAACAACGTAAATCACATTTATCAGTCACCGAAATGCGTAAATAATCAATACGTCTATGGAAGCGGTCAATCAACATGTGTGAGATAATTGCCTTTTAATAGAGAAATCATTGTAGTAAAAGACAAAGTCTTGCAGCTATTAAGAAAAACCCATTTTATCCCAGAATCAGAGCAGAATCCAAATGCATTTTATTTCCCCTATCTGCCCAAAAAAACGAAAAACACGGCATAATAAAACTTTATTCAATTAACCATAGCCAACATGATTACCGTTACCTATTTGGCACGTTTTGCCGAAGAGCTGGGACTGACACAAGAACAGATCGATTTTAACTTTCCCGATAGCGATGCATTACTGAGCCATTTACGCCAGCGTGGCGAACCATGGCAACAAGTGCTTGCGGGCGAAAAAGTCTACAAAATTGCTGTGAATAACGTCATCCAACATACCAACACCGAATTAAAAGATGGCGACAACATAGCCCTGCTGCCACCGGTAACAGGAGGCTAACTTGCATACACGCATCGTCATACAGACTGAAGAATTCAATCTGGCTGAGGAAATCTCACAAGCACAAAGCTATGCAGATGATATTGGCGCATTAGTGAGCTTTGTCGGACTCGTTCGCGGTAACGATCAGCCACAAAACCCCTTAAGCCATTTACATTTGACCCATATGCCCATAGTAACCGAACATGAGATCAGCAAAATTATTACCCAAGCGGCACAACGCTGGTCATTAACCTATGCCTGCGTGATTCACCGCGTAGGAGAACTTGCAGTTGGTGCGCCAATCGTTTTAGTCCTCACAGCCAGCAGCCACCGGCATGAGGCTTACTTAGCAAATCGTTTCATCATGGATTTTCTGAAAACTGAAGCACCATTCTGGAAAAAAGAATACTATATTAATGGCGAGCAACGCTGGGTAGACATGAAACAAAGCGATCAGCAACATACCTTATCATGGCAATAAATTCTAAACTTGGAATAATTATTCTCGCTGGCGGACTGGGTAAACGTGTCGGAGGCGCCAACAAAGCATTAATGATGCTTCATGGGCAACCTATGCTTCAGCAGGTGATACAGCAAATCAAAGATTGTAGTGAACACATTATCATTAGTGCAAATCGTGATATAACATTGATCCAGCAATATGGTTATCCCGTCTGCTCTGACTTACCAACATATCGTCACATGGGACCGTTAGCCGGCATCATCAGCGCAGCAACCCTGTTGCCACCTCAGATCGATTTCATACAAATTGTGCCTTGTGATTTGCCTTTCATTACCAGCAACATCATCGAACATCTTTATCAGCAATTGCATCACCAACCTGAACTTCATATTGTCTATGCCGCCGACCCCAGCAAGCAGCATCCTATCGTCTGCCAAATGCGTCGTCATCATCTGACAAAAGTTGAACAGCAACTCAACAGTACAGGTAAACACAGCATGCGCTCAATCATCGAACCCTACCCACATAGTATCGTAACCTTTAACAATAGCATCCCCTTCACCAATTACAACAATAGCGCCATGTTTGCCAGCTGCGCTAGGGAGTAACAAACCATGATGGATTTTTATCAAGGTCAGCAGAACCTATTACAACAAGCCGGCCGTATCGTTGAAAGCGAAACAATTCCAATCGATCAGGCATCAGGTCGCATACTGGCGCAAACACTTAGTGCCAGTCTGGATGCGCCCGCTTTTAACAACAGCGCCATGGATGGCTATGCTATTTGTGGATTGAAATCTAAAGAATGGCAACTAATAGGTACTGTGGCTGCCGGGGACCCACAGCAAATCAAATTGCAGTCTGGTCAGGCCGTACGTATTTATACTGGAGCCCGAATTCCAGAAAATACCGATGCAGTTATCATGCAGGAAAATATTAGCATCATTGCTGATAGTATTAAAAGCACTCAAATGCCCAAAGCTGGTGAAAACATCCGTTATCAGGGTGAAGAGCTTCATCAAGGAGATACCCTGCTGCAAAATGGTGCCTTTTTAAATGCACAAGCAATTGGATTAGCTGCTGCACAAGGAGCCAGACAATTACAGGTTTATCAAAAATTACGTGTCATTATCTTCACCACTGGAGATGAATTAGTCAGCGATAATAGCGATCGAAAACAAAACCAAATCTACGACTGCAACCGCCCCATGCTGTTCGCCGAGCTAAAGCAACACGCCTTTATCGAACCCATTGATGGAGGTATTTTGCCAGATGATTTGGACACCATCACCACTACTCTTGCTCAAGCCGCGAGCACCAATCACAGTATCATCATTTCTGGCGGTGCCTCAGTCGGTGATCGCGACTTTGTTAAACCAGCAATCGCCCAACTCGGCCGCATCGAACAATGGAAATTAGCCATCAAACCGGGTAAACCCTTTGGTTGGGGTAGGATCAAACACTGTCAGATTATGCTATTACCTGGTAATCCAGTTGCCAGCTTTGTTACCTTCAAATTGCTTGGTCTCCCTGCACTACACAATGCAGCTGGTCGCCTCCAAACCGATGCACTGCCCCAAAGTTACCAAGCCAAAGCAGCCTTCACCATCTTGCCTAATCAGCAAAAACGCCGCCAATTTCTTCGCGGTACATTACGCTTTACGGATACTGGACCAGAAGTACAACCACTGATCAAGCAAGGTTCACATATGCTGTCTGGCTGTGTACAGGCACAAGTATTGATTGATATTCCTGCCGAAACAAACATTGAACCAGGCCAATGGCTAACGGTATATCCGATATAATTAAATAATCCAATTCCAGCCCAAAAGTCTGTTAAACAAACAGGCTTTTCTGGAATTTATCTGTTATCCACAATAGCTTGCAATATTGATCAAATTTATTAATCTGCTATGTATATCTTAGCTTAGTAAAAATATAACCAACAATTTGGTCCTGCCTAACTTTTGCTTAAAGATAAAGTGATGCAATAAGCAAATCACAGCCAGAGTAAATTATTTAACTTCAAATACAGTAATAGTGACTGGGCGTCTATTTGATAGCTAATTCAACTACATTTACCGGATGAATATGCTAATCAAACGCATCGGATAAGAGCGCTAATTAACTCACCTTCATTGTTCAAGCAATGATCAATGCCACTACACCACTCAATAATCTCGACAATTAGATTAACAGCATATTTAACATATCAATATCTTGATCTGTCCGTAATTCTTTATCACCATAGGCTCGCACTTCTAACTCTCCCTACTAAAATCTGTTTACCCTCTAATTTTTAAAGTTTACCTATCAGACTTGCTTTTAAACTATTATCAACATCTGGATTAAATTTAGGTATAACACGAATGAGCGCACAAGCAATTAAAAATAGCCCCACTCACAATAGGTAAACACAGTTTTTATTTGCATGACTATTTTCCGAATTGACTGAATAACAGTTATACCCAAAGTATACAAATATTCCCTAACAACTAAATACAAAGCATGATTGCTTACTTTGTTACACATGCTAAGAAAGTCATTGCTTTATTCTACATTGACGCAAAATATAGATGGCGATAGCGATTAAAGTCATCATTTGCACTAAACTATTTGAATAAAATAATTATTAAAAATCATGATTTACTTTAAATCATTTGGATGTGTTTAATATAATACAATAATTTATTTATCATAATCATTAACCAAAATTTTATTATTTTTCTCCATCTTTCTAAATAAGACCCAATTCAACATGCCGGATAACAGCATAATTGGTAAATTTGGTTGAGAAAGCCTGATAATCAACTCATCGAGACTTTTTTGATAAATGGATTTTCTTAAACATGACAATTTTTACTGTCAAAATTTTATGACGGTATAAATACAGCGAGTCAAAGATATCATCATGTCTTCTGCAAAAAATCATATTGATGTATCCGCCTATGACAATATACTTTGCTCATTAATACCAATTCAAAAACTATATTCCACGAATTCTTGTCTGTTTTAGCTCTTGTTTTCGTTAGTGCATAAAATTTATTTAATATCTATTACGTCATGTGAACAAACATGATTATCTATTTAAATGAAAATTAGGAATATTTTATTCTTTATGAAAATACGTAGCATAATTCATCACTAAAGCTATAACCAGAATGAAAATATTTTCATATTGTGCATAAGGGTTAGGAATTTCAGGAAGAACTTTAGCATACTCCAAGGGTAGATTTATATCTGGATTACTCGGATCGTAAATGATTGTTTCAGGGCTATACGCTGAGTCGTTACGTCCAGGATAATAACGCATTCCTTTAAAAAAATATCCTTCACTAAAAACCAATAAATTATTGTTTCTATATGTTATTCCATTTACTTCAAAATAATACTGATAACGATAAATCGGCGGCAAATTTGATTTATAAGAGCCTCTGACTTGGTCATAAAATATGATTTTCCCTTCTGTAATACACTTCTTATCTGGACAATTTAACGACAATAGATACTCTGCTTTTTTTTGTAAAGGTATATATTTCTTGTATTTACCATTAAAACTACCGATTATACAAAGAAAACTCAGCCCCAGCATAAAAGGGCCTATTAACAATATAAAATATTTTACAAGTGGGCGTTCAGTATCTATTTTATCGTTCATATTCTCTGTTAATTTAAATTTATATAATTTTGTTATAATATATTATTTTTTGACAGAATTCATTTATTATTTTTATTAATCATTAGGTAACGTGTCGGTTTAAAGCTTGAGTACAATATCATGATGAAAAAAAAGAATTGGTTCTACCACAACGCCACTGTTATTCGCACAATCGATTGCGTTAACCCTAACAGTTAATGTATTTTTTATTAAAGTTTTTTCTACATAATAGCCTTTATATTAATCAGATATATTGCACCCGCTTAAAAGCAGTACAAGACCGGTTATGATTAATAAACGGCTGTTAATCATGGTTTTTCATTTAATCAGGTTTTGGCTGGAATTCACATTACTCTTTTTCCGCGCGCTCTCAACTCTTCTCGCCGTTTTTCCGCCATTTCATAAAAATTTATTTAATATCTATTACGTCATGTGAACAACCATGATCGTCTATTTAAATTGAAAATTACGAATATTTTATTCTTCATGAAAATACAAAGCATAATTCATCACTAAAGCCATAATTAGCATGAAAATATTTTCATATTGCGCATAAGGGTTTGGAATTTCTGGAAGAACTTTAGCATACTCCAAAGGTAGATTTATATTTGGATTATTCGGATCGTAAATGATTGTTTCACTGCTATAGGATGATTCGTTATTTCCAGGGTAATAACGCATTCCAGTAAAAAAATATCCTTCACTAAAAACCAATAAATTATTGTTTCTATATGTTATTCCATTTACTTCAAAATAATACTGATAACGATAAATCGGTGGCATAAATGTTTTATATTTGCTTCTGGCATGGTCATAAAATATAATTTTCCCTTCTGTAATACACTTCTTATCTGGACAATTTAACGACAATAGATACTCAGCTTTTTTTTGTAAAGGTATATATTTCTTATATTTAGCATTAAAATCACCGATTATATTAAATAAACATAGTCCCAGCATAAAAGGACCTATTAACTTTATAAAATATTTTACAAGTGGGCGTTCAGTATCTATTCTATCGTTCATTTCTCTGTGAGAGTAAATTTATATAATCTTGTTATAGTATATTATTTTTTGACAAAATTCATTTATTATTTTTATTAATCATTAGGTAACGTATCATTCTAAAGTTTGAGTACTATAGTCATGATAAAAAATAGATTGGTTCTACCACAACGCCACTGTTATTCGCACAATCGATTGCGTTAACTCTGACAGCTAATGTATTTTTTAAAGTTTTTTCTACATAATAGCCTTTATATTAATCAGATATATTGCAACCGCTTAAAAGCAGTATAAGACCGGTTATGATTAATAAACGGCTGTTAATCATGGTTTTTCATTTAATCAGGTTTTGGCCGGAATTCACATTACTCTTTTTCCGCGCGCTCTCCGCTCAGCATCACGTTTTTCCGCCAGTGCATAAAAATTTATTTAATATCTTTTACGTCATGTGAACAACCATGATCGTCTATTTAAATTGAAAAATACGAATTTTTTATTCTTTATAAAAATACAAACCATAATTCATAACTAAAGCCATAATTAGCATGAATATATTTTCATATTGCGCATAAGGGTTTGGAATTTTAGGAAGAACTTTAGCATACTCCAAGGGTAGATTTATATTTGGATTATTCGGATCGTAAATGATTGTTTCACTGCTATACGCTGATTCGTTATTTCCAGGGTAATAACGCATTCCAGTAAAAAAATATCCTTCACTAAAAACCAATAAATTATTGTTTCTATAAGTTATTCCATTTACTTCAAAATAATACTGATAACGATAAATCGGTGGCTTAAATGTTTTATATTTGCTTCTGGCATGGTCATAAAATATAATTTTCCCTTCTGTAATACACTTCTTATCTGGACAATTTAACGACAATAGATACTCAGCTTTTTTTTGTAAAGGTATATATTTCTTGTATTTAGCATTAAAATCACCGATTATACTAAATAAACATAGTCCCAGCACAAAAGGACCGATTAACTTTAGAAAATATTTTACAAGTGGGCGTTCGGTATCTATTCTATCGTTCATATTCTCTGTTAGAGTAAATTTATATAATTTTGTTATAGTATATTATTTTTTGACAAAATTCATTTATTATTTTTATTAATCATTAGGTAACGTATCATTCTAAAGTTTGAGTACTATAGTCATGATAAAAAATAGATTGGTTCTACCACAACGCCACTGTTATTCGCACAATCGATTGCGTTAACTCTGACAGTTAATGTATTTTTTATTAAAGTTTTTTCTACATAATAGCCTTTATATTAATCAGATATATTGCAACCGCTTAATAGCAGTATAAGACCGGTTATGATTAATAAACGGCTGTTAATCATGGTTTTTCCTTTAATCAGGTTTTGGCCAGAACTCACATTACTCTTTTTCCGCGCGCTCTTCGCTCAGCATCACGTTTTTCCGCCTGTATTGCTAAATAAGTACCATAAGTCGGGGTTCCTCGGTCTTCCATGCACCGACGATACATGGGTTCATTAAAAACTGTGTTTTTATAACCTTTCCTTTCAAGTCGATTTTCCGGTTTAGAAGCCAATTCTGAACAATATGCAGCATTTTGTTTTCTTAACTCTTTCTTTTCTGGTGATTCGGCATTTAAGTAAGCCTCACTCTCTTTAAGATATTCTTTAATTGAAGATCTTTCTACATAATAGCCATTATACCAATCAGATATATTGCAACCTGTGAATAGTAAACTTAAGCCTGTTAACCACAATAATTTGATCTTAGCGCGGCGGAACTGCATTTTTCCCCATATTTAAAATACTTCGGTGATGACTGCTATTGGTACGATTTATAACCGGATCATATTGTTAAAATCTTTTTTTTCATATACGAATATCTTATTGAATACTAACCATAATTCAATTTATCCTGACAATAGTTATTGCAGTTTGTCATACTGCAATAACTATTTTCAAATTTATATCAGATATAGCATTATTATAAAAATATCTCCCCGCACGCTCTCTGCTTTAGCATCACGTTTTTCCTCCTACCTTGCTACATAAGTTATATAAATCGGGGTGCAGCGGTATTCCATGCAATTATTATTATCACGCATATTTGGCCGGAATTCACATTACTCTTTTTCCGCGCGCTCTCCGCTCAGCATCACGTTTTTCCGCCTGTATTGCTAAATAAGTACCATAAGTCGGGGTTCCACGATCTTCCATGCACCGACGATACATGGGTTCATTAAAAACTGTGTTTTTATAACCTTTCCTTTCAAGTCGATTTTCCGGTTTAGAAGCCAATTCTGTACAATATGCAGCATTTTGTTTTCTTAATTCTTTCTTTTCTGGTGATTCGGCATTTAAGTAAGCCTCACTCTCTTTAAGATATTCTTTAATTGAAGATCTTTCTACATAATAGCCATTATACCAATCAGATATACTGCAACCTGTAAATAGTAAACTTAAGCCTGTTAACCACAATAATTTGATTTTAGCGCGGCGGATCTGCATTTTTTCCCCATATTTAAAATACTTCGGTGATGACTGCTATTGGTACGATTTATAACCGGATCATATTGTTAAAATCTTTCTTTTCATATACGAATATCTTATTGAATACTAACCATAATTCAATTTAACCTGTCAATAGTTTCTGCAGTTTGTCATACTGCAATGACTATTTTCAAATCTATACCAGATATAGCATTATTATAAAAATATCTCCCCGCATGCTCTTTGCTTTAGCATCACGTTTTTCCTCCTACCTTGCTACATAAGTTATATAAATCGGGGTTCAGCGGTATTCCATGCAATTATTACTATTATCACGCATATTTGGACCGGCATTCACATTACTCTTTTTCCGCGCGCTCTCCGCTCTTCTCGCCGTTTTTCCGCCTGCCTTGACGTATAAGTGCCATAAGTCGGGGTTCCGCCGTCCTCCATACATTTCGAATACATGGGTTCATTAAAAACTTTGTTTTTATAACCTTTCCTTTCAAGTCGATTTTCCGGTTTTGAGGCCAATTCTGTACAATAATCATCATTTTGTTTTCTTAATTCTTTCTTTTCTGGAGATTCGGCGTCATAGAAAGCTTCACTCTCT
Organism: Snodgrassella sp. B3882; assembly: GCF_026535915.1. Lineage (NCBI taxonomy): Bacteria > Pseudomonadati > Pseudomonadota > Betaproteobacteria > Neisseriales > Neisseriaceae > Snodgrassella > Snodgrassella sp. B3882. The sequence goes on from NZ_JAFNPF010000001.1 coordinate 1,810,214, forward strand.
TTAATGTATTTTTTTATTGAAGACCTTTCTACATAATAGCCATTATACCAATCAGATATACTGCAACCTGTAAATAGTAAACTTAAGCCTGTTAACCACAATAATTTGATTTTAGCGCGGCGGATCTGCATTTTTCCCCCATATTTAAAATACTTCGGTGATGACTGCTATTGGTACGATTTATAACCGGATCATATTGTTAAAATCTTTTTTTTCATATACGAATATCTTATTGAATACTAACCATAATTCAATTTAACCTGACAATAGTTATTGCAGTTTGTCATACTGCAATAACTATTTTCAAATCTTTATCAGATATAGCATTATTATAAAAATATCTCCCCGCACGCTCTTTGCTTTAGCATCAAGTTTTTCCTCCTGCCTTGCTACATAAGTTATATAAATCGGCATTCAGCGGTATTCCATGCAATTATTACTATTATCACGCATATTTGGACCGGCATTCACATTACTCTTTTTCCGCGCGCTCTCCGCTCAGCATCACGTTTTTCCGCCTGTATTGCTAAATAAGTACCATAAGTCGGGGTTCCACGATCTTCCATACAAAGACGATACATGGGTTCATTAAAAACTTTGTTTTTATAACCTTTCCTTTCAAGTCGATTTTCCGGTTTTGAGGCCAATTCTGTACAATAATCATCATTTTGTTTTCTTAACTCTTTCGTTTCTGGAGATTCGGCATCATAATAAGCATCTCTCTCTTTATGTGCTCTTCTTATGGCAGCGGTTTCGGCATAATAGCCATTATACCAATCAGATATACTGCAACCTGTGAATAGTAAACTTAAGCCTGATAACAACAACTTAATCTTAGCGCGGTGGATCTGCATGATATCTCTTTCCTTCAAAGTTAAAATAACGTTTGCCATTTACTTCATGTATCGGAATATGGGTGGTATTAATAAGTCTATGTGTCCATTTGTTGTATGTTCTCACCGTACCAAACCTATCAATCAAATTGATATTGCCGTTAGCATCGATTACATATGCCTGAGCAAGAGTTGGATTGATTAATCGACCATTCTCATCCCTATTGATATTGCCTCCTACTGATTTTTCAATTTTATCAAACTCAGGATTTGTAATCGGTTTACCAGTATTTCTATCAATATATTTATTACCATTTTCATCTTTTAGATATTCTTCAAGGTAGTAGTGACCATTATAACTGCTGTGACTATAACATGAGCCAAACGGATTACCTATACATTCTCCTGCTGTTTTTAGATTCATCCCAACCAAGCGACCAACAAAGTCAGTATTGAGGTTGGACAAAAATAGTGTGCTGCTGATCCCATCCTTATCAACCCAACCATTATCTTGGAGCTGGGCAAATGCACCTATTTGGTTCGCTGCTGGGCCTAATACTTTGGTAGCGGCAATGGGCACATTGGTTACATTCTTCCTATTTATTAGGTAAGCCATGCTGATTTTGTCCGTCATTGATCCACGGCTATGGTTATTGCCCATGATTTCTGTGCCGGTCTCTTTGGCCAACTGTTTAAGAATAGCATTGGTTTTTTGTGCATTGGATAAAGGCAGTCTACCTCCCAACCACTCATTAATTTTATCGTAGAAGGCATATCCACCTACTTCGCCTAACCCAGGGACAACTTCAACAGTGGGGTTATTAATCACAACATACAGATTGCCATTCTTTGCTGCTTCTGGGTTTTGTTTGACTGCGTTTCTAAAGGCGGCTTCTTCGTTATTGTAGATACCCGGATTTGATACGAATATTGCTTTGCCATCCATGATTTCTCCGTAATCATAGATCTCTATTGCCGTTCCATCAAATGGGGCATTTTTATTCTCTTCTTTGGTCAGTTTGCTTCCATCACTGGCTGCTATGGCATCCTGAGCATTATTGATGTCTTTACAAAAATACTGTTCTGCCGATCCTGAACAGCTAACTTTGTAGACTTTACCGGCAGTGATGTGTTTGGCAGCGTTTTTAGCATAATCGGCGTGTAAGGCCACTGTTTCTAAGACAGCAGTACCGAAATCACCTGCCCATAATATGCCAAGGGCAGTATCCAGATAGGCAATATTCTGTTCCATCTTGCGCCCTTCTTTTTCTAATTCGATGCTTTTTTCTGTTCTGAGACCGTTATGTTTTTTCCGCTCTTCTTCGGCTTCTTCATATTTTTTACGTGCCCGTTTCAGCAGTTCTTTTTTTAGATCTTGTCGATTTTGATCAAATTCTTGGCTGACTTCGCGTTGTAAATCTAGTTCTGCCTGAACTTTGTCTTTATCGAAGTTGTTAGCCAGATATCCGGCTTTATTGGCATAGTTATCGCTGTTAATATCAGTGTGAATGGCCGCAATGGTAGCAGCAGTTGATTTACCGCTACGCTGTTGCTGTGCATCGGCATCGGTAATGCTGATGTTGCTGGTATTGATGCCACTATGGGTTGTACTATTGCTATGACCACTATCACGTCCAAATCCCATGGATTTGTTTACACCTGTATCGCCTTGATTGGCTAGGTGGATGGTGTCATTCTGACTTGGCTGATCTTGCCCAAGTGCTGAGCCACTGATGGTAACTCCGCCACCAAATCCAAAGCTGCTACCTTTGTAATCGCTGTGATTTTCTATATCGCTGTAGGTAAGGCTGCCGGTGGTGAGGCGGTTTTTACCCGACGCTTCGGCTGCTTGTGTTGAGGTGATGATGGCACCTTTAAGATCGGTATTGCCTTTGACGTTAATCTGGTAGCCGTCATCACCAGCGATGATGCCACTTTGTTCGGTCACGCCGGCATAATCAGCTTTAATTTTGCTTTTACTATAGCTGGCTGAGCCAGAGGCACCATAGCCTACAGTTACTTGCCCACTGATGTTTTCCTGCTTGCTGTCATATTTAGCGGTGTCTTGCAAGCTTTCGACGTTCAGTTCGGCGGCATCAATGCTGACGCCTTTGCCGGTTACTTGTGCGCCTCTGATGTTGGTAGCACCTCCACTGATGATGCTGGTGTGACCACTGCTACTGCCAATATGGGTATTGCGGTGGCTGGTTTCGTCGCCATTACCATGACCCCGTCCATAATTACCACCTGCGGTAACACCAAAGGCAAATCCATCTGAACCATAGCTGATGGCTACGCCGGCATTCCAGCCACTGGATTTGTTTTTGCTGCGCTCGCTGTGGCTTTGTTCGGCTGCCAATAGGTTAATTTCGTTGTCTGCTTGTAAATAGGTCCCTAAGTTTCCACTGACATCAGAACCAACTATGTTGATATTGGAATCTTTGCCGGCGCCGGTAGCCAATAAGTTAACTTGTCCTCCTGCGTATATTTGACTAGCAGATGCCATAGTGGTTTCGCTATGGCTTTCCTCTCTACTTTTTTGTTGTCCAACGGTTACGCTGACACTAACATTTTTAGCTGTCTGCGGATTGTTAAGATCTTGAATGGCATTAGCGGCTTTATAAGCATCCATGCCTGCATTAAAGGCTGCCATGGCATTAACACGCTTGTTTTTGCTTTTACCAACTCGATTATAGGCAGTGGTAGCTGTTTGAACAGCATTTATTACTGGGACATTGACTGCTACTGTTAAACCGCTTTGTTTATAAGTATGAAGATAATCGTTGATATACTGATCTTGTGCAGCAGCGATATCTATCTGTTTAGCAACTATGTTTATATTGCCTTGGGGTGACATGACTGTACTGCCAGTTTGATGGTAATGATTACCGGCAATAATGGTGGTATTACCCTTTAGGCTACCAACTGTGCTGCCGCTGTGTGAGGTGCTAACATCGGTTGTCGTCGTGGCATCACGCATATTACCAATGGTAAACCCAATACCTCCTGAGCTCATAAAGCCGGATTTTTTCTTAACAATTTGACTACTACTCAAATAATGATCTTTGGCAGCATTGATGGTTATGTCTTTACCTGCTTTTAGGTGTGTTTGATTATCTGAAATTATATTACTACCTTGTATATCAATGTCATTTTCAGCCTGTAAATGAACATGAGCGCCGGTGATGTTACTGGCTATGCTGGTATCGCTATTGCTGCTAATGCGCACATCTTTTGTGGACTTAGACATGAGACCGCTGTGTTCTTCGTGGTAGGCTAAAAGATTATCGGTAGTGGCACGACCTTCTTCTATATTGATGTTTTTACCGGCTTTAATGGATACGGTACCGAAAAGGCTATCTATATCCGCTGCGCGAATATGTGTATTACGCTGACTTTGGGTGATGATATCGCCGGTAGCTTGGATGAAGGTTCCGATTTCGGTGGTACTGGCATTTTTAATTTGATTTTGTTCAGATTCAAAACCATGATCCATCCGGCTATTGGTAACTGTGGATAGGTTGATGTCTTGTCCAGCTTGTAGGTAGATGACGCCATTGCTGCTAACATTACTTGCAGTTAAGTTTATATCTTTTCCTGCTTTGGCACTTAACTGGCCGTCTTTGGTAGTCACATAAAGTCCGGCAAACCGATCGGTATTTTCCGCTATGAAGTGGCTTTGATCTATATGATTTTCGGTTTTGCGGGTTGTGCTGTTGCTATTAATATTGTTATCTGCTTGAAGTAATAACATATTGCCCGCAATAATCTGCCCACCAATATTATTAATATCATTTTTGGCTTCTAAATTGACGATATCACTGTATATCTGCCCGCCAAGGTTATTGATATTTTGTGCACCAAGATCAATCAGTTTACGACCGGCAATGGTTGCATTATTGTTCAGATCTCCTTGCAGTTTCATCTGAATAACATTGGCACTAATTAAAGTTCCGCTGGCATCCAAATCTCCTGGACGGGTAACAACATATATTTGGGGTACGAGTGCTGTCGTTTGACTGCCATCTGGCAAGGTAATGGTTTGGCTAACCAACCAAACAATGTCAGTTGTCAGTCTGGCTACTTGTTCAGCACTCAAGGCGATTCCAGGGGTTAGGTTCATGGTTTTACCCACGCTGATACCCGCATCCATAAGTGCTTTGAATTGTTCTTCGTTATTACTATAGTTCTCCAGTCGGACTTTGCCGGTTAGGCGGGCTATCTGTTCGCTGATTAAACGTTGCTCATAGTAGCCATCTCCCAATCGCTTCTGCATGTTATCTGGGCTTTGTCCAAAAGCGTTGAGCATGTAATCACTACCAAGCCACTTACTACCGTTGATAAATGCCGGATCCGTTTCGATTATAGGTCGATTGTTGTTATCTTTGTTGATGCTGAATAAAGACTGATTGGGTAGGTTGGTATTGGGGCTAATCGTGCTAATTTCCTGAGCTTGATTTTGGTCCCCAGTATTGATTTTAATAGTACTAATGGTTGCTGAGGTGGCTGCTCCAGGTGCACTAGCTCCAGTGTAATGGTCATCATATTTAACTATGTTGAGTTTGATTGGCGTAACTTGATCAGCCGGATTATAAGGCACAGGATCACTCCAGTCTGAAACATGACCGGTACCTTTCGAATTCCAACCTACTGAATGATGTTTGGATATCCCTTTTTCAATGACTCGATGTTCACCTTCAGCATCAATATTGTTAACCTGATTTTGACTAATTTTTATGCCATTGGCTAATATTTGACTTTTATCGTTGGTTAGGGTTTGCCCATCTATTGTCAGTAAACCACCTGATATTATTTGAGCTGGGTCGCTTTCATCAACATAGGTTTGTGTTTCGTAGTGAGTGTATTCATATTGGGTATAGTCTTCGTATTCAACACCGTCAAGATAGATAGTGGTTGCATGACCCCAACCTGTTACATGGGAAGAGTCCAATATCTCATTGTGACCATCAGGCTGATAAGCAATAACTTTTTTGCGCGAACCGGGAACTTCTTTTACTGAGGAAGAAAAATGTAAATTGCGATTGGTCAGTTTATTGGTTCTCAAGGTCATGTCACCACCAGATCGAATCTGGGCACTGGCATTATCTAAGCTATTGGCAAAACCGCTTGCCTGTTGTTTACTATCTAAACTTCCTCCAACCCATAAACTGCCTTCACTGGATAAAAGTGCATGTTCGCGATTAACGATATTTTTAGCACCTATATCTAATCTTGATCGTGCAGCAATAGAGGCAGCCGAAATTTGCTGATTAATGTTTTCTTCCTGATTAATCAGGCTGTCAGCAGAAATAGCAATATGGTCACCATAAATTCTGCCTGTACCTATGTTGTTTAAGGTATTACTTGCTTCAAGCCAAGCTAAGCCATTGCTGTTAATCAGTCCTCGGTTAATTATATCGGTTTTGGCATTGATATGAGTACGATTATTACTTTGAATAATACCTGTATTTCGATTATCTATATTGTTAGCTTGAATGGTGATGTTTTCACCACTTTCTAATTTATGTAAATTGGTTATATCACCCTGGGTATTCAAGGTTAGATTGTGACCAGCTTGTATGTCCGCATCAATTTGGAAATTATTGATAAGATTTATTTCTAAATTTTCTCCTGCAGCCAGTTTACCAGGGTTGTACAATGATTTTGCTTGGATAGTGGCATTTTTTCCGGCCAAAATTGAACCCGCATCACTATTATCTATGGTCAATGAATGACGGTTATCATCATGTATGGTTAAATCGTTAACTGAACTTATTTGCCCGCCCTGATTATTGAAATGAGTATTAATGTTGGCGTTTAGTTGTTTATTGCTGCGAATAGCACCTTGCCGATTATCCAAAGTATTGGTGTGTATAGATATATCTTCGGCATCGATAGAACCATGCTGATTGTCGATTGCTTTACTATTAATTTGGGCATGGGAACCAACAATTATCTGACCTTTGCTACTGTTGTTAATTTGATCAGAAAGGATTGTTAGGTTGTTCTGCGCAGTAATTAGGCCATCATTACTGTTATCCAGTTGGTTGCTCTGAATCTCTATCTCTTTAGCTGATTGTATTTTTCCTTGACGATTGTCTAAGTGCTGACTACGAATATCTAATGTTTCGCCCGTGATTAATGTGCCGAGGCGATTATCAACACTATTGGTGGACACTTGCATTTGATTCGCCGTTAATGTGCCATGCTGATTGTCTAATAGACCCCCAGTCACATTGAGTTTATTCAAATTTAATGTAGCATAGTTATTTAAGCCATGAGTTGAAGTTAGATCAATACCACCATTGGCAGTAATTTGACCATTATCATTAATGATTTTACCTCTGGCATTGATTTGACCACTGGAAAAACTTGCCGGAATTTTATGACCACTACTTTCTGCAGCAGCAACGGTTCCACCACCTCCTGTAGCTGTGGTTGGCGGTTTGGTCGTGTTTTCCTGATTGTTATTGCCAGAAGCCGATTCTTGATCACTTTCCAAAGGCGTATAACCAATTAAACCTGCATTGATGTTTTCAAGACTGTCTCCATCTAGCGATAGCCCCTGCAAGCCAACTTGAACAATTTTACCTCTAGTATTATTTAATTCATGGGTAGCAATATCTATTCTGCTGGCATTGATTTCGCCTTGGTTGTCCAGATTATGCTGGTTGCGGATATTCAGCTCATCTGCACTGGTGATTAAGCCACTATTTTTTAGCTGCTCGCTTTGCAGCTGCATTTTGCCCTGACTGGATACGGTGCCACTGTTTATGATGCTTTGCCCTTGTAAGGCCGCTCCTGCTTGGTCGCCTCCGTTTTGTGCTCGGTCTGCTGCTACGATGCTACCACTATTACTCAGTTTCCCATCCGCACTGATTACCACCCCTCCAGCTCCGGCAAAGATCTGCCCAGCATTGTTCACACCAACCCCTTTTTCGCTGCTGATGAGGCTGATTTTGCCAGCATACATTCCGCCTAACTGGGCTGTATCTATGGCTATACGCTCACGGCCGTTTGGGTCTGACTGAATCTGGCTGATCTGTCCATCGCTGCTAAGGTCATTGCTGCCAGCTATGATGCTCAGGTCGTTTGCCCAGATACCTGCATTGATCTGGGCGGCTTTGCTCAGCAAACGGGTATAGTCGCTGCCACTGCTATCCAGACCTTGTCCGTTGATACTGATGTTGCCTTCGCGTACTTGATAGCCGTTTAGTTGTCCGTTGTTGATGATGGGTTGACCGGTGGTCAGCGTGACACCCGCTGCGTTGATGAAGCCACCTCCGTTGACGTTGATGCCGGATGGGTTAGCCATGATGACTTCAGCACGACGTCCGGCTACTTCGATGTAGCCATTTAGTTGGCTTGGGTTGCGACTGTTGATTTGGTTAACGATGATTTTGGCTTCGCCTCCAGCCAACCATGGATTGCCCTGAACCCATCCACCTAAGTGGGTGCGGGTGTTTTTACGGCTGTTGTTGAGGATGGCACCTTTTTGATGAACGTCAAACTGGCGGTACTGGTTGAGGGATACACCTTTTTTGCTTGGGGTTTGGATGTTGACCTGGACGGTACCATTGGCGCTTTGTACGATGTTGGGGCGCTGGTTTTTAGGGGCGGATGGATCGACATGAATATCAGCGGCTATGGCATGATCTAATACCACGCAGATACCCAGCCCCAACAAGATGGCACTAGTCAGCACGGGGATGCTAGCCAAAAATTGTTTGAACACGCTATGCTCACCTGCACTCCGATCTGCTGGACTTTTACCATTGCTGACGGTGTTTTCGGCTACGGCCATCATTTGACCACGATGTTTGTTGAAAATGACTTTATAGCGTGTTTTGTTCATAATCTATCCTTAATGAATAAGATATTTCTAAGTTTAAGCAAGAATATGTTTTAGTTTTCTATGTTTAGATTGCTTACATGGAATAGTTCAAACTAAATCCCGCGGTTGTTTTAGCCGTGCGGAAATATTGTGGTTTGTAGAATGGTCTACCTACGTACAGGTCGTAATAAAGATTTCCGCCAGCCTTTATCTGTCCTTTAAAGCCGATCACTGCCCCTGCCAAAGTTTTACCAAGTTGATACTCAGTTGAAGGACCGGATACATGACCTACATCGACACCAAGGTAAACCTGATGGTTTTTCCAATATTTCCAGTTAATATTGTTGTTCCAATACCAGCCACGCTCTCCCATGAGGGTGACCTCACCATCAAAACCACGTACGCTATAACGCCCGCCAATAGATACTTGATCTTGGGTAACTAGCGGGGTTTTATTCCATTGGCCATGAAAAGAACTGTCATAACTGAAACGCTGTTTGCCTACGGTAAAAGGGAACATCACTCCAGCATCTATGCTGATGATTTGCATACGCGAAGTTCCTTCATTAAATTCTTCTTCTGGAGCGCGTATGCTGTTATCAGCGCCGGTACCGCGTTTATAGCTCAAACCAAGATTGATAATGGCATTACCGATATATTCCTGATGATTTAAGTTAAGTGCCCATCCAGCTGTGTGACGGTGCTGGACTTCAATTTCGGTATCGTCAATAAAGTTATGAGATTCTCGGCGCCATATTTTGGCTGTGGCATCAGTTTTACGGTGACTGTCCCGATACAACATGCGGGTAATACCAAGATCACTGCTATCGCTGTTGCCACTATATTGGTAATTTTCGTTATAACCAGCTATTGCTTGATGGTAATGGTAATGGCTACGGTTAAACGCAACTAACCAATTACCCATTGGAACAGAATAATGCCAAGAAAAACCCCGAGTACCACTACCGGTTTTCTTTCCATCGCTATCAAAGGAGCTGTCTTTACTTCCTAAGTCGTGGTTATAGTTGATATAGAATAAATCACTTAATCCAAGAGGATTGTCTACAGATAAGGTGGCACCGCCCTGATAGCGTCCGGTGGAATGACTACCTGAATCATCGATATTGACGCTCAGGCGTAGGGGTATTTTTCTTTGTACCCAGGTGATGACTACATCACTTTGATTAGGTTCTTCCGCCGGTACAATTTGGATATCTGCCTCAGCAGTGGGTATTCGGCGAAGATTTTCAAGCCCCTGTTCTAATCGGCGTAGATTTAGAATATCGCCAGCTTTAGCTGGAAATTCGTTCTGAATACGACGAATTCGCCCTATATGGGTTGCTTCAGCATTATCCAGATTGTACCGAATAGCATGTATGCGCCCTGGTATGACGGTTAATTGCAAACTGCCATTATTTAAATCTTGTGGATTAGCCAGAATACGCGTGGTTGTATAACCGCGAGCTATTAAAATATTTTGTGCTCTGGTCATGATTTGGTTAACAGCTTGACTTCCCAGACACATACCCGGTGTGAATTGGCTGCGTTCCAATGCTTTATTTAAAGCAAACTGAAAGCGAGCCGCTTCTTCACCAGTCAAGATAATTTTGTTAATTTTGAAGCAAGGCTGTTCATCAACGATTAACCCCGTACTGGTGTCTGGTTGAAGACCCTCTTGTGGCAAGCGGACATTAACCTCTGGCTGCATGTGCTGTTGAAATTGTTGTTGACGCTGCTGTTCACGAATAATCTGTTGTTGCTGTTTCTCCAATAATTCTATTTGATTATCGATTGGTGCAGCATGTGCTGGAAAAATAAACGTACCAAATAAACTTATTAGTAAGGGAATTTTTTTCAAAGGCATTTTATTCTTAATATATGTTAATATTAGTTAATGTTATCTTCATTTTAGATAAATTTCAACTTAATTAAATAATTTTATTATTCAATGATTTATATATTAATTGTGATTGAATAGGTCCTCAAGGCAATATTTTGTATTTTTTAGGATTGTTATAATTTATATCTATTTGTTTTTTTTGATTTTTATTGATGTTAAAAACTTATTTTATATTTGATAGCAAAAATTCCAAACTAAAACCAATAATTTAAAAAAGCCATAATATTTTAATTTTGGTTAAATTTTAGCAATTTATTTTAATTGAATGATGAAATTTGATTATTCAATACAGATGATTTCATTTTCATATAATTCAATTTAATGTCTGTGCTCGGCACAAAAAAATTATCTTCCACTAAAGTTTACCAAACTATAAATATTATTCTTTGTTTAATTATTTCGAATCATTAATCTGCAAGATGGAATAAATTAGATTGCAATATTGAACCCGAATCGACCCATCAATTTATTTAAAACTGGGGTTAAATCTGATATGGCAATGATTTATTGTTCAGATTGAATAAGAATAAATTTTTTATTCTCCCGCAAAGTACATAGCATAATTAAAAAATAAGCCATAATTTAGAATAAAAAAATTTTCATATTGCACTTAAGAGATCAGCATTTTAAGAAAAACTTTAGCATACTACAAGGGAAAGACTGATATTAGGATTATTCGTATGGTAATGATTGTTTCACTGCTATATACTGCTTCCCCAGTTTAAGGGTTATTGCGCATTCTTGTAAAAAATATCCTACAGCAACAACCAATAAATTATGGTTTTATAAATTATTCCATATAGTACAATAGTATACTGATAGCGATAGATCGGTGGCATACTTGTTTTATAAAAGCTTCTGGCAAAGACTCAGTCCCAACATTAATAAATATGTGAATCTTAGAGAATATTGAGCAAATGGTCGATCAAATGGTTGATCAGTATTTTAGCTGTTGTTCATACGCTTTATTTAAGTAGGGTAAGAAAATTTTGTGATGGGCTGTTATCTTTTGGCAAAATTCATGGATGCCTTTTTATCAATCCCTAGGAATCTTATGGTTCTCAAGTTTGGGGAGTTAAGTCATGATTAAAAACGGATTGGCTCCACCTCGACGCCACTGTTCTTCACTCAGCATGATATCTAAGGCCAAAGATGCAAGATCATCAGCTATTGGATCAGCATACTGCTGTTTAGCCAGTCGATATCGTTTCCGATAGCTCTGACAATTTGGGCAGCACTCTGCCTCGGCACCCGCTAACGCAGCTTCTGAGGTATGCTCAATGTTTTGGATGGTCAGATTATGACTGCTATCGCAAAAGCTACAATGAGCGCGGATACTATGCCAGCGACTGTTACAGATACCACATTGTAGATAGCGCAAGCCTTCTAAATTTCCTCTACCAATAATTACCGAACCCACAGCATCTGTACCACAACATGGACAATAACCTATGTTTGCAATGGGTTTTATTTGTTCTTTTGCTAGTTTTTTTGCCGCCAGAGTGTAGATGATTTGTAAAACAGCATTGATCCATACCGTGTAATCTTGTTGCGCCAGATTGATTTGCTGGTTAAATGCCTTTACACATAATTGGATTAGTTCTTGCTGCTCCAATTGACGTAATTCTCTCCACACTTGTATTGCTGTAGGACTAAGTTGTTGTTCAAGTAAGGTAAATAATTCGTTAAAAAGATGATTGATTAAAGGTGAATGAGATGTGATTAGTAACGTTGATAAAGGTCGTTCTTCATGATCAGTTTGCGGTAATGTTAACGCCTGCTGGTTGTTGTGACGATCGAAAAGAATTTGCTGTGCACGGCAAAGATTGGCCAAAAAGGTTAAGTATTTATGCCAATCACTGGTTTCCTCCGCCGCCAATTGTTCAAAGCGGTCGGCACGCAGATTAAACATATGATCATTTGGCTGAAACCAAAAAGGGATTTCAAAGAATTCTTTTTGTTGATTATTGATTCGGGCGTCTTGTAGGTGCATGGTTAAATGTCGTCCAGACAAATGTGATTGCTGCTTGATTGTACTTAATCAAGCAAGAATAATTGGAAATTGGTTAAGTTTAGCTACTTTGTTACTTTCTGTCTGTATTTGTAATTAATTTATTATTGTATAAGATATAAGCATTATAGTAGATAAAAAAAAGGTTCAGAATTCTCTGAACCTTTTTAATCTATAAATCTTTATTTGATGCCAAGTGTTTTTTCATATTCTCGCGCTTTGACGTCATCAAAATCATTTTCCCAACGAGAGATGACGAGTGAAGCTAATGCGTTACCGATCACGTTGACTACTGTACGTCCCATATCCAGAATACGATCTATGCCTAAGATAAATCCTAAACCATCAAGTGGAATTGAGGTTGTTGCCAAAGTGGCTGATAACACGAGGAAGGATACCCCGGGCACACCAGCAATACCCTTCGAAGCCACCATCAGTGTAATCACGATCATGATTTGATCAGATACAGATAAGGGAATACCATACAACTGGGCCAAAAAGATTACGGCGATACTTTGGTATAAAGTCGAGCCATCCAAATTGAATGAGTATCCAGTGGGGATAACGAAGCTGGTGATGGATTTTGGTGCTCCATAAGCTTCCATTTTCTCAATCATTTTAGGCAGTGCGGTTTCTGAACTGGATGTAGAAAAGGCAACAATCAATTCATCTTTCAGTATTTTGATGATGGTGAAGATATTAAATTTACAGATATAGGCCACGCCACCAAGGATGACCAAAGTAAAAACGAACATGGCCAAATAAACGATAACGATTAACTTCATTAATGGTATCAGTGAACCGAAACCGAATTTACTGATGGTAACAGTCATTAAGCCAAACACACCGATCGGGGCATAACGCATGATCATGTTGGTGATTTTGAACATCACGTCTGAAACGACTTTCAGAAAATCTGAGAAAAACAGACGCTGACTATCAGGCAGCTTAGTCAAACCTAGACCAAAGAATACGCAGAAAAAGATAACTGGCAGAATTTCTCCACTACTTAATGCATCGAAGATGTTGTGTGGAATCATGTCTAAAATCATCACGACTAAGCCGTGAGGCTTATCGGCCAATTCGCCACTTTTCTGGACAAATTGAGTGACACTGCTGTGATGCAAATGTGTAATATCAATTCCGCTACCAGGTTTGAATAAATTACCAAACAGTAGACCAACACCGATGGCAACGGTGGTGACAATCTCAAAGTATAAGATTGTTTTACCACCCAATCTTCCCAAACTTTTGGAATTACCTAATCCGGCAATGCCTAGAGTCAAGGTACTGAGAATGATGGGTAATACGATCATTTTAATCAGTCGGATGAAGATATCACCCATAGGCTGAAGCACATTGACAACCCAAGAATTATAAGTTGCGTAATACGGATGAGATGGGTCAGACATTGTGTGTAGATACAAACCGGCTAAAATGCCTAGTATCAGGGCAAATAGGATTTGCCAGGCCAAATTACGGCTATATTTTTTAATTATCGATAACATAGTCGTCCTTATCATGTTTGGTGATATAGTTCTTATAAAAGACAGCATGCCACAGTCAAAAGGAATGATTAATTTTTTCCTTTTGTCTTTAAACTTAGTGTTTAAAAATGGAGAAAATGAGGATGGGTATATATAACTTGACGATTGTGACGCGCAAAACCCACCAGCGTGATATTAGCTTTTTGAGCTAAATCAATAGCATAGGTTGTAGGCGCAGAGACGGCCACGACGCAACCTATGCCGGTTAATGCTGATTTCATTACCACTTCAAAACTGGCACGACTCGACAATACCACAAAACCATGCTTCCAATCCACTTTTGTGTGCAATCCCCAGCCAATGATTTTGTCTAAAGCATTATGGCGACCCACATCTTCACGTACAGTAACAATCTCTCCGCTAAGGCTAGCCCACGCCGCTCCATGGACAGATCCAGTCAGTTTATGCAGTTTCTGATGATGGTTAAAATCGGTCAAAGCTCGTTGTATTGCTGCGAGATTGATTGCCCCCTGACGCGGTACAGCGGCTATATTTGGCTCAATCGCACTCAGGCTATCTATGCCACATAAGCCACACCCTGTTCGCCCACTCATTTGACGACGACGATTTTTTAATTGCATAAATGCAGCGGATGCCAATTCGATATTGACGACAATGCCATTAGCTTGTGAGTTAACTTCGATGGCGTATATTTGCTTCGGGTCTTGGATTATGTTTTCACTGAAGCTAAAGCCAAGGGCAAGTTCAGTTATGTCAGTGGGCGTTGCCATTAAGACGACATGGGAAACACCATTGTAAACCAGTGCAATCGGCGTTTCTGCACTGATTTGATCATTGATTTGATCCATACGCCCTTTTTCAGCCACCTGAACTGATCGCTTCTGAGCTGGCGTATAGTTCATAAATTATGTCTTACCAAAAATGGGACAAATGTGCACATTTTCTAATCCTGATCTGGCTTAGGTCATAAGAAGAATTTTAGAACTAAAAAGCTATTCTGGATCACAAACAGGTGCATCACCATTCGGTTGTTGTCTTGCTTTTTTTTTCGCCATTAATTCCCGATACCAACGCGGATGATGTTTTTTGGCCCATTCCTGAGTCACTACTCCTTCAACCATAGCTGGAATGGTACCCTTGATCCACAAAGCAGCATACACATGAATAATAATGCTGACAATCAATAAGATAGCTGAGGCTGAATGAATCAATAAAGCCAGACGCACTACCCAAATAGGAAAGTAAGATGAGAAAAATTGTCGCCAAGCGATCAGCCCGCTGAGCATCAATAAGATCATGCAAACGGTCATTAGCCAAAACATGATTTTCTGACCGGCATTGTATTTACCAGTATCGCCAACTTCTCTGCCTAACAATATATGTTTGATGCCTTTAATCCATTTGATGTCTTCGCCATCCAGAAAGTTATGCTTATAATATCTGAAAAATTGAACAAAAAATCCTACAAACATAACTACACCAATAAAGGGATGTAGGATTCGCGCCAACTGTGGTGAACCGAATATATTGGTTAACCAGAAAAAAGATGGATAGAAAAAGCCTAATCCTGATATGGCTAACAAAACGAATGTCCCCGCCACAACCCAGTGGTTGAAGCGTTCAGATTTTTTATAACGTTGAATAAGTAACTTTTTCATTATGCATCACCTCTATCTTTGAGGATATCTCCTTCACGATCAAGCACTTCTTCTTGATCATCATCGGGGCGATTGGGACCTATGGTTATGTAGTGCAGCCAGCCAGTGAACGCAGCCGCAGCAATGCCGAAAGCAGCTATCGGCTTAAGCATACTTTTCCATAGTTTTACGGTTGTGCTGATATGAGGATTATCTGGCAATCCATGATAAAGGCTTGGTTTGTCAGCGTGATGCAACACATACATGACATGGGTTCCGCCCACACCTTGTGGATCATACAAGCCAGCTTGATCGAATCCACGTTGTTTTAAATCTTTTATTCGTTCCGCCGCCATAAATTTCATGTCCTCTTTGCTACCAAAGTGAATGGCGCCGGTTGGACAGGTTTTGACGCAAGCGGGTTCCTGCCCTACTGCTACACGATCAGAACATAACGTACATTTATAAGCACGATGATCTTTTTTGGAGATGCGTGGAATATTAAAGGGACAGCCGGTAATGCAATAACCACATCCAATGCAATTTTCCTGATGAAAATCGACTATGCCATTTTCAAACTGAACGATGGCTCCCGGAGAGGGACAAGCTTTTAGACAGCCCGGTTCGGCACAATGCATGCAGCCATCTTTACGAATCAGCCACTCTAATTTGCCATATTCTTCTGTCTCGGCAAACCGCATGACTGTCCAGCTATCCGCACTTAAATCTATTGGATTGTCATACACGCCGTGATTGGTGCCTACTTCGTCGCGAATGTCATTCCATTCTGAACAGGCCGCTTGGCAGGCTTTACATCCAATACAAGTGGAAACATCAATCAATTTAGCCACTTCTATGGGTTTGCGAGCCATTGGTAAGGGGGTAAGTTGATTGGTAGCTGAACGACGTTTAATATCTAAAGATTGTAAAGACATATCTCACTCCCCTCACGCTTTTTCAATATTACATAAGAAGGTTTTGTATTCAGGTGTCTGGGTATTACAGTCACCAACAAAAGGAGTAAGGGTATTAATTAGGAATTGTTTTTTCTCGCCAACGTTTACCCAGCCACCATGGAGGGGAATTCCAATTTGATGCACAGTCTGCCCATTGATATTTAAGGGATGCAAACGTTTCGTCACCACGGCTTTGGCTTCCACCCAGCCACGTTTGGTGCTGATTTTAACTTTATCACCCTTAGCAATTCCTTTTTGCTGAGCAAGTTGTTCACTGATTTCAACAAATTGTTCTGGTTGAGCAATCATGAGCAATTTTACGGACTTGGTCCAAAACTGAAAATGTTCTGTCAGGCGATATGTTGTGCCGACACAAGGGAATTGATCTTTATGTCCAATACGGGCTTTAACGCTATCAAATAAGCGGACAGCCGGTGTGTTTAATACTTTTGGATAAAGCAGATTTTTACCAATCGGCGATTCGATCGGTTCATAAAAAGTTGGAAAGGGACCATCTACCAGTTTTTTGGTACAGAACAGGCGACCCACTCCTTCTTCATTCATGATAAATGGATTCATAGTAGTATTGGGTGCTTGATCAGCCTTGAAGTCAGCAACATCTGCTCCGATCCACTTCGAGCCATTCCATTCGATCAATACTCGTTCAGGATCCCAAGCTTTACCAGTAGGATCGCAAGAGGCTCGGTTGTAAAGGATGCGGCGATTTGCCGGCCAAGCCCATGCCCAACCGGGGGTATTACCCAATCCCGAACTGCTGTTGTCACGTCTTGCCATCTGGTTGCCGTTTTTAGTCCAGGAACCGGAGAAAATCCAACAAGCACAAGCAGTAGAGCCGTCATCTCGCAATTGTGCAAAGCCATCTAGCTGACCCCCTTTAGGAACAATGATGTTTCCTTGTTCATCTTTAAGATCAGTCAGTGCCCAACCATTGGATTCCATGGCCATTTCTTCAGGCGTTGGTGAATGAGCGACTTTATACGGCCAGCTTAGATTAATGATTGGTTCGGGTACTGTACCGCCCTCCTCCAGATACATTTGTTTGAGGCGCAGATGTAATTGAGCCAGAATTTCCAAATCTGAACGGGCTTCATCCGGTGGTTCTGCTCCGGCATAGTGCCATTGCAACCAACGTGCTGAATTAACTATTGAACCATTTTCTTCAGCAAAACAAGGAACCGGCAAGCGGAAAACGGTGGTCTGGATCTGAGACGGATCTACATTATGCGCTTCGCCATGATTTTCCCAGAATGTTGCTGTCTCGGTGTTCAAGGGGTCCATAACCACCATCCATTTAAGCTTGGAGAAAGCTTCGATGATGCGGTTGGAATCTGGAAATGACCCCATGGCATTGAAACCTTGTACTAACAGACCATGCATTTGACCCTGATACATCATTTCTGCCATTTGCATCACGTCATACATTTTGTCCCATTTGGGCAACCAGTCATAACCGAAGTCATTTTCTTTGGTGGCGTGATCACCAAAGAACCATTTAAGCAGGCTAACCATAAATTTGGGGGTATTGCCCCAATAATTGAGCTGACCTGGTCGCATTGGTTTAGGCGTTTGTACCGTAAGGTAATCAGCGAAAGTGGGATTTTTCTGCTCATTAGGTAAGCTCAGATACCCAGGCAGACTGGTTGAGAGTAAACCTAAATCTGACAAACCTTGTATATTGGAGTGTCCTCGTAGGGCGTTCACCCCTCCTCCGGCCATGCCTATGTTACCGAGAATTAACTGTATCATGGCCATGGTTCGAATATTCTGTGAACCATAGGTGTGCTGTGTCCAGCCTAATGCATAAAGGATTGTGCCCGCTTTATTTTTTGCTGACGTCGCGCCCAAGGCTTCACACACTTTCAGAAAATCAGCAATGTGTGTACCGGTGATTTTATGCATCATTTCAGTTGTATACTGAGCATAATGTTGCTTCATCATTTGCCAGACACAACGTGGGTGCTCTAGGGTTGGATCCGTTTTGGCATAACCTTTTTCATCCAGTTCATATGTCCAACTATCATTGTTATACACGGCACCCCCTTTTGCTCCTTTAGGAGCTGCAGCAGGAACGGGGCTGCCATTGTTCGTGGTGTAATCTGCGTGACCTGAAAATAGGCCTTCATTGAAACCAAAGCCTTCTGCTACGATGAAAGCGGCATTGGTATAATTTTTTACATAGTCCCATTGAACTTGATTATGTTCAATTAGCCAGTTAATAACCGCACCCAGAAAAGCAATGTCGGTACCAGAACGAATAGGCAGATAATGGTCCGCCACGGAAGCGGTGCGGTTAAAACGCGGATCACAGACGATTAATTTGGTGCCCTTTTGTTTTTTGGCTTCAATCACCCATTTGAATCCAACCGGATGGGCTTCTGCTGCATTGCCTCCCATCACCAGAATAAAATCTGCATTTTGGATATCGGTCCAGGTATTGGTCATGGCACCACGACCAAAAGTTGCAGCTAAGGCTGAAACGGTAGGACCATGACAAACCCGTGCTTGCGAATCGGTGCCAACCAGTCCGAGCGAACGCATAAATTTTTGCGTTAAGATGCCGGTTTCATTTGAGCTGGCCGAAGCACATAACATGCCAATGCTTTCAAGACGGTTAACCGTCACACCATCAGCCGTTTTTTCGATCAGATTGGCGTCACGCTCGTCTTTAATCAAACGAGCGATACGATCAAGTGCGTCATCCCAACTGATGTTTTTCCATGTATTGGTACCCGCCTCTCTGACCTGCGGATTCAGAACTCGATTTGGGCTGTTGACAAAGTCGATCAGTGAGGCACCTTTAGGACACAAGCTACCACGGCTTACCGGATGATCAGGGTCGCCTTCTATATGAAATATTTTCTTTTTGGCATTTTTAGCACCATCACCCAGACTATACAGTAAGGTTCCGCACCCTACTGAACAATAGGTACAGTTGTTTCTGGTTTCAGTGGCGCGGAGTAATTTATATTGGCGCACTTCAGCAAATGCAGTAGCGGGTGCCATGCCTAATACCGCAAGCCCTGTAGCACTGGCTCCTGCGGCCGTTACCTTAAAAAACTGGCGTCTAGTCAGGTTCATGATGTGTCCTAATAAAACTTTATTTTTATCTAAATACGTTAATGAGTAACGTATTGATTAACTCACTGTTTATGAGAAGTTTAATTATATCGCATTATAGTCCGAGTTAAAGATATTATGTAATTTAATTTTTTAATTTAAATATAAATAATTATTTGTAAAGAAGGTCCAAATGGTTGTTTGTAGCATCTAAATGATAATTATCTGCATATAAATAATTAATTCTATTAACTACAAATACATATCAGTTACAGCCAAAGTTATGTTGGCAATTTAATTAAATATATTGGTAATCATTATCATGTGATAATGCTGTTTGGTTTTTTTGTTTTAAAATATATGCTTTTATTCTGTCTCATAACCGTTATATACTTAGGTATATTTTGAGGGCGATTTCATTTAGAATTCAGCTAAGCCGGTACTGGTCTATTAACACAACAGAATTTTAAGAAAGGGAGAAAGCCATGCGTTTACAGCTTGCTTGTTTTAAAAAATTAATAATAATTTTAGTTTTTTTTGCCTGTGTATCAACCGCAGCTGCAGCGCAAATTACCGTGTCAGCTGCTGCCAGTTTAACCAATGCTTTTAATGATTTGGCCAAAGCTTATCAACAGCAATATCCTCATGATCAAGTGCTGTTGAATTTTGGTGCATCGGGATCTTTATTACAACAGATTCAGAATGGTGCGCCGGTTGATGTATTTGCTTCTGCGGATCAAGAAACCATGAATCAGGCACAGGTTAAAAAACTGGTATTGGCACAGGATCGTTTTGATTTTGTTAATAATACTCTGGTGTTAATTACACCCAAAAAAACCACACTGAAGGTTAGCAGTCTGAAGGATTTACAACAGCCAGGCATCAAACATATTGCAATTGGTAATCCAGCCTATACACCAGCGGGTCGCTATGCCAAAGCTGCAATGCAGCAAAATCAGCTATGGACTAAGGTACAAGCAAAAATGGTCAATGTGAACAATGTCCGTCAAGCCCTGGATTATGTAGCTAACGCAGCTGCAGAAGCGGGTTTTGTATTTGCGACAGATGCAGCACTGATGCCAGATAAAGTCACGGTGGTTACTACAGTTGCCACTTCGCAACCAATCCGTTACCCCATTGCCAGAATAGCAACAAGCAAACATCCAACTGAGGCCGCAAAATTTATTGCTTTTGTGCGTTCGGCTAAGGGACAGAAAATTCTGCAAAAATATGGTTTTCAAACCGCACATTAAAGCTTTAAATTGGTCTGTCTGAGCCAGGAGCAAAACATGGAATCAGTATGGGTAGCTTTAATGTTGTCCTTAAAAATTGCGTTTTGGGCAACCATGATCAATGTATTTTTTGGGGTGAGTTTGGGCTATTTACTGGCGCGAAAAAAACTGTGGGCAAAAGAACTGATTGATACTATTTTAACCTTACCTATGGTGATGCCACCTACTGTGTTGGGATATTATTTATTGGTGCTCATCGGTAAAAATGGGGCAATAGGTCGATGGCTAGAACAAACATTTGATATTAATCTGATCTTTACCTGGCAAGGAGCAGTCATCGCTGCTGCATTGGTCTCTTTTCCGCTGGTGTTCAAACCAGCTCGGGCAGCTTTTGAAACGTTAGATATGCAGTTGGAACAAGCTGCCAAGGTATTAGGCATCAGTAATCTGGGTATTTTTTTTCGCATCACTCTTCCTCTGGCATGGCGAAGCATTATGGCAGGGTTATTGCTGGCATTTGCACGCAGTCTAGGCGAATTTGGTGCTACGCTGATGGTGGCCGGTAGCATTCCAGGGCAAACCCAAACGTTGTCTATTGCCGTTTATGAGGCGGTGCAATCTGGCGATGACCATTTGGCTAATAGTTTGGTGTGTATTATTTCAGTGGTGTGTATTGCGTTGTTATTATTGATCAGTAAATTGCTCAGCGGCAAAAAACCGCTGCAACATTTGAAATAATCGATGCGTATGCAAATTAAAATCATCAGGTGAATCAATAGCAGCCAATGGCTTAAAAATGGCATGCATGTGGCGCAAACTCCATTTCAGTTGATTGGTTAAATGCAAACAAATGGTGATTTTACAGTTAAATTTAGGGGTACTAATAAGAAAGAACGCATTTGAGCAATAAACTTATTCTCTGAATATATGGCTGAACCACTCTACAGCCTTCGGAAGATTGGTGACATAAATACGGTTTATTATTTGTTGATGAAAAAGAGAGCCATTATTTATTTTTGTTATGCACATGAAGTGAACATGGTGAGTTGGTTCTTAATTTTTTTTCGGCTAGTTAGGGTCGTTTACAGGATTAAAGAGATGGTATGTCAGCCCAAAAATTCCACTTTGTGGAACTTTTTTGAAATAAATCCCATCGTTGATCAAGGTGCACTGAGTTCTTGGATTAAAAATGAAAGATCAAAATAATCATGTTTGATGTGAATTTCCAAAAAACAATACAGCGTATAGATGGATCGGTATTTGAGTTAAATATTAGCCTAAAAACTCAGTATGACCGTACTGTCATCATGGGTGCATCGGGAAGTGGCAAAAGCCTGACTTTGAAAGCCATTGCCGGGCTCATGACTCCAGATAGCGGTTACATTACCATCGGTAAAGAACAGGTCTTTAACCAACACCAGCATCTTAATCTGCCTCCGCAGCAACGTAAATTAGCATATGTGTTTCAAGACTTTGCTTTATTTCCCCATTTAAATGTCCGTCAAAATATCGCCAGTGGTTTAAAACACGGACTGTTCAATCCGCATAGACATATTCAAGCTGAAGAAGTTCGTTATTGGTTGGATGCCATGCATTTAACCAGCGTTGCCAACGAATATCCGCTCACTTTATCTGGCGGCCAACGTCAGCGCGTGGCGCTGGCTCGTGCTCTGATAACCAAACCAAGAGCTATTTTACTGGATGAGCCTTTTTCAGCCTTAGACAGTCAATTGCGTACACAGCTTCGTCAGGAATTACTGGAATGGCAACAGCAACTGGCTTTACCCATGCTGCTGATCACTCATGATGCTGCAGATGCGTCAGCTTTTGACGGCAGCATTTGGCACATGGATAATGGTCAGCTCACTTCTGCCTCTTCTAGCCCGTATTCATGAATGATTTTGATTTTGATGCTGAATTTTTGCCAACCATTAAAGGTCAGCGCATTGGTAACAGCAAACGTATAGCCCTACTAGAATATATCGCCCAATTTGGTTCTATCACTCAGGCAGCTAAAGCCGTGCCGATGAGCTATAAAGCAGCTTGGGATGCCATCGATGCTCTGAATAATCTGTCACCTCAACCCTTAGTTGTGCGCCAAACTGGCGGACAAGGTGGCGGAAGCAGTTCGTTGACGGAATACGGACAAGCTTTTTTGCATTATTACCAGCAAATGCATCATCGGCATCAGCAATTATTCAAACAATTACAGCAAAAAGATACAGATCATTATCAGTTATGGCAAAGAATGAATTTACATTTAAGTGCGGATAATCAATTATTGGGCAGGGTTAGCCAGATAATTAGTGGCGCAGTGAATAATGAGGTTCATTTACGCCTAAGCACCGGACAGGAACTGATCGCTGTTATCACCAAACACAGCTGTGAACAAATGCAATTAAGTCCAGGTGTTGAAGCCATTGCGTTAATTCAAGCGTCAGCCATCATGCTTGCTCGTGCTACAGACAATTTTCACCTCTCTGCGCGTAATCAATTGCCAGGGCAAGTACGCGATCTGATCACCGGCAGTGTAAATGATGTCGTTATGGTTAATATAGATAATCATCTGACCCTTTCGGCCGCCCTTACCCGTGGCAGCACTGAGTACATGCAGTTACAAATTGGCGACGATATTGTAGCTTTGATTAAGGCATCCAGTATTGTATTAGCACGACAGGGGTAAAATAACTTTTTTACTGCCCCATTCTTTATCCCTTAGTTTTACTCATTAATCTCTGTCTAAGATCACTCCAACAGCTCCATTGGCTGATATCTCGTTGACCAATGCTACGGAACACAACAAATCGGATATCTATCACATTTGGCAACTGATACGCTCGCTTATTCCCGAGAATGAACTCGAACTTCTTGCTAAACTGAACTCTTATAAAGAGAAAAAACCGCTTCATTGGCGAGGCGATTTTTTTATTTTATCTCATCGATTCATATTCTATTTTGATGCATCCCAAATCCTCATGGCTAAAAATTTTTTAGCATCTTCATGAATTTCGTCATTCATGTCATTAGAAATTTTTTCTAACAAATCAATTGGAAGTTTTTTATTTCTTATTACAGCTAAACGTACTGAATAATTTTTATCCTTTAATAATTTTTCATAAGTAACTCTGTTGCATTTTTTCTTCATTGCAATGGTGAATCTAACATCGTCATTATCATCAGTAGCCAGTTCTTCCAATATTTTGACTGGAATGAATTTATTATGAATAAGCCACGATTTTCTTTCTGGATAATTTTTATAATCTCTAAAATTAATTCAGATGATAATTCTTCATTGATTATTCGATTATTATCTGTTTTATTATCGCCTTCAGCTAAATACAGATACTCATTTATATTGCTAATCATATATATTTTTACATTAGGGATAAAATAGGCTGATTGATGAACATTTCATATTATTAATGAGCATACTGTGCAAGAATCCGACTAACTTGACCACAGGTTAAATGGAGTCACTCATTCAACTTATTTCGATCATTAGCCATGATTTAGTTGAAAGGGTGACGTGTATTCAAGCTATTGTTTGTGCCTATGAGCGTTGTATTTGGCTAAAGGTAAAGTATAAGCATCAAAAAATGACTGATCAATTTAAGGCGCATCCTTGTTTGCCAAATTATGAGCAGCTGAATGAATAAACCAGAATAAGACATGACGAAATTTTTTCGCAATGTAATTATTCTGGTTGTTAAGTGATAATTGATGGCTAAGCCATCAAGCAGTTTTTATCATGTCTCTTAATATATCTGTCTTTTCAAACTGCTGATTTATTTTATACTCACAAATATATTTTTGGTATAGATTTAAGCGTAAATCATTTATAAAGATGCTTTATTCTGAATTAATAATCAATTTTGGTATTTCGTTTCGAACTTTATTGAAATCAGCAAAATTTAGTTCTTTAAGCAAATCATATCCGAATGATTTAATGGTTTTAGCTTACAATCAAGTATTAAAAATCAATAGCCATATACCTAATCTGAGCTTCTATCACAATGTTCACATCACAATGAATAAAGCAAACAGTGATGCTTTATTTCAACTCACTATTTGAACAAACAACTGATTAATTTACAAAAATAACTTATTGTAGGTATATTGAATTTTTTGCAATAGATCATGCTACCAGTATGGATATAGCAATGCTATATCAGGAAAATCAAAAAGCAGGAAAAAATGACCATTAACCTGATTAACAAATTAGCGATCTGTGCTTGTTTTAGTTTTTTTATCCTTAACGATTAATCTACATCTCCAACTAGTAGCATAGACACCGACGCAGCACAAATCTGGCTGTCTGAATGAGTGATGATTTAGCAAATGCTGAATTTAACATTTTTACATATCGGTGTTGGTGGCGTATTCAACGCAATATCACATCATCGGGCAATTCGTTTAAAGTTTCAGGCTGACGCGGGAAATACTGCGCCAATAAAACCGTTAGTTCGTTCAGTCCTTGAGTTAATCCCGGTAGATATTTTCCTTGTTGAAATGCATCGATAATATGCTGGCAGATCTGCTGCCATTTTTCCACTGGAACGCAAGCGTTGATACCTCGATCAGCAATAATTTCCACACATCGATCGGCAAACAGGACGTAAACCAAAATACCATTTCTTTGGGTTGTATCCCATACACCCAGATGAGCAAACCAATATTGCGCCCGTTGACGCGCAGTTACAGCATGACAAATATCCGTTGTGGATAGATTTGATTCGATCACAAATTTAACCTGACCGTTATGCTGTTGCTCGGACAACTGTACCTGTTCGGTTAGTTGACGCAGAGCCAATGTGGGAAAATGATGTTTTACCCGCAAGCGCGGATGAACCCAATGTCGCCACAATCTTGGCCATAGTTGCAAATTTGGATTGGGATTAGCAGCACTCATCTTGTACATTCCTCTGTATTGGTTTAAATCATTATGCCCCAATAAAGACAATCATGTGATTTTTAGATGTTTTTTTACCTAAACAAAGCCGCGTAACTGTTTTAAATAAGCATATGCACCTTGAATAGTCTGCGCACGTTTCGTCGCCCGTTCTAATTCAAATTTTGACAGATTTTGCTGAACCAATTTATCCGGATGATATTTGTTCATTAAGCGACGGTAAGCCTGTTTAATTTCCTGCTCGGTTGCCGTGGTTGGGATACCCAAAACTTCATAAGCGGTACTTACCTCATCATGATGACGCTGAGGTTGGCGGTATTGTTTTTGTTTTTGTTCACGCTGCTGATAAGTATTTTGCTGGCGATATTGACGCTTTTGTTGCTGATAGCGTTGATGCTCTCTTTGCTGAAAACTGTAGAAATCACTGTTTTGTGCCTTGATTTCTTTGGCCATTTTCAACATTTTATTATAGGTTAACCCAAATTCCCTTGCTACAGTTCGCAGAATTCGCTGTTCGTTAGTATGTAATTTGCCATCAATCATGGCAATATTGACTAAATTTTTGCAGAACAGCATCAATCCGCGTCTATTTCTACGATATCTTCGATATAACCGTCTTAAGCGGGAACGTAACGGATAATCCGGCATCATCCCCATATTAAAAGCATACTGGGCTAACACTTGTAACTCGGTATTGATACCAATTTTTTGGATGACAAAGCGAATATAGGCTCTGTCTTCGTCGCTAACGTGACCTTTTGCTGCGCTTATATGCCCGCTGACTTCAAACAGTATGGCAATAAATAGATTTTCATCATTACTGATCTCATCAGCTTTTCCCCGATCAAGGCTTTGATGCACATTCCATAGACATACTAAGATTATCCCAGCCACCACACAGATTATTTTGCCCATAAATCCATAGTGCAGCCCGAAAAACCAGAAAAAAATAAAAATTAGGATCCAATTCCAAAAATTTTTTGTCATATTGATTGATTTATCATTTATTGTTTATTATTGAGTATCAGTGAAACTGGCTAACTTTTTTGGAATGATCATCATATTAGGTTTTAGCAAAAAAACAACCCATTATTTACCAACTTCCTGAAGCACCACCACCGCCATAGTCACCACCACCACCACTAAAACCACCGCCAGAGCCACCAGAGCTACCGCCTCCCCAGCCGCCACCTATACCACCAACGAATACACTACCGGCAAAAATGAGTGAAAATATAAACGCAATCAACGCCAGAATGATCGCTAACAACAGACTCCAGCCTGCATACCAGCCCATTGCAAACACCAGAAAGGCAACCACACCACTACCAAAGAATCTACCAAACATACTTTTGAAAATGGCGCCACCCACTAAAACCAAAATAAACAGTGCTGGCAGTAAGTCGGAAAAACTCTGTTCCGATTGCTGATTCTGCTGCACTGGAGGGAGTTTATCACCAATAATGAGTTTTTCAATCAAAATTACTGTGTTATTGATCCCCTCATCCACTTTGCCATTTTTGAGCTGCGGTGCTAAAACATCATCCAGTAACCTTTTGGCATATGCATCAGGAATGGCACCCTCAAGGCCACGACTGGGGGCTAAAAAGCTTTTTCTCTCATCGCGCACCAATAATAATAGTACACCATCATCTATGCCCTTGCGACCCAGTTTCCAACTATCCATCACACGGGTGGCATAATCAAACGGCTCTTCCGGTGCAATGGTGGGTACAGTGAGTACCACAATACGACTGCCTCTTTGCTGCGTAAATTGCAATAATTGTTGATTCAAATTTTGCCGTGCTTGTGGGCTCATCATATTGGCTGTATCCATTACCGGTGCGGTCAGCACAGGCACAGGAGCCAAATTATCTTCTGCCGCTACCCAAAAGGCGAAAATACAGCCTAGAAACAGAATCAGGATTTTATGCATAGATAAACGGAAAGTATTCATTTTTTATCACCTTGCGGTCTCGACAGGATCACGCCAATCAGAATGTCGCTACTTTATACATTCATGCAAACTAACCGAATAATCATGTTAGTTGAGATGCTTTTTTGATGGCTACTTCTATAAACTGTTTACACCCAGAAACAAACCAAAACAGCCAATAAAAATCTGGGCGCCACACATCAATGTTTTTTAATATTTTCAGGAAGTAATTTCGCTTTATTTTTAAAATAATATTCTCCAGTAGGAATACTGATCAAATTCCAAATTAAATTTTTTCCTTGTAGTCGAATAATCGCTACACCATTTTTACCACCAAAAGTACTGTTAAAATGAACTTTGATTTCATTATTAATTAATTTAGATACAAAAGGGATCGGGCAATCTATTTTTTTGCCATAATTAACTATAGAACACAAATGCCCATTTACTTTATTGTTAGTGTCAATGTTTAATTTTATTGAGAAAACACTAAACGGTATTTCTTTGTTTTCTAAATAAACTTCTTCGGTCCAAGTTTGATTGATAGCTGAAGCACAAGCGTAATCTAAAGGCAAGAAAAAAAACAAAGCAAAAAATATATATTTCATAAACTGATCCTCAATTTTTACATTTAAACAATCAATCACTATTTCAACCATGATTTAGGACTGCAGCAACGAAACAGATCATTTTGCTGGAAAATTGTATAAAAACAATTTAATACTGATCTTCATATGCTTTAATTACACCGTAATAATAGAAATAGCCAGCACATACAGACTGGCCATTTCCGTATTGACAAGTGTCGTTTTACAATCAGAACTGAACCTGAGGTGCTTGTTTTACCGCTGCTTCATTTTCTGGTACAAAATTTGGGCGAATGTGCATACCGAAAACTTTGGCAGTCAGATTATTAGGGAAAGAGCGCAAAGTGGTATTGTATTCTTGCACATTCTTAATATAGCGGTTTCGTGCTAAAGCAATCCGATTTTCTGTGCCTTCCAACTGAGCCTGCAATTCTTTGAAATTTTTATCCGCCTTTAGATCTGGATAATTCTCACTCACTACCAGCAATCGGCTTAAAGAATTACTCAGTTCTCCTTGCGCCTGAGAAAACTGCTTCATTTTATTTTCATCGGTTGCGTCTGTGGATGTCATATTCATACTGCCCACTTTGGCACGCGCATTGGTTACGTCAGTCAGCACTTTTTGCTCGTGATTGGCGTAGCCTTTAACCGTATTCACTAGATTTGGTACCAGATCAGCCCGACGCTGATATTGATTAAGCACTTCAGACCAGGCAGCATTGGCAGCTTCATCCTGTGATTGTAAAGTATTATAACCACATCCACTCAAACTCATAATCAGCAGCAAAGCCACAGCCCAACTTCGGAATTGTTTAAACATTTGTTACTCCTGTGTATATATTGTTTCAGTTTAACATGCAATGATATCTTTTTACGCCATGAATAGCACTTTCGTATATACGTTAAGATATAATTAATGCAAAATAAAAAAAAACATTTTAACCAAACTGTAAAGGATTTAATATGTTTCCTGAATATCGCGAGCTGATAAGCAAACTTAAAGCGGAAAATAACCACTTTGCTAACCTATTTGAAGAACATAATCGCCTGGACGACAAAATTACCGGTTTAACCAACAATCCCGTGACCAGTGGTTTGGATAATATTGAGGACTTAAAGCGCGAAAAACTTCGCTTGAAAGATGAAATTTACGCTATGTTACGCGCTGCTGATAATAAGTCTTGATCACTCATTCTTGATAGCAGGTTTTTTCGTCACCATTAATTCAGTCAGAATGGTGACGAAAAAGAGCTTAGCTTGAAGACATCAAAGAGTGCATTTTTTCTAAAAGAGTTGGCGGAAAAGAAATCGCTTTCTTAGTTTGCTGATCAAAAGCAACAAATGTGACCAACGCTTGCGTAATCACTTTATCTGAATGTTTCAATTTGATGATCTGTTTCAGTTCAACCTTGCGAGACTGTACTTGACTAAAAGAAGTTTCAATTACCAGATCATCACCAAAATAAGCACTACACCGATAGCTAATATTGATATTAATCACCGCCATAGCACATTGAGCTGCACTAAATAAAGGCGTTAATCCCATATCATCAAAAAAATGCCAGCGGGCATCTTCCAGAAATTCAAGATAGCGGGCATTATTAACATGCTGATAGACATCCACATGAAAACCACGCACCCGCAATTCTTTCTGATGTACCAAAGCTGTTTTATGCTTATAAGTATTCATTCAACCAACGTCCAAGCAATCGTTTCCTGAGCACGTATAGGCACCAAATTCTGCTCACCATAAGAAAAACTAGCTGGAACAACACGCGCACATTTTTTTAAGGTAATGGTGTCTGAATTTTGGGGTAAACCATAAAATCTCGGTCCGTTTTCAGATGCAAAAGCCTGCAATTGATCCAGTGCATTGATCTGTTCAAATGCCTCCGCATACAATTCAATGGCCGCAAAAGCACTAAATACACCAGCACATCCACAGGCACACTCTTTAGTATTCTGAGCATGCGGTGCACTGTCTGTTCCCAGAAAAAATTTATGTGCTTTTGCACCACTAACGGCTTTTAATAATGCAACACGATGAGCTTCGCGTTTTAATACCGGCAAACAATAATAATGTGGCTTAATTCCGCCTACCAAAATGGCATTGCGGTTGTAGAGCAAATGTTGTGGAGTCACTGTTGCGGCAATCTGCTCACCTGCCTCGCTAACCAATTGTGCGGCTTCAGCCGTAGTAATATGTTCAAAAACTATTTTAAGTTGTGGCAAACGTTGCATTAACGGAAACAACACGCGCTCAATAAATACAGCCTCTCGATCGAAAATATCGATATTGGCGTCTGTTACCTCACCATGAACCAACAAAGGCATACCAACCTGCGCCATGGTTTCCAATACTGGTAACAACGCCCATAGGTCACTGACTCCCGCAGCCGAATTGGTGGTCGCCCCAGCCGGATAAAGCTTACAGGCAACGATACCGGCAGCTTTAGCTTCTCTGATTAAAGCCGGCGTAGCACCATCGGTCAGATATAAGGTCATTAGTGGTTCAAACTTGGATCCAGATGGTACAGCAGCCATAATCCGCTCGCGGTAAGCCATCGCTTCGGCCACGGTGACCACCGGCGGTTTTAAATTAGGCATTATTATTGCGCGCCCCATTTGCCGGGCACTAAAAGGAACTACCGCTTGCAAAGCAACGCCATCGCGCACATGCAAATGCCAATCATCTGGGCGGGTTATGGTCAAAGTTTGTGTTTGCATAAATACATCTTAAGTTTAAAAGTGAATAACACCGAGCGGCTACAGTAATCAGCATTTGGAAAAGAATGGTCATTGAGCGACTATGAGTTTAGTCGCTGGAAATGGCCCTTAAACCTGATCAAACCATCCATCAACGATGTTTGATCACAATCTCAAATACACCATCTTCCCCCTGCTCAGAAACGAGCAAAATATGTCCAGTCTGGCGACAAAATGCCGCAAAATCTTCCGGTGCAGATTTATCAGTAGCAAAAAGGCGTAAAGTCTGTTCTGAATTCATCCTTGCCAAAGCCTTTTTGGCTCTTAGAATAGGCAATGGACAATTCATGCCGGTCACATCTAATGTCTCATCAAACTGAGGAATGTTCATATATTGCCATTTAAGAAAACGATTAAGCGCATTATACCTTGACCTAAATTGAAGAAAAACTAAAGCACAGCAAATCAATGATTTTATTTTACATGGCGGTAAAACATTTCCATTGATCACCGCAATTTTAGTTAAATTTAGCCTTGTTACACTGTATATTTATGCATTCAAGCCAAGTTTTAGCTTACTTTACCTGCTATATCGACTGAATTTAGATTTCACACTGGGTCAAATATGGATTCAATGGCTAATAGGATGATGAAAATAAAATGGCTTAATGCTGGTTTGCCCGAAATAAGAACATAAATCACAACAACAGCCCAAGGCGAAATCAACCCAAAATGGATTCACTGAGCCATATGCTGATCAATCTGGTTTGTACAAAATAACTACTTTGGCATATTAACTGTTATCTGATTTGCTATTATGAATAGACGCTAATCCAGTATAAATTTAAGTTAGTATCTAAATGTAGAATAGAATTTACCCAAGCAAAAACTATGTTTAGTATCTTGTTTTTTTTTACGAAAAAACTTTGAGAGCAAAAATTCACCCATAGACAAAACCAGAGAATGGTTTACTTGAATAAATTTCCACCATTAATTCGCCTTTAAACTCGAGTAATCCCTGCTTCAATAATTTGATCAACACACCTTTAGGCTAGGTTATCTACCTGAAATCGTCGCCAAGCTCTTTACAAACACCCTCTACCACAAAAATTTCTGCCTAGCTTGATCGCTGTTTGAGCTTAAGCAAAGATAAAACATAAGTATCAGCGTCGTCTTTATGCAATAACAAAATTTGACTGATAAGAGGATTTCCTAGTTTAAATTAAATGGAGTCGTTTTTATCACCATGATAAGCGCATTGATACAGCTATATATTCAATCAGCTTAACCAACCATCCA
Source organism: Snodgrassella sp. B3882 (assembly GCF_026535915.1). Taxonomy (NCBI): domain Bacteria; kingdom Pseudomonadati; phylum Pseudomonadota; class Betaproteobacteria; order Neisseriales; family Neisseriaceae; genus Snodgrassella; species Snodgrassella sp. B3882. Next base: position 1,842,640 of record NZ_JAFNPF010000001.1, read on the forward strand.
TCGTCAATAATCATTCTACAAGACAGCGAAACTAAGAATGGATTGAAGATGTTTTGCTACCTCAATCAAGCAGTATTGCAACGTGGTCAATCAATAAGGTGTTCGCCGAGCGCTGAAATTAAGCTTCCATCTAAATAATAATCTTGGCGATAGCAAAAAAATGGGGCAGATTGTCTAACTGACCCATGAATCATTGAAATTCAAATTTTAAAAGAATTAGAGGGTGCAAATGAATATTAAACTTTGATTTTAAAGATTAATTTTACATTAACACAGACTACTAATAATCAAGCATTGATTCTTAAAATGAGCTTTAAACTCAAAATATTTCCCTCAATAAAAGACCAAAATTGGGCATTCATTGTTGGGCTAAAGCCAACATTTCTTTAGCATGAGAACGGGTGGTATCAGTAATGGTTTCTCCACCTAACATCCGCGCTATTTCATCAATACGTTCTGCAGATTGAAGAACCCCTATTTCACTTAAAGTTTGCCCTTTTTTAATTTGCTTACGCACTTGCCAATGCTGTTGACCACAAGCCGCCACCTGAGGCAAATGAGTAATCGCCACCACCTGCCGGTTTTTGCCCAAATCGCGTAATGCATGTCCAACTACATCCGCCACAGCCCCCCCAATACCGGTATCCACTTCATCAAATATCAAAGTGGGAATAGCATTGTACTTGCTGGTAACCATTTGCAAAGCCAAGCTGATGCGAGCCAGTTCACCGCCTGAAGCGACTTTATTCATCGCACGCAAGGGTGAACCCTGATTCGCGGCAACTTGATACTGTATTTGTTCCAAACCATGTGAAGACGGAGAGCAAGCAATCAGTTCAATATGAAACCGCGCTCCTTTCATGGCCAAATCCTGCATGTGCGTGGTGGTCTGTTTGGCTAGCTTGGTAGCTGCCTGCGCACGTTTGGCAGATAATTTCTGCGCAACATGTTGAAATTCTGACTCTCGTTGTTGCACATGATTTTGTAAAATATCTAAATCTGTGGCGGCATCCAGTTCGTTGAGCGCGGTTTCCGTTTTGCTCAATTCTGCCGGTAATTGCTCCGGTTCGAGCCGGTATTTTCGCGCCATGCTGATCAAGTCTTGCATGCGCTGTCCCTGTTGTGCCAGCAGATTTTCATCGGTTTCCACACTGGCACTGGCATCACGTAGATAAGAGCTCACCTCACTGAGTTCGGCTTCAACTGACTCCAGTAAGACCACACAGTCAGCAAATGCAGGCGCGGCTTGCATTAATGCGGTTAATTGCTGACGACAATGATAAAGTCGACTGACCAAACCATCATCGCCGTTCAGTTCAAGTTCTACAGTCTCAGCGGTATGCAAAATATCCGCAGCATGCATCAAGGCATCATGGCTACGACTGAGATTTTCCCATTCGTTTTCCTGTGGATTCAATCCACTTAACTCATCATAGCGCCATTGAAGACGCTCTCGTTCGATCGCCATGGTTTCTGCCTGCTGTTGGGCGCGTTCCAGATCACGTTTGGCTTCCTGCCACCGCTGATAAGCCTGCTGTACCTTGATAACAATTTCATCTGCTCCGGCAAAAGCATCAAGTAACTCACGTTGTGCCGCTTCACTATTTAAAGAGTGATGCGCATTTTGCCCATGAATATCAACCAGTAACTCTCCAATCTGGCGTAACTGACCTAAAGTCACCGCCTGATTATTCAAAAAGCTGCGACTTTTCCCCTTCACATCGATAATGCGCCGGATACTCAGTTCGTGCTCCGGTTCAGCCAATATGCCCTGCTCCAGCAATAAAGACTTTGCCTTGGGTGTATCGCTAACATCAAATAATGCGGATAACTGGGCTTCTTGTGCCCCGTGACGAATTTGTTGATAATCAGCTTTATCCCCCAGCAATAAACCCAATGCATCCAGAATAATCGATTTACCAGCGCCGGTTTCACCCGTCAGCACAGTAAAACCGCTCTGAAAACTTAAATTCAATTCATCTACAATCACAAAATCACGTAAAGATAAAGCCAAAAGCATAAATCGCCTTTTTAATAAAATAGCAGCATTTAATCTCATTCTAATTTTTTTTAAACTTGAAGCAAACCTCTAATTAGAAAAAACTAAATTATCCACTGCGTTTTGCATTTATTGCGTTTTCTATAGTCAATTTCCAGATATTCAACCGCGTTGTGGGTCATCGCCTACGCGGTAACGCTGCGCATAACCATCCAATTCGGACAAACTATGACATAATCTTTGCTCGTTGCCAACGTAGGGGAACAGTTTCATTATTCGGCTGAAGAGGGTTTGATCGCGACTGCTGTTTGGCCAAATCATTCAAACCAGTCCATCAAGCAGCGCATGATCCAATGGACATTATTCATATCAATTGCCCCAATTCATTCTCTGGCTAATTTGTTAGCTAGAATTGATAATTGGGCGCATCGATTTAAATTTAATTTTTTTTCAGAACTTATCAATCTTGCTGGAGATGGCTACCCATTATTCTTAATAGATACTGATTCGGAGCGTCACTCTGTAGAAGATTATTTTGAGCATATTGCGTAGATCACACTCAACAATTTATTGCTACGCTTGTGTCAGATTAACGGATTGTTATCCCGCTAAACCAATTGATCGCCCCAATGGAGTTTTTGGCGTAATGTTTTGTAATACTGGTAATTGACTGGATGTAAAATGCGTAAAGAGTTGCGGTAGCGACGGATACGCACTCTATCCATCATTTCCAGATCAAAAAAAGCCTGACCATCAAAATGCACTCGTACATCATTACCCTTGGTAATGAGGATTTCTATTTCACTGGTATCACATACAGCAATAGGACGATTAGACATCGATTGCGGGCAAATCGGTACCAAACTGAAGGCGCGCAAGGTTGGCTGTAATATGGGTCCACCGGCTGCAAGAGCATAGGCGGTTGAACCAGTTGGCGTGGAAACAATCAGTCCATCAGAACGTTGTGTATAAACAAATTCTTGATTGATAAACACCTCAAATTCAATCATTTGCCCCAAACCACCGCGACTCAGCACCACATCATTCAGAGCCAATGAATGAGCCACCTCAGAATGAGCGCGCAACACCGATGCTTCCAGCATAATGCGTTCTTCCGGCGTATAATTGCCACGAAGCATTCCGGCTAATTCCTGCAACATCTCCATTCTGGGTACTTGAGTCAGAAAGCCCAAATGTCCCTGATGAACCCCGATCAAAGGCACTCGGTGCGGTGCCAGCTCCCGCGCAACCGATAATAAGGTTCCATCGCCACCCAGCACAATGACCAGATCACACAGCCGCCCCATTTTTTCTTTAGTAATGATGTGACCATGCTTTTCATCAATCATTTGCAAAGTGTCAACATCTAAAGGAGAGGCTGCGTCAATGAAGACATTTAAGCCTTCATCAATCAGAAAAGTCATCAATTCATTCACTACAGACTCAATCATCGGTGTCTGCGGTCTGGTTACAATGCCGATGTTGTTAAATTGACTATTCATGCAACGCTGGATCCTGATTGTTAAACGGCTTCATAAGGGTATAAATCGTGAAAAACTCATTAAAGCACATGTTAAGTGAATCTGCATTATATAGCCTTCGGCTTGACAACGCGACTCGCCCTAGCCCGCAGATAAAGTTACAATACGACTTTGAAAAAAAGATCTAATGCTATGTCTATATCACAGCCTAAAGTTTTTGCTCTGCTAGGTCCGACTGCATCGGGTAAAACCAGTCTGGCTTTAGCATTAGCACAACAAATTCCAATCGAAATCATCAGCCTTGATTCCGCTTTAGTCTATCAGGATATGGATATCGGCACCGCCAAGCCAACGGCACAAGAATTGACCGCCACGCCGCACCACCTTATCAACATCATTACACCGCTGCAAAGTTATAATGCATCACAATTTGTCAGTGATTGTGTTCGATTAGTAACGGAAATTCATGCGCGCGGACGCTTACCAATTCTGGTTGGTGGCACCATGATGTATTACCACGCGTTAATGCATGGTCTAAATCAATTACCGCAGGCGGATCCAGAAATTCGCGCGAAATTGAGCGAACTCAAACAGCAACACGGAATAGCCCATTTACATACTTTACTGAAACAATTAGATCCGCATACAGCAGCACGTTTACCGGCGGGCGACAGCCAGCGCATAGAACGGGCATTGGAGATTTATTACATCACTGGCAAACCCATGAGTAGTCAGCTTGATCACCAGCAAACCCTTACTCCCCCACTCAATCTATTTAGTATGGCTTTGGTACCGGCAAACCGAGCCGAGTTACACCAGCAAATTGCTGTCCGCTTCCAAACCATGCTATCTCAAGGATTGATTGAAGAAGTAGAAAATTTGCGCCAAAAATACCCTGATCTGCATCCAGATCTACCTTCTATCCGCTGCGTTGGCTACCGTCAGGCTTGGGATTACCTGTCAGGATTAAGTGATTTATCCACCTTTATTGCCAGCAGTACAGCGGCAACTCGTCAGTTAGCCAAACGTCAGTTAACATGGCTGCGTAAACTCCAACCCAATATCACCGTTGATCCCTACCAAAATAGCCAATTGTTGCCACAGGCAGAAACTGCGCTGCGCCAATTTTTTTCCTGATCAAGTTGGCAGCGTAGCCGACAAATATCCGTTACATGGTGGTTTAAAAGCATACTACCCACATAATGTATCAACTAAATCATCAGGCACTAATATATAATACATTGTATTATATTAATAAATTTCAGCGACTTTATTTAAGCCTGATTTAAACCAAATAACTGGCAATTATTTCGGCAATTATTGCAGCCAAACGGCACTGTTTACAGTAAAATATCGCCAGTTGTGCACTGTTTACCAATAAACATATTCAGATTTACGATGAATATCGCAGTATGCACTCAGCACACCTCAGCACTTAATCTGACCAGCCAAGGGGGTCAGACAATTTGAATTCTTATGGAGAACAACGATGTCCGCACAAGATCGTATTCGCAACTCATCCCTTCATTCACGCCTCATGTCTGCTGCTCAGGCTGCATCACTGATTTCACACAATGCCAATGTTGGTATGAGTGGCTTTACCGGCGCCGGCTATCCTAAAGTTTTGCCCAAGGCCATTGCTGAACTGGCTGCTCATGAACACAGCGCCGGCCGTCCTTATAAAATCAATCTTTGGACTGGTGCATCTACCGCACCGGATTGTGACGGCGTACTGGCACAAGCACATGCCATTAACCAACGTCTGCCTTTCAATTCAGACCGTGATGTTCGTCAGGAAATCAATAATGGCGAAATTAATTTTATCGATATCCACCTATCTAGTGTCGCTCAACTGGCCCAGTTTGGTTTCCTAGGACACATGGATGTCGCTATCGTTGAAGTTGTTGGCATCACAGAAGATGGCAAATTGATCCCTTCTACCGCAGTGGGTAATAACCAAACTTGGCTGGACTTAGCCGACAAAGTGATTCTTGAAGTGAACACTTCACTGCCACTGCAATTGGAAGGTATGCATGATATCTGTCATGACAATCCGCTTCCTCCTCATCGTAAACCAATCAACATCAATCGCGCTGATGAGCGCATTGGCAGCCCTTACCTGCAAGTTGATCCGAAGAAAATTGTGGCGATTGTTGAATCTAATGCTCCAGACCGTGACAATGTCTTCAGCGAACCTGACGAAAAATCAAAACAAATTGCGGCATACGTCGTTGATTTTCTCTCGCATGAAATCAAACAGGGTCGCTTACCAAAAGAAATGTTACCGATCCAATCAGGTGTAGGTAATGTGGCCAATGCAGTACTGGCCGGCTTGTTAACTGGACCATTTGAAAATCTTTACGGTTACACCGAAGTATTACAGGACGGTATGTTAGATTTAGTTCGTGCCGGTAAAATGGTAACCGCATCTGCTACTGCTGTCTCTTTATCAGCCAAAGCGTTTAAAGATTTTACAGATAACATTGATTTTTATCGCGAACGTATCGTTTTGCGCTCTCAGGATATCTCCAATCACCCTGAATTGGTTCGTCGTCTAGGCATTATCGGCATGAACTCCATGATTGAAGCGGATATTTACGGTAACATCAACTCTACTCACGTGATGGGTACTGGCATGATGAACGGTATTGGTGGATCTGGCGACTTTGCACGCAATTGTTATCTGAACTTCTTCGTAACGCCTTCAACCGCGAAAGATGACAAAATTTCTTGTATCGTTCCAATGGTATCTCATGTTGACCATACTGAACACGACACTCAAATTATTGTCACCGAACAAGGTCTGGCCGATTTGCGTGGTTTGGCTCCACGTCAACGCGCTAAAGTCATGATTGAAAACTGTGCTCACCCAGATTTCCGTGATCAGTTACAAGACTATTACGATCGTGCTTTGAAAACAGCCAAAGGAATTCACACTCCACACATTCTGACCGAAGCCTTAGGCTGGCACCAGCACTTCATTGAAACTGGCAGCATGAAAATGTAAATCAACATCCTCAAAGTCCTGTGTTCACACAGGACTTTTTTTTACACGGCAAATCCTGCATAACCCTTTCTAAATGGTGCCAGCTTCTATTCTGCTGCTGCGCAATACCTGGCGTTTTTTTCCTTCAGTCTGCACCATTTTCATGGCATAAATTGACCGACTTAAACGTGAAACTGGTCAAATCCAACATTTATGCCACCACCTTAAGCTAGACAAAAATTTTACTGGTCTAGCCTAACTAAACCTTATATGATTGAATAACGCTTAAAACTTCAGCAACCAGCGAAACCGATCAGATCAATCATCTAGGCGCTTAAACAGTCATCTGCTGCAATCCTTCACCACACGATTGCCAGAATAGCCCAAACAGATTAGCTATTTAAATATTTGATCTGTGACATCATTGCAAATTTAACTCAGCTTAGCCTTGGACAAATGGCACTTAATGCCAACTGATAAATCAACCTGAGTATTTAATTATGTTTCCATCCCAAAACCTATCTATTTCCAACCGAAAACTGTTGCTAATTGCCGGCACCGGCTGGCTGTTTGATGCAATGGATGTTGGTTTATTATCCTTTATACTGGCAGCCTTAAAACAAGACTGGTCACTAACCTCTACTCAACTGGGGTGGATCGGTAGCGTCAACTCCATTGGCATGGCAATTGGTGCATTCGTGTTTGGCGTTTATGCAGATAAAAAAGGGCGTAAATCAGCATTTTTAATGACCCTACTGATGTTTAGTATCGCTAGTGGCCTAAGTGCTTTCGCCTGGGGATTAACCAGCTTATTGATACTACGATTCTTTATTGGTATGGGATTAGGTGGAGAATTACCCGTAGCCTCAACCTTAGTCAGTGAAAGTGCTGCCCCAGAAATACGCGGTCGAATAGTCGTATTATTAGAAAGCTTTTGGGCGATCGGGTGGATACTGGCAGCCTTAATCGCCTACTTTCTTATTCCCTTACCTTTTATTGGTTGGCGTGGCGCCATGCTGATATGTGCCATTCCGGCCTTTTATGCGCTTTACTTAAGATATCATTTACCTGAATCAGCTACAGTGAACCGCGCTAGCCCATCCAAGCAGCCAGAAAGCGTGATCAGTAAACTAAAATTATTAACCTCAAAACCCTATCAGCGTCAAAGTATCATGCTATGGATAGTCTGGTTTTGCGTCGTATTTTCTTATTATGGCATGTTCTTATGGCTACCCAGTGTCATGATGACCAAAGGCTTTGATATGGTTAAAAGCTTTGCTTATATCTTGATTATGACGCTGGCGCAATTACCAGGATATTTTAGCGTTGCATGGCTAATCGAACGTGTTGGACGCAAATGGATACTAATCATCTATTTACTAGGCACCCTCATCAGTGCGTTCCTGTTTGGGGTGGCTGAAACGAAATCACAATTAATTCTGGCGGGGGCTTTACTCTCATTCTTCAATTTAGGCGCATGGGGAGCATTGTATGCCTATACACCGGAACAATATTGCAGCAACATTCGCGCTAGCGGTTCCGGTATGGCAGCAGCGATAGGGCGCATCGGTGGGATTCTGGGTCCATTAATGGTGGGCGTATTAATGGCTAGAAATATCAGTGTATCCGCCATATTTGCCTTATTCAGTCTAGCGATACTGATAGCTGTAGTAGCGATTATCTTATTAGGAAAAGAGACCAAACAAATTGAACTTAAATAAATACAGCAGCATTCAATAAAACGATATCATGCCGGCAGCAAACCAAGGGGCAGCAACAATGCACCCGTGCAAAACTGATTACATGATTCATATTCCTGCTCTATCACCACACGCGCATTCAGTGATCAAGCACCTTAGCCACACAGGCAACTGCCGGCATTCATCAGCAAAAAAATCTAATTGTTGCCTGAATAAACCTCAACAAAGCAGCAGCTGAAGCAGCCAGCTATTGGCATAGCTGCCAGATCAATCAAACATCCAACATTAAATCACCACCAACCGTGTCATCATGAGCGCTAGCAGTTTAACCATCATGGCATAGCGCTGGTAGTTAGACAATTTTGAAGTATTAGCGGGTAAACAAACGCATGAAAAATATTATTTATCGCCGCTTCTCTGCGCCACAAGCCAATTTGTTATCAATCAAGAATAAAATAAACTCGAGCAATAAAAATAAAATTATCAATGCAGCAATAATCCACAATGCTTTAGACAGACCTAATTGATCAGCATTGAGAAAATGATAAGGATATATATGAGTCAAATAACCTCTTATAAAAATATAGAACACATAGATAAGAGGAGGGATAACAGCGATACTCATCACTTGCTGATCAATAAACTGTCGCGGGCCATATATTAGCCAACTAAATATGGTTAAAATCGGAATGATTAGATGCAAAAATTCGTTGGTCAAAATAACCATACCATCAACATCATGCCATTGTCGCATCATCCCATTATAGACAATACACGTTATCGTAATGCAGACGATACTGTCCAAACGTAACACTTTAAACCATTTAGCCGAATAATCAGCATTGACCAGCAATATTAAACAACTCAGTCCTACGGCCAGATTTGATAGAACGGTAAAATAGCTATAATAAAAAATAAAGCGGGATAAGTAAGAGGTCTCGTTTAAAATAAGCGGATGCATGCCCTTAATGACAAATAAATAGGTTTCAGTACAAATGCTGAATACCACCAAAACCACAATCAACAAATTAAGCAATTTTTTCATACTCTAAAAAAAGCACCCCTTTAACTTAATTGTAAAAACAACAATTGAATATTTAATAGATAATTTATTTCAACTTTAGAGAGTACCTGTATTGCCACACAACCATTGCATAGAACAAATTGAATGGCTTAATCTCGCATAACTTCAACCGCCATCGTTGCTCTATGTGTGTTACCATCAAGATGGTATAAATACCAAAAAACATTCAGAATACAAAAACAGTTCTGTTCGCTGCATGTCCTGACAAATTTAAGCAAAGATTATGCCACTATGATCAGCGTTATCCTGAAAAAATTTCTCCTCATTGCAAGCTTATTTTGCCTGAGTACCACGCTAAGCTTAGCCCAAATTAACGTGAAAAATCTGCGCTTGCCCGCCAATTCAAACCAGTTTAGCCATTATTATCATCAAACTCCCCATGGTATAAAACTACTAAACCAATACAGTACACAAACCCAAAAAGTGACTGAGCAAGAAACCGAGATTGAAATATTAGGATCCATATTCGGAAAAAACCATTTAAACCTAACGGATCAATATTTTGAAATAGGTGGTTTTCAGCATCAAGATTATCTTTATAAATTAATTATATACAACACTTACGGCGAGTCAGATACGCCACTTCTGAATATCCTCCTTACCAGCTATGACCATCAAGGTAAACTGCGAGCAGCTTTGTTGCTGGATAGTCAGTACAGTTATGAAGACGTGTCCAGTTTCAACAAATTCAAAATTAACCGTGACTTCACCATCGATATTACCCAATATGTGACCTATTACTATAATGATAAATATGAGTATGGAGATGAACGAGGGTTAATCAAAAATCCTGTTGCCAAAGTCTATTTAAAACAAAAATATCAGATAAAAAATGGATATTTTCAACTTATTCAATCCAAAAGCTACGATTAAGAGCAAAAAAACTCAAAGCTTGCTTGGCAATTAATCCCTTAGCAACAGGCAGATAAATATACTTTCCTTCAGTCTACACATTCTAAATCAATTCATTATTGGAACTTCCCTGATAATCATCAGATTGCATCATCCCATTGGGAAGTCTGCCTTTTAACTGAATGAATACCGTGCCCAACTCACTGTTGGTTTTAAAATCATTATCGGCTGAAGCGAAGTTGATTTGTTTTTATGCGGGAATGATCACTTGTAAAAACTCTGTACAAAATTAGTATTAGCCCATAATTATGATTAGCAAATATCTGAACTAGTTCATTACTCATTATTTTTAGCAATAATGTCTATACTTACCATACTAGCGTAGTATAGGGATACCATTTGTGATTTCTTCTCATCGCTAGGTAAAGAAATAGCTCAAATGGCAACTATAGTTAGAGAGTGAACAATTTCTACTCCTATTATAGCTGTTCCTCCAAGTGATATGGCTTGGGATAATCCTATTTTCGCTGCATTTCCAGCTATTGCTTGAACCGATAATGGGATTGAAAGAGTAGACCCAAATTTGCTTTCACAGCATGAAGATTTATTCAAGACAATAGCTCATACAGAAACCCTTAGCCGGGGACCATGGAATGTAGACGATTTACATCTAACAAATTATTATAAACCATTGATTATTTCTACCGCTGACCGAATAGATAAAAATGGTTTATCTAAGTCTAAAGTCAATCTTTCCTTATGTGACCTATACTAATACGGGAAAGCAAAGAAAGCATCGGTAAAAACAAAATATGAGGAATCTCTAAAACATAGCACCAATAAAAAAGAGCAATATAGTTTGAGATGGATAAAATCTGAAAAATAGCTGCAAAAAGGAATTTATGTAGATATAACCTTGTTGCAACTATAGTGTTGGAAGTGGCTTTTATACAAGGGTATCAAGCCATACACGGTTTTCGTCCTATAGCTAATACCAGAAATGCATAGATATGGATAAAAAAGAACGGAAAACAAAAATAGCAGAAGCCCGACATTATCGGCAATTTGCACAATATGCAGAAGCTCTTGCCCTTTTGCATCAAATAACAGCAGAATACCCTGAAGCTCAGTATTATTACTTATTAGCAGCTACGTATTACGAAAGTGGAAAAGCAGAAGCAGCTTGGCAATATTCAGACGAGGCTTTAAAGATCAATCCTGCGTATAAAGAAGTTTACTGGTTAAAAGCAAAAATATATGAAAACCAAAAACAATACAAACTGGCGGAGCAGATGTATTTAAGAGCCTTAGAAATAGATATGGATTACTTTGAAGCAAGAATAGGTCTTATTGATTTGTATTGTAAAAAACAGAAGGATGGTGAAAAAACCATTCAGCAGTGTGAATTTGTAATTAGCCGATATAATAGTTTTGCATTTAACAAAGAAGAGATGAAGGAGAAATTCAAATGGTTAGGAGCTGTGTACATTGAATTAAAGGAATCTTATATCCATTGCAAAAGATATAAAGATGCCATCCGTTTAATTAACAGATATAAAGAAGTCATGAATTTTATTGATGATGGAGATGAATACACTTTAGTATCTGAAGATAGACATTTATATAAGTTATATTACATCATAGGTAATAAAGAGATGTTAGAACAACAACAAAAATTACTTCAAGAACATTATAAATTTAGTACCACCAAAATAATAGGTTTGCAAAAAGATGCAGTACAGGGATATATCTTAGAAACAAATTGGGATAATTATCATAAAGATGATTTTTAAAAGATCACTATCAAAGTCGTAAACGCAAAAAAGACTGTAAATAGATAAAATTTTGATCCATCAAAGTTCTAACGGAACAAGCAGAAAAGGGATTAAAAGAAGCTAATAATCAGCAGTTGTTGGGAGATACAGCAAAACCTGAGCTGTCATACATTAAGATAAATTCAGAATTCCCCAAAGAAAAAAAGTATTTAGAATTAATATCAAGTACCTAAGAATACGATGATGAAGCATTAGAACTCGATTCCCATTATCCACCAATTTCTGAGCTATCAGGTTCATAGCCTATGCACAAAGTCATCAAGAAGCAGCTGAAGTAGAATATCAGCAAGCCTTAAAAATAGATCCACAAATTGCATTAGCCAGAGTAAGGTTAATACAACGGTATTTTGAAAAAGAAAGAATATAACAAAGTATCAGATAATGTAGGTTTATTTTAAATAAGATAATTCCGGACAGATTTAATTATGCTAATGAACAATGATGACAGTATGTTTTATAACATTAACCAACATTCTTTATGCAAATTCTACCAATTGGGTTGCCCTACTTAAAGTTGAGTGTGCTGTACCGCTCTTTCCAAATTCGCATGTCAGCTATATCCGCATGTAGTCGAGCCATCTCAACAAAAGATTGATCTGATTCATGTCTACCTCAATCTATCCGAGTATGAATTTGCTTTATTTAAAACAATGATCAAATTCATCCACATCTGCTGTGTCGATAAGCTAAAATAGTTAACTAAATAAACTTACGTTAAGTCATCTTCACCTTTTTCATTTACCTTTCATAACCAAAAGGAATAATCCAAATGTTTTCTAAAGATTTAACCATCGAAAAATTTGACCCTGAACTGGCAAAAGTCATTGCTGCAGAAAATCAGCGCCAACAAGACCATGTTGAACTTATCGCTTCAGAGAATTATGTTAGCTGTGCCGTAATGGAAGCACAAGGTAGCCAACTAACCAATAAATATGCAGAAGGTTATCCGGGCAAACGTTATTACGGTGGTTGTGAATATGTAGATATCGTAGAAGAATTGGCGATTAACCGCTTAAAGCAATTGTTTGGTGCTACTTATGTTAATGTGCAGCCACATTCAGGCTCTCAGGCCAATCAGGCGGTATATGCCAGCGTTTTGCAACCTGGTGATACCATTTTGGGTATGTCTTTAGCTCATGGCGGTCACCTCACCCATGGTGCCGGCGTCAATATTTCCGGTCGCTTATACCACGCCATTACTTATGGTCTGGATAAAAATGAAGTTTTGGATTATGACGAAGTTGAAAAACTGGCACTTGAACATAAGCCAAAAATGATCGTTGCAGGTGCATCTGCTTATTCTCTAGAAATTGACTGGGCACGATTCCGTGCCATTGCGGATAAAGTGGGTGCCTACTTATTTGTCGACATGGCCCACTATGCCGGACTGGTGGCAGCAGGTGAATACCCTAATCCAGTACCCTTTGCCGATTTTGTCACCACCACAACCCACAAAACCTTACGTGGACCTCGTGGCGGCGTGATTTTAAGCCGTAGCGATGAACATGCTAAAGCACTGAATTCCGCAATTTTCCCTTGCTTACAAGGCGGTCCTTTAATGCACGTCATCGCAGCCAAAGCCGTTGCTTTCAAAGAAGCGTTACAACCGGAATTCAAACAATATGCCAAACAAGTTAAACTCAATGCCAAAGTATTAGCCGAAACTTTAATTCAACGTGGTTTACGCATTGTTTCTGGTAAGACAGAAAGCCATATGTTTTTGGTGGATCTACAACCCAAACACATCACTGGTAAAACAGCCGAAGCTGTATTAGGTCAAGCCAATATTACTGTGAATAAAAACGCCATCCCCAATGATCCTGAAAAACCATTCGTCACTTCCGGTATCCGTTTGGGTACGGCCGCCATCACCACCCGTGGTTTTACTGAAGAAGATACGCGTGAATTGGCTCATCTGATTGCAGATGTATTAGACAATGCTGATAACGAACAGATCATTGCTGAAATTTCAAATAAAGTTAAAAATATTTGCAATCGTTTACCTGTTTATAATAGATAAACAAATATATTAATTAGTTAATGAAATTTAATTGCGACTGCTTTTAATAATCGCTATACTGAAAAACAGATAAGAGTGCTATCAATTTTGTAGCATTTAAATCTGTTTTTTTATTGAGTTAGGTTTAATTTGGTTTTCTAGGATCAAACTGAAAAGGTTTCCTAGCTAGCAATTCAGATTTTATCTATTAGGCTTTACTAAATATTCGATAAAGTATTAATATATCGTTAGGGTCAAACATAAATTCAGCACAAGCACGAATTTATCTTTTATCCTTATAACGCACATACGAAAGGAAACAAAAATGAGGAAAATAGCTTCTATCTTATTATTAGCTGCTTCTTTTAGCATGACTGCAGGTGTAGCACTGGCCAACCAAGAGAATGATGATACTGATATCAATAACTTCACTCAATCTACTGCGCAAAACGGTCAAAATGATTCTACCCACCGTGTTTATGGTAATCCATCAAGTGGTCGGGCATATCATGATTTGAATGAATACACTGGTGATAACTAAACTTCATCCAATCATCTAAGCACAGCTTTAAGCTGTGCTTTTTTTACTACCCACTGAGCTTAGTATGCCTTCAGCCACTATCATCTAAAGACAGGTTTAGCTAGAGACGAAAACTAGCATAAAAAAACTATTTCCCATGAAAAACAACCATCAACAACGTTAAGAATAGCAAATTTATTGTTATTTGCAACATTACAAAACCCGTTACAAAATATACCCAAATAACTAATTATTTTACATAAGCGATTTACTTTCAATCACTTAGTAGTATTAAGATAAAACTTCTTATAACGAGGAGTAAATTATGGGCTTAATTTGGACGATTATCGTCGGCTTTATTATTGGCGTAATTGCAAAAGTAATTTATCCAGGTAAAGAAAATCTGGGATTAGTGATGACGACAATACTTGGCATAGGTGGATCAGTGGTTGCAGGTTATGTCGGACAAATGTTTGGCTGGTATCATGCCGGAGAAAAAGCTGGTTTGATTGCATCCGTGATTTTTGCCTGTTTGATCCTATATCTTTATGGCAAATTTAAAAGCAGACAGTCATAAAAATAAGGTGATGGATAATCAATCCATCACCTTTCAATCCTTATTCAGAACATGGCTATGCAAAACTATTTAATAGTCTGAACCTTGCCAAATCCACGTTCTTTTAGCTGGGCAATCGTGCCATCAATTCCTTTTTGTTGAATCGACTGATCAAATTGTGAGCGATACACTGTGACCAGACTGGTACCATTAACGCGGAAATTATAAATTTTATACACACCACCAGAATAATACATCTGATAACCAACCGTGTAGCGCTTATTATTAGCACTAACAATCTCAGTAAACGTTTCCAGCTTGTTTTTACCTTGATTCACCACCTTCGGTAAAACCTTAACTTCCGCATTTGCCGCACCCAATAAGGCAGAATGCGCATAAATTCGCACAATCATACTCTTGAAAGCGGCACTAAAATCTTGTTTTTGTTGCGGTGTAAACTGACGCCACGGCAAACCCACAGCTAATGCAGAAATACGCTCATAATCCAGAAACTGATCAGCATAGCGTTCAATCTGACTGATTCGTTGCTGCTCGTTCAAACTTTTATCTTTAGCCACCGATAAAACCATCTGAACATTTTGTTGTAATTGTTGTTGTGCAATCTGTTCCGGCGTGGCCGCAAATGCCCACACTGAACACAGCATTAACCAAACTGCCCAATAACCTTTTAAGTACTTCTGCATCATTCCTCTCCTGTAGGGATTAGTCACAGTGGTTTATGCTGCCATAACATAAACCACCGCTCATACATCTGCAAAAACTTATATTGCCTTGGCTTTTAGCCAATCAGCCACACCAGCCAACGCCGTTTCGAGCTGATCCACATCCTGCCCACCGGCCTGCGCCAAATCCGGACGTCCACCACCTTTGCCACCAACCTGAGTGGCAACAAAATTAACCAATTCGCCGGCTTTAACCGTTTTAGTTAATTCCTTAGAAACACCAGCAGTAATCGCTATTTTACCTGCATTAACCGCTGCCAGCAGCACAACGATATTATCGCCTTTTGCTGTTAGCGAAGTGGTGATTTCACGTAACGCATTACTATCAGCTTCAACCTGACTAACCACCAGTCGGGCTGTTCCAATCGGCTGCGCCTGTGCCAACAAAGACATACCTGCCTGCTTGGCTAGCTCACCTTTTGCCTGCAACAAAGATTTCTCTAACTGTTTACTGTGCGTTTGCATAGCTGCGATCTTCGTCAACAGATCATCTGTAGTCTGGGCTTTTACCTCTGCTACTGCAGCTTTTAATAACTCTTCCTGCTGTTGAACATATTGCAGCGATACCATACCGGTAACAGCTTCAATACGGCGCACACCAGCAGCGATACCACTTTCAGACACAATTTTAAATAAACCGATATCACCCGTGCGGGAAACATGCGTACCACCACATAACTCAGTTGAATATTCGCCCATGCTCAACATCCGCACTTGATCGCCGTATTTTTCTCCAAATAGAGCCATGGCACCGGCGGCAATCGCTTCATCAAAAGTCATATGCTGGGCGCAAACGGGTACATTGGCCAATATGGCTTCATTCACCCGACGTTCAACTTCTGCGATCTGAGCAGCTGTCACGGGTTGCGAATGCGAAAAATCAAAACGAGTACGCTCTGGCGTCACCAATGAGCCCTTCTGCTCAACATGTGTGCCCAATACATCACGTAAAGCCCGATGCATCAGATGCGTAGCACTGTGATTACGCATACTGGCTTCTCGAATATCATTATCCACCTGAGCAGTCACTGCATCGCCAACAGTTAAACTGCCAGCCAACATCTCGCCAAACTGCCCGAATACACTGGCTTTAATTTTTTGCGTATCCAATACCTGAAAGCGATTTTCGCCGGTAAATATATAACCTACATCACCAACCTGACCACCTGATTCCGCATAAAACGGCGTAAAATCAATAACTACCGCTCCTGCTTCACCGGCATGAAGTTGCTCAACAGCTTCTCCATCTTTATACAAAGCCAAAATTTTACTTTCACTTTGTCGTTCACTATAACCACGAAACTCCGTGTCCGTGCCTTCATAGTTCAGCTGCGTATTGGCTTTGAAATTCTGTGCGGCACGAGCACGAGCACGTTGCGCCGCCATTTCTCTTTCAAAACCTTCTTCATCCAAACTGATATTTCGTTCACGGGCAATATCAGCCGTTAAATCATAAGGAAAACCATAGGTATCATACAATTTAAAAATAACTTCGCCAGATAAACTCTGTGAATCTTTTTCTAACGCCGTTTCCAGCAAAGCCATGCCTGTTTCCAGCGTTTGCGCAAAACGGGTTTCTTCCTGTTGCAAAATTTCACTGATCTGAGTCTGTTTTTCAATTAATTGCGGATAAGCCTGACCCATTTCCTTGGCAAGGTCACCAACTAACAAATGGAAAAACGCCTGTTTACATCCCAGCTTATAGCCGTGTCGCACTGCACGCCGGATAATTCGGCGTAATACATAACCACGCCCCTCATTGCTCGGTAACACACCATCTGCGATGAGAAATGCGCAAGAACGAATATGATCAGCAATGACCTTCAGACTTGGCATGTCCTGTGAGTAACTTACTCCCACTACTCTGGCCACAGCATGTAACAAATTAACAAACAAATCAATCTCATAATTGCTGTGTACATGTTGCAACACTGCCGACACCCGCTCCAGACCCATACCGGTATCCACCGATGGGCGTGGCAGCTTATTCATATTGCCGTTTTCATCACGGTTATACTGCATAAAGACGCAGTTCCAGATCTCGATAAAACGATCACCATCTTCTTCCGC
Organism: Snodgrassella sp. B3882; assembly: GCF_026535915.1. Lineage (NCBI taxonomy): Bacteria > Pseudomonadati > Pseudomonadota > Betaproteobacteria > Neisseriales > Neisseriaceae > Snodgrassella > Snodgrassella sp. B3882. Next base: position 1,860,465 of record NZ_JAFNPF010000001.1, read on the forward strand.
ACTACCTGGAGGGCCGCCCCAGATATGCTCACCATGATCATAAAAAATTTCAGAACAAGGGCCACATGGACCAGTATCCCCCATTTGCCAGAAATTATCAGAAGCAAATCGGGCACCCTTATTATCACCAATACGAATAATTCGATTTGCTGGCATTCCGATTTCATTGAGCCAAATATCATAAGCTTCATCATCTTCAGCATACACAGTGGCCAATAAGCGTTCTTTGGGCAAATTAAGCCATTGCGGACTGGTTAGAAATTCCCACGCAAAAAGCAGAGCATCACGCTTAAAATAATCACCAAAACTGAAATTACCCAACATTTCAAAAAAAGTATGGTGACGTGCAGTATAGCCTACATTTTCAAGATCATTGTGTTTGCCCCCGGCTCGCACGCATTTCTGCGCTGTTGTGGCGCGATGATAAGGACGCTTGTCAAACCCCAGAAAGACATCTTTAAACTGATTCATACCGGCATTAGTAAACAATAAAGTTTTATCATCCTGTGGCGGTACCAGTGAAGAAGAAGGTACAATCTGATGGTTTTTACTTTCAAAAAATTGTAGAAATTTACTTCGGAGTTCAGCTGTTTTCATGTTTGTGTCAGTTTATAGAGGCAAATAATTGTAGACAGGCAGTCTGCATTTTCACAGACTGCCTGAAAACAGTAACCAGAAACAGAGCTTTAGTGATTGCCCTTCCAGCTTCTTGCCCTTGTTAAAATCATGCGCTTATCTTACCGTAGTTTTGAAGTTACGCCTACCTGCAACTCAATTTTTCATAATGAAATGACAATTCCAACAACACAATTACATTATTTCAGCCGAGTTATCCCATATCAACCCGAAATAATGTTACAAAGATAGTAAAATTACAAAATCCGCATCAGCAACAAGATTACTGATGCATATTTAATTAAAGGACAGACATGAAAAAAACAGCCAGTCTGAGCTTAGTTGGTTTGATTTTATGTACATTGGTTGCCTGTAATGGTTCCCAAGACAATACTACGGCACAGCCGGCCTCTGCAGTAAAAGCAATACAATCAGGGGAATTAAACAATACTAAAGCACTTAAAATATACAATTGGTCAGATTACGTTGACCCCAAAACCGTCAGCGAATTCGAAAAAAAATACAATATTCAAATTACATACAACTATTACGACAGTGATGAAACACTGGAAAGTAAAATCCTGACTGGTCAATCCGGTTATGACATAGTTGGTCCGTCTAACTCTTTCCTTGGTCGTCAGATTAAAGCTGGTGCTTATCAGCCATTGAATAAAGAACTACTCCCAAACTGGAAATTTATCAATCCGAAATTACTAGAATTATTGCAGGATGCCGATCCAGGCAACCAATATGCCATTCCCAACTATTGGGGCATGAATACCATCGCAATAGATCGGGTTAAAGTACAGACTGCATTAGGCGATACCCCCATGCCTGAAAATGAGTGGGATCTGGCCTTCAATCCGGACTATACCGATAAACTCAAAAGCTGTGGTATCAGCTATATGGATAGTCCAGTAGAAATGATTCCGCTGGCATTGCATTATATTGGTAAAGATCCAAACAGCCAGAGTAAAAATGACATTGATCTCGCCGCCAATGTCATTAAAATCAATCATAACAACGTTTTGCGTTATTCTTCCTCAGGCTACATTGATGACCTGGCCAGAGGCGATGTTTGTCTGGCCATCGGTTTTGGCGGCGATCTCAATATTGCTAAACGTCGTCGTCAAGAGGCCACAGGCAAAGACGATATAGACGTCTTGGTACCGGCTAGTGGTGTTTCACTATGGATTGATACCCTTACCATTCCCAAAGATGCCACCAATATCCAAAACGCCTATCGTTATTTGAACTGGGTGCTTGACCCAAACATTGCTGCGCGTAATGCTAACTTCGTTACCTTCGCGCCTGCCAGCTTACCAGCAAAAGATCTGATGAAAAAAGAATATCAGCAAAACAGCAGCATTTTCCCGTCTGATGAGGTCCTTAAAAATAGCTATTTGGTTCTTCCAGCCAAAAGCGACACCCTCAAGTACGAACTACGCTTATGGCAAAATCTTAAAGCGGGAAAATAAACCTGACCCTTAGCAATAAGCATAAAAACCCTTCACTCAGTGAAGGGTTTTCTTGTATCAAAAATGGTGGATTATTTGACAATACTATTGGCACAGCTTAGGAAACTGCTGCCAGGCTTTCGAAATAACCATACCATTATCATACAGATTAACAATACTGTGATTGGGTCCGGCTTTAACCACATCTATTTGCAATCCTTCCAGCTTAGTAAAAGGATTAACCAGAGCCAGAGTCTGACTGCCATTAGCATACACAGTTACTTTATAAAATTCTGCCGGTAATTTAAAACGGGACTGCATATTCGTATGCAAACAATTGCCCACTTCATCCACCGGCTTATCCACCGATACCGACACCAACGGGGCAGAAAGGCGCTCCGGCATAATCAGCGGTGCCTCAGGTTTCTTTTTAGCTGGCAAACATTTACCACTCACAACCTGACTACCAGCTTCTACACCCTCATTACAATTCTCTTGTGGGCCAGACAATTCCTGACAACCAGACAACATACCCAAGCACACACTTGACCATAATAATATTTTTTTCCATTGCATAACTATCAATCCAATATTAATCAAAACTTATAAAACCCAGCCATATCGACGGCTGAATCAGAATGGTCGAGATAGAGCGCGCAGGCTGTAGAATTATTCTTCTCAAAACATCGCTAACCGACCACACCACAAATTTAAAATTCAAACAACGAGACCGACAACCCAACTGCTATCTAAAACAGCTATAATGAGCTTCCACCCTATTTAAATGACCGCATCATCATGATTAATCCTGTTGCAAGCAGAATTGAAACCGTTACCTTGGCATTAACCGGTGCATCCGGAATGCCCTACGCTAAACGTTTACTATCCTGTCTGCTGCAGGCCAAAATCAAAGTATGGCTACTGTATTCGCAGGCAGCGCAAATCGTTGCCCAACAAGAGCTGAACTGGCATCTGCCAGCTAATCCCAAACAGTGTACAGATCTATTATGTGCAGAATTCGGCGTTGAAAAATCAATGCTGACTGTTTTCGGGCGAGATGAATGGTTTGCCCCCCCTGCTTCCGGTTCCAACCCTGCCGATGCCATGATAATCTGCCCGGCCAGCATGGGTTGCATAGCAGCCATCGCCAATGGTACATCTGACCATCTGCTAGAGCGAGCTGCCGATGTCTGTTTGAAAGAAAATAGACAGCTTATAGTCGTACCACGAGAAAGTCCATTTTCAGCAATACATCTGGAAAACATGCTTAAATTAGCCAGATTAGGCGTGTGTATCCTGCCTCCGTCTCCGGGCTTTTATCACCATCCTACCACCATTGCCGATATGGTCGATTTTATTGTGGCCAGAATTCTTGATCAACTACATATCCCCCATCAACTAATCCATCGTTGGGGTGATCACCACCCTTCTTAATATAGGCAAAACACAAAATTGCAATAGTCTCATCGCAGATCAACAGCAAAAAAATACTTGACAAACAAACTTAGCAACGGTATTTTAAAAGAATGAATAATACAAAACCTTTCTTTTCTTACTCTTATTGGTACCACACTTTAGTGCGGTGCCTTTTCGCGTATGATTAAATCCAATTAGCGAAGTCAGAAAAAAAGGTAAACCGCCCGAATCAATCGAGGCGGTTTTTTAGTGCCAAAAACGCCTCAAGTTTTACAAATAGAAAGGCATTAAAATGAATACAAACTTAAGTGAGAGAAAAATGCATGCCCTAGTTCAACAACAGTCACAGGATTTACCGCCAGCACAGCAATTACAGCGTTGGTATATGATTGTTGATGGCAACCAACACCACCAGCTATCACAACTGCGTGACACAGAAATCAACCAAGAATTTATGTTAAGCGAAGCCTTAATCCCTCAGCTACGCCTCATAGCCATGCTTATCGCAGCACAGAGGCTTAATTTTCAGCAACCTACCCCAGCTATAATCAGTGATGAAGCGGATTGGTTTGCTGCTCGCATATTGGTTATGGGCGTTCGCGTCTTTCATTTAGATATCACCTTAATTCCCATGCTGAAAACCGCCAATGCGCGGGCACGGGCTTTTGCCAACCAACATAACCTACCATTTACGCCGGCACAAATGCGCATGAGTTTGCATGCTGGTCGTCCGGAAAGATTGCTCATCATCGAAACCGCAACCCAAATTGAGCAAAATCAAAACCTAGTTAACAACAGCTTAAACTTTGCCAAACAAGCTTGTTTAGCTGAAGAAGCGCTTATCCAGACTTGCCAGCAAAAAAACTAGATTGGTGCAAATATTAATCTTGCTTACATCTTCAATAACGCAAAAGGCACCGCGGCGATACAATTGCCGTTTTTCCGGCAATATTATGGCTTGACTAAAATAAATTAACTCAGATCAATCAAGCCTGTATTTATTCCACTATATAAACTACTTCAAATTAAACAGTGGCGAAGTTAAAACCCACTTAATTACTTAAAGCAGAATACAATCAGATAAAATATCCAAATTAAATCTTGGATAACATATCCTCAAATGAACAAAATGTTTTTTCGTAATTGAAGCCACTATTTTAATGAGAGACATAAATAAAGCTGCAATCTGCACGATCGCGTTACCCCTCATACTGAATTAAGCAGATTAAACCCACGGCATGCCAGCCTAAACAGCAAAAATGCCCTCTATCCATCTTTCTAACTCATCATTGTTTTCAAATATGGACTTTTGTAGGGACACATCTTCAATCACCGAATTAGTCATTGATCTTCAATTAAGCACATTTCATATCCCAACTGAAAATATTTAAATCGCTTCGGCTAACTTGTCCTATAATCTTTTGTGCTTAACCAGAATTAACCCAAAAATTCAAATAGGACAAAACTCATGCAACAGGCCTTAATCATTATCGACGTGCAAAATGATTACTTCCCCCAAGGAAATATGGAATTGAATCAGGCTGAACAAACCTTGCAACAGGTACTCACCTTACGTGATCACTTCCGTCAACAACAATTGCCCATTTTTTATATTCTGCATACCAATCTCGATCCCGCTGCCACCTTCTTTCGCCCTAATACGCAAGGCGAGGCACTGCACCCACAACTATTACCCTTGCAGAGTGTACAAGAAAAAATCGTACCCAAGAATTATCCTAACAGCTTCTTCAAAACAGACTTACAACAACAACTCGCCCACCACAACATCAAACAACTCATTATTTGTGGCATGATGAGCCATATGTGTGTCGACTCTACCACACGTTGTGCAGCCGAACTGGGCTATCAACCTATACTCATTGATGACGCTTGTACCACGCGTGATTTAACCTTCAAAAATAATATTATTCCTGCCAATCAAGTACATAATAGCTTTATGGCTGCATTAGCAAGATTTGCTCAAATACAAAGCACGCAAGAATTCATCAGTACTCATCAACAATAAGCTAAACAGATTGAGACTAAACACCCGCCGTCTGCGTCATTCACCAACAGACGGCAAATATCACCAAATTAAAATATATTAAAATAATATGTTATAAATTAACAAATACAAACCATATTCACAATCAACGACCATTTAACCAATCATCATCACCCTGAAAAACCAACAGCAAAACAACCATTTCATTATTTCACCACCCCATTTTCGAATTTAAACATCATCAATCATTACAAACATAATATTTGCCAGAATAGATAAAATTAATTGTATAATTGGTACGTTTTTTCTAGCTATTCACCCTTCTTCATATTAGTTACACCTCCTTCAAACTCTATTCTTAGACTTTATGAACAACTTAAACCAAGCATTGGCAGATTTAGGTATAGTCGGCGTACAGGAAATCCTACGCAATCCAACCCACGATCAGCTTTTTCAGGCCGAATTAGACCCGGCTAATGAAGGGTATGAAAAAGGCATACTGACCAAATCTGGTGCAGTGGCCGTCAAAACCGGAGTATTTACCGGTCGATCTCCCAAAGACAGATATATTGTCGAAGACGATATCACCCGGGACACCATCTGGTGGGATGGCAAAGTCAACCGAGCCACCACTCCAGAAATATTTGCAGACCTGAAAAAAAAGGTAGTTAATCACCTTTCCAATAAAAAACTTTATGTTGTAGATACCTTCTGTGGTACCAATAAAGACACGCGGCTTAAAGTCCGTTTCATTATGGAAGTAGCGTGGCAGGCACACTTTGTCACCAACATGTTTATTCGTCCAACAGGATATGAATTAGAACATTTCGGTGAGCCCGATTTTACCGTTATCAATGCTTCCAAATTTACTAATCCAGATTGGCAGCAACAAAACCTGAACTCTGAAAACTTCGTCGTATTCAATTTAACCGATAAAATTCAGCTAATCGGTGGAACCTGGTACGGTGGAGAAATGAAAAAAGGTTTGTTCTCCATGATGAATTACTATCTGCCATTGAAAAACATGCCTTCCATGCACTGTTCAGCCAACGTTGGTGAAGATGGAGACGTAGCAATTTACTTTGGCTTATCAGGAACGGGTAAAACCACCCTATCAGCCGATCCCAAGCGTTATTTAATTGGTGATGATGAACATGGTTGGGATGATAATGGTATATTCAACTTTGAAGGAGGATGCTACGCCAAAGTCATCGACCTTTCAGCCGAAAAAGAACCAGATATCTGGAAAGCCATCCGACGTGATGCTCTTCTCGAAAACGTCGTGGTTGATGAACATGGCGAAATAGATTTTGAAGATAAATCCATTACCGAAAACACTCGAGTTTCTTATCCGATTTATCACATTAATAAAATAGTGCTTCCATCCAAAGCAGGGCACGCTAAAAAAATCATCTATTTATCGGCTGATGCTTTTGGTGTCTTACCGCCAGTATCCTTGCTTGACGATAATCAGGCACAGTATCATTTCTTATGTGGTTACACATCCAAAATGGCTGGTACAGAACGGGGTATCAACGACCCACAACCTTCTTTCTCGCCAGCTTTTGGAGAAGCCTTTTTAACCTTGCACCCGACCATCTATTCCAGAAATCTGGTCAACAAGATGAAAAAGCATCACACCAAAGCTTATTTAGTTAATACTGGCTGGAACGGTACCGGTAAACGAATTTCTCTTAAAGATACCCGTGCTATCATCGATGCCATCATCGACGGTTCGATAGAAAGCGCTCCAACCGAGAAAATCCCTTACCTCAATCTGACCTTTCCGAAACACCTACCCCATGTATCGGATATCCTTGATCCACGCACAACTTATACCGATCAGCATGAATGGGAAAGAAAAGCTAAAGATCTGGCTTCGAAATATATCAAATATTTTGAGCAATTCACCGATACCGAAGAAGGTAAAAATCTGGTTACTTCAGGGCCTCAGTTATAAAAAAACTCAAAAACTTCTAACCTAAGTTAGAAGTTTTTTTTCAACCTTTGTATCCAAAGCCTGCGCAGACAACTTGCCCTAAGGCTAAGATCAATGTCAGCAAAGCATCGTTTCAAGTCTTCTGTAGCCACAATTAAAATGACTGATATCCTAAACAAGATATCAGTCATCTACTATTGCTAATTAGAAACAAAAAGCGAAGATATACTTTTCATCACCTTATTTGAATTATCAGCCTTACAGGCGTAAAAACTTAGCCGGATCCTGAGGGTGTCCATTTTCACGTAATTCAAAGTGTAATTGCGGACGTTTAGCATCAGTATTGCCCATCGTCGCAATCTGTTGTCCACGCTTAACCTGTTGCCCTTCCTTAACCATAATGGTTTGATTATTACCATAAGCGGTTAAATACTTCTGATTATGCTGAACAATAATCAGATTACCATAACCACGTAATCCATTGCCGGCATAAACCACCTTACCTGATGCTGCAGCTACCACTGGCTGACCTATAGTGCCGCCAAAATCGATACCTTTGCTATTACCACCAAAACTTTGCAAAATACTGCCTGCAGTTGGTCGTAGCCAATCTATACCGGAAGTATTACTAACAGTGGTTGTTGAAGCGGGTTTAGTTGTCGTGGTCGTCGTCGTAGTTGTCGTGGTTGTAGACTTAGACGGAGAAACGGTCGCCGTTACTGTACTCGTATTGGAACCCGATGAAGCAACATACCCAGCAGGCTTAACTCTTAATATCTGTCCAAGCCGAATGCTGTCTCCATCCAGATTATTCCAACTACGCAAATTTTCTTGCGTAATCTGATAACGTTTAGAAATATTATAAATAGTATCGCCTTGTTGAACCGTATGATTGGTTGCATTAATATCAACCGGCGAGTAATTAGGAACATAACCAGAAGAAGAAGTCGTTGAGCCTGAGGTACCATAATCGGTATTAGAAGCTGGAGGAGGTGTGTAAGGAGCTGAACCATAAGGATTGTCAGCATTGGTACTGGTATTTGTACTACCTGCCGCTTCAGTTGGCGCTGCCGGTTGTTTCAAGCCCGAACAAGCAGCCAAAGCCAATGCCAGCAAACACCAGCCAGAACGAATAGCGGTTTTATTCAACATAATGGTTCACCTTAAATTATCTCAATATTTAGAAGGGTGCCAACGCTGAAGCGGCGGCAACAGCCAATTAAGACCGTATCATAAACAAAGCTAATCTGTATGTACAATACAATAAAACATAATAATCGTAGATACCAGCACAAAATTGCACATATTTTATTGTTTTTTATGTGCTATTACCCAATCATACAAAGCCTTCTTACTTTCACCACAAATTTCTGCCGTTAAAGCAGCTGCCTGCTTAGTGGGCAATTCCTGCGCTAGAATCTGCATAATCCTCTTAGACTCAGCGGCCAAAGCCACGGTTTTTTCTTTAGCAGCCGGATGTAAAACCAATACCATTTCGCCTCGATTTTGATTCGCATCTTGCAGCAAAATCGATTGGATCTCCGCAACCGTCCCACACAAATAAGTTTCATGTGTTTTACTGATTTCACGAGCCAGCATAAGCCGTCGCTGTGGATAAAGAATCGCCATCTGCGCCAACGTAGCCGCTATCCGATGAGGTGTTTCAAACATCACCACCGGATATTCAACCTCTGCCCATTGTTGCAGACGCATTTCACGCTCGCCCTTTTTAGCCGGTAAGAACCCAGCAAAATAAAAATCAGACTGCGTCACTCCAGCAACACTTAGCGCAGCCATCACCGCACTAGGACCGGCTACAGGCACAACCTTAAAGCCTGCCTCACGCACCCGCACCGCTAAACGAGCTCCTGGATCGCATACAGCAGGCGTACCAGCATCAGACACCTGCGCTACAACTTCCCCCGCGGTCAGAGCAGCAATGACCCGATCAGCCATACTTTGCTCATTCTGTTCGCGTACACTGATTAAACGACCAGTCAACCCATAAGCACGCAATAACTGCTGAGTGACACGGGTATCTTCAGCACAAATCAAATCTGCCTTTGCAAGTACAGCTAGCGCATGTAGGCTTAAATCTGACAAGTTTCCAATCGGGGTAGCCACCACATAAAGGGTTTGCGGTACAATGCTAGCAGTAGCTTTTTGGTAATGTACTTGCATTAAGGTATTTCCGTACTCTGATTTGACCGTTATCATGCAGAACAATTCTTCATCAACACGGTCTTTTTGCTCAAGAGGCATACTATACCACGATGTTCGCACCAGCTTGAGCAATAAACTTGGATAAACCAGAGTAATGAAATTCAATTTCATTACCCACCACCTAACAGGGATACCTTTTCCTGAGCAGGAAATCCAACCGTGCTTAAGACCTAAGCACGTTTAGCCATCATTATTTATGCATTAAACCGCTGCTCGCACCAGCAATATATCGAGCATCAACTGAATAAATGCAACATTGAACTATATTGATTAAAATATGACAGAATCTTTTGCTATCCGGCAACATTTTTCCGACAGCGCCCAGCTATTACACGAATGCGCTGATTTACTGGCAGAACCTCTGGCCAATGCGGCTCAGGGCATACTCATGGCACTGATGAGTGATGGTAAACTCATGATTGCCGGTAATGGCATCTATGCTTCCATGGCCAACGTCATGGCAGCCTATTTAGTGACCAGATTACAACAAGACAGAATGGCATTAGCTGCATTATCATTATGCAATAATCCCGCCGTAATCAGTTCCTTAAATAACAGCAGTTCTGATGACTTATTTGCCCGACAAATTCATGCTTTAGGCAAACAGCATGATATGCTATGCGTTATTTCAACTGATGGACAGTGTCGCAATCTCTGCCAGGCAATTAAAACCGCGCATGAACGAGATATGCCCGTTTTGGCCATCACTGGTGGCAGTGGTGGTGAAATCGCTGCTTTATTGCGTGATGAAGATTTCTGGCTCAACATTCCTGGGGATGATGCATTGCGAGTTATGGAGGCACAACAAGTCACCATTCACGCATTGTGTGCACAGATTGACCAACTATTACTTGGTGGTTTATAACCATCGGCAAATATTAAAGACAGGTAAAAAAACATGAAAAAATATATAACTACCCTCTTAATCGCTTTAGGTCTCACAAGCTCATTGACAGGTTGTCCTGCCATCATCATAGGAGGTGCCACCGTAGGAACCCTTGCTGTTGCTGATCGACGCAGTACCGGTGCACAAACTGACGACAAAGTCATGGAAGTCCGCATCCTTGATGGTGCAATGAACTACCTGAACAACCAAACTTCCGATAAAAAATTTAAACCTACCTTATCTGTCATCAGCTACAACCGACAGGTGTTACTATTAGGCATCGTTGCCAGTGAAAGTGACAAAAATCAAGTTGAACGTGTCGCGCGTGCCCAGCCATCCGCACAAAAAGTATATAACTATATAGATGTAGTTAATCAGAATCGGACAATCAGCCACGTTACCGATGATACGTGGATTACTTCCAAAATTCGGACCAATCTTTTTAATACAAAAGGCGTTTGGCCAAACCATGTCAAAGTGGTTACCTACAATGGCATCACCTATGTAATGGGTATCCTGACTCCAGAAGAACAACAAGCAGCAACCAACATGATCAGCACCACAGCGGGTGTACAAAAAGTCATTACCCTGTATCAAACCTTCAATCCTGTTCCGAAAAAGACCGATTAACCCAATATTTAACCTGTAAATATCCAAGCTTGCGATCTGAATAAACCCATTCAGATCGCCACAGCAATATTGAATCAATTAACCAAACATATTCAAATTTGCTTATAATGCAAAGCAATTAACGTTTACCTTATAGAGGAAAGCCTTCCATGAGCAAAAAACCCGATGAACCGAGCAAAAATAATAAAAAGAACTCGAAAAAAAAGGGGCTGAGTACCTTTACCAAAGTAATGCTATCCATATTACTTCTGCTGACTATTTGTGTTGCCGGATTTATATTCCATGCATGGCAAGTTTTAAACAAACCGATTGAGAACAATACCACCGTCCAAGCTGCCAGCATCGAAGTCTTAACCCCAGCAGGCGCCTCTACAAACCCAAATGCACCCACAACATTTGTACCTAATACCGTTACCATGGCAGCCTCTGACCAAGCTTTATCAGCATCCGCAACAGACACCCTGAATATTGCAACAACAACCAAACCAGTTGATACCAAACCACAAAATGCCGATGTTGATAACAACGTACAACCCATCTTACCCACCAATCTTCCGGCTACAACCACTAACACCGATAGCCCACGTCCATCCAAACCCAAGACAACGAATAGCACCACAGACAAACAACTAGACAACCTATTCTAACTACCTACTTAAAAAGCCCGTCACCAAGACGGGCTTTTTAATAAACAGATTAAACATACCTGCAAACCTGAAGCTAACTCACAGAAACACTCACCATAAAAGTTCAATCATAAGCAAACCATACCATTTATCTACTATAAACAAACAACATTATAAAAATCATAAATTATTGAATAAACATAACAATATAATATTTTCTGCAACGCATTAAACTTAATGCTAAATCACAGGAGTTCAAAAACCCTTTTAACACATCTGATATTTCTAAGTCACTCAATCTTTAAACAACAACTTTTCATGATGAATCGCTGAAAAAGAAAAAAACAAAGCCCCATCGTCTTGATCATCCTCGCCAAATTATTCAAACAACATTCACGACTTAAAGTTGATAAACATTTTGTAAACAAAGTCGCTGTTCCAATCTGGAGCAAACCGCTTGACCCATATACAGGAAAAAGCCTCATCATCGTCAAATAATTCTTTAATTAGCTATCCTTAATTATGCCTGTGCCGTATTATTAACTGCTTCATCTATTCCTAAAAAAATTATATTTTTCCAAATTAATTACATCTCTTAAGAATGACAGGATTCATCCCATCTGAATCTGAGTTAAATGCACTCTCAGAAAAATCTAGATCAATTTCTTTTTTATCTTCGAAACCTTTAAAAAAACTGAATTGTTCTATTCTCAAACAAATCAATCTTTGCAATCGCGCTATCCCTAGAAAATTTTTCCATTGTATACCCATATCATCAGGTCTAAAAACAAAGGTTAGACAAAAATTAATCCAAACCTATTTGCTATTATTTCTGTTAATTTTGTCTTAATATAAATTAGATTAAGTGCCACGCTAAATAGACTTGATTATTGGCGTAAATATTAAGCATTGCAGAACTGTTTCAGCAATACAACCAATATTTATTGATATATGTATTTCTAATCGAATCTTTTTTCTCTACCGCGACCAATTCCTCTTTTTCAGATCCTTATAATATTGAAATATTTTATAGAACTTACTGAGTTAATTTTAGCGTTACACGGCACAGTAATGAACATATAAACAAGATTAATAAAAAAATTTTTCAAAGATTCATTTTTTTAGATATTATTTGAGAATCTTCAATAAATATTGGTTTCTTATATTTAAAAAATTGAAACCTATAAATACAATTTATGCATTAGAACCGAAACTTGCGCCAGATAACCTATTGCATCATCATAAAAAGCGCATAAATTCCCCCATTGTCACCACTTCTTCCAGTTATAACCATAATATGATTATAAGAAGACAATACAGATTATAGTCTGAATAAGGCTTAATTCCCCCTGCCAATATACCTATACCCTGTCACATGTGCCTTCTCTTGGCCACAACGAATCATGCCACCTCCTCCACAACAACAGCATTCACCAATAACAGAGTTGATCAAACTGACCATTCAATAACTATTTCCATTCAGCCTCACTGAGATAAAACAGCTATTCATTGCTTCATCACTATCCATTCTCATGCATTTTCCAACAGAAACCCTTAAGAACATTTATGTCAGTTCTTAATCCAACTTCATACATTGAAAAATAACCATTTCAACAGTACAGTGCTACTTATTTTTATATGGATTTTTCAATCCGTTCATCAACTCCAGCAAATATCCACGCAACTGACTTTCCTGACATCCCATCAGAAGACCATCTTCAAATGCCTCCTGTGCCAGCTCAAAGATTTCCTGCATATTTTGCTGCATTACCTTAATTTTTTCCGTGCAGGAAACAACATTTCCCGCATCATCCTTCCACACGGGCATTTTCGGCATAGAATTCATCAATGTTTCACTCTTCGTGCTGTCACAAAAGCTCGGGCCCAATAACCTTGTTCAATATTGGTTATTTCAATATTTTTTCCTGTTCGTGGAGCATGAATCATACGTCCATTACCAATATACATCCCGACATGAGAAATACCGCCACCTTTGGGGCTAAAAAAGACCAAATCTCCTGGCTGCATATTGGTTCGAGCCACAGATTCACCAACCGTGGCCATCTGGCGTGCAGTTCGCGGAAGCGTAACCCCCATACTACGTCGGAATATATATTGCATAAAACCACTGCAATCAAGCCCCTTAGTCGGTGAATTACCCCCAAAATGATAAGCCAATCCCAACAGACCCATCGCATTCATAATCAAATCACTGGCATCGTCACCCGTCCGTACCGCAGGTTTAACAGCAGTTCTTTCTCGAATCAGGCGATCAAGCGCATCAGAATCCAAGCCCTCAGGAGCAGCCATGACCGGCGCAATAACAATGAAATTGGCACATACGCACAACGCCGCCAACTTCATTACTTTTTTCATCCATTTCATTCAATAGAATTCCATAAAACAATTCACTCAATTACATAACAGCAACATTAACCGAGCAAAATATTATTCTTACCTCGCATCCTATTTACCATCACAAACCAGAATGCATAAGCATAAAATCTTTAATAATCAAAATCGACTAAACAACCTACATAGCGGTTATTCTTAAAACTATCAAGCCGAAAACCCTGATCATTTAAACTAAAGTACAATCAGCTAATCTAAATTAGCGGCAATATTCAGCACAAATAATACTCAAACAAAGTCAAATCACTCAGATACCAAATAAGCGGCCTAATACCAACCAGAAAAACAAAATACCTGAAAAGTCTCAACCAATCCAACTATTTTAAACCACAATCACAATCTGATCGAATCCGATCTACCCAATATTGACCAAATAACCATCTTTATAAAACAATGCTTGTCAGATCAGAGCACCCAAAAACAGCATTCATACACTGACAATAATCAAAAAAGTACTACTTTACAATAAATAACTCCCTATATAAGCTTAATAAAACTAAATCTAACCAGTAATAGCCAAAAATTCCAATTTTAAAATCTTCACCATAATTTACCTAAAACAGCAATAAACAAAAATGAAATTTATTCTTCCACCTGATGCTTAAGTTACTAATCACAGAAAACATAATCATCCCTCAACAAAATTCGCCTATCCTTTATAAAGCTAAACAAAAAAGGGTTCATCATCCAAAATTTCTACCAATAACCTTATAAATTGCTAAATATCGCAATACCTGAATAGACAGTGCCCACTTCTACTATATAATATTCTTTTTGCGCTTTTGCTGAATGAATACAATCGTAAATTGGAATGAACAAGGTCAACCCATGCACGCCATTTGGGCTGGCGATGACCGTCATCCCATTCCCAACCAAATAGAATGCATCCACCAAATCAGTGCTGATGATGCGCTGAGACTTATCCATCAGAACAACGCCTTACTTTGGCGTGGTGACTACCATCAAGGTAAACAACTACTCACCGCGATCAAAAAACGTATTCATCACAAAGCAAAAAAACATCAGGATTTTCATAAGCATCGTTTACAACAGGCACAACAAAGCCGTTTATTTCAACGCATATTGATTGAAATCCAAGCAGAGGGACACATCAAAAATAAACGTGCGCCAAATATCGCTCCTGCTCTGCTAGACGTTTTTGGACAAATCAATAAAACCAATATATTGATACCCTTACACCTGTTACTCGGCTATATCGGCGCCTATGAATGGCATAAAACCGGCGTCATCATTCCTGCCTTAAACAATCAAAGAATTCACGTACCATATGGCGTATTCTCACCAGTACGTGGTGAATATTTACAGCTGGTCAATCAAGCATCCTTACCCGCATCCTGTCACACAGCTTTCGACATTGGAACAGGTAGTGGTGTACTGGCAGCTATTCTGGCACAACGGGGTATCCCACATATCATCGCCACCGACAACAACCCTCGTGCCGTCGCTTGCGCTCAAGCCAACGTTCAGCGCCTAAACTTAACTAAACAAATCAACATTCAACAAACAGATCTTTTCCCTGATGGTCGTGCCGATCTCATCATTTGTAATCCACCATGGCTACCGGCTAAACCAAGCAGTAGCATCGAAACTGCTTTATACGATCCGGATCACCAAATGTTAAAAACATTTCTCCAAAAGGTTACCAAACATGTAAATCCGCAAGGTCAGGTATGGCTAATCATGTCCGATATTGCCGAGCATCTGGGTTTACGTTCACCTCAGGCACTTGAGCAGTGGTTTGCAGCTGCCGGATTATCAGTAATTAAAAAAAGCAACATTCAACCACAACATCCGAAAGCAAAACACCAGCACAACGCCCTTGCCTATGCCCGCAATCACGAAACCACCTCATTGTGGCAACTGACTATTGCTTAATATTTCATTCGAAAGTAATGTTTCGCGCGAAATCCAGCAGGATGAAAAAATACACAATCATCAGTAAACAGAAAAAACAAACTGAACACATCAGAATGAAAATACAAACCATTAATGCAATAGTAGAAAATGTGGCTAAATAAACCAGCCACCTATCAACTGCAACCAATTGATGCAATAGCAGATGACGCAAAATCAACTGGAAGCAGTTACATATTGCTTTGATCCCGCTGATAATCACCGTAGTCACAACCTATTACCTTCAGCGCTTGAGGTCACCTTTGCCCCAAAATGTGACGATCAATCGGCCAAGCTATAATAGTATGACCGCATAAAATAAATAGCTTAAATTGGTTTCTAGTTCAATACTAAAAAAAGGAAGTCAAACAACAATAAATTTTTATCCAAACTAATTTAATCAAACTAAGCAAACAGCTAATTTATTAATTTTAAAAAAATTAGATATTAAACAGTACGTCTTTAAAGTATTAAACAAAACACAGAATTGCAAACTCAAAAAAAATGATAAATTTCCTTACTACAATGTGGGGATTTGATACTTAACCATAATTGATATATAAAGCATCGGCTTTTGCTGGTACAACATTTTCCCAATTCATGATGCGCAATATATTAATGGCCATTTTTCTCATTTTTTGCCACTCTACGCTTCTACAAAGTGCGTCATTATTCCAATATTGAATATTAGCGGCTCCACTTATAGATAACATATAATTATCTAAATTTTTTACTGCTAGTTTTTGCTCTGATGAAAACAGAGATGCTACTTGAGAATCATTTAGTTCATTTAAAGCCATCTCCCACTCAACTGCTAATTCATCAGCTATATTTGCAAAATCAGGAAATAAACTCTTTTGTATTTCACAAGGCTGTGCTATTGCCTGAGTTACCCATTTAATCTTATTCATATAATATCTCTTTGGTTTATCAACAATTGTCGATTTTTCCCACACTTGAATTATTAGTCTTTGCATCAACAACTTTTATCGAACCTTGTATTGTGGTTAATACTTTATAATTACTACCGTCGTGACGTCCTCCGCGTTCGTGTATCGGTATCTGGCTAATTTCAGGATGACCTTTAACTTCGATAATGACCTCTTGTCCTAAACCTCTTATTGATTGCCTTACTTTAACTTAATGTCCTGCTGCCTGAAGATCTTTTGTAAAATCATCAGCAGACCTACCCAAATTAGATTGAGGCGATTTTGTAAAATCATTTGCAATATTAATTTTTATTGGTGTTAGATTTGTCTTTCCCTTTCCAGCTAGTATACTTTAGCTTGATTTGTCACATAATTTTCTTTATAAAGTCTACACATAACTTTTAATTGCTTCATGATAACCATCTTGACTAGCAAAATAATTCATTAAAAAGTCAAATTCCCATATTGATGATATTATAGAATTAAAACGTTTCAAATTCATAGATTTATTCTTTTTCATGACTTCAGTTTTTTTCGTTATTTATTTTTTGTATATCTTTATAGCCAATTTGATCATCACATCCTATCATTAAAGGAATAATATTTTCCTCTTCTAATTCTAGAAAAACTTTACCTTTAAAAATAACCCGACTATAAATATTGGAATCCGAGTGTTCTATATCATAACCACCTAATGATATAAAACGATCTTTAGTATTAAATTTTAATCCAGACGAATAATAATAATTAGATTCATTGTGAATAACCATAAGATCATAACAACGTATATTTTCTATAATAAGGACCCTATCCTAGATTTTGTGTATTTGCCAGTTAGAGGTGACGAGTCATTCTGTCACCAAATTCTATAATAAATCGATTCATCGCACTCTCCCAGTTTTGAATTGGCATTGTCCATTTTTTTGATGCTTGTTGTACCGCTAAATAGATGACCTTTTTAACTGAGTCATCGGTCGGGAATACCTTTCTTTTCTTGATAGCATGACGAATAACACTATTTAAAGACTCTATCGCATTGGTGGTATAAATCGCTTTGCGAATATCCTGAAAATAAACAAAGATGGTGCTGAGATTTTCCCAATGTCTGCGCTAGGATTGACCAATATACGGGTATTTATCATCTCAAATCTCCTCAAAATGAGCGAGTGCCTGTAATGCCTGTTCTTCGGTTGGAGCCTGATAAATCATCTTTAAATCTTTGCTTAGTTCTTTGTAATCTTTCCAACTCACCAATTTCAGACTACTGCGCACCATATGGATGATACAAAGTTGAATTTTAGAATCCGGATACACTGCATTAATCGCATCTGGGAAGCCCTTTAATCCATCTATACAAGCAATTAAGATATCTTCAACACCTCGATTTTTAAGTTCTGTGAGTACTGACAACCAGAATTTGGCACCTTCATTTTCTGCCATCCATAATCCAAGCAGTTCCTTTTTACCTTCCACATTTATGTCTAGCGCAAGAAAAACGGATTTATTGATGCTACTTCCATCTTGTTTTACTTTGACCACTATGCAGTCCAAATAAACAATTGGATACATATTCTCAAGCGGACGATTTTGCCATTCAACCACTTGCTCTTTTACTGAATCTGTCACTTTGAAATCAGAGTCGGAGAGACATCAACATCATACATCTCTTTGAATGTGTTGGCAATTTCCCTTATTGTCATACCTTTAGCATATAAAAAGAGAATTTGATGATTAATTTTATCGATGCGTGTTTGATGCTTTTTAACCAGCTGAGGTTCAAAACGACTTTCTCTATCTCGTGGAATGGCAAGCTCTAACTCGCCATCATCACTTATAACAGTCTTTTTACTATAACCATTACGAGTATTGCTACCTCGTTTTTTCTGATGTTTTTCATGACCTAGATGCTGAGCCATTTCTTCATTTAAAGCCGTGTCAATCACGAACTTATTCATAAAGCCCGTTAATTTACCTAAATCTTCCTGAGTTTTTATGCCTTTGGCGAGCTCTGCGGCCATTTCTCTTAGTCTTTTTTCGTCCATTTATATCTACCTATTTTTTTACTCATTAGAGTAGTTCAAAAATAGACAAATACACAAATTTATTTACAGGGTCTAAAAATCTGTTTAATTTTTTCCCAAAAACTCATAGACTTTATTTCTTCAATTCTTTTTTTTAAAGCATTTTCGTTTTCTTGGCTTTTAGATAATGCTTGTTGTAACTGTTGGTTAGTTAATTTTATATTATCTAAGCTATTCCTAACGTTATCATACCGTTTAATTGCCTCTGTTAATTTAAGCTTACATAATTCTTGGAACTCATTAAATTTCTGTTGATTATCATCTATTATTTTATCCTTTATGAGTAATTGTTTTTCATAGTAATCAGATGATGTAGGGTTTGAACGTATGTGACCATAAACTCTATTATTAAATAATTTTTTTAAAAAATTATAGTAGTTTTCGACATCATTAGCATCATAAACTTTTCCGTTAAATTCCTTAGAAAACCAAATTTTATCTGAAATACTGACTTCAATTATTGGTAATCCATATTCTAAGAAATCACGTATCTTCTGTGACGTGCATTTATGTTTTACTGCAATTTCGATAACGACTTTTCCATTCCATTTCTCTGCTAAATCACATTCAGAAGAAAAATAACCAATAAGGTCAGGAAAATAAACATTACCATTTTCAAACTGCAAGCGTTGTTCAATAATAAACTTTGAAAAATTCAATAAATAAGTTTTATCTTTAATAATAAATTTAATATTTTTTAATTCAGATAAAACAAGTAAAGCTGTTGAATGGGAAATAGTTTCATTATCACCTTCGCTATTATTGCCACCTTTCATATTTTCTATATATCTAAAAAAACCATTCTTAACTGGCGCCATTCTTGATCTGTTTGACGGATTCGCTTGCGTACTATAAAAACTAATTTTTTTATAATCTTCTGGTAAAGTATTTTTTAATTTTAGTACTTCCCAAATATAGAAAGTTCGAAATCTAGATGGATCATTTTTATCTTGTATGAACTCATCCTGTTCATTCTTTGCATACGCCCATGTTTTTTTTGCCATATTCAATCCACCTTTACTTTTACTTTGATAAAAGACCTACTTGTCTTTTAATACTCTCTAAAAATGCTGACCGAAAGGCTGGATCGTGAGCATAGAGTTGATAGAGTTGCATATCTTTCTGGCGATTTTCCAGCATGATTTCGCGCATGATTCTTTCGAACGCCAATTCTCGATTATAGGGATCGTGATTATTTTTATATTTCATATCAAAATCTTTATGAGCAGTGACATCTTGCACAATGGAAATAAATTTCACCCGTTGATCTTCTGGAGTAATGCTCCAACCCTGAAACCAACGTTCATTAAACATATTCACAATATCGTCTAATGTACTTTCTTCACTTTCGCCAGTATGCGCACCTCTTGGATTAGCATTTTGAGGGTCGAGTTCGGCATCTTCAGTATCTAATTGAATTTTATGATTCAATTTTACCCGTTGTAAACCATATGAATTAAGATCTACAGATTCAAGGAGTTCATCTAATTTATCCATGTCTGGATCTTTCACTTTTAGTTTAGGGATTAAGAATTTTAAGAACCAAAACAGTTTTTCCCATATTGGCATTTCAAACGGTATGATAGCCGCCATTTGGCTATAAATTTTTACAAATTGCTTCGCTTTAATTTTAAAATCAACTTTATCGTCGTTATCTAATTCGAGTTGAACATTAAAACGATCTGCAGCAAGGTCAATAATTGGGCTAAGTAATTCGGCTGCACTACCTTTAAAGTAAAGTTGATTAAACGTTTCAACCTCATGCCATTCATAAATGCCAGGTTCATCAAGCATATCTTTCAGTTCGTGTAATACATTAATATCGGTCGCATGAGATAATGAGGTTGCAGTATAGAAAGGATCAAACGCCTGCTTAATATCTTCAATACTATTAAAAAAATCAAGCACAAATAGATCTTCGGTTTTCTTGCCCCATTTAGGTGCTGCTCTATTAAGACGAGAAAGAGCCTGTACAGCTAACACATGTTGTAATTTCTTATCCACATACATGGTACAAAGTTTAGGTTGGTCAAAACCAGTCAAATACTTGTTGGCAACAACCAGTAATCGATACTCATCAGAGTCAAATTTTTCGGAGGTATCATTATCTGAAAACCCGTTGATACTGGCTTCACTATATTCAATTCCATCAATCTCTTTATCGCCGGAAAATGCAATTAGTATTTTAAATGGATAATTGAGTTGTTTAAGCTGTTCATTAAGAGCAAAATAATAGTGGATAGCACTTTCAATATTTTGTGTAACTACCATACCTTTGGCTTTTCCTTTCAGCTTTTTACTATTCACTACCTGATTAAGGAAATGATCCAACATAATTTCAGCCTTAACGGCGATGGTTTGCTTACTTCTCTCAACAAAAGCGCGTAATTTTTTTTGTGCTTTTTGAGTATCAAACAGTGGATTATCTGAAATCGACTTTTCTATTTCGTAATAAGATTTATAGGTAGTGTAATTAGTCAGTACATCTAAGATAAAGCCTTCTTCAATGGCTTGTTTCATTGAATACAAGTGAAATGGTTTAAAGGTACCATCAGCTTGCTGATCACCAAATTTTTCTAAGGTAATGTTTTTAGGCGTAGCTGTGAATGCAAAGTAAGACGCATTGCCTCGTAGTTTTCGCGCCTGCATGGTTTTGATAATGACATCTTGAATATCTTCATTTTCATTGGTATCGACATTAGCCGTTTTGCCCATAGTTTTATTCATATTATCGTGAGCTGAACCACTTTGTGAACTGTGCGCTTCATCGATGATGACTGCAAAGCGTTTATCACTCAGATCGTTAATACTATCAACAATCACCTGAAATTTTTGGATAGTGGTGATAATAATTTTTTTACCATTTTCAAGTGCTGCTTTTAAATCTGATGATTTTTGAGCATGAGCAATAATATTTTTTACTTCTGAAAAACCACTGATATTATCACGCAGTTGCTTATCTAAAAGACGGCGATCCGTCACCACAATCACTGAATCAAAGAGCGGCAAATCAATACCTTTTGCGCCAGTCACTGAATTATTATGAGGACAAACTTCGATCAATTGGTATGCTGCCCATGTAATGGAATTGGACTTGCCTGAACCGGCTGAGTGTTGAATAAGATAGGTATGACCAGTCCCGCGACTAGCCACATCTTCAATAAGTTTACGCACAACATCTAATTGATGGTATCGTGGAAAAAACAGCGTTCGTTTGGTTAATAAATCTTTACTGCTACCGTCCAAACGTACAAAATGCTGAATTATATTGGCAATGCTTGCTTTCTTAAAAATACTTTCCCATAAATATGCCGTTTTATGACCACTAGGATTAACCGGATTACCTTTACCTTCGTTATTACCTTTATTGAAAGGTAAAAAGACGGTATCCTTACCAGCTAATTTAGTAGTCATATACACTTCGTCAGTATCGACGGTCATATGAACTAAACAACGAGCAAAGGTTAATAGTGGTTGATTGATATCTCGATCTTCGCGGTACTGTTTTTGACCATGATATTGAGCTGTTTGACCTGTCCACGGGTTTTTTAACTCAAGGGTGATAATGGCGATACCATTAATAAACAGCACCATATCAATTTCTTGTAGAGGATTGAGCTGAGAATAACGTACCTGACGTGTACAGCTAAAGATATTTTGCGCAAAATTATGTTTCACTTGCTCGCCACTGCTGGCAAGCGGAGCTGGATACATCAGTGTTAAATGAATATCATCTATGGCTAAGCCTTTTTTTAGTAAATGAATGATGCCATATTTTTTAATTAACTTATCAAAACGATCCAGTACTTTACGCTGCCAATCATGGGGGTGATTTTTCTGTAATTTATCCAGCTCATTGGCTTGGGTATTATGCAGGAAAGACCAGAAGAAGTGGTTGTCAATGGCATACTGGGCGTTGAAATCCCTTGCCAATCCTAATTGATAATAGTCTGAATGATGATCCAAATTAGGTTCTTTTGCACCCTTGAGTTCTTCCAGACAAGTACCGGTTAACTGTTTTTCAATTGTTGCTTCAAGGGCTTGCTCATTGGTTTGACTGACCATATCCACTTCTCCATTTACATTTATTCTTCTGGCGTAATTTTGATTTTTCCTGTTACTGCGCTATCAATTAGGGTAGTTTTATATTCTTTAAGTTTTTCGATTTGTTGTGTTTCTATATCAATTAAATTGTTATATTTTTTCATCTTTTGTTCTATGTAATCAACTATAGTTGATTGTTCTTCTTTTTCTGGAAAAAATATACTAATTGAATATAAATCAGCAGTATATAAACGAATAAAACCATCCATTACTCCTGTAACCCTCTTTTTAAACTCAGCAAGAAATTCGGGACAAAGTAATAAATGGCAGAGAAAATTTATATTAATAATATTACTATTTTTTTCTTTATATACAGAATAATCAGGACTAGTTATTCCATTAAAATTAGAGACAGCTAATAGCCCGTTTACAGCTTGCATTTTATTTATAACTAAACACCCTTTTTTAACAATTTTATATCCAACTAATGACTCTGCATAACCGGCTCTTTCTGCCAAAGATGATTTGGGTATGACCCCTTGATATTTACTTAAGGATAATAGTTCTTCACTACCAGTTGCTGTTCTGATATTTATTTCGTCTAATAAATACTTAAGCTTAGATATTTTCCAATGTTCAGGGATCATCCCAATCCACTCAATACCGGAATCTTTCATTTGTACATTAGGATTTAATCCCTTTGTTACTGCTTGTTGAATAATAATTTGTTGACGTTCTTTTAATAGTTCAATCTGTTTTTGTTTTATAGAAATCGCTTGATCTATTTGAATTGTTTTTTTATCTAAAAAATTGGCAATAGCAATTTGCTCGGTGTCTGAAGGTAAACAAATATTTGTATCTTTTAAAATAGTTTTAGTGACACTATAAACTTTGACACCTTTAACTTTATTTCTAATCTGAGAACGATAAGATTCTGAATCAAGCATATAAGCCAAAAACCGTATATTTACATCAACAATAGGTCTAGTTATTACTGTATGATAACCAGCAAATACAGTATCTTTAGCATTATTTAAATAGCTAAAATTTCCAGCACCTTCTATATCTTCGGAGGTATCCGCAAAAACAAAGTCACCATAACTTAGTAAAGATTTTTTATTTGCTTTTAAATATTCATCGCTGACACACTTAAGTTGATGTTTTATTTGGTCTATCTCAAAACCATATTTTGAATGAATTTCTCCATAATTAACACAGGGAATGCCATTATCTTGTAAGTTCTCTTTAGTAATATTTAAACCTTTACTAAAACAAAAAACAAAGTTAAACCGGAGTATTTTCCAATGTTCAGGAATATATCCCAACCAATCAACTCCAGAATCTTTATAAACCGAATAACGAGGCATATTAATTACTTTTTTCATTGTCATTATTCACTCTTACCGGATAAACCTAAAATATCGGCAATCAAACCATCAACTTGTTGTTCTAAGGCTAAGATATCATGTGTAACCTCTTCTAATGAACGTAATTGCTTGTGACGATAAAAATATTTATTAAAGCTAATTTCGTAACCGATTTGAGTACTATCTAGGTCAATCCAAGCTTCTGCGACATATGGTCGCACTTCTGCTAAAAAGTAGCGGTGAATATTGTCTTTCAGTGGGATAGATTCTGCATCGCGTAAATCAGTACAAGGTTCATAAGTGATATATTCGTTAGGCTTACCCTTCGCAAAATATCCAAAATCAGCTAATTGCTCCACTTCACAATCTAGATGCACTAATAGCTTTTCGAGTTTATCTTTATTCAAACTATGCACTTTTTGAATCACTTTTTCGGCATTTTCGTCATACCAACTCACCGCATTTAAAATGGCATTTCTCTCACTAGATGATAGTTTTAGACTCAATGTCTTAATTGCTTTATCAACATCCCGTTTAAATAGGTTAAAATCACGGTACTCCTGCTCACCAACCTGCTGCATGATAGCTAATGCAGATTGATAAAGAGTTTGTAGCTTTAACCAATATTTTGTATCAAAAATTTTATCTTTGGCTTTGCTATTCAAACTAATACCATTATCATCACACCAGTCTAGAATCGATTTTTGTTGCGGTTTTAAAAATCCAGTCTGATAAACATGCTCACCATAAATACTATATAAATGGCTCATCACGTCACGTAATGATTTATCAAACCGCAGTTCAGCAAGGGATTCAATATTAAATTGTGCCTTACGACGATCGGGGCGTTCAATATTAACTTTATAATAACCAAAATCACTATTATCAAAACATTGACTGGCAATACCAATCGGGTCGTTATTATTATCAAGTTGCCGTTCGATAGTCGCCATATTCAAATAGGTTTGAGTGATTTCTCGGATATGTTCAGGTGAAAACTCACAATTTTTATCACCTAAATTTTTACGCAATTTTTGAAATAATAGACTCGCATCAATTAATTGTACTTTACCTTGACGATGCGGAGCTTTGTTACTACTTAGTAACCAAATATAGGTGGTTATGCCGGTATTATAAAATAGGTTATTAGGCAGTTGGACAATAGCCTCAAGGCGATCATTTTCAATAATATAACGACGAATATTACTTTCGCCACCACCTGCATCACCGGTGAACAAGCTAGACCCATTATGAACCGAAGCGATACGAGATCCTTGCACACCAGCTTGTGGCAATTTCATTTTACTGATCATTTCCATTAAAAACAGTAATTGCCCGTCACTCGATCGAGGAATTGCATCAACCTCTTGTTCGTTACCCCAATAATCTTTTAACTTCACTTTAAAACGATTATCGATGACATTTTTGCCATCTTTGATATATTTTTGTTCTGATGCCCAACTTTTACCATAAGGTGGATTTGACAACATAAAATCAAAAGGACAACCTGCAAATTCATCGGTAGAAAGTGTTGAGCCAACTTTGATATTTTGTGGATTATTACCTTTAATCATCATATCGGATTTACAGATAGCATAGGTTTCATCATTGATCTCCTTACCATAGAGTTCAATCATACGATCCGTTCCTTCAAGGGGGTATTTTTCTTCGATGAAATTCTGTGATTCGGTAAGCATGCCACCACTACCACAAGCTGGATCGTAAATAGTTAAAACCTCCGGTAACTGATCTTTTATCGGATCAAAGATCAAATGGGTCATCAGTTCAATGACTTCACGTGGCGTAAAATGTTCGCCAGCCTCTTCATTATTCTCTTCATTAAACTTACGAATCAGCTCTTCAAATACATACCCCATACCTAAATTGGTCAAAGCTGGTAGACGGTTACCATCGGGATCTTTAACCTCTTGTGGTGTCAAATTAATTTTAGGTGACACAAATTTTTCAATAACATCTAATAACACATCTTTATTCGCCATATGGCGAATCTGTGCTTTTAAATTGAAGCATTGAATAATTTCTTTAACATTTTTGCTAAAGCCATTAAGGTATTCTTCAAAATTAGTTAATAAAATTTGATTGCTATTATTAGCTGAAAGGTGAAGCTGTTTTAGCGTCCATTTGCTCGTGTTATAAAACACATAACCGGATGCTTTTTCCAATGGGTAATCATCGAGCTCAGTATTTTTATAGGTTGTTTTTTGAACATGATATTCTGTTAATACCGCTTGTTTAGTTGGTTCTAATAATGTGTCAATACGCCGTAAAACCACCATAGGCAAAATCACATCACGGTATTTTCCCCGCACATAAACATCGCGCAAACAATCATCGGCTATAGACCAAATAAAAGAAATAAGTTTATTGTGTGCGCTGTGATTCATTTTTTACCTTAGTTATGAGTAACTTTTTAACTTAAATTTATGCAATAAATGATAGCATAATCTTTATATTACCAATAGAAGGTAAAACATGAGAAATATTAGATGGACAAAAAAAGACAGAAATAAATTATATTCAGATTTGTATGTTGTCTAAATAATTTAATGAAATAAAAGGAGATTTAGGCATTTATAAAAAGCCAGTATTCAATACCAAAACCCCCCGATAATGTCTAAATTCCCTGCTAATTATCTGCCGAGTCCATTGATCTTTGATCTGCTGCGCCGGCGTGAGTTCTTTCCCTGATAGCCCAGCAGCTTTGGATGATCTACAGCCTGTTAGTGTTTCATACCATGTTTATGTATAAGCGTGCTTTAAGCCATGCATTTTATTAAACCTGACTTTTTAGTATTGTCTGTAATAGATATTAGATTGTTTCTATACACATTTTTAATTCGCAATACCCAAATTTTCTTTCTATAACGAGAGGGCCAAATTTGTTTAGCCTCTACACCTAATGCATTGGCAATAATCAGTACGCCTTTCGTCCATGGGCGTACAAGTGTGTTAGAGAGCGTTGAAGGTGCATAGCCAGATTGTCTAGATAACGCAGATAGCGTTGTTCCTTTCTTTTTCAATGCTGCAATAATATCGGCAGGATGCCAGTCCTTTTTGCTATTCATAATACCTCCTAAAATCATCAATTACACATGAATTATTAATGAGAAACTTTAATATTGATCTGTTACACAATCGTCATATCTTTTCTGATAATCATCTGCAATTTGTACGCCTGCCTTTTTAAGCTTCTCATTTATTTTTCTCTCTTCGGGATTTAGTTTACTTTCTCCTCTAATATTAATAAGGGGATTATTCTCAACCGCATTCATCCCTGCCACTCCGGCTATCTGCGCATTGCTTATATTCCCCCGGTTATTCCCCCAAGCTACTAATGCGACCTTTAATCTGCTAATCACAAACCTTAAACGAGGAAATTTTCTATGAATTACAACATATTTTAAGCTGAATCAACCACAGACAAAGCACCAACACACCAACCCCTCTGAGCAATTTTATACCATCGGTTACGTACCTCAATGCACAAAACCCATCCGCAGACAACCTGACCATTAAAGGCAGGAGGCTAGAGCAGATAGGGCTTTAAGTGGGTAACCCTGTTATCGTTAAGATTGAGCAGAGCAAGTTGGTTATAGAGCCTGATTTATTAAAAAAGAATTTGTTAACATATAATTTCATAAAGTGTATCAGGCGGTGCTTGATATGCTTCAAAATCAGCATGAATAATTTCTCTCATTTCAGAAAAATTTATTTTTTTTATCGTTTCTATTTCACAACTGTCAGTCAATGATATAACCATTTTAGATGCATTAGTAATTTTAATTATTTCTGACATAACATTAAAAAGGATATTAAGCCGATCTTCAGCAATATTTGGAAAACCTAAATTTGTTTCAGGGGCATAATCAATATAATCAATTAAAAAACTTGCATTAAAATACTCGTTATCATCACCAATTACAAAAATAAATTGTTTTTGCTTATTAGGTAACATTAAATCGGGAAAATTATATAGCTCATTGATTCCAATATTCTTTATTCCAATATTATATTTTTTTTCAATAAAATCTATCAAAGAAGTTAAATCTTCTTCTCCTAAGTGATAGATATATCCTCTTACATCATTTGACATAATTTTTCCTATTTCTTTTTATCATTAATCCATTCTCCTAATGGTTTACCGTTTTTATCAATTTTTCTATAATATTTACCAATAGGCTTTCCTTGATTATTATACATTATTTTATGTTCATGAGCTTCAGCTCTCCCGTCTGGACCTAATTTTATTTCTTTGTGGGGATTCAATTGACCATAATCTTCTCTTGAGAACATATTCCCATTTTTATAATAATAAGTAACACTTTTAGAACCATTTGCTCTCGATACTTCATAAATTGAGTTTGGTGTTGAGGTTTTTGGTGCTTTCCCTGATGATACAATGATGTGTTCAGTAACAACTTCTTCCGGCAATCTGTTCGGGTCGATTTCTCCTGTTAGTGGATTAATGGCTTCTGGATATTTGTCTTTAGGTAATTGACTAATCAGGTAATCTGCTGCTAGTTCCGCTCCCGTTGCTACATTTTATATTTTACAAATTACATTTTTACTAGCTCATTTCTTAATACCAATTATTCCAAATGAGTATTATTTTTCAATTACTTTTCAAGTAATATATTGAATCTTGATTATTATAATATTGATTTGAAGATATTATTATATAATCTAATTTTCTTTTAAATATTCTAAATAAAATTTTAATTTTTTAAATCCTTCAATTTTACAATTTTTTGAACCTAATGTGCAAAATAAATTTTTTATTAACTCTTTATCATTTGGTATACAGCGATATATATATTGATAATGTATTATGCAAGTTAGTAAATCAGCATCTTCTGGTAATGGTAATGATAAATATTTGTCAAACATTTTTATTCCACATTGATCAGGTTTATTATCCATAAATATTTTTTTTGGAGATTCATAACTAATTCCAGTTTTTTGTTTAAACCATGTTAACCAGTTATATTTTCCAGCTACGTAAGCTCCTGAAAGATAGAAAACCCGAGCACCACTATATTCAAATATTTTTTTATTTGTTGTAATGTCAATTTCTTTGACCAATATTTTTGGAATAGTATCATATATATCACTGACGCTTTTATAATTATGCTCAGTTATTTTATCAAAATAGTCCGTATACTTTTTCAATTGTCTTAATGAACAATTTCCGGTATAAAAACATTGATCAAATTTCTCTAATTTACAAAAAAAATTTTGCTGTTCCTTTATATCAAACTCTCTAGCAATTAATGGATTTTGAATTATTAAAATTGATATTAATAATCCTTTTTTTAAATAATTAAGCATATAACTCTCCATTTACTTAATAGGCTTGCCATTTTTCAATTTAAATCTAGCCCTTATGAATTGAGGGTTTCCTCGATCATCAAATCTATTAACCCCTAGATCGTAATATCCATCTTTATCAGTTTTGATTTCCGTCTTTTGTGGAGTGAATTGATTCCCTTTTTTTTGTTCAGTTATACCAACAACTTTATTATTTGTTTGATCAATATAAAACATTATATATTTTCTTCCAGAATTTATATCTATTATATCCCCCTGTGTTCTATCAGTATTATCAATTTTATTCTGTACTTTGACAGCATTTGCATGATCTTTATTAAAGTCGGAATTTTCATCTTGCAGTATACCACCTTGGTTTTTATCCCAACGACCTGCACTACCAATAGGTGTTCCATGCTTAGATTTTTCATATTGTTCAACTATTTCATGCATTATTGCTGCTATACCACTCATTCCATAAGGAACTTTGTCATATTCATAAATATCTGCTAAATCAATAATTTGATTGATGTAATCGCCGGTATTTACATAAGGAACATCTTTATCAATTGTGACTTTAGCAATATTTTCAGGATCATTAATCATGTCTTTTCAATTCACGATATACTTTTTCTTCTTTTTCTGTGAGTTGACTGATATCACCTACTATCACCAGATCCAAAACTTCATATCCATCCTTGGTTTTAATAGTATTACCATTCTTATCCACTTGGAAAATGTTAATTTACAAAGTGGAAATGATTTCATTGCTAATTACTTTAATCCAAACTTCTCCAGACTCCATTAACAAAGTTTCTGATTCTATTTTCACAAGTGCAATATAAGAACCAAATAACTCTTCGCCATCCAGCATATTTCTGCATTCAAATTCCTTCACATTTTTACAATGAATTTTTCCCAAAGAATGCCCATTATAAGTACTCCATATATCAAAAATAAGATCACGCCCAAAATTATTAAAATTTATAGTTCCAAGACATACATCTTCTAATTTCATACTTTACTCCACAAAATGTCCAGTTGAATGTGATTGATCTGGTATCCTATTACCAAAATAATCTTGTCGTTCCGAGTATTTACCTGATCTATCTGATTTCCATTCTTTCTGCGTTCTAATAACTTCACCTGTTGGCGTGATGGTTACAGTGACACCATCTGGACCTTTCCATGTTTCGTAGCCTCCCTGTGATTGTCCATTACTAATAAATCCTTTAGATCTTAGATCTTCATAGAACTCCTTTCTTGTTTTAGGTAAATCCGGAGTTACCTGCCCCTTAGTTCACTTTCCAGCATTCGATTCATTTTTTAGTCCCTTGATGGGCCTTTGCAGCATTTTTATTGGTGTATTCTTACCAGCATTCCATTTGGCATTATACCTTTCTCTTATTAATCTTATCTCTTAATTTGTTAATTTTCTTCCCGCTCTTAATACTGCTGCTTGTATCACAGCATCAATACCCACTCCCCCAATCATTAATGCATCTACTTGCTGCTGCATTACACTATATGAACCTAGGTGATTTGCCACTAGTTCATATTGAAGTACTCTTGTCGCTATTTGTTCATCTGACTTCCCTGACCGTTTCATTTGTTTTACCAGGTTGGTCATGGTTATTTGATGAAAATACTCATTCGACATTCTTGTCGCTGGTATCCATTCATTTGCGTTTATATTTATGATGCGTGATCCTCTTGCTCTTTGGCTTTCGCCCGCTCCTTGCATCATTTTTGTAGCATAGCTTGTCAATAATATTTGGATTCTTCTTCTGTTAGTTGTCCCGTCATATACAAATTCAATATGATTTTGTTTGCTTCTTCTGAGACTTTTCTAGAGTCTTTTTCTACTTGTTGTCTACATTGATCTGTTACACAAGCGTCATATCTTTTCTGATTATCATCTGTAATTTGTACGCCTGCCTTTTTAAGCTTGTCATTTATTTTTCTTTCTTCAGGATTTAGTTTACTTTCTCCTTTAATATTAATAAGGGCACTATTCTCAACCGCATTCATCCCTGCCACTCAGGCTATCTGCGCATTGCTTATATTCCCCCGGTTATTCCCCCAAGCTACTAATGCGACCTTTAATCTGCTAATCACAAACCTTAAACGAGGAAATTTTCTATGAATTACAACATATTTTAAGCTGAATCAACCACAGACAAAGCACCAACACACCAACCCCTCTGAGCAATTTTATACCATCGGTTACGTACCTCAATGCACAAAACCCATCCGCAGACAACCTGACCATTAAAGGCAGGAGGCTAGAGCAGATAGGGCTTTAAGTGGGTAACTCTGTTATCATTAAGATTGAGCAGGGCAAGTTGATTATTGAACTGGCGATGCAGATCTAAAAGTTGATAAACAATTTGCTCAGGTCTACATTATAGTAAAACCAAGTTTTTTTATACTAGGATTTGTGGGTCAGTATAACTATTTTAACAATATTTCTGGTGTAGCAAATCCTGTTTCAATATTAATATCATATTGGCCGCCGTTCCACCTATAACCTTTCAATCTATTTCCATCCATTCTAATCCCTTGAAAACTACCATCTTGTTCTAAATCAGAATTAGAAAAAATTTGCCAAATAACATTTCCTTCATTATCGATTTTAAAAACATTTCTGACTTTATTATTTATATCATTATTTAATATAGAATTAAAACTATCTACTCGTACTATATACAGGTTATTTGATAAACATAAACTTTCCACTATATCTTTTTTACTAATATGCCTAATCATTTTATTGGCCTCTTATTATGAAAATTATTGATAGGTATTTCTTGCAATAATTGATATTGAGTCCCCACTTTATTTTGAACTCCAAAATTAGGTTGGGCTGCAACTTTACCTGTTTGCATTTTTGTTCCAGCCGGTATTGTAACATCAACTATATGTGTAGGTACTGCTGGTAAAGCAAGATGTTGTTGTATTTGCTGTGGCGTCATCCCTTTTATTTCACTAGCCCTCACAATAAAAGCTCCTGAAGGTTTATTTAACCCTTCCACATAAACACGAACAAATTCACCCTTTATTTCCGTGACTGTTGTAAATTGCCTTACTTGGGCTGAAGGATCGTATGGTGAATTCCAACCAGAGTCTATATGTGGTTTATTTGCCTCTGCAGCACTAATTGCTTTAACATCTTTTATTTGAGTTGATGTTAGGCCCGTTCCCTTTCCTGCCTTAGATCCCTTTCCGGCACTGATATTATCATTAAAAATTCTAAAACTTTTTTTAAGTGCTTCTGCAACATTTATTTTATTACTACCTTTTTCTCCTTGTGAATTTGGTGAATTTTTCCTACCTGATGTTTTTCCTGCCAGCTTGCTTCCACCTGACAACACAATACCCAATAACATTTGATTATGAAAATTGTATATTTCCTCATCTGTCATCTCTGAAAAATCAACATGTTTATATATTGGATATTGCTTTATTTGGGAAGCTTGTTGTTTTATTGTTTTCTCTTTTCCAAATTCTGTATCTGCTTTATTTTTTCTATCTTGCTCTAAAAATGTATTAATACAAGTTTGATTTATACCACAAAGATCAGTAACTAAAAATTTACCCCTCACTCCGTCTAAATTGTTATTATCTATCGGTGTATAGACCATATCATCACCGCTTTGGGCATTGCCTATTTGATCTCTACAAGCTTTACTGAACCTATCTTTACTACATATATCTGTCAGCAATTTTCTATTTCTCTCATCTTCTTCATTCATTTGTTGAATTATTTGATCACATTCTTTTTTGTTAGTACAATTTCTTAATTTTTTGGAATAATACATTAGCCTATCTTCTGATAGGTAATTATTCTCAACCGCATTCATCCCTGCCACTCCGGCTATCTGCGCATTGCTTATATTCCCTCCGGTTATTCCCCCCCGCTACTGAGGCAACTGCGGATGACAGGTCTCTTATGGTGCTTTTCACTTCTTCCGGCAGTCTGTTCGGGTCGATTTCTCCTGTTAGTGGATTTATGGCTTCTGGATATTTGTCTTTAGGTAATTGACTAATCAGGTAATCTGCTGCTAGTTGCGCCTGCTGCGCCGGCGGCTGCATTGCCTCCGTTGACGCTTGCCGTAACTGCTCCCAATATCGCATGGGCCAGTAGTTGAGCTGCTTTGTTCTGATCTTCTCCATGTCCAAACTTCCGCCCTATTAATTCGGAGGCATATGGGGCTAAGGTGTTGGTTAGCACTTGCATATTGGTTTGTCCTCCCAATATGCCGGTGATGGCGGTGGTGACTGCATTTAAGGCGCGGCTCTTGTTGCCGCCTATGCCCCAGGATTGGGCCTAATCATCTGCTGCTTGATATTCTTTATTGGTCTTTCTTAGTACGAGTTGTTTTTCTGATTCTGTCAGTTTGTTATATTCTTGCCACAGTTCTGGGTTGTTGTTATACATTTCCTGTTCGGCTTGCTCTCGCGCTTCCAAGCGTTCTTTGGCCGCTTTGTTGGCCATGTCGCTACTGAAGGTACGCACACTTTGCATGATGGTTGCGGTGGCGTCGGCTACTGCCTGCTGTTTGTCGAGTATTTGCTGTAAATCCGGCAGTTGGTTTACTTGGCTATGCGCAGTGTTGATGTCGCTGTGAATACCCAGTTCTTCTACGCTGGTCTCTTTACCATTGATGATGATCTGTCCCGGGCTTAAGGTGGCATGGGTGGTGCTTTTATCGCTGCCACTTTGATGCTGCGGTATGCTCGGTGTATAGTGCGGTTTGCCCGGTTCACTTGAGCCTAGTCCAGAGACGCCTCCGTTGATGGACGCGGTATTGGCTTTGAAACTAGATTGGTTTTCAATAATGAGATTCCCGCCAGTTAGGTGGGGATCATTACCGCTATGATATTTTTGTCATTATATTCTTAATGATGAGTTCAACAGATAGTTCTAACTTATCGCTATCTATCGTATAACGGTTTAATTCAATTTGATTTTCTGCATCAAGAGGCTTTTCTATAATCTTTTTCTACTTGTTGTCTACATTGATCTGTTACACAAGCGTCATATCTTTTCTGATTATCATCTGCAATTTGTACGCCTGCCTTTTTAAGCTTCTCATTTATTTATCTCTCTTCGGGATTTAGTTTACTTTCTCCCTTAATATTAATAAGGGCATTATTTTCAACCGCATTCATCCCTGCCACTCCGGCTATCTGCGCATTGCTTATATTCCCCCCCGGTTATTCCCCCTGCTACTGAGGCAACCGCTAACTTGCTAACCACAACTAACTATTACGGAGTTAACTATGGCTAATATATGTTCAACGCTAAAATCAACCACAGACAAAGCACCAGCACTACAACCCACTGAGCGATTTTACACCGTCGGTTACGTGCCACAAAACCCAACCCCAGCCCTCAACTGACTATTAAAAGCAGGTGGCTGGGGCAGATAGGGTTTTATGCTGGACAACCGGTCATTATTAAAGTTGAACAGAGCCAGTTTTGTTAAAGCTTAATTTCAAAGCTAAATATCAAAGATCTCTAATTAAGGGATCTTTGTTTTTCTGAATTAACTGTTGATACATTTTTTTTGCCTCATTTAAGCTTTCTACATTCGCTCCGCCGGAAAAATCTGGATCATCTGATTGAACAGGATCATCTTCCCAATTGCAGATATAACATATTTCGTAGTCACCCAAATTACTTATAGTTTTATTACCACAGCATGGGCAAGAATATAATTTTTTTTCAATCATTTTTGTTTATTCCAGTATTCTAAACCTTTTTTAGGTTTAAACATTGTTCTAGGTGTTCCATCTGCATTTTTTATTGCAAAAATATTTTTTAATGGATTGTAGTATAGCGTATCCCCATTTTTTCTAACTTTTGTCAAAGTTCCTTTAGGTGGATTTCTTACAAAATTATGGGTAGCATCAACGTATTGTTTTGAATTTTGAAATTCAGGAAACTCATTTTTATGTTTATCCCAATGATCGTAAGCATTTTTAACTGGCTCTTTTTTATTTGTTTCTGTCCAAATTTTATCTTCTGGACGCTTACCTAAATTAGCATTAATATCTTGTTCTTTTTTTACAAGGGCACTAAACTTGCTACTTTTATTTCCTTTCTGATTGGTAACCTGATTTTCAAGTATTTTATCCTTAGTTTGTTTATATTTTCCACCCCCTTGTTTAACATTCCCTTTTCCGTGATTTGCTTCTAACGCTTTTTTGTCTAATGGCTTGTTGGCGCCCGTCCCCTTTCCAGCATTCGATTCATTTTCTAGTCTCTTGGGGGGCCTTTGCAGCATTTTTATTGGTGTATTCTTACCAGCATTCCATTTGGCATTATACCTTTCTCTTATTAATCTTATCTCTTGATTTGTTAATTTTCTTCCCTTTCTTAATACTGCTGCATGTATCACAGCATCAATACCCACTCCCCCAATCATTAATGCATCTACTTGCTGTTGCAATTCACTATATGAACCTAGGTAATTTGCCACTAGTTCATATTGAAATACTCTTGTCGCTATTTGTTCATCTGAATTTCCTGAGCGCTTCATATGTTTTACCAGGTTAGTCATGATTATTTGATTAAAATACTCATTCGACATTCTTGTCGCTGGTATCCATTCATTTGCGTTTATATTTATGATGCGTGATCCTCTTGCTCTTTGGCTTTCGCCCGCTCCTTGCATCATTTTTGTAGCATAGCTTGTCAATAATATTTTGGATTCTTCTTCTGTTAGTTGTCCCGTCATATACAAATTCAATATGATTTTCTTTGCCTCTTCTGAGGCTTTTCTATAATCTTTTTCTACTTGTTCTCTACATTGATCTGTTACACAAGCGTCATATCTTTTCTGATAATCATCTGCAATTTGTACGCCTGCCTTTTTAAGCTTGTCATTTATTTTTCTCTCTTCAGAATTTAGTTTACTTTCTCCTTTAATATTTATAAGGGCATTATTCTCAACCGCATTCATCCCTGCCACTCCGGCTATCTGCGCATTGCTTATATTCCCCCCGGTTATCCCCCCTGCTACTGAGGCGACTGCGGATGACAGGTCTCTTATGGTGCTTTTCACCTCTTCCGGCAGTCTGTTCGGGTCGATTTCTCCTGTTAATGGATTTATGGCTTCTGGATATTTGTCTTTAGGTAATTGACTAATCAGGTAATCTGCTGCTAGTTCCGCTCCCGTTGCGCCTGCTGCTCCGGCGGCTGCATTGCCTCCGTTGACGCTTGCCGTAACTGCTCCCAATATCGCATGGGCCAGTAGTTGAGCTGCTTTGTTCTGATCTTCTCCATGTCCAAACTTCCGCCCTATTAGTTCGGAGACATATGGGGCTAAGGTGTTGGTTAGCACTTGCATATTGGTTTGTCCTCCCAATATGCCGGTGATGGCGGTGATGACAGCATTTAAGGCGCGGCTCTTGTTGCCACCTATGCCCCAGGATTGGGCCTGATCTTCTGCTGCTTGATATTCTTTATTGGTCTTTCTTAGTACTTGTTGTTTTTCTGATTCTGTCAGTTTGTTATATTCTTGCCATAGTTCTGGGTTGTTGTTATGCATTTCCTGTTCAGCTTGCTCTCGCGCTTCTAAGCGTTCTTTGGCCGCTTTGTTGGCCATGTCGCTACTGAAGGTACGCACACTTTGCATGATGGTTGCGGTGGCGTCGGCTACTGCCTGCTGTTTGTCGAGTATTTGCTGTAAATCCGGCAATTGGTTTACTTGGCTATGCGCAGTGTTGATGTCGCTGTGGATACCCAGTTCTTCTACGCTGGTCTCTTTACCATTGATGATGATCTGTCCCGGGCTTAAGGTGGCATGGGTGGTGCTTTTATCGCTGCCACTTTGGTGCTGCGGTATGCTCGGTGTATAGTGCGGTTTGCCCGGTTCACTTGAGCCTAGTCCGGAGACGCCTCCGTTGATGGACGCGGTATTGGCTTTGAAGCTGGATTCGTTTTCAATAATGAGATCCCCGCCAGTTAGGTGGGGATCATTACCACTATGATATTTTTGTCATTATATTCTTAATGATGAGTTCAACAGATAGTTCTAACTTATCGCTATCTATCGTATAACGGTTTAATTCAATTTATTTTCTGCATCAAACAGTAATTCCCTTAACCATTTCTCTTCTAATGCTAGAATTTGGTATTCAGCCTCATAAATGCTAGATTGTATTTCTTCCACCCCGATTTCTTTGTTCAAAAAAGAATCACATTTTTTTTTCAATTTATCAACAACATCAGGATATATCCAGTTGATCACTTTTCACTCCGTCTTAAAAAGGTCACAATAATTTTACCGTTACTTTCGGTAACAACACCTACATCACCACTCCAATGCACAGTCCTCTCTACACCATTAACTGTTAACCCAAGTGCGCCCCTATGAAGCAGGCGAAGCTCAGCCCTTTTTAGATATCTTAAAGAAGATTGCCACGACGTTTAATGTCACCACCGACTGGCTG
This sequence comes from Snodgrassella sp. B3882, assembly GCF_026535915.1. NCBI lineage: Bacteria > Pseudomonadati > Pseudomonadota > Betaproteobacteria > Neisseriales > Neisseriaceae > Snodgrassella > Snodgrassella sp. B3882. The sequence continues at coordinate 1,898,800 of NZ_JAFNPF010000001.1, forward strand.
ATATTTGAGGACGGTGAACGTGAACCACAGCTTGAGCTTAAGCTTAAGTTTGAGGCGGTCAAGCAGATGACTGCTGACGAGCAGAAGTCAATAAAAAAGATTTTAGTCGCTATGATTTTAAAGCATCAGGCTAAGCATTTGATTGGTTGATTAAAACTGGGCATAAAGAAGAGAAGTTACACAAGACAGTAAATAACAGCGCAGGTTAACGGTGTACCACCACCGCTAACCTGCTAACCACAACTAACTTACTAGGAGTTAACTATGGCTAAGAGATAGCCTACGCTAAAATCAACCACAGACAAAGCACCGACACCACAACCCACTGAGCGATTTTAAACCGTGGGTTAAGTACCACAAGGCACAAAGCCCAACCCCAGACCGCAACTAACCATTAAGGGGAGCTGGCTGGAACAGATAGGGTTTTATGCCAGCCGACCGGTCATCATTAAAGTTGAGCAAAACAAGTTGATTATTGAACTTGTGATGCAGATTTAGAAGGCTGTAAAAGCTCCCCCGCTGATGATGTGGGGATTAGGAGATTACTTTATATAATCTCTATTTATATCGCCTGTTAAATAATATTGAGAGAAGATATCTAAAATCATTGAATAGTCATTAGTTACTTGTCTCTTATCCCAATAATCACCAAGAATTTTAATCTGTCCTTGTCCACCCAACTCATTAAAATAAGATTTTACATCTATTTCATCTTCCGTTTCATCTTCTAATGTTAGTAGATAATTATTATTTTCTGCTTGAGTTTGTAGCGATGTTATTCCCGTTTCCCTATCAATTATAGATAATGTGATACTCCCTCGAGAATTTTTTAAATTAATTAGCAAATTCTTTAAAAAATCCCAATTAAAAGAATAAGTGTGACCACCTTTATCTTCAATAACCCAAGACAATAAAAATTTCATTATTTTTGTACCTCAAGTTTTTTCATACCTAGTCGCCAATAATAGGTTAACCCTGTTTTTGCTTCATATATTGTTATCGATTTAACATCAGCAGCTTTTGCGGCAGAAACAATATCCGAACGACAATAACTACAAATAGCTTTCCCTGTCACATTAATTTTCAGATCAGCCCCCTTAGCCAGTCCTGCGTTATGAGCTTGCTGAATTGCACCTATTTCTGCATGTGCATTAGCCATATTCCAATTAGGAAGTTCTTTACCTGTAGCTATTTCTTTATCTCTTATTTTATCTGCAATCAGTGTTGACTCATTTGCATTTGCCTTGTCCGCAGGTCTTGCTTTTTGATTAGTATCTTTAAATTTAACACCATTAACTTCTAACTCAGCCGTGACTGTTGGTTTAACAACCGTCGTTCCCTTATTTGCATTCGATTCATTTTTTAGTCCCTTGTTGGGCTTTTTCAGCATTTTTACTGGTGTATTCTTACCAGCATTCCATTTAGCATTATACCTTTCTTTTATTAATCTTATCTCTTGATTTGTTAATTTTCTTCCCGCTCTTAATACTGCTGCTTGTATCACAGCATCAATACCCACTCCCCCATTCATTAATGCATCTACTTGCTGTTGCATTACACTATATGAACCTTGGTAATTTGCCACTAGTTCATATTGAAGTACTCTTGTTGCTATTTGTTCATCTGACTTCCCTGACCGTTTCATTTGTTTTACCAGGTTAGTCATGGTTATTTGATGAAAATACTCATTCGACATTCTTGCCGCTGGTATCCATTCATTTGCGTTTATATTTATGATGCGTGATCCTCTTGCTCTTTGGCTTTCGCCCGCTCCTTGCATCATTTTTGTAGCATAGCTTGTCAATAATATTTTGGATTCTTCTTCTGTTAGTTGTCCCGTCATATACAAATTCAATATGATTTTGTTTGCCTCTTCTGAGGCTTTTCTATAATCTTTTTCTACTTGTTGTCTACATTGATCTGTTACACAAGCGTCATATCTTTTCTGATAATCATCTGCAATTTGTACGCCTGCCTTTTTAAGCTTGTCATTTATTTTTCTCTCTTCGGGATTTAGTTTACTTTCTCCTTTAATGTTAATTAGGGCATTATTCTCAACCGCATTCATCCCTGCCACTCCGGCTATCTGCGCATTGCTTATATTCCCTCCGGTTATTCCCCCCCGCTACTGAGGCAACCGCTAACTTGCTAACAACAACTAACTATTACGGAGTTAACTATGGCTAAGATATATTCAACGCTAAAATCAACCACAGACAAGCACTGGCACTACAACCCACTGAGCGATTTTACACCGTGGGTTACACTCCCAACGGCGGACTCACCACCCTCAGACCCCAACTCACCATTAAAGGTAGATGGCTGGAGCAGATAGGTTTTTATGCCGGGCGGCCTGTTATTATTAAAGTTGAGCAGAACAAGCTGATTATTGAACGTGCTATACAGATCTAATAATACAAAAACAGATCCCAGTGTTAAGCTGGGATCTTATTATTGTTGGATTATTCAGTTTCTTTTTTATAAAAACTAAATTTATTAGAACGTGGAGACTCTTCAATTAATAATCTTTTACAAGATGGACATTCATACACTTCAACGCTTTCTTGATTAAAAGAATCTATAAACTTTTCAGAGGTAAGTCCTTTTTGTTCAGAACATATATCTATTATGTCCCATAAAGCATTTTGTGAAATGAGATCATAAGCGAAGTCTTCATCAAGTGAGCCAATATTCATTATTTGCCCACATTTGCATGCAATTTTCGGCATAAACTAATCCTAATTATTTTCTATCATAACGGTGTATTGTGCCTTTTGAATCTTGGAAAAATAGAGTCTTAATATTTTGAGCATTTGGTTTACCCCATAATCTAGAGGCCATACTCTGCATTTCTTTTCCAGATAGATCCATTTGTACAATAACGCCACCAGCTTGGTTGCTTTTCTTTTCAATCGAGCTCAATATTCGATCAACTTTAGTTGTTGGTTTTGGCGTATAAACATCAACTTTACCTATCCCATTAACATGTAAATCAGATGTCCTTGTTCCTGAAATTCCTTTATCAGAAGCAGTTGCTCTATAAGTTACATCATATCCCTGATCAGCAAATTTCTGACCAGCCCTTAACTCATTAGCATCAGGTTTAGCCAATGGTTCGTAAGTCACTTTTCCTTTACGCGCTACTGGTAAATTCGGAGTTCCTGTAGTTGCAACCTTATTAGTCTGACTAGTCCCCTTTTTGGCATTATACCCTCCATTTATTAATTTTCTTTTATTTTTAAATATTGCTGCTTGTATCAGTGCATCTCCACCCTCTCCCTTATTAATTAATGCATCTACTTGCTGTTGCAATACACTATAGGAACCTAGGTGATTTGCCACTAGTCCATATTGAACTAATCTTGTCTCTATTTGCTCATCTGACTTTCCTGAGCGTTTCATTTGTTTTATTACGTTGGCTATGGTTATTTGATGAAAATACTCATTCGCTATTCTTGCCGATGGTATCCATTCATTTACGTTTATATCTACGATGCGTGGCCCTCTTGCTCTTTGGCTTTCGCCCGCTCCTTCCATCATTTTTGTAGCATAGCTTGTCAATAATATTTTGGATTCTTCTTCTGTTAGCTGTCCCGTCATATACAAATTCAATATGATTTTGTTTGCCTCTTCTGAGGCTTTTCTATAATCTTTTTCTACTTGTTGTCTACATTGATCTGTTACACAAGCGTCATATCTTTTCTGATAATCATCTGCAATTTGTACGCCGGCCTTTTTAAGCTTGTCATTTATTTTTCTCTCTTCAGAATTTAGTTTACTTTCTCCTTTAATATTAATTAGGGCATTATTCTCAACCGCATTCATCCCTGCCACTCCGGCTATCTGCGCATTGCTTATATTCCCTCCGGTTATCCCCCCTGCTACTGAGGCGACAGCGGATGACAAGTCTCTTATGGTGCTTTTCACCTCTTCCGGCAGTCTGTTCGGGTCGATTTCTCCTGTTAATGGATTTATTGCTTCTGGATATTTGTCTTTAGGTAATTGACTGATCAGGTAATCTGCTGCTAGTTCCGCTCCGGTTGCGCCTGCTGCGCCGGCGGCTGCATTGCCTCCGTTGACGCTTGCCGTAACTGCTCCCAATATCGCATGGGCCAGTAGTTGAGCTGCTTTGTTCTGATCTTCTCCATGTCCAAACTTCCGCCCTATTAATTCGGAGGCATATGGGGCTAAGGTGTTGGTTAGCACTTGCATATTGGTTTGTCCTCCCAATATGCCGGTGATGGCGGTGGTGACTGCATTTAAGGCGCGGCTCTTGTTGCCGCCTATGCCCCAGGATTGGGCCTGATCATCTGCTGCTTGATATTCTTTATTGGTCTTTCTTAGTACTTGTTGTTTTTCTGATTCTGTCAGTTCGTTATATTCTTGCCACAGTTCTGGGTTGTTGTTATACATTTCCTGTTCGGCTTGCTCTCGCGCTTCTAAGCGTTCTTTGGCCGCTTTGTTGGCCATGTCGCTACTGAAAGTACGCACACTTTGCATGATGGTTGCGGTGGCGTCGGCTACTGCCTTCTGTTTGTCGAGTATTTGCTGTAAATCCGGCAGTTGGTTTACTTGGCTATGCGCAGTGTTGATGTCGCTGTGGATACCCAGTTCTTCTACGCTGGTCTCTTTACCATTGATGATGATCTGTCCCGGGCTTAAGGTGGCATGGGTGGTGCTTTTATCGCTGCCACTTTGGTGCTGCGGTATGCTCGGTGTATAGTGCGGTTTGCCCGGTTCACTTGAGCCTAGTCCAGAGACGCCTCCGTTGATGGACGCGGTATTGGCTTTGAAACTAGATTGGTTTTCGATGTCACTAAAGCTGATGCTGTTAGCAATAAGCTGGTTGTGCTCCTTGGCAGCACTTGAGGCTATGGCTCCCCCTTGCAATTCTACGCTGTCTGCTTTGATGTGGTAGCCGCCCTCTCCGGCAAATAAGCCGGATTGTTGGTTGACGGCATTGAGGTGTCCGGATGCTTTGCTGCTGTTGACTCCACCAGATACTTCCCACACGCTGCCAAAGCCGCCCTGTACATGAATGTTGGCTCCGCTTTGGCTGTTTTTCTGGTCTATTTTGTCTTGCAGGCTGATGATGCTTAGTTTGCCTCCTACATCGGCATCAATGCGGTTTGCTGTGGCCTGAGCTCCTTTTAAGGTGGTGTTGCCTTTGCTGCTGATTTTTAGTTTGTCTGATTGCAGGGTGGTTGGATTGTATGTGAGGGCATCCAGATGGTTTTTGCCTGAACTAAATCCTATATCACCATAGATGTAGACGCCGGTTTTGGCTCCGATTGAGGCTCCTACTCCGACGCTTACGCCGGCACTGCTGTTTTTGCCATCGGCTTGTTGGTGGTTTTGACCTGCTTCGAGCAGGATGTCTCGGGCTGAGTTCAAGGCGATGGTGTCGGTGGCATTCAGCTGGGTGTTTTGCAGGTGGATGTCGCCTTCTCGACTGTTGAGGTTGATGTTACCTCCTGCTGTCAGTTGGTTGGCCTGGGAAACGCGGTAGCTGTTGTCCTGCCGGCTATTGCTGCTCTTGAAACCAATACCAGTTTCTATTTTGAGTAGGGTGCCGTCTTGGAGTTTGTTTGGATCAACCGCCTGGCCGTTTTTCATGGCTGCGGCAATGACGCCGGCGTTGTTGTTCAGGGCATTCTGGAAGTTCTGTGCCGCGCTGTAAACCATGTATCCTTGTCCCAGTGCCGCCATGCCTTGCAGGGCTCGGGTACGATCGTCGGCTTTGCTTTTATACGCGGTGTCGACGGCATTAGCCAGATCGATCAGTGGGGAGCTGATTTTGGTGAAGTTGCCTATTTTGAGGTCTTTGGATGATTGATGGCTGCTACCGTAGTTGGCATCGTCAAGGATGTTGATGTCTTTGGCGCTGATGTTGATGTCTTTGCCAGCTATGATGTCGGCTACTTGCTGGGTGTAATGACCTCCTGCTTGTATGTTGACGTTGCCGGTTAAGCTGCCGATTTGGCTGCGTATTTGTTCGACGCTGTTACCGCGATATTCGTCTTTGCTGCTCATGTAGCCGGTAAATTTTTCGGTATCGGAAATTTGGGCGCTGCCCCAGCCTTTGCTACTGTGTTTTTCGCTTTGGAAGCTGCTATTTTGGCTGGATTTGATGTTGACGTCGCCGGCTGCATTGATGATGTTGTTGTGGGTGGCCACAACGCTGCTACCAAGGATGTTGATGTCGCCGGTATCGGTTTTGATGATGGATGTCCCACCAACGGAGAGTTGGGTGCCGGTAATGGTGTCTAGTTTACCCTGACCTGCGCTTTTGTCATGGTACATGCCGAAGGATGAGTTCCAGTTGCGGTTATCAAAGTTGAAACCGCTGGTTTTGCTGCTGGCGCTTTCGCTATGGGCATCACGCGCAAAGCTTAGGTTGATGTTGTCTTTGGCATAGAGGATGGCATCGCCTTCGGCAGATAGTTTACCGCCTTCGCTGGTGATGTCGCCGCCTTTGGCTATGAGGTTTAGGTTGCCGCCAGCTGTTAGTTCGCTGCCCACGGCAGTACGTTGGTGAACATCACGGGTCTGGTGACTACGTTGGTGACTCAGGGTAACCACGATGGGGGTACTGGCCGCTTGATAGGCGCTGGAGGCTGCTTCGCCCAGCTGCATGCTGCGACCAACGATGCTGTTGCTGAAGTCTCCACTGCGCATGCCGTCTTTGAGGGTGGTGGCGGCGGCAACTAAAGGGGAATAGGTGAAGCCAATGCTGAAACCACTCTGTTTGGTTTTGAGGTCGGTATAGTGGTCGCTGCTGATATGATCAGCCATCAAGTTGATGTTTTGAGCATTTAAGGTGAGGTTTTTGCCGGCGCCCAGAGCGGAGGCTTTGAGGTTGATGTCTCCATCAGCCTGCAGGATGGTGTTGCCGTTGAGGCTGGCTATCTGACTCATGGTCAAGGTGTTGTTGTGATCTTGTTGATCCAGTTGCAGTTTGGATTTGCTGTAGCCTACGCTGGCAACGCCTTTAGTTACGCTGGCGCTAAAGCCGGATTTTTTTTCTTCGTGATAGATATGATCCTGATAGAGGTTATGCGCCGCTTCGATGTTGATGTCTCTACCAGCACTGAGAATGGTTTGGTCGGTAGAGATGATGTTACTCCCTTGTATGTGGATGTCTTGCGCTGAACCAATATTGACTTGGCGACCGGATAGAGTGCTGCCTATGGCTTCGTTATAGTTGGCCTGATGTCGATCCAGGACGGTTTTTTTGGAAGCGATTTTTTTGGTTTTGCGGTAAACGGAATGATCCAGTTCGGTTTGCTGCCGCCCTTCGATGATGTTGACGCCGTTTTCACCATAGATGTTGATGCTGCCATTGAGGCTGTATATATCGCTTTGGCGAAGGTTAATTTGATCTTTGGCATTAATGTTGATGTCGCCCGCGGCGATGATGCCGGTGCCGTTTTCACTTTGATAGCGATTAATCCAGTGGTTTTTGTCGCTGCGGCTGCCTGACGCCATGTTTTGGCTGGTGGTCACGGTGCTCAGTTCGACGCTGCCTTCTTTGGCGCTGAGCTGGGTAAGACCATTCTCGGCGTTGTTGATGATCGCTGCACCATGGGTGCTGATGCCATGGGTACCTGATATGCTCAGTACGCTGTCTTTTTCACCAGTTAGGTACAGTCCAGCTGTACGGTCGATAACGGTACCACCATTGCGTTGATCTCCATAGTCTACGGTGGTGGTGTTTAACTGGACATGGTCAGCATTCAATAATATCAGGTCTTTGGCTACGGCTGCTCCGCCATTGAAGTCGATGTTATGTTGTGCGCTCAAACTCATTTTTTGTGCGCTGATTAGTCCGCTGTTGTCGATGTTCTGCGCGCCAAGGTTGACGATGTTTTGCGCCGCGATGGTACCTTGGTTGCTGATGTCACCGCTGTTTTGCAGGTTGATGTTGCGCGCGCTGATTAGGCTTCCATTGGCGCTGACGTCGCCGGAGCGGGCAATCAGGTAGACTTTGGGTACGAGTACGTTTTGTTTGCTGCCATCAGCTAGGGTGATGGTTTCGCTCACTAACCAGATGATGTCGCTGGTTAGTTTGGCCATCTGCTCTGCTGTCAAGGCGATGCCTGGGGTAATGTTGTATTGCTGCGCAAAGGTCACGCCCGCATTCATCAGGGCTTTGTATTGCTCTTCGTCGTTTTGATAATTTTCTAAGCGTCTGTAGCCGGTTAGGTTGGTGATCTGTTCGTTAATCAGGCGTTGTTCGTAGTAACCATCTCCCAGTCGTTTTTGCATTTTACTTGGATCATGACCTAAGGCACTGAGCATATAGTCGCTACTGAGCCATTTGTGCATGTTGGTATACGCCGGATCGGTTTCGATCAGGTAACCATTGTTGTTGGGGTTAATGTGATACAGGCTGCTATTAGGCAGTTTGCTCAGGCTGCTATTTTGGCTCTGGATAAGCTGATTGTGTTGGTTTAGCTGATGATCGGGCAGATTGTTAAGGTTTGCCTGATCGGCCTGAGCTTGGTTGGTACCGGTATTAGCATGCTGCTGTACAGTGCTTACAGGATTGTCAAAATCATGGCTGGTGCTGATGGTCCGATTGTAGGATTTTGTATTGGTGGTTTTAATTCGGCCTTTTCTATGCGATGAATTGTCATATTTATAGCCACCTTGGCGACCTTGTTCTTCAACACGCTGTTGTCCTTTGGTTTCGCGATTTTCGAGGTTGAGGTTTGTTGTTCCACTTAGAATGCCACCAACGATGATGTGGCTGTTTTCGTTCAACCAGTGACTGCCGCTGATATTTAGGTCGCCGCCGATAATGATTTCACTCGGATCGGTTTCGGTCACTTTTTGTTTGTAGGTTTTGCGTTTAAAATCCCACCAGTGAAGTTTTTCAGAATGCCATTTATTCCAAATTGTTTTGCTGCCATCGTTGAAAATAAATTTGAGCTTTTTTCTTTCTCTTACGAATTTGCCGTCAACGCCATCTACCCAGATCGCTGGATTGCCTTGTTGTTGATACTGTTTGATGCGCTCTTCGCTGTGTAGGTATTCTTCTACATTAAAGTGGTTGTTGCGATTTTGCAGCTGCTGTACAGCGATGGTGCCGTTACCTTGCGCTTCGATACGCGCGCTGCTATTAATCAATCTATCAGCCATACCTATGGCTTGATTTTTTTGATCTAATGCGCCGCCAATAGCAATGTCACCAGCACTAGAAATTAAGGCATGTTCTTGGTTGGTGATGTTTTTAGCGCCGATATCCAGTCGTTGTCTGGCTGCAATCACGGCTGCTTGGGTGTGATTATTGAGCGTTTCTTCACGATTAATCAATTGCTGGGTACCGATGGCGACATGATTGCCATAGATACGACCAGTTCCGATGTTGTTGATGTCGCTAGCGGATTGAATCAGGGTGGTGCCGTTGCTGTTGATTAATCCACGGTTGGTGATGCTGTGGTTGGCTTGCAGCTCGGTTTGGGTGTTGCTTTGGATGGTGCCATCGCTGTGGTTGATGATGTTGTTGCCGTTCAATTTGACGCTTTTACCACCGGTGAGGGTTTGATGGTTGTTGATGTCGCCTTTGCTGCTGATGTTTAACGCTCCGCCCGCATTGAGGTCGGCGGTGATGTTGAAGTCATCACGCAGTTGAATGCTGGCATCGCGATTGGCACCTATCTCTCCGCTGTTGTGCAGTTGCTTGCTTTGGATGGTCAGGTCATTGCCTGCCAGAATTTTGCCGCTGTTGTTGATAATCAGGTTTTCTTGCTGCTGGTCATGTAAGAGTAGGTCTTCGGCACTACTAATTTGCCCTTGTTGGTTGTCGAGGCTTTGGTTGATTTGTGCTTGAAGCTGTTTGTTGGCGCGTATGGCGCCTTGCTGGTTGCTGACGCGCTCAGCACTTAAGTTAATGTTTTCTGCATCGATGCTGCCCTCGTTGTTATTAAGGGAAGTCGTGTTCAGTTCGGCCTGGTTTTGCGCTGCGATGACGCCGGTGGCACTGTTGTCTATTTCCTGGCTATGAATCTGCAGTTGGTTGGCTGATTGTATTTTGCCTTGACGGTTGTCGAGATGTTGTCCGGCAAACTTAAAGTGTTCATTGCTGAAAATTTCACCTTGGCGGTTGTCTATGCGGTCGGTGGTGATGTGGGCTTGGTTTACGCTCAGTTTGCCATGCTGATTATTCAACTCAGCTCCGCTCACATGAAGTTGGTTCAGGTTCAAGGTAGCTTGGTTGGTTAAACCCTGCTCTGAACTGAGATCAATACCGCCGTTGGCGATGATCTGGCCATTGTCATTGTTAATACTTTCGCTGGTGATTTGTCCGGCAGTAAAGGTATTAGGTACTGAGCTATTTGTTTCAGCAACGCTCTGGGTTGTGCCAGCGGCGCTGGCTGTGGTTGGTGGGGTTGAAGGGGTTTCGGTAGGTTTGGTTGGGGTCGATGAGCTATCTGGCTGATCGGCTGTCGCTGTACTCGGTGCATAGCCGATTAAGCTGTTGTTGCTGTTTTGAAGGTGCTGGGTGTTGATACCTAGGCTTTGTAAGCCAGTTTGAATGATTTTGCCTTCGCGGTTATACAGTTTATTGGTGTCAATATCCAGTCGACCCGCATTGATTTCGCCTTGGTTGTCCAGGTTATGCTGGTTGCGGATGTTCAGTTCGTCTGCACTGGTGATTAAGCCACTATTTTTTAGCTGCTCGCTTTGCAGCTGCATTTTGCCCTGACTGGATACGGTGCCACTGTTTATGATGCTTTGCCCTTGTAAGGCCGCTCCTGCTTGGTCGCCTCCGTTTTGTGCTCGGTCTGCTGCTACGATGCTACCACTGTTACTCAGTTTCCCATCCGCACTGATTACCACCCCTCCTGCTCCGGCAAAGATTTGCCCGGCATTGTTCACACCAACCCCTTTTTCGCTGCTGATAAGGCTGATTTTGCCAGCATACATTCCGCCTAACTGAGCTGTATCTATGGCTATACGCTCACGGCCGTTTGGGTCTGACTGAATCTGGCTGATCTGTCCATTGCTGCTGAGGTCATTGCTGCCAGCTATGATGCTCAGGTCGTTTGCCCAGATGCCTGCATTGATCTGGGCGGCTTTGCTCAGCAAACGGGTATAGTCGCTGCCACTGCTATCCAGACCTTGTCCGTTGATGCTGATGTTGCCTTCGCGTACTTGATAGCCGTTTAGTTGTCCGTTGTTGATGATGGGTTGACCGGTAGTCAGGGTGACACCCGCTGCGTTGATGAAGCCACCTCCATTGACGTTGATGCCGGATGGGTTAGCCATGATGACTTCGGCACGACGTCCGGCTACTTCGATGTAGCCATTTAGTTGGCTTGGGTTGCGACTGTTGATTTGGTTAACGATGATTTTGGCTTCGCCTCCAGCCAACCATGGATTGCCCTGAACCCATCCACCTAAGTGGGTACGGGTGTTTTTACGGCTGTTGTTGAGGATGGCACCTTTTTGATGAACGTCAAACTGGCGATACTGGTTGAGAGATACACCTTTTTTACTTGGAGTTTGGATGTTGACCTGGACGGTACCATTAGCGCTTTGTACGATGTTGGGGCGCTGGTTTTTAGGGGCGGATGGATCAACATGAATATCAGCGGCTATGGCATGATCTAATACCACGCAGATACCCAGCCCCAACAGGATGGCACTAGTCAGCACGGGAATGCTAGCTAAAAATTGTTTGAACACGCTATGCTCACCTGCACTCCGATCTGCTGGGCTTTTACCATTGCTGACGGTGTTTTCGGCTACGGCCATCATTTGACCACGGTGACGGTTAAAGATGACTTTATAACGTGCTTTGTTCATTTTTATACCTGTTATCTAATTTATAAATAGGAAAGTTAATTGGAATTAAATGAAAAGGTGGAGTTATTTAAAGGGCCGGTAATGGATTGTGTTGCATCCAGTACTGATACTCTTGAGCTGTAACAGCTACGCCCTTAGCATGCAGAATTTTTGCTTTGGTCTGTTCACTACGGTGATAAAGAAAGCGCACCACTGAAGTGGGAAAAATTTGGTTTTGAATGATGTTTTTTAAGTAGATGGAATGTCCAAATGGGGCAAACCAATCGATTAGCCACATTCTGCTACCGCTATTCCAGTATTGCGGATGCAATAGTAATGAGCGGTTGTCCTGTATATAAGCTTGTTCGGCCTCTTCATCAAACATTGCCCAGGTAATATAGGCGATTGGTTGCTGGTTTAAATAAAATAAAGCAAATTGTTGACAGTTGATTACTGGCAATAAATGCTTATGAAATGTTTGGATCGTGTGTTGCTGGTGATGTTTTGAATTTATCCATAACCATGTAATTGAACCTAAAACCGTAGTCGTTGCCCATTGTTGCTGAAAAACAGCCGGAGCTAAAAACGATATGTTAAATTTCTCCATCTTGAATACTTATATTTATCAAATCGGTATAATTATAATTGTAAATTTAATTATTCGCCATTATTATTTCTTAACTTTCGATATTTTTTGAATGAATTCTCTTTGCCCAAAAAAAGTAGCAAAATTAAGGTTTATTTGCTTTTTGAGATGAATAAATCTCAAAATGGATGAATTTTGAGATCTATTTTTTGAAGAGCTTGTCAGGGATTAGTTATCTTAAATTAATATTATTTATTTATTTTAGGTTTGTATTTAACGTTATTTAATAATTAAGATGGATTATTTTTAAGATTATTTCAAAATGAATAGTCAATATATTGTCATATATGATTTATTCGTGTTAATTAAATTGATCTTGATTAAAATGATTTTGTTATAAACATAACCCTTTAAAATTAGGGTTGTGGGTTCATTTTTTTAAAAAACTTATTCAAGTAAGATCGAATATGGCTGATATATTTTTATATGAAAAAAGGGCGCCTAAGTGCCCTTTTTGACCAATGGTATTATGCTTTAGGTAAGGTTACGCCAGTTTGTCCCATATATTTGCCTGCACGGTCTTTGTAAGAGGTATCGCATTCTTCGTCACTTTGGAAAAATAACACTTGTGCTACACCTTCATTTGCATAGATTTTTGCTGGTAATGGCGTGGTATTAGAAAATTCTAAAGTTACATATCCTTCCCATTCTGGTTCAAACGGGGTGACATTAACGATTATCCCACAACGCGCATAGGTGGATTTACCTAAACAGACTGTCAATACATCGCGCGGAATGCGGAAGTATTCGACGGTACGCGCCAATGCAAATGAGTTGGGAGGAATAATACAGGAATCGTCCTCAACAGTGACGAAGTTACGTGTATCAAAGTTTTTCGGATCAACGATGGTACTGTTGATATTGGTGAAGATTTTGAACTCACGTGCACAGCGAATATCATAGCCATAGCTAGAAGTACCATAAGAGATGATTTTTTCACCGTTCATCTGTTTAATCTGATTAGGTTCGAACGGTTCTATCATGCCGTGCTCTTCGCTCATACGGCGTATCCATTTATCCGACTTAATACTCATGATATTACCCTTAATAAATTTAGCGCATTATACCGAAGCCTGTATCAATCCAGCGGATAAATTGCGCTAATTTACCCCTGATTAAATGTTTATTCGGGAAGCCAACCACCCAAGTGATGCACAAGTTCAGACAATAATTCTCCTAAAGCTTCTGCCATCAATATTTGAGAAGCAAAGGTGATGCTTTGCATATCGTCTCCCTGCCCTGCTGCTTCTTCTTGTATTACATCGAGAAATTGGATGCGTTTGAGGGTGAAATCCTGTGTAAGGACAAAGCGCACTCTATCCTGCCAACTCAATCCAAGCTGGGTAACGATTTTACCGTTTTTGACCAGATTAATCACTTCTTCAGCAGTTAAATCCTGATGACTAATCCGAACTACTGGCGCGGCATCTCCTAAGCCTTTTAGCTCACAATCACTATCTAATTCAAAATGTCCTGCTGCAGCTCCGTTTAACAACCATTCGGTCATTAAGCTTCCTGGTGACTGCTGGGTACGTGGCAATTTGGCTTCCAAACCGCCTAAAGCATCACGTAATTTGGTTAATAGCATTTCTGCACGGTTACTATTTGCCTGATTGATCAGTAATAGTCCATGCTGGGTATCAATGATTGCTTCCGTTTTACCACTTTTGGTAAAAGCACGAGGTAATAAATCGTCGGTGATGGTTTCTTTCAATTCCATCTTTTCTTTGCGACCAACATTGCGTCCTTCTATTTCACGTATTTCGTTAATTTTTTCATCCAAAATATCACGCACAACTGCTGCTGGTAGCACTTTTTCTTCTTTTTTCAGCGCAATTCGCCATGTGTTTTGCGCTGGAAAAACCATTTCAGGACTAAATGATACGGGACTGGCAAACCCAATACTGTCCCAGTCTAATCCCATACATGGTTTGAATGCTGCATCATTGAGTTTATCTGCCAAGGTATCCAGATCAGGCAAATTCTCTTTGTTTAGCGGATAAATACTTAGTTGCTTAAACCACATGTTTTATGTCTTTCACATCCTACTGAGAAAGGGGCTATTATACGGCAGCTTGAGCATCTGTGGACCATTTAGCAATTAAGAGGCTATGGATTAACTTTAATCGCAAGCTAAGGTTGAATATTGCTATTGTGTTTATGTCAAAGTAGCCACCATTTATTGCTATTAATCGCAAATCAGTCCAATGTATTCAATTAATAGCAGATTTTTTGTTGGTAAATGAGTTTTATCCTAATCACTATTGTTGTCGACACGCTGCAAATAAATCTAGCTGTGGCTGATATTCTCGGGTCTGCACATTCATCAACCCCAGAACTGAATGGAAAATATTATCGTGTGAATAATCTTGCTGCTGCGCTTGTTGACGCAGACAGTTCATATCCAAATGGCTGGCACGGCTAAAATCCGGATTAGCCCAAAACACCATTGGTACGTGGGTTTGTTCTGCCGGTGCGATCGAATAAGGTGTAGCGTGCAAATATATACCATTTTCACCCAGCGATTCACCATGGTCAGAAAAATACCACATAGCACTGGCTAATCCCGTTTGCTGTTGCAGCAATTTGATGACCTCTGCCAGCACATGATCTGTATACAGCACGGTATTATCATAAGTATTACGTAATTCTTCTTTAGAGCATTGTTGTATCTGATTGGTATTGCAAGTGGGCGTATAACGCCGAAAAGCATCTGGATAACGTTGATAATATGCCGGACCATGGCTACCCATGGTGTGCAAAACCAATACAGCATCATTGGGTAAGCTAGCTATAGTTGAACTTAAATGAAGCAATAGACTTTCATCCAGACAGCCCTCGCTGTTACATGACAAATCTGCGGCCCAATCCTGTACATTTTCATGACGGATTCGGTCACATACACCTTTGCAACCTCCATCATTATCACGCCACAACACATTCACACCAGCATGCTGCAAAACATCCAATAATCCTTCCTGATGTCTGGCCAAATTGGCTTTATAGTGTTGACGAGGCATGTTGGAAAATAAGCAAGGTAGAGATACCGCCGTAGCTGTACCACAGGAGGTGACCTGCGGAAAATTAATCAGCTCTTTTTCCATTGCGGCCAATTCAGGCGTGGTTTGTCGTTGATAGCCATTTAACCCCCAGTTTTGAGCACGCGTGGTCTCACCCATAACGATAACCAATACTCTTTTTTGCTTTAGTTTCTGATGAGTGGCATCATGCCCAATCTGCTGTAATGGCTGATGCGCTTCATAAGTGTTATAGGCAGTTTTTATGGACGAACCTACGATATTTGTAGGGACAATGAGATAATTCAACGCCTTATTATTACGGAAAAAAGAAATATAACTGCCATAAGCCATTAAAATGATAGCAACCACTATTCCGACAGAAATAATGGTGTTGACCAGCCGTCCCATTAATTCCCGAAACCATTTGGTTTTGTAACTGATAGCTACACCCCAGCAATACCATTGCGCCGGTAACACTCCAGTCAAACCTAGCCATACCCAGAACCGAGGGGTTAACCATGCCATGGCCTCGCCAGGATTGGTTTGAAAGATATTTTGCAACATGTTGGCATCAAAATAAATATTTTGCGACATGACTGCATAACTGGCCGCTGAGCCCAATATTAATATCAAAGGCACAAAAACTCGATGCAGATATGGCCAAAATAACAACTGCATACAAAAATTCATGGCTGCCAACATGACAACAGGCAAAGTTAACCACAAAACAACATTATTTCTAAAAATTACATGCTGTAACACATAATGCCAAAAACCCAGATTGAATACTAAAATCATATAGCAGCTTAAGATAAAAACCACCTGATTACTGCTCAAAATACACTTTTTATGCATAGCTATTCTTGATTAACTAAACTTGTGCAAGTGTAAACAACTTACCTTAAGAAAAGCTTAAGCCATAATTTTGCAGCATTGAACCTTGCTTTAACCCATAGTGATAGAAGAATTTAATAGTAATATCATGCTTTTATCGGAGAACAAAATGAATCACTCTTGGCACACTGAACAACATTTTTCTACGCGTAATAACTGGTTACGTGCTAGTGTATTGGGTGCCAATGATGGCTTAATTTCCACAGCCAGCTTACTAATGGGGATGGCCGCAGCAGATCCAAATCATCAAACCTTACTTTTAACCGGTATCGCTGCCATGGTTTCTGGAGCGGCTTCAATGGCTGCCGGTGAATATGTTTCTGTTTCCAGCCAACGAGACACCGAAGCAGCCGATTTACGCAAAGAGATGGACTCGCTCATAAAATACCCAGAAGTTGAGTTGGAAGAACTGACTGATATTTATCGTCAGCGAGGGTTAGATGAAAGTTTAGCTCAGCAGGTTGCCCAAGCCATGACTAAACATAATGCCTTGGAAGCGCATGCACGTGAGGAAATCGGTATTACTGAAGTCAGTAAAGCCAATCCTTTACAAGCTGCCTTGGCTTCTGCCTTTTCTTTTGCTTGTGGTGCATTGTTGCCTGTATTACTATCTTTACTAAGCTCAACTATTTGGCTGATGTCGATACTTTCCATAACCACCATAGTGGGTCTTGGAATCTTAGGCTGCATTTCAGCCCATCTGGGAGGAGCGCCCAAACGTCCAGCCGTGATTAGAATAGTTATTTTAGGCGCCCTAGCACTCGCCTTCACCAGCATCATCGGACATATTTTAGGTACCGTTATCTGAGCGAACGCATGCGCATATTGATTCTTGAAGATGATAAATATATAGCTGAAGGCCTCAGTACAGGTCTACATCAGCATGGAATGGTATGCGATGTTTTTGCTTCGGGTCGGTTAGGAGAAGAGGCATTAAGTGCCGTATCCTACGATGCTGTTATACTCGATTTGAGTTTGGCTGAAATCGATGGGATGGATGTCCTTGCCCATTGGCGTCATAAAGGAATGGATACGCCAGTATTGATTTTAACAGCACGTGATGCCTTACCCGACCGACTAGCCGGTCTGAATGCAGGTGCTGATGATTATTTATGCAAACCATTTGCCTTGGATGAAGTGATCGCTCGTTTGCATGCACTTATTCGCCGTAGTCAAGGTTTTAGCCAGACAGAAATTAATTTCGGACAGTTAAGCTTAAACTTGAATAGTTGCAGTGCAAAGCTGGATGGTCATCCGATTGAGCTCACTCAACGTGAATGGTTATTATTACAGTTACTGGTCACGCATCCGCAACGCGTATTCAGTCGCGCTCAAATTGAAGATAAACTTTACAGTTGGCAACAAGAAGTTGAAAGTAATGCTATCGAAGTACATGTGCATCATTTACGAAAAAAAATAAACAGTAAAATCATTCGTACTCGTCGCGGACTAGGATACCAACTTGGGGAAGAGCCTTGAAGCCGACCACCGCCATTAGCAAACGATTACTTATTTATTTGGGTTGTACATTACCAGTGCTTTGGATCACCACTGCCATCATTAGTGCCATCGCAGTTATGCACGAAATCAATGAAGCTGGTGATACCCAAATGAGTCAGTTTGCTCAGCGATTGATGCATACGCCCATTAATCTTGATACCAGCCACTACCCAACCCTTCCCGAAATACCTAAAAAACAGCGCGGTCTGATCGACAGTAAAGAATCCGGCTATGCCATTTGGTATCAAGGGCAGCTCATTAACGCCGATAAAACTGGTCTGAACATTCCCTACAAAAATAATTACCAAGGCTTTATTAATCAAGGAAACTGGTGGCAAAGACGTTCCTGG
This sequence comes from Snodgrassella sp. B3882, assembly GCF_026535915.1. Lineage (NCBI taxonomy): Bacteria > Pseudomonadati > Pseudomonadota > Betaproteobacteria > Neisseriales > Neisseriaceae > Snodgrassella > Snodgrassella sp. B3882. The sequence goes on from NZ_JAFNPF010000001.1 coordinate 1,917,003, forward strand.
CGCCTATTCTACCTGAATGACCCGCAACAACAACTTCAAGTCGCGGTATCTTTCAGCATGCACGAACGTTTGCAAACTGTTTTACGCGCCATATGGTCACAATTAGCCGTATCCATACTCACTCTACCTTTGCTATTGTGGTTGATTGTATGGAGCGTTCGACGCGGTACACGCCCTTTACAGATACTAACTGAAACCTTGTATCAGCGAGATCCAAACAGTGTAAATCCTATCAGTCACGACGTACCTAGCGAAATTCAGCCCATGATTAATGCGCTAAACGACCTTTTACAACGCATCGAACAAACCCGCGCACGCGAATTACGCTTTACCGCTGATGCCGCACATGAGCTGCGCAGTCCGTTAGCTGCACTTAAAGTACAAACCGAAGTTTTGGCGTTAACCGAACTCGACGATAATCAACAACAGCGCATACGTAATCTAGACAACAGCATTAACCGCACTACCCATCTCGTCGATCAGCTCCTTACCCTCTCCCGTCTCGATCCGTTAACTGCCCCACCATATACCACCACTGTCAACTGGACAAAACTCACTACCGCAGCCATTGAAAGCGTAAGTTTAACGGCACGGGAACATCAGTGTCGCATCCAACGCCAGTATCAAACGGAAGCAACGAACGTCCTTCCCCTATCAGGCGACCCTACGCTATTGACCATACTCATTCGCAACCTGCTCGATAATGCTATTCGCTACAGCCCAGCACACAGCACCATCAACATTATCATGGCAGCTGACAGCATCAGCATCACCAACCCCTATAACGGTCAGGCATCGATTAACCTGCAACGGTTGCGCGAACGATTTTACCGTCCAGCAGGTCAGGAAAACAGCGGTAGCGGGCTAGGATTGTCTATTGTTGATGCCGTGGCGCAATTGCATGGGCTGAAGGTCGATTTGCAAAATCTTTATAACGCTGAAGAAAACAATCACTTATTCTTTATAAAAATTTATCACTGAGGAAATATATTTTAAAGCGGAACAAATTATTTAATTTTGGACTAGTAACTTAAATAGACGATAACAAAAAGTATTTAAGCTGAGCACATTAAAAACTAATGCTAAGGTAATCCATTTCCAAATTAATTATCTGCTTATGAAAAAGCAAAATTGTCACTATTTTGATAATCAGAAACTTTATTAAAACCATTTTATAGCCCATCACAACTTTATATAGCTTTTAACTAGTCCTTCAATTTACTTAACATAATATATCTGATGAGGAATTACCCTGATTTTGATATAACTCAGGTTGGAATTATTGACCATCCTTTGGGTATATATATCAATGTAGTATTACCCGACAAATGTTATTATCTAATATAACTAATATAATTTTATAAAAAACTAATTAGACATCAACGTGGATGCACAACGAGATTATAGATATCAACATTGATCACAAATTAACTAGGGTGCTAGCAATTATTATATGCTAAACAATAATTTTAGCAAAACTAGAACCATATGTTTTGGCATAAAATTATCCGTTGAAAATAATCTTCAATGACAATTGTAATAAAAATCTTAGCATATCAAACTAGGAAGCTGCTTCCAAATTAATGATAAAAAATAAGACTATCTTTAAGATTAATCACTCAATGAATTTAATCACACTGCTGTTGAAGAAACCGATGCACCAATTAAGTAATTATTGTTCAAGCTTTACTTTATAAGATGGCTGTTTTTCTTCAAGTTCAATTTTTTTTAATTTATCGCAGCTAGGAGTTCCGGCCATATCTCTAAATGACGAGTTTAATTCTCTCTGACAGTTTTGTTTTAAGCTAATTTTATCAAACTGAGACGGCGTATAGGAATAGGCGCTGCTTACAGAAAAAAACACCAGCATTAGGATACAAATAGTATGAATATTTTTTGGCATAGTATTTACTCCTTTTTTTCTAGTTAATTTTCAGAATAATAACATAGATGATAAATAATGTATATTTTTTAAAGCGTTTAAAATATTATATTATCAATTTGTAAAGCATCAAACTAATTTAAATTTCTTCCTTCAATTAAAACCAACGTTTTAAAAAACAAAAAAGTTATTTTTCAAAATAATTCTTCTGCTATAACCTTTTGGAAAATCAGTTAAATTTTATTATTGAGTTACTTAGTAAAAATTTAAAAATTACAAATAATAGATGACTTAACTTTGGCATCATGCGAATATGAAAAATATTTTGTTCGATAATGGATATAATTGATTATATGAATTTGTGGATATATTCGTGAACAATTAAAAATTATTATCTAATCAATCAACTAAAAAGGAGATTAATAAAATAGAATAATTAAAATCGAACTATAACTCTCTATAGTTTTGAAAAAGATATCTATAACTAATATTCACCTGTTTACAAAGAACTTCGCATTTATTCATTTAGTTTGCGTATATTACAAAATAATAATATTAATTTAGCATTTATATATCATTCATTTCATTTATTATATAGTTTTACATGCACAAGCAGCATAATTATAAAAGTGCCGAGAATAAAAAAGTATAAAATGCTGCACCGACAATTAATGACGAGTGCAGCAAAAAAAATTGAATCTTTTACCAAAAATTATACGGAATCATTGATTTCAAAATATAATTTTTTAATTTTATATGTTTAAAGCATTTTTTGGTAATCTCATTCTTACTCCCTAACTCATTGATTATCTGTTTCAAGCAATAAAAAATGCTGAAAAATTTCTATATTGTCAAGATATGATTTACCAAATAGAGAGAGAAAATTCAATGTACAGATACCTTAATTTGAGAAGGATATAAAATTTGTATCATTGCATATGGCTAAAAACTATAAAACTTTTAGATTACTCTCATACTGATTAGCTGAAAAAAATTCGCCATTATTTCTTTAATTCGTTTTGTATACTAGCCAATGTCTCTCGAACATCATAGTAATTGTTATCACTGCCTTGATATATTGTTCGATATTGACCATAATCAATTACTTTATTTACCATATTACCGTTGATAAGAGATTTATTACCATTTCGTGCTGTAACTGAGAAAAAAGCCATTCTTAACGCCTTATAAAATGTGTATCAATAAAAACAGTTGAATTGTTTAATCCAATGTTGCTTAATTATTAAAAACTTAACTTGAGATATTTTTTGCTATTTGATCATTTTTTCTCCTTTTTCAATATGCTTTTTAAACAATATTTCTTCGTCCAAACATTCCTATTTTGCAAACAAAAAGAATTTGATTTCATTCTGTTCACTTTTGATAAGTAATTTTGATCAGTCTGTTTAAGATATTTTCTGCTATTTTAGCGTATGCTAATTTATTATATTTAATGATATTCTATAAAAATCTAAGTAGTTTTTATCATTGTTTTATCATTATTTACTTTCCATTTTAATAACTCTAAATTTTCTTCACTGTTAATTCAGCCTGCAGATACCTTCTAATGTAAATGCATTATTAAATACCTTAAGACATTTCTTACTGCACAATCAGATAAACCCAATGAATAAGGAGGAAATAGACTCTAATCCTCATAGTTTGAACCTAATATCTCCTTCTCAAGATGAATTAAAGCCATTAGCTATAATAAATTTTTATCTTTAAAATTTGTTTTAAGAAATAATTTGTTGTATAACAAGTTTGCGCATATTTCTTTTATATAACCCTCAAAGGGCAGATTATCGGTATTCCTTCATCCATTACGTTATTGTAAAGTGGATTTTTTAACTTTTCCTCCGACAAATCTTGCATTTAGAGAGTACCAGAAATTATTATCCCATATATCAACAATAAAAACCGCTCCAAAAAAATATTCCCTTAGTTTAAGTTCTTAATTTTATTGCTAACACCTTAAGATTAATGTTCAGTACAGATTTTAAATCTAAAAATGAATCCTTTGCTTTTGACCATTTGCTTATTCTCCAATAAATTTGCATTTTAAAACACAGATTGTTTTTTCCACCGTATAGACTTATTTTGAGACTATGTCTCTGATTTGATCATTTGACCAAATAATGGTTATAGCATTATGTAAATGTCGTGTAAGATGCTATATAATTATAAATTAATAAAGGTAATGTCTCCAAAACGTTTATAAATATAAGTTGTTTGTGCCCGTAAATTTGGCCAATTCATAATTTAGGGAAATTAACTTTTAATCATTTAAAATTATTTCCCTGTCATTTAAATTTATAATAGCACATAAAAATATTCAATACAAATTTATTTACATTTTTTTTCTATTTAGGTATTTATTCAGAATAATTTATTCTTTTTTTAATTTAGAAAAGCTTTCCACTTTGACATGTGTAACTCACGTCTGGCGACCATAGCCAGTCCCCAGCAGCATCAATGTTTTTAAATCCATGTCAGTATACCAGATATTGATAAATTTATTTTTGTCTTGAGCTTTACTTTAAATTCAAGAATAGTTTAAGGTATTTTCTATAGATTTTATGATTTGGTATTTCCTTTTGCCTTAGAACCGATTTAATCTAAAACTTCACTAAAGTTACACGGTACATATTAATAAAGACTGAATAGAGACATTTTTCCTACATCTATATTTGATTAAAAAGCATTCATCTTCAATGGTTAAAAATTTTTTCCCTTTGCAATAACATATTATGCACTATTAATCATCCCGACTATTTGAAGAATCACCTTCAAATTTAGTAAAATTCTCAATAATAAATTTAGTTTAATTTTTAAAATAATCATAAAAGATTTATTGGCACACGAATTATTTTGCGATACTTATTAATTAAAACTAATAAGTATTATTCAAATTAATTAGTCGATCTGAAATCTTTTATTTTATTTTCAAAAAACTGGTTTTATTCTGTTTGAACACGGTTTTCAATTTGCAATTTACATAAAAAAACAGCACTTATTAAGTGCTGTTTTGATGAAAAAACAAACTTATTTTTTCATGATTTTCCGTAACAAAATGACGATTGCTGCTATAAATAAGGCCAGACCAAGCAAATCGGCCATTTCATCCCAGTTAGATAGACTAATGGTTAACGGTGATTCACCTTTGCCTAAAGCGATGGAACCCACAATCACCATCGCTAACAAGACGCCAATGATACTTTCGCCTACGATTAAACCAGCAGCCAGCAATGTACCACGGCGATCCACTGCTTTGAGTTCACGTTCTTGTACTTGCGGATCTGAGTAACGTTTTTTGATATGACGCATGCAGAAATAGGATAGAACGGTACCAATGAAAATAGGCATATTAACGGCAGCTGGCAAATAGATGCCCATGCCTACGGCCAGTGGAGGAACACAGCATCCAGGACGTACACGTTTAACCACTATATCTAAGATGATCAACATCACGCCAAGAATGACACCCATGCCAATATAATCCCAATCAAGATTATGCGAGAAAATTCCGGTAGCAATGGTTGTCATTAGGGTCGCCTGTGGTGCAGACAAAGCATTGGCTGAATCCATACCCGCTCTTGGCATAGCGCCGGTAAAACCATAAGCGTTATACAACAACTCTAAAACGGGAGAAATAACGATAGCGCCAACGATACAACCAATAATTAAGGCAACTTGTTGACGCCAAGGTGTGGCTTCCACTAAGTAACCGGTTTTCAAATCCTGCAAGTTATCATTGGAAATGGTGGCAATGGCCATCACCACAGCAGCGGTAAACAAGGCTAGAGCGGTCATAAACTGATTACCACCTTCTAGTGAGAACACGCCATTTGATTGTCCAATTGCCATGAATATCAAAGAGATAATCACAATTGACACAATACCAATACTGGAAATCGGACTAGAAGAAGAACCAATCAAACCAGCCATATAACCGCTGGCAGCAGCCACCAAAAAGCCGATTATAAACGCTAAGAAGGTCGCACACGCCACTAGCGCACACGCCAAACCAACGGAAATGGGTGCGCTGGCTACAAAGCCGTAAAAGGTGGCTAATAAGATGATCATGGTAGCCAAAATAATCAGGATCATGGTTTTAGGTGATAAATCCTGATTAACTCTATCTTGTGACTGGCTTTGCTGTCCATTACCACTGAATGCCTGAAAAGACAATTTCATGCCTTCTAACATCGGTTTAAACAGAGTCAGTAAAGTCCAAATTGCCGCTACAGCAATAGCACCAGCCCCGATGAATTTTACTTTAGCTGTCCAGATGCCTTTGGCAAAATCAATCATTTCAACACCGGCCGGCATAGGGGTTAAGCTGGTGAAAATAGGTACGGCGATGCCCCAAGCTATAAACATACCGAATAAAACCGCGATACCACCGGCAATACCCACTAACCATCCTGCACCCAATAAGGCTAATGAGAAACCCATTGGTATCTGAAAAATGGCTCCGCCAACTTTAAACCAATAACTAGCGCTTTCACTGATTACGCGCAGACCACCGGCTAAAAAGCTAAAAACCCCTGAGATTATCGAACCAGTCAGGATTTGTTTCACGCCACTTTGTGGGGTTTCGCCATCATTGGTATCTTCTATGGGCTGGTTATGGTCACCAGCTTTAAGGATTTCTGCGGCTGCTATGCCCTCAGGATAGGGCAAAGTACTTTTGACAACCAGTACATGACGCAGCGGGATGGTGAAGATGACCCCTAAGATCCCACCAGCAGCACAGATAAGGGTAGTTTGCCAGAACGGAAAGCCCTGCCAATAACCAATCATCAGTAAACCAGGCAAGACGAATATGATGGAAGACAAGGTGCCGGCTGCAGATGCCTGTGTCTGCACCATGTTGTTTTCCAATATATTGGAACCCTGAAAACACTTCAAAACCGCCATGGAAATAACCGCTGCCGGAATAGAAGAAGCAAATGTCAGTCCAACTTTTAGTCCTAAATAAACATTAGATGCTGTAAATATGACTGTGATCAAGGCACCTAGAATCATGCCGCGTAGGGTTAGTTCACGGTAATGATCCACCGACGATGAGGTGGTTGAAGGTTGTTGCATTTATTAACTCCATAAAGATGCGTCCATGAATAATAGCAAATATATTGCTCATTCTGGATGTTGAATTTAATTTTATGAACGCAGTTTTGGACAAAAGGTAATAATGAAATAAAAAAGAGTTTTTATTCATTATATTTTGTGTATAACTTCTAAATATATCATTTTTTCGTTGATTGAGGGGCTTATAAACAAATTTTATGGGTAATTTATGCCAACTATTTTGTTTTTATCACCTTTTATTGCTGCAATTTAAGCAGTTGTGCGCTTAGACGTTGGTCTCTATACTGCATGTTTTTTGAATACTGTATTTGTCATGAGCTATGTTCTGGTTTTACAGCACGCCAATTTACCTCGTTGCCATTTAAATGGTTTGCAAGGTGTATTAACCCTTTCTGATAACTATAGTTTTGATCAATCGGTTCTTCGATTACCTGTAAATGCTGGTTTTTGTTTAGATGCCGCGACTGAAAAACAGTTAATTCAACAACAAATTGATTTTGCTGTTTTACCCGATATGGCTTTTGCTGATTTGGGACTGATTGTTAGTGATATGGATTCAACTTTGATCACGATTGAATGTATCGACGAAATCGCTGCCGGTGTGGGGTTGCAATCTGAGGTTACCGCTATAACAGAACGTTCCATGCGTGGTGAAATTGATTTCGAACAATCATTACGGGCGCGGGTGTCATTGTTAAAAGGGTTATCCATTACTGAATTACAACGTGTATACGATCAGGTTTTGCAATTATCACCGGGTGCAAAATGGCTGTTACAGCAATGTCGTGAACACGGGGTTAAATTTATGCTGGTATCAGGCGGGTTTACTTATTTTACCGAACGGTTAAAACAGCAATATGGGCTGGATTACGCTTATGCTAATCAGTTGATGATTAAAAACGAGGTTTTAACTGGTGAGCTGACCGGCCGCATTATCGATGCTCATGCTAAAGCAGATTTATTGGCTGAGTATTCCAACAAATTAGGACTAAAAAAATCACAAGTGTTGGCAATGGGAGATGGCGCCAATGATATCCCGATGTTACAGCTGGCAGGATTGGGGGTGGCTTATCATGCCAAACCAAAAACACAGGCTGCAACCAGCATAAACGTCCGCTTTGGTGGTCTGGATACAATACGAAAATGGTTTCGCTAAAGCGTGGTGTCTGAAAATACTGACCAAGCAAAAATGCGTTTTCTTTGCTGGGATATATAGTATTACTGATGGTATGGGGTTTGTGCCGATATTGAGAATTTGCGCACGCAATAAGAGGTTGATGTGCGTTATGCTAAGCAATGTTGGTGGTAACCATAGCCAAATAATTTGGTTTTGATAAGACCAATCACAGACAGGACAGTAACCAATAAGTTTCCCAGTCTAAAAGTTAGTTCGCAGTTAGAAACTTCGACTGATCAGGCCTGAACCAATTCAGGCCTTTTTGATGACAGAAAAGCTTTTCGTTGTTAGCCGTTTTTCACAATCAGATTAAATAAATCGTGACTATAATTCTCGGCTTCAATGGCTATCATTTTTGGTGTCTTATCCAATACCGGAGAAACACCATATAAGGCAGAATAGCCAAGATAATTCATTTGGCTATACTCCGCCGAATGTTTCACTGGTTGTAAAAAATCATCCATAAGAGAATGATTTTCTTTCTGGAAATTGATTTCTGGCTGTCCAACGGTCATACTGACCAGCATTTTTTTATTTTTCAGCTTGTCTCCTTGCGAGCCATAGGCAAACTGATAAGTAAACACCTGTTCAAACCAAATTTTTAAGATGGCGGGCATATTAAACCAGTACATTGGATATTGCAGAATAATCAATTTATGTCTGAGTAATGCCTGCTGTTCGGCATTCCTATTTATTTGATAATCAGGGTATAAAGCATGAATATTTCTGATTTCCATATCAGGCAATTTGACGGCTAAAGCTTCAGAGATGGTTTTATTGGCTGTGGAATTGTTGAAATCAGGATGCGCCAAAATCATTAAAGTCATAGTTGTTTTCCTAAATACACTATCAATTTTTTATCTACTCAAATAAGTATAGTAAAATTTAAAAAAATAGCTATAACTATCAGATATGAGAGTTGGATCATTATGATGCATACAACTAATCCTTGCGCGATTACCTATCAAGGTAAACACTATCATTGCAGTATCAGTATGGCCATGAATTTGATTGGGGGTAAATGGAAAGGTGTGATTCTTTATTATTTACTCAATCAGCCTAAAAGGTTTAGTGAACTTAAAAAAAGTATGCCGGATATCACTGAAATGACCTTAAGTTTGCAGCTTAAACAGTTGGAAAAAGATGAACTGATATCCCGAACGGTGAAAGGTGACAAACCACCGGTACATGTCAGCTATGCATTGACTGAGAAGGGGCAATTACTCAGCCCCATTCTGCTGGCGCTGAGTGACTGGGCTAAAAAGATTAACCATGAAGATGGGTCAATGATTAAAACTACAAATCATGGATGATCGCCGCATTGTGGTCATCATTTGTGTTAGTGATTTGAACGGATAGGTTTTAAAGCTAAACCTGGCATTTTCGTTGGTGCCAGCTCTGAGATAATTGCTTGATTTAGCCATGAATAAAGTTGACTAAAATTGTCGGGTATTAGATAATTTAAGTATTGTCATTCTAATGCGGGTTTTGTCATGCGTTTAACCACTAAGGGGCGCTTCGCTGTTATTGCTATGCTGGATCTAGCCATGCATTCGCAATGTGGTGCGGTCAACCTGACGGCCATCAGTGAACGCCAGCAAATTTCCTTATCTTATTTGGAACAATTATTTGGCAAATTGAGGCGTGCTGGTTTGGTGGAAAGCATTCGAGGACCAGGAGGTGGCTACGTTCTTAGTCAGAATGCGGCGCAAATTAATATAGCCGACATTATCGCGGCTGCTGAAGATATGCTGGATGCCACTCAGTGTGGCGGTCATGCCGACTGTCAGTCTGGTACACCCTGTCTGACACATGATTTATGGACTAATTTGAATAAGACCATTGATAGCTATCTGCGTAATATTTCTTTGCAATGTATTCTAAATCAGCATGAGCACCGACTTAATAATGATCAAAACGCCAGCCATGAGCAGGCTGTAACATTAGTCAGCCTGCATTGAATGAGCTGATAGATATTTTTAGAGAACACAATTATGACTGTAAAACTACCAATTTATTTGGATTATTCTGCTACTACACCTGTTGATCCTCGTGTAGCTGAAAAAATGATACCTTATTTAACCGAGGTCTTTGGTAATCCAGCTTCTAACAGTCACAGTTTTGGCTGGACTGCAGAAGAAGCCGTGGAAAATGCCCGGAATGAGATTGCCACTTTAATAGGAGCCGATTCTAAGGAAATTATTTTTACCTCTGGTGCAACTGAATCGGATAACTTGGCCATTAAAGGTGCTGCTCAATTCTACGCCAGCAAAGGTAAACACTTAATCACGTTAAAAACCGAACATAAAGCTGTTTTGGACACGATGCGTGAACTGGAACGTGAAGGTTTTGAAGTCAGCTATCTTGGGGTACAGGAAAATGGTTTGCTTGATTTGGATGAATTGAAAGCGGCCATTCGCCCTGATACCACTTTGGTCAGTGTGATGTGGGTAAATAATGAGATCGGAGTGATTCAGGATATTGCTGCGATCGGTGCGATTTGTGAAGAACATGGCATCATCTTTCATGTTGATGCCGCACAAGCTACCGGAAAAGTTGCTATCGATGTCAAAGCCAATCATATTGGCTTATTGAGCATGTCAGCACATAAAACTTATGGCCCTAAAGGAATTGGTGCATTATATGTACGACGTAAACCGCGCGTACGTTTGAATGCGCAAATGCATGGTGGCGGCCATGAACGTGGCTTCCGCTCAGGTACATTACCAACGCATCAGATTGTTGGTATGGGTGAGGCTTTTCGATTGGCTCGGTTGGAAATGCAACAGGATAATGCGCATGCCAAGCTATTACGAGATCGTTTTCTGAACGCGATTAAGGATGTCAAAGAAGTTTATATTAATGGCGATATGGATCATCGGGTCTATCAGAATCTCAATATCAGTTTTAACTTTGTAGAGGGTGAATCTCTGATTATGGCCGTTAAGGATATTGCGGTTTCCAGTGGTTCGGCCTGTACTTCTGCCAGTTTAGAGCCTAGTTATGTCTTGCGGGCTTTGGGACGCAATGATGAGCTTGCTCACAGTTCATTGCGCATTACTTTTGGACGATTCACTACTGTAGAAGAAGTGGATTATGCTGCTAATTTAATTAAGTCTAAAATTGATAAGTTACGCGAATTGTCGCCGTTATGGGAAATGCATGAAGAAGGCATTGATCTGAGTACGGTGGAATGGGCTGCTCACTGATTAGCAACCCCCTGCCCGGTTGATAACTGCCCAATCGGGTTAAGAAAGGCAGTGAACGGCTGTTATCATGACAGCCAGAAATGACAAAAATATATAAGGAACGCTTTTATGGCCTATAGCGATAAAGTTATTGATCATTATGAAAACCCCCGCAATGTCGGCTCTTTTGAAAAAAGTGATCAAAGTGTAGGCACTGGTATGGTAGGTGCTCCTGCCTGTGGTGACGTAATGAAGTTACAAATCAAGGTTAGTGAGAATGGCATTATTGAAGATGCCAAGTTCAAAACTTACGGCTGTGGTTCTGCTATTGCCTCTTCCAGTTTGATCACAGAATGGGTTAAGGGTAAAAGTTTGGATGAAGCGTTGGCGATTAAAAATAGTGCTATAGCTGAAGAACTGGCCTTACCTCCAGTTAAAATTCATTGTTCGATTCTAGCTGAAGATGCCATTAAGGCAGCTGTTGCCGATTATCGAAAAAAGCACGATGAATAACAACGATGATGAAGTTTAATATTTAAAATATATAATAAAATCATTAAGAACACACCAATCAAGATTAAGTAGTTGAACACCAATGATGTATCAGACACAGCAGAAATTATGTCTGGAATGTAGTACCTTTATTGAATCGGACTCATACCCAAACAAAATTATCAGCTATTTTTGTAATAGCTGTGCCGAAAAAATAGCTTGCCGGCGATTGTTTATGCATGCATATATACGCCGTTTTAAACGATATAATGATGTTATTCAATCTTCCGAACCCAATGCATTCGATTGAATAAAATTGATAAGATGGAACCAATTATGATTTCTCTAACTGAAAAGGCTGCACAACATATCAGCAATTTTTTAACCAAACGAGGTAAAGGTGAAGGTATTCGTCTCGGGGTTAAAAACAGTGGCTGCTCAGGTATGGCCTATACTTTAGAATTTGTGGATCAGATTCTGCCAGAAGATATGATGTTTGAGCAACATGGCGTCCGGGTATTTGTAGATCCTAAAAGTCATGTCTATTTGGATGGAACAGAGCTGGATTTTGTCAAAGAGGGATTGCAAGAAGGATTTAAATTTGCTAATCCCAATGCTAAAGACGAATGTGGATGTGGAGAAAGTTTTCACGTCTGATGCCGTCATGTCCCGTTATAGGACTGATGAAGATCAGTTATGGCTATGGTGATTTATTTTGATGTCATTAGAGTGATATATGACTCAATTTTTAGCGCTAGAATGCCCAATGTGCTTTGAGTCAGCTTCTCCTATCATGCTGTTTTGATGAAGATTTACCATGAATCAATATTTTGCACTTTTTCAGTTACCCGAGCAGTTTTTCGTTGATCAAGTCAAACTGGAAGACAATTACCGTGCATTGGCGGCGCAATGCCATCCCGATAGATTTGCTGCTAAAAGTGCATTTGAACAGAAACAAGCCATGTTGATGACAGCAACGATCAATGAAGCTTACCGGATTCTCAGCCAGCCTTTAGATCGCGCAGCCTACTTATTGCAACAAAAGGGCATTAACGCTGATGCGCCTGAACACACACGTTTTCCAGCAGAATTTTTAATGCAACAAATGCAATGGCGTGAAGATCTTGCAGAAGCTCAGCAATCTGGCGATAAAACAGCTTTAAAAAACCTCGCAGACACGATTCAGCTATCTTTGCAGCAATTGCTGAGTCAATTAAATACTGCATTTGTTAACAATCAATTAGAGCCGGCGGCAGAGTTGGTTCGTCAAGGTCGTTTTCTGACTAAATTACAGGCAGAAATTTCACACGCTTTACCCTAAACCATAAATTATTCAATCCGTTAATTCGTGAAGATTATTGGCTATTGATTAATGTTAAAAAAATTCAGACAAGATTCAGATTATGGCTTTATTGCAAATTTCCGAACCCGGATTATCCCCTGCTCCTCATCAACAACGACGGGCAGTTGGTATCGATTTAGGCACCACCAATAGTTTAGTGGCTACGGTACGCAATGGACATGCTGAATGCCTTCCAGATGAGCAGGGTCAGGTTATCCTGCCATCAGTAGTGCGTTATCTGCCTGATGGCTCAGTACAAGTGGGTAATCTCGCCCTGCAAGCTCAGCGAACCGATCCGGTTAATACTATTAGTTCCGCTAAGCGCATGATTGGTCGTACTCTAAATGATATTCAAGCTGACGACGAGATCAGATATTTGCCGTATAAATTTGGCAATGATGAACGGATTATTCACATTCATACTCGCGCTGGCGATATTACCCCGATTGATGTTTCGGCAAAAATTCTGCAAGTTTTACAAGCCCGTGCCGAAGAATCGTTAGGTGGAGAACTGGCTGGTGCTGTGATTACCGTACCGGCTTATTTTGATGATGCACAACGCCAGGCCACTAAAGATGCTGCTCGCCTGGCCGGCATACATGTTTTACGCCTACTAAATGAACCTACAGCCGCTGCTATTGCTTATGGTCTGGATAATGCGTCAGAAGGCACTTTCGTCGTATACGATCTGGGGGGTGGCACCTTTGACGTTTCTGTTCTGGCTTTAAGTCGCGGATTATTTGAAGTCAAAGCAACCAATGGGAATAGTGCCTTAGGTGGAGATGATTTTGATCAACGGTTATTTTGCTGGCTACTGGAACACAACAGCCTATCACAGCTGCCGGCACAAGATAGCGCATTATTACAATCACTATGTAGAGAAGCCAAAGAAAAATTAACCTCTCAAACCACCGCTACAATAACTGCAACCTTATCTACCGGTTTGGCAATCTCAACAACAGTCAGTCGTGAGACTTTTCAGCAACTCACTCAGCCATTAGTGGTTAAAACCCTCGAACCAGTCAAACAAGCATTACGAGATGCTCATGTAACCAAACAAGACATCAAGGGTGTCATCATGGTCGGCGGCGCAACGCGCATGCTGCATGTGCAACAGGCAGTGGCCACCTTTTTTGGACAAACTCCATTAAACAATCTTAATCCTGATGAAGTGGTGGCTTTGGGCGCAGCCATGCAAGCCAATGTATTGGCGGGTAATAAAAATGATGATGAATGGTTGTTGTTGGATGTCACTCCGTTATCATTAGGTCTGGAAACCTATGGGGGACTGGTAGAAAAAGTCATTCCCCGTAACAGCACCTTACCTACAGCCCGTGCGCAGGAATTCACCACTTTTAAAGACGGTCAGACGGCCATGATGATTCATGTGGTTCAAGGTGAACGCGAACTGGTAAGCGACTGCCGCAGTCTTGCACAATTTACTTTGCGCGGTATTCCTCCCATGGCTGCGGGTGCAGCGCGCATTCGAGTCACCTTTCAGGTAGATGCAGATGGCCTATTATCGGTCTCTGCTCGTGAACAAACTTCTGGAGTACAAGCGCATATTGAAGTTAAGCCTTCCTATGGATTGGACGATACCACGATAACGCAAATGTTAAAAGATAGCTTTGCTAATGCCCAAGCTGATGCCATAGAACGGGCTAGAACCGAAGCGATAGTTGAAGCACAAAGCATCATTGCTGCAGTTGAGCATGCTCTGTCGCTGGATGCCGACATCCTGACTGATAAAGAATTAAGCATCATTCAAGCTGCTCTGGCTGAAACCAGCAAGCAATTGCAATTTGGTGAAGCACAAACTATCAGGAATGCCATTCATACACTTAGTCAGGCTACAGATGAATTTGCTGCCAAACGAATGAATCGCAATATTCAACGAGCCTTACAAGGTAAAAATGTCACTGATATAGAAACATAATAAAAGCTCTTTTTTCAACTAATAACTAGGGAGAACGACTATGTTGAAATTATATTTTTTACCCGGAACTTGTGCTCTGGTTCCTCACGTTGCTTTGGAATGGAGTCATTTAGATTATCAAGCTATAGAAATCAGTCGTGAAGAGATTAAAAGTGCTGAATATCTTGCCATGAATCCACAAGGACAAGTACCATTATTAGTCGATGGCGACTGGAATTTATCTCAAAATCTAGCCATTCTTGATTACATTAATGATCTGGTTCCTGAACAAGGCATTTTTGGACGAGATGCCATCAAAGATGCGCGTGTGCGAGCCAGAGCACGCCAATGGATAGCTTATGCGAATAGTGATTTGCACCCTTGTTTTTTGACTATATTTAAAGCCAATAAGATGATTGATGGCGATGAAGCACAAAAAAATCTGATTCAAAAAGCTGTTGCCAATGTGATTAAAATGTTTGCTCCAATTAATCGCAGATTGGCTCAGCATCACTATGTGGCTGGTGACAACATCAGTATTGCTGATGTTTACATTTATGTTGTGTTACGCTGGGCTGAAATCTGTAAAATTGATCTCAGTCAGTACGAGCATCTGCCAGCATTCTACCAACGCATTGAAGCTGATACTGGTGTTCAGGCTGCACTAAAAACACAAAATTTGCTTTAATAACGAGCATGGTTTGACAATGATTCTCTGTTTTGTCAGCCAGCTTGTATGATTTAGATTTACGGAAGACACATGCCCAAAATTACTGTTTTGCCTCATCCTCAGCTTTGTCCCGACGGAAAGGAACTTGAAGATATTCCAACTGGAACCAGCATTTGTGATGCACTATTGGAGCATGATATTGAAATAGAACATGCCTGTGAAAAATCTTGCGCTTGTACCACCTGCCATGTGCTTATCCGTCAAGGATATAATACATTAAACGAACCAAGTGAACAGGAAGAAGATTTACTCGATCAGGCATGGGGGCTGGAAGCAGATTCTCGCTTAAGCTGTCAAGCTCGAGTCGGAGAAAGCGACATAACCGTGGAAATACCTAAATACACCATTAATCATGCCCGTGAAGAACATTAATCCGGTAGCTAAATCCTAATGCTGTATAAAACTAAATAGTGATCAAGATTACATAAAGATTTTGCCGATGAAATGGACCGACATACATTATATTGCTGAAGAGCTGGCCGATCGTCATGCAGAAATTGACCCCAGCCAGATTCGTTTCACCCAATTACGCGATTTAGTTTTGGCTTTACCCGATTTTGATGATGATCCCGATCATTGTGGTGAAAGAATACTGGAAGCGATACAACAAGCGTGGATTAATGAAATGGTCTGACCATCGGCCTATCATTGAATTTACTGCTAGGAGCCAATGTGGTTGATTGGCTCATTTTTAATGTTCATAGCGGATGTTCATTAAAATCTAAACCCTGCATCTGGCTTATCTGTGCTTAAACAAAATGACAAATCCCCTTTTGTTAAATCTATTAGCACGGATTAATCTGCTCTAGGATTAACTCTCTATGCCTTTTCAGTTTTCCGGCGTTGTAAGCGCCAGCCACAGAACTGCCAACAACGATTAAACACATGCCGGTAAACAAATACTGCACATAACAGACAACCACCTGCAGAACCTGCACAGATCAAAAACATGGTCAATAATTGAAAACGTATCGCCTGATCAGGAGAGGCTCCGGCCAGAATCTGACCAGTAATCATGCCTGGTAAGCTAACCAGACCAACAACACTTAATTGATTAATGGTAGGCAGCATCCCTGCTACCACAGCAGCACGGGCGGTATCTCGATAGGCTTCCCAGCCGCTTGCTCCTAAAGATAGCATCATTTCTACCCGAGATTGCTGTTGGCGTAAATCTTGTGTCAGTCGATCCAAGCACAATGCCACTGCGGTCAAACAGTTACCAAGAACCATCCCCAGAATCGGGATAACATATTGCGGAGAATACCATGGCTTAATATGCAGAACTGCATAAAGACCAACTGCAGCCGTCAGCCAAGAAGCAAACCAGACAGAAGATAACGCATCTCGAGTTAACCCTCGATAAACATAACTACCGCGTGATCGAGCTGAAAAGCCGGCTACCACAGTCATCACAACAATAATCAGCAATACCCAATACCATTGATTAGCGGCAAAAATCCACTTTAGCAGCAAACCAACTATCGTCAATTGCACCACAGCGCGCACAGCCGAAATTAAAATACGCTTAGTCAAACCTAATTTCAACCACAACGATACTGCGGCACTAATCAATATCAACAAAGAAGCCAGAGCCAATTCGCCAACACTTAAATAATGATCAGCTTGCATAGTGCTCCTCCTGATGCAATTGTTTAGTATGAGTCAATTTACCGGCATCAAAATACCAGACTTCATCACCAACTTCCTGCACCTGCTGCTCACTATGAGATATCCATAGATAAGCAGCTTCAGGGTTTTCGCTTTGCCACTGATTTAACAACTTCTGCACGAAATGTGCAGAGGTTTCATCCAATGATGCGGTAGGCTCATCCAGCAGCAGTACAGGCGGATTAAGCTGTAAAACGCGCATTAAGCACACCAGTTGCGCTTCACCACCTGATAAATCGGCTGTATCTCGTTCAAGAAAGTTTTTTTCTTTACCCAAATCTGAAAACACATGCTGCGCATATTCGGGATTGAATTTTTGCTGCGCATAACGATTTAGCGTATATGGCAATTGCAAATTATCACGTATCGTTCCCGGCACCAGCACCGCTTTTTGGCTGATATAGGCTATCTGACTGCGGTGTTCACTGATACTGTGGGCATCCAAATGCACTGGCTTACCATGGCGAAACAGCTTTCCGGCTGCTGGTAAATCCAACAAAGAAATCGTGCGTAAAAAAACCGACTTGCCAGCCCCTGAAGCACCGCTTATTGCCACGCGTGCTCCAGCCATTAACTGAAAGTCGGTATCCTGTAAAAGGACTCTGCCATCGTCATGTGCACGTTGACAGACTCGCTCACCAGATAAAACGGGTACATTCATGATGAACCACGCAGTTCTTTGGGTAGTACAAACATAATACTTTCCTCCACACCAGAGTTTTCAGTAACGGTTGCATATCCCCAAGAAACTATCTTCTGCACCACTTCATCTACCAGCACTTCAGGCGCTGAAGCACCAGCTGTAATTCCTACTTGTTGTTTACCTTCAAACCAATGTGGTTGTAAACAATCCGCATTATCAACCATATAAGCATCGACATTTAATAAAGCTGCCACTTCACGTAGCCGATTACTATTGGAACTATTAGGCGAACCCACTACAACAACCACATCACAACTTACCGCCAGTTTTTTTACCGCGTCCTGCCTGTTCGTCGTTGCATAACAGATGTCTTCTTTATGCGGACTCTTAATCAGCGGGAATCGTTGTTGCAACGCCGCGATAATATCACTGGTTTCATCTACAGAAAGCGTGGTCTGGCTAACATGTGCCAGTTTTTCCTCATTTTTGACCACCAAACCAGCTACATCTTCCACCCGCTCGACCAACAGCATCGTATCCGGTGCTAATTGTCCCATCGTTCCTTCAACTTCCGGATGACCTTTGTGACCAATCATAATGATCTGATAACCTTGTTCATCCAGACGGGACACCTCTTTGTGTACTTTCGTCACCAAAGGACAGGTGGCATCAAAAATACGAAACCCTCGAGCTATTGCTTCCTGCTGTACAGCCTTTGAAACACCGTGTGCCGAATAAATCAAAGTCGATTGAGGTGGAACATCATCCAAATTCTCAATAAAAACAGCACCTTTTTTACGCAAATTGTCCACAACAAATTTATTATGAACCACTTCATGCCGCACATAAATGGGTGCGCCAAATTGTGCTAACGCACGTTCAACAATACTGATCGCCCGATCTACGCCAGCACAAAATCCACGAGGATTGGCCAACAAAATACGCTTATTATTCATACAACTTCCGTTACCTGGTTGGTTTCATCTATTCTGCTCAGGCAGAAGGTTTATTTTTTCGATGAAAAAAACTCTCCAACACCAGCAACACGGCACCAACACAAATCAGGCTGTCCGCAATATTAAAGGCCGGATAAAACCAATTATGGTAGTAAAGCAATATAAAATCAACCACATGACCATGAATTAAACGATCTATTACATTGCCTACCGCTCCGCCTACGATCATCGCAGCGCCAAACTTGCCCACCGTTCCGAATCCATCGCAGATAATCTCTTTAAGCAAATACACACAAATAATCAGCGCCAATCCCATAAATAGAAATTTTTGCCAGCCACCTGCATCTGCCAAAAAACTGAACGCAGCACCGGTGTTGTAGACCAAAATCAAATCGAAAAATCCAGGTATCACCGCTGTACGTTGCATATATTGCATATGCTGCAAAATCAAATTTTTTGATAACTGATCCGCAATGATACTCAATGCGATAATCAAACCATAAATAAACAACTTTTTACCCATAGCTTTACCTAAGTTATTACAGGCGTGACCAAATAAAATCAGTCACGCCTGAATTCATATTAAACCCGACCAATGAAATCCAGTCATATCATTTCAAAGCAGATTATGCAAATAAGCGTTGCTCACCACTACCATCCACATTCGTGGCACATCGTCCGCAAATGGTAGGATGCTGGGGATCCGAACCAACATCATCAGTATAATGCCAACAACGTTCACATTTTTTACCTGAATCAACACTGATAATCGCGCTCAATTCTGCACCTTCCTGAACATTAACCCGAGCGACCATCAGCACAAACCGCAATTCTGCTCCCAAAGCAGAGATAAATGGCAGCAAATCTTGCGGTACAGTCAATTCCACATCAGCTTGCAGTGATGAACCAATACTTTTATCTGCACGTAGCGGTTCAATGGCTGCATTAACCACATCACGCACCTGACGAATGGCCGACCATTTTTGCGTTAACGTACTGATTTCCGCCTGATCTAATTCAGGGAAAATGTGCATTGTATGATATAGCACACTATCCTCTTCACTCGCGGTCAATACTGCCCATGCTTCTTCAGCAGTAAAACATAGGATCGGGCTCAGCAGCAATACCAAATTACGGGTAATATGATACAGAGCTGTTTGCGCGCTTCTACGCCCTAAGCTATTGGCCTGCATGGTATACAAGCGATCTTTCAAAATATCCAGATAGAAAGCACCCATATCTTCAGAACAGAACTGAACAATATCCTGTACAGCAAAATGGAAGGCATAACGTCCATAATAATCACCTGCAACGCGTTGTTGCAATTGCTGTGCCAGGATCAATGCATAGCGATCCATTTCTAACATTTGCGCCGTAGGTACAGCATCAGTTGCAGGATTGAAATCGCTTAGATTAGCCAATAAAAACCGCAAAGTATTGCGCAACCGGCGATAACTTTCGGTTACTCGTTTCAAAATTTCATCTGAAATAGCCAGTTCGCCTGAATAATCAGTAGAAGCAACCCATAAACGCAGAATGTCCGCGCCCAGACTATCATTCACTTTTTGTGGAGCGATCACATTACCGATGGATTTAGACATCTTTTGACCATTGCCATCTACCACAAAACCATGCGTCAGCAATTGCTTATAAGGTGGTGCCCCAACAGTGGCACAAGCGGTCAGTAGAGAAGACTGGAACCAACCTCGATGTTGATCCGAACCTTCCAGATACAGATCAGCTGGCCAGGATAATTCTGGACGCTGACGTAACACTGCATAATGCGTGCTACCCGAGTCGAACCACACATCCAACGTATCTGGCAACTTTTCATATTGCTCAGCATCAGCCGCATCTAAAAGTTCTGTTTTATCCAGAGCAAACCAAGCTTCAATACCGTGTTGTTCGATACGTTTTGCTACCTCTTCCAGCAATTCAGCTGAACGTGGATGCAACTCACCGGTCTCCTTATGTGCAAAAAACGCCATCGGAGTGCCCCAGTAACGCTGACGAGATACAACCCAATCTGGACGTCCTTCAATCATCGCTTCTAATCGCGCTCTACCCCACGCTGGGAAAAATTCTGTGGCTTCCACCGCCGTCATGGCTTTGTCACGTAAAGTTTCCCCATCACTGCCATCTTTATCCATACCAATAAACCACTGTCCGGTAGCACGGTAAATCAGAGGCGTTTTATGCCGCCAACAATGGGCATAACTATGGGTAATCTTACCATTTGCCAACAACTTATCCTCTTCAGCTACCCAATCGATGACGTGAGAATTACCTTCCCACACAGTCATACCAGCTAGCCGAGGCATATCACTGTTATATCGACCTTCAGAATTTACTGGGTTATATAATTTGATTCCATAGCGCAAACACACAAAGTAATCATCCAAACCATGTGCCGGCGCTGTATGTACCAAACCAGTACCTGCTTCAGTCGTGACATGCTCGCCTAATAAAATCGGAATATCACGATCAAGAAAGGGATGATTCAGATGCAGATTTTCCAGATTTTTACCCGTTGTTTCAGCCAAAACCGCAACTTTATCCTCATCCAAACCGTATCGTTGTAAAGCATCCTCAGCAAGATCTTTGGCCAATACAAGCTTACCTTTTGGGGTATCAATCAACTGATAAACCACTTCAGCCCCTACAGAAATGGCCTGACTGGCTGGCAATGTCCAAGGAGTGGTGGTCCAAATGACACCATAAGCTTCACCAATAATTTCATTCAATCCGAAAGCGTGGGCCAGAGCTGCATTGTCTTTGAACTGATAGGCGACATCGATAGCTGACGAAACCTTATCCTTATATTCCACTTCAGCTTCCGCCAAAGAAGAGCCACAATCCAAACAAAACTGAACGGGTTTTTCTCCTCGATACAAATAGCCTTGTTGCTGAATTTTACCGAGCGTACGCACAATATCAGCTTCAGTTTTAAAATCCATAGTCAAATAAGGGTGTTCCCAGTCGCCCAACACCCCCAAACGCATAAAATCCTTCTTCTGTTTGGCAACCTGCTCTTCTGCATATTCACGACATAATTCACGAAATTTCGCTGCCGGAATATTCTTACCATGTTTTTTTTCAACCATCAGCTCAATCGGCAGACCATGGCAATCCCATCCAGGCACATAAGGTGCATCAAATCCGGCCAACGTTTTACTGCGGATAATAATATCTTTCAAAATCTTATTAACAGCATGTCCAATATGAATATCACCATTAGCATACGGTGGGCCATCATGCAAAATAAACTTCGGCCGACCAGCAGCAAGCTGACGCAACTTCTGATAACGTCTCTGTTCATACCAAGATTGCAACCACCCGCCTTCGCGTTTAGCCAGATTTCCGCGCATCGGAAAGGGTGTATCCAATAAATTTACTGTTTTACTATAGTCAGTCATGACCTTCTCTTCAAAAATATAATTATCTAATAATCTTGTTAAACATTAATCAGTACATTGAGGCTACCTGAAACATATCAACCAATCAGGCAGCCTGCCATATTCGTGCTGCTGCCATATCTGCCTCAATCTGCGCCTGTAAAGCAGACAAACAATCAAATTTGAGTTCATCTCTAAGCTTATGTAAAAAATGAACCTTTATTTTTTGTTCATATAAATCAGCGTCAAAATCAAAAATATGAACTTCTAGCTTTTGCTGACAGTCTGTAGAAACCGTAGGATTCAAACCAAAACTGGCTACTCCACGTTTACGACCAAAATCTCCGCTAACATCCACGACAAACACACCATTCAGAGCATAGCGCAAAGGTGGTAAATCCACATTTGCTGTTGGACAACCCAGCTTTCGGCCCAATTGCTGACCATATTTTACCTTACCACTAAGCGTATATTCATGGCCCAATAACATTTGTGCATAGGTCAAATTACCCGCTTCCAATGCTTGACGTACTGCTGTGCTAGAGGCTCGAACATCATTGATGAGTACTGAAGGTGTGTTTTCTGTCGTAAATTCAGACTGTGCCTGCAATAAAGCAAAATCACCACTGCGTTTTACCCCAAAGCGAAAATCATCACCCACCAACAGATACCGCGTATTAAGACGCTCAATCAATACCTTTCTCACAAACTCCATCGCTGGTGTATCAGCAAAAGACTGATCAAAGTTCAGCACATAAACTGCATCCACACAGCTACTTTCCGCTAACAAAGCCAGCTTGTCACACAATGGCGTTAGCCTATATGGCAAAGGTTGGGCTAATTTTCGAGCGAAAAACTCCTGTGGTTGCGGTTCAAAAACCACCACAACAGATATCAGACCGCGATTGTGTGCCTGCTGACGCAGACACGACAAAATATGCCTGTGTCCACAATGTACCCCATCAAAATTACCGATTGTGACTGCTGCACCTTTCATACAATCCGGCTGCTGGTGTTCTCCCAACCAAACTTGCATATAAATCTTGAATAATTCAAATAATAATACACCGCATTGTAAACATTTCAGCCTGCGTTAGCCAGCGTAAATAAACAGTAAGTTGCAGACCAGCAATTCAATAAAATTCACCTTATTCTCAAAACTAAACAAAATTTGATACAGCCATGACCCTAATTCTTGTTAAAATAACCGGTCATATCGTGCTCAGGCAGAACAGAGCCCGGCACTAAACATTGAAAACACATTAGGTAAAACAATGACCTTTCGTTTTGACATCATCTACGAATATCGCGAAATGTTCTTTTACGGCGCCCTTATTACCTTGGGCGTATCGCTGATTTCAACCTTATTCGGTACCTTTTTAGGTCTGTTTTTTGCTCTAGCTCGTATTATCCGCGTGGAAAAAGGCGGTTTGTTCATGCGTGCACTGACGTGGTTATTACGTCAAATTTCACTGTTATACGTCACCCTATTTCGGGGCACGCCACTGTTTGTACAGATATTTATTTGGTATTACGTCTGGTTTCCGATTCTTATTCATCCAACTAGCGGGCTGATTATTAATGGTGATTATGCCGTCGAACTACGGCGTAATTATGGGGCATTGATTACCGGCATACTAGCGTTATCGGTCAATTCCGGAGCCTATATTACCGAAATATTCCGCGGAGGTATTCAGTCAATAGATCGCGGTCAATTTGAAGCGGCACGCTCACTCGGACTAAGTTATACCCAAGCCATGCGCTATGTGATTTTGCCACAAGCAATTCATCGCATGCTGCCACCAATTGGTAATGAATTTATTACCCTTCTTAAAGACAGCTCCTTATTGTCCGCTATCGCCGTAGCTGAGCTGGCATTCACCGCACGCACCGTGGCGGGGCGCTATCTTAATTATGAGACACCATGGTATACCATCGCGGTGATCTATCTGCTCATGACCATGGCTTTAAGTTGGTTGTTTTCCTGGTTGGAGAAAAAATATAACAAAGGTTATCGCCATTAAATGATTTAAAATTTTGCCCAGCCATGATCTACAATATCAAAGTAAATGCTGGGCAATTTTTCGCCATCAAACTGCATACATTCCAGATTTCAGATCAAAATCACAACAAACTTTTTGCATTATAAGCAAATTAAAATTAATTATTAAAAACAATTAATTAAAATATTTCATCAAATTATTGTTATTTATAAAAAAATATCTTATTTTTTTATGTTATCTATTTAATTTAAAACTCAGTCAAGGCAAATTTCAGCCATTTTGCATAAAAAATATTATGCCCAAATAATAGTTGAAATAAATTTAGCATCATACTTACAATAACTCATTTATTGGGTCGATTAATTTTTTAAGAGGTTGATGCATGGATAAACCATCTGCTCAGATTGAAGAACTTGAAACACTTTTTAAATTACTGGAAAAAGGCGCCATCACTAAAGATGAATATGATATGCAAAAGAAAGCCATCTTGGCATCTCATCATGACGATGATGAGACAAATTGCACAGAAGAAACCATAGCCCAAGATCCAGACAGACAAGATCAGCAACAACCCAGTTTTACTCCGTCCCAACCACAACAACATTCAGCCTCGCCCGAACCCAACCCTAGTACCAACTCAGCGACACAATCTGTTGTAACACCAAAAAAACAAAGCAATAGCGTAAAAATAATTCTAATTTTAGTTATTGGGTTGATTATCTTGGTAGCGATGTATTTCATCTTTAGGTCTAAAGAAGAGCCTAAAACCGCACCTGTTGCCGTTGCAGCTTCTAGCACCAACATGGCAAGCAACATCCAGCCTGCCTCTGCACCGCAAGTTGCAAGTGAGACGGGAAGTGAGACTGCAAGTGAAGCCAAACAAACTAATCAACAAGAAGAAATTAGCGAAGATGCTACAGGCTTGAGTCTGAACACCAGGACACCGGAAGAATTAAATAATCTTCTAATTAAATATCAGCAGCAACGCAGTCGCGCCGAGGCCAGATTACGCAAAGTTTGGACGGGGCTTGATGAAGACTTTAAAAACTCCATATTAGATGAGCAAAAAATCTGGGACAATACCGCTTTAGAAGAAAACTGCACCTTAGAGGGTTATAAAAGCCCAGAGGCACTGCAAGTCGCTAAACTATACTGCGAGTCAGGCATAATAAATTCGCGTGCAGAAACCTTGCTTGAAAGACAGAAAGAAGATTTAGCCCATATTAAAGAAGAAATGGTTGATCAGGCCGAACAAAAATCTAAAGACGCTATTCAACGCTTAGAAATCACCTGGAAAACAATTCCACAGGACGTTCAGCAAAACTTAAACCAAACTTATTTACAATGGATCGAAGAAACAACAGGATATTGTTTGTCCAGACCAACGGCAAAAAATGTTCCCCAAACCAAAATCAATATGTATCAATGCATCAGCGACAAAGCTGAAAAGAAAATTCAAGAATTAAACGGTTATAAAATATAATTTTATTTTGAATCAACAAGCTAAACCGAAACGGTCTGGCTTGTTGATTTAAAACCGAGTAAACCATCAAAAAAACAATAACCTGTAGTCATTGCAATGACGAATAGTTATCTGCAAAATCAATATCCAATAGTGATAAGAGTATTAACTAAAGCTTCATGGCGTTGCGCACAATCATTATAGCGTCCTACCACCGCCATAGCCCAAGGCAACACATCCTGACCACTCGAACCATTCAAATTTTCAAGAGCGGGGCAAGGTGCAATAAGATTAGCTGGAATATTAACGCTCGTTGATGGCTTGGTTGATGAGCTGCACGCCTGAAGCATCAAGACACACATTACTATAGACAGGTACTTTAACAATTTTAGTAATTTGCCTTTTCTGTTCATCTCGTTTTACCTCATTTTCAGCTTTTTGTTTTTCATAGTCTTGACTGAGCTTATTGGCAGCTGCTTGCTGTTTGGCTCGAGCTTTTTGCTGTATTTGCTGTTCAGCCAGCCTCCCTTGGTTGTATCCCCTTCGATATTGATCATGACCATATGTAACCAGGCTAAATAACCAAATCAGCACCAACAAAATTCCAGCGCTAAAAATCATATAATTAACGTTTCTCAAGCCAACATCCTTACGCCTCATTCGTACTTAGCTTGCCGGTTGAAGATAGTACCGGCAGCGTGTAGCGAGTAGCTGACGGAATAGATTTAACCAATTTTCCCACCCATTTACTGGGCCAATAAAATCCAGTAGCCCTACTCATGGCAAAAGCAGCAATACTGACTGCATCACCTTGATTACCACCCAGCACCATTAAATTCCCTCTGGTATCTTTGCCCACAACAAATCCAACGTGCCCTCCTCCTTGTCGGGTAAACGTCACAATACATCCATAGGCAGGTTGATCAAGTCTCATCATCACTAGAGAATCAGCCCATGCACTTGCACGAAACCAATTCTTAACCACATACCGATTAGTTACGCCCAAACAATGCCCAACAAACAGACCACACCATGGAGTTTCATCATCGCGCCACCATGCTTTACTTTCATGACTATATTGCCCCATATCCTCAAGCCATCGAAGTAATGTCTGATTGTGCTTCGATCCTTTAATCTCACGTAAGCCCAAAAACTTACGTCCCTCCGCAATCCAAGCTAATTCACTCATCGAAAAGATCCTTCAATGCAAATCCTAAATAAAATCTCTATTCAGAAATAAAAAAAAGCAGCTTATTCAGCTGCCCTCCCAAAATTAAACGCTCCAAATTAATCCGATTATTTAAAATACTTAGCGATTTAACACGCTAAGTTCATAAACTACTTTTTCTCTGAATCGCTAATCATCTTTTCTGCTCGATTACATAAAGCATTAATTAGTCGCTGAATCGCTTTAGGTGCCATGCCTTTTAAGGCATCTAATAGTGCCGGCGAAACAATGCCACAAAAAACACCTACTCCACCATAAAGCCAAGGATGGACAGGAGAAAAGAAATAATCTGCCACACTGACAGATAAAACAATTCCTGCCAGAACCATTAATCCTGATAAAGTTCGTCCATAACGTTTCACATCCGTGGCAATAAGCGAACCCAACAAACTACCTCCAATCGCAAAGACAATTGCAACACTAAAAGCGTCTTCAAATAAATCCATGTCATAGCCCTTTGCCTTGCTTTTTATCTTCTAAATGTTTTGCATGACGGTTTAAATATAAACCAGCAAAACTACATACAATCGTTAATACAGCATACGTTGTCATACCGGTTGAGACAGGTGGATAACCGGCAATAAACATTCCAGTAATTACCGCCCAGATCAGCGATGAAAACATTAATAAGAAACTGCTCACTAACTTTAAATGGTAAGATTTAACCACAGCAAACCCTAGCTGCAATATCGAAACAACGACCAAAATACCAATCAAACTGGGCTTGTGCAGATGTTGAAATTTTTCGTACAAATCAGCTTTGTACAACTCATCCCCTGCCAGCAGAAAAGTAAACGCAAAGCCGAGCATCGCCAATCCCGAAAACACTTCTATCGCCCTTGTCCCTGTTTCAAACAACCAATTTTGAATTTTATCTGGTAAAAATCGTAGATCCAGCAGCCAATGTAGCCAGTCAAATGCTTTAAACATGTTATTTGCCTTTATAAAAAAACCCGCTGTAAAGCGGGTATTAATCAATGGATTTCTTTAGCTTCTTCCCAAAACTCAAACAGTTTATCTATTTGCATATTCAAGGTTTGAGTTAAAAATTTCCAGATATCATCATTTATCAAACTCAACTCACTTGCTTCATTAATGGCATTGCGTACTTTAATCAAATGCGTGCCTACAAGTTCGCGTTCGACAATTTCAAGCAAATTTCCTTTATTCTCGCCGCGGCTGATTTCAATTCCAGTCAGAAACTGATTTCTGCTCAGACTTCCTGCAGCTATACGCCGATCCATTAGCCGCAGCTCATCTGCATTGCTTAGCTCCACCCACGTGTTTTTTGATTCTGACCACTTGGAGTAAGGTATTGGCGGGATCGTAGTAACAGCCTCCGGTAACGTTCCTAGCTCATGATGGGTTAATTGCTCGCCTGTTTTTTTATCAAACACAATCTTGCCGCGATGGTCTTCTACATACTCCCAAGCACTACCAGACCAACGAGACGCATAACCTTTTTTTAATTTAGGTTCCGGTGCTTCAACTGCGCCACGAGGAATTAAGTAACGTGTAGCATTTTCTAATGGGTCTAAATCTGCCTTAGTCATACACAGAAAATAATTGTTTTCATCCAACTGACAAACCCATTTAAATTGTTGATCTAAATTCATATTTATTCCTTATTCAAATTTTGATACAGGCCAATAACGCTATATTTCGTGGTCGATTTTCTGAACCCGTTGGAACCACTCGGGATGCGTCAAAATTTATGCTCGATATGTTATTTGAAGAACCCGTGTTCACACCCGCGCCCATCATCACGCTTTTGACCGTTTGAATCGCCCCATTTGTGCCGTAACGATTTCCTAGAGTCTGTACATGGAATACTTCACTTTGCCCAACAATGTTGCGAATTGCGTCGCCCTGCTCGCATCCGAATATGCGCCCCTTATCAACGCCTTTGCCATCATCCCAACTTCTCAAAAACTCACCACGTAAATCAGGTAAATTAAAAGTAGTCGATCCATTCCCAGCGCCATAGTGAGTGCCAATCGCTGCAAATAAATTGGCATAAGTTGTTCTGGAAACTTCTGCACCATTAGCCTTTAGCCAGCCAACTGGTGCCCATGGCTGAGCAAAAAACTGTACAGCCCCCGGTGGTGTTACATTGATGTCTGAACCGCCATCAAACAGAACCCCATTGATATATCGAGGTGTTTGTAATTTTGTAGCAGTGGTGGCATTAACCCCTTCTCCTGCTAAAATTTTCCATCCAGTAGGATTTTGATTCGGATTCGTTTTATTTTTATCAATTGTAGAAATAAATAATCGACGGTTATCATCAGCAATTAAAATCGCCCCAGTAGAATATCCACCTATTGCATTAGCATGATTTGAATCAAAGTAGAAAAAACCACCTTTTTGCTGATGAACAATCGACGCTGATAAAGCATGTAAAATACCATTAAAATCCATTCCCTTAGGTGGCAATCCACCTGACTCCATCGGTTGCATAGTGACATTTGGAAAGCCTTCGCTCCATGTCGCATCTTCAGGATCTTGACCTGTCTGGCGAGTATTTTGAATTGTGTTTTTACTGCCATTACTCGCAAATGCTTGCGGGATTAAAATCGGGTTCTCACTCATGCAAAACTTCCTTGATTAAATGGCTGAAAGCCTGTTCCGGAAAAACCAAAAATCCCCTGTGGCGGGGATTCTCGGTAATCAATCTGTACCCCACTGGGGCGAGGCAAAAGGCCAAGGTTATAAATTAGGTGTCGTTCAAATTTATTCGGGATAAATTCAAAAAAATACCGGCCTTTCATATGACCGGTGATTAAAAAATAAACCCTTTTATTGGGGAATATCATCCGCAGGTACTTATTAATATTAGGCGCAGTAGCATAAAGAATATTAGCCGCAGCCTTAATCATAATCAGCGTTCGAAAACGTTCATCGGATAATCTATAAGCATGAAAACGCGCACCTGCAGAACTAAACGGCTGATTATTAAATGGTGCAAAAGATTGCGGATCAGCCTTAAAGCCAAACATATTAAGATCATCCGGTGGAATACTGATATTGCGATTAACGCCTACAATCCTACCCCAAATATCTAAACCAAAACCTTTTGCTGTCCGTACATTAAAAGCGAGCTGAAAAAAATCATCTATCGATTTAGTTGGATCAACACAATCATTGATACTTTCAATCAACTTAACAATAATCGGACTATTTGCATATTGCGACATCAACGTATCTTGAATATTTTTCATAGGATTTTTATCTGATAAACCGTGGTTGTAGGAAATTCATCAACACCTATTTGGAGCATATCCTGCCAATTCTGCCCATCTTTACTGATTCGCAGTGCAACAATCGATAGATGGGGAATAACTGCAGCAACTGGACAGATAAACTTCGAAGCAATCACCGCTTGTCCAATTGCTGCTCTGGTTGTTCCAGTAGCAAGCGCATCAATAATCGCCGCTTTGATCGCTTCACTGTCTTGATGAGACAATTGATCTTTATCATCAACAACCACCTGAAAAAAAACCGGCACCATGGCCGGTCTTAAAAACTTCACCGTATAAGTAGGTGGTCGAACCGGAAAGTTTTCCGTATCAGCAATAACACAACTCGTATTGCCATTAAAAGAACAGCCTGATCCCGCTTTGGTCAAAATCGTACGGGCAATTTGCTCATCATCTCCACCCATCACCGCAACCAGAATACTGTTACGGATAACTGGATAGTGGGTTGCCCCTACGCTAATCGTTTCATCAGTTGGATTGTCAACAACATACACATCCTTAACATCTGGCAAATCTGCTATAGCTCCATAAGTGGATGCATTGGTATTCTTGCTGTTAATAGCAACCGAAGCATGACGCCGCTTTTCAAAGTCTAAGCGGCTTTCCTCCTTAACTCCCGCCATCGCGGCACTAGGATTAGTGACCCGATCTAAACCGAAAATGGCTTTCGGAATAGTGGTAATGGTGTCTGCTGCTGCATTGATATTACCTGCTTCCGTACAAAGCGCATGGGCAGTCACCTGTCCATTGCTGGCTATAACAGTCGCTTGAGTTAGCTGCCATGCCTGACCATTATCATCAACAAATTGAGTACCTGCTTTAATTGTCGTACCTGCCAACCCGGTTAACAACAAATCCACATTAGAATGCGTAGCCTGTTTGCGCGTCATAAAATAAATATAACCAAGACCATCCTGCCAGATACCCTGCGCATAGCGAGGATCAAATTGATTGAGCAGATTGATCATTTGATTGCGCTCATCAGTGATGATTGCAGCTAGTGAAGTAACCAGCTGTCCTTGTGGCGTATTCATCGCCGTGTTTAAATCATGCCCGAAAGCCTCTTTAAACATCTCCCATAAACCCTTGATGACATCATTAGTCGCAGGTGCCACAATACCTTGATCCGTTACCTGCAAAGCTGGAATACTCATAACCCGATCACCCCCGTTATATTCTTATCATTAGTGAATTTAATTTGTCCGCTCACAATACGTTCATGAGTAAGTTGTAATTCAACCTCGGCTGATACCACGTCAGGTACAGTTAAAGCTGCATCCTGTAAATACTTACGATATAAAGCCAGTGGGTATTTACCCTTACCTAAAATATCAGTTAAATAAGGAATGCCATCCTGTTGGTTAAAGTACATATCCTGCTTAATTGTCCGGCAAGCACAAGCAATATCTTGTGCCTGCTGATAAGTTGAGCTAGCTATGGCAATATTTCCACTGGCATCCAACGCCAAGTCCCAACTATTTGGCATTAAAAATAAAGTCTTCATGAATTAGGCTTTCCTGTATGACCACTACCCGAGGCAACTCCTCCATGAGTATGATTTTTCAGACTTACGGAGCCAGCTTTAACATCACCATCTGAGCTAATTCCCCCTCCACCGGTAAATTGAGCTGTTTGGCTAGCATTAACGGCAAAGCTGCCGGTTTGGGTGGTTACTGATGACGCTTGCAACTTGATGTTTGGCGCTTCTAAAGTAATGCTCTTGGGTGAATGTATCACGATGCCATTGCTGGCGAATTGCACATACTGCTGCGGTGTTCCGTTTAAAAAACCACCGATATATAAACCATCATTCCAGTCATGTTGTCTGCGGCTGGCTGGTGCGGATTCTGCTTTATTGCGTTTCACTGCGGATATATCTCTGGAAGCAAACGCACATAAACCAATATCACCCACCACCGGATCACAGATAATCGCATTTACCCCGCCCTGCAATCGCAAATAAGGCACACTGAATATTGTGCCCACCGCATAAACATTCCCTGCGCCATCAACCATCTGTACCAAGGGCCGAACATCCACCGTGCCCACCGGCGCAACACCAGCTCCGTTTACCGCCACCACCTGCACCAAAGTAACCGTCTGCAATTTGGACAATAAATTATGAATAACAGCATTAAACTCTGCTGCGCCGCCTAAGGAATGATTGATATTAAAAGGACTTAAATTTTCATAATTGGCTGATGCTTCCATTCAATTATTCCTCCATGTTGCGGCTACGTCACAATACCAATTACCATTCGGTAGATTAGCATCCAGATTTTTGGACAAACCATAAATCCGCCATTCACCATTACAGACATCAATCAGACTATCTTGCATACGGCACATACCACCAAAACGTAACATCGGATCATAAAAACATTGAAAAGTTATCCCCTTAACATCAGGTGTCGGATAGCCTATCAAACCAGATTTAGGGCTAATAATTGGTATCATGAGATTTCTAGGCTCACCTTGATTAGTAATAGCAATAATCTTGTTTTCAATATACATATCAATAGGATACCTATCCGCCAAAGCGGCTAACTTTTCCAAATTCGACCCATTTAAAGTCATATTTTCAGTTTTAATCGACACCCCATTATTTTCAAACTGAAAACCCATATCACCACAGATAGCCTCAAAAATATCAGCCAAATCAACAATACCTTTTCGTTGATAAGATAAAACCGGCTTTTTACTATCATAAGCTGCAGCTTGGGTTTCTAACAGCAGACAGACATCCGGAATAGCCGACAAATCTGGTGAAGCAAAAGTAATATTGCCCTCAAATTCCGTATGCATTTCACCATCAATCCCTACCTCCACCTTAACCAAATTGTTAAGAGCTTCTAGCGTATTCCACCTAATGCGCAGCAACTTAGTCATCTTATCCAGTGCCAGCCCATAAATTCGAATCTGTGCCGTAGGCATAACAGCCCCAAAACCAAATTGCATATTGCATTGCACCCTCAATCCGGTTGCACTTAATTGATTAGCATCATCAACAAATACAAACTTTTCGCCCTCATCATCCCTACCTAATAAAGTAATCGTTAACCTAATTTGCTTACGCTTCATCGTTATATACCAAAAAAAACCGGCTATTTAAGCCGGAATAAACTGGATCATCATGCCCATTTAGATCAATAAAAACCAATTGTTTTATAATTGGCGTATTATTAAGACAAACACGATTTTGGATAATTACCCCGTCACGATTATTTTCCACACTGGCATATAATTTGCCCAAACGAGTTCTCAACGTTAAAACCCAGCGCAGATTATCAACAATAAAAGAAATCCGTTGATTTGCAGCTTTCTCCAATGGAATAGTCATCAAAGTCATTTAAACCATCCTTTGACAGAAGACACCACCTCTTCCATCTTTTTCATAACCATTTCAGACGCACCTAGTGGCTGCTTTTCGCCTCCATCCTTTGATTGAGTATCATCTGGATTTTTCATTTCATCAGACTTATACATAACCATTACTTCCCTGACCTCTTCCAAATGCAAGTTAACCTTTATCAACTGCGCTCCGTCTTGCGCTTCACGCACAAGATCATACCCAGCAATACAGGCATTGGTATAAACATATTCAGGTGTAATAATATGGAATTTCAACGTACTGGCTGCCAGCATATCAATTTGTTTCAGAAAGACACCGCGCATTAAAGTCCCCCCGCTTGCCTTAGATAACTGAACTGTCGCTTTATACGGTTCGGCTACCTTGTTATAACTGACGAAAGATCCTCGTTCAAGCGGAGCCTGAGAAATTGAGTAAGAATTTGAAAAATTGAGAGAGATGACACTATCTGCCAATAAAATCGGCACCCCATACTCATTAAATATGCCCCAGTAATTGCCAAACACCACTTTCAGCAATGCTAGCCCACCCAATGTCATAACTGTTTTCGTGTCCACCTTATTCAGATCCTTTAAAACAGGAACATTGGGCATTCCTTCTATTAATGGCATAAATTACTCCAATAAAAAAGCCAGCTGATTGCTGGCTTGGATTTGCAATAATCAAACAATAATAACTCAGCCCTTTTTAATTTCGCTGTGGTAAAAATCATCAAGGCATTTAGTCATTTCTTTAGTGAAAGGTTTACCCCTTTCAAAGATTTCTGTAATTCTGCAATCACCATCTTTTTTGCATTTTACCTGATAAGCAACCGAACGTTTTTCTAACCCCTTTGTAGCTCCAATTGTTACCTTAACCCTGCCTGGCATTGGTTCAGTAAATGTTAGCTTGGCTTTTGGATTTAAATCCTGCCCCTGCCATAAAACACCATGGTCAATGCAGCCTGTAGTGCCTTGAGTTATTTCTCCATATTTATTATCTCTTGCGTATACTTTTTTAATATTACTATCAAAGTATTTTAAATAATAATACGGATTATTATTTGTTTCTCGACTCTCAAACTTTACGCTTTCTTTATACATTCCTTTTATATATTGCAATTGTAGGCTTTCTGCGAGAACATAAGAGCTGAAAAATAAGCTTAATAAAACTAAAAATACTTTTTTCATGTCATCGAAGCTCCAATTTGATTCATCAAATAGTTATTTACACCCTTAACAGCAGCACCAACATTACCGCTAACCGTTTTTGCGGAAGTACTGACATTAACAGCGTTTATATTAACATTAACCAGCCTACTATTATCATAATTATTAATGGATGACGTTTTCATTGATTGTGGATGTGTAACCATTCCTTGAGCCTTTTTACCCTGTTGTTGCAAATAATTTTTGGAGAGGGGGCCTTTCCCATGCAAGTATATTTCATATAAGTTCATAGACTTAGTCATGCCGATATCCCCGCCATTAGTTTTTTTTCTAGCTGCGGCTATATTTCCTTCACGAGCTCTCTTCAATGCTCCACTCCTCACAAAATGCCAGGCAGCAGAATCAGCACGCAAATAAGGGTCCGTACCTATCAAATCGGGATTAGACATAATATCTTGTCGACCTGAATAGTTTGCATAAGCTTGATAATTTGCCCGTCCTGTAAGTTGAATTCCTCCTCGCCCCCTAAACATCCATCCATCATCAGGATTTATATTACCATTCATACCCTTATACATAATATTACATTTTTCTTTAGGGGTTAATCCTGCAAATACTGCTTCTTGATTGTCTTTGTGCAAATTTAACCAATTCCTAATATTTTTTTGACTCCTGGCAAGTTCTCTCCAACGTTTTAAAGAATAATTCCCACTTTCAAAAAATGAAGTCCCTCCCCCTGTTTCAGTATGCACATTCGATAAGAATGCTGCCTCTACTTCTGGCCCATTGATGTTATGTTTTTTCATTGCTTTATGCAATTCTTCAACAAATCTTTTTTTTTCCGACTCTGCTTTATTGGAAAAATTTGTCCCCTTTATTGTTACGGGGTTATTGGCATCACTTCGTACAGTTTTGTTCTGCTTATTTAAATTATTATTATCTGAAAAAAATAATAATTTTCCACTTGATGAAAAGGGTATACCTCCAATTTTGATATCTGGTTTTTTACACATAAGAGGGGTAATACCATTTCCTTCCATTTTCCACCATGCTACATTTCTAGAACTCGTTTTATTTTCTACTTTCTCAGTTAAATTCATTGCATTTTTATTTATTTTCCCTACCCCTCCCGCTGTTCTGCTGTTACTCTCCTTAGTTTTAGTTGATGGGTTTGGACCAGGAACAACTTGTTTATTTGAATTTACAGGTCCATTAAGCTTAAATGAATTGCCAGATTTAGATACTAATTCTTGCTTTATACTATAAATATTTTTCTTATTTATGTGGATAAATTTTTCAGTACCTCTTATCGCGTCAGCTATATCTCCTGTACTTAAATTTTCAATTAGATTGTTATAAACTATTACAAATGGTAATAAATCGTTTGTAACATTTTTAGATAGATTGTAATATTTGTATCGCAGTGAACGATGAGATAACTTATTTTCACTCATGTCATCTTTCTTTTAAACTTCTTTTTATGTGTAAAAAAACGGACATATTTTCCGTTTTGCCAGATTGCTGTCTCTTTCTATTTATTTCCATATTTCTGAATCAGTTGAGTGTTATACTCTGCCACCTGATGCACCTCCAGAATATTTAATGCATCCTCAAGACTTAAAACCGTATCCAATTCAATATAAGAAGCCAGCCCGGACAACATCACCTGACTGGCTAACATAGAAACGTTTACATTTTTGGCTAATACACCATCTTTAAATGGCAGTCCCGCCGCTAATTGTTCGTATCTGGGGAACTGCCTGCGGTTAAAAAATCCAGATGAATCAACAGAGCTTCCTTTAGCCTTTATATGCCTGCGAAAAAAAGAGATTGGTTGTATACATAAAACCCAGCTATTTATGCCATCAACACGAAGGCGATAACATTTTTCATCATGTTATTAATACTCCAAGTTGGTTAAATAGGTAATTCCTTATTCTTTGACAGCTCCAGTATTGCTATATATGATTTTTATCTTACATAATTCGATTCGGTATATTATTGATAATAGTACCTGATTTGCATGTATAACTTGTATAGGTTTTCCCATCAAATACAGTTACACCACCTTTTTTATTAGTTCCATTGATGGAATATCCATAGCCCTTGTTGGTCATTTCAATTGACCCCATTCTTTGCCCCGTGTAACCATCTGTAGTTGCACCCATATCAACATCTTCGGCTTTATTGAAAAAGACGAGTTCAGGCTTATCATCCCGACCAAACTGATAACGATACTCCTGATGTTTGCGCGTTACTGACAACTTTCTATTGTTGTCTATTTTACAAGAGAAAATAATACTTTCAGCAAAGCTGGGTAAGGAAATTGCTAGCAAGAATAATAAAAAAGTTTTTTTCATGTCATCGAAGCTCCAATTTGATTCATCAAATAGTTATTTACATCCTTTGCGCTTGGGTACTTGCGCCGCTAACACGCCAGCTTTGATGTCGTGATTAATTTGCGTTTTTTACTTGATCGTGTATTTTTGAATCTGGTCTGGGTGATTCCCCCAGCCTACCCATACATCCTTAACAGTAATTTTATTTCCATTCAAAGACTGAAACTGCATTACAAAAACGCGCGGAGGAGCACTTTTATTTTGCTGAACTTTCTCTACCAGCATAGCTGTATTTACATTGAGCCACCTAACGCGCAACAGGAACGGCGTATTTAGCTCACAATTAGATACCTGTTCATCATACATATTCGCAATTGAGCCATCTTTCGAAAAAGATACTCCCGCACAAGTCGCACCTACAAAAGTAAGCTTCTTTCCTGATACAACCTGTTTAAAATCAGTTGCCAAAGCCAAGGAGGGTAGCAGTAGAGCAATTAATAATATTTTTTTCATGTCATTGAAGCTCCAATCTGGTTAATTAGATAGTTATTAACTCCCTTAACGGCAGCGACAACATTACCGCTAACCGTTTTTGCGGAAGTATTAACATTTACAGCGTTTATATTAACATTAACCAGCTTTCTATTGTCACTATGGTTAACAGTATTAGCTCCAGATTGTTGAGTGCGAATAACTTCCTTGGATAAGCGTTTTGCGTTATAAATTGTCTCCGAATCTGCGGTCTTTTTATAGAAGTCATCTCGGTTTTGATGCCCCTTACTATATTTAGGATCATTTATCCTCCAAAGGATATAATTTTCACCGAGCGCTCGATTACCGGTATGGTAATCGACATCAGGGTTATCTAAAAATTCCTTTTTGGTTCTAGCATAATCTTTTGTGGTTCTTATTTCGTCTAGCATAAATTCAACCATGGCATCAATTGAGGCTCTGGATTCGGGCATTTTGCCATTTTGCCATAATCCTTTCGATTTTAGAGAATCAACTAATTTCTTACCTCGGGCTCCTTGCCAGGAAATCATTCCAATGTTAATTTTTTTATTTTGTGGGTCAAAATGCGACGAAAATAGTTTCTCTTTAAAAAATGAGTTTTCCCGTCCTACCTCTGCCGTCATAATTCTGGCTTGCTGTACTGATAACCCGTGTTCTCGAAGTGACTCATAAACTTGTTGAATCCAATAGTTTTGGCCTTTTTTTGGTGTATTCCCAGCGGAATTTGTTGGACGAGCTGTTGATGGTTTTTGGAGGTTTGTTAAATTGACCCTTTGCCCGAGAGCTATTCCAAACTCGGTCATACACGCATTACGGGGTAGAGTTTGAGACCAATTGACTGCCTTTGAAAAATCCGCTCTACGACAATAACCATTATTTCGCTTAACAGGGTTTCCTCTAACAAATATTGCAGCCCCGGGTATTTTTTCATTGCTCGTGCTTGGATTTTTAGTCCTTCCTCCAGCCTCAGATTGTTTTGTTGAATTCGCAGCTACATTCATCTTAGACGAATTACTCGTTTCTAAATACCAATCAGGATTATTACTCAACACCCACTTCAAAGTTGAAATATGTTTATTTATTTCTTGTTGAATTTTACTAGCCTCATTTGCTTCATTTTTATGATTTATTTGACTGTTATTAGAAGTATTTTTTTGAACCTGTGATTTTATCTGAACGAGCTCATTACCATGAGTAGATTTTAATCTTTCTTTCGATTGACTTGATTGAAGATTTAACCACTCTAAATTGCCCTGAATAGCCCGTTGAATACTTTTCAACCTAGCTGCCAAATCTCCTCCAGTGCCCTGTGACATATTTGACATTGATTGAATTAATCTCGCTGTTTGTTCAACAGTAATGTGAACATTTTTAGTTAATTTTTTTTCAATACCATTATTTAATTTATCTACATATATTGAATTAATCAAAGATCTTTCCAGTTCCTTATACTTTTGCATAACTTTATAGCTTTGATCAAAAAAACCGGACAAATATTGTCCGGTCTTGC
The DNA here is from genome assembly GCF_026535915.1 of Snodgrassella sp. B3882. Classification (NCBI taxonomy): domain Bacteria; kingdom Pseudomonadati; phylum Pseudomonadota; class Betaproteobacteria; order Neisseriales; family Neisseriaceae; genus Snodgrassella; species Snodgrassella sp. B3882. The sequence continues at coordinate 1,956,318 of NZ_JAFNPF010000001.1, forward strand.
CAAGGTCTCGTCCTGCTTTATTGTTTGCCATATTTCTGTACCAGTTGTTTGTTGTACTCTGCCACCTGATGCACCTCCAGAATATTTAATGCATCCTCAAGACTTAAAACCGTATCCAATTCAATATAAGAAGCCAGCCCGGACAACATCACCTGACTGGCTAACATAGAAACGTTTACATTTTTGGCTAATACACCATCTTTAAATGGCAGTCCCGCCGCTAATTGTTCGTATCTGGGGAACTGCCTGCGGTTAAAAAATCCAGATGAATCATCAGGGCTTCCTTACGCAGCATAAATAAAGTTTTAACATCCTCAATATCACCGGAATCATCATCAAATATTAAATCTCGTGCCACTCCCCCGCTGGGAACGATCTGTACGCAAGTGAGCAATTCATTCATCAACTCATTGCCAACCAGCGGATCGATATGACTGATGGCATTCAACGCAACTTTAGCCATACCGAGCATACCTTCATCTTCATCGAACTGCTGCGTTTCAATCCCACTTCTTGCCAAAGCAAATAAAGCTTGCTGTGCCCATCTGTCAGCCTGTAATAATGGCATTTCGGTGATTAAAAACGTTTTACCGGCATCACGACCAGAGTCCATAGTGACCGTTTTTGTTTTACGTGCCATCAGTTAAATTCCTCTGCCCCATTCAACATTAAATTAAAAGTATACTGACTACCGGCTAACAACTTCTCACCAGAAATACCACCAGTTAGCTTAATTAATGCACCAGAAGCTTTAAAGCGTTTTTTCACGGATGGAACTTCCACCACAATATCAATCAAACGTGACTCCATATTGGCATTAAAGTCCTTACGGATATTTTCCATAATATCCACCGACGGACTATTGGCTTCCAGAAAAAGCGACCACTCAACTTCATGTGGTGTATAGCCGATGGACTGTTTACCGTCCACACCAACGCGAGTTTCGCTCAAATTGGCATCACCAAAACTCCATGCATTATCCGCCTGAAAGCCTTGTAATTTAATAAAATTATCGTAAACTCCCTTACAACGCAGCATCAAAACAGCATTGGCTGAAGTAATTGTTCTTGGGTTGTGTCCTATAGGCATAACTAATCCTTTACTTAAAAATTAAACCCGCGCAAATGCACGGGCTAGATCATAGAGAGAAAACATTACTGCACATTAATAGAGGCCAGATTCACCGAGTGAATACTGCCACCATCCGTGTACCAAAGCTTGATCGGTAACGAACCTCGCTGACCGCGAACTTGTGCAGCAGCCTGTTGAATCAACAAACAATAACCCGTAGTTTCAATTTGACGTGCTGCATCAAAACCCGCTTCATAATTAATTTGAGATTTTTGCCCTTCAGACAGATTGATACCACTTTGGATTCCACCAAAATTGATCATTTCCTGAATCGGGTCTTCAGCAGCAGCGCGATGAATAGCAATACCATCAGCATTATAAGGAATAGCTTTATAACTGATGAGCATATTCATAAACGCTAATTGCAATTGAGCATTAAAATAAACCTGATTAAGATAAGTATCGACCCAGGCAAAATCACCGCTGACCTTAGTATTGCGGAAAAATATAAATCTTTCATTAGCGGTAGCCCATGCGCCATAATAAGCATAACCATTACTCTCAAGCGCATCCGCATCCTTTAACGCCGTTACCGCAGCAGCTATACCACTTTGGCGTTTGAATTCCATAGTAGAACGACCATTCATTTCACGGAAATTAATTGAAGCAGCATAACCACACGCCAATCCAGCCTGTTCCAAAGTGCCATAAATAGCCGTTGTTCCCGAAATGGCATTTTCTTTTAACCAAGCGGCAAAACAATTATTATTATTGGCAATCAGAGCTGTTGGCTCCTGACCGTGATAGACAAACCAATAACGGTCATTTTGTTTACTGTTCCATTTTGCTAAAGATTTCTGCTTATCAAGACCAAAAGTTGTGCCAACCGTGGTAATTACCGCAAAATTCAGCGTATACGCCGCTACCCGTTCCATTACCGTATCTGGGCTATCAGCCTGCGTCGCATTATCAACAACAGCACCACAATCTTTAGTCAGCTTTAAAGAATCTGCCACAACACCAGCGGCAAAAGAAATAGCTGAATTTGCGCCGGATTTAGCCGAACTAATAATAAACGCTTGTAACTGGGTATCAAAAGAAACTGCTACCGACAAAGCAGCAGACAATTTCACTGCAGCCTCACTAAAACTGGTTACATCACTTAAATTAACTGATCCGGAAACAGCCGTGCCATCTATCGTCAAAACTAAATCACCACTGATTTCTTTCAGCTCCTCCAGATCAAGATTCTTCACGCTGGCACCAATCAACTTGGCACTGGCATCAGCCATATTGTAACGGGCGATAAAAAGTGATGCTGGCTTAATCGTTGAGCCGACATAGCCATCAAAATAACACTGGGCGAATTTATATTGGTCACTATCGAACCCAAAAACCTGACCAACATCTTCTGCACTTGGATATTGCTTAACCGGATACACACTTTTATCGGTTAATACTACAGTATTCAAATCGAGCGCATCACCGCCGGCACTGATCACGGCTGGATTAACACGAACGACATTATTTACTGGTATAGATGGTAACATATTCATTCCTATAGGTTTATTAAAGTAATTTCTGGTTTTTCCAGATAAACTTGATCTAATTCAAATTCAGGGTTGTACTGCAACGTTAAGACCACCTGCCATCCCTGCTGCAGCTTCTTATCAGGAGCGCAATCTCTTTGCGGCGTACATTCACAATACAATGGTTGACAGCAATGCAAACGATCCACTGTATAGTGGTTTTGCCATAAATTGCAGAGTTTACGTGCTCTCTCAGCCCCCATCTCACCGTAAAACTCTACTTGCATATTTACCTGAACCGATTGCTGTACAATGACCTTATCATTTGCTGGCTGATAATAACTATTAGCCATATCCAAAGCTTGCTCCGATAAAATGGACATCACAATTGCATCATCAGGGAAAGCTTTATACTGCTGCTGGCTTTGAATAATCGTTTCTGGTGGACATGAAAAAAGCCCGAGCATATATGCCCGGACTTCCGCATAAATATCCGCATGTGTTATCGATGCCATAATCTCCCCTTCCACCTGACTGCCCAAGCTTTGCTTCGTGGTATTAAATGCATTTCACTGCCATAATTCGTCTTGCAAACAGAATCTACAAAACCTTCCGCACTACTGCATTGAAAAACAGTTTTTCCAGCTGTCATACAGTGAAACAGTCCTTGTCGGACTGGGCTAAATTTAAGAAATAGGGTTGTTAAAATCAAAAATTGGGTTCTCCTTTTTAATACTGATTTCTTGAACAAAGTGATTTACAGAGCCAATAGCAAGAGTAATCCAGCCATTGACTTCTTACTCACCTCAACTTAAAGGCTTATCTATTTAACATTTGCAAGAGACTTATTACTGATTTTTTTTGCCCTTCTATTCTTGGACTTAACCTCAATATGTTTACAATCTGCATGAGCAAATATCTGCCCATTCTTGACTATATCCAGATCCTTATTGCTATTTAACCAGGCCAACCAAAAATACTCTGCTACATTGGCAGTCATAGCAAACTCATCATTACCGCTATGATCCATCCCATTAATATTCACTACTTCCTGCCCCACTTGCAAAAGTATCCCATTTGGCAACTTACACCCAATCGTAACCATCTTATATGCCATATTAAAAACCTTAAAATAAAACCGCCTCATCAGGCGGTCAGATATGCAAAATCTATTGGAAATCTCTATATTTACCAAAATAAATATAATCATCAAAACTTAAAATCATCATTTATTACCAAAATAATTACCCAAAAATCATTTTAACCAAATATGATAAATTAATAGAAAGCCTTATACATTCATTCAAACTTCAAATCCAGCTTAAATAAATAACCTCACCAGTTCAGCAAGTCCGTTTTTGATTAAACTGATTTCGCAGAAAAATATTTAATATCTCATTAATTTTACCAGGCAAAAAGAGTTAACATTTGACCATACCCTTCTTAACTGGTTACATTAAATATTTTGACACATGAAAAAAACCATTGAGCTGCTCAACATGCCTACTACCAATAAAACCAACATAAAATCCAAACAACATCTCAATGCACTCACATCATCATTGCCTTTAGACTCGCCCTAAAATGCCAGTCTAAACTAAGTACCTCATTACAATAGAGCCGTGAACCAAACAAATCAACTATTAATAATCAACATTCAGTGAAAACCATCGAATCCTCTGCAATACAGACTCTCATTTTTCTTGCCGGGTTTGTATTTCTGCACAGCAGAAATCAACCTCATCTAATGAGCGATTAAAAAAAAACCCGCCAGAAAACCGTCGGGTAACTTTTTTTTCAATAGAGACATGAATAAACTAATTTGATGCAGCATACCTGCTTTGTCATACTTTGCCCTTCTTATAGGTACAGCAAAGCTGCCAACTTAAAGAAAGGCAAATAACTGGTGCTTTTAAAGGGAAGCATACCTACACTGTATAATTAGTTTAATATACAAACTAGACCTGTCAAGCACTAAATTTAAAAATTCGCCAAATTTTTTTCCAGCCAAAATCCTTGCTCGACATATTGCTAATATTTTCCACAATGATTCAAAGTTGGACAAAAAATCAAAAAAATTAAATGAAATCATTCTTGCTTTTATCAACCAGCGATTCCTTAATATAAGCTTCTTCATTAAAGATAAAATGCCTACCCCATAAAACAGCTACCATTTCCACATCTGTCTAAAAATCCCTTTTGGCAAATAGCTTGATTTGAATTTCTGAACAATAAGAGAAATAAAAAAAATGCATAACAAATAGAGCAACAATAAATCAACTTTTTGACCAACTAAGAGACTAAAAGATCATTACCTTAATATATTAATCGACAAATAAAAGTGAAAACCTTAGAATTTAAAGTTTAAATTCAACAATTCATTACATACCATTTTAAAAAAGCTTAAATCTTTTAGTTCCTCAAATTTGTTAGACAGAGACAAGAAAAGATTTTGGATTAATAAATTATTGGAAGACATTAGCCATAGATTATCACCATCAATGCTAGCCGCCCAAAAATCACAACGCTTTTTAAAATAGTACAAAAGATTACTTTTCTCTAATACAATATCTTCGGTACTCAGGTAGATATTAAGATTTTTGTCAAAAAAATGACCTTCAAAAAAATATATTTTCGTCCAGTCAAATCCTAATTCACCATGACTATTTATATCATTAAAATATATATTGTCCATAAAAGCTAATTGTGAATGATCAGATAAAAATACTAATTTAGCTTTACTTGTATCAATACCATTTCCTCTGCCATAAACGTTTCTTATCAAGAATAAGCCTTTGAACATTCCAATTTCTCTGAGTACATTATGTATAGCCCCAATATTCTTGAAGTACAGCTTAAAAATCTTTGCCATGATTAATTTTCACCCTAATTTCTTTACAATATAGTGATTAACTAATTCTAAATTTCATAATTTTATCAATCCAGACAATATATAAATCCGTATACACCCATATTTTCATTTTTACTAATTTGGTTGGAAAACTCAAATATACGGTTTACTCAATATTTATTATAAATTCTTAAATTACTTTTTATATCCCATTTGATTTAAAAAGATAGTTTTTAGATTGTTTTGTACAGTAAAAACTGGTAATCCTATTCCAATAAAATGGTGTTGTAGAGCCTTTGTGAAATTTAGACTTTTCATAAATTTTTAAACTTTATAATCATTCCTGCGTCCAATAAACATAATGCTCCTATTTTTTATAAACTTATGTTTTTATATAAAATTATTTTCTTTTTTCGTAAGAACATACCTGCACAAGAAGGATAAACATGTGGTTTTTTATTAAAAAATATGATTTTTTTACTAGCCAAATTATCTTCAATGATTTATTCCCTTTCTGGCTGTAGACATTTTTATATTTAATTATCATCTACATAATTTGTCACCTCAACATTAGGTTATTTAAAACCATTTTTGTCAGCTAAATAATTATTTTTGATGCTGCTATAGCTTACCGTTATACGATCTTTGCTCTGGCTCTAACAGTTTCTTATTACATTATAGAATGTTACTGAAATTAGCAATCCCAAAAGGATTTAACACCCAGAGAATTTAAATGATTCAAAAATTAAAATGTGCATCTTTGTAGAGAAGCTCATATTTTCTTTTTAACATTCTTCAGGTTTCTTTATCATATACTTTATAGTAACTCCAGTAAGGAAAAGGTGCATACACTTCAAAATTGATTGGATAAAGAAATGCTGAAAATTGTATTGGTTTTTCGAATTTTTGCCATATCGGTAAATTGATCTTTTTTAAAAATACTCTACAACGTCTTCTTAATTCTTTCCACTCTTTACCATTTAAAAAATCTTCTATTGTGGTATGAATTTCAATATTTTCTTCAAAATCACTACCAAAGCAATGGTCTTCTATTAAATCGTCATATAAGTCCTCCAGATCTTCATCTGAAGAATAGTTAATCTTTGGATTTTCGCCAGAAAACAAATCAAACATTCCATAACTATTTGCTCTAATCGAAATATACAACTGATAAATAGGATTAATTATCTCGAAATTGTATTTTTCGTCGGCATATAACCAATGATATTTTAAATGGTCTTCTTTTGTAACAGCTGCAAACCTATTAATATAAAAATATTTGAGCTGATTTCTCGGATTCATGCACATAAATGAAAGATTATAATATGGTTCCATATCCCAAAAATCAGGTTGCTTTCTACTCGCCACATTATTTTTCATGGATTTATTCCGTACTTTTTGTCAACGTTTTAATTATATTTACCCTGTATATAGTATGCCACCTTATCATTTTTTTGTGAACTTAGTTTTTAATCATTAATTCTTGCCTGATAAATGGTTTATACGACAAAGTGCTGGGATTCATTATAGTTTTATATGTCTTAAATATATAAACTATAAAAAAATAATCAATTTTTACTGGGTATAAAAAAGACATTTCATATATAAGGGAGATATCCTAAATTAAATCGTAATGAGTTTTTCTAAACTAGCAATTCATTCATAATACAATTTTTATATTTTATTACATTATCATAATATAAATTAAATTTTTTAAAATTATTATACTTAATAGCTGTTGTTTTTATGATTTGAGTAATTTAGTCTTAAATTCCTCTTAACCTGATTTCAGCAAAATGATTTCGACCATTGAATCTAAGCGCTAACTTCATTTTCTGTAATATCTCTATTTATTTGCTGATACTAACAGAAATCGTCCATTGGAAACATATTCATTTTCATTTTTTTCCAACTATATTTACGATTTTTGTTATACATAAATTTATTAAATAGTTTTTGATCTTTTGATATAAGCAAGGTATTGCTATCACAATCCCAATCAGGCAACGTGTTGAAGAAACTAAAATGAAAAAGTTGTACGATTGTTTGCCAATAATATAAAGTTACTAAACTAAACTCATACTTGCTCATCGCTTCGATATAATCATGCAGCCAACCATCTTCAGGTTCATTTGAAAATATTAAAATATATTTATTATTAGAATATAGCAACTGAGCAATAATCCACAAAAAATTTTCGTCAATATTTCCCATTAAAGCAAAATTACCATACTTCCCATATTTATAAATTCCTAGGATATCAAATTTTGGTTCTTTTAAAGAATACATCATACAGATTTCATCATGTGTTTCGTTTAAATATTCATAAAGAAATTTTACCCATTCCATTAAACAATTTTTATCATCATCGCCACTTATGCTGATTAACATATAAAGATTCCCATGTTCATCATACAATTGTTTTAATATATTGAATGTTTTTATTAAACCACCACAATATAGTACTAAGCCCTTATCCTCAAATATATTACTCATGTAGTAACCCAATTTAAAAATTACTTAACAATTTAAAATTACAGCATTTTTAGAATACATACCCTAAATTTTTAAGGTACGTTTTACTGCGCATATCTATTATAGTATTAGGTATAATTTATTTTTTATAAAAAGATTCTTAATACAATATCTATTAGAATTTCTTTTTATATAACTTATATAAAGATTGTTCTTCTGCAATTATTTCATTCAATTCTTCCCATGCAGCTATATATTCTATTGGCTTATTTTCAAGCGATTTGAATTTTTTTTCTGCAGCATCAAATCGAGTAAAAAATTCTTCTTGTATTTTAATCGGGATGCCATATTTTTTTTCTCTACGCCACATTATATATTCTCTTGAGCTATTGATATTATTTTCTAACTCAAAATAATGGCTTCCAAACTTTGTCAGAAAATAATTTTTAATTGAATTATAATCTTTTGTTGTTAATTCAAAAGGTTCCCATTCAACAGGTTCATTTCCTAATATAACATCATAAGAAAATTTTGGGTTTAAAGTAAATTTTTTAGCTACCTCATAAGGTGGGAATATATGCAATCCATTAAAAAAGCTATAGCAAATATCTGAAGCCCATACTAATATGGGTACGTTTTCCCAATTTTCAGTGTAATCATTATAACATTTTACATAACTTAAACTCATCATAAAGTCTCCTATATTTTAAGACTTAGTCATTGGATGGTGGAATCATGCTAATACCAATATAGGAATCTTGTTTATATCCTTTTTTAACCATTCAAAACCATCATTTTTTGCAGGTTAATCTGGCGCAAACATATCCATTGTTACACTCTTCCAACGGTTAAGATTGGGTTCAATAGCCATCAATGTGTTAAACAATTTTTCATTTTTTGATATCAATAAAATATCTGCAAATATGTCCCAATCTGGCAATAAGGCAAATGAAGAAAATTTGAAATTATTTAATAGTGTTTGCCAATGTTTTAATGTTACGGAAGTTAGATTATTACTTTGATATAAATCCTGTAGATATTTTTCTAGCCAAGTATTATCTGGTAGATCAGAAAAAAGAAAGGTATGCCATGGAAGTGCAGAACAAAATGCCAATGCCACTGCCAATAACATACTGTCATTGATGGAGCTGATTAAGGTATATTCGCCATTCTGGCCATAATTAAATTTCTGTACTATTTCATAATCTGGCCAATCTGGAGAAATCAAATCTTTAAATTCTGGAAACCACGAAATAATATAATTATAGCCTGAATAAGCACTAGACAACTCATATTCTTTCGCTGTTCCAAGCAAAATACAAAATTTTTTACTTTCTTGGTATAAAGCTTTCATTACAGAATATGCAGCATATGCTCGCCTTTTGTGCCAAATTAATCCTGTACTTTCAATTAATACCTTATCCATTTTTGCTTCCTTGTAACAGTCAGTTTTAAGGTAAAATTACATCTGATAATGGTTTTCTCCGGATATCTCGACTGAAAAGCTTATTTTCTTATTTACAGTGATAATGATCCTCTTAAAATCAGATAATCGATGCTTATCGATGGCATTATACTTTGTTTATTTCTGATTTTCATGCATATAGTTATATGCATGGTTCAATATCCAAAAATTTTATATGTTTTCAACTAGCTACGTCATTTTCATTGATTTGCTTCTTTCCATTTGTAAACAAATTGATTATATTCAATTTTAATTCATTATATAAACGCATCAGGCTTTATGTCTTCTGTTTTTATTACAACTATGTAAATGGTTTATTCAATATAGTTCATTAAGATATGATAGCCTGCCTATATACCATCTTTGCTCTAGACCTAACAAGATCTCATCACATTATAGACTGCTACTGAAATGAGCAATCCTCAAAAAATTTTACACGCTGGTAATTTAAATGACTTAAAAATTAAGATGTGCATCTTTGTAGAGAAGCTCATATTTTCTTTTTAATGATTCCCAGGTTTCTTTATCATATACTTCATAGTAACTCCAGTAAGGAAAAGGTGCATACACTTCAAAATTGATTGGATAAAGAAATAATGAAAACTGGATTGGTTTTTCGAATTTTTGCCATATTGGTAAATTGATCTTTTTTAAAAAAACTCTACTCCGTCTTCTTAATTCTTTCCACTCTTTACCATTTAAAAAATCTTCTATAGTGGTATGTATTTCAATTTTTTCTTCAAATTCTTCAAAGAAGTCTCCGTCTCCCAATAAATCGTAATATAAGTCCTCTGGATCTTCAAAGGTTGAAAAGTCAATTTCGTCGGGTACGTCAGGAAAAAAATCAAACATCCTAACGCTTCTTTCGCTAATCGAAATAAACAATTGATAAATAGGATTAATTATCTCGAAATTGTATGTTTCGTCGGCATATAACCAATGATATTTTAAATGTTCTTCTTTTGTAACGGCTGCAAACCGATTAATATAAAAATATTTAAGCTGATTTCGGGGATTCATGCACATAAATGAAAGATTATAATATGGTTCCATATCAAAAAAATCAGGTTGTTTTCTACTCGCCACATTATTATTCATGGATTTATTCCGCACTTTTTGTCAACGTTTTAATTATATTTACTCTGTAAAGAGTATGCCACCTCATTAGTGTTTTGTGAACTTAGTTTTTAATCATTAATTCTTGCCAGAAAAGGGTTTATACGACAAAGTGCTGGGGTTCATTATAGTTTTATCTGTCTTAAATATATAAACTATAAAAAAATAATCAATTTTTACTGGGTATAAAAAAGACATTTCATATATAAGGGAGATATCCTAAATTAAATTGTAATGAGTTTTTCTAAACTAGCAATTCATTCATAATACAATTTTTACTATTTAATTCTATTGTCATAATAGAAATTAAATTTTTTAAAATTTTTATACTTAATAGCTGTTGTTTTTATGATTTGAGTAATTTAGTCTTAAATTCCTCTTAACCTTATTTCAGTAAAATGATTTCGACCATTGAATCTAAGCGCTAACTTCATTTTCTGTAATATAGCTATTTATTCGCTGATACTAATTGTTCATTGGAAACATACTCAATTTTAATTTTTTCCAACTATATTTACGATTTTTGTTATACATAAATTTATTAAATTGTTTTTGATCTTTTGATACGATTAGTAGATTGCTACTCCAGTCCCAATCAGGCAACATGTTAAAAAGACAAAAATGAAATTGTTGTACGATCGTGTGCCAATAATATAAAGTTACTATGCAATACTGATTGGGATCAGCAGTCTTGTTGATCGCTCCGATATAATCATGCAACCATTCTTGTTTAGGTTCGTTTGAGAATATAAAAAAGATTTCATCTGAACACCAAATTATCAGATAAGCAATAATTAACAGCATATTTTCGTTTATATTTCCCAACAAAGCAAATTTACCATCGTTACCATAATTATAAATTTCTAGGATATCAAATTTTGCTTCTTTTGGAGAATATATTATACTGGCTTCATGCAGAATTTCGGTCATGAAAAAATAAGTTTCCTCCCCCAATTCCATCAAACCATCTTTATCATTACCCCTTATGTCTGTTAGTATATACAGTTCACCATGTTCATCATACAATTTTTTAAGTATATTGAATGTTTCTATAAAATCACCGCAATATAGTACTAAGCCCTTATCCTCAAATATATTACTCATGTAGTGACCCAGTTTAAAAATCGTTCAACCATTTATTTCCACCTTTTTTAAACAATATATTTTTATTGATAAATATATTTCTTCTGTCCATCAATTTTGAAGTATTATATATAATATTTATATGTAAAGACATTTATATTGAAACTGAAAATTTAAATTATCTGGATTAATTTAGATAGCTTATTTTAACTAGTTTATTTAAACCATTCTAAGAAGATAAATAATCATTTTCGATGTTGGTTATAGCTTGTCCCTAGACTTTCTTTGCTCTGACCCTAACAGTTTCTCATTACATTATAGAATATTACTAAAAATAGCAATCCCCAAAAATTAAACACTGGGAAATTAAATGACTTAAAAATTAAGATGTGCATCTTTGTAGAGAAGATCATATTTTCTTTTTAACATTCTCCAGGTTTCTTTATCATATACTTTATAGTAACTCCAGTAAGGAAAAGGTGCATACACTTCAAAATTGATTGGATAAAGAAATAATGAAAACTGGATTGGTTTTTCGAATTTTTGCCATATCGGTAAATTGATCTTTTTTAAAAAAACTCTACTCCGTCTTCTTAATTCTTTCCACTCTTTACCATTTAAAAAATCTTCTATTGTGGTATGTATTTCAATTTTTTCTTCAAATTCTTCAAAGAAGTCTCCGTCTCCCAATAAATCGTAATATATGTCCTCTGGATCTTCAAAGGTTGAAAAGTCAATTTCGTCGGGTACGTTAGGAAAAAAATCAAACATCCTACCGCTTCTTTCGCTAATCGAAATAAACAATTGATAAATAGGATTAATTATCTCGAAATTGTATGTTTCGTCGGCATATAACCAATGATATTTTAAATGTTCTTCTTTTGTAACAGCTGCAAACCGATTAATATAGAAATATTTTAGCTGATTTCGGGGATTCATGCACATAAATGAAAGATTATAATATGGTTCCATATCCCTAAAATCAGGTTGTTTTCTACTCGCCACATTATTATTCATGGATTTATTCCGCTCCTTTTGTCAATGTTTTAATTATATTTACCCTGTATAGAGTATGCCACCTCATTAAGGTTTTGTGAACCTAGTTTATTATCATTAATTTTAGCTAAATAAATAGCTTATACGACTAAGTGTTGGGGGTTATTATAGTTTTATATGTCTTAAATATATAAACTATAAAAAAATAATCAATTTTTACTGGGTATAAAAAAGACATTTCATATATAAGGGAGATATCCTAAATTAAATCGTAATGAATTTTTCTAAACTAGCAATTCATTCATAATACAATTTTTACTATTTAATTCCATCGTCATAATATAAATTAAATTTTTAAAGATTTTTATACTAAATAGCTGTTGTTTTTATGATATGTGTAACTTAGTCTTAAATTCCTCTTAACCTTATTTCAGCAAAATGATGCTCGCCCGTTGAATCTAAGCGCTAACTTCATTTTCTGTAATATCTCTATTTATTTGGTGATATTAACACAAATCGTCCATTGGAAACATATTCATTTTCAATTTTTCCCAACTATATTTACGATTTTTGTTATACATAAATTTATTGAATAGTTTTTGATCTTTTGATATAAGCAAGGTATTGCTATCACAATCCCAATCAGGCAACGTGTTGAAGAAACTAAAATGAAAATGTTGTACGATTGTTTGCCAATAATATAAAGTTACTAAACTAAACTCATACTTGCTCATCGCTTCGATATAATCATGCAGCCAATCATCTTCAGGTTCATTTGAAAATATTAAAATATATTCATTATTAGAATATAGCAACTGAGCAATAATCCACAAAAAATTTTCGTCAATATTTCCCATTAATGCAAAATTACCATCGTAACCATATTTATAAATTCCTAGGATATCAAATTTTGGTTCTTTTATAGAATACATCATACAGATTTCATCATGTATTTCGTGTAAGTATTCATAAAGAAATTTTACCCATTCCATTAAACAATTTTTATCATCATCGCCACTTATGCTGATTAACATATAAAGATTCCCATGTTCATCATACAATTGTTTTAATATATTGAATGTTTTTATTAAACCACCACAGTATAGTACTAAGCCTTTATCTTCAAATATATTACTCATGTAGTAACCCAATTTAAAAATTATTTAACAATTTAATTTTATACCATTTTTGGAAAACGTACCCTAAATATTTAGGGTACGTTTTTTTTAGCCACTTCAAATGATAATGATTATCTTACCAAAACTATTTCTTATTTATGTTCCAATGATAATGATAATCGCCCGATACAAAATCCTCATTCCCATGAATAGGATGCCAATCCATTCTAAACCATTGTCTATGACCTGCATTTTTTGTCTCCCCTTGAGAATGTCCTAAACCTATTAGCCTACCTCCTTGTTTTTTAACTTTGCCTATTTCAAGCTGTATTTTGCGATGGGATTTCGCTAATGTGATCTCTCCAATATTAATTTTTACACTAGGAATCCATGGCTTACCTTTAAGAGGTGTTGGTCCATATATTAATAAATTATTTTTGGGACTTTTTATGAATTCTATCACTTTACCCTTACCTTCTCCATTTGTAATTCCAGCAATAATATGCGGAATATTGGAACCCAAATTTGCCATCGCTAAATCATAGTTAGTCATAGCATTTATAAATCCTTTGTCTTTTTTTGCTCCTTTTAAAAGTCCTTGATAAATTGGTGAGCTGAAATAATTAGATGCATTCTTAAGGGCAATTACGGATTGATATATTACCAATGCTTTATCTATTTTATTATATAGATTTAATAGCGTATTAATATGAGCCCATGATCGAGTTGAAAGTGATATGTTTATTTCTAGTAATACCATATGTCCACTCGGATCAACACCATTCACAGGGTCTGCATTAGCATACAAATAAGGATTCAGTGTAATAGGATTGTTCTTCACCCCTTCGAAACTGTCTCTACTAATAAACCGCCCTATTTTCGGATCATAATCTCTCGCTCTTAGGTGATAAAAGCCACTGTCTTCATCTAGATATTCGCCCACGTATCGATGATTAATTGTGCTGTTTGGCTGGGCTGTATTGAGTGCATTGCCAAAGGCATCATAATCAAAGCTGGTTTGTAGTTTACCTTGATCATCGGTGATCAATCGGGTTGAGCCTTGACCATCTTGGTAGAGATAGTTTACTTGCCCCGTTGGATCTTGGGTGATTAGGTCACCTACACCTTCTGGTGTATGCAGATATATGGTTTCTCGCCAAGCTCCCTGATTTGTTCTGGTTTTTTCCAGAACGATTTCGCTATAAGGACGCTCACTATCGATCAGGTATTGGGTTTCAACTTTATCTCCATTTTTTTCGGTTACTTTTCCTATGGTGAGGTTTAATTAAAAAAACCGCCCTATATTTCCATAAGACGGGTTTCAATGGTATGAGAATTTATGAATAAGCTAGAGTTCGAAAGATTTAGCTTTGAAATATACGCTATATCTGCTCAATAGGTGATATCTGATCCATTATTGGGAAACAGGTACCGCAGTTAAGTAGTCCAGATTAAATCTTTTCCAACTCTTTATGGATATAACCATATAATGACGCAAATTCGTCTTGGTCATTATATTCATCTATACAAAATGCTGATTGATTATCCATAATATAATTAATTGTCGTTAAAACCCTATCTTTAACGGGTATTAAAAATTGAGGATTTTTTTCTAACTTTTCTCTGATCAAACCAAAAAAAGAATAGGCTGCATCATAAGAATCTATATCTTGATAATGTTCATTGATTATATAATCAATAACTCCTTGAATATAATAATAAAATGGCACAGGAGGCATCCATCTTAAAGCATCGACATACTCTATAGCAACGACTCCGTTATAAATTCTTTGCATTTCAAGATTAGTTTTTCCAAGAAATTTTTCATAAACATATTTCAAATCCAAGTCACTATTTGAAATCTTTCCCCATTCCTTATCCAATGGGATATTATCAAAATTATTTTTCATATTTCTTTACTCACTTTACTCACTTTACTCACTTTACTCACTTTACTCACTTTACTCACTTTACTCAATATTTTATTGATGAAGAAAAATTTTAATTTTTTCTTATAAAATCCCAGTAAACATTTTCTTACTGGGATTTATTTTCAATTAGTGATCTTTATTTTTTTACACAATATTTTTGATGATTCTCTTTCAATTTTTTAAGCCTGTTTTCCCATGTCTGAATCTTCTCAGCATGCCGACCCGATAGCCACATGGTATCCCAAAGCTTATAGCGCGAAATTACTGCTGCCACCCGGTGAATTTCCTTAGAAATCTGACTACAATCTTTGCCCGACGGAGGTGTCCACATATCAGACAGTTTTTTCATTATAACATATTGAATTTGTTTTTGGGCCTCTTGCGCAGGAGTTAAGGCCATAGGCGATGATTCTACAGGGAAGGATGCTATTTCATAATTTATCTCTCTATTCAAGAATATTAATTCTAGAATTGTTCTTACTGACTTGCCAAAAACTATAGCCGATGTTGCAAATAAAAGAGTTGAGGTGATAGGATATTTAGCATATGTTATTGATATTACATAAAAAAATCTACCACTCGGATCAACAACATTTAAAGGATCATTAACAGCATAAATATATTTATTAAGGGTTAGAGGTACATTGTGTTCTCCTTCAAATTCATCCAAGCTGGTAAATCTACCCACTGCCGGAGCATATTCTCTAGCCCTCATATGGTAGAAGTTAGCGTCTTGATCAAAGTATTCGCCAACATACAGATGTTTGATGTCTGTTGTTGTGGGCATTTGTCCAAAAGCTTGAACCTCATCACCAAAGGCATCAAAGCTATGCGTTTCGGTGATTACTCCTGTGTTATCGGTCACGAATCTTGTTGAACCTTGACCATCCTGATAGAGGTACACTGTTTGTCCAGCTTTGGTCTGAGTGAGCAAATCACCTACTCCATCAGGGGTATGCAAATAGCTATGTTCTTCCCAAGCTCCGTTGTTGATACGGATACGCTCAACAGTAATTTCACTAAATGGCCGTTCACTATCGACAAGGTACTGTGTCTCGGTGATATTGCCACCTTGCTCCATTGTTCTACCTATGCGGTTATTCTCGCCGTCGTAGGTATAATTTACTTTGACCTGTTTGATCTGGTCATCTATTTGGATCAGGCGATTATTGCTATTCCATGTATATTTAATCTCTCCTTGGTCTGTGGTTTTGCCAATTAAGTTGCCATTAGCATCCCATTGATATTTGGTTTCTACACCTGCTGTCTCTTCGCTGACCAATTGGTCGTTGGCGTTGTAGGTATAGTTTGTTGTTACACCGTTATGTGTTTTGCTTTGGCGGTTGCCCATCGCATCATAGGTATAGCTGGTAAGGGTAGTGTTATCTCCTTCGGTGATTTTCTCTTCTAGCAGTTTGCCTGTTGCGTCATAGCTATAGTTAACGGTACGTTGTTTGCCATTGATGCTTTCTATGGCTTGTGTCCGTCTGCCGTTTTTATCCAGGCTATATTTAAAACTTGCCAATATGTTGTTGTTTGCATCACGGTGAATCAGGGATGTGAGCTGATTGGTTTCGTTATAGCTGTAATGGCTACTTGTGCCGTTGGCTCTAACAATTTGGGTACGATTGCCATTGGCATCATAGCTAAAGCTGGTGACGCTACCATCAACTGCGGTGATGCTTTCGATACGGTTCAGGGCATCATAGCGATACTGTATGCCTGAACTGTTATTGATACGCTGGCTGGTTTTGTTGCCATTAGCATCCCATGTATAGGCAAGTTGACCTGTTGGGGTTGTCAATTCCAGTGTATGACCTAATAGATCGGGCTTATACAGTAAATCTCCACTGCTGCTATCTACTACTTTGGTGGTATAGCCATGTTGGTCGTATTCATAGCGAATAGTTCGACCATCAGCGTAATCTGCTTTTTCCAGCTGATTGCTGTTGTTGTACTGGTAAGTACTGGTTTTACTGTTAAAATCAGTATGTTTTTCCAGCTGACCCAGTTGGTTATAAGACCAATTTTCTTTCTGACCTAATGGTAAGATCCGATGTGAACGCTGACGAGTCTTGTTATAGCCAAATCTGGTTACATGGTTATTGGCATCGGTTTGCAAGATTAGGCTGCCGCGGCTGTCATAACCATAGTTGGTCTTGTGGTTTAGTGCATCAGTTACCTGATAAAGCTGACCTATCGCATCATAGCTAAACTGGGTTTTGGCATTTTCAGCATCTATAATCGCGGTTTTTCGGCCAGCTGCATCGTAGGCATATTTGATGGTGCTGCCATTCGGTAAAACAGTTTGGATTAGCTGATTAATATCATTGTATATATGCTCAGTGACATAACCCAAAGCATCAATTGAATGTTCGAGATTACCTACTGCATTATATTGACTTTTGACTGTATTACCTAAGGCATTTTTTTGCTCAATCAATCGACCTATGGCATCGTATACCATGCTGGTACTGTTACCTCTGGCATCGGTTGTTTTAACTGCTTGGCCGTTGGCGTCGTACTCGGTTTTGGTAATGTTACCTAATGCATCTTTGACTTCGGTAGGCAAATTCCGAGCATCGTAAACGGTTTCGGTACAAACTCCAGCGATGCAAGATTTCAGTTCATTACCATTACCATCAAACTCTGTCAGTTCTTTGCGTCCATCAGGTGAAATCATTTCTACCTGATTGCCGTTGCTATCGTATTTAAATACGGTGACACGCTTGTTTGGTTCAATAATTTTGATCAGTTGATCCAGCTTGTCGTATTCAAATTTGGTGACTTTGCCGTTTTCGTCAGTCTGGGTGAGCACGTTACCTTTATCATCATAGGTTGAACGGGTGATGATTTCTGTCGCTTTACCATCGATGATGACGCGCTGTTTAACCGCGGTCTGATTGCCTTTGGCGTCATACTCATATTCGGTTTTGTTACCAGCAGCATCGGTTTGCGATGATACTAAGCGTTTGCCACCGATGTCGATATAGCTATAGCTGGTTTTATTACCTAAAGGATCGCTGATAGCAGCTAAATCACCTTTTACGGTATAGCCAATACGGGTGGTTTGACCCAATGCATTGATAATCGCCGTTAATGCACCTGTGCCTTTTTCGTAGGTGTGTTTGGTTTCTCGGCCTAATTCATCCTTGCTAACGGTTATGTTACCATCTTCGTTATAAGCAGATTCGGTGGAGAAGCCTAGCGCATTGGTTTCTTTAGTCACTTCACCATAACGATTGTATTCGCGTGTGGTTGTGTTACCCAAGGCATCAGTTACGGTGAGTTCATTACCATGTTGGTCATAGGTGTACTTGGTGGTGTTACCCAAGGCATCTTTTTCTTCGATGATATTACCTGTGTCATCATAGATATACACGGTGGTATTGCCATTACGGTCTGTGACGGAATCGGTTTTGTTGTCAATGTCATGCTCCAGATTAACTTTAAAGCCTTCTCCATCGGTTTGACCAATCAAATACCCTTTATCATCAAACTCAGCCTTAAAGACCCGCTTGCCATTAGGTGCGATGATCTCGTCCAGTTGATGACGTTGCGACGGTGCTTGATGGTAGGTGAATTTGGTATTACCTCCTTGTGTATCTGTACTGACAGCCAAATTGCCATCATTATCATAGGAATAATGCAATACGCGTTTATCTGGGCTCTCAACCTGGGTGATGCGACCCATGGAATCTCTGGTAAAGATCAGGCTAGCACCATTTGAGTGGGTTATACCGTTTTTGGTATAGTTCAAGGTGTTACCAAAGCGATCCTGAATCTGTTTAATACCAAAGGATTTATCCAGATGGTATACGGTGCCGTCTCGCGTGGTCAGTTTGAAAGACTGTGGATCGACTTTATCCAGATTCCAGTAATCGAACAAATTGCCACCATGGACGCGCAAATCGCCTACATCTGTCGCTTCCAATGTTGAAGTGGTGCCCTCCATCGGTTCAAATTTAATCTGGAAGAAGTTACCTTTCAGTTGTAGCATCCAGGTATTACAATCTGGAGTAACGCCAATTTTGAAGCGTTCCATTTTGCCATCAGGTAAACGTATGGTTGCTATACGGGAACCAACAGGACGTGGGCAGAATTTTTGATTCAAACCTGAACCTGTTTGTTCAAGATCCCAATCTCGTCCGGGTACACCATTGGTCTGAATTTTGACGTCCTGATAATCCACGCTCCAGCCATGACCAAAGTCCAGCTTTTCATGTTGACGGCGGGTATCATAGGTTCGGGTTAGGCGTAAGGGTAAGTTGCCTATATCAATATCCAGATCCAAAAAGCTTAAGGAGAACTGCCCAACTTTTTGTTCACCTGAGATTATCACGCTGATTTCGGCACTAGACTTATTACCGCCATTATCAGTTGCAACCAGTAATAAATCATACAATCCATTTGCCATGATTTGTGGATTGATGTTGCCTAATTTGGCATTCACTACTGAGCTGGTCCCTTTGGCTATGGATGTCCAGTTGTTTTCTGAAGCAGGTGAAATAAACAGCTGATATTCTGCTATATTGGCATCTGAAGCAGTACCCACAATATCTGTAATGGTCGTTACTTCGGCTACTCCGATATTATTGGAACTCGCTGGAGCAGAAATTTCCACTACTGGCGGTATGGTATCCGCCACATCTTTAACGATGAATGATGCTTCTTTGGTTAATTTTACCCCGTTAGCATCTTCCACAGTTGCAACTAAGGTATGCAATCCAATGTCTGTACTGCTAACCTTTGCGGTTTGCCCGCTTACGACTACAGTCTTACCATCTAAAGTTAGAGATTTGACCGTATAAGGTTTTTTGCCTCCCTCTAAAACGATATTGACTGAAACATTTTCACCAGGAGCCACTATATGCGGATCGGCAGACATATCTATGCTGAATGTGCCGGTACCGATGGCGGTTGGTTTATTTACATTCAGTTTATATTGTTGCTGATAGTAGGATCTGCCGTCTTCGACCTGTATAACAATTTCGTGGTTACCCAAAACAGGTTTTTGCCAGTTTAAAATACCATCGCGATCAAAAGCCATTCCAGCCGGACCTTTTACTAAGGTATAGGTAAGTTTGTCACCATCCGGATCAACGGCAAGCACTGGGTAGCTGTAGGGCTGATTTTCAGTCCATTGGGTAACAGGGATACTGGTGATTTTGGGTGGCTGGTTATTGACTGCACTTTGCACCACTTGCAGTTGGTAGCTTTGATAAACCAGGTTGCTTCCATCACTCACTTCCAGTTTGATGGTATATTCGCCTAAGGCAGGTTTTTCCCAAACCAGTAAACCATTGGCATCTATAGTTACACCAGCTGGTCCTTCTACTAATTTGTAGGTGAGCACATCGTTTTCAGGGTCGGTTGCCTGTATCTGATAGGTATATTTTTCTCCTACTGTGGTACGTGATTTGGGTACGCTGGTAATACTAGGGGCTAAATTACTTGGAGGGGTGGAAGTCACATTGATGGTGAAGCTTTGAGTAACCTGATGAAAACCATCACTCACTATCAGTTTCACTGGATGTGAACCCTGTACTGGTTTGTCCCACACAAACAATCCACTAGAATCTATGCTCGCCCCTTTTGGACCTTCTTCCATGCCATAGATCAGTAAGTCTCCATCAGGATCAGTAGCCACAAGCTGATAATTGAAGGATTGATCAATCACTGCATCTTTAGCTGGATCGCTCACGATCTGTGGTGGCATATTGATGACTGGTTTGTCGGTGATCACTAAAGTAAAGCTTTGCTCCATTTGTGCTTTGCCATCGCTGACCGCTAGTTTGACAATATGTTCGCCAAGACTAGGCTTAGCCCAAGTAAACAAACCATTGGCATCGAGGCTAGCCCCTTTTGGTCCTTTAACCAAGGTATAGGTTAAGTGATCGCCATCAGGATCGGTTGCCACCATCTGATACTGATAAGCTTCGTTGACCACACCTAATGTGGTTGGTGTACTGGTGATGCTTGGAGGATTATTTAGTATCGGTGTATCAGCATCCACAATGTGCAAGGTGTAATGCTGTTCTACCCAAGCCAAGCCATCATTGACTCTCAGTTTGATCTGATGTTCACCAAGCACTGGTTTAGCCCAACTAAATAAACCATTGGCGTCAACA
The DNA here is from genome assembly GCF_026535915.1 of Snodgrassella sp. B3882. Classification (NCBI taxonomy): domain Bacteria; kingdom Pseudomonadati; phylum Pseudomonadota; class Betaproteobacteria; order Neisseriales; family Neisseriaceae; genus Snodgrassella; species Snodgrassella sp. B3882. The sequence continues at coordinate 1,978,084 of NZ_JAFNPF010000001.1, forward strand.
CTTGAACCTTTTGGTCCTTCAGTCAGACTGAATTTTAATGCATCACCATCTTCATCTTTAGCAATGAGCTGGTAGCTATAAGCTGCACCCAGATTACTGATGGTATTGGGAATGCTGGTGATTTGTGGCGCATGATTGGCATCCTCGCCCACACGTAGGGTAAACTCTTGTTTGGCTAGCCCGCCGCGGCGATCACTGACTTGTACTACAACTTTATGGGCACCGGCTTCGGTATTTTTCCATATTAATGCCCCTGTGCCAGCATTGATTTCCATATGGTCTGGCGCATCCAGCAATGACCACTCCAGATAATCGCCATCAGCATCGGTTGCCGTTAGGTTATACTGATATTTTGCATTAATAGGGCTATAAGTAACCGGTGAACTGGTGATGACAGGAATATGGTTAGCTTCAGCACTTACTTTAACCTGATAGGTTTGCTTAACTTTATTATTATCTGCATCGGTCACTTCCACGATTACCTGCTCGATGCCTTCTGCGGCTGGTGTCCAGGTAATGACTCCGGTTTTTGCATCAATGCTCATGCCGCTAGGCGCTTTTAACAACGCATAGGTCAGTGCATCACCATCCACATCAAAAGCCTTAGCTTGGTATTGATAAGGGCTATTGACTGTTGCGTTGATTACTGGTGTACTCACAAACTCAGGTTTGCTGGTTACCACCAACACCAGACTTTGTTTATCTTTAGCGCCATGTGGATCTGATACCACAACCGTTACAGGATAGCGTCCAGGTAAAGGTTTAGACCAGTAAATTCTTCCGCCAGCAGTTATTTTCATACCCGATGCTTGGCTTTGCAAACTATAGGTGATGGCTTCCCCTTCAGGATCCGTTACGGCGATTTGATGGGAAAAATAAGTTTCTGCTGGAATTCGCTGCGGAATTTGATTGGTAATTTTTGGCGGTAAATTTCCATCCACAACCGTAATATGATAAGGTTGTGTCACCTTATGACCAGCGGTATCTTCTACCTCGATATTGACACTGTAAACGCCTATATTCTTAGGTGCCCACTTAATTTCACCTGTGTTTTCATCAATGGTCATTGAGGTAGGTGCTTCCAGCAAACGGTATTTAAGTACATCACCATCTGCATCTTCAACCACAGGTTGGTAACTATAAGGCGCCCTAATATCCCCACCCAATTTAGGCTTAGTAGTAAAGTAAGGAGGGCGATTCAGTTCTTTATCAGGATCTAAGTGTTCTGGAACAACGGAAATCACTTTACCTGACGAACAAATTTCTACACCTTCTGCATCAACAGGATGAATCGTATAAAAATAACTTTGTTCATTGCTTACTGTGTCATCCAGCCAAGTTGAATAATTAGACTTGGTTTCACCTAGAAGTACATAAGGTCCGTCGTAGGCGGTTGAGCGATAGACACGGTATTTTTCTACCCCAATATCATCCCATGTAAGCTGAACTTTGCCTGGCTTAGGACGCGCTTCAAGGTTGGTGATACAAGATGTTTGTGGTGATATTTTATGGGCACCAAACGCATCGACATACACATAACCACCATGTCCAGTTTGAGCGCATTGAGCGCCAATTACGCGTACTTCAAGTTCGTGTCCAACCTTGGTATCAGGTACTTCTATATCCACATCAATAAATGGTGTTGATCGCCAAATACTGTTTGATCCATCGTTTCCATAAGTGATGGTGGTGTAGAATTCTCTGCCAGGCTGGTTGGAATAGGCAAAATCTTCATAGAGAATTTCATCAGTAGTTAAATCTTTGAGTTGTACATGGAAATAAGGTTGGTTATTGGCAATGTGGCCAGGATCTTCCAATACCGCAGCATAATTAAAACGCACATGTAATTTGCCATCAGATGGGTCGCGGTCTTCCTCAGTAATACTCGCTTTTTGGCTGATATGGTTAAGATGTGCTCCATTAAATTCATCGTTAACCTTAGCTGTATAATTCCCTTGCCGCGGTAAAGTTAAATGCGGTGCTCTAGGATCAGATGTGGCACCTACCATATTTAGAATTCTCTTTCCACCACGATTTATTTTAATATCTTTATGGGTAAACGGAGGAGAGCCCTTTAATCCTGGGTTATAACCAAACCCTTCTGTCCAGTGGCTAAAGTCACCATTCTCAAAGTCACCATTCAAATAAATGGCATTGGCCGTAGGCACCATTGATGACATAGTGATCGAAGCCACGACGAAGGAACAAACGCTTTTTTTAAATCTATCTTTCATCAACATCCGATTTTTTTTGGGCTTCGGCTGTGAGAGATGATCGTATTTTTTATCGTATCGTTTCATGATTCTCGCTTTTATTTTTCCTGTTAATTACTTATCAACTGTGATTTTCACACCAGGCCAATCAACCACCGGCGCACAGCATTTAGACTGGTTAATTTTATAAAGGTCGTTATAACCAACCCCATAAAGATTGCCATCATCACTTCGATAAAACAGATGCTCTTTGCCACCACCAATGGCCACTACTTTGCCATGTGTATTCGCACGCAGCGTTGCTTTATCGCCGTAAATCATTGGAAATGCACTGCCACCAGTTTGTCCCCATGTATAAATTTCACCATCGTGAGTTAAGGCAAAAGAACCCACATAACGAGCAAATAACTGTTTGACGTTTTTCATGATGACCACAGGTTCAGGAGATGAGATATTCGTTTTGCGCACTCCAATCCCCAAAGAGGCATGTAATCCCCAACCGATTACCGTTCCATCATCCAATAACGCTTCACCCCAACCATTACCTCCGGCGATATACACGATTTGTTTGGCGTAAGGCTCTAGATTAGGTACACGTGTGGGCGTACGAACAATGCTCTGCACACCATATTTTGATCCCTGAAAACCTAAACCGCTGGCTTCGTTGTCTCCCCATGCCCAAACATGTCCTTCTTCCGTTACAGCAAAAGCACCTTCATAGGCGCCACCAATCAAACGGGCTTTTTCACCATTTAGATTGACTGCCACCGGTTTTTGACTGTTTTTGCGTTCTCCATTACCTAACTGACCATACAAATTATGTCCAAAGGTCCATACTTGTCCTTGGTTATCTAGAGCGACCGAAAAGTATTCTCCAACGCCTACTTGGGTAATATCGCCAAGCACTTTACAGGGTGAGGCAACATAAATACTGGTTGTAGGCTGACAGCCTGTTTCGCCATAACCACTTTGTCCCCAGCCATAAAGATCACCATATCGAGACAAAGCTAAAAGGTGATAAGCTCCACCGGTAACAAACTTAATGTTTTGCAGTCCTTTTACCTTTTCTGGAGCAGCGTTACTGGCCCAGGAACGGGATCCATTACCCTGTTGTCCCGAATTTCTAAAGCCCCACATCCACACTTCACCAGCATCATTAACTAGAGTACCGGTTGTGATTAAAGAGTTTTGGGAAATACCGATAACACCATATGGATCAAATATTTTTTTTGCATAAAACTGAAATACATTCGGATAGTCTTTTAAACTCATCCCATCAGTTTGCAACAGACCATTCTTTAAATTTTTATCGCCTAAAACCGCAGTCACTTCCACTGCTTCACCTGCATAGAGACGATCCAGAGGAAGGGATAAAGCCATAGAAGGGTCATCAGGGTTATTAGACGTGAGGTCTGAACGATTTTGTAAGTTTCCTTTAGCTGCACGATGGACCAGATCGCCTTTAAAATAACCAGGTTCACCTACCTCCCAACGGTCTGGAGCAAGATAACCTTGTGGTACATCAAGACTAAGTAATTCACCATGCTCATTAAAAAAAGTATTGTTTTGAGCATCAATATCCAAATCAATCAGACCAGTGAGACGCAAATTGTTAAAAGTTGATCTACCGGTGTTTTTGATTTGCCAGCGCCAAATAGATTCTCCATGAGCTCCTGTGCTTTGGCTAAAAGTAGAACTTAAATTAGAAGGAAGATTAATTTTTTCTTGATTTAAGCGACGATCCTCGTATGTGGATGTGCCATCATTGATAAAAAGACTTAACCTGTCCACCGTAAAACTATCTGCAAATGCCAATGGACTGGCAAGTATTGCCGCTGTGCATAAACTTAACAGCGTCTTTTTAAAGCGTCCTTGTGCTTTTTTATATTTCATTTAGACTCCTTGTGTTACCACTAATGTAAAAATGCATCAGGTAAGATCAAAGGCCTACAAAAGACAATAAATGATTGCATGACACTACTATTCCCTATTGCCTTGAAAACCATCCCAGAACGTATCTATATGACTTTGATATCATGCTAGACACATTAATTTAGCCTTAGTCATTTACCCTACCCAAAAAAAATCCCGCCAGTTAAGGACGGGTTAAATTATTCATATCAATAGAGTCATTAATATTACCAATTCAGGTTATAAGATGTTTATGTCATATTTTTTCCTTTCTCATGCTTAACAAAGTAACATTGACAGATACATAAAATCATTCTCGTCAAACAATGTCATTTAAATGTCAGACTAACAATTTTGAGATTTTTGGCATATGTTCTGGCAGTGGATACAAAAAAACCCGCCAATTATCTGACGGGTTAAAGAAATTTATTACTAAAATATAAATAATGAGTTTTAAAAATTATGCACTGATGTCGCTAATTTTATTTTGCCTTTCTTATGGTCAGCACAACGCTGCCAATTTATGAAAGGCAAATAACTGGTGCTTTTAAAGGGAAGCATACCTGTAGTGTTAATATTAGTTTAATATACAAAAAAGGCCTGTCAAGCTATATTTTTAAAATATTTTTCAAAATCTTGGTGTTGCTGCATGTATCGCCAGAAAATCATCAATGCGCGTTCCACTTCGCGATACCAATTTGCACTGTTGCGTCGTGCCCGCTGATTTTTCTGGGTGGCTGCGCGACTGGATTTTTTAAAATATGGACTGGTATAAGCATATTCCACGCGTAAAATAGCGAATATTTCTCGATCACTTGTTGCCATGATGCTGAGCACATCTTTTACCATATCGAAGACTTCGGCGCGATAGCGCAGCACAAACGCTCTTGGTTTGACTTGTTTATCATGCTTATAGCGCCATTCTGCACTCAAACAATGTCCTTGCCGTTTTCGGTCACGCATCGCCCTTTCATATGTCTTTAACACATCTTCAGCGGTATCAATAAAATTAGATGGATAAACTGTGCTCATTCTCTTCACTCTTTCTAATTAAAATTGTCTTCATAGTCCGGCCTACCCTTTGCCGCCAGACTGGACGCTTTCTCACTTGCAGCAGCATTATTGATTTGTATGATCATTCGATAACTACTGAACATTCTGAATTTGCTGATTTAAGTTGGATATCTGCTTTATCACGCTTTATATGTTCATCTTTCTACCATGGTCAGAAACAACATTGATATTGCAGATAGTGGCAACTTCTCAATAAAAATCTCATTAGCATATTATGGCATTTTGTTAATCTATTAATTGATATGTATTAAGCATAATTAACTAGGGTGATCATTGCTTTAAAACTGCTACTGCTCGAGCTTTTACTCATGGTTAAATTATGATATAAGCATTTATATAACCCACTATTTCAATCTAAAAGAGTGGCTTGACTTAATTCTTCATGGCACTCGGCTTTAGATGTTCCCCATTTTTTACCTAAACGTAATTTTTCTTCGATTAGGTTCAGGTCTATATAAATATCCGCCAGAGCACAAACAAGCTGAAAATCCCGACTGCGGAAATACGCCATTTCTCTTGCAATAGTCTGTTCTTTATTTTGCGATTGAATAATCGCCTCATTTGCTTCCTGTAAGGCGTGGATAATCACCATTACCCATAAATGTTTACAAGCTTCTTCCTGATCTATTTTATTGGTCTCAATTAACTCTTCTAATATATCTACAGACATTTTTTCACCTTTCTATGACATACCAGTCCTAACCACCTAAGCTGGTAACGTTCACATTTATAGTTTTGTATAAACAATCCACGCCTTGCTCAAAGTAACTTTTAAATTCCACTCATCATTTTTTGCAAAGATAATCAGATGCTGGACGATGAAAGCAACAATTTGAGCTAATAAAGTTTTCCCTCCATTTCTCCAAAACTTTATCTAAATAACAATTTAAGAACCTTTAATTATCTATAAAACTATATATTTCCTATTAGATAACTTTATTGTATCTAATTTATTATCTTTTGGCAATTGTTTTTGTATTCTTTTTGCGGTACAGTATTACCTAATTGCACAAAAGAGTACTTATATGAAACTCACTTCCGAAATCAGGCTCGAAAATTTGAAATTATTGGTTACTGAAGCTGGTGGGGTCACTGAGCTATCCAAAAAGGCTGGCTATAAGCAACCAAGTTACTTATATCAAATCATTAATCGCACCCCCGTTCAAAACGGCAAGGCCAAAAATATTGGTGCTATTATGGCTGCAAAGCTTGAAACTGCCATGAATAAACCCAAGGGCTGGATGGATCAGGAACACAAAAAACTCACCGAAGCTAATGCGGTTTTTTTGGGCACAATGGAAGTATGGGATAACTCGACACCAATAGAAGAGGATGAAGTAGAAGTACCGTTTTATAAAGATATCTGCTTATCGGCTGGCACTGGTTTTGCTGACAATATTGAAGACTACAATGGTTTCAGATTACGTTTTGCCCGCTCAACCCTAAAAAAACACAGCATTAATCCAGCTCATGTGGTTTGTGTCACGGCAGATGGAGACAGCATGAGCCCCGTTATACCTGATGGCAGCACCATTGGTATCAATACAGACGATACTCTAATCAGAGATGGCAAAATTTATGCGATTAATCATGACGGTCTTTTGCGGATTAAAATTCTGAAAAAAAGACCAGGCAATAAGCTTCTTATTCAAAGTTTTAATTCAGCTGAATATGCTGATGAAGAGGCAAGCTTGGAGGAAATTAATATTATCGGTCGCGTTTTTTGGTGGTCAGTATTGGCCTGACCCTATTGCATCCGCTGCAAAATTGATCCGTTCGCCTCAACCATGCTTGGGGCGTTTTCAATGCAAACATGAATCATTTACAGCTAAACATCAATCAAGGTGCTAATTTGATCTAAGAAAGATATAGACAATATTGCAAAATGTTATCTTTTAGATAACATTGATAAGTTATGGTTGGATAAAAATAGCCGATAGCAAATTATCTATTAATGAAACATATATTGCTGATTTATTCACGCAATATGATGGTCAAAAACGAATAAATGCAGATTCATGGAAATTTTCTAGAATTAAATTGAGCATAAAAGCATGATTTGCTATTGAAAATTGAAAAGCATTTTATACTTATCAAATGAAAGAATGATTAAGGCAAAATATCATTTTGCTATAGCCATGGATGATGTTTATCGGCTATGGCAACAAAAATGATTCATCTTTGCTGTAATACAGATGCTTTAAAGGTAATGATATCCATTTATCATGATATAGAATAATCTGCTCTACATTTTAATAGTTTGCTGCAGAATTTTTTTTTAATGGATGATTTAGCTATGAAATTCAGTTGCGGCGTCCACATTAAAGTTGCTTTTTTCAGCATTTGGTTTATGCGCAGCCAATCTTCCCGTTATCGACGAGTTGCCTACTCTGAAAGGCGCAACAACCGATTTTGCCATGTCACAGCTACCCTGAGCGCATCCATTTTATCATTCAAGACTGGCTGCATTTATTTGTGATGAGTATAAAGGCATAGCAAAATAAGCAACCGGATTTGGAATGTATTTTCACCTACAGTTTTTTTATACTTTAAAGACGTCCATGAACCCTAGCTATTAAATATTGACATCAAAGAACATTGAGTGGAAAGAGGATGGGAGAATGACGAGATCCTAGCGACATGGGTTTACCAAAAAGAGATCAGCAAAATGTATGCAGACGACGATTTCGAATTTCAACGCAACAGTTGATTTTATCCCTTCAAGTTTATCAATCATCATTGGTTTATTGATGAAAGTCTTTCAAAGCATAGATGCTTAATCTTAAATGGATTATTGAACAGGGTATTTAGCACACAGCTGGAGTCAATAAAATTTCACCAGCACGCCAAACAAACCACTCGTAGAGTACATATGTCGTCATGCATTGGAAATTCTTCACAATTTGACACCATATTGACACCAACACAAACCCAATAAAAAAAGCCGCAGGGCAATGCGACTTAAATCTTTGAATCTGTGTGATAAATTGGTGGAGGTAAGCGGGATCGAACCGCTGACCTCTTGCATGCCATGCAAGCGCTCTACCAACTGAGCTATACCCCCATAATTGCCTTGCTTTTTTAGCAGACAGGCTGGGCATTCTACCTGAATTAAAAATTTTTGCAAGCCTATTACATCGACTTGCTAAATTTATCCACTGTTGCTGATTCTAAAATCTTTCCCGTAGCGCGAAAAAAAATTTAATGTAAATGATGAGTGGTCGCTGCGACTAATTGAATTTATACTTACGCTTTTCTAATATACATCTAGTCTGCAAGCAAGGAACATTTATGCCGCGTACTAAACGACGGAAGTTACCTTTTATAATTATTGCAATGGTATTACTTCTGATTATGGTATGGACAGCTTTATTATTTATGCCTCGCAGTATCAAGCCATACCGGCTTAAAGTACCGGCTGGTTACGGCATCAGTGGCGTGAGTCGAACTTTGGCGGCGGATAACATCATTTATAACCGCTGGGTATTTGTGGGAACAGCCTATATGCTGGGCATGAGTGATAAAATTCACCGCGGAAACTACCGCTTGCCGAGCTCTTTATCCAGCTGGGATATACTCCAGCGTCTGCGCGAGGGAAAGCCGGACAGTATCAGTATTCAAGTGATCGAAGGCTATACGTTTGCTCAGATGCGCAAAATTGTGAACAGTACGCCTGATATCGAACACATCACGCGGGATTGGTCAGACAAACAATTATTACAAGCCATCGCTGCCGATACGCCTTATACCAACCCAGAGGGTTTATTCTTTCCGGCAACTTACGACATCAGTGCTGAAAGCAGTGATTTAAACTTTTATAAACAAGCCTATCAAACCATGCAAAATCAGTTACAAACTGCATGGGATCAGCGCCAAAAAAATCTACCCTATCAATCTCCTTATGAACTGCTCATTATGGCTAGTCTGATTGAAAAAGAAACAGGTCACGTTGAGGACCGAACCAATGTATCTGCAGTATTTGTCAATCGACTAAGAATAAACATGCGTTTGCAAACCGACCCTACGGTTATCTATGGCATGGGTAGCGCCTATCAAGGCAAAATCAGCAAAGCTGATCTGCGGCGTGATACCCCGTATAATACCTATACTCGAAATGGCTTACCGCCAACTCCTATTGCTCTACCCGGCAAGGCTGCCTTACAAGCCGCGGCTCATCCGGCCAGTAACAGTTACCTTTATTTTGTAGCCCGAAATGACGGTAGCGGTCGCAGCCAGTTTAGTCAGAACTTACAGGAACACAATGCTGCGGTACGCCAGTATATATTGAAAAAATAATCCGATTTTAAAGTTGTTTATATCGTCATGAAAGCAAAATTTATCACCTTAGATGGCATTGATGGTGCCGGCAAATCCACTAATCTGAACACCATTCGTCTATGGTTTGAACAACATCAGTTGCCGGTTTTATTCACCCGCGAACCCGGTGGTACGGCAGTAGGTGAAGCTTTACGCCAGATACTGCTTGATCCTCACACCGAAGTGAATGCCCGTACAGAAACATTGTTGATGTTTGCTGCGCGTCAGCAACATCTGGATAGTGTGATTAAACCAGCACTGGCTGCCGGAACACATGTTGTCAGTGACCGTTTTACTGATGCCACTTTTGCCTATCAGGGTGGCGGTAGAGATATTCCATTGAGCGACATAGCTGTGTTGGAAAATTGGGTGCAACAAGGGCTGCATCCTGACTTAACTTTATTGCTCGACATCCCATTGACGGTTGCACAACAGCGCTTAGCCCAGAATGAACATCCAGACCGGTTTGAACAGCTTGATAATGATTTCTTTGAACGCACACGACAAACTTATCTGAATCGTGCGGCATCAGCTCCAGAACGTTATCGCGTTATTCAAAGTGATCAACCATTAACCGATGTTGCCGCTCAGATCAGTCATTCTTTAAGCCAACTTTTTGGATACCATTCATGATTTATCCATGGCTAACCCCTATCTGGCAACAAATCGATCGCTACTGGCAGCAACAGCCACATGCCTGGCTGCTGTATGGTCCGCCAGGTATCGGCAAGCTGGCTTTTGCCGAGCACTTGGCTCAAGCTTTATTATGTGAATCGCTTCAGTCTGGGCATCAGCCTTGTGGTCACTGCCCTTCTTGTCACTTGTTCAATCAACATAGCCATCCAGATTTTTTACTCGTAAGTCCGGAAGAAGCGGATGAAAGCAAAAGCGAACGTAAGCTGGCGTTAATCAAGGTTGAGACGGTGCGTAAAGTACTTGATTTTGCCCATCTGAGTGCCCATCGAGGTGGCCGACGCGTTGCTTTAATTTATCCTGCGGAAAGTATGAATACGCAGGCAGCCAATGCTTTATTAAAGATATTGGAAGAACCCCCTGCTGGCATGACCTTCATTCTGGTCAGCCATCATAAAGATCGCTTATTACCCACTATTAAAAGTCGCTGTCGCCAAGTGGCACTACTTAAACCCAATCACCAACAGGCGTTAGCCTATGTTGAACAGCACCATGGCGATCAGGCTGCGGATCTACTTGCTTTTCATGGTGGGGCTCCGTTATTTGAGGAAGAAACAGCGCATAACCAACTGCGACAGGAGTTACTACCGTTACTGGCCAAACCACGGTTATTGGCTTTAATGGATTATGCCGCCTCATTTGATAAGCAGAAGCTGGCGTTGGCTACCTTTTTAGACTGGATGAGCAAATGGCTAATAGATATGACATTAGCGCAACAAAAAATTCCAGTAAAGTTTTACCCTCAATGGCAACAAACCTTGGCTGAAATCAGCGCGTCGCTGGATCCGTTGGCACTGTTTGCATTAATTGATAAACTAACCGCCTTGACCCCTTACGGTAGACATACCCTCAATGTTAAAATGCAGCTAGAAGATTTATTTATTGACTATCTGCAATTGTGGCAACACCATAACAACCAATAAAGAAAGAAATTCATGGCTGAAACACCTAATAACATTCCGGGCAAAATGCTCAATTTAATTATTCCTGATAAACCAGCACTTTATCGCAGCTACATGGGCTTTCTGCAACATGGTGGACTGTTTGCCCCAACCAATGATAAATTTCAAATGGGTGATGAGGTTTTATTGGCCGCCAATTTACCAGAATTTAACGAACCTAAATTCCTGCGTACCAATGTTGTCTGGATCAACTCTGCACCCACATCCACCGGTCAGCCAAAAGGTGTTGGATTGGCTTTCGGAAAGGATGAAGAAAGTGTCGCCATCAAACAGGCGATAGAGGAGCTTTTACCCGGTTTACTTTTGAGCGAACGTACCACCTATACTCTTTAATCATGCTGATTGATTCCCATTGCCATCTGAATATGCCTGAACTGGCTGGACGCTTATCTGACATTTTGGCGCATATGTCTCAGGCGGATATCGGACAGGCTATCGCGATCAGCGTCGACCGTGACAGTGCTGCTGAAGTGCTAAAATTAGCTGAGCAGCATCCCAACCTGTATGCCAGCGTCGGCATTCATCCTGAAAATCCAGACACTGCAGAAATGAGTGTGGATGAACTGATCGAAGCATCACAACATCCTAAAGTGGTGGGTATCGGTGAAACCGGTCTTGACTATCATTGGTGCAGTGGTGATCTGGCTTGGCAGCATGCACGTTTTACCACCCACATACTGGCTTCTAATCACACCGGTTTGCCTTTGATTATCCATACTCGTGATGCCGGTCATGATACTTTGCGCCTGTTACGGGAAAATCATGCACAGCAAGGCGTCATTCATTGCTTTACCGAAGATAAAGCCTTTGCCAAAGCGGTACTTGATCTAGGCTTTTACATCTCCTTTTCCGGTATTGTCACCTTCAAGAATGCTCAGCAGATACAAGAAGCCTGCAAATACGTTCCTTTAGACCGCCTACTGGTCGAGACTGATGCCCCTTATCTGGCGCCGGTACCAAAACGAGGCAAACAAAATGAGCCAGCTTATGTCCGTTATACCGCCGAATTTGTTGCCCAACTGCGTGGCGACAGTATGGCTACAATAGAAGAAGCCACGACTGCCAATACCTATCGCCTATTCAGCAAACTTCCAGTGCTGATCAGCCAATCATGACGCAAATTACCTTGACTGTACTCGGCTGTGGCAGCTCATCTGGCGCACCAGTAATCGGTTGTCATTGCTCTACTTGTAGCAACCATGACCCCAAAAATCGGCGCACACGTTGCAGTGCGCATATCCAAATTGGTGCAGAGCATTGGCAGATTGATACCGGCACGGATTTTTATCATCAGGCTTTACACCATCAACTACCTCGCATCGATGGGGTGCTTTACACCCATGCTCATGCTGACCATTTAAACGGCATTGATGATTTACGCGCATTTTGTTATCAACAGCAGGCTGCCATCCCGATTTATGGACATCATCAAACCATTAACAATATATGTACACGTTTTGACTACGCATTTTTGCCCCAGAATAGTCACTGGAATCGACCGGTATTAACTGCACAGGAATTACCGCTTAATCAGGGTGAATGCAGTGTGCTCAATATTGAAGATGTTCCAGTGTGGCATTTTACCGTTCCGCATGGTAACTGGATGAGTAGTGCCTATCGCATTGGCAACATCGCTTGGTTTACCGACCTCAATCATATCGACGAAACCATTTTTCCGCATTTACACGGTCTAGACTACTTGTTTCTCGACTGTCTGATGGACACGCCCTATCCAAGCCATCTCAGTACTGAACAAGCTTTTCATTACGCCGAACGCATACAAGCAAAACAGACCTATTTTATTCACATGACCCATATGCAGGAATATCATCACCTAAAGCAGCGCTGCCCTAAAAACTGTGAGCCGGCTTATGATGGATTAGTAGTACAAAGTAATTATGAGTTAGCCTAGCCATTTACCCAAGATAAAGCGGGCCTAATCATTGATGGCACTCACAATTTGCTCAGCAGAAGCTTAAATTAATATTTTTAAAATAATAAAATAAATAAACGTTAAATCAGACTTAATTTTGTATGCATGAGTGTTTAAACATTTTTTCAATGATTCAAGTTTTAAAATTAGTGCTGCTATTGAGCATTCTTAATTATTTTTTTATGTTCCATAAAAACACTATAATTCTGCATATTCAGCATAATCATCAACTACTGCATCAGTCATCCTATCCAAATGTTTCTGTTTGCTTAACTCTTTCAAATGGTTTAGTAAAATTTATAATTTTATTAAAATATATATAAAAACCATACTTAATAGAATATTAACTAAAAACATCAATAAATGATATTTTAAAGTAATCTTTATTTTAAATATAAAAGCTATTAATTGAACAATTATCCAGGAACTTATCCCTGCCATAATAGGATATAGATTTAAAGCAATCCATTCTCCGGAAGGAAATCCACCCAAATATAACATAAACAGCATAAAGGAAATGATCAGGATAATTAACAGTTCTAATAAATTCCTCTTGGTAAGTAGATAAAAAAAAGCTTTCATAAATTAAATTCGCTGGTAAATGATATTTTTGTTATAAAGATTTATAGCCTATAAAAAGTTGTCAAATAAACTAAGTAATGAAATATCCTAATTATATTGTTAAAGTCCAGATAATCTAAACCAAAATGATCATGCATTTGAAATCATAATTTTCCATGAAGTTCATAAGTAATTAAATTATATTTTGTCAGAAATATAACTTTAGCTTTCTGATAAAGTACCTTTATCTAGAAGAGAAAAAACCGCTGTGCGGATTTCATGAAATACTGTTTCCTGACAGCCAGACACTTAGCCCCATACAAGCACCTATCTGCGCCAGTAATGCCTGCATTTTAATCGACTCACGGACTTTCTGTGTTTGAAGTTGCTCATTAGCTGTTAAAGTTTCATCGACATTGTCAGGTATTGAAACTTCAACGACTTTATCAATCCGATTAACCGTATGCGTTTTTAGTTTTTTCTGCTCCTTTTCATTTAAAGGATAACTCACACAATGTTTTGATAGTTTTAATAAAGCATCTGCTAGGAATAGACCATCTTTATGATTAAACTTATTCAAACCTTGACGTAACATGCCTGTCCAACCCTGTTCATTTTTATTCAATGATTGGGTAAACGAAAGATGTTGCCAAATTTTCATCACGATGAATAGGCAGTGCTTCAGTTAAAGGCAACCATACCTTAGCCTGAACGCTGAAGCGCACTATATAGGGATCATCGTTTTCCACAAAAATGGGTTTGTTATCCAAAAATGAATTATCGATGATTTTAAGTAGGCCACATCAGCGAGATAGACGAGTAATATAGCAAATCAGCATATCATCTGCTTTGAGCCGTTTTGCTGCTCTTTCTTGTCGAATTGGGAACGCAGGAATTGTTCTATCTGAATGAGAAAAAGCCTGATATGTTTCTGTTGTAAAAAGATTGAGATAGAAAGCCATACGTTTTATTTTTCTGAAGAAAAAAGTGTATCAAGTTGCCATTTGAAGATATCCATAAACCCTCTTCCATCTCCTTAGTCGCCTTTAAACCTAATTCAACACTGAAGTATTTTGATGAAGATTTTTTGGGCAAAGTTGAATTATGCTTTTATTATAAAATATATTTTTTAAATTAACATTTGTTTGGTAAACAAGACTGTTACAAAATTGTTATCATCTTTATTTATGACAGATGACTTACAATATTTAATAAAAGTCGTTGCAAATTTTCCGCACTCATTCCCACAGCACGCACACATAAAGCACCATCGGCAGCTTGAGTAATCCCCCACAGGCAAGCCTTGTTTTCAAAAGGCCAGTTTGGCAACAAGGCAGTGTATATCTGGTTAATGAGTTGCTGTATTTCTGCTTTGCTGGCGCCGGTATTCACATAATACAGACTGGCCTGATGGGTGTAGTGCTCCATCTGCCCTAATACATTCAGCGGTTGTAACGACGGCTGCCAGTAAATAGTGTCACGGAGCAGTGGCTGTTGCTGATAATCAAGGGTTAATGTTGACGATAAGTAATGAAAGTCCCATCGTTCTTGATTCAGTACGCGACCGCAGGCGATGATTTCGCCCAAAATTAGCTGGCAGTTATCCGCCAGATTGATATGCATAGTTTGGGTTAAGGCAGCATCGCGATGTAAAACTAATGGATGAGGCAGATAACACAGGCGGCTGTGTTCATGCAGGCAGATATGTGTATGTTGCTGCGCTTCAGTTGCGGCCGGCATAGATTGCACGCGGGTGAAGGCTTGCGTAAACAAGTATAACTGAGTTTGCTGTGCCAACTCGATGGCAATATCTATGTGATCTCCCGCCAACAAACCAGGTGAGGAACTCATCTGAATCGCCGGCAATGCCTGCGGCCACACTGGTGTTGTCATGCGCGGCAAGGTCAGGATTTTCAGAGGCGGGGTGTAAAAACAGCTGGCTAAGATAGTCTGTCCGCTCTGATTAAGCTGAGTAGTAAGCTGTAATTGGCTATGCATCAACGGATAAGGCCTATTGGTTCGAGCACATTTTCCAGTAAGGCGTATTTTCTGATCCATTCGATTACGGTTGCTACTCCTTCTTCAGCCATCAGATTGGTAAAAACAAAGGGTTGTCCTTGCCGCATCCGCTGCGCATCAAGCTGCATGACTTCAAGGCTGGCACCAACATATGGAGCTAAATCGGTTTTATTAATCACCAGTAAATCAGAACGGGTAATCCCTGGACCACCCTTACGCGGAATTTTTTCGCCTTGAGCCACATCGATAACGAACAGCGTTACGTCGGCTAAATCTGGGCTAAAGGTGGCAGCAAGATTATCGCCACCACTTTCGATAAAGACAATCTGGACGTCCGGAAACCGCGCGATCATTTCATCTACTGCCTCCAGATTCATGCTGGCGTCTTCGCGGATGGCGGTATGTGGGCAACCACCGGTTTCCACTCCCATAATGCGCTCAGGTGGCAGCAAACTATTTTTAGTCAGAAATTCTGCATCTTCCTGTGTATAGATATCGTTGGTAATCACAGCAATGCTGTAGTGCTGAGCCATTTGGCGGGTAAGCTTTTCAATCAGGGCAGTTTTACCGGAACCTACCGGACCGGCGACGCCGATTTTAATGTATTGACGCATGGTATTTCCCATGAAGCTGTGCACTTAGGCAATCAGCTACAGATTTAGGTTTTTTTAAATCCAAATATACGGTGGAATCTAATCGCTGTTGGTAAATGTTAATAAAAACTTATTGCCCGTTTTGGAGTAGAAAATTTGATTCAGTAAATCGTTCAGGCAGTCAACAACATGCCCAGACCAATCAGACCAATTAAGCTACCTGATAAACGTAATAACCATTGCTGTTTGTTCATCATTGTGCCCAAAATAAAACCAGAAGCATGCAGCGCAATGGTAGCCAAAATAAAGCCAAATGCATAACTAAATGCACCATGTGCCCCCATTTCTGCGCCATGTGCTTCGCCATGAAACCATGCAAACAGTCCGACCAAAATCATAGAAGCAGACACCGGTACTTTTTTTAGCCATGCGGCAGCCAATCCTAATACCAGAACCGAAGCAGCTATTCCCTGTTCCATCATCGGTATCTCTATCCCTTGGGAGCCAGCGATAAAGCCGACAATCATTACAGCAACAAAGGTTACTGGGATCAGCCAACGCGCTTTACCTTGAAAAGTGGCGGCCCACAACCCAACCGCCAGCATCGCCAGCAGATGATCCCAGCCACTGAGCGGATGTAGAATTCCTGCTAACCAGCCTTCGGATAAATGACCGGGATGGGCAAAAGCCAATGCTGGGGTAAATAAGGATAGAGCTAATATTTTTTTCATGGCATTCTCCATAATGATGAATCTAACTCATATACAAACGAGTATATAATCGTTCATGTTGCATGGCTCTAATATCGGTAGCCAGCGTGGTTGCTCCCAAATGTTTTTGAGATGGCTGCAAACTGGCTGCAACGGTGTGAGCTATTGTGGCATGCAGTTCGATCAAAATTTCCTGCCCAGCCATCTGGCTGAGAGGAATCAATTTGACACCATTGGTAATCAAGCCGACAACGGCATTGTAATAATATGCCTGTAGAGTAGCAGCTTTATCCAACTGCAACGCAGCTGCCAACAAACCAAACACCAACGGATAAAATCCCCGTACCCTTCGCGCCGTCAACTCAGCCTGAAAGCCTGTGACGATGGGCGTATGGATATGTGGAGCGAAAATTTTTAACAAGCGTACCCCAAGCTTGTAACTACATTCGCGCAACTCTCGCGCCGTTTTGGCTGCCCCAATCTGTTGATCCAAGAGAATCAATGCAGGTAAATTCTGGGCGCAACTGGCGTTGTAGGCCAGTGATACGTAGGCTCCATCATTATGGAGCCAATTTTGTTGCAACTGGGTATGAACAAATTCTTTCAGGCTAGCTGCATCAGAGATGCAACCTTGCTGTACAAAGGTTTCCAATCCACCAGAATGGTTAAACCCCCCAATGGGTAAAGTAGGATCAGCCAGTTGCAGTAATAAGCCATTACGCGTTAAAGAATGTATATCAATCGACCTATCGGAAGCAGTCATATCGTTACATATCAATGATGGTGATGATCGGACGAAGCATGGGCATGGCTGTGGGCGTGCCCGCCTCCGACACCCGGAGCAGAGTTGGCGCGTAATTGCTCACTTAATCGGCGTTGCTGGCGTACTGGGGCAAAACCGGCTGCCTGTAACCATTCAAATAATGGTTTATCAAACGGCAGCAATAATTCATTGCCATCTAAAAATAAAGGGGTATGTTTATTACCGATTTCATAGCAGGCACGTGCCATCTCAGGCAAAGTCTGTGGTGCCAGCACCATTACTTCACTTGGCTCGATCTGCACCACAATCGCCAGTTGTGTATCCAGATAAACCACATCATCATGATGCAAACGCTGTCCTTCTTTCAACAAACGAAAAGCGATATCCCGTCCTGCGGCTGTGGTTGTGCGGATAATACGCCGGTCTGCTTCAAACCATTGCAAGCTAACGGTATCTATATTTTGTGTATGCAAGCGCTGTTGTTGCTTAAGCGATTGCTGGTTGCCAATGATGGTTTGGATGATCAAATTCATTTTTGTTTATTCATTCATTTTTAAAACAGAAAATACCTTTGCGCTAAAGGGACTTCTTCAGTGGGTTCGCAGGTAATATGTTCACCATTAACCCGCACTGCATAAGTTTCCGGATTAACATCGATTTCTGGCATGCTATGATTGTGAATCAAGTCTTTTTTGCCAATGTTACGACAGTTGTGCACCGGTAAAGTTTGTTTACCTAAGCCATACTGGTTGCGGATATCATTTTCCACGCTTGTTTGCGAAACAAACAGTACGGCTGTATCTTGCACCGCGCGACCCAACGCACCAAACATAGGACGGTAGATTACCGGCTGCGGTGTCGGGATAGAAGCATTTGGGTCACCCATTCGTGCAAAGCTAATGGCCCCACCTTTAATGATGATTTCTGGTTTTACTCCGAAAAACGCTGGCTTCCACAAGACAATATCAGCCAATTTACCTGCTTCAATTGAACCAACATAGTCACTAATACCTTGAGCAATCGCTGGATTGATGGTGTATTTAGCCAGATAGCGTTTGATGCGAAAATTATCGTTGGCACCCGTTTCTTCAGCCAGACGCCCACGCTGCCGCTTCATTTTGTCTGCGGTCTGCCAGGTACGTAAAATCACCTCTGCTACCCGTCCCATCGCCTGTGAATCTGAACTCATGATTGAAAAGACCCCCATATCATGCAGGATATCTTCAGCAGCAATGGTTTCAGGACGAATACGTGAATCGGCAAAGGCCACATCTTCGGCAACGTTTTTATCCAAATGATGACACACCATCAGCATATCCAGATGTTCATCAATGGTATTGACCGTAAAGGGACGAGTCGGATTGGTGGAAGCTGGTAAAACATTCGGGTACATAGCTGCTTTGATAATATCAGGCGCGTGACCACCCCCAGCTCCTTCAGTGTGGAAGGTATGGATTACTCTGCCATCAATGGCTTGCATGGTGTCTTCTAGAAATCCACCTTCATTTAGGGTATCGGTATGGATCGCCACCTGCACATCCATTTCATCTGCAACTTGTAATGATGCATCAATGACCGCAGCTGTAGCCCCCCAGTCTTCATGAATTTTTAAGCCCAATGCCCCAGCAGCAATCTGCTCGCGCAAGGGTTCAAGACTGGCGCAATTGCCTTTTCCGAAAAAGCCAAGGTTGACTGGAGCCTGTTCGGCAGCTTGCAACATTTTTTCAATATGCCATGCCCCCGGTGTCACCGTGGTAGCATTAGTGCCGTCCGCAGGTCCTGTACCGCCACCAATCATCGTTGTAATACCGGATTCAATGGCATGGGTAATTTGCTGGGGTGAAATAAAGTGAATATGGGTATCAATTCCACCAGCAGTAGCAATCAAATTGGCTCCATTATGCACTTCAGTGGATGCACCAATAATCATATTCGGACTGACACCATCCATGGTATCAGGATTACCAGCCTGCCCCACCCCGACGATTTTGCCATCACGTATACCAATATCAGCTTTGACAATGCCCCAGTAATCGATGATCAGTACATTGGTGATCACTAAATCGAGCACATTGGGATTGTTGCGCGGCGCAGTTGCTGATTGTGCCATGCCATCCCGAATAGATTTACCACCGCCAAACTTACCCTCATCTCCATACGTGAGTAAATCACATTCAACTTCGGCCAATAACTCAGTATCGCCTAAGCGAACTTTGTCTCCGATAGTGGGACCGTAATTGGCAACATACTGTTGACGGGAAATGTTTAAGCTCATGTCATTATTCTCTATTTCATGCTTTTTCAATATTTATTTTCTATATTGACAAAGATTCAATCAAAACAGCTATACGTTTATGTCTACTTGCGAGGGCTTACTTACAATTTAAAACCAACCTCAATCAGAGCTAATTTTGCCATTCACGGCGTTATGAAAACCAAATATCATTCTTCGACCACCAAACTCTGTTAGTTCCACCGTTTTGGCTTCCCCCGGTTCAAAACGCACTGCATTACCAGAGGGTATGTTTAGTCGCATGCCTTTAGTCTGCTCGCGAGCAAATTTTAATGCAGCGTTGCTTTCATAAAAGTGATAGTGTGAACCAACTTGGATCGGACGGTCGCCACTGTTAACCACAGTGATTGATAGCGTACGGCGATTTTGGTTAGCCACAATATCTGTATCTGCCAGAATATATTCTCCGGGAATCATAAAAATGTCCTGTTACTCTACCAATATGACCGATTAATTTTGCCAGGTTAGTCGGTATGAATTTACCCTAAAAAACTGAAATACACTTATCGCATGCTTAACGAATAGGTTGATGCACCGTCACCAGCTTGGTGCCATCAGGAAATGTGGCTTCAATCTGTACCTCCTGCACCATTTCAGCTACGCCATCCATAACATCTTCTCGAGTTAATAAAGTCGCGCCCAATTGCATCAGTTCGGCAACACGCTTGCCATCTCTTGCCGCTTCCTGCAACTGACTGCTGATATAAGCAATGGCCTCTGGATAATTGAGTCGTAGCCCGCGAGCACGCCGTTTGGCGGCAAGTTCGCCGGCCAAAAACAACATCAGTTTTTCCTGTTCACGACTGGTTAAATGCATAATATTCTCAGTGAAATAATAAATTAATCAAAATATTCAAACTAAATTGAAATCTTTTTTGCTTGTCACTCATGCATTGGTATAGATCACACCTTTCATGCAATTCTGGGTCATGAAGTCTGCCATATACCTGCCTATCTTCAGGCTCCAGCATTGCTACATCTTTGCCATCATCAGACAGCTTGTCTTCTTGTGCCTAACCCTTCAGAAAATTAAATGCTTCCCCTTTACGTTGGTGTTTTTAGACATATACCCCCAAACAAAAAAATTTTAATTTGTAAAATATCTTTGATATAAAATAGGCTTTTTGTTTATAAAAATCAAGATTTTTAAAATAAAAAACCTGTTACGTTCTCAGCAAACTAAAACGTAACAGGCTTTATTCTTTACTTCATTGAAGTGACAAATCGGTTAAATCACCCCTTGGGCTTTGATGCGTGGACCTTCTTCGAGTTTATTTAAGGCGGATAAATAGGCTTTGGCACTGGCAACAATAATATCGGTATCGGCGCCCTGCCCACTGACAATATATTCACCTCGCGCCAATCTTACTGTGACTTCACCCTGACTTTCTGTTCCAGCCGTGATCGCATTCACAGAATACAGTTGTAAAGCAGCCCCACTTTTGACTTCGGTTTCAATGGCTTTAAAGACCGCATCGACAGGACCCGTCCCATGACTATTGGCACGTTTTTCATTGCCATCTGTGTTGAACACAATCTCAGCCGTCGGCTCTTCGCCGGTTTCGCTGTGTATGCATAATGAGACGTATTTATAGCGATCAGGTGCACGGCTAACCAGCTCATCTGAAACCAGCGCATGCAAATCTTCATCGAAAATCTCGCGTTTTTTATCTGCCAGCTCTTTAAAACGGGCAAATGCGGCGTTCAAGGCTTCTTCACTTTCCAGCTCAATGCCCAACTCTTGTAGTTTGGTTCGGAAAGCATTGCGACCAGAAAGTTTACCTAAAGTCAGGCGATTATTACTCCAGCCCACCGATTCGGCTGACATAATTTCATAAGTTTCGCGGCATTTCAAAACGCCGTCTTGGTGGATGCCTGATTCATGCGCAAAAGCATTGGCGCCGACGATAGCTTTATTGGGCTGCACCGGATAGCCAGTGATGGTTGAAACCATCTTGGATGTTGGAACGATCTGAGTTGTATCGATATGGGTTTCCAGATTAAACACATCTTGGCGGGTTTTCAATGCCATCACCACTTCTTCGAGACTGGCATTACCAGCACGTTCGCCTAAGCCATTAATGGTACATTCTACTTGTCTGGCTCCCCCAATTACCGCCGCCAGTGAATTGCTGACGGCCAAACCAAGGTCATTATGACAATGTGCCGACCAGATCACTTTTTCACTTCCTGGTGTTTTGTGGATCAGTTCACGGAAAAAAGCTTCTGTTTGAAACGGAATGGCATAACCAACTGTATCGGGAATATTGATGGTTGTGGCACCCGCTTCAATCACGGCCTGACAAATTTCGGCCAAAAAATGAATATCACTGCGCAATGCATCTTCACAGGAAAATTCCACATCATCAGTATATTCTCGGGCTATTTTAACAGCTTTTACTGCTGCTTCTTTTACTTCATGTGGTTTCATCCGCAGTTTATGTTCCATGTGCAGCGGACTGGTGGCAATAAACGTATGGATACGTTTATGTTTGGCCGGTGCAATGGCTTCACCTGCTTTGCGCACATCCCGCTCATTAGCCCGAGAAAGCGAACAAACCGTTGCATGCTGAATCACTTCTGCAATGCTATGAATAGCATCAAAGTCTCCAGGACTGGCGGCCGCGAATCCTGCCTCAATGACATCCACCCCAAGTTTTTCAAGCTGGCGTGCAATGCGGATTTTTTCTTCTTTGGTCATGGCTGCGCCCGGAGATTGTTCCCCATCACGCAAGGTGGTATCAAATATAATGACTCGATTATTGGTCATATTCATTGTATATTTCTCCGCACTGTGGTGGTTGTGTCGCATAAACATATTGATATCAATCGGCTTGCCTTGTTTTTCGGCCATTAAAATGATTTTTTGTAGCTGATTCAAAGGCAGAGAACCACGCTTGCGCCACTTGTAGATGGCTGCAGCAGATACTGCATTTTCTGGGTAATATTTCTGCAGCGCTTCGGCTAAAGCATTGACGCCACTAAAATAGGCAATTAAGCGATCAATATTCAGTTGCATAACAGACTTTTTGTCCAATTCACTCATATCATTATGCTTTATATTATTCTACAAAATTAAATATACGTAAAATTAGACAGAAAGACAAGTTATATTTACAGCAATCGTCATTGATGAGTCATTATTAGACATTTTGTCAACATTACCTTGTTAACGTAGCACCGCCCATAAAACAGGCATGTTGTTAAGATGATGATGCATAAGATCAATTTCAAGCAATTTCCGCTACCAGAAACTACGTTTTGAATTATGACTTTATAATTTATTTACCACAAAAATAGAATAGTGTTTTGTGGTAAATAAATTTTAACTAAAGTGATTTATCTAGCTAGATCACCTTTTAATGCAACACCGACTACGACACCACCTGCATGACATTCATATTTTTTTGAGTCAGCCATCACATTTTTCTTATAAAAACTCACAATATTAACCACTTTGCTGGCGTTTTCAGCCACGGCCTGCTGTTGAAGTTGTTTAACTGCTGCTAAAAAAGCCCAATGACAGGCAGCATCGTCGGTTTTTCCCACGCCACTGGTTTTACGGTTGGTCACCAATCCTGCTTTAATGACTTTTCCTGAGCCTTGAGCAAAATAAATTTTAACTTTTGGATCAATTATTTTCTTGGCTTCAGGCATATTTAAAGCATCCTGAATAGATAATAATAGTTTATCATCTCTAGCCTGAGCAACCGATACACTCGCTAATAATCCAGTTAACATGAATAGTTGAGCAATTTTTTTCATTGCAGATTCCTTATATTAAATATTCAATTTATGAAAAATCATTGTTTGGTTTTACTTACTTCTGCTGATTCCTCTAATCTATACGATAGACATAAACTTGGTTTTGCTGATCAACAACGAATACAAGAATTTCCTCAACTAGCTCAACGCCTCGATTGGCAAAACAGTCGTTTCTTGAAACAGCAATTGCCCAGTGATTATTCTTATACGTCTTTGACACATAAAAAGGGTTGTGCCGCCCTCATTGCCAGCACCAGCTGTTGCCCACTCGGAATTGATTTAGAATATGTACAACAGCGTGATTTCCTGGCTTTATCAACGCTTTGCTGCTCTGAAGTCGAACAAGAGTGGCTTACACAGCAACAAGATTTGGCGACCTCTTTTTACCAATTGTGGACTCTCAAGGAAGCACTAATCAAAGCACACCATGGTCAATTAAGTGACCTCTGCAAATGGTCATTAATCCAGCCAGCCAAATCAAGTATTCACATTCCTACACTTCAATTACAAGCGTATACTGCCGTGATCAAGCAATCTTGGTTTCTGAGCGTGGTTTATCCAGCCATTTATACCGATGTCACCAAATGTACCCAAATTTTTGGGGCGTGGAATAAGCATGACATCATCTGGCATCGCTGGCCTAACCATCCATCCGTTTGAAAATCAAGGATGAATTTACCCCTCCAAAAGCAAAATTATTGTTCATCACATATTCCGTATCAATCGTTCTGATCTGATCAACGATATAATCCAGCTCACCGCAGCGTGGATCAACTTCTTTCAGATTGATGGTTGGCGCGAACCAACCTTCATTCATCATCTGAATAGAAAACCACGATTCTAATGCCCCACATGCCCCTAGCGTATGCCCAAGATAACTCTTCTGTGAACTGATCGGAACATTGCCAAATACCTCTGCAGTAGCCTGTGTTTCAGCGATATCGCCTTGTTCAGTTGCCGTACCATGACCATTAACATAACCAATGGCACTGGGCGGAAGACAGGCATCTTCCAATGCCATTTCCATACAACGGCGCATGGTGGCACGTTCCGGACGGGTAATATGTGTTCCATCACTGGTGCAGGCAAAACCTACTATTTCAGCATATATTTTCGCGCCACGTGCTTTTGCCATTTCATATTCTTCCAGCACCAGTATTCCTGCTCCCTCGCCAATAACCAGCCCATCACGATGAATATCATAAGGTTTAGGGGTAGCTTTTGCTGCATCGTTAAACTGACTGGTGGCAAACAAAGAGTCAAATACAAAGGCTTCAGAAACACATAACTCTTCGCCACCTCCAGCCAGCATCATATCTACCTTGCCATATTTGATGGCTTCATACGCGTAGCCAATGCCTTGATTACCTGAAGCACAGGCACTGGAAGTCGGAATGACCCGTCCTTTTAATCCAAAAAATATAGACAGATTAGCGGCCGTAGTGTGCGGCATGATACGCACATAGGTATTGGCATTGAAATGCGAAGAATCTCCATTTAACACCAGCTCGCTAATGTGACAAATGTCAGGCGGACTGCCAGTAGAAGAACCGCAGGCCACGCCCATGCGCCCATCTTTAATAGATTCATCGCCCAATAAACCAGCATCTGCTAGGGCTTGCTCCGCAGCCTCTGTACACATCTGCGCCACTTTACCCATACTGCGCAACTGCTTGCGTGTCCAATGACTCGGCGGAGTGTAATTCAATACCGGTGCCGCCAATTTGGTATTTAATTCCTCATAACGCTGCCACTGTGGCATGCAGATGACTTTATTTTCATATGACAGCAACCCTTCTTTAATTGACGACCAGTCACGTCCAAGTGCACTGATACCGCCAATGCCTGTCACCACTACCCTTCTCAACATAAACCTCCATTCACCGCCAAAACTTGACGGGTGATATAAGCCGCTTGTTCTGAAACCAGAAAAGCCACAGCATGAGCTACTTCTTCCGCGGTACCCATACGATTCATGGGAATGGCTTTCATAATTTCTGTTATGGGAACATGTTCTTCAATCATGTCTGTTTCAATTAATCCCGGTGCAACACAATTAACGGTAATTTGGCGTTTTGCCAGCTCAACAGCCAAAGCTTTGGCAGCACCAATCAATCCTGCTTTAGACGCACTGTAATTTACTTGACCGCGATTACCAATCATGCCAGAAACCGATGCCACACAAACAATGCGTCCAGCCTTACGCCTGCGAATCATTGGCATCATCAGCGGATGTAGAACGTTGAAAAATCCATCCAGATTGGTTCCCAGCACTTGATCCCAATCTTCTGAACTTAAGGCCGGAAAAGCATTATCACGGGTGATGCCTGCATTAAGTACCACACCATAATATGCACCATGTTGTTCAATATCTGCCAACAAACTTTCTTGAGCTTGTTGACGGTCACACACGTCAAAAGTGATCGTCCGACATCGCCCACCGGCTGCTGTAATTGCTGCAGCCGTAGCTTCAGTTTGACTGTGCGGATTACGACCGTGAACAACAATATCCCATCCTGCCTGAGCTAACGTTAATGCGATGGCTTTACCAATCCCTCGGGCTGAGCCGGTGACCAATATTGTTTTATCATTATTCATTTTCATGTGTTTGTTATATCCTCATGGGGGCTATAAACATTTAAAGCTGCTTCGGCCAGTAACTGCACAGTTTGTTTTGCTTCATTACAGAGCCATAATTGACTATTAAATACGCCAAATCCATTGCTGTCTTGTAATGAACATTCAATGTTGACTTGCAATAAAGCGGGCACTGGCAACTGGTCAAAATAGAGCTTTAGTTTGCGAGTACCAAGCAAAAAACCCAGACGAACTTTTTCTCCAGCATCTTGCGCCAACACGCCGGCCCAGGCAGCGACCCCCTGCGCCATCAATTCCATGGCAGCCCATGAAGGTAACACATTGTTCGTGACCATGATTTGTTCAGTACTAACCTGAGCAAAAGCGGTTAAACATTGTTCATCATAAGCCGCAATTTCACTGAGTAATACCATTCTGCCATTATGTGGAAGTAAACTGGATACATCATAAATCGGGGTTTGCATGATTACTCCCAATAATTAATGCGGTATTATTTCCGCCAAAAGCGAACGAGGTACTTAATCCGATGCGTGGCTGATGGCTGGCGAATCGTTCCTGATATTTGGTCAAATGAATAAAGGGTAAAGACTCATCCAAGGCTGCATTGGCGCGATGATGGGGCAAATAACCATTTCTATTGCATTTTTTACTGATAACAATCCACAGAAAAGCCGCTTCCAGGGCACCTGCTGCACCTAAAGTATGACCAGTGAGTGCTTTGGTTGAAGCACAGGAAATTTGTTCGCCTAGCTCTGTATGGATAGCCAATGCTTCCATGGCATCGTTTTGCTCTGTGCCCGTTCCATGCAGATTAACCCAGCCAATGTCATTGGCAGATAATTTCGCCTGCTCCAGCGCCATTTTGATCACATTGCGTGCTCCAAGCGCATCTGGACGTGGACTGGACATATGATAAGCATCACTGCTGGTTCCATAACCGTGCAAAGGCAGTCCTTTGGTCGCATCACGCGTCATGATAAAAATACTGGCTGCTTCACCGATATTGATACCGTCACGCATAGCACTAAATGGCTGGCATTGCCCCTGTGACAAAACATTTAGAGCATGAAAACCATTGATGGTCAGATGTGATAAGGTATCTACTCCGCCACAGATGACAGCATCACATATTCCCATGCGTAATAGTCTGGCCGCACTGATGAGTGCCCGAGCACCTGAAGTGCAAGCGGTGGATATCCCATAGCGAACATGAGTTAATCCATAAACTTCTGCGATAAAATCTGCCGGTGAAGACAATAATTGTTTTGCTTGATTGTAACCACAGCTTTTCCAATCACCGGTGGTAAAGCCTTTATCCAATGCCGTGATGTTTTCATCACCACCTGTAGTGGAGGTACCGATGACTACCCCGATGCGATCTGCACCATATTCAGCAATGGTCAACTGTATGTCTTCTTCAATCTGTGCTAAAGCATGCCATAACAATTGATTATTACGACTACACAAATCAGGGTGGATTGCAGCAGGTAGTGCACGTAATGATTCCTTAACCATGCCATATAATGTTTTTTTGGCTGGTATCCACATTTCATCTTCAGTCAGGTAGTTGTCTTTGGTGCCCAATAAAGCATGAATATGCTGTTGTACTCCACAACCTAACGCGCTGATCATAGCTGGCTGACTTAAAAAAACTGCATCAGTCATTGGTTATTTCCCGAATTGTCCATTGCTGTTTATGCCAATACAATTGATAAATCCCACTTTCTGCAGTATTTTCAATACGAATCTGTTCTGAACCAGCTGCAAGCGGCCAGTTTTTTTGTTTACTAATTAAAACAGAGACGGCGGTAAATAACTTTTGTGCTTTGGCATTTGGGGGAAGAAAACCGTCATTTCGCCATTTACCCTGATGCAGAATCTGCCGCGATATAGGGGCACCCAGAGAATCAACTTGCACAAAACGCCACTGCCCATCAGCATAAGGCTCAACGATCAGCATGCTATTTCGCTCATCCTGATCAGTGATTTGAAAAGTTAATGGTTCGTTTAGTAGAGGTAAATGTGCCATATCGACAGTATGTTGACAGGCACTTAAGCTCAGGATGAATATCAGAATGCTAACAAACCTGATCAACATGCCTGAGCCTCACCACAGACTTCAGCTAAAACTGCCAGACGACGCTCTGATTGGATAACATATGGATTATTGGTATCCCAAGCATAACCTGCCAAAATCGAACTGATATAACGTCGGATATCCTGATTGATATTTTCTGCATAAATGACATTTTGGAAAGCATTGCTATACCAGCCATTGACATAGGTTTTGAATGCATTGATACCAATTTTCAAAGCATCGGCATAATCTTTTTGCCAATCAACAGTTTCACCTGAAAATTGACGATGCAGTAAATCTGCTGCCAGCTTGGAAGAATGCATCGCAATGGTGACACCAGAAGAAAATACTGGATCAAGGAATTCTGAAGCGTTGCCAAGCAGTGCAAAACGTTCACCATACAGAGATTTCACATCCGCTGAATAATTGGATAAGGTTCTGAAAGGTACGTCGTTATCCCAATTAGCGTTAGTCAAAATGCGCTTGAGCATGGGTATTTCACTGGCAAATTTTTTCAAAATCGCTTCTCCCCCTTCTGCTCCGTGGTTATCCAGTATCTGCGCCAAACCGACCACACCAATCGAGGTACGTCCGTTACTAAACGGAATAAACCATAACCATACATCACGAAATTGAGGATGAGTACTGATGAGAATTTTGTTCCGATCAAATTGTGGATCGGTCACATGATCATCAATGTGCGTAAAATAAACTTTTCGTTCAGGTAAAAGTGAAGGTTGCTCTAAATCCAGTAAACGCGGTAACACCCGTCCATATCCGCTCGCATCAAGAACAAATTTGGCCTGTAATTGAGCATTTTGTTGCTGCTCATCCGAAACCGTCAAAATGGCAGCTTCATCAGTAAACTCAATACCGTTTACCTGATGTTGAAAGCGTACTTCAACCCCTTGTTTTTGTGCTTCTTCTATTAAGATCTGATCAAAGCGATCACGCATCACCTGAAAGGTTGTGCCCGGTCCTGAGGTAAATTTATCCGTAAAATCAATAGTAGTGTAACGATCTCCCCAGGTAAACGCGGCACCATTCTTAAATTGGAATCCTTCATCAGCAGCGGCTACCACAGCCTCAAGCATGCCGGCTTCTTCAATAAACTCCATACAATGAGGCAAAAGGCTTTCGCCAATCACAAATCGTGGAAAAACCTGCTTTTCCAACACACAAACGCGATGCCCTTTTTTATTTAATAAAGCAGCAGCAATAGATCCAGAAGGTCCTGCCCCTATAATAACTACATCATATTGATTCATTTTAACCCCTTTATTTCTAACTTTGGCAACAAAGCCAAAGCCAGAATCACACTGAAGAAAACACCAAATGCAACACTACGACCAAAACTGGCAATAGCTGGTGTTGCACTAAAACCCAGAATGGCAAAGGAAATCATTGTTGTCGTCGCGGCTAACATCACACCAGCCAGCCGCTCCTCTGCTGTCATCTGAGACATAGAAACATAAATGGCATAATCCAGACCAATTGCGGTCACCAGAAACAGCCCAAATATCGCAAATAATGACATTGTCCAGCCAAACAACGCAAACAACGCGACACTCAATAGAGTTGCCGTGACAGGTACCGCTAATAAGGTCAGTCCTTTGCGCCAGCCAAATACATAAGAAAGGATGCCAATGGCCAGCAAATAAGAAGCCAGTTTTAATCCGATAGCTAGATTACGTGTATGCCAGAATAGCTGGTTTAATTGTTGTAAATCATTGATAAAATAGACTTCATGCTGATTATTTGCCATCTTTTGTAGAGCTGAAACGTCTATCACTCCAGACAAAGTGACCATAGCCGCCACCCTACCATTAGCCATTTTCCCCAAATATAAATCCTGCCACGCTGTGGCCAAATCAGTATTCAGACTTTGACTGATCGATTGTGCGGGTAAACGCTGTAAAGCATGCAAATAGTTTGGCACACTTTGCTCATCTATACCCAATTGTAATAATTCTTGCCAGTGATCAGCGTTTTCCTGTAACGTGCGTAATTCTTGCTGACGTTGTTTTTGTTCCGCCAGCGGAACAACCCATTGATCTAATGATTGATAAGCTAATAACTGATTCTGCTCAACCAACTGATTCAATTGCTGTGTTAATGAATGACTTTTACGCAGCAAATCATCATCATCATCAGCCATCACAATAAAATATTGTGCCGCAGGCATAGTTTGAGTGAGTTTACCGATCTTTTCTGCTTGTTTTAGCCAGCTATCAGGTAAATTAATCCACTGACGGATATCATCATGGGTATTTAATTTGACCAGACCCGAACCAATCAATAATAGTATGAGCAATAATGGCCATTTCTGGCGTAAAAGCCATTGGCGACAACGAATCACCCCATTACCAAACCACAGCATTAATCTTAAATTTCCCAAACCTATACGCAGCTGTACGTTGGCAAATATAAATGGCAACCATAATAGATTGAACAAAAAAGCACTCATTAAGGCAACGGCAGAGAAAACTGCGGTTTGCTGCAAAATGGGCAATGGCGTAATTAATAATGACACATAACCGAGCAAGGTGATGATCAAACTGAGCAGAAAGGCTTTAGTCACTACATGTAGCGCCTGCCATCGCTGCCATGGCTTTTGAACGATACTGCTGGCCAACCAGTGTAACGGGAAATCCAGTAATACCCCGGCCAAGCTGGTACCCACTACCAACGTCAAAATGTGAATCTGCCCGAATAAGGCCACAGTGGCCGCTAACCCCAACAATACGCCTACCAACAGCGGCAGTACTAATAGCAAAATGCGCCACGACCGAAACAGAAATAGCAACAGAAGGAACGTTAAACCCATGCTCAGTACACTCATGTACTGGCCTTCTTTTTCACCAACCGTTTTATTTTCCGCAGCAAAAATTGAACCGCCAGCCATCAGCACCTCAACCTTTTGCTCAGCCATTTCTAGCTGGGTATGTTGCAGTAAGGGTAATAACTCATCGGGTACATTAATGAGACCCGCTTTTTCCGGCAAACGCGCGCGCAGTAACACCCAAGTTTTCTCACCGTCTTCAATGTTTAACCATCCTGTTTCAGCGTTGAAAAAAACCGGGCTGTCTTGACTGATGTTATGCATAATGGCGGTACTCAGTCCTAACCAGTCTTGTTCAACTGGCACTATTCCTACACCGTTGAAAGGATTGACTAAAGCCTGAGCTTGTTTAGTGAACGCTGCTGACGGTTTTTGGATTATCGCCGACCAAATATCTGCGGGAACGACAGCCAAGCTCAGGCGTCTTATATCTGCCTGCAAGACAGCCAAATCGGGCTGAGTTTTTCCGCTGACAAATTGAAAGAGATGAGCGTTTTGCCATTTGCTTTGAATGCTCTCTGCCGCAGCCATCGCGTCCTCAGCATTGTTGCTCCCGACCAATACAACAATATCTCGATTCATCCGGCGGTTCATCCGCTCTTTAGCCATGAGCTGAGCCTGAATAGTTTGGCTCTCTCGCGGTAACAAACTGGTTAGATCGGTATCAAGACGATTGCTTTGCTGCCATGCCAGTACTAATGTTGCAAACACCAGCAAAATGAACAATAAATACAGCCAGCGCCAGAAAGGTTTACGGTAAAACGGCATTTTGTTCAAACTGATTCAACCTTATATTCATTTTTATGTCAGTAAAAGCAATCTCCGTCCGATCTCCTTGTGTTTCATATAAATGGATTTTTCTAACCAGACTATCGCCTTGTATATCGATACGGGTGAAAATTTGCTTCATCAGCATAGTTTTCGGTAATAGCTGTAATTGCCAGTTTTTGGCATTACCTTGAAGTTTTAAATTAAATTGACTTTGTAAACCACTGGTTTGGCCGGCGAGCAAGTTTAAAAACAGTTTCACCTGATTTTTCTGTGCACTGGCCGATTGCTTACTGGCAACCCACTTGTTTTGTGCATTTAACTGTTCAATACCACTCTTGCGAATGCGCATGCTATCGACAAAAGGTTTTTTCATTTGCCACAATAAACCGGCATTCGGAACAAGTAAAAATTCACCCTGAGCTGCAACAGGTTTTTTCATGCTTTTTAAATAACGCAGTTGAGTAAATTGACCTTTAATATTTTGCGGCTGTTGTAACAAAGTCTGCAAATCATTCAAATTAAACGCCCAAATTGACGAACTTAACAACACCAGTACCACTGAACAAAATATTTTTTTGAACACTTAAATTTCCTCCTTTAACCCATGAGTAAGCGCATGATTCACCGCTTGTAACCAGCTTGAAGGTGTCTGATATTGTGTTTCTCCGGTTGCCATACACACCGCTACCTGCATACTGGATGCTTTCGTTAATTTCTTGCCACTGCTGGCATCACTGATGACGTAATCGAATTTCAGACAACTTTCATACTCTTTTAATATGGCTTCAATACGAATTTTCTGCCCGAAAACCGCCGGTCGAACATATTTAAGATGCATCTGAACCACAGGCCAACCATAACCATTGGCTTTCATGATCTGATAATCATAATTTATGGCGCGTAAAAAAGCACAGCGTGCTAATTCCAGATATTTGACATAATGACCATGCCATACAATATCCATCGAATCGACATCAAAAAAAGGGACTTCTAACACCACACTATGGCGTAATTCACATGGTTGTTTTGTCATTCTGGTTCCAAAAATCAAAAAAATTAAACCATTGCCAAGGCGCTTTGGCACAATAAAATGCCAACTGACGAGCATATTCCTCAACATATTGGCGGATACATTCATCACGTTGATGCCGCTGCCACTTGATAGAGGAAACAAATCGATGTAAATACAAATGATATTTGCCCTGCTCTTTCAAACAATACAAAGTGTTGACCGGCACTTTTAGCAAACCAGCCATCAGCCACACTCCTTGGGGCCAATTTGCGGGTTGTCCTAAAAAAGAGGACGTAACCGTTTTTTCGCCCCGAATGGGTACTCTGTCTGCAGCAATAGCTAACCACTCGCCGCGACTGACACAGTTATGCAAATACATCATCATATCCGCATCCAATTCGGTCACTTGGATTACCTTAATGCGGCTGGCGCCGGCTTCATTGAGTGCCTGATTAAACTTCACCGCATGTGCGCTATGCATGAGGACATTGAGTACGATATGCGGATGTTTTTTCACCAGAGCTCGACATATTTCCGTATTGCCAAGATGAGAACACACCAATATTTGTCCGGGATTATTGACTACAGGATGATCTATTTCTGCATACAAATTGTCTAAATCATGAATCACCAGATCTTCATATTTTATGCGCCCTTGCCACACGGCAAAGCGGTCAACCAATGACATAGCAAAGCTATAAAACTGTTTAAATACTGCCCCTCTGGCTTGAAGAGAAGGTTTCAATTCGGGAAAGCTTTGAAGCAAATATTTTTGATAACGGGAAATACTGCGTCGTGCGCCAGGAGCAGTGAGAAAAAAATAACTAACGATGGCATACACCAACGGCATCATGAGCCAAGCTGGACAATATCTAACCATATGGCGGGTAATCCATAAAGCTAAATGGTTACCACGTTCCTTTTGCTTAGCCCAATGCTGTACAGATTTACCCATTTCTGTCTCTTTGCCTTTTAGCCAGAATAATTTGCGGTACATGGCATAACATGTCAGCAAAAAGACGCGCATGCATTTTTGAAATTAATACATTGTCCTGCCATGCCCGAAAATGAGAGACCCCATTATCAGCATAACTAACTGGCGTATCGACCCAGACAAAATCGGCGCCACGGCGATGCAATCGCACTAATATCTCCGTATCAAAATCCATATAGTTGCCCAAACGATCTTGATGCACCACCACAGCTGTCAGGGATAAGGGATAAATGCGAAAACCACACATCCCATCTTTAATATCAAAAGAAAGCGTATTGATTACCAGCCAAAAATTACTTATTTTTCGTCCGTATAACCGTGATTTTGGCGCATCAGCACCGTAAACAGGACGCGCACAAATAACAGATTGAGGATGTTGCTGTGCCAATGTAATCAGCTTTTCACAATCATTTAGACAATGCTGTGCATCAGCATCGATTTGCAAAACGTGCGTATAACCTTGATCACCGGCGTATTTAATTCCATCCTTAACCGCAGCACCTTTTCCACCATTTGTTGCTCTAAAGATGACCTGAACACCATCTTTAAGCAATTGTGTCACTACCTTCTTGGCGGCTTCATCAGAGCCGTCATCAACAATCAGGCAATCAACACCCATACCAACCATGGCTTCAACCACCTGCCCGATCGTAGCGGCATGGTTATAATGTGGAATCAGAGCAATCAACTTCATCCCTGTTGCTCCTTTTGTTCATCAATAACCACTCTACCTGAAGCAATTTTTTGTTCCCCACAACTACATGAGAAAGTGATTTTTTGCCGGATAGCGTCGCGTTTGAATTGCATCGTGACCACGTCTGCCGGACGTAAAAAATGCTGAAATTTCAAATTTTCGATTTGTTTTGGTTGATGCTCAATCCATTGCCATTGCTGCAAAAACTGCATTATCCATTTGAGCTGTATGACTCCGGGTACCAAATGAAATTGATCAAAATGCCCGTTAAAATAGATCAAATCTAGGGGCACCTGAAAACTGAGGTAATATTCATCTATACTCACTTGGGTTTCAGCTAACACAATCGGTTCGGTTATCGGTTGCAATAGTGCGTGCAAAATATCTTTTTGGCTTAATTTATGTTGTGCATTTCGCGGCAAATGAGTCGTAAAACGCCATTGCCGAGGCAAAGCGATCTTCTCGGTATCAACAGCTAAATAATTTTTTAATAGCTGAATAACCTGTTTGCGTCCTTCCTGTCGCCATTGCTGAATACCCGCAGAAGTTAACGCCACCCAAGCGGCCAAATGGCTACCTTGTGGTTGTTGCACCAAATGAACATCGGCGATCCAGGCATGTTTTAAAAGCTGATTTTCGATTTCTACCAAAGAAATTCGCTTGTCAGCCAATTTAATGATTCTGTCCATCCGCCCTAAGAGTTCAAAGCCATGCTGATGTTCTTCTACAGCATCAGCCAATAATTGCGGCTGAGGGCACCAAAGAGATTGAACTTCCAAGCCATTAGCAACTTTTTGATAAACTACCGACGGCAAGCCTTGCCAATGCGCTTCATCCATTCGATAAGCAATAGCTGCAGTTTCAGTACTGCCATAAATTTCTATCACATCCTCACAGATATGCCGTTGTAAAAAAGTTCTACATTCTTTTTGCAATAACCCACCAGATGAAATAATGGCCTTGACACATGAACGAACCATGGCAACATCGTGGGCAGGTTGTAAAGCATGCAGCAAGGTCGGGCTACTGACCCAAATAACATCTTTTTGTGACTGACTAACCAATAACAGTAATTCTGGAAACTGTACCCGCTGCCGATAGATCGGCAATCCCAGATAAAGACTCAACATCACTCGAAAGCTCAGACCATACATATGTTGTGTGCTGACACTACCGAGAACCACAGATTGATTTGACTTTACTGCTACAGGCATCAATTGAGCCACCGTGCTTGCTTCGTGGCATAGTGCTTGCCAGTCTTTGCGAATGATCTTCGGCTCCCCCGTCGATCCAGACGTTTGCAGAAAAATATCAATATTGTGCTGAAAAAGAGGTGGACGATCAGAAGGTGATGGTTTCGGCCACGCTGCATCAAGCATTACAGGCAGCATCAGATCATCGATTTTCTGATCTGACAAATATAGGTCAACAGTCTGTTCTAACCAGCGTCGGTTAGTCTGCGCCACATTACCGGGTAGATAAACCGTAACGTTGGCCTCGATACTCGCCAGCAAAGCCATGGCAAACGAAGCGGCATCATCAAAATACAAGGCTACAGAATGAACCTGTCGTTCACGCAATTCTCGTGCCAATGCCTGAATCTGCTGCAGAGCATTTTGCCAGCTTAAATCGGCGCTACCAGTAGCAAAAGATGCTTCACTGGTTGCCCGCTCAATCCATAATTGATCAGCAAACATTACATTTCTTTTTTTAAGCAAAACTGTCTATAAAGAAACTCACCGACAAACAACACGCCCATCAGCACATAAGCCACAATACCGGTATAAACCGCCCATGCTTGCCACTGTTCGGTGACAATTAGTACAGTGGTAATCAAAATATTCATTATGAAAAACATCACCCAAATCTGTGTAACCTTACGGGTATAACGCACACCTGATGGTGGTAAATCTGGCATTTTGAATCGAGCCAGACGTTCGATAAGCGATTGACTGCTAAATAAGCTACCTGCAAATATCAATAACATCATCATGCTGACCATGACTGGGTACCAGTACATAGCTGTGGCCGAACGGATGAACGCCAGACACAAAAAAATCACCATCACCACACTTGAGATCATTCTGTGATAGCTTGTTCTAGCTAAACATGCTCGCATTAACCAAATCACTGCCATTAAGACCGCAATGGGCGTTACCCCAATATATTGCTGACCGAAATACCAGATTAAAGGATAGATGACACTTACAACTGCCAGACAAATATTTGTGGCTGTGTACAGCCTAGACATGAGTTACCTGCTTAGCCCGCTCCAATACTGCCTGCACAACATCAGCGACAGTGCGTACATTGCGGAAGTCTTCAGCTTGTAGTTTATGTCCGGTTTCACGCTTGATATAATCAATTAAATCAATAGCATCAATACTATCTATTTCCAGATCTGTAAATAAATCAGCTTCTGGAGTAATTCTTTGCGCATCGATTTCAAACAAATTTTCTAAGGCGTGAGCCAAAATGGTGTAAATTTCCTGCTCTGTCATCACATCGTTCCCCAGTTAATTATGAGTTTATGCCACTGGACTGATTATCATTAATATAAGCGGCCAACGTTTTGGCACTGTAAAAATGCTCACGCA
The DNA here is from genome assembly GCF_026535915.1 of Snodgrassella sp. B3882. Classification (NCBI taxonomy): domain Bacteria; kingdom Pseudomonadati; phylum Pseudomonadota; class Betaproteobacteria; order Neisseriales; family Neisseriaceae; genus Snodgrassella; species Snodgrassella sp. B3882. Next base: position 2,015,476 of record NZ_JAFNPF010000001.1, read on the forward strand.
ATTGGCTACCATCACTTTCCATTTGTAAGCCAAACGTTTTTTGTATCGCCAATCCCAATTCAAGCGCATCTACCGAATCCAATCCTAATCCTTCATCACCGAATAAAGCCAGATCATCGTCAATATCAGCTACTGAGATATCTTCCAATCCCAAACAGTCAATTATTAATTCCTTTACCTGAGTCATTAATTCCTTCATTATTTTCTTTCTTTGGTAGTTTCCTGTTGAAAATATACTTGTAAACTCTGATTGAGTTCTCTGGCAGCGATCGGTAAAGGCTTCGCCTCTAACCACTGTTGCGGATCAATATCTTCTCCGACATAAAAATCATACTGCACTTTCTTTTTCGGTATCTGATACCACGGTTGATGCTTTTTAAAATTAGGCGGATTCATCACTATCGTGACTGGAGTAATGACCTTGGCACTACGTAAGCCAATGGAAACTGCACCACGATTAAATTTGATCTGACCATCCCAACCTGTGCGCGTCCCTTCCGGAAAAATCAGCAAACTCTGACCATTTTTTAACATAGCATCTGCCTGCTCAATGACCTGCATCGACTCATCGTTGGGTAAAAAACCACAGGCTATAATCGGGCTTTTCATTACCGGATTGTGCAACAACTCCTTTTTAACAATACAATTGAGTACCGGCACCTTAGCCAATAAAAAAACCACATCCAGCAATGACGGGTGATTGACCAGTACCAGCTGTCCGGGCTGGCCTAATCGTTCAAAGCCATGATATCGAACACTGACCACCCCAGTAATACACAGATAATGCACAAAGCATTTCCAGATTAACGACACCAAATAGCGTGCTCTGATTTGTCGGGATAAATTACCTTTGCTTGGAACAACAATATATGGCAGCAAAATAATTTTGAAGATTACGCCAAACAAACCAAACAGCACAAAACCCATTGTTGTGGCGATCAAACGCCAAACGCGATTGATACGCTTCATGGATTATTTTTCCACTGCCAAACACCATGGGTATCTACTTGATTGCGACTGGTTTGGCCGGTCAATTGCTGCACGATCCAGGCAATCGTACTGGTGTAATAGCTAATATCTTGCTGCCCCTGTGTCAGTGTGCTTTGGGCAGCATCGACCAGATAGTTCAAACTGGTCTGATCACCTCGAGTGATGACTAAAGCGAGAGCTAAAGGAAAAGGCGCACGTTCGGCAATGACCTCATATTCATGCTTGATCGGTTCATCAACCACCACAACAAGCACCTGCTCTGCCCCCTCTTGTAATAAACCATAAGCTTCAGTAATGCCTATTTCCAAACCATTACATTTGGCACTAAGCGCCACATTTTCACTCATATCTGCGCGCATCAATGACCATTGCCCAGCAATAGCATTATGTACAGATAAAGCAAAAGAAGTTGGAGATAACTCCTCGTGCTGCAAAAAACTCTGCCACAGCGCAAAACTGCGGTTAACCTCACCATCGTGCGATACAAAAACCAGTGGACAGTGAATATGTTCAGCTAAAAGCGGCCATGCAGCAGCAAACATTAATCTTGCTACTGAACTTAAACGCCTTCTTTTTATTGCAGATAAAAAAGATAAATCTACCTCACATGCTACCAATCCAGTGCTTTTCTGACCTTGTGCTATCCACTTTTGCCAGTCTTCATGAGTCTGATGATACGGGCTAACTGCGCGCCAGAAAGGTATTGCGAACTGCATATAAAATAAACAAATTATGATAAAATTTTTATTATAAATAAGTTTACGTTTTATAACAATATGAGATTAAAATTTACTTAAATAAATTTATTTGACTATGTTCTTATTTTAAATTAATTAATATTAAAAAATCCCCTTGTTTTCCATTGAACTCCTTCTTTTTTAAATTAATTAATATCTATTTTATTTCCCATTATGTGATCAAAAATAAAGTATTAAATAAAGATAGCCGGTTAGTTTCAACATAATTCCATATTTATATATTGATACATGGCCAAATTAAACCCGTATACTGCAAATGACGAGATGGTTAATCTTGCTCATTACCAGAGATCTACCCATCAATCTATGATCATTTAATATTAGTACAGAGCTTAAATGTAAGCGCTCAAACCATTTTTAACCAAAACAAAGATGGTATTAGTTGAAGTTTGCAACATTAAAACCGATAGCATTAATGAATTGTCCTTCATAACGATATGTATATATTAAGTTTAGATTGACTTAGGTTGCCGCATGCGACAAATGAAATACGAACATTCATCCTTCATAACAATAGTCTAGCGTTACTGAATATGGTTTGGCATATTCTAAGTTAACTCTTCTTTCAGACTGATCCTGACAGACACACTTGCATGCTGTTGCTGTTGATGATGAAAATGACTAGACGCAACAATTTGATTGTCAAACTAAAAAGATCACCTAATGAGTGTCAATAGCCACTGTAATTCAAGTTAAGGGTTTAGATCAGGCAAAGTTCAAATTATTCCATATTGTTTTAATGATATTGTAATTAAGCATATCTTTAATCGATATACTGAATAAATCAGAATAAGCTTAAATCGCTGCAACAGCCAATATGCATTTGTCTGCAGTTAGATTTCTCATATTGTTATGCTGCGCAATATTTTATGCAAAAAAATTAGGCAGTTAATTTCATTTGTTCAAATACTATTTTATTAATCATTTCGTCTTGCTGATAAATCCTTTTTTCTTCGGCTAATGGACAACACTTATCCAGACCAGTTTTGTCCTAGAATTCACTGGTGGGTCTACAGCATGCTTAAGGCATGATCCTTCTAAAATAATTATTGTTTTTTTACCTGTATGGATATCAGTAGCACTGTCTAACACCTGCAATCAATCAGAAAGTATGTTGAAAATTTTTTTGATTATTTCAATAATATCAACATGGATATCAAGTTTTGGATATCGATACAAAATAGAACAGGATTTTGTCTTTACTTTATTTAATCGATGGTTTAAGCATTATCGTTTCTTATGGCTTTAAATAATCCAGATGCTCAGATCTTCATTGAGAGACTTTTTTAGTTATTGTCGCCGGTTATTCGGGTATTTAGTCGCTAAAATAAGCATTTATTATCGCCAATGGATGATTGAAAGATTGTTTTTTCGTACTAAATTATTCATGTATATTTTCAAGAAATGCTGGTTAAATTCTAACCATCATTATTGTATAAACAACTTTGCCCTAAGTTTTACCAACTTTGAATTATCAGCTTAGATCATTAATCGGATTTAAAAACCGTTTGGAATATTCAATGAATGTTGAGTGATGCAGATGTACCAATAAGATTAAAGAACATGACTAAATTTGTTTGCTGTACTTGAATCTATATGTTAACGCTTGTTTTAAAACATGATTAATAATAAGTAATTGTTCTTTCAGTCGCTAGTCGGGTTACAACATTTTTAAAACCTTCCTCTTCCGTTGCGTTGAGCCAATCATTTTTATCATTAAACCCTGAAAAAGTAGTTATCCTAGAATAGGCTCCGCCTTCCATCGCATTTTCATCTGCTGTTCTAAAGATTTCTAATTCGTTTAACCGTTGAAAATGATCATATAGATATGAATAGAAATACATATGGAGTGCCGTACCGTTAAGGGTAAAGGAAACTTCTCTTAGATGTTGGTTTTCAAAAGTAGATGCTCTTTATTTTTTATTCCTGTTATATTCAATTTCGTATTATAAGCCCATTTTACAGGAGTAAATAGTAGGGGAGATTGAACATTTTTCTGGGTATATTTTAGAATAAGAAAAATATATTGTAGGGTTTCTTTTTGTTCTTTTTCTTCCTGGCGAAGAAAACTAATAGAGCCATGAGAATTAACATTAAGTAATGTTTTGTTCTTGTATGTACTCTTTTTATGAAAAGCAAATTGGTATTTAGATGGCTCCTGATCGGTAAAATACTGAAATTCCATTGATGAAATAATGTTAATGAATTTATTTTTTTCTAATTGAAAAAATATCAAAACCTTTAGATTTAATCTTTTCTAATTGTTTATAAAGTTATAATCTATTTTTACTCTAATAATATCTCTATTTCTTTTTCTGTCATAATTTTAATTTTATCCTCTAAATGTATTTCCTAGTGGATATTTCCCCCCCATGACTTGCTTTATTTATGTTCTATTAAATACTATTTATTTAATGTACAACACCGTTTTCGTCAATATTATAATTATCAAAATTAGTTGTAATTATATAACCCTGATCTGCATCTTTTTGCATTCCTAAAACTCTTCCCTGGACTACCTTATAAAAATGTAACCATCGGTCTTTGTATTCTTCAAATTTCTTTTGATCTCCTATTAAATAATAAAGCTTAAATAATAATTCATCTTCTTGATGAAAATAATAAGGGTCTTTCACAGTACAAGAAGCAAACTTTAAATACTCGGTTATAGTTTCTATTGCTTTTTTATATTCTTTTAACTCTATAAAAGCTTGCCATAGTAAAGAATACGTGGAAAGCAACCAATTAATTAATAAAATATCTTTTTGTTCAATTGTATAACTCCATCTCTCTATATCATTATTCTTAAGGATAAAACTACATTCTTCTATGACTTTTTCATACTGTTTTTGTTCAAAATACAACTGTGCTAAACGTATTCTATCTCCTGCGAATAGCGGGTCTATCTCTAATGCCTTCTTATAATACTGTTCTGCCAGGACTATATCTCCCATTAAATAAGCAATCATTCCTTTTAGTTCATAAATCTCTTTGTAATTGGGGTCTAATGCTAATGCTTTTTCGCAGTATTCCAGAGCAATCTCTTTTTCCCCTTTACCGTAGTAAGTACTCGCCAATAAGCCTATATACTTTTTTTCTTTAGGAAATTCAGTGTGTAGCTGATGGAGGATTGCCAGCGCTTTAGCGTATCGCCAAAAAGTCTTTCGTTATTGGCTTTTTTTAATAAATTCTCTATTTCTCTTTCTGTCATAATTTTAATTTTATCCTCTAAATGTATTTCCTGGTGGATATTTCTCCCCATGACTGGCAGCAGAAGAATCAATCAACTGAATCTCTCTGGTATTTGCTGTCACATAATTTATGTTTTTCAGGTACCACTCTTTGGGTAAAAACTTTATCATTGTTAAGCTCCCTAAAATTATTTATCTTTTTTCCCTCTATATAATTGGTAAATGACTAAATATCTAAGATACACAGATTGAAAAAGTGTCATTGCATATTTATAAATTTGACCGATTGATAAAAGTATAACTTGAATCGCCTTTTTGACTGTACACGTTATTGTTTTGTTTTGCTTCAATGTCTTCAATTTTCCATGTTATTTGTTTACTCACTAAGCAGTTATTATTATCAAATTGGTAACGATCATTTTGGCTAAAAACAAAATTTTCCGCATCCGATTTTTTAATTTGTTCAGACTCAACAATTTTACCTTGTGCATCAACTTTAAAATTGATAATCGTATGATTCTTATCAGATTGGTTATCGATAATAGTTTGCCAACCAAAATCCTTTTTTTGTAAACTTTCAGTATAATTAAGCTGAGTGTTATTTAAATAGAGGTCATATTGGCTTTGAGTGAATAAACCATTTTCATCATAAGCAACGATGTGTTTAGCCATTGATTCATCATGGTAATGCAAAGTTCAAGTCTCTTGCTTAATGCCTTTAGCTGGTATATCGATAAAATCATCGACCTTTAAAATATAGTTGTTTGCTAGAACCACATTTTGTGAAGGATTATCAGTACACATCAACGCCAAAACATCCATTGATGTTATAGATAAACATGTTGCGAATAAAATAGATATTATGTTTTTTGCCTACTAATCTACTTAGTTGATCGTTATATTAAATTTATAGAATTAACCATTTATCATTATTTAACATTACTGTTTTCTCATTAACCATGCATCGGCCCAGTTAACGGCTGAGACTTCCGTTGATACTGTTTTGTTATCATCTGATTGATCATTATTTTCAATCTTATCTCCATGAATTAGGGTTTTACTCACTTTTCGAGGCGGCTTATCCAAAAATGAAAGCAGCATCTTGGTATAGTCAGATTCTGGCGAATAGAAGATCTGCTCACGCGATCCTTGTTCAATAATTTCGCCATCTTTCATCACCACCACTGGATGACATATTGAGTACACTAAGGTTAAATCATGACTAATAAACAAATAGCTTAGCTGGTACTTTTCTTGCAATGATTTTAGCAAATTAATATTTTGCTTATGTCCATAATACGCATTATAAAGTAAACCGGAAAATAAAAATTTATTCGCCATTTAGGTTATTTATGGGTACAGCAAGGTTTTTTGCCTGACAAATGGTCATCTTTTTAGGTGTTGGTTTGATTGTGTATGAATATTAAAGCATGCTACCCGAGAAAATGATGAATTGATTTTTTAGCATAGACAACTGAACCACGTTATGAAAAAAACTAGCGCAAAAGCCTTTCTCGCGCTCATGCTATGCTGCTTGTCTACGCTGGCTTTAAGTGTAGCCTTATGGTTATTGAGAATATCAAATGATTCTATTTATTTTAAATTTATTATGGTGGTAATATACACCGTCTTATGCTTGCCATCTTGTTGCTATCAATGCATGGTCAAATATGAATGAACCAGATCGTCTTTCAGTTCACCGTACACCGTTGATTTATGTCATTTTCATTGGTGGTGCAGCTGATAAAGAATCTTTTTTATGGGGTAATGTTAAGCTGCCGTTTGATCAACGCAGACCGCATTATATGACCTATCATCTGGCTCGGCGTTTCCATTTCCGTTTGCGCAAATACCTGCAAACAGCGTATGCCATCTCCCCTTCGATGATTAACCAATACTATCGATGTGATTATTTGAGCTATTCTGAGGTATTTTATCGCGATGCTCGGCGTTATGAACCCGATAATCTTAGCATGCGAATAGAAGCACCCGCTTTTCAACGTTTATTGCAAAATATCGGATCTCAAACGCAAGTGTTTATCGTGGGTCACAGTTTGGGTGCATGGAATGGAGCGCATCTAAGTCATTTACTGGCAGCACATGGGATTAGTTGTCGTTATTTAATCACGCTTGATCCTGTCGGGTATGGAAATCATGATTTTCCTTTGGCTGGGCATTTGATACGACAAGCTAAGATCTATCCCCTTGTACCGGTGCCGGTATGCGCCAACTGGATCAATATCCGAGGTTTTCACATCCGCTTGCGCCATCACTGCTATTCCCGCACATGGAGAAACTGGGTTTCCTGGGCTGGTGGACAATGGTTGGTGAAGGATGCTCAGTCTCAAAGCCAATTACTTGCGAATGAAGCCACCTCTCTGCCCCACCATTGGGTTGAAGAAATGTTTAATTACCCGACTCAACTTGGTTACAGTGCCAATACTGCACTGCAACAGGAAATTGCCACGATTGTGCGACAGTCAGGTCTTGTTCCGGCGTGACATTGGCGTATTCATGGCTGGTTGTCATACTGCAAGCATTATCAATCTGGTCACTGTGCAACTTAGGTTTGTTACTGCCGGATCAGTTCTAACACTTTGAGACTACTGCATCTTTGTGTTTCAGCCGTGGATATGAAATTAATCTCACAACTTTTTGGCGGTTAATCTAACCATATTGCACTGAGCATGCGTCCAGTTTGCCCCTCGCGACGGTAGGAAAAATAGCGATCACGTTGCAAGACAGTACATTCAGTTCCACCATACACTTGATGAACACCAGCATCCGCTAAAGCCAGTCGCGCCAAAGCATAAATATCAGCCAGATAATGATCATTATCAATTTCGATAAAAGCTGCCTGAGCTTTGGGCTGTGGCAGGCAGAAAGCTTTCCACACCTCTGTGCCCACTTCAAACGCCTCCGGCCCAATGGCTGGTCCCAGATAAGCCATGATTTCTACTGCCGGAACCTGCATAGCCTCAACAGTATTCTGCAGGATCCCACCGGCCAGCCCGCGCCAACCTGCGTGAGCTGCAGCCACAACTGTTCCGGCACGATCACACAGCAACACCGGCAAACAATCTGCGGTCATGATGGCACAGGCCACCGCTTCCCCTTGCCGGCTGAAACTGGCGTCAGCTTCAGGCACATATCCCTTATGCGCTGCTGTTAACGCTGTTGTCGCCGCCATCACTTCAGTGCTATGCACCTGTTGCAGATAGGCAAGAGGTTTGGCGACATGTTGCTGTATTAAAGCTCGATTTTGCTCAACAGCCTGAATATCATCACCGACATGCATGCCCAGATTGAGGGTAGCAAAAGGCGGACGGCTCACCCCCCCTTGACGTGTCGTCAGTAAGGTATGGACATTAGACGGTGCCGGCCAGTGAGCAGCAAAAAATGTCTGATCATCGTGTTTCAGACCCAAAGCCTGATTCATATCCCATTGAGTCATTGGCTTTCCTTATTCACGCACGTAAATGACATCAACATCATAATCATCATCGTCCCAGTCTTCATCATCTGGTTCGGTTGCCAGACGTTGCTGCCATTCATCTTCATGTCGTAGCGATGAACTCATACCAGCCTGCAAACGCAATACCGATAAAAGATGATAGATATCGGCAGCTAATGGCGCTTCGAATTGCACTACTTCATGTGTTTGTGGGTGCACAAAGCTTAAGCGGTAGGCATGTAATGCCTGTCGCGCCATGGCTTTAATCGCTGTTTTGACTTCAGGACTGGCCGGATGACGGGGATTGCCATACTGCGCATCTCCTGCTAGCGGATGTCCAGCTGCTTTCATGTGTACCCGGATCTGATGTGTACGACCGGTTTCTAACTGACATTCAATGTAGCTAAAGTCAGCATACCGCTCTAATACTTTGACATGGGTTATGGCTTCTTTCCCGCCAAATGGAACCACCGCCATACGGGTACGATTATGCGGATCTCGCCCAATCAGCGTTTCAATTTTGCCATCAAAAGGGACTATTCCATCGGCAACTGCCCGATAAGTCCGTTTAACAGTGCGTTCCTGCAGCTGCCGCACCAAGTGATTCTGGGCTGGTAAGGTTTTAGCCACCACCAGTAAACCGCTGGTGTCTTTGTCCAAACGATGAACAATGCCGGCACGGGGTATTTGTGTTAGTGCAGGACAATAGGCTAACAGACCGTTTAAGAGGGTTCCCTGCCAGTTTCCTGCTGCCGGATGCACCACCAAGCCAGCAGGCTTATTCAACACTAGCACACTTTCATCTTCATAAATGATATCTAGTGGCATCTCTTCAGGGGTGAAAGCTTGTTGCATCTGATCGGCCTGAATAACAACTTGAATGTTTTCACCACCAATTAATTTAAATTTGGGTACCACTATCGCATTATTTACGGTAACATGACCTTCCTTTATCCAGCTTGTCAGGCGACTGCGGGAATAGTCAGGCATTAATTTAGCTAATGCAGCATCCAAGCGTAAGCCGGCCAGCTCATTGGGTACGATCCAATTTTTGCAATTTTCTGCATGATGATCTGCCGCAAAAGGTAAATCATCGTTATAATCGTCATCATTCTCTAACAAAAAAGTGTCTTTCATGAAAAATTTGTTTTTGGCGGTGGCTTTAGGCTTATTACTGACAGCCTGTGCCAGTACAAGTACAGTCGATAAAGACTCCCAAATCACCCAGGATTGGTCGGTTCAGCGTTTGTATAAAGAAGCCCACGATGAACTGATGCACCATAATTATACTCGCGCTGAGAAGTTATATGAAATTCTGCAGGCGCGGTTTCCTTATGGATCTCATGCCGAGCAAGCTCAACTTGATACTGCTTATGCTTATTATAAGGACAATGAACCTGAAAAGGCTTTGGCCGCGATTAATCAGTTTGTCCGCTTATATCCAAAGCATGCCAATATGGATTATGCATTATACCTCAAGGCATTGATTCAATTAAACGAAGACAAGTCATTCGTGAGCAAAATAGCCAAACAAGATTGGTCTGACCGCGATCCAAAAGCCAATCGCGAAGCTTATGCCACTTTTGCTGAATTGGTGGATCGCTTTCCAAATAGCAAATATGCCAGTGATGCGCGCGATAAAATGCAAAAATTGCTTAACGCTCTGGCTGGACATGAGTTGTCTGTCGCTCGGTATTATATGAAACGCGGTGCCTGGCTGGCAGCGGCCGGAAGAGCGCAAATCATCATTTCTCAATATCAAAACACACCCAATGTGGAAGAATCCTTAGCTATTTTGGTGGCAGCTTATCAAAATCTGGGCGAACAAAAGCTCAGTGACGATGCCAAACGTGTTTTGGGGCAAAATTTTCCCAATAGTCCATATCTGCAGAACCCATGGCGAGATCACAACGATATCCCTTGGTGGCGTTATTGGAAATAAGTTGGTCATGGTATGTGATTTAGCTTGATGATTAAAACCACCAGTTCTCTGGTGGTTTTTGTTATCCAGAGCACGTATAACTTACATGTGGCAAGAACGAATTAACAACACCGTTAATAGTGCTTTGATTTAACTGGTTTTATCAGTGCTTTTATTCAGGATAAACATTTTATATGCAGTCTGATGTCAAGGCAGCCAACGGTTTGGCTTGGGTAAAAAGTAAATCAACATCAATCCAATAGTGACGGGTTGAATCAAGATAGTTTGGTCAAACTGCTATTTGATTGATGAAATTCTTTCAGACGCATGCACTGAGTCACAAACGTTGTTCAAGATTTAATGCTCACTAAAAGTGTGAGTTGTTGAGGATGATATCAAGTTTAACCGTCTAAATTGATCGCTTAATCACTTTGTTACAACGATCGTTTAAAAGTGTGTTTAGTTCAACCATCACTCCATGGTGATATTGAAAATTTTATTGTGACGTTAAAGAGAAAATTAAGCTAAACCAGTGATATAGCCGGATAAATTGCGCTGAATGGTTTTATACTTTGGTTGATACCAAGTTGATTTCTGTCACCTTAATATCAATTTTTGAATTTTTAGTGTGGGCAGATAAAAAGCACACTTGAATCAGTCGCCATAGAGATCGACACACTGGTAAACGCATTTACCCGGTTTTGAAGAAAATATGCGATCTGATCATCTGCATCATGCATAAAGCATATCTACCCACTCGTTGATTTTTTTAACTACTGATATTATCCCTTTATATTGTGTAACAAACACATTATGGTGCCATCTCTTCACAATCACTATGCTGCCTTTCCTCAGTACAACCTCTTTGCACTAAGCGTATTTCAATTCGTGCTCCAGCTAATTGCTGTTGAAATACGCAGATGGCCGATTGCATTGATAAACGCCCACACATAAAAATATCGACGGCGGCATATTGATACTCAGGCCAGGTATGAATACTCATATGTGACTCGGCCAACAATAATACGCCCGTCACCCCCCCATTTCCTCCAAAAGTGTGAAAGTGACTGGTTAAAATATGCGCTTGTGCTGCTTGTGCAGCTTGATAAAGCAATTGTTTGATCGCCTGTTCATCTTGCAACCAACCACAATCCTGCGGATAAATCTCTAGTAAACCATGCTGCCCTATTGCATATTTTTTTTGCATTATTTATGCCATCGACTATTAGAATGATGATAACTGGAAGAACCAGAGTAAACGATTGCCTTGTAAACCTTCCAGTGAAAAGTGGTCAAAATCATCACAGAAATAATACAGTAATAAGGAAATAATTTTGTTCTCACTAAAAACAATTTAAATTTGCCGAAATATTTCTCACCTAATAAAAATTTAGCCAAATAGTAACTAAAGTACACAGTGGCAAAATAGATAAAATCATTTTCATTTTCATTATCATTAATACAAGCTAAACCAAATATAGGCACATTCAGAAATAAAAAAACAAACATCCATAGTTTTGATTTATACAGGGAATATCCTGAACTTTGTCGCCACCATTTTCGCAGCAATTTTTTATTGCGAAAATCTTTTGCGGTAATACCCAGATGTTCTTGAACCAGATTATCGGCATTTTCTCTTGCCATTGGTTTCGCTGGGATAACCGTTTTTTGATCTTTTTGAAACCATGTGGCCACCGCTGACGCGGGTACTTCGCTGATCACAGACCAAGATTGTTCTTCAGGATTTAATGTGGTCGACAGTTTATGTTTAGGAGTACCAAAATCCCGATAGTAATTAATATCATCAGCCTTGACTTGCCAGTAGAAAGCCCCTGCTGCGTACAATACCTGACCACCGTAATCATACAAACAGCGTAAATCTTTATCGTTATATCCTGCTGGTGTGATGATGCCTGGAAAATCAATCTTTGGCCAGATATCTAAAGTGCTAGCCAGCGACCAATGGTTATCCTCTTGTTCAGTCAGCCATAAAAAACCTTTTTTAGGTGAATACAATAAATATTCGGTCCAGACTGAAGTAAAATCTTCCTCATCGTTTTCATCTTGAGAATATGGGGTAATAGGTAGTTTGCATTTTTTCAAGGCGTCTTCGGGAGGTATTTCCTTGATGACTACTGCACCTAATACCAGCCAGTTATGTCCATCAATCCATGCCTGACTGCCGGGTTTTATGGTTAGATTTTGTTTCTGCTGATCACGTTTTTTTTTACTTTTTAGCAACTGTAGCTTATCTTGGCTGAGACTGACTGTACTGTTGCATTGCTGACAGATAATGTGGTTGGTTAAGGCGCTGACCCATTGAATGCTACCGCCACAGGATGGGCATGAACCTGTTTGCACGCTACCCTTAATTCTGCCTGACTGAGCGCGAATTTGATCTGCTGTGCGGATATGCTGTAATTTTAATGATTCTAAACTAACACCTTCACCTATGAAGATTTTTTGCTTGCCTTTCGTATTGGCATTCTCGACCGTCATAAAGTATTTGCCGCAGCGCAAATCGATGCTGTGCACTTGCTGCTGCATGGGCAAATCGGTAGGTAGCTCGCCTTCTCCTACATAATTGCCTGCTTTAATCAGACGTACATCACTGATAATCCAATTTTTACCTCGAAAAGTAGGCTGTCTATAACCACATTGCAAGGTATCAAGCTGGATCTCTTGTCCAATTTGTTCCAGCGTAAAGACAAAACGGTCGCCAGACTCGGATAACCAGCCGCTACTACCGTCAGCAAATAAGGCATGCCATTCATTCCACACGCCCGCATCATAATTAACCTGAATACGACCAATCAATACAAATGGTTTTTTATTCCATACTCCAGATGTTCCTATTTGCAACGGCGATAAATCATCCACAACCGCGGAAGAACGATGGCTGCTGATTAGTTTCTGATTCTGAATCAGTAATACTGAATGACAGTATTGACAGACTGCTGTCAGCGAGGTGGCTGAATGTACACCAACTTCAGCGCCACAACTGGGGCAATTAGCGTGAAAAAACAGAGACTGATTATCCATATTTCCTGATTAACTGGTTATTTTTTTTATGATTTCTGCTTTAGCGGCGTCATAATCATTTTGGCTGATCAGATTTTGCTCCAACATACTTTTTAATTGGGCTAATTTAACGGTGTGCTCATCAGCGGTTGAGGTAGCCTGAGGCTGGGCTTGGGCAAAATTAGGGTTTAAAGCTGCATTCATGCTACCAGCAATCCCCATTCCAGCCGCCAGACCGGCGCCAATACCGGCAATGCCACCTTCATTTTCGGCCGCTTTGGGTATGGCTTGTGCTGTCTGATATTGTGTATAACGGCCAAGATCGCCAACAATCCCCATTCCGATTCTTTCTTCCATTTGTTTTTGCAGATTTTCTGGCAGGGTAATGCTTTCAACAGTAAAGGATTCCAATTGTAATCCTAAGGCTGCGAATGCCGGTTGCAATAGTTTAGTCATCTGCTCGGATAACTTTAACTGATTGGCAGCCATATCGATGAAAGAAATATCCGCTGTACCAAAGGCGGTAGCCAAATTAGTCACCGCCAGATTTCTGATTTGTTCTTCCAGACGTTCGGAGCGATACTCTTCACAAACACCTGTTACCTGACGAAAGAACATGGCTGGATCGGCTATGCGGAAAGAATACATACCGTATGAACGCACGCTTACTGCTCCAAAGTCCTGATCGCGAATGGTGACAGGCTGGGCTGTTCCCCATCGCTTAGATAACTGCTGACGCATGTTGAAGAAGTAGACATCAGATTTAAACGGTGATTCAAATAATTTTGACCAGTTTTTCAGATTGGTGAGTAAAGGCAAGTTTTGGGTGATCAGGCTATGGGTTCCGACTTCAAATAAGTCAGCAATAGAACCTTCATCAACAAACAGTGCGCTTTGGGAATCACGCACAATCAGCGCCGCCCCATTCTGGATTTCCTGATCTCGTATGGGGAAACGCCACATTAAAACATCTGGTTCAGGATTTTCCCATTGGATAACATCGATAAATTGTTTCTTAATGAAACCACCCAAACCTTTACTACCAAAAATTGAATCTAATATCATAAATTTTCTCCGATTTCGTCGTACGGTACCGATTACTCAATGCTGCAGGTTAAATTAAACCAAATATGATTGGTTAGTAACGGCTTGATGACATGTTAAAGGTTGATCTCGTCTATCATTATCTGCAAAGCTTAGAGTGTCGGTGTTTCTCCATCAATATGGATAAATTGAAAGTTTTTCAGTCAAGTTTAAATCGCGTTTGTGTTGGTTTTAAATAGACAAAAAGCTCCATTTATTCATTTGCACCTTTGCTTTTTAGCAAATCTGATCTTAGCTTAATGAAGCTGCATTTAAAATGCCAATGGAAACGGAAAGACCGGAAAACAGGATACCGACAGCCACATTGTTATTTTTCAATTGCTGATTGGCTTGAGGAATCAATAATGTGGCGATGAAATAAACCACTATTTGAATTATAGCGGCGCCTATACCCCAGATAATAAAATCGAGCAGACTGGCTGAATGGAGCATGCTAGAAATCAAGGTGACACTATAGCCGATCATGGTACCGGTTAAAGATAAAGCACAGGCAGAATTACCTTGTCGGATTAAACTGAGTTCGGATACGGGTGTGATCCTCAAATAAACTGCAATATAGGTGACCATCATCACCAGACCGACAGCAAAAAATTTTAAATACAGCAGGTATTGCCATAAATGCGTAGTCATGTACTTAAATCTCTCATCACGATGACATAAATTCGTTTATCCCATCACTTTCTTCAACAGTGGCAAAGCGTGTCTCATGCTGAATAGTTAATGACAGAATGGTTAAGCAAAATCATGACAATTATAGCATTGTTATCAATCAATCCGTTAATTTTAGTAAGAATGTTCACTTAGCTACCAGGAAATTTTCTGGCTTGAGACTGGCTTACAAAGCCATGAGATCTCTATCAATGGATAAATCAGTTTTAAACCAATACAATCCAAATGCATAGATTAAAAAAATTTTTTAGGCTGATAAAAATGAACATATTTAGACCAGCTAAAGAGATTCTGTTAATAACACTTTGAGTAATTCTATTAACACAATAGCTATATTTATTAATATAATGAATTATTCTACCATGATTTTTTAAGAGTTGAGTAGTGAATCCAGCATTAATTATCTCGGTTTTTATCGTAGCCAGTTGTGGATTGGCGTACGAATTAATTATGGCTGCTTTGGCCAGCTATTTGCTGGGTGATTCGATTTTACAATTTTCTTCAATTATTGGGCTATACATGTTTGCAATGGGTATTGGTGCCCATTTGACTCGTTATATTAAAGATGAAGATACATTAAGCCGTTTTATTGAGATTGAAATACTGGTCGGGGTGATTGGGGGCATTTCAGCGTTATTGTTATTTGTCCTGTTCGGGTTTTCAGCCGCACCGTTTCGCACAATATTGTATGCACTCGTTCTGGTTGTCGGTATGGTGACCGGAATGGAATTGCCGTTAGTGATGCGGGTTTTGAATCTGCGTCAGGTCGAATTCAAGGAAGTGGTTAGCCGAGTATTGACTTTTGATTATCTGGGGGCGCTGGCCGTATCGTTGTTGTTTCCGTTAATATTGGCTCCGCGCCTTGGAATGGCGCGCAGTGCGTTGCTTTTTGGCATCCTGAATACGGTGGTGGCTTTGCTTACTGCCCGCTTATTTAAATCCAGTTTAGCAAAGTATGGTCGTTTACGATTACGCGGCACTTTGGTATTGCTGTTCTTACTTGGTTTATTTGTCTATGCCAATCTGATTACCAGCAAAGCTGAACAGCGTTATTATGGCGATCCGGTGGTTTATCAGACTGCATCACCCTATCAGCGACTGGTCATCACTAAATGGCACAACGATACTCGTCTGTTTCTTAATGGCAATCTACAATTTTCATCTGTAGATGAAGCCCGTTACCATGAAGCATTGGTCTTACCGGTGATGGAGCAAAACCCGAATGCCAAAACTATTTTGGTTTTGGGCGGTGGAGACGGACTAGCGGCACGAGAAATATTAAAATATTCTCAAGTTGAAAAGATTACTTTGGTTGATCTGGATGCCAAGATGACTGAGGTTTTTCGCCATTCCGCCGAGTTACGCCGTTTGAATGGTAATTCGCTTAACCATCCTAAAATGGAGATTATCAATGCTGACGCCGCTCAATGGCTGGAAAAAAACCAGCAAAAATATGATGTAATCATTATTGATTTTCCTGATCCGTCCAATTTTTCATTGGGTAAACTGTATTCAGTACCCATGTATCGTATGGTAGCCAGGCATTTAAATCCACTCGGTAATATTGTGGTGCAGTCTACCTCTCCTTATTTTGCCCCGCATGCTTACTGGTGCATTGCCAAAACTTTAGAAGCCGCTGGTTTGAAAATCCTTCCTTATCATGTCTATGTGCCTTCTTTTGGAGAATGGGGCTACGTCATGGCTAATGTAGAAGGACAATTCAACATCCCTGAACAATATCATGTCCCCACGCGTTATTTGGATCGTGAAAGTACCAAAGCGATGTTTTCGTTTCCCAAAGATATGGCTCGTTTACCGGTTGAACCAAATTACTTAAATACCCAGAAACTCGTAGAATATTTTGAAGCCGATTGGCGCATTGCCATGCGCTAAAACAAATTTATGAAATTTAGCCGTCGTCGTTTTCTCACCCATGCTTTAGGTACCAGTTTAGTCGGTTTGACCGGTTATAGCAGCTTTAGGCAATTTGTCCCCTCATTACCGGAAATCAACATCGATTTTCCAGGAAAAAATTTAGGTCATACCCTGCGCAAAGCCAGTATAACTTTGCCGGAAAATATCCCGACTGTTCACACCAATATTGCCATTATCGGTAGTGGTGCTGCCGCTTTGACTGTTGCCTGGCAATTGTCCCGAGCAGGCAGAAATGACTATTTGCTTTTAGAAGGACCCGAATATAATGGTAATAATCGGGGAGAAATTCAGTATGGGGTGCCTTATCCTACCGGTGCGCACTATCTACCGCTTCCTTCAGTAGAATCCACTCATATTCAACAATTGCTGACTGATTTAAAGCTGTATCAGGATGGTAAATATGATGAACTGGCAATGATACAGATTCCCAGTGAAAGACTGTTTTACCAACAGCATTGGCAAGAAGGTTTACTACCAGAAAATGATTTGGACAGTAAACGGTTTTTTCGATTTGTTGAGCAAACGAGTAATCAGCGTGGACAAGATGGCAAGCGTTTGTTTGCCATTCCATTGGTGTCCTCAAGCGACGACAATCAATGGCGCATGCTGGAAAAAATCACGTTCGCTCAATGGCTACAACAGCAAGGATACCGTTCTACCACTTTACTTTGGTATCTGGATTATTGTTGCCGCGATGATTACGGCCAAGGCATCAATCAGGTATCGGCATGGGCAGGTTTACACTATTTTTGCGCCCGCGACAATCAGCAGTCAGAGCACAGCACAGTCTTATCTTGGCCCGATGGTTTAAATGAACTGTCCCAAAGGATGCGGCAATTTTGTCAATTGCAATCAGTACAGCATTGGCCAAAATCTGTTCAATTACCACTGCCGATTGCATTAAACGCATCAGCACTGTCAATTAGCGAACACGATCAGGGTGTACGTATTTTGATGCAGACAGCACATGGTGAGTGTTATTGGCTTGAAGCAAACCATGCTGTTTGCGCTATGCCGTTATATATTGCTGCATATGTGGTCAAAAATATGGCTCAGTATGGGTTTGATCCTGCTAAACACATGCCGGCTTATGCTCCATGGATTGTTGGTAATTTTTTAATGCGTGGCTTACCCGCAGAAGCTGCTGGAGTACCGTTGTCTTGGGATAATGTGCTCTATCAGGGTAAAGGCTTGGGCTATGTGGTTGCGACCCATCAGCAGATTAGACAAGGTCCTCCAGCGTATACTTCTTTTACCACTTATACGGCTCTGAATCATGATACGCCTGCTAATATACGGCGCTGGATGTTATCCGCATCGCCTGCAGAAATTTATGCTCAGGTAGCATCAGAACTGGAAAGTATCTATGGAGTACAACTGCGCTCACAGGTTTTACAGGCGCGTTTAACTTTACGTGGTCATGCAATGGCAGTACCGCAACCAGGCTATTTAAGTAATCCAGGACTTTTGGCACTGCGCAATCATCATAGCCGATTGCACTTTGCGCACAGTGATTTATCTGGTTTTTCCATTTTCGAAGAAGCAAGCTACTGGGGTATGCAGGCGGCTGAACACATTCTAGGGCTTTAGACTGGTTGTGATGAGGTGGGCAAAGATTTAATTAGGCTAAAGTAATCATTTACTGATCATTGTTGATGCATGAATCAGTTTATCTCGTTAACTTTGATTGAATTGCATGATGGTTAATGCTCATAAAATCCTAGCCGGTCAATCTGACTATCCATTAATATTTTAACAATTTAAGATGAATTTTCCAATTAGTGCTAAATGGAGAAGCATGTAGGTTGCGATAATTTTATTTAAAACTATTTTCAGGTGCTCAGTGATTAAGAAAAACCGCATGTGCGCAACATGCGGTTTATTTTATTGATCCTTCAAACTTCCAGATGATCCATGATACTTTGGGCTGCTTCTTGACCTTCTGCTATTGCCGTGACCACCAGATCGGAACCACGGGTAATGTCGCCGCCGGCAAAGATTTTAGGATTGGCTGTTTGCTGCTTAAATTTGCCACAAGTTTGAATTCTGCCTCGTTCATCTACTGTCACGCCAACTTGGCTTAACCACGGCATGGCATGTGGGGCAAAACCGAAGGCAACAATGACGGCATCGCAGCTGATTATTTCTTCGGTACCAGCAATCACTTCTGCTCGTCGACGTCCATGTTCATCTGCCTGCCCTAAAGAGGTTTTGACTACTCTTAAACCGGTGACGTTATTGCCAGCATCAGTGACTATGCCTAAAGGTTGTAGGTTGAATTTAAATTTTGCCCCTTCTTCTTTAGCATTATTAAATTCTCTTTTCGAGCCTGGCATATTGGCCTCATCGCGACGATAGGCACAAATGACTTCACTTGCCTGCTGACGCACCGCTGTTCGGATACAGTCCATAGCGGTATCACCCCCACCTAAAACCACCACTTTTTTACCTTGCAGTGAAACATATTGCGTCGTGGGCAGATTGAGTAGATGTTCGGTGTTACCAATCAAATATGGCAAAGCCAGATACACGCCTTGCGCTTGTTCATTTTCGATCCCAGCGGTCAGCCCCTGATAGGTGCCGACAGCTAAAAACACAGCATCATATTCGCTGGCTATTTCCTCCAGTGAAATATCTTCACCAACATTCACGCCCAGCTTCAATTCTATACCCATATCACTGAGTACATGACGCCGTCGTTTCATCACTTCTTTTTCTAGTTTGAAAGACGGAATGCCAAAAGTGAGTAATCCACCGATTTCTGCTGCCCGTTCAAATACCGTGACAGCGATGCCGTTACGAATTAATTTGTCTGCACAAGCTAGTCCAGCCGGCCCCGCACCGATGACTGCCACTTTTTTATCGGTTTTTTCCACATGACTGATATCCGGCCGCCAGCCCTGAGCAAAAGCCTGCTCGGTAATGTACTTTTCGATCGCGCCAATGGTGACTGCGCCAAACTCTGCATTCAATGTGCAATCACCTTCACATAATCGGTCTTGTGGACAGACGCGACCACACACTTCCGGCAAACTATTGGTGTTGTGTGCCAACTCTACCGCTTCAATAATGCGTCCTTCGTTGGCCAGACGCAGCCAATTGGGAATATTATTGTGTAACGGACACTTATTTTGACAATATGGGTTGCCGCAGGCCAAACACCGATCCGCTTGTGCTATGGCCTGAGCCTGTGTGAAAGGCTGATAGATTTCTACAAATTGGTGCCGACGGATTGTCATCGGCTCTTTTGGCGGATTTACCCGCGGAACATCGACAAACTGATAAACATTTTCGCGTTGACTCATGGTGCGTTCCTTGCATTATTCTTGATTATTCAGGTCTCTTGCGCTTGCTATTGGGTTACCGCACGTAATTCCGTAACCGTACGCGGCTTATGTCCGAGCAATGCATTAACATCGTTGGCTTTGGGCTTAACCAGTACAAAACGGTCTACATAATTGTCCCATTCGGCCAATATGCGCTCGCCCAGCGGACTGAAGGTATTTTCTACATGTTCAGCAATCAAACCACGCAAGTTTTCCTGATGCATACCTAAGGAACTCAGTTCCAATCCCTCAACCAACTCGGTATTGATGCGTTGTTGGAACCGACCATCCACATCTAACACATAAGCAAAACCACCTGTCATGCCAGCACCAAAGTTGATGCCAGTTTGTCCCAATACACAGACCACACCACCGGTCATGTATTCACAACCATTATCTCCGATTCCCTCAACAACCACGGTGGCGCCAGAGTTGCGCACGGCAAAGCGCTCACCGGCTTTGCCGGAAGCAAACAATTTGCCACCAGTAGCACCATATAAACAGGTATTGCCGATAATCGTGGTTTCTTCCGGCCGAAAAGCCACTCCGCCATGGGGTCGAATCACGATTTTACCTCCTGCCATACCCTTACCAACATAGTCATTGGCGTCACCGGTCAGATACAAATTCACTGAGCCAGCCAGCCACACACCGAAACTTTGTCCGGCTGTGCCAGTCAGATGCAGATCAAATTTTTGAGTAGACAATCCACGATTGCCATAAGTTACCGCAATCTGGCCAGATAAAGAGGCACCCACTGAACGATCGGTATTGTTGATGTCATAACTCAGGTCAACATTTGTTCCATTGACTACCGCCTCGCCCACATCCTGCATAATGGTACGGTTAAGTCTTCCTTGATCAAAAGGCGGATTATTCTGAGTACAATAACAGGTACTGCCCGCGGGTACTTTAGGCTGATAAAGCAGTTTGCTTAAATCCAGCGTAGCCTGCTTCGGAGTGATGCCAGCAACCACTTCAAGTAAATCAGTACGTCCAATCAGATCATTCAACTGTGCGACACCAAGTTGAGCCATGATTTCCCGTACATCCTGTGCAATAAATTTAAAATAATTCATCGCTTTTTCTGGCAAACCATGGAAATGTTCTTGACGCAGCGTGTCGTCTTGCGTCGCCACACCGGTGGCGCAATTATTTAGATGGCATATACGTAAATAGCGACACCCCAACGCGATCATCGGTCCGGTACCAAATCCAAAACTTTCTGCCCCCAGAATGGCGGCCTTGATAATATCCAAACCGGTTTTCAAACCACCATCGACTTGCAGACGCACTTTATGACGCAGATTATTTTCAACCAAAGCTTGTTGCGCTTCCGCCAAACCAAGCTCCCAAGGACTACCTGCATACTTCACGCTGGTGATCGGGCTGGCACCCGTGCCACCATCATAGCCGGAAATGGTGATTAAATCGGCATACGCCTTGGTCACACCGGTAGCAATGGTTCCAACACCAGGCAAAGACACCAGTTTGACCGAAATCAGCGCGCGTGGATTGATCTGTTTCAAATCGAATATCAGTTGCGCCAAGTCCTCAATTGAGTAAATATCATGATGTGGAGGAGGTGAAATCAGCGTCGAACCTGGCACAGCGAAACGCAACTGAGCAATATAAGGTGTCACTTTATCACCTGGTAGCTGCCCGCCCTCACCTGGCTTAGCGCCCTGAGCCACTTTGATCTGAATCACATCCGCACTCATCAAATAAGCTGGTGTCACGCCAAAACGCCCAGAAGCAACTTGTTTAATACGTGACACTCTTTCGGTATGATATCTGCGCGGATCTTCACCACCTTCCCCCGAATTGGAAAATCCACCGAGACGATTCATGGCAGTAGCCAATGCCTCATGGGCCTCTGGGCTCAGCGCCCCAATCGACATCGCCGCTGTATCAAAACGTTGATACAAATTTTCAGCCGCTTCGACATTTTCTATGCCGATCGGCGTGGTTGTCTCGGTTTTTAAGCGCAGCAAATCCCGCAACATGGCCGGTGGACGATTGTTCACCACATCGGCATAACGACGATATTTGGCATAATCACCACTATTAATGGCTGCTTGCAAAGTGTTGACCACATCGGGGTTGTAAGCGTGGTATTCTCCCTGCGGTTTAAATTTAAGATATCCACCAATCTCCAGATCACGACTTTTCTGCCACGCTATTTTATGAAAAGATTGCAGATCTGCATCAAGCTGGGCAAACGTTGCCCCTTCAATGCGGTTGATCATGGTTTTAAAACACAAATCCATCACTTCTTGGTGAAAGCCAATGGCTTCAAACAAGCATGCGCAACGATAGGATGAAATGGTAGAAATTCCCATTTTGGAAATGATTTTATACAAACCTTTGTTAATCCCATCGCGGAAGTTTTTCATGACCACACGCAATGGCTTAGTGATGGCACCGATCCTCACCATTCGCGCCAGACTTTCATAAGCCAGATAAGGATAAACCGCCGTCGCACCCAAGCCGATTAGTACGGCAAAATGGTGTGGGTTTCGCGCTGATGCGGTTTCAACAATGATATTGGCATCACAACGCAAATTGGTTTCCACCAACCGTTGCTGAATCGCCCCAACACTAAGTACCGATGGTATCGGAATAAGATCCCGACTGATATGACGATCCGAAATCACTAATAACACCGCACCATTGCGCACCGCTTCCACGGCTTCATTGCCTAAGCGAATTAGAGCCTCTTTAAGACTGGTTTCTTTAGGGTTGTAGACCGCATTGAGAAGATGTTGCTGATAATACTCTGGTGATAGTTTCAATAATTGCATCATGTCAGAATACAACAGCACTGGTGATTTAAAGCTGACCCGATGCGACATTCCCTCAGCTTCAAAAAACACGCTCATTTCACGTCCGATACAGGTATTCAGACTCATCACGTGTTTTTCACGCAAAGGATCAATCGGCGGATTGGTAACCTGAGCAAAATACTGGCGAAAATAGTCATACAGGATTCTGGGACGCTGTGACAACACCGCAAAAGGAGTATCGTCCCCCATCGATCCAACTGGTTCCTGCCCGTTCTCACCTAATACCCTAACCACATTTTCCAGTTCTTCCAAATTGTAGCCAAACTGTTTTTGATAAATCAGTAATTCATTTGGCGTTAAACTGGATTCCCCCACCTGATCATCAGGCAGCTTCTCAAACGGAATCAGCGACAACACATTTTTATCCAGCCATTGCTTATAAGGATGACGGGCTTTCAATTCAGCATTGATTTCAGATGATTGCAACAGTTTGCCTTCGCGCGTATCAATCACCAGCAATTCTCCCGGACCCACCCGTCCTTTTTCCACCACTTCATCGGGCGCGTAATCCCAAATACCCACTTCAGAAGCAATGGTGATCAACCGGTCATGCGTAATCACATAGCGAGCGGGACGCAAACCGTTGCGATCCAGCGTACAAGCAGCATAACGACCATCACTAAGCACGATACCAGCCGGACCATCCCAGGGTTCCATATGCATGGAATTAAAATCATAGAAAGCGCGCAAATCCTCATCCATATCTGGATTATGCTGCCAGGCTGGAGGAACCAGTAAACGCATAGCACGAAACAGATCCATCCCGCCATTGACAAACAATTCCAGCATATTATCCATGGAACTGGAGTCAGAACCAGTTTCATTCACAAACGGTGCGGCGGTTTGCAAATCTGGAATCAGTGGCGTGTGATATTTGTAGGAACGAGCTCGAGCCCAAGCACGGTTGCCAGAAATGGTATTGATTTCACCATTATGAGCCAGATAACGAAATGGTTGTGCCAGCTGCCAACGCGGTAAAGTATTGGTTGAAAACCGCTGATGAAACAAACAAATAGCACTCTGCATGCGCAAATCAGCTAGGTCAGGATAAAACTTGGGCAAATCTTTAGGCATACACAGGCCTTTGTAAATCATCACCCGATTAGACATGCTACAAATATAAAAATCACGATGATCAATACGTTTTTCGATGCGTCGACGCGTCATAAACAGCCTGCGCTCCAGATCCCGCGGTAACCAACCTGCCGGCGCATTAATAAAAACCTGCTCAATATGTGGCATATCAGCCAACGCAATTTCCCCCAATACATTGGGGTTGATGGGCACAGAACGCCACAACAAAATATTCAAGGTTTCTCGCGTCAGCTCTTCTTCAATAATGGCTTTATATTCTTGAATTAACGCTTCATCACGCGGGAAAAACACCATGCCTACGGCAAAATTCTTGGCTAAAGTGACACCCTCTTCTTCAGCAATAGCTTGAAAAAATTTTTGTGGCATTTGCAATAATAAACCACAGCCATCACCTGTTTTCCCGTCAGAAAGAATCGCGCCGCGGTGTTGCATGCGTGACAGTCCCAGTATTGCCGTGCGCACTACTTTGTGACTTGGTTCACCATCAATATTCGCAATTAATCCAAAGCCACAATTTTCTCTTACCAAAGACTGGTCATATAATTTGGACATTTCCAAACCCCCTCTCGCTGCACTGACAGAAAGTACAATTTATTTAACAGAATGACTAACATACAAAAACTTACAGAGTTAAGTCAAAATTTTCTTTATCAGTTTCATCAAGAAAAACACTACAAAATTGATAAATTTTAGATTAATTAACTACTTAAAAAGGGTATTGAACTGACAAATGATGAATAAGGAGAAAAAACAGCCATTTTTCACTAAATTTAATATTAAAAAATTAATGACAAAATTGGACAAAAAAATTCGCCAACCACTAAAAAATGTCATTGGCAAATTATTATAAATGAGAATTATTATCGTTTAATTTAATATATCAAATAATTATATTTTGTCCTTCAGGCATAAACTAAATGTTACCCATATCATATATTATGCTATAGGTATTATTTCTGTCCGTAGGTGCACAAATAAGCCGTATCCTGCATCACCTTCACTGAAAACTTCTGTCCAGAGGCCACCTGAAACTCCTCGTTTTCATGATATGTCTGCCATTCATCACTAGCGGGCAACAACACTGATAATGCGCCGGAAATAACTTTCATCGTTTCAACCTGTTCAGTTAAAAAGGTGTATTCACCCGCTTGCATCACCCCCACCGTAGCTGGCAAAGTTGCTGTTTTCATCGAAATCGAAATGACTTTGCCATCAAAATATTCATTAATCCGCATCTTTTATCTCCTCAGTTAAACCAGCTTAAAGCCCTGATAAAAAAACAGGAAGATCGATCTTAATCTTCCTGTTTTCGCTTATTCTCCAACTACCCCAGCCAGTTCTGCTTGTGCATCCGCATGATAACTGGAGCGAACCATGGCGCCGATAGCGCCATGCTTAAAGCCCATTTCGTAAGCTCGCTTTTCAAATGCTTTAAATTGCTCCGGTGTCACATAACGCAATACCGGTAAATGACTATTACTCGGCTGTAAATATTGACCAATAGTAATCATTTCTACATCATGGGCGCGCAAATCCTGCATCACTTCCAGAATTTCTTCATCAGTTTCACCTAAACCAACCATTAAGCCTGATTTGGTCGCCACTTCTGGTCGTAATGCCTTATACTCTTTTAACAACTTCAAAGAATGCAGATAATCAGCCCCTGGTCGTGCTTGTTTATACAACCGTGGCGCCGTTTCCAGATTATGATTCAGTACATCTGGTGGCGTTTCAGCCAAAATCTGCAAGGCTGTTTCCAGCCGACCTCGAAAATCGGGTACCAATACCTCAATCTGAGTGCGCGGACTGGCTTCACGAATCGCTGTAATACAATCAGCAAAATGCTGGGCACCACCATCACGCAAATCATCGCGGTCTACCGAAGTGATCACCACATAGCGTAGATTCATGGCTTTGACAGATTGCGCCAAATGTTTCGGCTCATCTGGATCGAGCGGATTAGGACGACCATGTCCCACATCGCAAAACGGACAGCGACGAGTACAGATATCACCCATAATCATAAATGTAGCGGTACCCTTACTGAAACATTCGCCAATATTGGGACAGCTTGCTTCTTCGCATACCGTATGCAACTTTTGTTCGCGCACGATACTTTTAATTTCAAAAAACTTCTTACTACTGGGAAGTCTGGCGCGAATCCAATCCGGTTTTTTCAACTTTTCTTCAAGCGGTACAACCTTGATCGGTATACGCGCCATTTTTTCCGCACCTTTGTGCTTAACCCCTTGGCTATTGTCTTGACTCATAATACAACTTTCTGTGTAGATGTCCGCTCAGAAAGCGGTGCATTCAATTGCAATATCAAATATTCGGTTAAACGATCTGCTACTTCTGCCAATGACGGGCAAGGTTGAACCAGTGCAGCAAGCTGGGTCATCTCTAAACCGGCGTAACCACAGGGATTAATATGCTTAAATGGCGCAAGATCCATATTCACATTGAGAGCCAGCCCGTGATAAACCGCTCCTTGCTTGATGCGTAATCCAAGAGAGGCGATTTTTTGCCCGTTAACATATACACCAGGTCGCTGCGGATCATTGACTGCCACCACGCCGTAATCGGCCAATGTGGCAATAATACTGTTTTCCAGTCTACTGACCAGTTCGCGCACCGTCATGTGTCGGCGCTTAAAATCAATCAACGTATACACCACAAGCTGACCGGGACCATGGTAAGTAACCTGCCCACCGCGGTCTATCTGCACCACAGGAATATCATCATGTACCAGAATATGTTCTGGTTTACCTGCCATGCCCTGAGTAAATACCGCCGGATGTTCCACCACCCAAAGCTCGTCTTCCGTTTGTTCAGTGCGTGCCGCGGTAAATGCCTGCATTGACGCAAAGACCGGCTCATAATCACGCAAGCCAAGCTGTACCACCTTCATAATACAACTTTCACCATTGGATGCCCGCTTAAAGAGCGGTAAATATTATCCAGTTGTTCCTGACTTTCAGCACGAATCATCACAGTTGCACTAACATAATTACCTTTACTGCTTGGTCGACTGCTGATATTGGTCTCTGTCGTTGTGGGCGCATGCTTTTGCACTACCTGTAAAACCGTCGCCGTAAATTCTGGATGCTGTTCACCCATTACCTTAATCGGAAAATCCTGAGGAAATTCCATCACACTGGTTTTCAGATTTTCACTCATATCTAAACCTTTTCTGTTAGCCACCTTTTTTAACACGATAATCGACAGTAATACAGGCTAAAAAAGTAAAAAATTATAATGCAAAGCAAATAATTCCGCTATGTCACACTCAGCATCGCTCAAGCCCAATGCGCACTCAGTTGGAAACCTTTTCATCCACCTGATTCGCTTTACCGGCCAGATAGGCAGCCAAGCCTCGTTCTCGCAATACACAACTCGGGCAGCAACCACATCCACCGACAACACCATCGTAACAGGTATGCGTATGTGCACGCACATAATCCAGATAGCCCAACTCATCAGCCAAAGCCCATGTCTGCGCTTTATCCAAGTACATTAACGGCGTAAGCAAACGGAAATCATAATCCATAGCCAGATTCAACGTGACATTCATCGATTGAACAAAAACCTGCCGACAATCCGGATAGCCGGAGAAATCTGTTTCACACACTCCGGCAATAATGTCATGAATACCTTGTCCTTTAGCAAAAATAGCCGCGTACAATAAAAACAGCGCATTGCGTCCATCCACAAAAGTATTAGGCAAACCGTCCGTAGGAGCTTCAATCGATTCAGTGGCATTCATCAAAGCATTATGCGTAATACTTTGCAACAACGATAAGTCCATCACTGTCTGCGCTACGCCTAAATCCTGCGCTATCCAACGTGCTTTTTCCAGCTCTATAGCATGGCGTTGCCCATAAAAAAAAGTAATCGTTTGCACATTTTCGCGACCATAATGTTCAATCGCTTGCAGCAAACAGGTTGTGGAATCCTGTCCGCCAGAAAAAATCACCAGTGCTTTAGCAGTTTGTTTCATCACAATTCCAATTCCTAGTTTTGATTTCAGATAAGTCAGCCAGCTGTACTGACCCAACTGTCGTGGGAGGGTTTCGAACCACGAAAGGAATAATTATAAAACATTTGCGCAAAGAAACGGTTACTTCGCCCCGAAAGCGGGTAAAACAGGTAAAATACCCCTTATTTAAGCCATATTCATACAGACTACTCACCATGCTGGTATTGGGAATCGAATCATCTTGCGACGAAACCGGTGTTGCCCTTTATGACACCGACCACGGATTATTAGCACATCAACTGCATACACAAATAGCCATGCACGCTGAATACGGTGGTGTGGTGCCAGAATTAGCCAGCCGTGACCATATCCGTCGCCTTACGCCATTAACTCAGGCTTGCCTGCAAGAGGCGAACAAAACCTTAAAAGACCTAGACGCCATAGCTTATACCCAAGGTCCCGGACTAGGCGGGGCCTTACTTGCCGGTGCCAGCTTTGCCAATGCGCTGGCTTTTGCGCTAAATAAACCCGTCATACCGGTGCATCACCTTGAGGGACATATGCTTTCACCATTACTGAGTGAGCATAAACCAGCCTTTCCCTTTGTTGCGTTACTCGTCTCCGGTGGTCATACCCAATTTATGGCGGTCAGAAACATCGGAGATTACGTCCTATTGGGCGAAAGCATTGACGATGCTGCCGGAGAAGCCTTTGATAAAACCGCCAAACTCCTTGGCTTGCCCTATCCCGGTGGCGCAAAATTATCTGAACTGGCCAAACTGGGACAACCTGGTGCTTTTAGCTTTCCACGCCCAATGTTGCATTCCCATGATCTGAATATGAGTTTTTCCGGACTAAAAACCGCAGTTCTGACCGCCGTAAACAAAATCAAAAATGACAACCATCTTACCGATGCACTACCCGAACAAACACGCAATGACATTTGTCTGGAATTTCAAAATGCTGTGGTAGACGTTCTGAGTGCCAAGGCTCGTCAGGCTTTGCAACAAACTGGCTACCGGCAACTGGTTGTCGCAGGTGGAGTGGGCGCCAACTGGCAGCTGCGGCAAACTTTAAGCCAACTACCGGGCATACAAACCTTCTTTCCGCCCATGGCCTACTGTACCGATAATGGCGCCATGATCGCTTTTGCCGGTGCCATGCATCTTGCCCTTGCCCAGCCAGCGGGCAGCTTCAATGTGCGCCCACGCTGGCCCTTAAGCGACATCGTGCATTAAGACTTGACCTGTACCACAAACCTCTTACCCAACATCATCAACCATGATTGAAATAAAAAACTTGACCTTGCAGCGAGGAAATAAAACCTTGCTGCAAAATGCTAACCTCAGTATCTACCCTGGTCAGCGCGTAGCCCTGATCGGCAAAAATGGTACCGGTAAATCCAGCTTGTTTGCATTAATTGAAGGCAAAATCAACTATGACAGTGGCGACTATCGCCTACCCAAGCATTGGAAACCAGCCACAGTCAAACAAGAAACGCCTGCATTAGACATAGCGGCTATCGATTTCGTATTACAGGGCGATGACGAACTGCAACAACTGCAACTGCAACTGCAACAAGCTGAAGAAAATAACGATGGCATCAAGCAAGGTGAATTACATGCTCGTCTAGAAGAAATAGGAGCCTACAGCGCACCCGCTCGGGCAGCCAAACTGCTTAATGGGCTGGGCTTTTCCCAGCAGGAGCAGCAGCAACCCGTTAAATCATTCAGCGGTGGCTGGCGAATGCGGCTCAATCTGGCACAGGCACTGATGTGTCGCAGCGACCTGTTATTGTTAGATGAACCGACCAACCATCTGGATCTAGAGACGGTACTGTGGCTGGAAAATCACCTTGCCGGACTGGAGACCACCCAGATCATCATTTCCCATGATCGCGATTTCCTTAACGCCACCACCAACATCACCGTAGAACTAGCGCAACAACAACTGACCGTATACGGTGGTAACTACGACTTTTATCAGCAGGAACGTGCCCAGCGCCTGAGCCAACAACAAAGTGCCTACCTAAAACAACAAGCGCATATCCAGCATCTGGAAGCATTTATTAACCGCTTCAAGGCGAAGGCAACCAAAGCCGTTCAGGCACAAAGTCGCATTAAAGCACTTGCCAGACTGGAACGCATCGCCCCAGCCCATCTGGATAGCGAGTTTTCCTTCAAATTTACCCAGCCAGACCATCTACCTAACCCACTACTTAAACTTGAAAACCTCGATCTGGGTTATCAGGATAAAACCATACTGCACAACATCAGCCTGTCCGTCGAATCAGGAGCGCGCTATGGTCTGCTGGGTGTTAATGGCAGCGGTAAATCTACCTTAATCAAAGCCATATCTGGCTCACTTTCACCCCAAGCAGGACAAATCATTCGCGCCGAAAAACTAAAAATCGGCTATTTTGCCCAACACCAGCTTGAGACCCTGCGTAGCGATCAAAGTCCGGTGTGGCATATTCAGCAACTGTCACCAGAAGTACGTGAACAAGAAATCCGCAGCTTTCTCGGCAGCTTTGCCTTTATTGGTGATATGGCAATCCAAGCGATTGCCCCGTTCTCTGGCGGTGAAAAAGCCCGTTTAGCACTGGCAATGATCGTTTGGCAAAAACCCAACCTATTATTACTAGACGAACCAACCAACCACCTTGATCTGGATATGCGCCACGCCCTGACCATTGCCCTACAAAGCTTTCAAGGTGCACTGATCGTCGTATCGCACGATCGCAGTTTGCTCGAATCCACCACCGATTCATTTATTTATCTAAATCAAGGTACCCTACACCACTTTGATGGCGATCTGAACAACTACCGACAATGGCGTCTGACACAGGAACAAAATCAAAGTGAATGCTTATCGTCCTCAACAGACAGCATCAATCGCAAAGAACAAAAAAAACGACAAGCACAACAACGCCAGCAAAAAGCCCAACTGCTTAAACCATTATTAACCAACATCGATAAAGCCGAGCGGCAAATGGAACAGTGGCAACAGCAACAACAGCAATTTGAGCAATTTTTGGCCAGCGAAGAAGCTTACCTTGACGAAAATAAAACAAAATTACAACAAACTATTACCCAATTGGGCGAAGTCAAAGTAAAATTAGCCCAAATGGAAGAAAATTGGCTTGAATGGCAGCAACAAATAGAAGCCATTAACCAAACACATCTGATTGATGCATAAGGTATTTAAATGAAGCAAAATCGATTAATAGCGACAATAATCATGACTTGGGGTTTGTTAAGTGCCTTTAACATACAAGCCCAAGTGTATACGTGCTTACAAAACGGACAGGTTACCTACACCTCCAAACCTAGTGGCAATTGTGCGGTAGCAAAACTGCCAACCATCGGCCACTACAGCAACGTTCAACGTCCGAAAGTAGTCAATACGAACATCAATTCTCGTCCGCGCAACACTTCTAACCGTGTCAACACGGCGTATAACGGGCCACAGCCATCGATTAACATCGTACCTAAAGGCAGTGACAACACCCGCAAAGCCATTTTACAACAAGAATTAACCAACGAACGCAATGCATTGGCACAGGCACAACAAGCGTTAAATCGCAGCCGCACCGGCAAAGGGGGTAACATCACCGAACTACAAAGCGCCGTACTTGACCGGCAGCAAAATATTCAGGCTATACAACGTGAACTAGGTCGCATGTAAACCAAATTTTACAGGATGTCATACCTCATGAAGACAAAGCTTATTCTCGCCGTATTATGTTCCTTGATTAGTACGACTGCTGTCGCACAGATTTATGAATGTATCGATAAACGTGGCAATCGCAGTTATTCAGAGTCCCCAAATGGCAAAAACTGCAAAATCAGCAATACTTCTGCAGGTTCTTTTTCCGTAATAGAGTCCTATCATCCACCAGTTGAACCCCCACATGTCAACGAAATGGAGAACCTCAACAGCAAACGCGGCGATTCTGTCGGGGTTAAAAACGCGCGTAAAAATCTCGAAGACGCACAAAAAGCCCTAGAAGAAGGCAAAAAAATTCGTCTTGGTAACGAACGAAACTACGTGTTTTATCTCAAGCGCATCCAGGGTCTGGAAGAAAATGTTCAGGCTCGTCAGCAAGAATTAAACAACGCCCTCAAACAACAAGAATGAGCGCCTCTGCATTAAGCACATTCTGTTGCCTGCCAATAGCAGCGCAACAGAATCATCAGCTCCACTCAAAACAGCTAGCACATAGCCTTATCAAGCCACCAACAGCAATTTTGCTCAACGCGCTGGCCTGAAATACAACTCATTTATCACTGAGAATCACGCATCATCACTTCTTCAATTCAAGTCAGCAAGACACGTCAACCATAAATTCTACCGATTGAATCCTAATTGTCAGCCACCCCTATCAAAAAGCTTAACCTGCAAAAAACCTAATAAACTGGCTAATATTAAAATATCATCTTCCACCACAAAAAGGTCAAATGCCTCGAAAGCAACACCCAAAAATAATGCATGGCGCTCTTAGCCCATCAGCATCAATCAAATCATCCGCTGCATCTTGACCTGACATTATCCGAGCATCAAAACATACATTCATCTAATTAAGCTCAAACCAAAATTGAGGGACAAGACCTATCACCGAATTTGCCAATGCTGAGCAGCAAATAGACTGCATTTATCCCATCTAGTTCAATTGATTTCAACTGAAACAAGATCACTTCCTGCAGATACAAAAAAACCCTTAATATTCATCAGACAAAGCATATTAAGGGTTAATAGCGATCAGCAAATCAAAGTTTATTCCAGCTTGGGATGCAAATCAACATACTGTTGCTTGCGTATCTCCAATTGCTCAATTTGCGCCTGTAAGCGCGCAATTTCTGCATCAATATCTTCCACACTTTGTTCAATATGCTCATAAGATTCAACCAGTAATTCACGCGCTTCCTGCTTATTTGCAGCAGAGGGCGTCACACCCCGCAGCGGGCGTTTCGCGGTCTCGCGCATAAAAATACCAGTAGCGATACCCACTAAGCCCACAACCATTAAATAATAGGCGGGTAGATACAGATTATTGGTTGAATCCACCAAAGCGGCAGCCACAGTTGGCGTTAGTCCAGCAATAATCACCGCAATATTGAACGAACTAGCCAAAGCACTGTAACGAATACGGGTGGGAAACAGCGCCGGCAACGTAGAGGCCATCACCCCTGTAAAACAATTCAAAATCACCGCTAAAATAAATAGACCGAGAAATATCAGCCCAACCTTGCCACTGATAATCAGATGAAAACAGGGAATGGCCAACACCAACAAAGCCAACGAACCACAAATCACAAAAGGCTTTCGCCCGATCTTATCACTGATAAAGCCCACAATAGGCTGCATAAACAACATACCAATCATAATCGCAATGATAATCAGGACACCTCGATCCTCAGCATAGTGCAGATTATGCGATAAATAACTGGGCATATAAGTCAGCAACATATAGTAAGTAATATTCGTGGTTAAAACCAAACCGATACTCACCAGCAAAGCACGCCAGAAACGAGACACAATTTCACGAAACGATATTTTGTCCGATTGCTGCTGCTCTTCTTTTTCCATCGTCGCTACATGCTGCTGAAAGGCTGGTGTTTCATCCGCAGCATGACGCAGATACAAACCTAACAAGCCCAGAGGCGCTGCCAGAAAAAATGGAATACGCCAGCCCCAGGATAGAAAATGCGCTGAGCCCATAATATTTTCCAGCAACACCACCAAACCGGCGCCCAGAACAAATCCTGAAATCGAGCCGAATTCCAGAAAACTGCCCAGAAAACCGCGCTGACGATCGGGCGAATACTCAGCCACAAATATAGCTGCGCCGGTATATTCACCACCGACAGAAAAGCCTTGAGCTAGCTTACACAGCAATAACAAAATGGGTGCCCAGATACCAATACTGTGATAAGAAGGAATTAATCCAATAAAAAACGTACTTAGTGCCATCACAATAATCGTGGTCGACAAAACTTTCTGCCGACCAAACCGGTCACCCAATATCCCAAAAAATACCCCGCCAAGCGGACGCACCAAAAAAGGAATTGAAAATGTGCCTAATGCTGCGATCATTTGCAGACTTGGAGATGCATTCGGGAAAAACACCTGCCCCAGCGCATAAGCGACAAAACCATACACCCCAAAATCAAACCACTCCATCGCATTGCCCAGAGCTGCAGCCGAAATAGCCTTTCGTAACTTGCCCTGATCAATAATCGTAATATCATGTAGCTCCAGCGTACCATTTTGTGTCGGGATCAATGGCGGTACATGAGAAGAAGCCTCATTTTGCTCATTCGTCATAGACATCATCATCCTATCATTAACATTTGAAATACCCTGATAAAAGCCATAGCCATAATAAAAAAACAGCAATAACAGCCTTCAATATCAAGAGAGACATCAAACATCAAGCCACAAAACTGGGCCAACAGCAAAATATTTACATATTAATGCTAATATTTAACCTAAAATTTAACGCTGCAACAGCAACATCAGCTATTGATTTTTAAAGGATTTTTCAGCAGCATGTTTAACCATGCTCAGCTAGAATGGGAGTTAAAATAGAAATAATTCAATAACAATCAAATCAGACCGAAAATTTTCAATATCCCTAAGAGGAAAAAAAGCAACCAACAAGGTATAAACATAATCCCAATTTTTATGTTAAAAAAGTAAGACAAAATGAGATTATAGATAGCAGCAATAATTTGTATGATACCCCTACTTAAAATTTCTTCATTAAATCCAAGATATTCACCGAACATAATTAAAATAATTGCAGGAAGTAAGGCAAAAATAAACATGATCCAAGCGCCAAGAAACGGTACATCCATGATCAAATTTAAACTACGTCGGTGTGTCTTCAACGTGATAATCACAACTTAAACCCCTTATATCTAAATATTATCCAAATTTTTATCAACTCAATTTTCTTTTTAATAAGAAAAAAATGCATCATAAATTATTTTATTTGCATAATTACTTTTATTAAGAAAAATTGCGAGTATAAGCTATTTTATTCAGAATTGATCTTAGTAACCATTGAGTTAAATCTCGCTTTTAACTTCGTAAACGCCCTATCCTAAAACACAACACCTCACTCTCCCCCATTTCTTCAGCCAAAAAATACCCATATTTTAAATTTGCTATTCAAACGGTTTTAAACCATCAATTCTTTGTTGCCTGACTGTTTATCTAAGTAGATTGAAGTAAAAAACCTATATTTCTCCTGAACATTTAGCCAATAAATTGTTCAAATAAGGCTATAGCATGCTTAAAATATCAATTTTTAAATACCAAATATTTGAGCATTGACAGCAGCAAAATTGACACAAAGCCCTAACGCATATTTTAAAAATATTATTATTCAACCAACCACCACGTTTAGGAATTGCTAGCGTCCCTTTGCGCTGGGTAAAGTTCGTAGCGGTATAACGGCAACTGCTTATGAATTCGCTGCAATTGACGCCACAACACTTGTTCAACCACTTCAGTACTATTCTCTTGCATGCCACGCTCGAGATTAGATTGAATTTCCATCCAGCTTTGCTCAAACTTTTCTAAATCCATGGGCTCAGACATCAAAAAAGCAATATTTGCCGCCAATTTACTCCATTGTTCAATAGCAGTATCCGGTAACTGGGCACGCAGCCGATCAACCTGACTACGCAGTGCCCCCAGAGCCGAAATGCAACTAACCAAAACATAATTCAATTGCAACAGCGTTTTACCCTCATCCACTCGTTGTCCGTAATGCTGTGGCTCCATCGACATGTCTGCCACCGTATTACTTAGCGTAGCTGCCAGCTCATATGCATCGCGTCTGGCGGCGCGATAAACCACATCATCCTTCTGTCCATTTAACAACTGCTGGGCAACCTGCTGCAAATAGACTGCATCACTGTTTAACGCTCGACTAGCGATCCGCCCCAATGTCAGATAACGCCAATCCGGCCATAAATACGATACCGCCATCCACGCCAAAACCGCACCCAAAATCGTATCCACAAAACGCGGCAACATCATGGCTTGGGTATCAATACCAATAATGGCAAAACCAACCAGCACCTGCACCGTAATAAAAAATGTCGAAAAACTGTAACGGCGAAAACGAAACACAAAAAACAATACCGTACTGACTACCACAATCACCAACTTACCTGCCAGAGTAGGTACAAAAAACGGCATCACCGATCCCACCAATACCCCAAGCAAAGTACCGATTATTCGTTGTTTTAATCGCGTGGTTGTCGCAGTATAGTTAGGCTGACAAACAATAATGCCGGTTAGCAAAATCCAGTAGCCTAATTTTAAGTGCAATCCCTCTACCATCAGACAAATTAACCCAGTCAGAATTGCTAATCGGGTAGCATGTCGCAATACTGTAGACTGCAAAGTAAAATGCATCTTTAATGCCGGCAGCACATCCCGCAACCGATTTACATCCATTCCAATAATGGTATTTTCTGCTGCCGGCTGACTGATCGCATCACTTTTGACCTGCGCCAGCAACTGCAGCAGCTCATTAATCGCCAAAATATTCGCAATCAGTTGCCGCCAACCGGGGGTATCATCATCTGCACCATATTCATCACCATACAAACCCGCCGAACGTTGCAGCCCTTCCCCAGCCCGAGTCAGCTTAGCGTCAAATACAAAAGGCCGGTCTTCATGTAAACAACAACTCATCTGTTGGCAAGCTTCTGCTTGTAAAACAATTAAGCGTTGGATACGAAAAATCAGATCAGAATGCACCAACTTCTGCGACATGGCCGCATAATCCACATGACGGGAGCTAATGCGTTCATGAATATTCTGCGCGGTCAAATAATATTGCAGTAATACCCCCGTGCGCCGATAACGCTGTTGCCGACGTAAACGGTAAAACAAAGCCGTGCGACACTGATTAAAACCATTGATTACCGCCGTATTTTGCATCGCCAACTTAAATTCCTGCTCTGGCAACAAATCCGCTTCGTCCGGATCAAAAAACCGCGCTTTAATCAACATATATTCCGAAAGCATCGCATACGCATTGGCTAGATTATCCTGCACCGGTCGATCCGGAAACAGCACATGCAACACCAGTGTGCATAAACTGAATAAACTTGTGCCACAAATCAGCATAAGCGGATTGGTATACCATGGTAGTTGTGGTGCATAGGTCAGAACCGTATACAGCATCACCAGCAAAGTGCCAAAAGCAATCGTGCGGTAACGCATATCCACAGCGCCAACCATCGTCAAACCAAAAGCCGCACACACCATCAACAGCGAAAATTCCCATGCTCGCCCATAAGTTAACTGCACTGCCGTAGCAGCCAGCGCAAAATAGATCAACGTAAAAAACAGATTGCGTAACCTACCGGTAAAGCCATCATCCAGATCCACCAGCCCACCAGCGATAATGCCCAGAAACAGCGCCGTACTTTCATGCGTATTGTGCGTATACCAAACCCATAACGCCGCCAGCACCATACTAATCAGCATGGGTAAATTAGTCAGATAACCTGTACGCACCGGAAAAAGTCGCATCAATCCGCCTCAATTTAACCTAATCAACATAAAAACATTTTACAAGCCAAGATGGCTAACCGCGAACAAAATTTACCGCAAAACAAAAAGACCGGTACAAATTAACCGGTCTTCTCCAAAATTAAACCACATTACTACTTATCTGCTTGCGCCTGCCAGGTATCACGCAACGTAACCGTACGATTAAATACCGGATTTTCCGGCGTATGATCATACCGATCGGTCACAAAGTAACCAAGACGTTCAAACTGATAGCGAGCTTCCGGTGCCAACGTTTGCGCAGCCGGTTCAACCAGTGCGTCAATTTCCGTCACCGATTCTGGATTAATGAATTCAACAAAATCAACATACTGACCATCTTCACCGCGCACCGCATCTGGACGAGGTTGGGTAAACAGTCGGTCATATAAACGAACCGTAGCCGGTACCGTATGCTCAGTGGAAAGCCAGTGAATAACCCCCTTCACCTTGCGTCCTTGTGGCTTAGCCCCCAAAGTTTCATGGTCGATACTGCATTTAAGCAGCACCACTCGCCCAGAGGCATCGCGAATCACCTCATCACACTTAATCACATAACTATAACGCAGACGAACCTCTCCACCTGGCGTCAGTCTTTGCCATCCTTTGGGTGGATCAAGCGCGAAATCATCGGCTTCAATATAAATGTTTTTCGTTAGTGGCATAAGACGCTCACCCATTTCAGGGTGGTGTGGATGAAACGGCGCAGTACGGCTTTGCGTGAGCACCTCATCAAAATTGGTCAGTTCCACCTTAATTGGATTGAGCACCGCAATCATGCGTGGAGCCACATTTTCCAGATCCTCACGGATCGCTCCCTCCAACACACTCATGTCCACCACATTTTCACTTTTGGAAATGCCTACCCGTTTGGCAAACAAGCGCAAACCTTGTGGCGTATAGCCTCGGCGACGCATACCAGAAATTGTCGGCATCCGTGGATCATCCCAACCACTGACATGCCCCTGCGTCACCAACTGATTGAGCTTGCGTTTCGATGTCACAGAATAAAGCAGTTCAAGACGAGAAAACTCATATTGATGTGGCTGATGCGCAATCGTAATATTTTCTACCACCCAGTCATATAATGGACGGTGTGATTCAAATTCAAGCGTACATAAAGAGTGAGTAATCTGTTCAATCGCATCGGAAATCGCATGCGTATAGTCATACATCGGATAAATCACCCATTTATCCCCGGTACGATGATGATGCACTCGACGAATACGGTAAATCACCGGATCACGCAAATTGATATTACCGGCGGCCATATCAATTTTTAACCGCAGCGTTTTACTGCCATCTGG
Source organism: Snodgrassella sp. B3882 (assembly GCF_026535915.1). Classification (NCBI taxonomy): domain Bacteria; kingdom Pseudomonadati; phylum Pseudomonadota; class Betaproteobacteria; order Neisseriales; family Neisseriaceae; genus Snodgrassella; species Snodgrassella sp. B3882. The sequence continues at coordinate 2,054,651 of NZ_JAFNPF010000001.1, forward strand.
AAATTCACCGTCACGCATCCGCTGAAACAGATCCAGATTTTCTTCCACCGAACGATCCCGATACGGACTATTCTTACCCGCTTCAGTCAGCGTACCTCGATACTGGCGCATCTCTTCCGCATCCAGATCATCTACATACGCCTTGCCAGCACGAATCAATTCCAACGCATATTCATACAATTGCTCGAAATAATCAGAAGCAAAATGCTCCTCATGCCATTTAAAACCGAGCCACTGCACATCTTCCTTAATCGCCCGCACATACTCATCCGATTCTTTTTCCGGATTGGTATCGTCAAAGCGCAGATTACATAAGCCATCATAAATAAAGGCCAGACCAAAATTTAGACAAATAGACTTAGCATGACCAACATGTAGATAGCCATTTGGTTCCGGCGGAAAACGTGTTATCACTTGCTGACAACGTCCGTTTTGCAAATCGTCTTCGATAATAGATCGGATAAAATGATTATCCGCAAACTGATCTTTACTGAGCATAATTATATTGATAGAGATAGAGACAACCTGCCTGAACAATCAAAACAGCTCGTCTGAAAACAACATTAAAAATATAATTATACCTGAAAAACAATCATAATTTACATTAGCGTGCACACTATTTCCAACCAACCGGACAGTAAAGCGGCAACGTCCGACCTATGGCCAAGACAGCACCACACCGATAGAACACGCCGCAGCAAAAGTCCTACACAACATTAAACCAACCGGATGCTGCCAACAGATCAATGGTACCTAATCACCACCCTGTCAGCGTGAAAATAGCCAAGATTGTGTTCATAACCAGAGGCTACTGAGCGATTTATATTGAAAGAAAGCCTAATCAATCTTCAGCCAACCTATTACCACGCAATTAGTGCCGCCAAAAGAGCACCAATAACCCTATAAACGAGTCCATCCGCCATAACACATCGCATCATGATGACCATGTTGAGAATAAGCAATCAATCCCACAGCAAACCTCGCAGCAAATTGGCGGCAAAGTATAAAGAGCACAATATTCCATTGCTATCATTTCAACATTAAGCGGACATGACCAATTCCTGATCACCCTTTACCACTGAAAAAAACTGCCGACTTACACTTGTATGCCGGCAGGAAGCATGATTAGTATCGCGCGCTACGACGATGCACTCTGTAGCCACGGTGGTAATGACTGCGGGTACTTTTACGATAATGGTATCGGCTGTTACCACGGTAGTGCGTTTTGCGAACCACGCGACGTTTATGGCGATAGCTGGTCTGACGATTTTTCTTGTGAATACCGTAGTGATTTTTTTGTTTACTGTGCTGACGGCGATAGTGATGCCGATTTTTATTGACGGGTTTTACCGCATAATGCCGTTTTTTTCTGACACTACTACGATAAGTTTTTTGAGTTTTTTTACCTTGTTTATGCACCACATGATGGCGTTTGGTGGTGTGCCGTCTGGTATAAAATTCTGCACTGAATGCACTGGCACTAAATATGCACAGGCTCAACGCCACCACAATGGAGGAAAAAATCTTACGCATAAATGACTCCTATTAGTTGTAGAAAAATATAATGTAATATCTAAATATATAAATGATTAGATGCTTGAATATTGACATATTCATCAATAATGTTAACACAAATTAATTAAAATGTTAGTTTAATGTTAAATTTTTTTAGGCGTACACCTATGATAATTAAATAAAAAACACAAAACAAAGAGAATACCGAATGATGCAGAAGTCAAATCTTCTTGTCGCTAAGAAATTGGACCAGTAGATCATTTAGCCTTATTTGAGTAGAACACCCCATTACAAATCATGGGTTTGAATCTGCCTATTCGTACCCAGTCAGAGGGGGTAGCGATTATGGTTAATGCTCATAAAAAAAGCAATGATGATCGGAGGCCAAAAGGCAAAAAATTATTCTTATTATTGTGCATGCTTAACAAATCGCCACGACAGCATACGACTATAACTGCTTATTTATCTGATTAGTAGGATGGCAAAATTGAATCATTTGCTTGGCGATAACAAGGAAAAACCTGCTGGATCAGATGAAAGTTGCTCAAACTGAAAACCCATCCTAATTATAAATTGATATTTCTTATGTTCTAAATCAAAACTTACTAACCAAATTCATTGAAGCAAAATTGATTGATTTTTTGCTGAGCATAACCGGCATAACCTAAAAATCATTGGCAGATTTACTCAGGATGAGGAAAACAGTTTTGTTGCCATACCCTCTCTCCATTTACCTAAGGTGCTATTGGAATACGAGTAGATACTTAAATGCTGACAGAGTCAATACCGTTTTCCCTAATGACACTATTTCTATTATTGTAGTAGACTGCGAAATCGCTATAAGAGACATCACGTTTAAACTTAAAGGTATTGCTGACGAGAGATACTCAACTCCTACTGAACTTCTTGCATCTGAATTATTCAAGCATGACTATGGTCGAGTTATCGGAAGTCTTACTTATAGACATAAAGAGGCGGTATAAATGAGCACTTGGTCGTGACGTGTTAGGGGGATATCATCATTTTTACCAAAAAAGAACACATGGCTCATCGATAATTTTGGATGAAAACAGAGCAAATAAAATCCCTTCTTTTTTTCCAGAAACCTGATTTATCAATAATATGAAAAATTTAATTTTAATGTGTTATATGTGCCTGTTTCTTATTGGGTGTCATGCAAACAATCCTGCACCTGAATTGTCTAATAACGGAGAAACGATAACAGTAGACAATACAAAGAACCCAAAAAAAATAGTGCACATTGATTTTGGAGATAATATTGTACTAAGTTGGAATAGTGTTGCAGATAATTTCATTATTGATCAATACCATAAGGATCTGAAAAATGATAAAAAAAAGATAAAAATCCTTCTAGACAGTATCACAAACAATCAATTACTGAATGTAGCAACAAAATTGAAATCAACAGAACTGAAAAAAGGTGATATCGCATTTTTATATTTAATAAAACTTGATAATATATATTATTCCAAATGCTTAAAAATTCAGTTTGATGTTATATCTGAAAATTCTTCATATCCTGATACTCTGCTCGATTATTTAGAAAATAATCGCCACCAAACTCAGAAAAAAATGCACCTATGTTTGCATAAAAAAGGCTATATCTAGATAAATTTACCGTTATTTCATTTCGATATCTGCCCAAATTTTATAAGAATACAACCTGAATTAACACATCACATCATAGCATGTTCAAGGCTCATCGCCAACAAACCTTTTATCAATGACTTATTTTATTCGCTAGCGTATTCACTTGAAGAAACAGAAAAAATGGCTTCAATAATTAAAATAGATGCAGATCAAGACCTGTTAAAAGAGATAATCCTCAAGCTAAAATTGATCTGAGAATATGATGAAAAATGTAGTCATTTGCTCAAGATAGCATACCCCCTGTTGAGCATTTTTATTCTCACCAATCCTCTATGTCTCAACAGCATATTAAAGTGATTAAGCAAACTGACTATGCTACCCCTTAAAACTCAAGCTACTGAAGACAGAGCACAATGGTCGGGATCATATTGACACCAACTTTGGTACTATAATCCACCCTTTTAGGGGCAAAATATTGCGCTTAACATGGCTTCATTGATCCACTCACCCTAAAAGGTCAAATCATCACCGCCAACAAAGACCATTTCTGCAACCATTTGGTTATTATCAACCATAAAACACAAGCCAGATAATTACTATCTGGCTGTTTCAACATTTTCAACCGCACAATACTGCTTGCTTTGATTTACTCAACGGCGGCAGATTGCGGTGAGCGTTGTTCGGCTGGGTTTTGTAGACGTAATGATTTAATTGTCCACTGCCGAATTTGTTGCACCAGCTCAGGATTGTTTTCCAACTTCTGACCATAACTCGGTATCCACTGCAATAACTTCTGCGACCATTCATTGGCTACTTGATCAGCAAAGCAGTGTTGTAACAGTTCCAGCATGATGGAAACAGAAGTAGAAGCTCCTGGAGAGGCGCCCAACAACGCCGCTAAAGTACCGTCTGCCGATTTCACCAACTCAGTTCCAAATTGTAATACCCCACCCTTTTGCGCATCTTTTTTAATCACCTGCACACGATTTCCGGCAATATCCAAGTGCCAGTCTTCATCTTTTGCTTCCGGATAGAAAGTGCGCAACTCCTGCATGCGATCGGCAAAGCTTAAGGTCACTTGCTGCATTAAATAATATTCCAAGCTAATGTTATGCATGCCAACGGTCAGCATAGGCAAAATATTATTGATATTCAGCGTTTTAAACAAATCGGTAAAATTGCCATTTTTCAGGAATTTGGTGGTAAAACCGGCGAACGGTCCGAATAATAATGCATCTTGACCATCGATAACCCGCTTATCCAGATGAGGCACACTCATAGGTGGCGCACCCACAGAAGCTTTGCCATACACCTTGGCATTATGTTGGCGCACTACATCCGGATTTTTACAAACCAGCCATTCACCGGAAACCGGAAAGCCACCATATCCTTTACTTTCTTCAATTTGACTTTTTTGCAACAACTTCAGCGAGCCCCCGCCAGCGCCGATAAAGACAAAGCGAGCGCGCACATTGCGCAAACTGTGGGTACGTAAATCCTTAACACTAAGCTGCCAGTGCTGATTATGGCGTTTTAAATCCACAACTTCATGTTGAAGATTAAGTTCCGCTCCCTGATTAATCAAATTTTTCATCAGGATTCTGGTTAATGCACCATAATTCACATCCGTACCCAGCTCAGAATACGTAACAGCAAGTGGTTCATCACTTTGCCGTGACTGCATCATCAAAGGTATCCATTTAGCGATCTGCTCTTTATCTTCACTAAAACACATATCCTTAAACAGACTGTGTTGTTGAAGCGCGGCATAACGTTTACGCAAAAATTCAATGTCTTTATTGCCGATCACAAAACTCATGTGCGGCACACTGCGAATAAATTCCGATGGATCAGCAATCATGCCCTGATCTGTAAGTGAAGCCCAAAACTGTTTAGATTGCTCGAACTGTTCAATGATTTTGATCGCTTTGCTGACATCAATACTTCCATCAGCCTGCTCGGGTGTGTAATTCAACTCACACAGAGCGGAATGACCTGTACCAGCATTATTCCAGGCATCAGAACTTTCCTGAGCAACACCATCTAAACGTTCAAAAATTTTAATATTCCAGTCCGGCTGTAGTTCTTTGAGTAACGTACCCAGCGTGGCACTCATGATGCCTGCGCCGATAAGAATTACATCGATTGGATTTTCACTTTCGGTATTATTCATTTTGCAAACTCTCCCTGTTTGTGAAATTGGGTTATTGCGTTGACTGGTTAAACCAGATCACATTGATGTATGTTGTAGGTAAAATTGGGGCTAAAAGTTGAATTAATTTGATCGATATCAATAATTGTTTAATTTAAGCACTTTTGTCATCTTTCGGCAATGATATTTTTGCCTACAATTAAAAATTATTTAAAAGTTCATCCCAGATAAAATGGGACAGTTGCCTTAACATTTATGATATAAATATATTTTTTCTATAAAGCGGAGAAATTTATGAAAAGTTTTAGAGGGTGTTTTTTTGCACTGGCATCAATGTGCTTCATTCCAGCAGCATCTGCCTCCTACGTGAACACGTGTTTATTAACCGGCACACTTTTACAAGCTCCGCAGGAAAGGATTGCATCCATCAGCCCTAGGGGCGCGAATGGACAGCTAAACCACCAACAAGAATACGAAAAAAGTACCTTTGAGATTAAAGTGAAAATCGAACAGTCAGAGATAGCAGGCAGAGCAGACAGTGGGTGTCAATTACCTCAGAATCGACCTTATGAATTATCAATCTCATTGCCTGGTGCCTATGCCTTGGTCAATGCCCAAAAAGGCGATAAAGTGAAATTGTTACATGTACGAAAAACAAATAAAAATGGCGAATATGAGAAATATATATTAAAAGATGTTATTCATTAACCCATTAATTCTCACGCTTTTTGTTGGCAAAATAATTAAGCATCAACTTCAAATAAGACCAACAGCTTTCATCAATGCTACTTCAAAATTAAAGACTATTAAAATCAAGTAGATTTATCGTTAGCACTACAAAGGAAATTTTATGTTTAAACCCAATAGCGTTATTGTTTATGTCAAAGATGTGGATATTAGTCGAGAATTTTACACTAAAATATTAGGACGCCCACCGGTTAAAACTTATCCTGGCTTTGTTGTATTTTTATTGAATGATAATTTTATTTTGGGGCTCCAAGAGGCTGATAAAATAACGCCAAAGGCACCCAATCATTATGGTGGTTTTGAGCTGTCATTTAGTGATGTAACCAAAAATGAAGTCGATGAAATTTATTCGGCATGGAAAGAATTAAACGTTAACATTGAACTTGAACCCCAAATGCTCGATTTCGGATACACATTTGTAGGAACTGATCCCGATGGTCATCGACTCCGTGTTTGTGCTACCGACACTTCAAAGTTTGAATAGAATAATATTTCTAGAAATTAAAACAATGGGTGCTTCATTATGCAGCCATTGTTTAGGATGAATTCATTTAAAAAAAAGTATGGTTGAGCTCGCGAGCATCTAGTGCATCGGATTTTGCTTAGTAAAAATCTGTTTGGGCTTGAGGTGATATGGTCATTGCAGTTGCAAGAAACATTAATAACTTAGAGGTATTTAAACAAGCATATCCCTCAAAATTTACTTCAGTTAAGCACTAGTGAGGCATCAATCAAAATCTGAACTTTGCCGACTTTAACCGATTACTCAGGATGTGAACATGGCGCGGAAAACGAAGTTCGAACTTGTAACCTCAAGCTTGGCAAGATTGCGCTCTACCAGCGGAGCTATTCCCGTATAAAAGAAATGTTTTAAATGGTGCCTGAGGCGAAGCTTGAACTTGCACGATCAAAAAGACCGAGAAATTTTAACTTTCTTGCGTCTACCGAATTCAACACCCGAGCTCAAAACTGATTACGTCAGGTAGTTCGCTTTGGAAGTCACAAAATCGAAAAAAAACAGCAGAGATTAATTTGCTTAAATTAAGGAATGGAACCTACTAAACTTGGTTTCTATCTACTTAAATCCACAGACAAAACTCACTTATTAATCAATCAACTCTAGCAGTAATAAATAAAATATCAACGACATTCCATTAATAGACAAAGCATGCCATTCAATCCTGACGGTTTATTTATGTGCATAATAGACAAGATAAAATCACGACAGTTTATTCAAAAGATGACTTCACAAAAATTCAAGCTTAAAACTGAACTTATACAGCGTCAGATAACCTACGAATGAATAAACTGCAGCAGCCAGATAATCAATCAGCGTGTTGCTGAGTCAATCATATTTCAGCATCATGCAGCCGCGCAAAAAATGACAACAATGACCAAGCTGAAGACATTGTTTGCCACCAAGTGCTCAACAAAATCGGTTGCCAAATAACCAGCGGCCACAAGAATTGAGCATTCAACTATTTTTTGACTGGTTGTGCCTTTAAATCTTAGGGCTGAGCTCTTCAGCCTTAAAGCAACTGAGCTTATTTCAACCAACTTGGCTTGAGACATCGGCTTAAAATCAGCTAGCATAAAATCACATCATCTCTAAAGACCAAGACATTGATCAAAATAGCCACTGGTTCAATGACTGCATCACTGGTTATTTTTCTGCTGCACCAAACAGCAGATTTTCTTTAATCGCTCGAATTTTATCGCGAATTTGTGCCGCTTCTTCAAACTGTAAATCCCGCGCTGCCGCTTGCATGGCTTTTTCCAGTTTGGCAATTTCTTTCAACGCCTCTTCCTCATTGTGAATTTCTTTCACTTTAACTTTACTGCGCCCACGCCCCTTCGCTCCGTTGTCATCATGATAAACCCCATCAATCAGATCGCGAACCTGCTTTTTAATCTGCTGCGGCACTATGCCATGTTCAGTATTAAAGGCAATTTGTTTCGCCCGACGGCGTTCAGTTTCCGAAATGGCCGCTTGCATAGAGTCAGTAATTTTATCGGCATACAAAATTGCCTGTCCGTGCACATTACGTGCTGCTCGACCAATGGTTTGAATCAGGCTGCGATGACTACGCAGAAAACCCTCTTTATCCGCATCGAGAATCGCCACCAGCGACACTTCAGGAATATCTAAACCTTCACGCAATAAGTTAATTCCCACCAGCACATCAAACAGACCTAAACGCAGATCACGGATAATCTCCACCCGTTCTACTGTATCGATATCACTGTGCAGATAGCGAACTTTAACCCCCAGTTCGGAATAGTAATCGGTAAGCTGTTCTGCCATACGTTTGGTTAACGTGGTCACCAATACCCGCTCACCTTTTTCTTTACGAATATTGATTTCTGATAACAGATCATCCACCTGCGTCGCTACTGGACGGATAATAATTTCGGGGTCGATAAGCCCAGTGGGACGCACCACTTGTTCAACAACCTGACCCGCATGCTCTTCTTCATATTTAGCCGGAGTAGCTGAAACAAAAATGGTTTGCGGCATCACCTGTTCAAATTCATTAAATTTCAACGGTCGGTTATCCCGCGCTGAGGGTAAACGGAAACCATAATCAACCAGATTTTGCTTACGCGAAGCATCGCCTTTGTACATACCACCAATCTGCGTAACAGTGACATGGCTTTCGTCAATAAACATCAAAGCATTACTGGGCAAATAATCCATTAATGTTGGTGGTGGCTCGCCTTCATTTTTGCCGGAAAAATGCCGTGAATAGTTTTCAATACCCTTGCAAAAACCCATTTCATAGAGCATTTCCAAATCGAAGCGAGTACGCTGTTCAATGCGTTGTGCTTCCACCAGTCGACCTTCGCGACTAAACCATTTAATCCGCTCAGCCAATTCCTGTTTGATATTTTCACAAGCTCGCAATACCGTATCACGCGGCGTAACATAGTGACTGGAAGGGAAAACGGTGTAGCGACCCACCCGCTGTTGCAAACTACCGGACAAGGGATCAAATAACTGCATACGGTCGACTTCATCATCAAACAGGCTGATGCGCAAAGCCAGCTCAGAGCTTTCTGCCGGAAATATATCAATCACGTCACCGCGCACGCGAAAAGTACCGCGAGCAAAGTCAATATCTCCACGTTCATACTGCATGGCAACCAGACGGGCAATAATCTCGCGCTGATCCATTTTTTGCCCCTCTTTCAGATGCAAAATCATCTGATGATATTCATTGGGGTCACCAATACCATATATCGCCGATACGGTAGCCACAATCACCACATCTTGCCGTTGCATCAGGCTTTTGGTCGCACTCAAACGCATCTGCTCAATGTGTTCATTAATCGCTGAATCTTTTTCAATAAACAGATCGCGGCTGGGAACATAGGCTTCTGGCTGATAATAATCATAGTAAGAAACAAAATATTCCACCGCATTTTCCGGAAAAAACTCACGCATTTCTGCATAAAGCTGAGCAGCCAGCGTTTTATTATGAGCCATAATAATTGCCGGACGACCACTCTGGGCAATCACATTGGCCATCGTATAAGTTTTACCCGAGCCGGTCACCCCAAGTAATGTCTGACTGGATAAACCATCCTCCAGCCCTTCCAGCAAACCTTGAATAGCTGTTGGCTGATCGCCAGCCGGCGGAAAGGGACGGTGCAGTTTAAATACACTATTGGGATACTGAATAACATCCATACATTAGAAACCTGAAATAAATTCAACCAGAAATAAAGGCAATGAATACCGCGCCATGTCAATACCTTGTCACATAAGGTCATTTACCCGAAAAGCAAGCTAAGCAACGATGTTTATAACCCATAGCTTGGATAAAAGCACGGCTGCAACCAGACTTTACCTTCAACTTTCATTAACTTACAAATCAAATATTTATCTAAGCAACAATCCTAAACTATCCCAGAGCGCTGTCCAACAATGTGCCTCTACCGTCATACACCAACCATCAATAAATCGAATTGATATGATGCATCTCATAACAAAAGCTAAGAAAAATAATTAGCGAATAAAAAGCAAACGAAAATCGCTAAAAACGAGGATAAGTACCAATCAAAATCAACACAATAGAATGATTAGAAGAATATATTGCTGATAAAAAAAAATTAAAAACAAAAGTGATATTAAAAAAACACTAATAAAACAAAATACTGGATCAGAGCTGGTATCAACTTGGCAAAACAACCATGAAAAACCTGAAATTTAGATGAAGAACAAAAAGCCTCAGTGGCAATGATTAAACCAGTTTATGATGAGCAGTTTCATCAATGGCAAAAGGTTCAGATATCGTATAGATCTTATTGTGCAATCGCAAAATCGGATTTATTCATACGGAAATTGAGTGATCAATTGCTATCGCGCCTATCAAAATTATCTCTATACGCTTTAAGCAACAGGCAAATGGCTAAAACACCTATACATCTATTTTCTATTGTATCAATGTCATCCCAGCGTCAATGAACAATTTAGTGCTAATGCAGAACAAATTTAAGATAAAGGTAAACCATGCTGTTGCGATGAGAGAAGTCTTTTAAAGAAACATCATCAAATAGCTGAACTTAAAGATATCGGCAGGAATCTGAGAAATGGCTTATATTGCGCAAATGGATGAAATCCAGAAATAGCAAACCCAGCATTAACTAAGTCTTGATTTAAAATAAAAATTAACGCATTAAATCGTTAAAAAATAGATGACATAACATCAGATCAAAAAGACAAAATTGCAGCAGAAAAAAAGTATTCAGGAATACTGTTAACTACCCTAAAATTAAAAATTGACAGCGTCGCTAGCGGTTAATTTGGTGTCAATATTTGCATGATACACATCACAGTAAACAGGCAGATTGCTGCTAATCCATATCACGCAGCAAACATAGCATCAACAATCTGACTCATGAACCATCAACAACGATCGCTTCTGTTGGTGACCGCAAAAAATAAACACGCATAAATATTCTTATCATCCACGCCAGAGAGGATGATCATTGCCCCGCTTGTCAGCATAATCTGATCAGCCACAAAAAAGGGCTAAGATGTTTCAAGCTGTTTGTATGCGGGAAAATTAATGGTTTAATGATTTAATTTAATTGTAATAATCCATTAAAGTTCTGACCGATTTAACTTATCAGTTTTAAACCCTTCTCTGGTTTCCGGTAATAACAACACACTAATCACCACCAAACTATAAGCCCAGCTAGCGTCTATACCAATGGCAGTACCTAAACTCATTTTGGCACTCATTCTATTGACGAGAAAAGGCAAAAATGCAGCCAACAGTCGACCAAAGTTATAACTGAATCCCACTCCAGCACCACGATATTGCTGCGGATATAATTCATTAAATAAAATACCTAATGTTGCTGGTATGCCGGCTCCAAAAAAGCCTAAAGGAAAACCAAGCAGTAACATATGCACATTATCTAAAGGTAAAAATAAATAACAACGAATGGTGACCGCGGCGCCAATAGCAAAACAGACGACATTAAATCGTCTGCCAATTTTATCCACTAAATAAGAACTAACTAAACAACCGCAACAAAACGCAATAATGATCACGGTCATGTAGGTATTGGTGTGCAGCATGGAAAATTGCCGTTCTTGTCTGAGATAGATCGGCAGCCATGTCGTGATGGTGTGATAACCGCCATGAGCGCCTATGCCAAGTAAAGAACTTAAAATCGTAATACGCAACATGGGCGGCGAAAAAATACCAAATAATGCCTTAGAGAATTTGGCTGGCTGATCTACAGATAGAGCTATTTCTCGTTCAGGTTCAACAACATGGCGACGGACAAAGAAAATCAATAACGCTGGCAATAAACCAATGGCGAACATAATACGCCAACCGTTATTTTGGGGTAACAAGCTTGAACCCACAAAAAATACGATTAATGCCAAAGCAAGACCGATTGCCCAACCACTTTGCATCAACGGCATCATTCTACCGCGATATTGGCTGCGAATAGTTTCTGCCATCAGCACCGCACCGGCTGCCCATTCGCCACCAATAGCAAAGCCTTGCAGCGCACGTAATATCAGAATTACATAATAATTATTAGCGAAGGCCATCATAAAAGTCATGACAGCAAACCAAATAATCATCAATTGTAATGTTTTAACTCGGCCGTATCGGTCTGATAATGCGCCGGCAACCCAACCGCCCAAAGCAGTGGTTAATAAAGTACAAGCGCTCATCCAGCACAACTTTAATTGGGAAATGGCAAAGGTGGAAATCAGAGTTGGTAATAGCAGTCCAAACATCTGATTGACAAAAGTATCCAATCCCCAGCTACTAAAACATGCCCAGAAAGTTTTTTTCTCATTGTTAGAAACATTCTGACACCATTTGGTCATATTCTCTCTCTTTCTCTAAATAGTATTCAAGTTTCGATACTCTCCCTCACCCTAAAGATACAAACTTAAATGTCTAGCATTAACAGTTAATTAATAAAAAAAAAATAAATTAGAGCCTAATTTATCCCAATAAACTAGATAAATCCGGATTAATGTCTTAAATGATTTACATGACGAAGTCACATTAATCATTAACATTTTAATTATTGTGCCAATAATGCCAATAAATGCCATTATTTTTCTTCAACATGAATGAATAAGACTATTCCTCCTGACTGGGTAAATAATCAAACTGCAATTATAGGCAAATATATTTAGTAATAGTAAATATTTCAATAAAAACAAAACTTTTTACTAAGTAAAATTGATAATTGTACTATTTATGCTAAAAAAAGTATGCAGAAATTAAGCGATTCTTTGCCTAAGAATGCTTAGATTAGTCATGTTTGAAACCATAATGTAATTTAGAATTATTTTGAATAAATATACTCTCATAATTTTTGATACGCAGTATGAAGAAGTAAACATGTCGGCTTAATGTCTTAAAAGACCTGATATGTGTTAATTTTGTTAAATTAAACCTAAACCAATGTCTAATCTATCTGATTAACTTAAGTCTATTTATCCATAATCAAACGTAATATCATATGCATCTGCAATTAGAATCATGCTGATATAAATAAATTGATAATATGTTGGTAAAAAACCGACTTATTCAGCTAAAAATTAACTCATCCCCCTAGAGCCTGATTACCCTCAAATCAACATCCCTACGCATTCCCATGCTATCTGATTCAGTATGATAGCCAGCATCCTTGCAATATAAGAGGTACGCAATTTTTTAACATAAAGTTCGTTATATTTTTGATTACTTCATCTGTTATGTGTCTAACCAAATAAGGGTTAGCTAAGAATATTTCATTGAATATAATACAAGCTACATAAACCAGCTTGATGACATATTATGACTTTTTTCAGCATCGAGAATTTTATGCTATTGAGGACTGTCATTCTGAATCAAAAAAGTTTTTTCAAGCGAGATTGATCAACCATGATTGAGTAATTTTTCTTGCTTACGACCTTAAAACACCATGTGGTTGCGTACAGCTATACTTTACCTATTCTTCTTTATCCATATCACCAACCCTAATTTTAAATGACTGATATATTATAAAAAGCCACAGAAAGTACGGTATTGCCACCCAATAAATGCAAAAAGTGAGAAGCTTTGCGAATCATTCTACCTATAATGGAATATCATGGTGCACAGCAATCGAACACCACCAAGCTAGAGCATTGTATGAAAAATTAAATGATAAAATTGATGATCAATTTGCTTACTATTTTTTAAAACTAGATCATCAATAAGTTGAGACAATGGTTGATTGTGTTGTAGTTAGACCGGCATATGCTTCAGTGGTGGTGGCTAGGTCCATCGCGGTTGAATGAAACAAATGGGCTGACTGCGCTCGAATAGACGGCCTCATCTAAACGGATAAAGAAGAGAAAAACACCATCAATACCGGACTAAGCAAATTAACGATAAAACCGAAGCTGATCGCAACCGGTACGGCCGCAATACCACCAGAAGATTGTATCGCCGGTAAGGTAAAATCCAGACTGGTTGCACCACCAGAGGCTATAGCTGTACAAGGGAAACGGCGCATCAGGATTGGTATAAAAAAGAGTGCAAAAAATTCTCTGGCCAAATCATTAAGCATGGAAATACTGCCCCAGACCGGTCCGTAAACCTGACTGAAAATGATACTGGACAAGGAATACCAACCATAGCCACTACTTAACGCTAAACCTTTGGACCAAGACACATCAGGCATAATCAGCGCAAACACCAAGCCACCGAGCATACACGAGAGCATAAACAGCAATGAGATCACTACCCCGCGCCGGTTCAGTAATACCTGTCGCAAACCTATTCCACTGCTGCGCAATTGCATTCCGACAAGAAAAATCAATAAAATCAAAGCATATTTAATTGTTGTTTCTGGATAAAGCCAAGCACTGATATCACTAAATAACCCACAAGTCAGCCCAATGGCTAAGCAGGCTATCTGTTTGAAACTGCCGCCGAAACTAAATGACTGCTTAGTTTTACTCGGTTCTTGTGCCGTCAAATGCCACGGGTAGCGACGGTCAAACCAGATCATGAGCAGCAGATTTGCGCCCATAGTACACACAAATAAAACCGACACATTAATACTGATCACACTGAGTTGGGCACTGAGATTGGGTACATGCGCCAGAGACAAACCAATCAAAAAGAGGATGGCATAAATCAAATACCCTAAACCACGATCCAGCCACACCATTGCCTTTTTGGGTAATCGAATCAAAAACCCCACTAGTAGTGGCAACAAAATAATCAGTAGGGTGATCAGGTTTTGCATAATTTTAGAAAATTACAAAAAAATGATTAAATCATCTGTTTATTAAAAATCAAAGCAGCATGATGGAAAATCATGCTGCCCTATTCGCATTTTTGGTGATTTATTGATCCACAAAAGCTCGCTCAATCACATAATCACCACGTTGTCCCATTTTAGGTGAAATCGATAAACCGAAACTATCCAGTACCGCATAGGAATCTTTCAACATCGCAGGACTACCACAAATCATGGCACGATCATGTTCCGGCGTCATTTTTGGCAAACCAATATCTTCGAATAGTTTGCCGGATCGCATTAAATCAGTTAAATGACCATGATGGACATAATCTTCACGCGATACAACTGGATAATAAATGAGTTTTTCGCGCACCATTTCACCCAGATATTCATGGTTAGGCAATTCAGTAGTAAAGTGGTCATAATAAGCCAGATCTTTTTGATATCGCACGCCATGAATCAACACAATTTTTTCAAACTGTTCGTATACTTCTGGATCTTTGGTCACACTGAGAAAAGGAGCCAGTCCGGTACCAGTGGAGAGTAAGTACAGATTTTTACCGGGATTCAAATCGCTGGCAATCAAAGTACCGGTGGGCTTTTTGCTGACCAAAACTTCATCACCCACTTGCAAATGCTGCAAACGACTGGTGAGCGGACCATCCTGAACTTTAATACTGAAAAAGGCCAACTCTTCTTCCCAGTTAGCACTGGCAATACTGTAGGCACGCATCAGCGGTTTACCGTCTACCATCAAGCCGATCATGACAAACTGACCATTCTGAAAGCGCAATGAATCATCGCGGGTGCAGGTAAAGGTGAAATATGCATCTGTCCAATGGTGTACGGACAGGACTTTCTGTACGTTATAAGCTGCCATTTATTATCCAATATCTTAGGAAGCGGTATCTTTAGCGTAAACCGAAAACAAGTTAGCATAACAGCTAACAGCCTTTTATTCACTCAATCAGAGTGTAAAGGAGGGATTTTAAGCCAAATTTATTCTTTATACAACGATATTTAGAGTATTAGCTTTAAAACTAATGTTGATGCGACACCTTGTCGGAAAACTGGCTTGCATGCAATGTAGCAAACCACCATTGTCGTCTAGCTCAAGAAGTGGTTAAAAAAACTGGCTGTAACCAGTTTGTCAGAAACGTTTTTCAAGCAGCATCACCATGTTATTGCACATCATTATGTAATCAAGCATGCATGATTTTACTATCATTACCCATGCGATAAACCATAGCCAACTTGATTTTTAGAGCAGCATGAAATGATATTTCAATTTGACCGGCACAGACTCATTATTTATTTTATTTCTTGCTAATACAAAGCGATGTTCAGCAAGCAACATGCGCACAATTGTGCTAACGAGTTTCCGCTCCATAGCGTGCTTATTGCCGAATACGAAAATGAATATGATTAGGAATGACAATGAACATATTTCATTGCATTTGGCGCCACTTACCCGAAGCAGCATTCTGGGCAAATTCATCAATAATATATTGCATAACCATGCCGCCGCTGTGATTATTTACGCAAAGTTGCACAGCAAGCTGGCAGGTTATGTTTACAGATCAATAAAATTTTTTAATGCAGCACACGCAAAGTGTTGAGCAAATAATTACTGCGAAATTAGTTCTTCAGTTTTCCATGGCATGCTTTATATTTTAAACCACTGCCACAGGGACATGGATCGTTACGAAGGATCATTTCGCCACGTTCTTCCATGGCTTGGGGACTATAATCCTGATCATCATACTGATGAGCTGTCGATAAGTAATCAGTCTCCTGATTGTCCATGTCTGCATGATTTTCCGCATTTTCAAACTGTACGGAGATCAACAATGAAGCAACGGTTTGGCGGATGTTGTGCCACATCTGCTGAAACATTTCAAACGCTTCACGCTTATATTCCTGTTTAGGATTTTTCTGCGCATATCCTCGTAAATGGATGCCTTGGCGCAGGTAATCCATATCAGCCAGATGTTCACGCCAGCGCGTATCAATAATTTGCAGCATGATATTGCGTTCGAATCGACGCATGTTTTCTATGCCGGCTAATTCCACCTTTTTAGCATAATCTTCTTCAACAATCGCCAGCAAGCGCTCACTGATGCTTTCGTTGTCTAAAGTATTGTCTTCTTTCAGCCAATCAGCTATGGACAGATGAAGATTAAAATCAGCCGCCAATTTATGTTCCAATCCGGAAACATCCCATTGCTCTTCCATACTATTCGGTGGAATATAACTGTCCACAGTATCCACAATGGCATCATGGCGCACATCCTGCATCAACGCATCAATGTCTTCACTATGCAAAATCTCTGCACGCTGATGGTAAATCACTTTACGCTGATCGTTGGCAACGTCATCATATTCCAGCACTTGCTTACGCATATCGAAATTGCGGTTCTCAACTTTACGTTGTGCGTTTTCAATCTGCCGGTTAAGCATACCGGCTTCGATAGCCACACCGCGCTCCGGTGCCAAACGGTTTAGAATGGCGCTAGCGCGATCAAGCGCAAACAGACGCAACAGCGGATCTTCAAACGACAGATAAAAACGGCTGGAACCAGCATCACCCTGACGACCAGCTCGCCCGCGCAGCTGATTATCGATACGGCGGCTTTCATGCCGTTCTGTGCCGATGATATGCAGACCACCAGCTGCCAATACGGCATCATGATCCTGCTGCCATTGCTGCTGCAGCTTCTCAATTTGTGCTTGTTTTTGTTCCGCGGATAAATTTTCATCAGCCTCAATTGCATCGATCTGTGGCTTAATGTTACCGCCCAAGACAATATCGGTACCGCGACCGGCCATATTGGTGGCAACGGTAATCATACCGGGACGACCAGCCTGAGCAATAATATCGGCTTCGCGTTCATGTTCCTTGGCATTGAGCACATTATGGCCTAAGTGTGCTTGTTTGAGTAAGGCAGACACCAGCTCAGAATTTTCAATGCTGGTGGTACCTACCAAAATTGGCTGCCCTTTCGCGTGGCGTTCTTTGATATCGGCCACCACAGCTTCATATTTTTCCTCGTTAGAACGATAAATCTGATCGTTCAGGTCTTTACGCACCATTGGACGGTTTGGTGGAATGATCACGGTTTCCAGACCGTAAATACTCTGAAACTCAAAGGCTTCTGTATCAGCGGTACCGGTCATACCAGCCAGTTTGTCATACAAGCGGAAAAAATTCTGGAAGGTGATCGAGGCCAATGTCTGGTTTTCCTTGTTGATCTCCACCCCTTCTTTGGCTTCCACTGCCTGATGTAGACCATCTGACCAACGACGACCCGCCATTAAACGTCCGGTGAATTCATCCACAATCACCACTTCACCATCCTGAACCACATAATGTTGATCACGCTGGAACAAGGTATAAGCCCGCAAGGCGGCCATCAGATGATGCATCAGCATGATATTATTGGTGGAATAAAGCGAATCACCTTCCTGCAATAAGCCCATCTGCGTCAGAATTTCTTCAGCATGCTCATGTCCCTGCTCACTCAGAATGACCTGACGGGCTTTTTCATCGACCCAGTAGTCACCCTCGCCCTCTTCGCTTTGCTGCGCAATAAGCTTAGGAGGAATCTGATCCATGATTTGATACAGACTAACGTTGTCATCAGCCTGACCGGAAATAATTAGCGGTGTACGCGCTTCGTCAATCAAAATGGAATCGACTTCATCCACCACCGCAAATGACAATTCGCGCTGAACTTTCTCGCTTTGATCACTGACCATGTTGTCGCGCAGGTAATCAAAACCGTATTCGTTATTGGTGCCGTAGGTGATGTCTGCTAAATAGGCGGCTTTTTTATCGTCGTGATCCATATTGCTGACAATAATACCGACGCTCATGCCAAGAAATTCATACAATGGGCGCATGATGCTGGCGTCACGGGCGGCCAAGTAATCGTTAACGGTAACCACATGCACGCCTTTACCTGACAAGGCATTCAAATACACTGCCGTGGTGGCGACCAGTGTTTTACCTTCACCAGTTCTCATTTCGGCAATTTTACCGAAATGCAAAACCATCCCGCCAATCAGTTGCACATCAAAGTGACGCATACCCAAAGTACGCTTACTGGCCTCACGGCAGACAGCAAAAGCTTCAACCAACAGGCTATCAAGATGTTCGCCTGCTGCCAAACGCTGTTTGAATTCTGCGGTCTTAGCCTGTAATTGAGCATCACTCAGAGCTTGAACCTGAGGTTCAAGTGCATTGATTTTTGCTACTTCTTTGCGATACTGTTTTAAGAGTCGGTCGTTACGGCTACCCAGAATTTTTTTAGCTAAGTTTTTCAACATAAATCAGTAGTCCAGCACCAGCAGGCGCAATATAATAAAAAATAGGCAAGAAATAGGAAATTTTAACACAAGCTTCTAGTCTCATGTGTTGCTGATTGCATTTTTCTATTCTTTGTGAACAATAATTAGCACTTTTAGTGAGCAGTTATCTTTTTCACCATTCTCTATATAATGGTAGATAATGAAATTCCAAGACTAAATTGGGATGTTTAAGGAAAGGTATTAACTATGAAGACTTTTACGATACAATTGATCCCCTCTGAACAAGGTGGTCGCCTGAGTGCACAGCGCGATGGTACCGAATTAGGTCATCTGGATTTTACTATTATTGCCCCAGATCTCATTGATGCGCACCACACATATGTGACACCTGAAGCACGTAGTGATGGTGTGGCAGCTGCGTTGCTGGACGCCTTAGCACAACACGTTCAGTCTCAGCATCTGCGCCTGCAAGCCTCTTGTAGCTATGTCGCTAAAATGATGCCTCGCCGTTATCCGCAAATCCCATTAGTGTAGTGTTATGAATCTGGAACAGTTTAGTAAAAAAAATGCGCAGCTCAAGCAGTTATTAAGTCAATCTGCGCACTGGCAGCGACTGGGGGCATGCCTCAAACAGGAGCTGCCAGCCAATATGCACGCTCAGTTTACTGTGGCCTGCGTCCGCGACGGGCAATTAGTGGTGATTGCCCATAACAGCATGATCGCCTCACGCCTGCGCATGGTCTTACCTGCCTTGTTACCTAACTTGCAACAGATTGATCAACACATTGAAGCGGTACGTATTAAAGTTCAGCCGGCTGAAACGCAGCCTAAAGTGGTCAAACAGGCCAACCTGACGGCCAAAGCCAGACAGGAATTGGCACGTTCAGCAGACGCCCTGACCCATCACCCTGAACTGGCCGCAGCATTACGCCAGCTCAGTAATAAGGGTGGTCATTAATACCCATATCAGCTGGCTTTATGGTTTTGCTCTACCAATTAAATTAAGCGTTAACCGCCATTTTTAATGTGAGCGTTTTTTCAAAAATCCTCAACAGATCTATCCGCATATTAATTAGAATCAGTCTGTTTATTAGCCAAAGATTAAAATAAAAAAACGGGTAGTTAATCAACTATTTGATTTGTGACCAATCATTTCTTTTTAATATAAGCAAAATGGCAACGATTAGCATATTTATATGTCATATCTAACCTATGTATTGCATATGCTATATGTAATCACAACATCATATGAGTTTACAAAGTCAAATCCTTTATTCGTTTATTCAACTATTCTGCATAAAAAATAAGCGCTCGCATGAAAATATACTATAATTGCATGCAAAAGACGTAATAAGCATAAAAAGTATTAACCATCATAGTTAATCGATATTAAAAAATTAGTATGTCAGTACAGTAATTAAACCAATCATATTGTGTGCTCGAAAACTTAAGTATGAAAAAAAGGGATATCCAGATCATGTCTCGTCCAAATTCTGCTATCCATTTGCCAGAACAAAAAATGGCGATAGACACGAATATCAATCCTCTTGATCAATTTCTCATTGCTCCCCCTGCGGTTGATGTACATGGCATACAACGGTTTTTGCTGGAATTTTTGTGGTTTGGCTTGAAAGAAGCACGTGCCTGTTTATTTGCTGGGCTAATTTTTCTGGCTATTTTTACTGTACCCCGCAATGGAATTTGGGGTATCCCCCGCTATGATGTGCTGTTACTTATAGCCATAACGATACAATCGCTAATGATGATGCTTAAACTTGAAAACTGGGCAGAATTAAGAGCTATTTGTTTATTTCATATTTTCGGATTTATTTTAGAAGTTTTTAAAACGTCAGCAACAATTGGTTCATGGCACTATCCTGATGCCGGCTGGAGCAAAGTTTTCGGCGTGCCATTATTCAGTGGATTTATGTATGCAGCTGTGGGCAGCTACATTATTCAGTGCTGGCGTTTGCAAAACTTAAAAATTTATTTTCACCCGCCTCTGATATTGACAGTAATATTATCTGGGGCGCTATATGTGAATTTTTTTACGCATCATTTTATCGGCGATTATCGCTGGTATCTTGCCGCTATAGCTCTGGGGCTGTATATCCGGACAACAGTGGAATTTACCCCTTATGACCGTCCACGACGTATGCCCATACTTTTAGCCTTTACGTTGATCGGTTTTTTTATCTGGTTGGCAGAAAACATCAGTACTTTTTTTGGAATTTGGCAATATCCTAATCAAATAGGTGCCTGGGCGACAGTTCATGTGGGTAAATGGGGGGCTTGGTCATTACTGGTCATGCTTTCATTCACCATTACCCTATTTTTAAAAGCCACCCGAAACCGGGTGCATATTGTATAAAGTGCGGTTAGAAAAGTGTGAGGATGACTGCTAACGTTTGTTGATCATGCAAATTTTTTAGCTGATTTATCAGGAAGATTTTTAAGTCATCTAATCATATTAAAAACACGGGCTTCAAGGCCGGCTTATCTATAGCATATTGATTCTTATGCGCTCAGACTTTGCTTGTGAATATTTTTGCCATTATTGCCTACGCTTGCCAGCTGTGTGCTATTTGCTTCTAGGCTGCACCTGTCGCTACAGCAAAACTTGCCTGATCTTTTTTATTGCCTATTCTTGGCTGATTTTTCACCGAATGGTACGTGTATTAGTAAGAACAGTTTGCAACCAAACAGTAACGAGAGACTCAATTACAAACGATGGTTTGAATCTACAAATAATGAATATGGCATAATGACTATTTGCAAATTCACTCTTATAGTATTGATAAATATAAATAAATATCAAGAAGCCAGTTCTAGGAAAACCATTTTTTGGGTGTAACAGCATTGCCCGCTGTAATCACTAAAATCCGTTTTCCATGATGATCTGTCCGGGCAGTTTATTACGATGCATGCTATAACCCATATTGAGCAAGGTTTTAAAGGTGTCCGCTACCATAGCAGGATTACCACACAGCATAAAACGAGTACGCTGTGGAGAAAATGCTAATTTTAATCCTTGTGCCAAACTGCCGTTGTGTAACAATTCTGGCAAACGCTGGTTTAAAGCGCCGTTTGTCTCTTCACGAGTCACTACCGGCTGCCAGCTTAATTTATGCGCATACTCTGCCACCAGCGGGTGCTGATGAAATTCTTCTACGCGCTGATTGAATACCAGCTCATTAGCATAGGACACAGAGTGCACCAATCCAATATGCTGGAAACGCTCCCACAGCTGCGGTTGTTGTAACATGGACAAGAAAGGGGCAATGCCACTGCCGGTACTCAGCATAATGAGATCTTCCCCATCGGTAAAGCGTCCAGGCAGAAGGAACCCAAAGGCGGTTTTATCCAGCAGAATGCTTTGCCCTGCTTGCATTTGTGCCAGACGCTGACTCATGGCACCATTTTCAATCAGAATAACAAAATACTCTAAGGTATCGGCATATTCAGCCGAAACAATGGAATAGGCTCGCCAGATATAGCCTGCACCGTCACGAAATCCAAGTCGCGAAAACTGTCCGGCACTGAAGCGGTATGAATGCGGTCGGGTAATGGCAAATGACATGAGTTTCGGCGTGAGCTGTTTCACCCATAATACAGTTTCTTCAGTAAATTTGGCTTCTGGTGCAGCACTCATGCAAAGCTTCCTTCAAAGCTGCGCCAGACAATCTGGCCGCAGATGTGTGTTTACAGTCTGATATCTATATCCTGATATTTTCGACTTGCTTCGGTGTTTTTTATTTGTATTCCGTCGCTGACAGCCCATTTCCCATCGCTAATGCGTTGGTATTGCAAGCTGAAATCGCCATCACCGATTTTAGGGATGATGAAGGTTTCTCCAGCCGGAATATAAAAAGAACGAATGGCAGTAAATTTACCGTCGTGTAACTCATATAATTGGGCAAAAACCGCTGATTGCAAGGATGTAGCGTGCACAACAATGCGATTATCACCGCGCTGGCGTAAAACGGGATAACCGGTCACGTAAGCTGCTTTTAGCGGAAACTGATGTCCATTAGGGGCGATGGTGACAGGTCCGGTTACTTGCTTGCTCTGCTGGCTAGTAGTTGGAGCAGGATACAGCTGGCGCCACCAGACCATCCCCATGACCACTAAAATTGCTGCTGCAATAAACCATACCCAGCCGTGCCCACGCTCATTAAGCGTGATTGTCTGATCGTGCTGATTGGGTAAATGTACTGGCGCGGCAAAAGGAGAATGTTTGCGCGCCAGTAATTCGGGTGCGATATGTGCCTGCAAAGCTTGTCGCGCAATCCAAACATCGTGATGATGTCGCTTTTCTGGATCAGACAGCACAGCGTAAGCCTGATTGATTTCTGTCATCCGCTGGTGTGCTTGAGGATTATGCGGATTGCGGTCAGGATGGTATTTTTGTGATAGGGCTCGGTAGGCCGCACGAATAACTTCATCCGAGGCATTATGAGCAACATTCAAAACATCGTAATAATTCTGCACAACTGTTTCGCTTACTTCTGATAAATTAAATTAAGGTGTTTAGCGCCCGATTGAGGTCGCTCCAAATATCTTCTATGTCTTCTATGCCAGCAGAAATACGCAATAAACCTTCACGAATGCCCAGAGATTTTTTCACTTCGGCACTCATGCCACTATGCGACTGGCTAGAACTATGGTTGATCAGGCTCTCTACACCGCCCAAACTGGATGCCAGTCGAATCATTTGCAGGTTTTTAACCACGCTGTTGGCCGCTTGTCGGCTGTCATTGCGCAAATAAATTGAAACAACTCCGCCAAATCCATGTTGCATTTGTTTGCACGCCAATTCGTGATGTTCATGCTCAGCTAATCCTGGATAAAATACTTTTTCAACAGCAGGATGTTGTTGCAAGCGTCGTGCCAGTTCGGCTGCGTTAGCCATATGTTGCCGCATACGCACAACCAGGGTTTTGATTCCGCGTAAAACCAATGCGCAATCCATTGGACCAGCAATTCCACCGGTATTGATGGAAACAGAACGTAATTGTTTGGCATGTTCAGGATTTTTGGTTACAGCTATGCCCATTAATACATCAGAATGCCCTGACAAATATTTCGTCGCTGAGTGCAAGACAATATCCACACCCAAATCTAGCGGTTGTTGAATATAAGGGGTGGCAAAGGTATTGTCCATGCCGACTATAGCACCTGCTTCATGGGCTATTTTCGTCAGAGAAGCGATATCCACTAAACGCAACAGCGGATTGCTTGGTGTTTCCAGCCAAACCATTTTCACAGAAGTTTGCGCCAGTATGCGCTCCAGATTGGTTGGTTCTGTCAGATCGGCAAATATTACATTAACACCCCATTGGGCATAAACTTCAGTCAATAGGTCATACGCTCCACCATAAATATCTGCCACGGCAACGATGGTATCACTCGGGCGCAAAAAGGTACGCCAAATCGCATCAATGCCTGCCATGCCGCTACCGTAGGCAAAACCTGCACAACCATGCTCCAGTTCAGCCATGGTATCTTCCAATATCTGACGGGTTGGATTGGAAATACGTGCATATCGAAAAGGGATGTCCTCACCTATTTCATGCAGCGCAAACATGCTATTCTGATAAATAGGTGGCATTAAAGCCCGATTGTGTTCATCCGGCTCATAGCTAGCATGGATGGTCTGGGTGGCAAATTTCATATTTTCTCCACTGCAAGCACAGACTGTGGCACCAACGTGTACTTACATAAGTAGGTTAAATTAATTTAATTGTGGCTATAAGTTTAGCATGCTCATTGACTTCGGGCATTATATCGCTAGGGTAATATTAATTCCGACTGATTTGCTCGGATTTAAGGCATACAGTATAATTTTAGACCTTATTGGTCATGAATGTCTGCAAAAATCCCAGACGCAATGACTGGATTGTATTGGTCTGACAAGGAATATCATTAGTATGAACGCTATTGCCGATGTGCAAAGCAGTGTTGATAAACGCAATATGCCGATTAATCAGGTTGGAATAAAAAATTTTCGCCTACCTGTGCGCATCGCTTCTGCCGATGGAATACAACACACCGTTGCTGAACTGACGATGACGGTGGCTCTGCCTGAAGAGCAAAAAGGAACGCACATGTCCCGTTTCATCGAATTGATACAGGCACAGCAAGATAATATTGATGGTCGGGTTTTGCGTCAATTGACAGAAACCATGTTGCATAAACTGGATGCAGTAGCGGGTAAAATTAGCCTGAGCTTTCCTTTTTTTCGCCAAAAACAGGCGCCAATCAGTGCCATCAGCAGTCTGATGGATTATCAGGTTAAACTGTGCGCAGAAATCACCGACGGTAGCTATGTGCAAACCATGCAAGTGATGGTGCCGGTCACCAGTCTATGCCCATGTAGTAAAGAAATTTCTGCTTATGGAGCACACAATCAACGTTCACATGTCACAGTCACCGTAAGTGGTCAGGATGAAATCCAGATAGAAGAGATTATTAACCTGATTGAACAACAGGCATCCTGTCAGCTGTATGCTTTATTAAAG
The DNA here is from genome assembly GCF_026535915.1 of Snodgrassella sp. B3882. Taxonomy (NCBI): domain Bacteria; kingdom Pseudomonadati; phylum Pseudomonadota; class Betaproteobacteria; order Neisseriales; family Neisseriaceae; genus Snodgrassella; species Snodgrassella sp. B3882. The sequence continues at coordinate 2,080,271 of NZ_JAFNPF010000001.1, forward strand.
CGTCCAGATGAAAAATTTGTTACCGAGTATGCCTACGATCACCCAAAATTTGTAGAAGATATGGTTCGTGATGTGGCCACTTCCTTAAAAAACAACAACAAAGTAACTTCATTCACTGTTGAAAGCGAAAATTTCGAATCTATCCATAATCATTCTGCCTATGCTCTGATACAATACCCATAAAAAAATCCAACCTACTTAAGCTGGAAACATTATCCTTACCCAGTAGGTTGGTGGTAAATGGTTGCAAGGGTTGATGATTTACTGCCATTTATTCATGAATTTAGTTCGACACCATCATAGTTTCTGTGACCTTTATGTCTCACAATACGATTTCGCGCCTGCCATTTGTACGCATGTTTAAATCATGCTGCCTATTGGTTATTCTATTTTTATCGTTGTGTCAGGCAGCGCTGGCATTTGACAATTACCAACTTTTGTCGGCTTCAAAAGCATTCCAACCAGCATTGACCATTCAGGATAAGCATATTTATGTGCGTTTTGATATCGCACCAGAATATTATTTGTATCGCAACAAAATCAAGATAACCACCAAACCAGATGGTGTTTTAGGGAATGGTCGTTTTATTCAAGCGGGAACACTGCAACAAGATCACTTTTATGGTAACCAATATGTTTTTTACCATCAATTAGACGCAATCTGGCCATATGTTCATGCTGATACCCAACAACCGTTTGAACTGATATTGACTTATCAAGGCTGCGCCGACGCCGGAGTGTGTTATCCGCCCGTTGAAAAAGTTTGGACCATTAACCCGCTTACCAAAGAGCAGCTTTTGCACAAACCCGTAGTCTTGACACCGAAGGTATCCAATTTTCAACAGAAACAAGAAACTTTACAGGCAAGGCAAGCTGTTTCATCCACTAACAGCCTGTTTCAACTTTCCCGAGCCACGATTATTACCAATTTGCTGACCTTTTTTATAGGTGGTCTGGGACTGAGTTTGACTGCATGTATGTATCCACTATTGCCCATTGTGTCGGCGATAGTCGTTGGCTCAAATCATCGCCACAGTAAATGGCGCGCTTTTGTTTTATCTTTTGTGTATGTTCAAGGTTTGGCTTTGACATATACCATTGTCGGCATAGCCACCGCGAGGACAGGAACCTTTATTAATGCCTGGTTACAACAACCGTTAGTGGTGCTTTCCGCAGCAATCATATTGCTGCTTCTGGCATTTGCTATGCTTGACTTGTATCACATTCAATTACCGCAACGCTGGCAGTCTTTCATATTACGCGTGAGCAATCGCTTTCATGGCGGTCATCTTTTTTCAGTTTTTATGATGGGTGCCTTATCTGCTCTTATAGTCGGTCCCTGTGTGGCCCCACCACTGGCATTTGCATTGGGCTATATCGGTCAAAGTGGTGATGCTGCGCTCGGTGGCATGGCTTTATATGTCATGGCTTTAGGTACCGGCGTACCTCTGGTATTGATATCGGTTTTTGGAGCACATATTTTACCCAGAGCAGGCGCGTGGATGAAGACCGTTAAATATCTGTTTGGAATGATTTTAATTGCTGTCGCCACTTATATTGCCACGCCTTTTTTAAATTATACGTTTGTCATCATTACTTATACACTTCTGATGCTGATTCCAGCTATTTATATGTACTTTTGCTGGCAACGTAGCTCTGGTTATCAACGTATATTTAATGGCGTAACCAGTTTGATTTTTCTCGTCAGTGGGCTATATTTTGCTGTCGCCAGCTCGCTAAACCGTAGCACACCCATTCATCATCTGCTCACGTTGACTCCACCGCAACAACAGCATTTTGGTCAAAAATTTAAAGATCCAGAATTATTGCGACAAGCAATGCAGGAACTGTTTGCTGCCAATCCCGACAAGCCTGTTTTGCTGGATTTTTATGCAGAATGGTGTATTTCCTGTAAAGAGATGAATGCGTTTACATTAGGGAGTGCCAAAGTTCGCGCTGTCGTGGATGAAAGTAGATTCTTACAAATTGATGTCACCGATAATACTATTGATCAGCAAAAGCTGTTGCACCAATATGGTTTATACGGTCCACCGGGACTTTTTGTCGTGCAAAACAATGGTTATCGCAGTAAACCTCTACTGGGTTATGTCTCTGAAGCGGATTTTCTCAGCTGGCATGAGCAGCAAATGCAAAAGAAATAAAAAAAAAGCCTCGCGGTTCATCATGCGAGGCTTTTTTGATAATTCGAAAGTGTTTAATGTTTGCTTGTTTCTGTTCAAGCATCCTCATATTGATGATCAGCAATTTCAAGGGCGCGACGTGCTAATGCTAAATTAGCTGTTTTACGGTCTAAAACCATGAACATAAATACACCTTTGCTACTCTGCATCGGACGTAGCAAATAATATTCTTTGTGCAAACTGATGAGGATATCTTCAATTGCTTCTTCAGTCTCATCCTCGCCATACAGTCGCTCAATAGCTTTAACTTCAGATCGCACAATCTCAGTATTACATACTGACAAAATATCCAGATCCATACCAGAGGGACTAACACCATCAAGCAGCATACCGCTTTCGTAGTCTACAACAGCACAGGCCATCACACCTTTAGTGTGCGCCATCTTATCAATTACACCTTTAAATCTCACATTAATTCCTTCTTATGTATACCTTCAACCAATTCAATAAAGCAGCGATGGTCTATTGTCCTTTTTTTTTCTATCTTTGACTAGTGTTAATTAATTTTAATTTAAATAAACTTAATTTTTCAATGATAGCTTGTCTTGTTTATAACCCATAATTTAAAAAAATCCTTTTTAAATATCATGAATTTATAAAAATTTTAAATCTAGTTTCTCCATAATTTCATCCCAATTTATCTTTCTTTCATCAACATTAGATTCTTCAGCTTATACTCCATGACTTCTCCAATCCTGAGTTTTAGAGGAACCAATTATCTATCAAACATTTTCTATCATCAGTCAGATCAGCCCAAGATATTTGTTCGGAATTAAGCGGAAACAATGCATTTTCGCTTGATTCTTCTTTTTGGAAAGAATAATCCGATAATAAATTGAAATAGGAACAAAAATTAATCTATAGTATCATACCATTTATTCTTCCGGCATAGTGGGATAACGTGATATCCCATAAGATATATCTATTAACATATCTTTATAATCAAAATCTTCATATCCATCAAAATGGCGTAGCGTCATTACTCCTAGAGGATATTTCTGTTTTGATTCTTCTAACGTGAAAATACACCCTTGTTCTACAACTACCTTTTTTATATCAACTAATTGATGATAAATTGACCTATTGAAAGATATATTTGGAGAAATTTTATACTCTTCCTTGGCCTGTCTTAGCGCTTTGTCTAATATTTCTCTATAATATGACTTAGTCATTACTTGTGACAATCTGGTATACATAGTGTTAATTACCAATATTGATTTTTAATAATATTATTTAACATGTGATTATCAGATTACTCCCATGTTGAATTTCCATCACGCAAATCAAGAGAAGGAAGTTATAATAATCTATCTATCAGGATTTGTAGTCCATGTTCTACCTTTACCAATCAAATCATTTATCTGATCTGGCTATTTTGTTCAGTCGGGTTTATCAGCATACCCCTCCAGCTTCTGTGCTGACTACCACAGAAGTTGTTGTGCAAAGTCAAGGCATGCGTCGTTATCTAAATCATTTTCTGGCGCGTGAGCATGGCATTGCTGCAAATCTGCATTTCAGCCTTCCTGCTAGCTTTATCTGGCAATTAACGCATAAAGTCTTGCCAGAAATGCCCAAACTCAATCCTTTTCATACTGAAGTACTGCGCTGGCGCTTGCTGAGACTTTTTTGTAGCGATCAATTGCACCAGCCAACTTTGCAGCATACAGCAGCTGCTTTAAAAAATTATTTAAGCAGTAGTATACAAGCACCTTATCAACTTGCCGGTAAACTTGCTGATATTTATGACCAATATTTAATCTATCGCATTGATTGGATAGAAAAATGGGCAGAAGGAGAATTACTCAATCTGGGAGAAGATGAAAAATGGCAGGCAGAATTGTGGCAATGGCTAAGTATAGACAGCCATCTGCCGCATCGTGCTGATATCATGCAATCTTTTCTATCTCAATTGACCGCGCAGCATTTACCCGAGCGGATTTTTGTTTTTGGTATGGCCACTTTGGCACCCATTTATTTACAAGCCTTACAAATCATCGCTCAACATACAGATGTGCATCTTTTTGCCATCAATCCCTGTGCTGAATACTGGGGTAATGTGTTGCCAGCAGACGCCTTATTGCTGGATCAAAATTTGGATATCAACGTAGTCGGCCATCCCTTGCTCGCCAGTTTAGGCAAACAAGGACGAGATTTTTTCGATGCGCTCAATGATTTAGATGAAGTGCACAATATGCCTTCTGTGTATACAGAGTGCGGTGAAGTGGCCGATACCTTACTGCATCGCCTGCAAAATGATATTCAATGTTTACAACATCCTAAACAAACGCATCAAGCCTACCAATTACAACCCTATGATCAGTCTATCCAGATTGTTGCCGCCCATTCTCCCTTACGTGAACTTCAAATTCTTAAAGAACAACTATTACAGGATTTGCAACAGCATCCTGACTGGCAACCACACCATATTGCCGTTCTCACGCCACACATTGAACCTTATTTACCCTATATTCCTGCTGTCTTTGGTCAAAAACAAGGAACAATACCCGCTTTGCCCTACAACATCGCTGACATCAAAATCAGTTTACACGAGCCGGTATTACAGTTATTAGAAAAATTATTGCCATTAATGCTCAGTCGTTTCAGCATTGACAGTATTCAACCATTACTGGATGAAATAGCTGTGCGAGCACGTTTTGATCTCAATGACAGCGATGTCGAATTGATTAAACGTGTCTGGCAGGAACAAGGTATACGCTGGGGTACAGATGCTGCCATGCGCCAGCAATACGGTGGAGCGGGTAAACTTTATACATGGGAACAGGCACGTGAACGCACCGTATTAGGCTGGTTATTACCAGAACAGCGCCACCCCAAATTATGGCAACAACAATTGCCGTGGTATACCGATATCGGTCATACCGAAATATTGGCTCGAGCTCAACAACTGATTGATTGCCTGATGTACCATCATCAGCAGTGGCAACAGGCTGCCTCCATCGAACAATGGATTGCTCATACCCGACACCTACTCAGAGATTTAGCCGATGAAGACAGCTTAACAGGTTCAGCGATGCAGCAACTGGAAACCGCGCTGGCAGACTGGCAAGCACAGGCCGATATGGCACAATTTAATCAAGTTATCCCGCCTGAAATCGCTATTGAACATCTGCAAAACTATCTTTCTGCCACCCGCCAGGCTGGGTTTCTGCGTGGAGGCATCACCTTTTGTAGTATGGTACCGATGCGAAGCCTACCCTTTCGTTGTATTTGTCTGCTCGGACTAAATGACGGTGATTATCCGCGCACCACCAAATCCGCCGCTTTTGACTTAATCGCACAGCATCCGCGTCGTGGCGACCGTGCGCGTCGAAATGATGACCGCTATTTATTTCTCGAATCCATATTGAGCGCCGAAGACAAACTTTATCTGTCTTACATCGGCAAAGATATCCGTAAAAATGAAGAACTGGCTCCATCAGCTTTGATCTACGAACTAACCGATGTATTGGCCGGCATGACTGGCACGACCTCACTGGCATTTAATCAGCAGCATATTATCCACCATCCATTGCAACCCTTTTCACGACGCTACTTTAACGGTGATTTAGCCAGCAGCCGTCAGGATTATGCTCAAGCACTGAACAGCGATGCCCATTTTTCGACACCGTTTTTGACCGAAGTGCCGCTCCCAGCGCAAGACAGTACAACAGAGTTAAATATCGAAACATTCATCCGTTTCTGGCGCAATCCCGTGCGCTTCTGGTTGCAACAACAATTACAATGGCAGGCACCTTACCAGCAGACTCCCATCAGCGCAGCTGAGCCATTCACCATTGAAAACAGTGCACCTGTATACACAGCCTATACGCAAGCCCGTCAACAACATCTGGATCTGGAGGAAGTAGACAAAACGTTGGCCATCAGTGGACTCATTCCCGAAGGCGAACTGGGCAGCATTATTACCGATAGTCTGCGTATTCAGACTATGGCTCTAGACAGCGAAATATTACTCAGTCCCGCCGTTGCTGATGTGCCGTTTGTATTGCAACATCCACAACTACAGCTCAGTGGGATCATCACCCATTTGCATCAGTGCGGCCAAATCATCGAATGTCACCGTGCTCCAACCTCGCCTGACAACATCGAATTGTATTTGCGCCATTTGTTACTGTGTGCTTCCGGCATCTCTCCTGCACAAACCCATGAACTGTATCCGCCCAAACCACGTACTTTGGCGCCCATACCCCAGTCACAAGCACAAGCCTTACTTAGCCAATGGCTCGATTACTATCTGCTTGGTCAATCGCGACCCTTACCGTTTTTTGCCAAAACCAGTCTGGCGGCTGCGACATGCTGGTACAAAAACAGACAGAAAAGTAATCCCCCTGCTGCTCATAGTAATGAAGAATACAGTGCAGCTTTCAAAGCGTATATGGACAGCCATCATGGCAAACCGCAGGCCGAATATAATGAAGTGGCTCAAGTATTCTCCCGCGATCAGGATCTGCCTATAGATCAACCTTTATTCTGGAATCTGATCGAAGAGCTGCTTTTGCCATTACTGCATTGCACCGAAGGTAATCATCAATCATCATGAGTCAGGTACTTAATCCCATTACCATGCCGTTACAAGGCATCAGCTTGATAGAAGCTTCGGCGGGCACCGGTAAAACCTTTAATATCGCCGCCTTATTTGCGCGACTGATATTGCTGGAACAATTGCCCATCGACGCCATATTGGTGGTCACTTTTACCAAAGCTGCTACGGCAGAGCTCAAAACCCGACTTCGTACTCGTCTGAATCAGGCATTAGCCTTATTACAAAATCAATTGCCTGCTGCAGAAAACGATCCGGTTTTACAACAACTAATCGATCAGGCACGCCAGCTAAGTGACGACGCCAGCCTGATTCTGCGCTTGCAAGCTGCCATCACCCAATTTGACAGCGCAGCAGTTTATACTATTCATGGTTTTTGTCAGCGTATTCTTACCGATTATGCCTTCTTGTGTCAGACGCCTTTTGATACCGAAACCAGCGAAACCGACCCACAACTACTATGTCGCTTTGCAGAAGATTTTTGGCGCAAAAATATCAGCCATCAAACAACCCTATCCAGTCTGGCCGTCTCGCGCAAACTGACCCCATCCAAATTGGTACAGGAAACGGCAAATTACAGTAGCATACCCAACCTACTCATACGCCTCCCTCCTGTCAGTGATTTGTCAGACATCAACCATAACTTACAGCACTGTTGGCAACAACTGAGCACTCAGTTTCATGCCATACATCAGGCTTTTTGGCAGTTGCACCCCCAACTTAACGGCTCCACATTCCGCACTAAAAGCTATGAAGAGTTTTTTCTCGAACTTGAACTAGCCCTGCAGGAACCGCCAGCATCCTGTCAACTGCCCAAAAAAATACTGGAAAAATTAAACAAATTTGCGCCAGACTACCTAACTTCCAAAGCCAAAAAAAACCAAATTCTCGACGAAAAATTGCTCAACACAGTCCGATTGCTGGCCGAATTGGGTCAGCTTCTGGAGCAAAAACAGGCTGCCGAAAACAGCATTGCCCTACAATTACAAATTGATTGCTTTCAGTACGTGCGCCAATGTCTGGATGAACACCGGCGCAATAGCCATCAGCGCAGTTACGATGACCTGCTTGCCGATGTGACCATGGCATTGTCACCAACCAACCCCCAAGCCAGCACCTTAGCCGCCGCACTGGCGCAGACATGGCAGATTGCTTTGGTAGATGAATGTCAGGATACCGACCCGATGCAGTACCATATTTTTAAAACCGCTTTTGCCACGCAGAATCGTCCATTAGTCATGGTCGGTGACCCTAAGCAGGCCATTTATCGTTTTCGGGGTGCCGATATTCATGCCTATTTGCGTGCAGCTGCCGATACCCCTGCGCAGCAACGCTATACCCTGAATACCAACTATCGCAGTCATCAAGCGTTAGTGCAGTCCATCACCCAATTATTTACCAGCAAAGATCACCCTTTTATCCTGCACGGAATAGATTACCCCCTGATCAACGCTCAGGCCGAGCACAGCAAATTACGCCTCGTTGATCACCCCCATGCCCTAGCAGCCATAAAAGTGCGGTGGCTGCATGAAAACATTAGCGTAAGTGAAAAAGGCAACGAGATCATCCCCAATAAAGATAGCCTGCGTGCTCGTGCTGCCGAATGCTGTGCTCATGAAATAGCCGACATGATTAACCAAGGTCTGCGCGGTGAGCTCACATTGGGCACACGAGCGCTACTGGCCGGAGACATTGCCGTACTGGTACATTCTCACAAAGAGGGTCAGCTGATAGCCAAAGCACTTAAGCGTTGTGGCGTCATCAGCGTTTCACTCGGCAATCAGTCCATATTCAGCACCAGCGAAGCCGAAGCAATGGCTGCCTTGCTGCGCTTCTGGTTGCAACCGCAACAAACCCAAATCCTACGCTTCATTCTTGGTGGCGTATTATTTAACTGGACAGCCGCCCAATTAGCCCAACTAAATCTAAATGAACATACCCTGAATGAATGGATTCAATTAGCACTCAACGCTCGAGAACATTGGCAGCAACATGGGGTATATACCGCCCTACAATGGTTTGCCAGCCAAACCGCGTTGGAAAGTAACTTGCTCAAACAGCGTAACGATCGCGGACTCACCAACTTTTGGCAACTGGCTGAATTACTGGCCGAGACAGAGCAAACCATTCCCTCTGCCAATGCCTTGCTGGACTGGCTTGAGCAAGCCATCAGTAATCCCCAGCTAGCCAATGACAGCTATTTATTGCGATTAGAAAGTGATGAGGCACTGGTGAAAATCGTCACCATGCATGCATCCAAGGGGCTTGAATATCCAGTTGTATTTTGCCCCTTTGCCTGGGATGGCAAAGAAGCCATCAGCAACTTCGCCCAATGGCATCGACTGCACCAGCAAAATCATATCGAAATGGTGGCACAGCCCTTGCTCAACGACAATGACAAAACCGAATTGATCGAAGAAAGCATGGCTGAACAACTACGCCTTTACTATGTTGCCTTTACCCGCGCACGCGAACAGCTCATTATCTACAGCGCAGCGTGTAGCAGCACTGCCAGCAATCCCTTAGCATGGCTGTTAGGTGGTGAGCAGCACCACACCTTGGCTGAAACCCAAAATTATTGGCAAACCACCCATAAAAACCAGCTAATCAGCACCTTATATAATCAATGGCACACTTTTCTGGCTCAAAATACCGATCCAACATATTTTAGCTGGTGTGAAGGCATGGCTGCGCCAGCAACAGTATCCGTGGGACAAAATCTGGAACACCCCTATCAGGCACTGAACATCAACCTACAACCATTTAACCCTATCCGCTATACCAGTTTCACCAGCTTGAGCCAACACCACCATGATCACCATATTGAAGAAGAACAACTGGCACCAGCTCTCGATCAGGCGGAAATACTGCCGAATGCACCCACAAACACAGAAGCTGAAAATCCCCTACTGGCTTTTGCCCGCGGCATCAATGCCGGACTGTGCATGCATGCCATCCTCGAACAAACCGAATTCAGCTTACCTGCCAATCCACAAGATGAAGAAGCCATCCAAAACACCCTGCTACGCTATGGTTTTGATTCAGAGCATACCAACACCATGTTAAACCTACGCCAAGCCGTGTGTCATTGCCAACTATCAAAGCAAACCACCCTTGCCGATATTCCGCCACACCAGCGCGTGGCAGAAATGAACTTCATGCTGCATATCGAGGACTTTGACATCCTCCAACTGCGCCAATGGCTTGCCCAGCCTCATCTGAACTTACCCGATTGTTGCGTCCAAGCGGCTCAAACCCTTAATTTCACCACCGTTAATGGCTTCATCAACGGCGCGATAGACCTTATTGGCGAAGACAATCATGGTCAGATCTACATCATTGACTATAAATCTAACCATCTCGGCAACCGTTTAACTGATTATCAACAAAACAACATGGATTTAGCCGTAGCCAAGCATCACTATTATTTACAGGCATTGATCTACAGCATCGCTTGTGCTCGTTATCTGCACAGCCAAAAGCGGTTACCAGACATGATCAGCATTCGATACCTCTTTCTGCGAGGACTCAACTCAAGCAACCACAATGGTATCTGGCAGTGGGATATAGCTACTGCAGATCTTAAACCATGGTTACACCCACATGACAAAGCCCAGTAGCTGCGGTATATTGCACCTATATAGATATTATTTCAGCGAATTTTAATGAGGAGTTAACACCATGCTGAACAAACCCGAAGAATTTATCATGTCCATATTGGCCGGTATCTGGGTCGTGCTGACATTTATTATCTGTCGCTACCTGCGCCTGCCAACCGATACCGGCTTACTCATCACCGCTCTAACCTTAATATGGGCATTAGTGTTCTTCCTAGTGTGGCAGCGTGGTAAAAGTCGTCAGATCTGGCCAATTTTTCTGGGCTTACTCGTCATGTGCTGGTGGCGCGCCATTTACTGGTCAGCCAGCTTCAACGTATTGAATGCGGATAACATCGTGCAAAATAACATTAGCTGGTATGGAACCTGGCCTGCACTGATCATCTATGCCCTCATTCCCGTTATAGCAGGTTATCTGTTCAAATGGTTTCGTTACAAAAAACAAAAAACGACAACCAAATTATCCTAGTGTTTCATCCCTAAAGCGATGACATCCTGATAAACAATTGACTGCAACATGTCTGCAACAACCAATACTCACCGACAACGACAGCGTCTCAGGCGGATGCGATTTATCGCAACTGCCTTGTTGCTATTGGTATGCATTTTATTTATCTTCAGTTGCCTTAACCTAAGCCAGTATCCAGCGCTGGCCTACCTGAAAGCCTTCACCGAAGCGGCCATGGTTGGCGCCCTTGCCGATTGGTTTGCCGTCACCGCCCTCTTTCGACATCCTCTAGGCATTCCTATCCCACACACCGCTATCCTGCCACAGAAACAAGACAGAATCGCCACAGAGATAGCGCGATTTATCGAAAATAACTTTCTGCTCGATAAAACCATCGCCAGGCAGATCTTCTTCTATCACCCCAGCGCCAAAATACTCGAATGGTTAAATCAGCCAAAAACCCATCAGCAGTGGCTAACCTTTATCACCCAGCAAATTCCTGGCCTGTTGCACTCAGTTAAAGGTGATGACTTTGCCAAATTCAGTACCCAACTGTTTAACAACCAATTTAGCGGTGACAAACTGGGAATAACCTTGGCAAACATCCTAGCCTTAAGTCGCAAACAGAACATCGATAAAATCATGCTGCGTGCTTTACTGCGACAGCTTCGTCGCTGGCTACACGACCAACAAACCCGTGCTATGCTCGAACAAAGCCTGTTACAGTGGGTAGGCAAAATCGAAAAAAACGACCCCTCCAGCTGGGATCGCCTCAAAGCTTCACTCAAAATCAACCTTACCGCTCGTATTGACGACTGGGTAGCCAACAAAGTACTCAACTGGGCCGATTCCTACATCCAAACCATATTGACCAATCCAAAACATCCCTTTTGGTATGCCTGTCGCAAGCAGATCCTCAAAACCGAAAGGCAACTACGCCATAATAATCAGTGGCATCAGCGCTTGAACATCAGTCGGCAACAACTCTCCCATTCAACCGAGCTGCACCGCAGCCTCAGCCAATTATGGGAAAGCCTAATTAATTGGAGCGAAAACGATGTCCAGCTTCCCCATTCTTGGTGGCAACAACAGATCAATCGCCTATTCCTCCATCTCCAACAACTGGCTCAACAGCACCCACGCTTCATGCTTAGACTGGATATCCGTATCAGCCTATGTACCCGCACATTCATCAGCCGGTATAAACATCGCGTAACCCAGTTTATCACCGATAAAGTGCAAAGCTGGGACAATAAACAAATGGTAGACAAAATCGAATTAAGCGTTGGTCGCGACCTACAATTTATCCGCATCAATGGCACAGTAGTCGGAGGCTGTATCGGCGTACTAATCTACCTCATAGCCCAATGGCTAAAACTATAACCTAGCAAGATCTGTCAAAAAACAACCAACTAGATCCAACCTCAAACATCTATACTAACAACCTGAGAGCTTAAGAATAAAAACAGAATTCAAACCTAGAGATGTAAAGAAAATAAAGTAATTCAACCAAAGCCAAAAATAATAAACTGATTTTTTCTACTCTGCCATAATCAAAGTGGGCATACAATAAAACACACATTGAAAAAAATGCCATATAAAAAATACAACGTTTAAAAATTGCTGAAAAAAATAATCGTTCAAATACGAGGGACAAAGACCTTAAATCCAGAGGATTGACAGAGACAGAGATTGATTTCAATGAATGGGAAAACCCTGATTAAACATGCTAAATAAACAATGACAACCATCTAACCACAATAAAACCTAAAAACTCAACCCCAATTGGGTTAATAAACCGACTAACAGCCTCAATTATCGATGAAGCAACAAAACATAATCCTGGCAAAATACCGTCACCATTCCAGGTCAAAATAAAAGAACTGCTATCAATAACCGCTGTACAAAAGGATAGAAATGACTTACTCAAATGCAAATCAAACTTGAACCGAAATGCGTAAATCAAAAATTGAATGGCTAAAATATCAGATTTAAACCAATTAAAAATCTAAAAACGTCCACAGCAATCCAAATAATCAATTATTTATCTTATAAAATAAAAAATTCATCATAAAGACAATAGCTTGAAATTAAATACCACCTGATTACACCACCGCTCTAATATCTGCAAAACACAACCTGTCACCTAAAACAGTTCCACTGTTAATTCACACATAACGCAACCGTAAATCAAAAATTTCTAAAGACCTTGCATCCATAAATACGACAAAACTAACTAGCAACCATTTAACCATCACAGATACCCAACCGATGCACAATCAGAGCCAAGATATCCAGATTGCTTAACAGACCAAATAACACACCACCCGCAGATCTACTGAAGGTGGTGTTTTCAAGACCTTATTATTATTTACGACGCATATCTTTTAACTGCTGACGTAAACGTAAGAATTGTTGTTGTTGCGATGGACTGAGAATTTGATAAATAGCATGCTCACGTTTCAAATTAGTCAATTCAAAATCGGCCATATTATTTTTTTGCTTTTTCCAGAATTTTTGTTCTTGTGCAATAATTTTTCTCGCTTTGTCATCGTCAAAATTTCGATCCAAGACCAGATTATCGCGGCTATAACGCAGATTGGCCAAAGTTTGCTTCTGCTCATTGTCCAGTAAGGGTCGTTGAATGCCAAATTGCTGACTAATTTTGGCTACCTCAGCCTGTTGCTGAGCACTTAAATCCAATTTGGACAAAATTGGATCATTTGCAACAACAGGTAACACAGATGTATAAGTATTGGTTTCAACCGTTTCGCTAAACGCAGCCACCGGTACAGAATTAGTATTGGGTTCAGCAAAAGCAGAAATACTGATCGAAGATAAAGCAGATACAGCTAATACACGTGCTAAAATTTTCATATTGTTTCCTCTATAATATCGTTAACAAACTACTTACCACCTAACTTCAATCCTCAGTATTTCATAAATCCATGTAAAAACAAGAATTCATATTGCAATAAAATTTAAACTCCAGCTAATAAAAACAGCGTTGACAAAATAATTCCATCAGATTCATCAACAAAAACATCGAGCAAACAGCTCAACCACAGCCTATACCCACAAAATAATTAAAACAACAAAATATAACAGAACACATTAATCATCCCATAAACATCAACAGCACAACTTTTATCACCATACGTCGAATAAACATAACATCAGAAAACAACAGTAGATTAAATAGTTGCAAAAAAACGATGGCGGATTTTAGAAGAGAAAAAAAGCCTATTGATTGGATAATAGACAATGATATCGATCCTATCATCAACAACTTAATATATTAATTGTAAAGTAACCAGATCGAATCAACGCCACATACAAACAAAAATAGAATTGAAACTGAACATTAAATTTGCATAAAAAATGCAACTTATAATGACAAATCTATAGAAAATTTTAATCAATCTTCATGTTTAATTTAAAAAAATTATAAAATTATTTCAATTTTATTGCACATAGACTATCATAAATTAAATTCAAAATAATAAAAAAGGAGAAATGCAATGTTAAAACTCTTCTTGCCTGATCACCAACCCCGAACATGCTTAAAAGTCAAAAATCCATTAATTTTGATTATGACATTGTCCTTATCATTACCCTTTTCTGCGTTGGCAAAGAATACCTTTGCAGATATTCCCCTCCATCTGCGCAGTAAATCAATTCAAACTGTAGGCTATAGTGTCAAACCCAATATTCTATTTTTTATTGATGATTCAGGCAGTATGAATGCTGGTCTATCTGAGGATAAATACTTCGAATATGGAATTAAAAAATGTTTAGAAGCGCAACCTTGGCCAAGATATAATGAATGCAAAATATGGGGAAAACAACAAAATTCTTTTGATTTTCCAGACTTCGTTGTTAAGAAAGATTCAATACCTATACCCCCCATTTCTCCAGACGATCCTCCAGAAAAAATGATTAAGGTCGAATATTGGAGAGCTCATGACTATAATAGATTTCTCGTTGTTCAATTGGCACTGACTAACATACTCTCTCGATATCGTCACGATTTTAATTTTGCCTTACAGCTATTCAATAATCGCGACCCATTTCTGGATCAATTTTTCAATATCGAAGAATATGTCGATTACATAAATTTACATCGTACAATTAGACGAGTATGGGCAAAAATTAACTGGGGTACGCCAACATTTTCACGTTTAAATGCTTCTGCTCGAAATATACTGATGAATAAATTGCAGTACCGTTGTCAAAAATCCTATTTAATTATTCTTTCGGATGGCGTTGCTTCCGGCTACCATCGACCGGTCACTGATTCAACCTTATATCAAGATGAATATGATTATGGCTATGATGGCTATTTTGACGGTAACCAAAGCCGAAATGATACAAAATTATTTACCGAAAGAACTGAAAATTTTACCAATACATTAAAATACTATACTGAAACATTACGAACCAAAAATTTTGGTCAATACATATATAGCAAAGATATAGTTAATTCTGATGGTAAATCCTATAATAAAACAACTAAACGCACCGACCGCAGACTAACAGATAACGCCGGTCAACCATGGGATGGACCAGATCCACTTGCCAAACAACCGGGGCATACAGCAAAATTCACCCAGACAGCAACCACCTTCACCATTGGCTTTGGATTAATCACCGATGGCGATGTCATGGGCATTGAATTGTTAAAAAATGCCGCATCCCCCAAACCTGATTATGATCCAGTGACTAATCCAGATAGTCGTTACTTTTATAATGTCTCAAAACCTGAGGAAATTTTAAAAGCTTTTGAAGAAATTCTTACAGAAATCAAAACACTGTCAGAAATAGAGACAGGCACCACCAACACCATCTCCCCAACAATGGGCGAATCCTCTACCACGGATCAAGATCTATTAATCAAAGCTCAGGTTGAAACAGAACACTGGAGTAGTCAACTTTGTTTTCATTCTAAAAATGAAACCAATGAAGAGAAAAATGATTGCAATATACAGCCCTCTTTTAACAACCGCCAACTGGTTTTAAATGACGGCAAAACGTCTTATCTCTTTGCAAATCCGGCAAGTAACGCCCTAAATAATGAACGTTTTAACATCCGTAATAACCAAAATTCAAATAATCTCGAATGGCATGATGGCCTACTTAATTGGTTCAGCCGCGGTAAAGCCGACAACAAAATTAAACAAAACGGCTTTGTACTGGATTATCGCCAACGACCTTTTAAACCAGGTTTTGGTAATACCAGAAATATGGGCGACATCATCAATAATCCCATCGAAACCATCGGACAAGAAGAATTCAACAAACAAAAATATCTGATTACCTCCGCCAATGACGGCATGGTGTATGTATTTCGTGCGGTCAACAGCGATCGCGCCCCTTATGATCTGAAGTTCAACTACATGCCAATGGCGATTGAACGCAACAGTATCGATGGTTCCGATCTGGTCAGTCATTATTACAAAGATCTGACCAGCAAAGATTATGGCAAAGACGCCCAACATCCCCATCGCTATTTGCTTAATGGTGGCTTTACCGTGGTTGAAACACCCGCCCTTCTGAACAAGCCTCAGCAGATATTTATGGTCTCTAATATGGGGCAAGCTGGACGCGGTGCGTTTGCCATCAATATTGGGGGTAGAAGTCTGACTACTAAAGAACCCATAGCAGCGGACGACATGAATGACGTCAACTGGTATAAACAGCTATTTCTATTCCAAACACCCAGTGGCTCAGAGAATCAATTCGGTTACACAATCGGTACGCCTGCCGTAGCCATTACTCGAGTTAACCGCGATCAAAACGCACCAGTGAATACCTATAAAACCCATCTGCGCGAACTGGCATTTATCAACAATGGCGTTAATTTCCCCGATAAGGAAATATCCCAAAATGAATCGGCACTATACATTTACGATGTACTTGGCATAGATGTTGGAACAGAAAGTTATCTCGTTACTGGGGACAGCAAAGGCAAACTAGTTAAAAAACTGACCGCGACTAATGGTAACGGTGGTCTAGCCAGCCCAGTGGTTTACGACAGCAATAATGATGGCGTAGCTGATCTGGTTTATGCCGGAGATTATGGGGGTAATCTGTACCGCTTTGATATTCGCGATCCTAATCCAGACAATTGGACAGTCACCCGAATCTTTCGCGCAGATGGTCCGATCACAGTAGCACCCACCCTGTTTGCGCCCAAAGCGGACAGTCAAGATCCCAATGCGGCGCATAAAGTAATCGTGGTTTTTGGTACGGGTAGTGATCTTTACCAATCTGATCTGGAATCGCAGACACAGCAAGCCATATACGGTATCTATGATGACTACGAACAGCAAGGCGGCTCTGCTTTA
The DNA here is from genome assembly GCF_026535915.1 of Snodgrassella sp. B3882. NCBI lineage: Bacteria > Pseudomonadati > Pseudomonadota > Betaproteobacteria > Neisseriales > Neisseriaceae > Snodgrassella > Snodgrassella sp. B3882. The sequence continues at coordinate 2,097,442 of NZ_JAFNPF010000001.1, forward strand.
GTTTTAAAACGTAATTTGCTGCAACAATTCATGGATTACCACAATAAAACGGGTGAGCTGTCAGATCACCCCTTCTCATCCACAAAATATCAAGGTTGGTACTTCAAACTGAATATTGACGGCGAACGGGTACTCAGTTCCGTCAACCAACTACTATCAACCGGAATGGTGATGACCAGATCTTATAATCTGAAAAAGGAAAAGCTTAATCAAACCGCTGAGAATGATCCATGCCAAATACAAAAAACCAGTGAAACCACCACCATGGTTTCACGTTTAACGCAATTTGATAGTATTAGCGGTGGTAAGCTAAACAAAAATCAACCGCATTTCACCCTATATCAACATAAACAATCCTTTAAAAGCAGTATAGCCATGGACGGACTAGTTGGAATGAGAATAAATACTGGTAATCAGTATAATTCACTAAATGCAGGTAAAACTGGTATGCAAAAAAATCCTGGCGAAATTGCACCAATTAATACTTGTTTCTACAAAAAACCACATATAAATCTTACTAATGGGGAAAATTTTGAATTAGTTTCCACGCCTCTTTGCCCGGGAAAATTTGAAATTCTTGGCTGGCGAGAAATTAAAACTGATTATGTGAATTGATAGAAAGGGACAAGCCAAGCAAGGTCAGATAATTTATCTGACCTTTTTTTGCCATCTTAATTAATCATATTTATCTGTTCAAATCATTCAGATTTTGATGATTAATCATCATAATTAAAAGCTTAAATTATTTATCGGCTCCTGCATCGACAGCTTGCAGTAAAATGATTCATGCTTAACATGGCTAGTATTCAGACCCAAAACTAATAATTTGCCTATAAATTCTAATCAAAAACAGACGAACCAAAATTTTTTGCCATAACAGCGGCTGCTGATTGCTGCCCAGTAACGACTACTTTTATATTGCCCATAAAATCTGGTTAATTATAATAACCTCAATTTTATTGAGACATGATGTCAACTTAATTAGTCACTCATTTCTTCAACAATTTATCAGCAAAATTTCTAAAACCTAACCCTAAAACGCTTTGACAGATCGAGACCATACTGTTGATTGGCTTAATCAACAATATCTAATTTGCATGAACATCCGCAGTAACTGTATGATTGCCAACTCAGATTAATATAATTTAAATGCACAGAATTTGTATATTTACATCAATTAAATAATAATTATAAATATTTACTAAAATTCATTTCAGAAGATTTTCTTTGCCGATTAATTGATAATGCCTAACTAAAATAATTGTATGCCATAAATTAGCACTATAAAATATAATATAATTTAATTTAATTTAATACTCAAACAATAAAAATTAATCATAAACTAAAAATACAAAAAGCTAAAACAATTACCACGCACAACCATAACATATACAAATATATGTAAAAATGATTTAATTAATTAAAGAAGATTAGAGCTTAAATTAATTTTGATTTTGCGACTTATTCAATAATAAAGTAAATATGGAGAATTGAATGTTTATAGGGCGT
>NZ_JAFNPF010000010.1:0-5443 GCF_026535915.1 Snodgrassella sp. B3882
ATAACTAAAGCAGCCTTTCGGCTGCTTTAGTGAGGTATAAAGCAAAGAACCCAGTATCATATACTGGGTTCTTCTAAAAGGGTGTCTGGCGGTGTCCTACTTTCACATGGGTAATCCATACTATCATCGGCGCTAAGTCGTTTCACGGTCCTGTTCGGGATGGGAAGGCGTGGGACCAACTCGCTATGGCCGCCAAACTTAAACTGTCAAATTAAAAAGCCGTCATCATGGTGATGTGTATACATCAGTAAGCTTTATCATTGTTTCTGTCCATGCTTATACATGGGAAGTTCTTCAAATGATAGAGTCAAGCCTCACGAGCAATTAGTATCGGTTAGCTACAAGTGTTACCACTCTTCCACACCCGACCTATCAACGTCCTGGTCTCGAACGTCTCTTTAGAGGGATTAAATCCCTAGGGAAGTCTCATCTTCAGGCGAGTTTCACGCTTAGATGCTTTCAGCGTTTATCTCTTCCGAACTTAGCTACCCGGCGATGCGACTGGCGTCACAACCGGTACACCAGAGGTTCGTCCACTCCGGTCCTCTCGTACTAGGAGCAGCCCCCGTCAAACTTCCAACGCCCACTGCAGATAGGGACCAAACTGTCTCACGACGTTTTAAACCCAGCTCACGTACCACTTTAAATGGCGAACAGCCATACCCTTGGGACCGACTACAGCCCCAGGATGTGATGAGCCGACATCGAGGTGCCAAACTCCGCCGTCGATATGAACTCTTGGGCGGAATCAGCCTGTTATCCCCGGAGTACCTTTTATCCGTTGAGCGATGGCCCTTCCATTCAGAACCACCGGATCACTATGTCCTGCTTTCGCACCTGCTCGACTTGTCGGTCTCGCAGTTAAGCTACCTTGTGCCATTGTACTATCAGTCCGATTTCCGACCGGACCTAGGTAACCTTCGAACTCCTCCGTTACTCTTTGGGAGGAGACCGCCCCAGTCAAACTGCCTACCATGCACGGTCCCCGATCCAGGTAATGGATCTGGGTTAGAACCTCAAAGTCACCAGGGTGGTATTTCAAGGACGGCTCCACAGAAACTAGCGTTCCTGCTTCTTAGCCTCCCACCTATCCTACACAAGTGACTTCAAAGTCCAATGCAAAGCTACAGTAAAGGTTCACGGGGTCTTTCCGTCTAGCAGCGGGGAGATTGCATCTTCACAACCATTTCAACTTCGCTGAGTCTCAGGAGGAGACAGTGTGGCCATCGTTACGCCATTCGTGCGGGTCGGAACTTACCCGACAAGGAATTTCGCTACCTTAGGACCGTTATAGTTACGGCCGCCGTTTACTGGGGCTTCGATCCGATGCTTGCACATCTTCAATTAACCTTCCAGCACCGGGCAGGCGTCACACCCTATACGTCCACTTTCGTGTTTGCAGAGTGCTGTGTTTTTATTAAACAGTCGCAGCCACCTATTCTCTGCGACCTCTAACAGCTTACGGAGTGAATCCTTCACCGTCAGAGGCATACCTTCTCCCGAAGTTACGGTATCAATTTGCCGAGTTCCTTCTCCTGAGTTCTCTCAAGCGCCTTAGAATTCTCATCCTACCCACCTGTGTCGGTTTGCGGTACGGTTCCATTCAAACTGAAGCTTAGTGGCTTTTCCTGGAAGCGTGGTATCAGTCACTTCGTGTCCGTAGACACTCGTCATCACTTCTCGGTGTTGAGCACCCGGATTTGCCTAAGTGCTCCACCTACCGGCTTAAACGATCTATTCCAACAGATCGATGACCTAACCTTCTTCGTCCCCACATCGCATTTGAATCAAGTACAGGAATATTAACCTGTTTCCCATCGACTACGCATCTCTGCCTTGCCTTAGGGGCCGACTCACCCTACGCCGATGAACGTTGCGTAGGAAACCTTGGGTTTTCGGCGACAGGGCTTTTCACCCTGTTTATCGCTACTCATGTCAACATTCGCACTTCTGATACCTCCAGCATGCTTCTCAACACACCTTCTTCGGCCTACAGAACGCTCCCCTACCATGCTAGTTGCCTAGCATCCGCAGCTTCGGTTACAGATTTGAGCCCCGTTACATCTTCCGCGCAGGACGACTCGACCAGTGAGCTATTACGCTTTCTTTAAATGATGGCTGCTTCTAAGCCAACATCCTGGCTGTCTCGGCCTTCCCACTTCGTTTACCACTTAATCTGTCATTTGGGACCTTAGCTGGCGGTCTGGGTTGTTTCCCTCTTGACACCGGACGTTAGCACCCGATGTCTGTCTCCCGAGGAACCACTTGATGGTATTCTTAGTTTGCCATGGGTTGGTAAGTCGCAATGACCCCCTAGCCATAACAGTGCTTTACCCCCATCAGTGTCTTGCTCGAGGCACTACCTAAATAGTTTTCGGGGAGAACCAGCTATCTCCGAGTTTGTTTAGCCTTTCACCCCTATCCACAGCTCATCCCCGCATTTTGCAACATGCGTGGGTTCGGTCCTCCAGTACCTGTTACGGCACCTTCAACCTGGCCATGGATAGATCACTCGGTTTCGGGTCTACACCCAGCAACTTGGCGCCCTATTAAGACTCGGTTTCCCTACGCCTCCCCTAATCGGTTAAGCTCGCTACTGAATGTAAGTCGTTGACCCATTATACAAAAGGTACGCAGTCACGGATTTTTCCGCTCCCACTGTTTGTATGCATCAGGTTTCAGGTTCTATTTCACTCCCCTCCAGGGGTTCTTTTCGCCTTTCCCTCACGGTACTGGTTCACTATCGGTCGATGATGAGTATTTAGCCTTGGAGGATGGTCCCCCCATCTTCAGACAGGATTTCTCGTGTCCCGCCCTACTTCTCGTATACTTAGTACCAACTCTGAAATTTCGAATACGGGGCTTTCACCCTCTGTGGCCAAGCTTCCCAGCTTGTTCTTCTATCTCAGTGTCTATCATATACAGGCTCTTACGCGTTCGCTCGCCACTACTTGCGCAATCTCGGTTGATTTCTTTTCCTCCGGGTACTTAGATGGTTCAGTTCTCCGGGTTCGCTTCTCTGTACCTATGGATTCAGTACAGGATACCATGATTATTCATGGTGGGTTTCCCCATTCGGACATCGCGGGATCACTGCTCTATTGCCAACTCCCCCACGCTTTTCGCAGGCTTACACGTCCTTCTTCGCCTATCATCGCCAAGGCATCCACCTGATGCACTTATTCACTTGACTCTATCATTTCAAGAACCTCTTGACTTCGCTAAAACACCGTTGACTAGTGTTTTTAGCTCAAGCTCTCTACTCTCATAAAGCTTACTACTTGGTTGTCTGAACAACGCCTTTTGTGTTCGTTGTTCAGCGATACAATCATCACCCAATTCTTGTGGCACTTTCTTCTTCACCTTTTAGGATGAAGTCTCTAGTGCCTCAGTCTTTGTTTGTTGATTTCGGCTTTCCAATTTGTTAAAGATCGATGCGTTACTTCGCAAATTAAATTCAGCTTCTTCTGTCTTTTGCTGACAAACTCAATTTAATTTCCAAAGTGTGGTGGAGGCAAACGGGATCGAACCGATGACCCCCTGCTTGCAAAGCAGGTGCTCTACCAACTGAGCTATGCCCCCCAAGTCTTCTTTTTTGGTGGGTCTGGGAGGACTTGAACCTCCGACCCCACGCTTATCAAGCGTGTGCTCTAACCAGCTGAGCTACAAACCCAGTTATTGCTCTGTCTTCCGCATCTTTTTCAGTTTACCGATAAGTGTGAATGCGAATAACCCTCTTCTTTTCTCTAGAAAGGAGGTGATCCAGCCGCAGGTTCCCCTACGGCTACCTTGTTACGACTTCACCCCAGTCATGAAGCATACCGTGTTAAGCGACCTCCTTGCGGTTAGTCTACCCAATTCTGGTATCCCCCACTCCCATGGTGTGACGGGCGGTGTGTACAAGACCCGGGAACGTATTCACCGCAGTATGCTGACCTGCGATTACTAGCGATTCCGACTTCATGCACTCGAGTTGCAGAGTGCAATCCGGACTACGATCGGCTTTCTGAGATTGGCTTCACCTCGCGGCTTCGCTACCCTCTGTACCGACCATTGTATGACGTGTGAAGCCCTGGTCATAAGGGCCATGAGGACTTGACGTCATCCCCACCTTCCTCCGGTATATCACCGGCAGTCTCATTAGAGTGCCCAACTTAATGATGGCAACTAATGACAAGGGTTGCGCTCGTTGCGGGACTTAACCCAACATCTCACGACACGAGCTGACGACAGCCATGCAGCACCTGTGTTACGGTTCCCGAAGGCACTCTCCTATCTCTAAGAGATTCCGTACATGTCAAGACCAGGTAAGGTTCTTCGCGTTGCATCGAATTAATCCACATCATCCACCGCTTGTGCGGGTCCCCGTCAATTCCTTTGAGTTTTAATCTTGCGACCGTACTCCCCAGGCGGACAATTTCACGCGTTAGCTTCGCTACTAAGACATCTAGTGCCCCAACAGCTAATTGTCATCGTTTAGGGCGTGGACTACCAGGGTATCTAATCCTGTTTGCTACCCACGCTTTCGAGCATGAACGTCAGTGTTATCCCAGGAGGCTGCCTTCGCCATCGGTATTCCTCCACATCTCTACGCATTTCACTGCTACACGTGGAATTCTACCTCCCTCTGACACACTCTAGTTTGACAGTTTCAAATGCACGTCCCAAGTTGAGCTCGGGGATTTCACATCTGACTTATCTAACCGTCTGCGCTCGCTTTACGCCCAGTAATTCCGATTAACGCTCGCACCCTACGTATTACCGCGGCTGCTGGCACGTAGTTAGCCGGTGCTTATTCTTTAGGTACCGTCAGCACTCGGTGGTATTAGCACCAAGCTTTTCTTCCCTAACAAAAGTCCTTTACAACCCGAAGGCCTTCTTCAGACACGCGGCATGGCTGGATCAGGGTTCCCCCCATTGTCCAAAATTCCCCACTGCTGCCTCCCGTAGGAGTTTGGGCCGTGTCTCAGTCCCAATGTGGCGGATCATCCTCTCAGACCCGCTATGGATCGTCGCCTTGGTAGGCCTTTACCCCACCAACTAGCTAATCCAACATCGGCCGCTCAAATAACGCGAGGTCCTAAGATCCCCCGCTTTCCCCCTCAGGGATTATGCGGTATTAGCCATCCTTTCGGACAGTTATCCCCCATTACTCGGTACGTTCCGATGCATTACTCACCCGTTCGCCACTCGCCACCAGAGAGCAAGCTCTCCGTGCTGCCGTTCGACTTGCATGTGTAAAGCATGCCGCCAGCGTTCAATCTGAGCCAGGATCAAACTCTTATGTTTAATCTTAGCTTGTTTGTAATCCCGAAGTTAACTTCAGCATCACTGGTCTGCTTCAAAGTTATTGACAAGATTTTTATCCTGTCTCTCTGAATCAGTGTGAGGCTTATCCGCACTCACACTTATCGGTAATCTGTTTGTTAAAGAGCGTTGCTTC
>NZ_JAFNPF010000011.1:0-2556 GCF_026535915.1 Snodgrassella sp. B3882
AGACAATAACGACATGATTTAAATTGCTTTTGACCAGTAAATGTGCCGTTATCTGAATCTGGATGAGAAAACAGTTTAATGTTGCACAAAAGCCAACTTACAAGTTGGCTTTTGGTTTATACGCAAAAGATATTTATCCTTGATTGATCGAAAAGTACGAAGGATTTATGCATTCATTATATAATCAACCTGCTAAACATCTATGTGAGCCAAAATAGAAGCGTAAATCATTTATAAACATTAAAAAGAGCAATTTCTATTAATTGCACAGGATCTTTATTCTGCATTGACAAATATTATGAAAAAGTACTTATTATTGAGCTTACCATTTAGTGAGGATGACTTGACCAAATGAGTTTCCTAATGAACCATCAATGTGATTTTAACTCTCTGCCAGTACCAAAAATCTTGTAAACGTTTGAATAAAAAATTTTTTAGGTAACATTACGTTGGTTATCTAAGAATACTTACCTTCGAAAATGAAAGAATCGTTTTTCAGTCATAGATAAGAATTGAGTTTATTGAATCACAATAAATCATCAGCATCATGGTTGCTTACACTAGAATATCAGAATTATGTAAAGACGTTCATTTCAACAGCTTATGTTTACCTATTATGTTAAATCAAGTTTATAATTTGCTAACAATGGGAGAAATGTGAGGATTGAGATCATGATTAAATCAAAAGCCTGTTTGAGCAGATATTCTATGCTGATTTTGTTAATTACGGGCATACTCAGTGCCTGTAACTCAGGGTCTTCTGATCATAACAAAGAAGTAGAATCGCAGAATGTAAAGCAAGATACTCTTGATAAATCACAGGCTAGAGCCCATGAGAGTGAAATAAATGATTCAAAGGTAGCTCTAGCAACTGCACCTTTAGGCCCAGAACTACCTCAAGGACCAATAATAAGCTCACCACCACCCGGTTATATTCTTGATGCAGATGGCTCAAAATATAAAAACTATTCAAATAATTCAATAAAACAAGTTATAGCAGAGCCAGTCAGTACCTTCAGCCTGGATATGGACACTGCCAGCTATGCCATTACTCGAAGTTATTTATCCCAAGATAGATTGCCACAACCTGATGCAGTGCGGGTTGAAGAGTTTATTAATTATTTTCCGGCAGCTACGAATGAACAATTAAAGCCTTTGCCCGGTTCTCCGTTTGCCGCCACCTATGAGCTGACACCCAGTCCTTGGAATGCAAACAAGGTTTTGTTGCGAGTCAATATTAAGGCTGCTCAAACGAATTATGATCAGTCACCGCCAGCAAATTTGGTATTTTTGATCGATACCTCTGCTTTAATGTATGGGGAGGATAGATTGGGTTTAATCCAAAAATCATTAAAATATTTGGTTGATCAGTTGCGTCCACAGGACAAGGTTTCCATCGTTAAAGGTCTGGGTATTGGAGACGTAGCACTAGAACCAACATCAGGAAGCAATAAAGCTAAAATTCTGGCGGCAATTAATAAATTGGAGATGGACGGTGGCATTGTCGCTGGAAAAGTAGATGGAGAAGTTAACGGTGAAGAACTGAAAATGGCATATAAAATGGCTGAACGAGCCAAAGTGAAAAATGGCATAAATCGCATTTTATTCGCTTCCTATGGCGGCAACTTTTTTCATATAAACAATCATATTGAAGAGTTGAAAGCACTGATTAGTGACGAAAAAGTTAAGGGAATAACTTTATCGACGCTGGGCTTTGGCATGCGTAATCTTAATGATGAGTTGATGATGCAAATTGCTGATGTCGGTGATGGTAATTACAGCTATATTGATAATTTGAAAGAAGGCCAAAAGGTATTGCAGGAAGAAATGAGTGCCACATTAGTGACTGTCGCTAAAGATGTGAAAGCACAAATTGAATTCAATCCTAGTCAAGTACTGGAATATCGTCAGATTGGTTACGAAAAACGCCAGTTAAAGCAGGAAGATTTTAATAATGATAAGGTGGATGCAGGGGATATTGGTTCAGGAAAAAATGTGACTCTTTTGTATGAGCTTACGTTAGTTGGTGCTAAGCCGAGTATTGACCCGTTGCGGTATCAAAGCCAAAGTTCGAAACTGAATGTGTCGCAGAATGATGAAATAGTTTTTCTTAAATTGCGTTGGAAAGCGCCCAATGGTAAAACCAGTGCTCTTGTTTCTTTACCGATAGAAAAAACCGCCTTAAGTAGTTCTTTTGAGCGTGCAGGAACGGAGACCCGTTTCCTGACTGCAGTGGCTGCGTTTGGACAAAAGCTACGTAACAATCCTGAATTATCGCAGATAAGCTATGAGCAGATAGCTGATTGGGCCAATCATGCCAAAGGTAATGATCCCCATGGCTATCGTAGTGAGTTTGTGGCATTAGTCAGAAAAACAGCAGAATTGACTCGGAATAGAGTAATTCATTTTTAGTATTTTTGTTACATCTTTTTATCTAGACAATAACGACATGATTTAAATTGCTTTTGACCAGTAAATGTGCCGTTATCTGAATCTGGATGAGAAAACAGTTTAATGTTGCACAAAAGCCAACTTACAAGTTGGCTTTTGGTTTAT
>NZ_JAFNPF010000012.1:0-2406 GCF_026535915.1 Snodgrassella sp. B3882
GCTTATCGCTTTTGCCATTTTCAACATCGGTATAGATGTTCAATTGACCATTCTCACCAGTATAATTACCGTTGATGGTTAAAGTAGTATCTGCTGAGTTTTTACCCAGATCGATGACACCACTGTTGATCACATCAGAATTTTTTAAAACAGCGGAATTGATTTCTGGATCCACAATTTGGATGGTTCCAGTGTTGTTGATCAGACCATTTTGGGTATTGGTACCGATAACATTAATAACAGTGCCAACTTGTCCACCACTGCTCAAACCAGTGCTGTCTTTGATATTCCAAGTTCCGTTGTTATTGAATGTAACTTCACCATTGCTGTCAACGTTTTGATAATTAGGTTGGTTCTCATCTGAGGTCGTATTGATATTTTTCGTAGCGCTTAAATCAACAAAACCATTTATGTCACCATCATTATTAATGATGGTTTTGCCACCATTTGTTCTGGAGCGATGCGCAACAATAGTTCGATCATTCGTTGCAGAAATCACACCTTTATTATTCACTGTCTGTAAGGCAGGTTGTTCTTTAGTTAGGTCACGACGATGTGCAGCACTGGTCATATCAATCGCCACACCGTCTTTACCGCCACCGCCAATAATATTGGAATTAGAGTCTAAATTAATATTGATATCACCATCGCGTGACTCTACAACGATGGCTTTAGCATCATTGCCTGCCGTATCAACTAAACCATTATTATTAATCGTGATCGTACCAGTATTGTCCGCAGATCCCCGCATCAAGGCATAGATACCTTTTGTATTTTCACCTTTGGCAACAAGCTGACCTTGATTATCAATATTAATGTTACCTGTAGCTTTGCCCGATCCATCTTTTTTGGCACTCAGCTCAGTACGGATTAGCTCAATATTTTTGGCATTGTTGGAAGAAATTTTACCACTGTTTTTAATATTAATATCGCCTACGGCTTCTGCATAAACGTTAGTATTCTCCATGATGCTCGTGGTAGCATAGATACCACTGCCCCAATTCGTAGTTGAATCCGTAATAGTTAGGTCGCCAGAGTTATCAATATTGATATTACCAACACCTTGCTGCCAAACACGAATCGCATGAACTGGGCTGTTGATATTCCCGGAGTTATTGATCGTAATATCACCCTCATTACCACTTAAAGCAACACCAATAATACCTACAGGATACCGACCCTCATTGACTTTATCGAGTATGGGTGCGTCACTATTGATATTGATGTCACCGGAATTAGTGATATTTACGCTGGTTTTTGTTTTCCATTGTAGAGGATTGGTGATCTGATCAGAAGCTGTAGAGGCGACAATACCACCGGACGCATTACCATTGATGGTAATGTTGCCTTGGTTATTAATTTTAATCTCTCTATCTTGAATGCCATATTGAGCCTGAACGAATATACCACGAGACCAGTTATTGTTCGTTTCCAGATTACCTGTATTGGTAATATCAACTACTTTACCACCTTTTAAATAATAAAAGAGAGGGCTACTATCGTTACCAGTGGAAGTAAGATTACCTGAATTATTCACGATAATATCTTCATCACTGGTTCTAATAGTAAATTTTCCATCTTCAACTCTATTACCACTATTGGAAATGACCGCATCCTGGGTATTGTCAACCCGTATTTCAGCCAGCGCATTACCTGCTAAACACAAAGATAAGGCACCAGTTAACGCTGTTTTAACCAATAACGATAATTTTTTAGATTTACCCTTTCCTTTGGCAAGTTCGGATACTACCCGACTGTTTCCTTGCCGGTTTTTTACAACCTTATAAATCTTATTCATGATTAAATCGCTTTCAGAATTGTTAAGCTATTTATATACTCAATTACTTAATTTTTTTGATTAAATCCTTCCAGTTAATTTAATCATTAACACAACTCATAAGTACCCTTATGTATTATGTTGGGTGAATTATTATGTAATTCTTGCCTTAAATCAATTCTTAATTAATCGATCTTGATAATATATGCTGAAAAAATATTAACATATTGTTTGATTTAGATAAGATATGTAGGAGTTTGTACCCATAATGCATCAATATTTATGCGGAATATTTTATTAATCATTGTTTAACTCCATCTCGTGATCAAAATAAAAGCAACACGGTTAAGTGTTGCTTTGTTTAAAAGGATAACTTGTAATTAGAACGAATAATTCAAGCCTACTTTGGCACCTACATTTGAATGACTGTTACTACCGAATTTTCCATCAAACTGTGCATAACCACTTACTGCTTTGCTAAAGTTTGCATTCAATCCTAGTTTCACTTCAAACTGGTTTTTGCTGATATCTGATTTGATATGTTTACCATTAATCTTCGCTTCTGGAGTAGATGAATCATACAACCAGTTCGCTTCTACAAATGGCAACACCCCATAGCTATCTTTACC
>NZ_JAFNPF010000013.1:0-2313 GCF_026535915.1 Snodgrassella sp. B3882
TAAATGCCAGTTCGCGCAGATGGGTATTATAAGTATCCCTGGCAGCATTTTGCTCTCGGTTGACACGGGTAATGGCTACGGCAGGCGTGCCGATTGTGTAACCGAATTGATTATTATAGCCACTCGGTGTTTGAAATAAAAACAGTTCATGGTACCAATTGGCATTCTGCATATTATCCGCAGCAATGGATTGCCCGGTAGTCAGACTTTTACCACCGATATTCAACGCAAACGCACCGCGTCCAGCCTGACCCATATTAGAGACCATAAAGATTTGCTGCGATTTATTCGGTAGTTTGGGCGTTTGAACCACGGTAAAGCCACCATTAAGCAAATAACGATGGGGATGGTTGGTGTCTTTGCCATAATTATTGCTGGTCAGATCTTTGTAATAATGGCTGACCAGATCGGAGCCATCGGTACTGTTACGTTCAATCGACATCGGCATGTAGTTGAACTTCAGATCATATGGATTGGTATCGCTGTTGGCAGCACGAAATACATACACCATGCCATCGTTGGCGGAGGTAATCAGATATTTCTGTTTGTTGAATTCTGTTTGGCCGATGGTTTCGATGGAATTATTGATGATGTCGCCCATATTTCTGGTGGAACCAAGACCAGATTTATCAGGACGCTGGCGATAATCGAGAACAAAGCCGTTTTGTTTGATCTGGTTATCGGCAGTGCTGCGGCTAAACCAATTGAGTAAACCATCACGCCATTCCAGATTATTCAGATTATTGTTATCGGCAAGTTTAAACGAATCATTTTTTAGACCGCTAAAGAGACTGCCAGAAAAAAGATAGGACTGGTTGCCATCATTCAAAACCAGTTGGCGGTTTGCAAAAGAGGGCTGTTTATTGCAGGCATTTTTGTCCGCAGCATTTTCATTGTAGGAATGAAAACACAATTGGCTGCTCCAATGCTCAGTATCGACTCTGGATTTGATCAATAGATTTTGCTTTGAGGTAGAAGATTCACCCATAATCGGCATAATGGAAGTAATGGTGCCTTTTTGTTCATTAGTTTGGGCGGTAATTTCTTTAAAGATATCCTCAAAAGCTTTTAATACCTCATCCGTTTGCATGGTATTGTAAAAATAACGGCTATTGGGATTAGTAAACGGATCATAATCCGGTTTGGGTGAGGCGCCTTTTCTCAACAGTTCAATAGCACTTCTATCATGAACATCATGCAAACCAAAACTAATGGTGAAAGTTTGTGCGGTCTGGGTGAACGTAGGAGAGTGCCCGGGCAGATGAGCCAATGGATCAGGAGCATCCCAAGGCTGACCGGCATCGTCAGTCCATCGGCGATTTGTGCGTTTAGTTGCAGCCTCAAAGCCATTACCAGCCCACTTTATAAAATTTTGATTATAAATATATTGACCAAAATTTTTCGTTCTTAACGTCTCAGTGTAATAATTGAGGGCATTGGTGGTGTTGAAAATACGGTCATTTCTGACAGTATTACCATCGAAATACCCATCGTAACCATAATCCGGCTTATTTCTTATTGCGGTAGAGTCAGTAATGGGGGCAAGAGGAGAAGAATCATATGGATACCCATCAGATAAAAGAATAAGGTAGGATTTCTGACAGCGATATTTCAATTTGTTGATTAAAATATTTCTGACAACTGCATTAAGCCTGCGATAAGTAGGTGTTAGACCACCGGCATATAAATTCCTTATATGATTGAGAATAATACTATAATCCTGATTTTTTGAAGTATCATAAAAGTGATCATATTTAGCAGGGTTATAAGTATTAAAGGGTTGAAGACTATAATAAAAATCATTACGATAGGTGCGCACAATTTTATCTAAAACATCAACTACAGCATTCATTCTGGATATATATCGGCAATTTCGGAACTCTACCAATTTTATATTTTGAGGCGGTTCATCAGATGGAAGAGGAGTGTTGATTGATTCTAGCGAATTTCTTGAGCCTATATTTTGAGCTTCCCAAGGTGGAAGATACCATCTATTACAGTATCTACCTCTTTTTTCTTGACATGTTCTAATACGGTAATTACAAACCACATCTACCGTAGAAGCCATACTTCCTGAGTCATCAATAAAGAAGGTAATGTTCGGTTTGACAAAATAGTTAGTAGTTTGAATAGATTGGCTTTGTAGGTACAGTGGCGTGTCATTGAAATGGTTGACAGCGAAGGAATGAGAATGGTAAAATAATGCTATTATAATAAAAATACTATTTAATTTAAACGATGCTCTGATGCTCTGATGCTCTGATGCTCTGATGCTCTGATGCTCTGATGCTCTGATGCTCTGATGCTCTGATG
>NZ_JAFNPF010000014.1:0-2217 GCF_026535915.1 Snodgrassella sp. B3882
CACCGATATTCAACGCAAACGCACCGCGTCCAGCCTGACCCATATTAGAGACCATAAAAATCTGTTGCGATTTATTCGGTAGTTTAGGCGTTTGAACCACGGTAAAGCCACCATTAAGCAAATAACGATGAGGATGGTTGTTGTCTTTGCCATAATTATTGCTGGTCAGATCTTTGTAATAATGGCTGACCAGATCGGAGCCATCGGTACTATTACGTTCAATCGACATCGGCATGTAGTTGAATTTCAGATCATATGGGTTGGTGTCGCTGTTGGCAGCACGAAATACATACACCATGCCATCATTGGCGGAGGTAATCAGATATTTTTGTTTATTGAATTCTGTTTGGCCGATGGTTTCGATGGAATTATTGATGATGTCGCCCATATTTCTGGTGGAACCAAGACCAGATTTATCAGGACGCTGGCGATAATCGAGTACAAAGCCGTTTTGTTTGATCTGGTTATCGGCAGTGCTGCGGCTAAACCAATTGAGTAGACCATCGCGCCATTCCAGATTATTCAGATTATTGTTATCGGCAAGTTTAAACGAATCATTTTTTAGACCGCTAAAGAGACTGCCAGAAAAAAGATAGGACTGGTTGCCATCATTCAAAACCAGTTGGCGGTTTGCAAAAGAGGGCTGTTTATTGCAGGCATTGTTGTCCGCAGCATTTTCATTGTAGGAATGAAAACACAATTGGCTGCTCCAATGCTCAGTATCGACTCTGGATTTGATCAACAAATTTTGCTTTGAGGTAGAAGATTCACCCATGATCGGTGTAGTAGTGGTAATGCTTTCTTTTTGTTCATTTGTCTGAGCTGCAATTTCTTTGAAGATATCTTCAAAGGCTTTTAAAACCGTATCAGGAGTCATGGCATTGAAATAATACCGGGCATTGGGATTGGTAACAGGGTCATAGTCTGGCTTAGGAGAAGCAGCATTTTTCATTAGTTCAACCGCTCTTCTATCACCACTAGCATCTAAACCAAAACTAATGGTGAAAGTTTGTGCGGTCTGAGTAAACGTAGGAGAGTGCCCGGGCAGATGAGCCAATGGGTCAGGAGCATCCCACGGCTGTCCAGCATCATCGGTTAGGCGGCGGTCTGAATGCTTGGTAGTTTCAATATATTTTTGTCCCCAATTATCTACAATAGGGGAATTATAGATGTATTTACCAAAATTTTTAGTGCGCAGTGTTTCAGTGTAATAGCTTAGAGCCAATAGATATTCTCGATTATAGTAGTCAAACATTTTTTCATTGCGGACCACACTACCATCGAAATAGCCATCGTAACCAAAATCTCGACCATTGCGTTGTAAAGTTGAATCAGTTATGGGCTTGTCATTACCAGCCTCACCATCGGATAAAATGATTAGATAGGATTTCTGACAGCGGTATTTCAACTTATTCATTAAAGTATTTCTGACTACGGCATTGATTCGGGCAAATGTTGGTGTGAGCCCATTAGCATATAAACCTCGTTTTCCTTTAGCTGGATTACCCTTAATTGTATCGATAACAAATTCATAATCTTGTAATTTCTCTGTATCATAAAATTGATTATATTCAGGGTGGGCATTTGTAACAAATCGCTCATAGACCCCGGTTATAGGATTTGGCCTAAAATCATATTCAGTATGGCTATTTAGTGGTTGAACACTGTAATTGAAATCATTGCGATAGGTGTTGATAATTTGTTCTAATATATTGTTGACCGTAGACATTCTCGTGAACCTATGGCAATTTTGAGGGTATTTATATTGTATGATGGTTGAGTCATTTTCGGAGAGCTGGGTTGGACCTGGTATTGATCCTACAAGAACTTCATCAGCACTCCAAGGACCAAATGTATCCCATTTTCTGCAAGCCCAGTAAATATAACCCATGCTGTTAACTTGAAATTTGTCTAAACATGTTTCCTTACGGTACTTAGCATAACATTGGCGTGTGGCCACATCCGTATCCATACTCCCCGAATCATCAATAAAGAAGGTAATATTCGGTTTGACAAAATAGCTAGTAGTTTGAATAGATTGGTTTTGCAGGTACAGTGGCGTGTCATTAAAATGGTTGACAGCTAAGGAATGTGAATGGTAAAATAATGCTATTATAATAAAAATACTATTAAATTTAAACGATGCTCTGATGCTCTGATGCTCTGATGCTCTGATGCTCTGATGCTCTGATGCTCTGATGCTCTGATGCTCTGATG
>NZ_JAFNPF010000002.1:0-100046 GCF_026535915.1 Snodgrassella sp. B3882
AATAATTTCTTACATTCGATAAATGTACATTGGTTTTGTTTTTAAACCAGCTGTATTGTGCCCAGCCATCTACATACAAACCTGCGCCATTATCCTGAGTATTCCAGTGACCATATACACCTAGGTTATAACCGGATACGCTACCGTCTCCTCGACGTGTGCTGTTTTTCTGGTCTGTATCTGTTGAGCTATGACCATAGCCGCCATAAACACCAACTTTGAATTTATCTGATGAGAATACATCCACACCCATCTCGATGATAGAGGTCTTAATCTCTACTTTTTGACGTCCACTAAACAGATCGCTTTTCTCGCGATTGTAGCCAGTACGCATCCAAACATTTGAATCTGGTGCATAGATAGCTGTGCTTCTGTCATGGGCACTGTGACGGAACATACCCAATGACGCCATCTGATTAGCAAAAACAGATCCTGATACTGGAGAGTTCAGCGCATTAGAAAAGGCGTTGGTATAATCAATCACTAATTTACCATTACTATCCCGTTTAATCTCGTAGTCATAAGCACTGTCTTGCTTCTCTTTGATGCCCCAGATCGCCTCATCTTTACCATTAACAATAATGATGTCTTCTAAACGACCATCTTCAATATCACCTTTGCCTATTTCAATGATATCTATATCGGTTTTACCTGTGGTATCACCAGTAACAATCAGCTTATCGCTTTTGCCATTTTCAACATCGGTATAGATGTTCAATTGACCATTCTCACCAGTATAATTACCGTTGATGGTTAAAGTGGTGTCTGCTGAGTTTTTACCCAGATCGATTACACCACTGTTGATCACATCCGAATTTTTCAAAACAGCGGAATTGATTTCTGGATCTACAATTTGGATGGTTCCAGTGTTGTTGATCAGACCATTTTTAGTATTGGTACCGATAACATTAATAACAGTGCCAACTTGTCCACCACTGCTTAAACCAGTGCTGTCTTTGATATTCCAAGTTCCGTTATTATTAAATTCAACGTCACCATTACTTTCGACATCTTTATAATCATTGTTTTTATCAATTACAGATGCATTGATATTTTTCGTGGTACTTAAATCAACAAAACCATTGATGGCACCATCATTGTTGATAATGGTTTTGCCGCCATTTGTTCTGGAACGATGCGCAACAATAGTTCGATCATTCGTTGCAGAAATCACACCTTTATTATTCACAATCTGTGAGGCAGCTTTTTCATTATTTACGTCGCGATGATGTGCGGCACTGGTCATATCAATCGCCACACCCTTGTCACCACCGCCACCAATAACTTCTGAATTCGAATCTAAATTAATATTAACATCACCGTCGCGAGAAAAAACAACGATTGATTTAGAATCCTTGCCTGACGTATCGACTAAACCATTATTATTAATCGTTACCGTACCAGTATTTTCCGCAGATCCCTGCATAGAGGCATTGATACCTTTTGCATTTTCACCTTTGGCAATAAGCTGACCTTGATTATCAATATTAATGTTACCAGTAACGGTTCCTAATCCATCATTACTTCTAACACTCAAAGCGGCATGTATTAAGCTAAGATCTTTTTTGTCTTTAGATTCTGATAAAATGGTACCTCTATTTCTAATATTAATATCGCCTTTTGCTTCAATATAATATTTATTCCATTCTATGACATTTAAATTAGCATAAATACCACTGGCCCAACCCACTGCTGAATCTTTAATGGTTAAGACGCCAGCATTATCAATATTGATATCACCAATACCTTGCTGCCAAGCACGAATAGCATGAACAGGGCTACTGATATGACCAGAATTATTGATGGTAATATTGCCCTCATTACCATTCAAGGCAACACCAATAATACCTACTGGGTATTCACCAGTTTTGATATCTCCTCCGTAACCTGGATGCTCACTAGTAATGTCGATATTACCTGAATTATTAACCTCAATACTGGTATGTGTTTTCCCTTCATTCGACCATTGTGCTGCATCATTGGCTAGAGCAATGATCCCCCCAGCACGATCACCATTGATGGATATGTTACCTTCATTTTTGATTCTAATCTGTCTGTCATTTTCTCGACGAGTACCAAAAACCAATATTCCACGTGCATAGTCGGTTGATGTTTCAATGTTACCTGTATTGGTAATATCAACTACACTGCCACCCTTCAATTTATACCACATAGCCGTGCTACCTTTACCGGTAGTGGTAATATTACCTGAATTCTTAACAATAATATTTTCATCGGTATCCAGAATAGTAAATTTACCATCTGCATTGGCCGATGAATTGGCATTGTCTTTGTCAATAACAACATTATCTGTATTATTAATCACGATATCTGCTAGGGCATGACCAGCAAAACACATAGATAATGCACTGGCTAACATAGCTTTTACCAGCAATGAACTTGTTTTGGATTTTCCCTGTCCTTTGGCCAGTTCAGAGGCCACCAAACTTTGTCCAAGCCGGTTTTTTATAACTTTATAAACCTTATTCAAGATTAAATTCCTTCCAGTTTTTTTACAATTACCATAATACATAGGTATTATGTTGCTCGGATTATTATCGAATATTCTACTTATAACAATAAATAATTAGAATATTCTTCTATTTTGATGCCAAAGTATTATTAAATTATTGTGCTTAAAAGAAATTAACATTTGCTGCTGATACAACAAAAGAATTGATGTGATTTGATAATGAATAAAGTGATTAGATTCTACTTAATTGAATTTCCATCGCTATAGTTGATCATTAATGCTCCAATTCAGTCGATCTTACTGAAAGCTTTTTTAGTCTCTTTACCCAACAGAAGAGCCAATTAAAAAATAATCTTATCTATTTGTAAACGATACATTGTCATCATCAACACAATATTCGTATTGTTTAATCTTCTCGTGATAGGTATTTGCTATCGCTAATTTAGTATTTCAAATTTTTCTGCTTTTTGGCTACCCTTTTAGCTAGTAACACCGCGAATAAATCGTTTATTTGATAATATGTGGGAGTGGTATGAAAAAAAAATCTTTGTATGCCAGTGCTTTTGCCTGTCTAACTGTATTGGCTTTATTTTTATATGGGGGTGGTAAAATGGCTGATTCAAAACCAAGTGAGTATACTGGGTCAATTAAAAATACTGCTGCCAAGCTAACCAAAGTGGGTGATGCTTTTAACGCACCTACCGGCATCGCGTTTGACAGTACTGGCGCAATGTATGTTACCAACTGGTCTGGTAATTCAGTGGTTAAAATCAAAACTAATGGTGAACGTGAAACCATTTATGACAACATTGCATCACCTGCCGGTATCGTGATAGATGCTCAAAATAATATTTTCGTGTCATCTTACAGTGATGATTACATTTTAAAAATTACCCCTGATGGCAAATCAGAAAAAATTTCAGATGGTTATCACACGCCAACTGGTATTGCTTTTTCAAATAAAGGACAGTTACTGGTTACCAACCGTTCCACCGGAGAAATTGTTGCCCTGGATTTGCAAACTGGGCGTAAACAGATCGTAGCCAAAGGATTATCCACACCAGTGGGCGTGACGCAATTACCAGATAATAGTTTGGTTGTTTCCCAATATAGCGGACGTCTGACATTAATCCAACCGAATGGTAAACAGGTTGAGATTGGCTCAGGTTTTAATCGTCCAGGTGTCGGAATCGTGACTATTGCGCCAACCGTGGTAGCCGTGATCGATAATGGTGCTGATATGGTTAGAAAAATTGATGTAAAAACACAAAAAACCACCACGATAGTTTCGTCCATCTCTGGAGCTGTAGCATTAGCCTATCACCAAAATCATTTTTATATTGGCGGATGGGGTAATGGCACCATCTATTCCTATCCCAATGAGTAAAATGGTCTAGATCATTGGCTTATTTTGCTAAGCGATTAGATCACCGTTACATTCTGTAGCGCATAATCAGACAAACATTAAAACTTATATCGGCTAAAAGCCGATATAAGTTTTTTAATTCTCAACCACTCTTACTTGACCTCAGCACAGCATGGCCAAAATCAACTGATCAAAAAAGTTAAGTTTTAAGCAGATATTCCAGACATTTTAATTCTCTTTGGCCCGGGTTAATTTTATTCCCAATAAAGCCAGTGCAATATTCATCATCGCCAGAATAATGCAAGTAAAAATTAACCCATCCCAATTCAGTTTTGCATAGAGTATTCCTAAAATATAGGATCCGATACTACCGCCAGCCAGGCAAGACAATAGATATAGTGACGAAATGGCTCCGCGTGAGCTTACTGGCACTATCTGATTAAGCATAGAGATCACGATCGGTTGAATACCAAAAACAAAAAAGAACAAAGCAAATATACCCAAGGCGATAAGTAACAAGTGCGTACTGAAGCCGATAATGATTACTGCAGCCATCACGCAAAACAGATAAAGGGGTAATAATTTTTGTATACTGATTTTTTGGGATAATTTACCCGTAATGACAGCGCCGATAACGGCACTCATTCCGGCAAAATTAAGCCATCCAAGTGTAGTGGATGATAAATAGAAAGGAGCACCTTTTAAATAAATCGTTAAAAAAGATGATAAACCGAGATAAACAAAAAAGAGGATAAAGCCTACTAAAAGAAATATATTTACCTGTTTATTCAACAGTAATTTACCAGCCAGCAAATATGTTTCAGTAATCCTGATCCCGCTATGGTTGCTCGCATTACTTTTTATACCCATTGGAACAAAAACACTGGCTAATATGATAAAAGCAGCATAAACAACAAAAGCATATTGCCAAGAACTCTTATCAGTCATAATAGCGACAATACTGCGGCTAAATATAATGCCAATAATTGATGCAGAAATCATCAATCCCATTGCCTGGGCCAATTTATCATTTGGCGTGTTTTTTGCGGTATAAGCAAATAATGCCGATGGCACAGATGCAGCAAAAAAACCGATTAATGACATAATAATTAGATAGAGATTGAATGATTGTACTTGAACCGACAGAATAAGACAGACTATGGTTCCGATACTGCCAAATAAAACCAAGAATTTTGTGGCTACTCGGTCAGATAAAGGACCATAAATAAAAAATGAAATAGCATAGAAAAAACATGACAAGCTAAACACTCGACTTGCATAGACATGATCAATGTTAAAACTTTCAGCTATTTCCTGAAAAATAAGCTGGCTGATATAGACGGAACCAACCAACAAAACAATCAATATGGCTGAAAGCCACATACCCAATTTGGAAGATGGGTTTTTTATTGGCGTAATATTTGAATTCATATTGTTAACCTTATTCTGTTGCAGAATTATTTATGACTGTATTTTTAATCTTTGTTGTACCGTCAGAATAAAGTGACCTGAAAACCAGATAAAAAATATCAAATAAATAAGAACTGACCAAGATATATTACAAATAATATTGTTTATTAATTGCTCAAAGCCTAAACAAATACACAGTCAGATGGAAATACTAAATTAGCGATATAAAAAACATATCAAAAAAGAACAGCGAACAAATTATGTTTTTTGAGAATTGATTACAGTGGTTATCGGCAATATTTTTTATAAATCAGCAATAAACATAAAAAGTTTAGAGATTAAGTTTGACCGATTCAGATTAACATAAAAAAAAATGCTAATGCATTACGATTGATCTGGGAAACTTTAACTCTTTAAGCAGAACAGATAGCTTATATGATATTTGAAAGCTAAAGCAAAAAAACTTGATCGGCATAACCCCATCTGTCTACAAACAGGATAAATTAGCATATCTTTCATTATTCATGCGCCAAATTGCATGCAGAAATAATTGGCACTAGTTCGCCCAAACCAGCATAAAATACTGCGAAATTTAATTAGGCAAAGAATATAAACGATACATTTATGCGCATCTTCATCATGTCTATATTGCTATGAGTATTGAGTCATATGTCTGCAGATACCATGCAACTAGGCGTATAAAATAAAAGTTTCTGTACATCTGCGTTATGCATTAACCGGTTAAAATTCTACCAACACCATTACTGAATCAATCAACATCCCTTTAAAACTGTTTCCGTTTTGATTTAGTTGAAGGTTATGTGTAAATAGATTAATGCTTTAACCATCTATTGTAACCATATTTCTACTCCATCGGGATATCAGCATGACTTGCGGGAAGATAACATCCTCATCGAAAGAGCGAAAATGATTTCGTTGTATATCTTCTAATCCACCAAGTGGATGATTATCCAAACTGCTTAGCCTGCTTAAATTTAAATGTATTTATCTCTTTACTGGTACTTGGCTTATTGGTTGCCTGCGATGAAAATTTTAACTAATCAATCGAGCAAAGTATCCAAACCAGCTTAATTTATAATAAAGCATCTATGATAAATTCGATAAACATGGTTAGTTTGGGCAGTCTGTGCGGATCGGCAGAGTATAACAGATGCATTTCTTTAGCCGGAGGCAAAAAATCTTGTAATATAGGAATTAATTGGTTTTGACTTATGGCTTGAGCGAGCATTATTTCTGGCAACATAGTTATGCCTAATCCTTCTATTGCTGCACTAGCTAAAGCGGACACATTATTGCTTTGGAATGATCCTGCAATGGGTTGTCTGATGACTTGACCATTGCATGTAAACGGCCACAAATAATCTTTATTATTGCGGTTGGCATATTGATAAATCAAACATTGATGCGATTTTAGCTCATCGGGTGTAGATGGAATCCCATATTTCGTCAAATAACTTGGCGCAGCAGCAAAAATCATCTGATATGGCTTCAGTTTACGGGCAATCAATCCAGAATCATTAATGGCACCAATACGAAAAACAATATCATAATTCTCTTTGGTTAAATCAACATATCGATCATTTAATTGCAAATCGACGTTGACTTGCGGGTAAAGCTGCATAAAGCGGCTAAGCAAAGGTAACAAGTTGCTATAAGCATAACTTACCGGCGCACTCATTCTCAGGGTTCCTGTTGGTTCTTCTATATATTGCTGAGCCAAAGCATTACTTGCCTTCACTTCTGCCAGAATCAATTCGCAACGGTGATAGTATTGTTGACCAAATTCAGTCAAACTTTGCGATCGCGTGGTGCGGTTCAGTAGCTTTAAACCTAAGTGATTTTCTAAATAAGCTATGTATTTTGCCACCATTTGAGCGGAAGTATTCAGTGAAATCGAAGTGGCGACAAATGAGCCGGTTTTTACACTCATGACAAACGCTTGCATACATCGCAGCAAATCCATTATCAACTCCTGGTTGTTAATAATTCAAATTATAGCCCATTTATCTACTCATAATCGATTAATATAATGATCAGGTCTTAAATAGATTGGAAATAAAAATATGAAAAACATCGGGATTTTGGGTGCAGGATTCATGGGACAAGCATTTGCACGGTTATTTATGCAAGCAGGCTATGAAGTGATGCTAAGTAATTCCAGATCGAAGAATTCTCTCTTTAGTGTAGCCAGTAGTATCGGCTGCCACATCGGCAATCAGACCGAAGCGATTGAGTTTGGCGACATTGTTTTAATCGCCATACCGTTTGTCAATTACACCGATCTGCCAGTTACTCTTCTGAAAGATCAATTAATTATCGACACGATGAATTATTATCCTGATCGCGACGGCCACTTTACCGAACTGGATCATTATCAAACCACCACCAGCGAAATGCTGGTCAAACATTTGGGAAATGCCAAAGTGGTCAAGGCCTTTAACGCTATTCTCGCTAAAGATATCGTAAAAGATGCCAAACCCAATGAAAGGGTTAACAGAAGGGCTTTACCATTAGCCGGTGATGATGCTGTGGCAAAACAAACAGTATCCAAGTTGATCGAACAATGCGGATATGATTATGTTGATGCTGGCAATTTAGCCAATGGCTGGCGATTTGAGCGGGCGAAACCAGCCTATTGTATTCCTTTAAATCGTGAACAATTACTTCAAGCGTTGGACAGTGCAGATCGATACAGCGAACTTCCTCATAATTCCTGGAAACAGGCTTAGGATGAAAAAACAGTAAGCTTATAAGCAATAGTAAAAATTGAGCACTTGACTCACCAGATTTTCTGCCAATCAATTGATTGGCAGAATTGGTTGTTTTTAAAAATGATACAGCTACGGTGCAGGCGAAATTTAAGTCTATTTTTCATGGCATTTTAATAGTTTATTTCTTATAATCATTTTTGAACATTTTGATTTGTTCACTTTGCAGTAATGGATAACAACGCAACATTAGAAAAGTGAGAACAAGATGGAAAAATACATAAAATGTACATGGATGCGTGGTGGAACAAGCAAAGGAGCCTGTTTTCTAGAATCAGAATTATCAAACGACATCAGCACCCAAAATAAATTACTCAGTAAAATCTATGGGAGCAATGATCCTTCTGGGCGACAGATCGATGGCATGGGCGGTGGTACTTCAACCACCAGTAAGGCCGTCATAGTTAGCAAGCGTGCCGGAGAACGCAATAGTGTCAATTATACTTTTGCTCAGGTAGATATAGCGTCTGACTTAGTAGATCGTAAAGGCAATTGTGGCAATATGTCTTCAACCGTGGGCCCGTTTGCTATAGACAATGGCTTGATCGAAGACATCACCGAGCCAACAACACAGGTGAACATTTTTAATACCAATACTCAGAAAACGATTGTTGCTCATGTACCGGTAAAAAATGGGCAGGTGATCTATACAGGAGATTATGCCATATCCGGAGTGCCTGGTACGGCAGCCAGAATTCAATTGGACTTTTTACATCCTAGTGGCGCAGTTACCAAACAACTGTTACCTACAGGTCATGTAGTTGATCATGTTGAATTGGCGGACGGTCAGAAAATCGAAATATCAATTGTGGATGCGGCCAATCCTCTGGTGTTTGTGCGCGCTCAGGATCTCGGTTTGCGGGGAGATGAGCAACCTGAAGAAATTGACAATAAACCAGACTTGTTAGAAAAAATGCTGTCAATACGAGAAATTGCTTCGGTTTTGGCTGGGATTGCAGCTGATCAGAATGAGGCCAAAACCATTCCGGCCGTACCTAAATTCTGTTTTATATCTCCTCCAGCAGATTATATCTCTTTGGAAGGACAACCCATTAAAACCAATCAAATCGATATTCAAGCTAGAATGTTATCCATGGGTAAATTACATCCGGCTCTGGCCATCACAGGTGGCATTTGTATTGGTGTGGCAGCGAAAATACCTGGAACCTTGGTGAATCAAATTGTAGGACCAGCTGCTGACCAAGATGAGTTACGGATAGGACATTGCAGTGGTATTTTATCTGTCGGTGCCGATGTAGCCGTCAATGGTGAAGATGTTGAAGCCAAATGCGGAACCGTATTCAGAACCGCCAGAATACTGATGCGCGGTGAAGCTTGCATTGAAGATTAATTAATGACCAATATAGGCAAATCAATATTAAGTCATAGGCAATAATCATTAGATTATTGCCTGATCACTATCTTAAAATAAGTCATTATGCTCAAAAGTACAGAGCATTCAATCCCAACAATAGTTAAACTCCCTTGTAAAAATTGAGTCAAGTCAATAAATAGAATATTGATTAAGGGTAAAAACCAATTAATAATCAATTTGCATCAAGTAAGTTATATTTTAGGTTAAAATATCATGCCAAATATATTTTAACGCAGAGCTTTAACAACATCCAAATCATTTATTTAAAATATTTCTGTCTAATTGATACGCCAGAAAATATCGAATTTATACTCAACATCACACTGCTCAAACATGTGGTACTAAGATTAAATGATGGAAAAAAATAAAGTTAATGGCACATTTCAAATCGAAAGATTTGTATAAATGTCTTCGAAAAATTGCCACCAATATTCGAGTTTACTTTAGTTTTTCTAGTCAATTTTTCTATTAAATCGGATTACAGCAATGAAGATATGGTAAAAAAATAGCAATCTAGATTTCACTCATTTTGAAAAAAGGCGAAAACCTAATGATGGTTATGAAAAATTAGATACTTCTTGCACAGTAATGATTGAGAAAAAATTTTAGGACAAGTTTTTCTGAATAATCAGATTTTTCAATCAGACCAACCAACAGACTCTAGGCTAAAGCTTTTTTAAAGGCTTTAAAAAATTAGAATGTATTGCACTATTCAATTTAATTGGAAATTTTTCATCCGCTAACCCTACTTTTTCCCATATGGAAATAAAAATGAAAAAAACCCTTTATTATTTTGTCATTTTTCTAACATTGATTGCTGTATATCAGCCTGTCAGTAGCGCCAAACCCATTGAAAAAAATAGCCTGACAAGCAAAGTCATTAGCTATCCAAATACCTTTCTGTGGAAAATTGAAAAGCATGGGATACCCACTTCCTATCTAGTTGGTACCATACATAAAAATTTAGAAGGATATCAGTTACCTTTATATTTCAGTGATGCTTTATCTAGAACAAACACATTAATGACAGAAATCAAACTGGAACCTAACGGGCAGAAATTAAATAAGCAAGAATTAAGTATTATTGCCAATTATATTTATGAACCTGATAGCAATATTACATTATCGGCAAAATTGGGCGCTGATTATTTCACCAAGCTGGAGCAATATCTTACTAAAACAAATCCAAAATGGTTACAACATGTTAAACCTAGCGCAATTTATATGTTATATCTTTCTTCGCTGCCTCCAGAATACTCATTCCACAATGGCACAGATAATTTGCTAGCTCAAAAAGCATTGAAGATGAAAAAAAAATATTTGAGTCTAGAAACTATTGAGGACGCATTTAAAATCGATTTAGCCATACCAGAAGATAAAGCCATAGCGGCAATCAAAGTTTTTCTTGATCATCAAGAAGATAATCAGAAACAAATAATTGAAGCTTATAATTATTATCACCAAAATCAGGTAAATGAGTTACTCGCTAAGCTAGATGTGGCAAAACAAAACCTACAATATTATTCTGAATCGGATCGCATTTTTTGGCGTCATTGGTATAAAAACCAAATCTTATTAGAAAGAAATAAAAGATGGCTTCCATTGATTAAGCAACAAATTGACCAAGATTCTACCCTTATTGCCGTGGGCGCAGCGCATTTATTTGGAGAAGGAGGGCTGATTGAACAACTACAAGAGTCTGGCTATAAAGTAACTCCAGTCATGCCGTATTAATCTTCCATCAGACAATACAAAATCTACAACTGGGTCTTGTGCTAGTTTAATTATATCGAAGTTAAAAAATTAATTTAAACAAAAACCATTGAATTTAATTCTAATCAATATGGAAATCAAAAGTTTAAAAAACAAAATAGCTAATGAAATTATTAGTCTAAATTATCTCATCTACTAAACGATGAGAAATTTTCAAAAACAACTCGTATATTTTTATAATATATGATGATGAATATCAGAAATTACTTTTATAAAATTACTGATTAACTACATCATAATTCCTTTAAAAACTCGATGACAGCCATCAAGATTGAAGTTCCAGTATCGACTTATACAGTGAATGGAGATGATGATTCAGGTGATTTTGGATTTAAATTTCAGGAGCAAAAGACTTTAATGATCAGTTAAGTAAAGTAGAGAGTGGAGAGATGAAGCAAAACTTAGAAGAGGAAATATATTAAAAATGGATGCCATTAATAATATTTTAATTAATAGCTTAAGAAAGAATGCCATACCTCCGAATTTTTTTGATAAAAAATATATTGAAGAAAATAGTAATGATCAATTTTCTTCAATAAATCATGATGTTTTTGTAATCTATAATAATGGATATAAGTTGGAGATTTCTTATTATAAGAATCAAAGTAAGCTACATTATGTTTCATTTGAGAAATTAGATGATCATTTTCAAGATTTATTTTTCAATAACCAAATTGATAAAGTGAATGAAAATTTAAAAATGACCACAAATAAAACATTACATGTGGATAAAGATTATGGCTTAGGTAATTTTAAATTTATATTTGATGATGGTTTATTAGAATCTATATTTTATCAACCTGATGAAGTTAATAAATTATAGTCACCACAAAGGCAATTTCTTTATTTTATTCCCAGTTTATCCTTGCCGATATTATAATTCTGTAAGCGATTTATTGGTTAGCTGGGATTCCATCAAATTTGCGGGAAACAATCCGAATTTTTATGCGTTTGTGCATGATAGTAATGCTTGAGTTGTTCGTTTGGGTTGAATGAAAAAACAACAGCAGGGAGGTAAATGAGTCCAATGGAATTAGAAGAAATGATAAAAACAGAAAGGGTAGTTGAAAGTTATACAGGTACAACCCATGTAGCAAATCCAGCAAATGTTAAAGCATTCGGAAAAAAGCAATAAATGGTTCATTATATGTTGAATTTGATGTTAATAAGTCATCGTTTAAGCAAACAGGTAAAAATTGGGCAAGTATATCTGGACCTAATTCTGTATAAGGTCGACTCGCTAAAAAATAAAGGTCTTCCTGTACCTGAATTGCCTGAAGTTTCAAACATTCAAGTCAAAACAGAAAAAATAAATGGAAAAATAGTGTGTAAATAAATTTTTATTATGATAATAGATGAATTTTACAATTGGTATTCAACTTTAATATCTCTTGATAATTGTGAATTAGAAATACATAAAATAAATTTTAGTGAACATATAGTAGATAGTATTCTGAAAAGAACTGTAGTTATAGATATGATAAATGACAAATACATCGGAAAATTTGTTGTTTGGGATGATAATAGTTGTTTTTTTGAAATAATTGAAATTTTATCTGAAAAAAATGTTCTTCATCAACGAAGAGATTTTAATAATTTAGAAGAATTAAAAACTTTATATAAAAATATTGAGAAATATTTTAATTGTGAAAAATAAGGCCATAAAAATTTGCTTTAACATAATGATAAATTTAATAACTGGCGATTCATACTCTTCATACAGCTAGGACAATATGAAGACGAAGAACTAGACGGGCTTATTACAATCGTTTCAGATATTACGACAGTAATACGGGAACTTATATAAGCCAAGACCCGATAGGGTTAGCAGGTAATAACCCGAATTTTTATGCATATACGTTTGATTCTAATTCGGAAGTTGATCCGTTTGGGTTGATGGCAGGAGGAGATAGACTATTTAGCTCTTATTTTTAGAATACGGTCAAAGATTCTATTATACCTACTAAGGGTAGTGTAAAATAACAAAAATTTATGAAGTTATTAAAAAGATTGATCTTCCTGATATTAAAAAGGGGATTTATTTCATTTAGATACATTCCATAAAACAGGTGTGGAAATAGAGCTATATGATAGCTTAGGTTAGCATAAGGGAGCATTATCTAGAGAAACTGGAGAGAAAATTAAATCTTCTGTAAAAGGCAGAAAATGTGAATGATATAATGGTTGAAAATTTAAAAAAATATTTACTAGATGAAATAGAGGGCGAAAAGAAAAGCACTTTTATTTATAAATTAGACAAAGAAAATTATTTTGATGAAAAAAGACTGAATATTTTATTGAAAAAAACAGATTTTTTTTTAAAAAATAATTCAATAAATGATCCTGAATATATAGATATTTTAAAAGGATTATTTAATGTTTTTTTGCACACTATATTTTTATTTTATTGTAATAATTCTCCAGATGATTATTATAAAATAGTCAATTATGATGAATGTTTAAATTCTGAAAAAATAACTAATATATACTTAAGAATAAAAGATGTGATATTTGCATAAACTAAAATAACCTTTAAAATCAAGTATAATGCTTTGGATAATTATGGATTAAAAGCGGTTCAAGATGGAGATACACATGTAAGTATCATTACTAAGGAAGGAATAGAACCTAATGAATATGGCGAAAGATTAGGTAAAACTAAAGATAAATGGAAAAAAGTATCATGTAATTAGAAGAATAATTTTTTATGGAATATAAAAAAGAAATTGAAAAAGCAATAAACGCTAATAATCCAATAGAATCTCTTAAAGAGTTTGTTTTATTACTAAATAGAAAAGGATTATCCAAAAATGAAATTTATAACGAATTAAACCTGTATTTTTTATATTGTCAAGAACATAATAAAGATGAAGAGGAAAATATATTAGGGGATGTATTAGATATGATAACAGGTTGGTATTTAGGTAAAAATTTAGATTTACAATAAATTTTGGTAAAATATGAGATTAGTTATTTTTATTGTAAGTAATTGGGAAATATTAAAATAATATAAATAAACAAGCCAGAGCAGATTGTCAAAGTCTAGCGGAAAAATGGTAGAGCGCAAGCCCTTTACCTTCCGTTTCCGCTAAAAGAGCCGTTTGCGCAATATTACAAATCGAGTTAAGCGTGAAGCCTAAATTCTTATAATCAGGGATGAATTTAAGATAGGGTAAAGTGATTAAGATTTTTTATAAAATTTCTATTACGATCCACAAAAATCCGATCAAATATATGGTGCATCGGATAAGATATTAAAAAGTAAAATTGAAATTATATTTATGATAAACAGGGAAGTCTTATTTTAAAAACGTCGCGAAATTTATAGAATTCTGCCAATCAGCTTAATAATTCTCCTTCTTTAATTGAAAATATCAATTTTAAGAACAATTTTTGGATTGAAGAAAATACATTTGACCGTAAGGTCGAAATACGGAGATATTCAAAATCTGAACTTAAACAATACGATCAAATAAGAAAAAAAAGAACGCTTGAAAATTCTGCCCCTCCACAATGGCAGCAAGGTGACTAGGAATACCAATGGCAGGGCAATGGAATGTTACAGAGGTACGCAATCCTCAGAAAATACGGATCCATTTTGAATACGACGCATTAGGTAGAAGAACAGCGAAAATTGTAAATACAAAGATTTATCGTTATGTTTGGGATGGTATGCATTAATGCATGAATGGTTTTATGAGGGTGAGCGACGTCCAAGGGTTGTATCTGACGAGCTGGGAATGCTTATTTTAGTCAAACTAGAACTGGTTATGACGAAAGCTAGTTCTCCGCATATGATAATATGATAAAAAAAGATTTGATGCTATTGAGAAGTTCGATGCCAGCGATAAAATTAAGAGAATGCAGGTGATGTAATGGAAAATTTAGGTGACGATATGACTAAATAAACGAATTATAATGTCATCAAATATGAAGTAATATATTATCAATATTTCATATGAAACAAACGGTTAAATTATATGAAGTGATAGTTCGACAGATAATTAAGAGGGTTGAAAAGGGCAATTTTTCCTATTTTTGTTGTCGAGAAGAGATAAAAAAACCGCCCTGAATCAGGGCGATTTGATCGGCTAGTTTTAGATTAAGCGTTCAGTTCAGCACGCAATTTTTTGGTTACTTTCACCATCTCTTCTAAAGCAGCATGGGTTTCTGCCCAGCCTCGGGTTTTTAATCCACAATCTGGATTTACCCATAAGCGACGCTGGTTGATTACGTTTAATGCCTTGCGCAATAGATGTTCAACTTCTGCTTCGGTCGGAACGCGCGGGCTGTGAATGTCATAAACACCAGGACCAATATCGTTTGGATATTTAAATTTAACAAATGCATCCAATAATTCCATATCGGAACGAGAGGTTTCAATGGTGATTACGTCGGCATCCATGCTGGCTATGGCCGGTAGTATATCGTTGAACTCTGAATAACACATATGGGTATGAATCTGGGTGCTGTCATCGGCATCGGTGGAGGTCAACCGGAAAGACTCACATGCCCAGGCAAGATATTCATCCCATTGTGCGCGTTTTAATGGCAAAGCTTCACGTATTGCCGGTTCATCAATTTGGATAACCCGAATACCGGCTTTTTCCAGATCAAGTACTTCATCATTTAGTGCTAAGGCAATTTGTTTACATACTAAGCTTAGGGGTACATCATTGCGCACAAAACTCCATTTCATCATGGTTACCGGACCGGTAAGCATGCCTTTCATGGGTCGTTTGGTTAATGACTGAGCATATGCCGACCAGGCTACTGTCATTGCTTGAGGACGGGACACATCACCGTAAATAATGGGTGGTTTCACACAGCGGGAACCGTAGCTTTGTACCCATCCATATTGGGTAAAGCAATAACCATTGAGTTGTTCTCCAAAATATTCCACCATATCATTGCGTTCGGCTTCACCATGCACCAGTACATCAATATCAAGTTGTTCTTGTTGTGCTACACAATAGGCTATGTTTTTCTTCATCGCTGCTTCATAATCTGCAGCACTTAATTCCCCTTTTTTAAAAGCTGCACGTGCCTGTCGTATTTCCTGTGTCTGCGGGAACGAACCGATGGTGGTTGTGGGTAGTAACGGTAATTTCATCCATGCCTGTTGTTTTTCTATACGCTGGGCAAAGGGGCTGTGACGTTGATCAGCATGGGCGCGCAATTGTTCAATACGGGTCGCGACTTTTTCATTGTGAATCAGATGACTGGTTCTGCGGCCAGCAGCAGCAATATCTGATGCGGCTAAGGCTTTTTCCACTGTATCTTTACCATGTGCCAGAGCTTGTTTGATGATGCCCAATTCCTGCAATTTCTGCGCAGCAAAAGCCAACCAATTTTTGATTTCTGGATTGAGATTTTCTTCAATATCTAAGTCTTGTGGGCTATGCAATAATGAACAGCTTGGTGCGATCCACAGGTTATTGCCTAATTGGGTGGCCACTGGTGCCAGCAGTTCAATGATTTCTCGTAAATTGGCGCGCCAGACATTTCGTCCTTCAATCACGCCCACGGATAATACTTTATTTTGTGGCCAGACATTGGCAAATTCGGCCAGCTGTTCTGGAGCGCGTACACAATCGATATGGACACCATTAACCGGTAATGCTTTTAACAGATCAAGGTATTCGGCCACGCTGGCAAAGTAGGTGCCGATGATGATACGGGTGCCGGTAATGGCTAGCTCTTGATAAGTGGGAGCAAATGCATCAACCCATTCTTGATCAATGTCTACCGCCAGAATCGGCTCATCTATCTGGATCCAATCTACGCCAGCATTAGCCAGTTCTCGTAATAATTTTTGATACTCAGGTAACAGGCGCGGCAAAAGTTCCAGACGGTTATGACCTGCATCTTTTTCTTTACCTAGCCATAACAGGCTAATTGGACCTAGCAGGGTGGGTTTAATATCATGTCCAGTGGCTTTGGCTTCGTTAATCTGCGCGATGAGATTAGCCGCATGCGCTTTGAATTGGGTATCTCGATGCCATTCTGGAACAATATAGTGGTAGTTGGTATCAAACCATTTGGTCATTTCCATAGCCACTTGATTCTCATTACCGCGAGCCAGTTGGAAGTATTGATTTAAGCTTAAATCAGCAGGATCGAAACCAAATCGTGCCGGAATGGCTCCCAGAGCACATACCGTATCCAATACATGGTCGTAAAAAGAAAAATCACCAACCGGCAACAGATCCGCTCCTGCTGATATTTGAGTGGCCCAGTTTTGCTGTCGTATATCAGCCGCCACCTGACGTAATTCGCTTTCGCTTTTATTGCCTTTCCAGAACGCTTCTACGGCAAATTTAAGTTCGCGTTTGGCCCCAACTCGTGGATATCCTGCTAGATGGAAGGTATTCATCTCTATTGTTCCTGTTATGAATGATTAATTTTCACTATTGCTTAGTGTGCGACAGTTATGGTGTGGCGACAAGCGATAAATTTTGTAGTAGTGTATGAATTTTTTTAATATAGAATTTTGGCTGTTGTAGGTTAGAAATGGAAATGATGTTATTTATAATTTGAATTTATATTTTTATTTTCAGTTTTATATCTGTATAGCAACTGAAATAATAAAAATATTTAGCACAGCCAAAATTTGGTTGTATGAATGATTTAACTTATGACTGTTGTCAGTATTTTATAAGGGGGAATAAGCTATGGAGTCGATTGTTGAGTTGCGTCATTTACGCACATTACTGGCTTTAGAGGAAACAGGCAGTGTATCGATGGCGGCTAAACGGGTTTTTTTGACGCAATCGGCTTTGTCACATCAAATACGGGTACTGGAGCAATATTTTGGGACGCCGTTGTTTGAACGAAAATCCAATCCGATCCTCTTCACGCCGGTTGGTGAGCGACTTTTGCAACTGGCTAAGGATATTTCGCCACTGGTTACGGTGGCTGAATTAGATGTAACACAATTAATTGAAGGTGAAGCTGGTGAATTGCGGGTAGCGGTAGAGTGTCATACCTGCTTTGACTGGCTGATGCCGGCTATGGATAAGTTCCGTCCTTTATGGCCGAAGGTGGAATTAGATATTGTCTCAGGATTTCAGGCTGATCCGGTAGGTCTATTGCTGACGCATCGAGCTGATCTGGCCATTGTTTCGGAATATGCGCCCCAGAGCGGAATTGTTTTTCAACCGCTTTTTGCTTATGAAATGGTAGGCATTTGCGCTAAAGATCATCCTTTAGCCGATAAAAGTATTTGGCAGGCTGAAGATTTCCGTGACGAAACGCTGATCAGCTATCCGGTACCAGACGATATGTTGGATTTATTGCGCAAAGTGCTGATACCTGCTGGCATTCATCCTGCTCGACGCAACAGTGAATTAACGATTGCCATTATCCAACTGGTTGCCAGCCGACGCGGGGTGGCTGCTTTACCTTACTGGACAGTTATGCCTTATTTGGAAAAGGGATATGTTGTTGCCCGCCAAATTGGTTCAGTGCCGTTACAAAGTGAATTGTATGCCGCTATGCGCGAAAATGATAAAGATAAGAGCTATCTGGAAAATTTTTGTCAAATTGTGCGAGAAAACAGCTTTTCTGATTTACCTGGCTTAAGCCCTCTTAGTACACCAAGCTGATATTATTTAATTAATAATATCAATTTGATGAATAGAAAGAGAGCCAGATGGATTGTCCCGAATTAGTAAACGCACTGCTATATGCTTATTATCACCAGGAACCTTTAGCAATGCTCGATTATGCTGATAAAGTTCGGGATTTGGAAAAGGCCTATCAGATTCAACATGCCTTTACAGCAGGAAAAGCCTCTCCTTTAGGCGGATATAAAGTATCACTGACTAATTCTCTTACTCAAAAGCTGTTTAATGTGGATGAGCCCATTTACGGACAGCACGAGCTCAGTCATCTTCTGCCGCAACCAGCTGAATTGTCATTGGCAAAAATGAACCAACCGTTGATTGAGATGGAGCTGGGCTTTATTGCCAAAACTGACTTGTATGTGGGCATGACTGATGCTGAGCTTTTAAAAAATGTTTTGGTCACCGGCTGTCTTGAAATTCCTGATTCGCGCTTTTCTCATTGGTTTCCCGCTTTGAATAAATATTTGATTGTTGCTGACGGAACCATAGGTGGCTATGTGGTCTATGGTGAATGTGTCGATGGAGAGGATTTAAGCGTAGATGAGCTGAATAATATTGAAGCAGAACTGATTTTGAATGGGCAAACTATTGTTACCGGCAATGCGCGCGCCGTACTGGATAATCCATTGCATGCTTTACAATGGTTATTGCAAAAGTTAGATCAACATGGTTTAGTTTTGCATGCAGGTGAACTGGTTTCTTCTGGAGCGTTTTTTCTAACTCATAAACTCATTGAAGGTCAATATAGTGCTCATTTTTCCGGAGCGCTGAACCAAAGTTTATATCTGACGGTTTTACCCTGATAAATTTTTATCTGTTCTGTCTTTCACCATTCCAATACGCTTACAACGCTTTAAAGTTTTCATTGCATTATTGTATGGAAAGTTCGAACAGATAATCGGCAACAGCTCAGGTATTTTTTAGCTTAATCAGCTACAATAGCCCTATGGAAAATTTATCATCTACCGATCTGTTGACCGGGCTTAATCATGAACAATTAGCAGCGGTGACTTGGCCACCGCAACCTGCACTGGTACTGGCCGGCGCGGGAAGTGGTAAAACCCGAGTTCTGACTACGCGCATTGCCTGGTTGTTGCAAACTGGGCAGGCGAGTATCCACAGTATATTGGCGGTTACGTTTACCAATAAAGCTGCCCGAGAAATGCAATTACGTCTGAGTACCTTGTTGCCTTTTTCGATTCGTGGCATGTGGTTAGGCACTTTCCACGGCTTATGTCATCGGTTTTTACGTCTACATTATCAGCAAGCTGAGTTGCCCAGAGCATTTCAGATTTTGGACAGTGCAGACCAATTAGGGGTAATCAAGCGCTTGCTCAAGCAGTTGAATATTGCCGAAGAAGTCATTGCTCCGCGTAGTTTACAGGGTTTTATCAATGCCCAAAAAGAAGCAGGTTTACGAGCATCAAGTCTACAGGCCAGTGATCCACATGAACATCGTATGATCGAATGCTATGCCAGTTACGACCAGCTATGCAGACAGGAAGGTATTGTGGATTTTGCCGAACTGATGCTTCGCAGTTATGAAGTGCTGCAAACCGATGCTGTGTTGCGGACGCATTATCAAAATCGCTTTAACCATATTCTGATTGATGAATTTCAGGATACCAATAAGTTGCAATATCAATGGTTAAAATTATTAGCCGGTGAGCACGCGGCTATTTTTGCTGTTGGTGATGATGACCAAAGTATTTACCGCTTTCGTGGCGCAGAAGTTGAAAATATGTCACGTTTTATGCGCGAATATCAAGTGACTGAGCCCATCAAACTAGAGCAAAATTATCGTTCTGTAGGTAACATCCTGATTGCCGCCAATGCAGTTATCGCCAACAATGCCACCCGTCTGGGTAAGAATCTGCGTACCGAGGCTGGAACCGGAGAAAAAATTCGTGCCTTTAGAGCCATTAATGACGTTGAAGAAGCACAATTTGTGGTGGATGAAGTCAAAGCGTTACACCGCGATGGTTTAAATTATATTCAAATGGCTGTTTTATACCGCAGCAATGCTCAATCGCGGGTACTAGAGCAAGCGTTATTTCGTGCCGGTCTGCCATATAAAATCTATGGCGGTTTGCGCTTCTATGAACGGCAGGAAATTAAACATGCTTTGGCTTACCTGCGTCTAGCTGTGAACCCTGAAGATGACAATGCATTATTGCGGGTCATTAATGTTCCGGCTCGCGGTATCGGATCGCGTACAATTGAAAATATTCAGGCCACTGCTGCTGAGGATAACAGCTCTCTATGGCACGCGGCGAAAAAGCTGGCGTTAAAACAGCAAAAAATAGGGTTTTTTGTCCAGCTGATTGAACAATTACAGTCACAAGCCTTGCATGTCTCATTACCTGAACTGATGGCATCGGTTGTTTATGATACTGGATTGATAGAGCACTATCGATCGCAGAAAGGTGAGCAACAGGAGCGCATTAACAATCTGGAAGAGTTGATCAATGCAGCCATCGCGTTTAAACCAGAAGATTTTTCGTATGAATCTCCCGATGATAATCCGACAGACAATCCTTTATCGGCTGCTTTAGCCTTTTTAAGCTCTGCCTCACTGGAGGCAGGTGAACATCAGGCTGGTGAGGGCGAAGAAGCATTACAACTAATGACGGTACATGCGGCCAAAGGGCTTGAATTTGATGCGGTGTTTTTAACTGGATTGGAAGAAGGATTATTTCCGAGCGAATTTAGTCTGGCGGAACGAAACGGGCTTGAAGAAGAAAGACGCTTAATGTATGTGGCTATTACTCGAGCTCGTCAGCGCCTGTATCTGAGTATGGCAGAACAACGACTTTTGCACGGCAAAACACATTTTGCTTTGTCTTCCCGATTTGTGGATGAAATTCCGCAAGAAGTCATACAACATCTGTCTGCTCATTCTTCTAGTTTGGTTAGTAGACAACAATCTACTGTGCGTACCAACCCATTTCACAGCCGCAGTAAACTGGCTGAAACACCAGCAACAGAAGATTTTGATGGTTTTCAACTTGGGCAGAATGTTCACCATGAGCGTTTCGGTACAGGTGTGATCATTGATGCCAGCCATAAAGCCGAAGGTGCTAATTTAACCATCAATTTTGGTAAACAGGGAATTAAGGAGTTAAACACTTTGTTTGCTAAGAATAAGTTGACCATTTTAGCGTAATCGTACTTATTGAATGCGCTATAAAAGCTAAAAAGGAAAAAACATGCAGCAATATGATCAGAATAATATCTTTGCCAAAATCCTGCGCGGTGAAATTTCCTGTCATAAAGTATACGAAGATGATCATACTTTGGCATTTATGGATGTGATGCCTCAGGCTCGAGGTCATGTATTGGTTATTCCAAAATATGAAGCTGTTGAACTGTCTGATATGAATGCCGAATACATTAAGGCTGTCTTCAGTACCGCTCAGAAGGTCATCAAAGCTCAACGCAAAGTTTTACAGCGCGAAGGCATTGTACAACTTCAATTGTCAGGAGAAGAAGCGGGGCAGTCAGTGTTCCATTACCATATCCATCTTATTCCTGCTAATGTGCATGACATGGGTAAACATGAAGGTAAGCAAGCTAATCAGTCAGAATTGAGCACATTGGCTGCTCAACTCAGAGCAGAATTAGGGCAATAAATTAAGAGTTAATACCAAAATATCCACAATCTTATCCACAGAAAGTCAATTCTGCGCACGAGCGTTTGGTTAATTAAACGCTTTATTTACAATATTTTATATAGAATACGCTTTTTATTAAATCTTAACTTTGTAAATTTATCCACAAGATAAAGCATACTTAATCAGATTGATATTGGTAAACCGAATGTCATAGTAGGATTGATCCGATGACCATCCATTCTGACTGTGTTGATGATCAAATTCTCAATATTTTTTGAATTGATTTTTTTGTCGTTTTAATCATAAAACCCACTGATTTTCATGGATCAGTGGGTTTTTAGCGAAATAAGTATCTAATACAAATCAATCAAACAAATCACGCAGTTTATCCATAAATGATTTTTGCCGTGGCGTTTGTGACCGATCTAATCCAGTAGAAATTTTTTCAAATTCTTCCAGTAGTTCGCGCTGACGTTCTGTCAGATTAACCGGTGTTTCAACCACAATATGACAGTACAGATCACCCACCGCTGATGTTCGTATCGATTTAATTCCTTTACCGCGCACTCGCATCCGTCTGCCGGTTTGCGTTTCTTTCGGAATATTCAGTTTAACCTTACCATCCAAGGTAGGAACTTCGACCTCACCACCCAACGCGGCAATAGTAAAACTAATGGGTAATTCACAATGCAAATCCATGCCATCGCGTTCGAAAACTTGATGAGGACGCACTTTAACCATCACATACAAGTCACCAGAAGCAGCACCATGTTTTCCCGGTTCACCTTCTCCACTTAAGCGGATACGCTGACCATCATCAATACCAGCCGGAATCGATACTTCCACGGTTTTACGGGTTTTAACCAGCCCGTCACCATGACACTTCACACACGGGTCTTTAATTTGCTTACCGCTACCCTGACAGGTTGGACAAGTTTGCTGAATCTGGAAAATCGCTTGCCGTACTTGTACTACACCACTGCCTCCGCACATACTACAAGTAACCGGTGAAGTACCGGCCTTGGCTCCACTACCATGACAGACATCACATTCTTCATGCGTCGGAATAGTGATTTTTTTCTTAATTCCGCGTGCAGCTTCTTCCAGAGTGATTTCAATATGATACTGAAGATCAGCACCTTTGTGATTTTGCTGTTGACGAGCGCCACCACCACCAAACATTTGGCTGAATATATCACCAAAATCAAAACTGCCGGAAAAGCCGCCTCCATCCCCCATATTGCCGCTAAATCCTGCATGACCAAATTGATCATAGGTAGAGCGTTTTTGTGGATCAGAGAGGACTTCATAAGCGCGCTGTACTTCTTTAAATTTTTCTTCCGCACTTTTATCGCCTTGGTTGCGGTCAGGATGGTATTTCATCGCCAACTTACGATAAGCTTTTTTGATTTCCTCATCCCCTGCAGTACGGCTTATACCCAATACTTCATAAAAATCTACTTCAGTCATAATTTTATTCCAAACGTTTTCAGGCAACTGCTCTCTAGCAAAAGATTGCCTGAAAAGCAAAACCGGATAATAGAAATGCAACCCATATATGGGCTGCATCTGTAAATACAAGACCTTAATTAAAAGTAATTATATTTTCGTCTTGTTGATGAGCAAAGCGGAAATGTGCAAATACTTTAAAATGCTGACAAACACGACATTAATCTTTTACGTCTTCTCATTGGTCAGTGGCATCAGTGCATTTACATAATTTAGACTGATACTGATCTGTACCAGATCAATGCCTGTAATGGCAATTTTCATCCGGCTTTTTGGCATCGCATCGACCGGCACACCATTGACGCGCCCCATTAAAGGTAATCCTTCGATGCGCACCAGATCATCACGAATCAACTGCCCTGTCAGTTCCTGTATACCTTCTTGCTGAATATAAATCAGGCTCCAGTAAGCTTCCATCTGGCGTTGAAACTCACTATACGCATTATAAGTTAACTCAAAATCTCGTAAGACAGCGAACAACATACTATCCTGCGGCGCAAAACGGGGCTCAGTATCTGGTTCAAGCAAACTGATTAATTGCTTTTGGTTAACGTAATCTGCACCGCGTCGCAACGGCGAAGAAAACCAAGCATAATGTTGCACGCCCAAACCTATATGTGGCTCGGATTGAGTACTCATCCGTACCCGTCCAGTAGGCTGCACCCTGAATAGACCGGCTAATTTAGCATCGTGCAGCATTTCTGCCCAAGTACTATTAGCATAAATCATCAGCTCACTAACCAAAGTATCTATCGGTGCGCCACGCTCACGTACCTTGATCTGGACATGTTCGTTTTCATCAAGTTCAATATTATAATCGTAGACGGGTTGACGATCTGGATCATATTTACCCCGAACTTTCATTCTGGCAATAGCAAAATCGTACATCCAGTTCATTGCATGATGGTGAGGAAAAGCTTCAACAGAACTTCGCGGCTGCTCGGGTAAAAAAGCTTGTTCGATATTCTGAATACGCAAATTATTGACTACATGAATCGCTTCCAGCTTCGTTTCCGTCCGCACGATCTCAAACTGCGGGTTTACTTCTAAATACAGACTGATTGCCGGGCGTAATTTTCCTTCATCCAAACTGAACGCTTTGATCCAGCTTGACGGTAGCATAGTGATTTTGCCACCCGGATAATAAACCGTGCTTTGGTGTTCAAACACACGTTTTTCCAATGGTGATTCAGGCTGGATCGCCAGCGAGGGCACGGCGATATGCAGACCAAGCAACTTATTGCCGTTGGGTAAATCTTGTAAGCTAGTCGCGTCATCTACTTCAGTGGTGTCCAGATCATCTATTGAAAAAGCCTGAACGGATTCATCTGCAATCGGTAAATCTGGAATGACTGGTAAAGGATAATCGTCTTTGTCTAACCCTTTGGGAAACTGAGTTAGTAGAAAACCATCTAAAAAATATTCAGGTAAACTGGGTACAGCCCCCACACTTCGTAGTAAGGCAAAGGGTGAAGTTTTTTTCTGATCCGCCGCTTTGGCCACCGCTTTATAAGTCAGACTTTGTTTGTCAGGTGCATGCAAAATCAGCTTGGCATCCGCTGCAATTTCATCGGGCAAAGTACCGGCTAACAATTGTTCTACCCAAGTATTGATTTGCGCTTCTTGTTGCTTTTTTCGTTCAATGGCTGCCAGAGCCTGTTGAAGAATATCCGCCGGCGCAGCTTTAAAAGCCCCTTTGCC
Organism: Snodgrassella sp. B3882; assembly: GCF_026535915.1. Lineage (NCBI taxonomy): Bacteria > Pseudomonadati > Pseudomonadota > Betaproteobacteria > Neisseriales > Neisseriaceae > Snodgrassella > Snodgrassella sp. B3882. Next base: position 25,639 of record NZ_JAFNPF010000002.1, read on the forward strand.
TTTGCGATAAAAATACACCGGCACAGCGTGTAGAGCAATTAAAATAGCTGCCTGCTCAACCTGGCTAAATTGATTACCAAAATATTCAGTCGCTGCTTCTTCTGCAGTAAATTCAGCTTCACTGCCTACAGCTTCCCACAGTAGATCAATATCAATTCCAGCTGCAATTGTGGTTGCATTCTGTAAAAACTGTGCTGCATCCTCATCAAACGACAGGAATACATGATTAGATTTTATTTTTGCCCGTTTACCATGCTGCGTATTCACCAGAAAAGTAGCGCCGTTTTCCTGTACCACCTCCGCCACTTTAAACTGTCCGGATTCTTCATAAAAGATATGTTTACCCATAACGCCTACTTAAACCAATTAAACTACCAATTAACTCACCAAACTGAATGTGAAATTATCTATTTGTTCGATTATAAACGAATGTTCTGCAAATAAAGTTTTCTACTTCAGGCACAGAATTGTTTTTATCACTTATCAATGGTCCGAATAATGCGTGATCAGGCTGACAAAAAAATCCCTGTATCGTGATATAGACAGTAATAAAATCATTGCAAAAAATAATTCTATGTATTTATTTCCGATACATCAATTAACTAAACATCAGCACAGTATACTAATCATTTATACAGCATTATGCTTTAAAAGCAGCATTATAGACAATAAAATTATTTCAAATGGCAACTTTATCATGCCAGAATTGAATTTCAGGAATTAAATAATAAATTGCAATATTGTCTAAAAAGAAAGCATCATTTCAACTTGAATATGTCATTAATATTTTGTCATACAGGAATTTGATGACAATATAATTGCAATAATAGACTTTTTTAAGCAACTAAATTTTACCTTAATTTGTAATTATTAAAATATTATTCTGTTTTTTTAAAATTTATTAGAATAATTGTATTTTCTCTGTCTTATTTAGTATTATTTAAATATTAATCAACTATTTTTTCTATCATAAAAACTTCAAGCCTTTCCTTATAACATGATGTTATTTATTAATTTATATTATGAACTAGTTTATTTAATATTACACTATTAATGTAATCAATGCTTATAAAAAATAATATATTAAACTTTGAAATTAACCATTATTGCCCTTCTTCTTCCATTCTTTCACATCAACATCCTTCAAGACACCGTAGCTCTTAACTGATGCCTACAGATACAGCAACACCCTCCTAGTGAGTGTTACAATATCAAGAAACTTTCTGGAGTTGAAGAGCATGAAAAAATTGAGCCCCAAAAATTATGAAGAAGCATTGCAGCAACTTGAAAAAATTACAGAATCAATGCAAAACAATGATTTACCTTTGGAAGAAGCATTAGCAGCCTATCAACAAGGTCAAGAATTAGTCAAGTACTGCCAACAGAAGCTAGCCGAAGTGGAACAAAAACTTCAAGTTTTTGATCATGGTGAACTAAAGGAGTTAAAACTTGAAGGCGGGGAGTAAATTTGATATCTGGCAGCAACAGGCAAGAGCACAGGCTGAATTAACCCTATCCAGATTACTTCCATCGGAAAACCTGCTTGAGGCTGATCTGATTGCAGCGATGCGTTACAGTGCTCTGGAAGGCGGCAAGCGTTTGCGCCCCATGCTGGTACTTGCCGCGGCTGAACTGGGTAATGCAGACGCTAAAGCCATCGAATATGCCATGGCAGCTGTGGAATGTATCCATATTTACTCATTAGTGCATGATGATATGCCTGAAATGGATAATGATAGTCTGCGCCATGGCAAACCAACTTGTCATATCCGTTACAACCAGGCAACGGCATTACTGGTTGGCGATGCACTGCAAACCATGGCTTTTACTTTGCTGAGTAAGCCCACATTATTGCCACCAGCAAGACAACTACAGATGATCCAAATTCTGGCTACCGCTGCGGGCTGCACCGGCATGGCAGGTGGACAAGCAATTGATTTGGCACATGTCGGCAAATCAATTGATCAGGCCGGACTTGAACACATGCATCAACTTAAAACAGGCGCATTGATTCGTGCGTCAATCGCATTGGGTGGATTGTGTTGCGAAGATGTCAGTGAAACCGCACTGAGCGCACTAGATCAATACGCAATCAATCTTGGGTTGGCTTTTCAGGTAATTGATGATGTATTGGATTATGAACAAGAAACCAGTGTTTTAGGCAAAACTGCCGGCAAAGATGCTCAAGCCAACAAACCAACTTACGTGAGTTTGATGGGTTTGACCAAGGCAAGACAATATGCCGAAACATTAATCCAACAAGCCATAGATGCGTTAAATCAATTTGACCAACGAGCAGATCACTTACGCGCATTAGCACAATATGTTACCGCAAGAAATCATTAATCAATACTGTTGCTAGAACTTGATTTAGCATAAATATAGATAACGATTAATTATGACCTGATTCATGATCAATCGTTATCGGCTAACATAATATTTTCCTTCTGCCATTAACAAGGTTCTGAAGCCGATTTAGACCGTTATTCCACACAAGCGAGACAAAAACTCGGCAAACTCAATATTCTCAACAGTAAAGATCGTGCATTCATGCACTAGTCAGATTATATTTGCTTGTGGATAAATCACTTTAATCCTAAATTAAAAGCGTCTTTTATCAACTTCTTTATTATCAATCATTGATTTAATGTTATTCAGTTTCGATTTCAAACCGCATATCCAACCTAATTTTTCGTCATGCTAATTTATTTTTTCTAATCAAATAGTCTGCTAAAATCGGCCACCTGACGAGCCCAGATAGACTCTTTCGTTAGTACAATACTATTAAACTTAATTGGAAAAAATTTGGCTACAATGGGTACCAAATCATCTTATCCATTTTGCCGAACCCATCAATTTTTGCTAATCAATACAGTCATTGACCACACCCGAGGCAGAGGGCACTCTTGCTGTGTACCGCTCGCAGGATCAAGTTTAGATGATTACATGCAACAAGATACGGGTTTGTGCTTGACTTTATCCGTGGCATATAGCATTGGAAATGAAACATGTTTGTGGCTTTTTTTATAGATATGATTGTCTCACTCTAAATTATTATTGCAGCCCAGACAGACCATTACATATAAATGGCACTGATTAAAATCTTTCTTAACATCTTTCAAAATTAATTAGCAACGGATTATTCCTGGCCACTGCCAGTGCCATTGGCAACTTAGCGTAATCTGCAACCTGATTTCCAATCAATAATTTGACTTGGTTGTTTTCGCCTACCAGTCCGACCACCTAAAATCATAACCTGGCGTCCAAATTGACGACGTACCTCTCGTTCTGTTCGACAGGCTTTTTTTCCGGCACGATTGCTGGAAGTGGAAACCAGCGCGGATTGGGTCACATGGCACAAAAAACGCGCACTGGCTAAAGCAGGAATTCGCACCGCCAGCTTATCTCGTCCTCTTCCGCGTAATATAGGCAATATCCGCTGATGTGCCGGCAACAAAAAAGTGATTGGCGCAGGCCATTGACGCTTAATCGCAGCCTCCTCATCCGCAGCCATAGGCTGTAATAATGGTTTTAATTGGGCAAAATTGGCTGCGATAACAATCAACCCCTTGTGTTGTGGACGCTTTTTTAAAGCTATTAAACGTCTTACCGCCAAGGCATTTTGGGGCAAACAGCCTAAACCATAACTACTCTCCGTCGGATACGCAATCAACCCGCCACGATGTAAATGTGCGCGCAGACGATATAAAAAGCGACCACTGGGATGACTAGGATGGGACATGAATAATGCTAACAATCAAAATTAAAGCACTATAATAGCATTCGTTCTGTACATATTACTGCTTTCTTTGTCAGGAAAAGGCAATTAATGATTACCGATGAACAACTTTTACGCTACAGCCGCCATATTCTGCTCGACGAGATAGACATAGCTGGACAAGAGTCGATCTTAAATGGACGAATATTGGTTATTGGTGCTGGTGGATTGGCACATCCTGCCCTCACTTACTTAATATCCAGCGGGGTACAGCAACTGACCATTATCGACGATGACCAGATCGAACTTAGCAACTTAGCCAGACAATTTTGGTTCAATAAGCATGATATCGGTCGCAAGAAAGTTTCTATATTGAGTCAACGTCTACAAAACCTGAATCCTGCTGCCCAAATACAACCCATTGTGGCCAAAGCCGACCTGACTTTATTACAGCAACAGGTACCATGGGCAGATGTCGTATTGGACTGTACGGATAACTATGCCTCACGCAGCTTAATTAACCAAGTGTGTTTCCAACATCGCAAAGTCTTGGTTTCCGCTTCAGCATTAATCTTTTCCGGACAACTCGCCGTATTTGATTTTCGCCAAGGGCAGGGTCCATGCTATCAATGTCTGTTTAACGGAAAAGTCTCTGATCAGGATGCGAGCTGCGCCAAAAATGGTGTTTACTCACCATTACTGGGCATCATGGGATCAGCACAGGCCAATGAAGCCTTGCAAATATTAGCCGGTATTCATGATCAACAGGGGTACCTGCATTGTTTTGATGCTCGCCACTTCCAGTGGCAAAAATTTCAACTGAATGCCAATCCCAGCTGTTTAGTATGCAGCAAAACAGCTTTATCCACAGAAAAATGTGAATAAGGCTGTGGATAAATAATGTTTATTTCTCAAAATCTGATAATTTATGATCTTGTCCGGCTTTCCAACCGGCAAAAGTGATAATCAGTGCGGCAATAACCAACAACCATAAAGAAGGCCCCCACGAATTGAGCATATCATGCAACGCACCCATCAATACCGAACCAATCGCTGCGAGTAAATATCCACAAGTCTGAGCCATACCAGATAACAACTCACCTTCAGTCATAAAAAAATAATTTGATTGAGTCTAATTTATTTTTTACTCATCTTTTTTATTATCAAAATCATGAGTTATTTTATCCATTAATTCTTTTTCATTTGCTGAGCAACTTAATGTATTCCCATATGGATCATTATAAAGTTTAAATGCTTTGTTATTTATACTTAAATAACTTATTCTCATATCGGGGCCATCTAATTGTTTCTCTATTTTTTACATTATATTGGTTCTGTATATTGGTTCTGTAAATATTTTAATATCTGATCAAAATCATCATAAGTCTGTAATGTTATTATATCTAAAAATAACTCATTATTCTTTTTTTGCAAGCTTACTTTCCTCATTCTGTATTATTTTCTTTATTATTATCAATACCTAATTTATCATTAACTGATTGTCTTGATCTTTGAGATGATTCAATAATTCCTTTATAAATATCATCTCCTTCTAAACCTCTATTTCTATCTTTCTCCACAATTTCATCCTAAGTCATATTTCTTTCATTAGCATTTAATTCCTCAGCTAATTATTACTGCGTAAATTAAAAACATCATCCACAGAATAATGTGAATAAGGCTGTGGATAAATAATGCTTATTTCTCAAAATCTGACAATTTATGATCTTGTCCGGCTTTCCAACCGGCAAAAGTGATAATCAGTGCAGCAATAACCATCAACCATAAAGAAGGCATCCACGAATTGAGCATATCATGCAACGCACCCATCAATACCGGACCAATCGCTGCGAGTAAATATCCACAAGTCTGAGCCATACCAGATAACAATACACCTTCAGTCATATTATTACTGCGTAAATTAAAAAACATCATACTCAAACAAAAGGCACTGCTGATGCCAAGCCCCAGTAATAAAACCGCGGGGAAATAACAGCTTCGCCATGGGGATATCAATAAAAATATCGCTATCAACAGCACAATGCCACACATTGCCCCCATCCAATGCTGTTGTTTTATTTTGGCAGCATAAATGGGAATCAGCAAATTAGCCGAGATCATGACCAACTGCATCATGCCTAGCCATTTTCCACATTCCGATGCTGATACGCCCGCTTTAGCCACAATTTGCGGTAACCAGCTCACGGTAGAATAAAACAGAAATGATTGAAATCCCATAAACAGCGTAATCTGCCATGCCAAAGGATTAAGCCATAAATTTCCGGATACCCGGTGTGTGGGTAGTTCAGCTTTGGCTGTAGCATTCGCCACTTTAAACGGTAACCACCAAATCAGCATAGACAATAATGCTGGAATGACCCAGACTAATAAAGCCCCACGCCACCCCCATTGATTTAACTGAGCAATGGGCGCACTTAAGCCAGAGCCAGCCGCCCCGCCTACATTCATGGCTAGCGCATAAATTGCCGTAACCAGACCGATTTTCATCGGAAAATAGCGTTTCACCATACTGGGAATCAACACATTTCCTACCGCAATGGCACAACTGAGCAATGCAGTGCCGATATACAATGGGAAAAGACCGCCACCACAGCGCAGTAACAAACCTAAAGTCAGGATCCATATAGCAAAAAATACCATTTGCTCAGAACCCAGCCGTCCCGCCAGACGAGGTATAAAAATCGAGAAAAGTCCAAATGTGAGTAAAGGGACCGTTGTCAGCAATCCAGCAGAAAATCCACTAAGCCCAAGCTGCGACTGAATATTTTGTAACAATGGTCCCACACCAGTAAGAGGTCCCCTTAGAACAAAAGCCAGTGCGATAATGGCTATAAATAAACTCAGCCTGTGCTGAGTTGTAGAAAGTGTTACAGCGGTTTTCATCAGGTTACCAAATATCAACAAGTTTAAATTCGTTTGGCATAAAGCGGCCAACATCAGAAAAAATTATACTCCTATTAGCCTTGATTCCAACGAATTTAGATGAACATCATAAAATTACTTTTTTGCCAACTACTTTGCTCAACCATGCAACCACAGCAAATATGCTGGCATGAATAGAACTGATTATGCTTGAAGCAAATCACTGCGCCATTGCAACCGTCCATATTCTCTGTTGCATATTATCCAATAATCATTAACTTAATTCAGATCTCACCATACGGATGTGGCATTAGTGCTGCCTAAATTCGGCATCATTAACAGCTCAAACCCGATGCAACCAGCTTATTCACATTCAGCTGAACGTGTTTATCGTCGATATAACTTATCCACAATTAGCACTGCGGGGACAACTGGGCAAGAATCTATTTGATTGAGTTGTGGATAACTGCGGCGAAAAGACCATTTTCGTTCTTTTCTCCACCATATCCTTGGCTTAAAGTATCAGCAGATATATTAGATGGTTCATGTCGCATTCATTTCTACGCCATTTCGATCCAAATGACACCATACAATTTATGCTGATCCGGTCTAATTCAAATTCATTCATTCAGCTAGAGCAATTGCGCAACCCTAATAGCCTAGCTAATCAGTACCACATTTGTATTGGCAGATGTGGACAATGCCATGGGTTAGTTAAACCTTCGCGATGTCATGTCGACACGCTCATGCACATTAATCATAATGGCTAAATATTTTCCATCAGCAACCATATCGCTTTTTTCTGACACAAATCGTTTTGATTATTTAATCCGTTAATAATAAGGTATAGATTAAATTTATACACCTCTTTATTATTTTTATTTAAATAATACCGTAGTTATAAAACTAAAAAAAAGCCCGAAGCTTTTGACTTTTATTTCTTATTAACCCAATTTATTTACATCTTCATAGACAAATAATTGTTTATTCATCGCCAAGGCATTTTTTTTCCACATCAATCAACGCACGTCGCGATAAAGCCAGATTTGCACGGCTATTATCCAAAACTGAATATAAATACAAACTTCCCATTTTTCTTAGCGGTCTGATCAAATGATAATGATGTCCAAGCGTGATTAAGATATCATCAATTTCATCGTTCAGCTCAAGCATTTGCATGGTTTTTATTTTTGAACGGATAACCTCTGTACTGCTGACTGCAGCAACTTCCAGATCCAGATTGATGGTGCTGCTACCTGCCATCAGCATACCACTTTCAAAATCCACTACCGCAGCAGCTAATGCACCTTCGACATTAAGCAATTGCGCTACGATTCCCTGATAATTCATTTAATTATCCTTAATGCTCGATACAATATAAATTATAATACATTTGCAACTTTTCTTCCCATATTAATTTACAAAAAAATTTATTAAATAATACCTAAATTATAATTCAGGCAACCTGAGGCAATGCATGAAAAGCCTGCGGTAAAGATTTATTGTTGGGAAAGGTCACCCATTCGTAACATTGAGGATCTGCTAAAAGCTTGCGTAATAAGGCATTATTGATAGCGTGGCCGGATTTATACCCAGTAAACGCCCCAATAATTGGATGACCCAGTGTATATAAGTCACCGATTGCATCAAGAATTTTATGCCGCACAAATTCATCTGGATAGCGCAAACCTTCCTGATTGAGCACATCCAGTTCATCAATCACAATTGCATTACTGAGATTACCACCCAGACCAAGGTTGTGACTGCGCATCAATTCAACTTCCTGCATAAAACCAAACGTACGTGCACGGGAAATCTCTTCTACATAAGACTGATGAGCAAAATCAATCTCAAAGGTCTGATTGCAGCGATTAAAAACAGGATGATCAAAATCAATGGTTAACGTGACTTTAAACCCATCATAAGGAGTAAACTCAACCCATTTATCACCTTCCTGTACCGTTACTTTCTGTTTAATTCTCAAAAAGCGTTTTTCAGCTTGCAGATCATTAACACCTGCATCTTGTAGTAAATAAATAAATGGCAAACTTGAGCCATCCATAATGGGTATTTCCGGCGCATTCAGCTCCACCAGAACATTATCAATGCCATAAGAAGCAAATGCCGACATAATATGTTCAATTGTGCCGATTCTAATGCCATCTGCGGTGACCACCGTAGAAGACAGACGAGTATCATTGATCAAATCAGGAGTGAGCCGAATAATTCGACTTTGCTCACCGTGCAAATCTGTACGCCGAAACATAATTCCACTATCAGCGACAGCCGGATAAAGTCCCAAGCGCACCCGTTCGCCCGAGTGCAATCCAACACCGGTAACATGAATCGTATTCGCCAAAGTGCGTTGTAACATATGCTTCCTTAAAATTTGATCAACTTAATAACCGCTATATTAGCGAATTTGCCTGGCAAAAGTGATTAATTTTGGCTAAATGGGGATAAATTAGCGCTATCACAGCGGCTATCCTAAGTTTTATACACAGCATGCACTAAATCCATCAAAGTTATCCACATAATCCACAAACCGCTCCCAAGCGGAGAATTGAAGTTATCAATATATAACTATATGAAAAATAGTGATTTTATAATTTATCCACAGAATGTATGGCTTCGTCTTTGTCTTCATCCATTTATTATTAATTCTATTATTAGAAAAACAAATTAAACTTCGACATGTTTGCGTAACTTGTTCACCACCACAACCTGAGAATCGACTAAAAACAAAATATCCCAGTCAGCAAGATGCATAACATAGATTTTATTTTTATCATGTTGATGAGCTGGACGTGGATCCTGTGACAAAGTTTGATTAACCAATTGATAAAATTCATCATTTAAACCATATAGACTGAGCTGTTCTAAAGCTTCTGTAGACCATTGAACATTTAACAATGTTCTGGGTTGTGCATAACTTCCAGCTGCATTTTCTTTGGCTTCTACAAAAGGCAGATAGGGTTTGATGTCAACTACCGGCGTTTGATCGAGTAAATCAATGCCACTTACATAAATAGAAACATGATCAGTTATCGAAATTCGCTCTAATTTCAATAGAGATAAGCCTAAATGATTAGGACGATGTGGGCTACGCGTAGCAAAAACCCCTTTTTTTTCTTTGCCTCCCAATTTTGGTGGTCGAATTAAGGGCAACCAGCCTTCTTTGACCGTTGCATGAAAAATAAACTGAACCCAAATATAGTCATATTCTTCTAAGCCACGAATGCAATCGGCATTAAATTGCGGGCATAAATCAATTCTTGCTGTTGCCGCAGGAACCAAACCTGGTTGACGAGCCAAACCAAATTTTTGTTTATAAGGAGAATGGATATAACCAATTGGGGTAATCAGCCATTCTTGCTGGTGGTTACTGGATAATTCACGCATAGAACAAAGTAATCAATTAAAAAAGCTTATTTTACGATATTACCCACAGCTTATCTGTAGATAATTTGTGAATAACCGTTCTACTATGAAAGAATTTAACTAAATACAGATGTTTTATTCTTTGCTATTTGTATTGTGGTTACTGTGCCGATGGAATTTATCGTCGTATCGAGGATCGTTTATCGAGCATTAGCCATGATTGCCATGTCACGATGGAGACGGCTTCAAGTTTTAAAAATTGATTTTGGTTTGGATCTGTCGATCAAAACTGACTGGGATGCAAGAAATAGCGTGAAAAAAAGTACAGCTGCATTGTGGATAAAATAGAAAACGCACCGTACCCGAAAAGCAAAATGGTTTTGAAACATTAGATTAGGAAAATTTTTCACTCTTGAACGATATAAAAATAAGCTTGCAGCCTTTTTCACGAAATTGATGAGAATGGTTGAAAAAATAAAGAAAAAAACAACTGGAATATTTCGAGATTGAAACAATCAAATAATAATGAATTAAAACAGTGCATTATCTTTGGCTAAAAAATATATGAAAGTAAAATGGCAATAAAAATATCAATGTGAAAATCAAGGAAAATTTAAGAAGTGAACAACATAGCAAAAATAATGATTAGAGTTTAACCGTGATACATGGGTCAATAAGTATTTGGTTTTTAAGCACATTAATCGTAAATGAATGATAAAGAATTATTGACCCTATTCCAAAAAAACAAATTTACGTAGGGAAATATTTTTAATGATGTAAATAAATATCTGTAGTTACCAAATCTAAATTTCTCGCAGCAGCAATACTTAGAAGAATTTGATTAGCTGGCAGAAAAATCTGGGCGCGATTTTGGAATCAAAGACGATAATAATAAAGTTTTGCAGTTTTATGGTGAAGATAAAAATTTGTTTTTGGTAGATATACCTAACCCTCTTGCGTTTGTGAACGATCAAAAACGGGCAAAAAAAGATGAATGCAAAAAAATTATGGCGGAAATAGATAGAAATAATAGAATAATTGCTGTTGATGGAATGGTAAAAGTGCCTATTAATAAAAACATGGGACGACGTCGTAAAAAATCATTATGAATAATAATGATCAAAACCATTTATTCATTGATAATGCCCATATCTAATTGATTATTCGCTGGTCTGGAAAAGTAAGCATCGTTCAAGTCAGATATTTTTGTCTTCAATGTTAGATGATTTTTTGCATGCGCACCTTTAGCATCTGATTGAATGCGCGTATAAAATGATCAAAATTGGCATTTTAATGTTTTGTTTTCATGGCAAGTGACAGCATCGGGCTAATAGCTTGACCCATTGCTGACCACTCCGATGATTAGCTACGGAAAAACTAATGAGGTGATTTTAATCATTGCTATTATTTCGCCCTAGCAGAAAAAAAACTATTCTGAAGTTTTCTGAACCATCATGCTGGTCAATTGACCTTAAAATTTTATCCACAATTTCTGCAAATATTTGCCGATTTTTCTATGGTATAAAAACATGGATGAAGAATTTTCTATGCTAAAATTGATAATTACCATTATTTTCATCATGATGCAGTATCAATGGATAAAAAATAGAGCAATAAATAAATTATTCACAGAAAAAATAGCAAATTAATGCCTGTTTGGTTGCAAAACGTTGTCTTGCTTTTAAATCTGCACAAAAAATATATAACCCGGTTCATTAACACAAAAAAAGATCAATGAAAATTCAGCAAAAGGCAATTTAGTTAATCATCAAATGATGTTTTACTATCTTGGTGCAAAAGCAGAGTAATCAGTTGACTCTATTTTTATCGACTTCCGGATTTTGCATAAAGCAAGGAATTTCTTAACATTCTGTTGATAGCATTAGCAGTTACAGAAAACAGGCAGTAACCATGGGTAGTAAATTTCAATCAGAGTTTAAATAATATGGTTATGAAACAAGGAAATAGATAGATTTACATCCATTGTTATTAGCCCTGTCGTTATTTCACAATCTTTAAGTGTCCATATTAAATGAAAAAATCAGCACAATGAAGAAACTATCTGCTTAAAATGGTAGAAAAATTCCTGCTTTGGCGGTGAGAATGTGCATTGATAGTCAATACTGGCCGGTAGAGACCAACCAGATGGACAAATGTGTCGAATGAATCAGGATTGTGCTGTTTAAATTTTTATTTTCTTTGCATGATAAACAGATATTTGCATTCAGAAATAAAGATATTTAGATTTAAATCCATATCATTCAGTGATTAGAATTTAGAAGTGAGTAATATAACTTTTGGTTTATAACGTTAACCTTCAATATAATGAAATTTGTTCTTGTTACTGCAGTTAGTCTATGGGTGCATTTGTGGATAAAGTCAGACTTAATGCTCAGAAAGTATGGCCAAAAGAAAAGCTGGAACATATGTCAGTGCAGATCGGTCAACGATGCAGAAGTCAGCCTGTGGAAAAACTGTTGATAAATCTAAGCGCCACCATTGCATCTGATTCAATGCGGCAAATATAGAATGATAATAAATAAAGCTGATGCACCACCAAAGGCATCGTGTTTAACTGAAGGCTGGAATCGGGCTGGTTAATGGGTTGAGTTTTTTGAATGCAGCCTATTGGACATCATCCGATCAAAGATATGGTTTGAACGCAAAAATAACTGATACAAAGTCAAAAATACCATCCAGATTAACTAACTGTATTTAATCTTTTAATTTAATTATCCACATGCTTCGCTCAGGGTGAAATGCTGATGCGCTCATCTCGGTGTCACACTCATTACAGCAGCTTACGGCAAGTTCTGTTAATATAAAAGGTTAGTTATGAAATTAACTGGGTAAGTTTAAGTGTAAATCCCTGTTTTTAAATATTTTCCGATTTATTATCGGCAAACTACTGAATTATTTTCGCTTTAACAAGCAGATGAGCATTAATCTAAAGGTGAGATTAGATGAAAGTAATGGTAGCGGTAAAGCGTGTTGTGGATTACAACGTTAAGGTACGCGTTAAGGCTGACCAATCAGATGTGGATATTGGCAACGTTAAAATGTCGATGAATCCGTTTGATGAAATCGCTGTTGAGGAAGCTGTACGTTTGAAAGAAGCCGGTAAGGTAAGCGAAGTTGTGGTGGTTTCTATGGGCGTAAAGCAGTGCGAAGAGACCTTGCGTACCGCACTGGCCATGGGGGCAGACCGCGCTATCCATGTTGAAACTGATGAATGTTTACAACCCTTGGCTGTGGCTAAATTATTACATGCTATTGCTCAGGATGAACAACCACAATTATTCCTGCTGGGCAAACAAGCGATTGATGATGACGCTAACCAGACGGCCCAAATGCTGGCTGCATTGTTGTCTGCGCCACAAGGAACCTATGTCAGCAACGTTGAGTTGGGCGCTGATGAAGTGACTGTGACACGTGAAATAGATGGTGGACAGGAACGGTTGGGACTGAAATTACCTGCTGTCATCAGCGTTGATTTACGCTTAAATGAGCCTCGGTACATCAAACTACCCAATATCATGCAGGCGAAGAAAAAGCCTTTAGAGAAAAAAACGGTGGCCGAATTGGGAATAGATATTCAACCGCATTTGATCCAGTTGAAGGTGACAGAGCCTAAATCTCGCGCTGCTGGGATAAAAGTAGCTGATGTGGCCGAATTGGTGGCCAAATTGAAAACTGAAGCCAAAGTTATTTGAGGAGATATCCGTGTCTGTATTGATCATTGCTGAACATCAGCAGCAACAATTGGATGAAGCCACTTTGCATGCGGTGACAGCTGCTGCCAAATTAGGTGAAGTGGATATTCTGGTCGCAGGGGACAAGGTTGAGAAGGTGGCCGAGCAGGCTCAGCAAATTGCCGGAGTTAGAACAATATTGCTTGCTGATGCCGCGGTCTATGCCGAATCTTTGGCAGAGGCGGTAACACCATTAGTCATCAGTTTGGCCAAAGAATATACCCATATTTTGGCGGCCGCCACCAGTGCTGGTAAAAACTTATTACCTCGAGTGGCTGCCTTGTTGGATTGTGCACCGGTATCCGAAGTGATCGACATCATCGATGCACAAACATTTGTTCATCCTATTTATGCCGGTAATGCATTACAGACGGTGCGTAGTGAGCAGGCACAACATGTGCTGACTATCCGTGCTACCGCATTTGCTCCAGCTGCAACAACTGGTGGTCAGGCAACAATAGAAAAAGTAGCCTACGAAACATCACAAAATCTAAGCCGTTTTATTGATCGGACTTTAACGCATTCCGACCATCCAGAACTGACTACCGCGAAAACCGTGGTTAGTGGGGGTAGGGGATTGGGTAGTGCTGAAAATTTTGCCGCCTTGCTTAATCCATTGGCTGACACACTTAATGCGGCTATTGGTGCGTCGCGAGCAGCGGTGGATGCTGATTATATTCCAAATGAATATCAAGTTGGGCAGACAGGTAAAGTCGTGGCGCCAGAACTCTACATCGCGGTGGGCATTTCTGGAGCCATTCAACATCTGGCCGGAATGAAGGACAGTAAAGTGATCGTAGCGATAAACAAAGATGCTGATGCGCCGATATTTAATGTGGCCGATTATGGTCTGGTGGCTGATTTGAATGTTGCTGTACCTGAGTTGGTGGAACAACTCAAAGCCATCATGTCTTAACTGGTGATGAATGTTTCACGTGAAACATTCGCGTTGCTCATTCACGATTTGTTAATCTGCTCATGATCAGGTGGAATAATATCAATCTGCTTGATCATGTATGGCGATAAACCGGCTCAATACGTTCTGTTTATCGTCATCACATGAGCAAACAGTACTATCTGAAAATAGTCAGGTAGTAATGAATGGTGATGTTAAATGTTCAGGAGAACCTGCTTATGAACCGCCTTCACGATCCCAATCAGTATTCTTTTGCATCGGATAACTATTCTGGTGTCCATCCACAGATTATGGCTGCGCTCAACACGGCGAATGATGGACACCAACCTGCATATGGAGCCGACGTCTATACTGCCGCTTTGCAACAAAAAATAAAGCAGTTGCTCGGCGCTGATGCTCAGGCCTATCCGGTGTTTAATGGTACTGGAGCAAATATCATTGCTTTGCAATCCATGTTGCCAAGATGGGGCGCAGTGATTTGTGCACAGAGTGCTCATATCAACTGTGATGAGGGTAATGCCCCTGAATATCTTGGTGGTATGAAATTGTTGGCGATTGCCAGCGAAGATGGCAAACTCACGCCCGAACTGGTTGCTAAAGAAGCATGGGGTTTTGGTTTTGAGCATCGTGCTCAGCCGGCAGTGGTTTATATCAGCCAAACTACTGAACTGGGCACTTGCTATACTCCTGATGAAATTCGGGCTTTAGCAGACTATTGCCATCAACGCCAGATGAAGCTTTATCTTGATGGTGCCCGCTTGGCCAATGCATTGGTCAGTCAAAATGTTGATTTGCACACCATGGTAGCAAGTACTGGGGTAGATATGCTTAATCTGGGCGGAACCAAAAATGGTTTAATGCAAGCTGAGTGCATCATTAGTCTGCACAGTGAGGCACAGGAGGCCATGCCTTATCTGCGTAAAATCAATGCACAGCTCGGTTCTAAAATGCGCTATGTTTCGGCACAATTTTTGGCGTGGTTTGAACATGATTTATGGCTTAACTTAGCTCGCCACAGTAATGCCATGGCCAGCAAATTGGCTTCGTCTCTGGCTGAGTTTCCCTGCATTAACCTGACGCAAAAAACTCAAGCGAATGCGGTTTTTGCCACTTTACCCCCAGATATCAGCGCTCGATTGCATGAACAATTTCACTTTTATGACTGGAATGAACAAACACATGAAGTGCGCTGGATGACCAGTTTTGATACCACTGAAGAACAGATCGATGCTTTTGTCGCCGCTATTCGACAGGCGACAGCAACATGAGTGTGGAACAATATCAGACATTAGCGGCACCGGCTGAGGCAGAATTCAAAGATAAAGGCAGCCGTTTTTTGGCTTTTGCTTATCCGGTACAAACCGAAGCGGAAATTAAGTCTCTGGTGCAGCAACTGCGCGAGCAACACCATAAAGCACGTCATTGTTGTTTTGCTTGGCGTCTGGGTGTAGACGGTAATCGATTTCGCGCTAATGATGATGGCGAGCCAGCAGGCAGTGCAGGAAGACCTATATTGGGTCAGATTGATTCAGCAGAAATCACCAATGTATTGGTAATTGTGGTACGCTACTTTGGCGGTACATTGCTGGGGGTGCCGGGTTTGATCAATGCTTATAAAACAGCCACAGCTTTGGCCTTACAGAATGCAGAAAAAGTACAGGAAGATGTGTGTCGTCTGCTAGAATTAAGTTGCGATTATGCTCACCTGAATGAAGCACTACGATGGTGTAAACAGCAGCAAGTAAGGATTCTAACTCAAGATTTACAGCAAAACTGCCGTCTGGAAATATCGATACCTTTAGCCAGATATCAATCTGGCTTAAGTGCTTTACAACAACTTCGGGCAATTAATGTTAAACTGGAAGAATGAATTCTCAAAGCTGAACAAGCAATAAGCAATATGGTTTCCATGGATGATTTATTTGCAAAGGGGTAGGCATGAAATTACTGGTGATAGGAAGTGGCGGGCGTGAGCATGCGCTGGCTTGGAAGCTGGCGCAATCTAATAAAGTAGAAATCGTTTACGTTGCACCTGGCAATGCCGGTACTGCATCAGAAAAAAAGATCTGCAATATCACTTTGAGTGATCATCAACATCTGATTCAATTTTGTATCGAACAGGAAATTGATTTTACGCTGATTGGTCCGGAAGCACCATTGGCTGCCGGAATAGTTGATGATTTTATATCCGCCGGATTAGCTGTATTTGGTCCCAGCCAGTATTGTGCACAATTAGAAAGTTCCAAAGATTTTGCTAAAGCATTTATGCGCCAGCACGGTATACCCACAGCAGCATATGCTACATTTACCGATGCAGAAGCAGCGCATCGCTATATAGATGAAAAAGGAGCACCAATTGTCATCAAAGCTGATGGTCTTGCTGCCGGCAAAGGGGTGGTGGTGGCGATGACTGAAGAAGACGCCCACAACGCCATTGATAGTATGTTGCTGGATAACAGTTTGGGCAGTGCTGGGGCTAGGGTGGTAATCGAAGATTATCTACAAGGGGAAGAAGCCAGCTTTATTGTGATGGTGGATGGTGAACATGTTATACCGATGGCCAGCAGTCAAGATCATAAACGCTTGCTGGATGATGACGCTGGACCAAACACCGGTGGAATGGGCGCTTATTCACCGGCACCCATCGTCACGCCAGAAGTACATCAACGGGTAATGGATGAAATTATTTTACCAGCAGTGAAAGGAATGCAGGAGGCAGGACATCCTTATCGTGGCTTTCTGTATGCTGGCTTAATGATCGATGAATCAGGAGCGCCGTACACCATCGAATTTAATTGTCGTTTTGGCGATCCGGAAACGCAACCCATCATGTGTCGCTTGCAAACGGACTTAGTCGATTTATTGTTGGCTGCGCTGGAAGGCAAGCTGGATAAAATCAGCGTAAATTGGTCTGATCAAACTGCAGTAGGGGTGGTACTTGCCGCGGCAGGTTATCCACAGACACCGAAACGAGGCGATTTTATTGAGGGCATTGAAGCAGCCAATCAGATCGGTAAAGTTTTTCATGCCGGCACGACCTTTAATCTTGATAAAAAACTAATTGTCTCAGGTGGTCGGGTTTTGTGTGTAGTTGGTATGGGTAACAATGTTGCTGAGGCTCAGAAGCAAGCCTATGCCGCCATTACACCTATTCAGTTTAGAGGAATGCATTACAGGAAAGATATTGCAGCTAAGGCCTTAAAATAACCTTTTGCACCATTATAGAGCCCAGCTGTCCATATACCAGCAGCTGTGCCATAATTGCCATTCCATTTTTGCTGCTGTCAAAAAAGCATTCAACATAGCCTGACTAATCTCGGCACTGTTTTGTGCTGCCAATCGATCGGCTATAGACATGGCTATTTCACCATCAAGACGATATTTGGGACAATTGTAAGCCTCTATCCAACGATGATAAGGGTTAACGTATATATCGGTACGTGCAAGCAGTTGTTCTCCCACTTGTTGGTAAACATAAAAACAAGCTAAGGTACTGGCAATTGCCACTGGCAGAGGTTGGGTAGCTAGCTGTTGATATAAATAAGCTGAGTATAATAAACAGCTCGGCGTCTGCTGATGAATAGTTATTTGATTCTGCAATAAATCTTGCTGTAGGCATTGCTCTGCTTTAATGGTTTCTGTGCTGAATCGACGAAATTGCTCCGCGTCTGTGCTTAAAGGACACCGGTCTGCAATCATTTGCATGATTTGGCTATAATGATGCAGATATAAAACATCCTGCTGTAAATAAAAAAAGAATTGTTCCTGCTTAAGAGAGCCATCAGCTAAAGCACGTATAAAAGGCAATTGCATAATCTGCTCCAGAATAGGCTTAACTTGTTGCTGAGCATGATACCGCCAGGGAGTCTGTGAATCTGAATCGAAATTTAAGTTCATTCTTTAAGCGAAGCTGATAATAATGAGAAGTAAATGATAGCACTGATGGTGTGGATATTTGCAAATGATTCAACTGGTGGGGGATGATGTGGCTATATCCGATTCAATTAGTTTCTGTGGATAAATCTTAATTACCCTAGAATTAATGCAATTAATTGCATGATTTATGAGTCAACGCTCTGCTTATCTTTGTGGATAAAATGTGATCTTTTTCCGCTAACAAACGATTGTGGCTGGACATCTTCGAACATCGACATCAATTATATACTTGAATGCACAATGTAAATTTTTTGCGAATATGATTTTTTCTGATAAAAAAGACCTTGGGTTTTTACATTAGTGCAGTTAGCTTGCGGTTACAAAGCGAAGTTTTATCGTGTACGGGATTGAATAACATCATGAATAAGGGCTAGGGAGAGTGTAGCAGTGAATCTTGTGGATGATCTGTGCCATAAAATTATCCACAGAATAAATTGAATGAAGGTTTTGTAATTTATTGATGCCAATAACAAGTTTAAGCATGGTCATGGCGCACAGTTCATGAATAAGTGACATTATTGGCTCTATATGCATTACTCGATGGCTGTATCAGCATAGCATAGGGTTTATGGGATGATTGCTACCGCTAATTAGAAATTATTTCTTTGCCAATAAAAAAAGTTATTCATTGGTTGCAAAATACATGGCGATGCAAAATTTAGGCGAATATGGCTTGATTCAAATAATTATTCACAACATGCAGTGAAGTTAACATTGTAGGGGACATGAAGCGGTTGAATATTGAATGGATTTTTCTTAACAGTTATAGTTGCACTAAAACCATGCTATGGTTGGCAACTTTAATGTTTAGATTCAAATTTTGCGGGTGATTATGTGTTTTGGATACTAATTTTTCGTATTTTATACACAGAAGTTATAAGCCTAATTAAAATATAAATTTAATCTTAGCCGTTTAAAACCCTTTACAATCAAGAATAATTTTAATTGTGACTGTTGTGAAGGTTGATTTATCTAAAAGTTATCAACAGTTTTATCCACAAGTTTGAAGGTGGTGTGTGGATAGCTGTTTTAGGCTTGATGATCTTTGCTCAGATGGAAGTAGTCGGTGGCTTATCTTTTTGTTGCAATACAATTGAGCCGATTCTGCAATCAAATTGATATGGATGATTCTTAACAAGGAGCCGATCATGAATGCCGTCCATTTCTATGTGGATATGATGCACCAATTGCAAATGGCAGATGGAAGAGTAATCATATAATGCTTAAAATTTTAAAGGGATCATGCTCTGCCGATTCATATTATCCATTGCTTTTTTGCTCGTTCGGTTGGCTACATGTGTTGTTCCCGTTATGCTTACCACTCCTTTTTCTGTGTTTTATACTTATCTACTTCAACTCAACCCATCCATCTAGCTAATCCCTCTTATTAAATCTAACTGTTAAGAATTGATGAGTACCTTACTATCACGGGTATAAGCGTATCGGTTGGCGTTTGTTCCGGCTAATCCTATCGGGTTGTGGCTAATGGATGAACCTGATTCAGGATGATAATATCGATAACGATTGTCACTTTATACTGGAAAAAAATGCTCATACTATTTAACATGCAAACGGTTCATCGCCTATATTGAATGTTATTGTTGAGTTCTTTTGCCACATCCAAGCAAGATACCTGATAGTGAAGATTATTTTAGTTGGGGCTAATATCACATCTTTTATTTTTATAAATATATGAGTTTTTTTCAGGTTTTAAACTTTCATCCTAATTGACTTGTTCTAAAAATCAGCTGGAGAATGATTCCAATATAATAAAAATTGAGGAGACAAAAATATATTAATTAATCCTTTTAAAATAGCCATATGAGCAGGATCATTTATTGAACTATTATATGAAATCTGTTTTTTTAATAAAATATTCAGTCTTTCTTAATCTTGTATATTATTCATTTTCACATATCTCACGGTTTGTGCTCAAAACATCAGTTTATTTACTGGCTTTGAATCATGGATTTCTGCCAGTGCAATTGAAATATTTTCAGTATATGTTTGTCTATGCTCTACCTATTAAGGTAACTCTTCTTCCGTCGGGTAAAGATATACTTTAAGGACTATTATCCATATTTTTATTTTGTGTGTGTCAGGAAAATTATTTTCCATCTGCAAAATATTGTTTTCTCAATGCTAAAATTGCGTATCAATACTTTTCAATATCTTTAATTTATTGATAAATATAGAATTTTACTTTTTCTGTCTGTAGAGATTTTTTATTTATATCGATACATTTAAGATAAAATGAATTGTTACTTATATGAGTATCTATTTTGTTCCTTTATTACCTAGTAATAAATCTCTATCTATAACTGGGTTGTTTATGTTGTTTATTTTAAGGTAATAATTATTTTATTATTGAATCGTATCATCAAGTTCATGGCTGATGCAGTCAGAACTCTTTAATGATAAATGATAATTTTCAACTAAAAATAACTGTTTTGATTTGAAATATCCTTCAAAATAATAGATATAACATATTGCATTTACTCCCTCTTGTTTTTTAAATTTTTCCTCATCTGTTTTATTTGCAAATATTAGATCTATGTCTCTTCCAATTAAATTATCATCTTCTGGCTTATTAATAGCATAAGATAGTTCTTGTGAAAGATCGCTATCTTTACCATCCAAATCTAAAGGTTCTCTATCTTTTAAATGATTCCTTTTTATCGACAAATTATCTATTTTAAAGATTTTATATTGTGGGCATTCACAGGCATAAAGCATATTATAAGTATATAAACCAACTTTTTCCTGTGGGTAATTATCTTTACATCCGAATAAAGTAAATAATAAGATATACAATATTTTTTTCATTTTTATAATTCCCCCAATATCTAGCCAGCGTTTTTGAGTTGTGTAAGCCCAAATATTCTGCCAATAGTTCTTTTTCCATGTCAATCTTGTTGTTGAATAGATGTTTACCCATCATCATTTAATATTTGGATTTGCTTTTGGTGAATGGCCAACCCATTGTTTTTTTGATAATTTCCCTACTCTTCAAGTGGGTAATTTTTGCCTTTATAGGTCTTATATATGGTATCGTTTTTTGATGTGTCTTTGGTCAAAAATATACAACACCTTTATTTCTAAATTCATTCCTCGCCCAGTCCTCATTTTCGATTATTGGATAATATTTTTTTAATTTTTCATAAAATTCATCATTAGGTGGATAGGCTTCTTTATTTTCATAATGGTCATAGACTTCTTTATAATTTATACAATAAGCATTTTTACCCTTTATTTTTAAAGTATAAACATAAATTTCTTGGTAACGACTATATCTTAAAAAAGAATATCTATATTTTAATTTTTTTAATAAATCTGTGTCTGACATAACTGTCAATTCTCGTTGTAAATCTTGCTTATCTTTAGTTGTAAAATTAGGGATATTTTTCATAGCCCAATTGGGTAATTCCTGCCTGATTTCTTGTAATTGTTGCGGATCAAAAGCTTTGGGTTTAGGATTCCATAAAAGCGATTCGCTTAAACATTCACAGCCTTCTTTTTCTATTCTTTCAGTAATATCATAAGGAGTGGTTCCCCATATTTCATATCTTCCATCTTCTGTTTTGCACCATATATTTTTCATATAGCAACTGTTTAATAATGTGATTAGTAATAATATTAATAAAATATTTTTCATTGTGTTATATTTGAGGCTTAAAAGCTTTCATATCATTAGGTACACCCACAGGCGTTGTACCATCTTTTACCGGATGCCTTGCTCCGTCGGGAGCAAACCAGGCACTATCTATTTTTATTTTATTAAATTCTATTTTTTTCCATTCTTTCCATCTCTTTTTTTCTGTAGGAGTATATTTTTGATTTAGTAAGTATTTGTATTTATTATTACATAGTTTATTCTTCACTGAAGTCGCTTTATTTTTCTTGCTTCATAAAATAGTTTAATACAATTTGTTTCATCATTAATTACTCTTAAATTCCATCAAAGATGTGGGTGATATTTAAGGGAATCACCGTATGGTAACTAAAGGTTATTTTCCAATCTGAATATTATCCTTCAGGTAACATTCCAGACCGACAGGTATAAGCTTAATTTTTCCTGAGGGATAAAAACTATCTTTAAACACTATCATCCATATTTTTATTAATGTAAGAAATGTTATTTTCCATCACCAAAATATTGTTCTCTCAATGCTGGATCTGTAAAGAGACATCTATCGTCAAATTCTTTATCAAACTCTTCACGACTTTTTATAGGCTTATCAGTAATATAAATATAATTTTTATCTAAACCAATCGTTTCGTCCCATTCTGAATCATGTCGGATCTCATTTTTCGTTCTAAACGTATTAACATCGGCACCGTCTATTTTTTTTCCACCGTAGTAGATTGCATTTTCAACACGTAAGTAATCTCCTCCTAACACCGCATAATCTGAAGATGAGCCAGCTATAAAAAGTTCACTATTGACTTGAGAATGGCAGGTATAAATATAGATATGGTGTTTATCTTTGAAATAATACTTACTTTGCATACCTTCGTTATATCTTAACCAGTGATCATTATTAATCTTTTTTCTATCCTCTATGTCATTAAACAGCAAATCAAACGTTTCTATATCAATTGTTTTGCTTACTGGTTGATACATTTTCGTTTTTGGATTATAAATTGTTGAATAATCGAGTGTATCTGTTGTTTCGCTTGCACTCCATGAATTTTTTGCACACCATGAATTAGGAATTTGAATATTCCATTCGTTACCATTCTTGATAAGAAATGTAGAAAGAGTTTTTGTACCAGCATGATGGCAGGCTGTTACCAAAAAAAAAGATATTAAATAGATGATTATTTTTTTATTTTTCATAATTGGTTGATATTAAATATCTCTCCTTGATAATAGTCATTCTTTCCATTTTACCAAATCAAATTCCCTTTTTATCGATAATGAAAAATTATTTGGATTAGTTTTTGCTACACTTTTTATGTATCCCCCTGCTAATGTCTCTTGAAGATAATTAACTTGCCGTTTTCTTTAAAATAATTGCTATTTTCAAGTGTTTCATATGAGTTGGCATCGATATGACTCACTTCAATATAGACATATTTGGGGCATGATTCTGTGGTGGAATCTACTGAACGAATAAATAAATTATTATTCATATTACGATATAAATTATCTCTAATTTTTTTAATCGGCACTCTCTTTTAAGCAAGGTATTTTTGTGACCGTTTTTAAACTATTGCCATTATTTTAATAAAAGTGATGATTATCTTGAGCATAAAAGTACGCACCTAAATGTTCATAACTCTCTGTATCGATCATATCTTTTAACGGGTAGGTGGTCTCATTATGGGTAATAGTTGATAAATAGCGGGGTTTAAGATCATTATTGTGTGAAAGTAAATATAGATTTCCGGTTTTATCTTGAAAGAGATCATCTTTTATCAATACTACTTCTTCGCTTAGATGACAAGAAACTAATAAGATGGGCAAGAATAGGGTGAGAAGTTTTCATCACATTTAGAAATAGATTACTTTTCTTCTGGAAAATATTGTTGTTTTAATTTTTCAAACTTAGTCGCGTTTAATATATTTTTTAGTGGCTCAAAATCTTTATATTCCATAATATCGCCTTGAGACCAAAAAAGATGATTATTATCAACGCCTAGCATCATATTACCAACCTTTATAACATGAAACTGTTTAGCATCAGCATCAAGTTTTTTAGTTAACCAATAGACGTTTTTATCATCTTTAATGTAATTATCAGGTAACAACTCAAACTTTTCAGGATTAATTTCAATAATGGTAATTGGATCAAATCTGGGAGGGAATTGTTGATATGCATAAACAGCACGTTTATCTTTAAAATATTGTGTATTATCAATCTGTTGAAATGAGTCGATATCAATGATATCTTTAAGAGCAAAATAATGACCATCTTTAGTAAGATAATCATAATATGCTGAATATAAAGAATCTGTACTAGGAAAGACTTCATTCACTCTTAAATAAATATTGTTATTATTATCTTTAAATAAAAGATCATCTTTTATCAAAATATATTGATGACTTTCTAAAGTATTTGTAATAACTGGCACAGTTTTTTTTTCACATGAAAAAAGGAGCAAACAACTGATTAAAATATAATATAGTGATTTCATAATGTTTTTAATTTCAGCTAGCCTTGTAATATTATTAGCAGCCCTTTTAAATAAACTAATAGTACTTTCTAAAAAGTAATTGTCTATTGCATTAATAATTTTCTTTGTTTCAGTTTTCCACAGAGTGCCTTGATCAAACACTTCAAATTGTACATTACAAAAATCAGTACTATCAATTAATAAAAATCAATACATGTACATCGTTTAGTACAGAATTTTAATATAAATTGCATCCTAATCTTTTATTAATATCATTTACAATAATAGTCATTCGTTCCCTTTTTATATGATAATGAAAAATTATTTGAATTAGCTCCTGCTACATGTTTTATGTATCCCCTTGCTAATGTCTCTTGAAGATAGTTAACTTGCTGTTTATCTTTAAAATAATTGCTATTTTCAATTTTTTCATATGAGTTGGCATCGATATGACTCACTTCAATATAGACATATTTGAGGCATGATTCTGTGGTGGAATCTACTGAACGAATAAATAAATTATTATTCATATTACGAGATAAATTATCTTTAATTTTTTTAATCGGCACTCTCTTTTAAGCAAGGTATCTTTGTGACCGTTTTTAAACTATTGCGATTATTATAATAAAAGTGATGATTATCTTGAGCATGAAAGTACGCACCTAAATGTTCATAACTCTCTGTATCGATCATATCTTTTAACGGGTAGGTGGTCTCATTGTGGGTAATAGTTGATAAATAGCGGGAGTTAAGATCATTATTGTGTGAAAGTAAATATAGATTTCCAATTTACCTTGAAAGAGATCATCTTTTATCAATACTACTTCTTCGCTTAGATGACAAGATACTAATAAGATGGGCAAGAATAGGGTGAGAAGTTTTCATCACATTTAGGAATAGATTAGTTTTCTTCTGGAAAATATTGTTGTTTTAATTTATTTTTAATTGTACTTTCTATATTTAAAGAATTAAATTCCTCATAGGATAATCGGTCATTCCTTATATAAAGATATTTTTCATCATAACCTAATTCTGGATGATTCGCATTTGCTGGTATAACCTTAAAATATTTAGCTTCAACATCTAATAACTGCCTGGCATTCCAAAAAACGGTCTGGCTATCTTTAATATATTGCCCTACAACTTTATAGTTTGAAAATTGCAGAGGTAAGATGTAGACATTAATATCTGTAGCAAAATCAGCAATAGCATAAATATTTTTATTATCCGAAAAATATTTAGTTTCATCTATACGATGAAAACTATTTTCCTGCAAAACATCATTAAGTAATTTTATTTTCGATTCTCGCAAGCGTAAATCGTAAACTTTATTCTCATAACCATAAGCAATTGTTCCTGTCGGATATCCAGGGTATTGATATTGTAAGTAATAATTACCTTGTTTATCTTTATATAGGATATCTTTTATCTGAATATAGTCAGAATTAATTTGTTCTATATGTTTTTTTTGTGTTTCTATATCATGTAAATTGGTGTGACATGAAGTAGTGAGTAACATGAATATAAAAATTATTATTTTTGCATTTTTCATAAAATAGTTATCTCTGTTTGATGTTACCTAAAAAAGCTTTCCTTTTAGCCCTCTATTTTTTCTAGTAAATATTTTATTAAATCTGCAACCCGAATGTTTGTCACATTTTCCCCTTTTCTGCGGATTTAGCTTTTTCTCGGTTTATTCCGGATAATGCTGCTTATGTTTACTTAAGCTATTATAGCTCCATTTCCTCACCTGCTTTATGCCATGTATAAAAATTGAATAATTGACCTCTCTATTCAATTTTTTCAACGTACTCTGCTATAGATAGTAGAATTCATCATTGAATATGAAACACGAAATAATATTGGTTAAATTGGGCTTTGACCATTTCGCTGTCTGCACAAGTTGGACACTTTAAAAAAATACCGTTTATTTTGAAAAGTAAACAATTTAAATTTGCTGTTCAACCAAGTTGTTTTGCAGTTGTATTTGTAGCGGATTCCACCGAAATTCGATTAGCACGATTTGTGACCTGTTTGCTAAGGATTTGCCCAATTAAAATCATTCATTTGCAATAAGATATATTAAATACTATTTCATGCCCCATGAGCATGATTAACCCTATGCTCAATAGAAGCATGAAGGTGTGTTTGGATATAAGCAAAAACTCTGTAAGCTATTTAAAATAGGATACAGCGCATTGTTGCTCTCAGGGTTATAGGTTGGTTTGTTTATACAATTACTATCTAATCAATTATTTTGCTAGCTATGCGCTATGTGGCTATGAATAAACGGATATACGTCACTTTTAAATATTGATTTACAGGACTTTTATGTCCGTAAATTTGGTGACGAAGATTGAAACGCTTAAACGATGCTATGCGGTGCTGCAATCTTTGTGTGGCTGGCTCATGGGCTTGGTTTTTTGGGCGGTCAAGGTTCTGTCTGTGTTCGTTAACAGGAATGAATGCCATGACGAGTTCGTGTCTTATCCGGCTTCAGCGGGTTAACCGCTTTCGGCCAGATAAGTGATGCACAGGGTTGGTGTCAATGCTGACAATAGCAATTATTGAGCAGACCACGTGCTTTATAAGATATTATTTATTCGCCATAAAATGGTTTATGTTGTCTTCTAGCATCACGAGGATACGCTTGATGGCATCGATGCTACCCCAAGCAATATGTGGCGTGATGATGAGATTGGGTAGCTGTGTACTCAATAATGGATTGCCGTTAACTGGAGGCTCTTGACTGAGAACGTCCATTCCGGCTCCGGCTAACTGGTCATTTTTCAACGCATTAACCAATGCTTGCTCTGACACCAATCCACCACGTCCAACGTTGATTAATATGGCTTGTGGTTTCATGGTTTTTAATTCTTCTTCCCCAATCATGTTGCGGGTTTGATCATTTAAAGGGCAATGTAAGCTCAGGATATCTGCTTGTTGCAGAACTTGTGTAAATGGGGTGTAACCTTCGCGAACGCTTGTGGCGTTTTTATGCTCACCCCATAATATTTTCATGCCAAAAGCCTGTGCTCTAGTGGCGACAGCTTGTCCAATACCGCCACGACCAAATATACCCAATGTTTTACCATTCAGATCACGAATGGGCGCACCTTTATAGCAGAAATACGGGCTTTTTTCCCATTTTCCTGCGGCAACATCACGCTGATAAGCAGGTAATTGGCGCATCAATGCCAGCATAAGCATTAAGGTATGATCGGCAACGGCATCATTACCATAACCATGTACATTGCGGACTTCAACGCCATGTTGTTGTGCTGCCTGCAGATCGATGTGATCTAAACCGGTTGCAGGTACGGCAATTAAGCGTAGCTTGGGGCAGTTTTTGATGGTCTCTGCATCAATGGGAATTTTATTTGTCACAACGATGGTGGCATTGGCGATGCGACTAATCACTTCATCTGGATTGGTACGCGGGTATTCGGTGGTGTGGTGCGGAAAACGGAAGTCGAATTGATGTTTAGGCAGGGTGGCACGATCTAAAAATACGATTTCGCTGGTATTCATTGGGGCTCCTAATTATTTATATGTCATTTAACAAGCTTGGCATGCAGACAATTCAGCTCTATGATACAGTGTACGCTGATTATAGACTGAAAGTTTCTCACTATGGATTTGATGATCACAGACTTAGAACAAGGTACGGGTAAGGAAGCGGTAAAAGGTAAAGAAATTACGGTTCATTATACTGGTATGCTGGAAGATGGCACGGTTTTTGATTCGAGCGTGACGCGTAAGCAACCGCTTACTTTTACGCTGGGCGCTGGCATGGTCATTGCTGGCTGGGATCAAGGATTTGATGGCATGAAAGAAGGCGGCAAACGCAAGTTAACTATTCCGTCACACATGGCGTATGGTAGTCGTGGTGCCGGTGGGGTCATTCCGCCTAATGCAACGCTGATTTTTGATGTGGAATTGTTGCAGGTAGAAGATTAATTTTTTTAGGTTGAGGTTTCACTCAGGCAGTCTGTGTAGCAGACTGCCTGAACTGCTTTAATTTTGTGAGTTAGGTAATGAAAAATAATCCAGTCATTGCTGCGATTGCTACCGCTCCGGGACGTGGTGGCGTAGGCGTAGTGCGACTTTCCGGTCAGAATCTGTTGCCATTGGCTCAAATTTTGTCTGGAGGCAAAACGCCCAAACCCAGGGTAGCCATGTATACCGATTTTACCGATGATCAGGATCGGGTCATCGATAATGGTTTATTGCTATTTTTTGCCGCGCCAGCCAGTTTTACCGGCGAAGATGTGATTGAGCTTCAAGGGCATGGTGGACCGGTGGTGATGCAAATGTTGTTACAACGCTGTTTGCAGCTTGGCGCGCGTTTGGCCGAACCGGGTGAATTCACAAAACGAGCTTTTCTCAATAATAAACTGGATCTGGCACAGGCCGAAAGTGTGGCAGATCTGATTGATGCTTCGAGTCAGTCGGCAGCACGTATGGCTGTACGCAGTTTGAAGGGGGCATTTTCCAGTGAGATTCATCAATTGGTTGATGAACTGATTACGCTGCGGATGTTGGTTGAGGCAACGCTGGATTTTCCGGAAGAGGATATCGATTTTTTACAAGCCGCTGATGCTGCCGGCAAGCTTGAGCATGTGCAATCCGCCCTCGAACATGTTTTGCTCCATGCTGAGCAGGGTGCTTTATTGCGCGAAGGCATGAAGGTGGTGCTGGTGGGTGCGCCCAATGTCGGCAAATCCAGTTTGCTTAATGCTCTTGCTGGCGAAGAAGTGGCTATTGTGACCGATATAGCCGGTACAACCAGAGATACGGTGCGTGAGCAGATTACGTTGGATGGTGTGCCGGTACATATTATTGATACCGCCGGCTTGCGCAAGACAGATGATGTGGTGGAAAAAATCGGTATTGAACGCAGCCAGCAAGCCGTGCAGCAAGCTGATGTCGCTTTAATTCTGGTGGATCAGCGCGAAGGCATTAATGAAACCACAGCAGAGATTTTGGCGCAGTTGCCTGCAGGTCTACATAAGATTGAAGTACACAATAAAATCGATCTGACTGGGGAGGTGGCGACAAGTGTTCCACGTGAAACTGGACAGTTACACGCGTTCACTGATGCAGAAACGGTGATTGCTTTGTCGGCAAAAAATGGTGTCGGACTGGATTTATTACGGCAGGCGCTGTTGCAGCAAGTGGGATGGCAAGGAGAAAGTGAAGGGCTGTTTCTGGCACGAACACGTCATATACAGGCATTACAGCAGGCACAGCAGGAGCTGGGGTATGCCAGCCAATGTCAGCATGATCAAATTGAATTATTTGCCGAACATTTACGTTTGGCACAAAATGCTTTGAATGAAATTACCGGTGAATTTAGTGCAGATGATTTGCTCGGGGTGATTTTCAGTCGTTTTTGTATTGGTAAATAGTCATTAAACTGGCGGTATTTGCAGCTTTTGGCATGGAAATCTTACTGCAGCTGTTTCTGCCTGCTGGATCAAAAACTTTTGAAAGAAATGAATGTTGAAGCGGGCGGTTTATGCTGACGCTATTCAACTGATAAGACCGATCGGCACCATGAACTGATCTTTGCTAATATGACAGATATGTATGGCTAAACGTGGTTGACCGTTGTTGACTTTTCAAGTTTATGACGAAGTTTTGATTTATTAAGTTTGCTGGGCGATTTGACCGTTTTTTTGAATACTTGATTCATGCTGTAACACGAGAATTAACAGCATGAATATTGCTCACCAAGGTCTGGGCACCTTGCCGCTGGTATCGATCTGGTTAGAACGACAAATTCATTGCAGTGTGACTAATAAATTGTATGTGATCAGTAGGATGTTTTTAATGGCGATTTGACAATTGAATTGCTATCTAATGGAGTTGCCATACTTAGGGTGTAGTCTATCAGTGAATGTGTGGTTGCTCATTTTCGTTTCCCGCTTGGGTTGAAAACAGCTGGCGCAGTTTTTTTCTGTCTACCTTGCCAATGCCTGTCATCGGCAATTCATCTAGTAGAATGATTGTTTTGGGCATTTGATAACGTGCAATTCGCGTTCTCAGCCAGTCCAACAAGGTGGTTTTTGTTTCGGCGGCCCCTAGTTTCAGCACAATGAATGCCACCAATCTTTGCCCGAAATCTTCATCTACAACACTGACTACTGAGGTATCGGCAATGTGTGGATGGCTCAATAAACTGGTTTCAAGCTCAAAGGGATAAACGTTTTCTCCGCCGGAAATTATCATGTCATCTACGCGACCCTGCAAGTAGTAATACCCATGTTTGTCTTTGCAGGCTAAATCGCCAGTGGCTACCCATTGGTTCCCCTGTGTTGACCAAGCGCATTTTAGATAAAGCTCGCCCTGAGTGGCGGTGACCTGACCATCTTTCATTAGTTTAGCCGACAATCCTTTAAGAGGTTGACCAATGGTTGCGGGGTGAGCAGCTAGGTCTGCGGAAGTGGCAATCATGGCGATGCCGGCTTCGGATGTGCCGTATAAGTTGAACAACACTTTGCCATAGCGATTGAGAACATGAGTGACCAGTGCGGGTGTAATGGGGGCGCCACCGGTGATGATACAACGCAAGCTGGAAAGGTGTTGCTCTGAGTAGCTGATCATTCGGGCGAGCATTAACGGAACTAAGGTGACAACTTCAATGTGGTGATCAGCAATCAGGTGGCAGGCTTTTTCAGCCACAAAACGTGTGCGCAGAAAGATGGTGGCACCCAGTAAGACTGACATGCATAAGGTTGCCATTCCGAAGCCATGATAAATAGGCGTGGCAAGGTAGATTCTCTGGAAATCACTCAGATTGAGTTTTACCAATAGCTGGTAGAATGGGCTGATAAAATTTTGTGCCTGACTGCTTCTTCCTGCCAGTTTGAAACGCCCTGTTGTGCCACTGGTCAGTACGGTGATTTTACTAAAATGGGTTACAGGTCGCTTTAAAGGATTATTTGGTGGGGCTGCCCGTAACAGTGTCTGAATAGAAAGTAAATTGTCATGATAGGTAGGCAGGGTTTTTACCGCTGGTAATGTGCTGATTTCTGGATCATGAATAATCCAGTCAAACTGTACCTTGTCGTTGATCTGGCCTAATTGGCTGGAAGATATTTCGGTATTTAGCAGATAGACATCAGCGCCCAAGGCGGCCAGTGCAAATAAGGTATGCACCAGTAGCGCATGATTGGTCGCCATCACGGCGATTTTCTGCCGCGGTGAGATTTGGCAATGTGTGAATAGCTGATTGGCCAGATGTTGTGATTGTTTATATAGTGTCCGGTAATCCAGAGTGTAATCAGTAGCAATAATGGCTGTTTGCTGGGGTGACAGTTTTTGGCGAATGTAGAGTAAAGCCATCAGATTAATGCCATCGAGGCGAATACTGTTAAGCACATGCCAGATACCGACTGGAGTTAAAAGTTTGCAGCGCCATAGCGCTTTAATGGCTTTCAACATTGTTTTCTCTTTACATAATAATAATTCATTTTTAACCAGATACCATTAAACAGTACTGAGATCAGTTGAACCGCAAGTGTCCACCAAGGTTTGTATTGGCGTTTACCTTTCAGTAATAAACGACAAATTATGTTTGCAGCCTGCTGGGGTCGTAATGCTGGTAATTGCTTATAAAGTCGCGTTGGCTCAATCATTCGGGTTTTAACCAGTGGAAGATAAGCGGTAGCAACACGAATATGTTGGTTTTCCAGCTCAGCGCTGGCACAACGTAGCCATTGATCAAAAGCTGTTTTGGATGCCTGATAGGCAGCCCAGTTAACGGTTGGCGCAAGCAAAACATTGATGGCTGATACGTTAATGATCTGTCCTTGTGTTTGTTGTAGCGTTGGAATCAAGGCAAGACAAAGCCGGACGGGGGCAAAATAGTTCAGTTGCATTGTTCTTTCGAAATCATGCTCTCTTTGTAAAGAATGCATGATGGGTCGGCAAATCGATATCCCTGCATTGTTGATGAGTATGTCAATGGGTTTGTGCTGAATATGATTGATAAATCGATCTAACTGAACGCGATCGCGCAAATCGATGGGGAAAATTTCTATTTGGGCTTTTCTATTAATAAGGAGTTGCTGAATTTGTTGTAATTTGCTTTCTGTTCTAGCCAGCAGGATGAGCTGGCAGTTGATATCGGCTAGGCAATGACAGAGTGCTTCTCCAATTCCGTAGCTGGCACCAGTAATGATGATGGTCTTATGCTGTAAATGCTGCTCCAGCTGCTTGAAATCAGGCTTAATAATGGGAAAAAGGACACAACTAAGTAGTGAATTCAGCGATCGCACGGTTCTTTTGCCGGTAATTTAATCAATTGAGTATAAATTGACGGCGAAATAAGTCAATGCAAAATGGGTCATTGAGCAGCTAAATTGCTCTATAAATTTGATGTTGTTTCGGTTTCATCGATGAGTGTAGGTGTTGATGCGGATGAAAAGTGGTGGAATTAAGGTGAAGAATGTGGCGCAAACGGATTGTTTACAGCGTTTGAATCAGCTTAAACCGTGCTTGTTGCTCGCCATTGATGCTGACTGTTTCATTAAACATTGATTTGGGGCGGACCCAAAAAGTGAAATCACCATACAAACACTGATAGACCACCATTTCTTCTTCTGTTTCACTGTGGCGGGCAGTGCCCAATACCTGATACAGTTTTCCTTTGTAATGTTGATAGATACCGCGCTGCATGATTGTTCCTGTTGAAAGGGGGTAAAAACCATTATTTTCGGGTTTACAGGCAATAATAGAAGATTTTGGGTATAGCTGACAAGCTGTGGACTCAGCCGTTTGAGCGAGCTCGAAGTGAGTCTCTAAAAGGTCTATTTTTTTGTCGAGGAGTAGATTTGACTGGGGAAATTTAATGGGTATCGGTCAAAACTAAGGGTGATTGTGCCGAAAACGTGGTTGGTAAGTTTTGGTTGGATAGATATAAAGAAAAAAAACTGTTTGGATTCAATCTTTGCTTAATTGAGATGTTAATTTGCGCATATGGATAAGAAACGTGTGGGTTGATCAACCTAACTGTTGAGGAAAATCAAGTTTAGTTCAACATTGCAGCCAAATGGCCATGAATTTAATTATGATTAAAATCATATTTTTATATCATTAATCATTGCAAAATAAAAAGTCTGAGTATGACATTAATTTGAAAAAGTTGTGGCAGACTGTTATAAACGCTTTAATTTTAACTGGTCGGATTGAGAAGGTTGCATGAATAAACCGAATGCAGGGATAGCAGCAGAAAAAAAGTTGTTAACACGGGAAGATACACGAACGCTGGTGCTATCATCGTTTGGTGGTGCGCTTGAATTTTATGATTTTGTAATTTATGTTTTTTATGCCAAGGTGTTGTCAGAATTATTTTTTCCTGCCGGTCTAAGTCCATTCTGGGCAATGCTTAATACCTACGGCATTTTTGCTGCTGGTTATCTGTTCCGCCCATTGGGTGGCATTGTGATGGCACATTTTGGTGATCTGTTCGGGCGAAAAAGATTGTTTGCCTTGTCTATTTTAATGATGGCGTTGCCTACATTATGTCTTGGTCTGATGCCCACCTTTGCCACCATCGGTTATGGCGCACCGGTTTTATTGTTAATCCTGAGAATGATTCAGGGTGTGGCCATTGGTGGTGAGATACCAGCAGCGTGGACTTTTGTTTCGGAGCATGTACCTGATAACCGGGTTGGTATGGCCAATGGTTTTCTGACCAGTGGTCTGTCTTTGGGAATTCTCCTGGGTTCGTTGATCGCTTTAGCCATGACAAAATGTTTTAGTGCTGAAACCATTTTGCAAGGTGCTTGGCGCATTCCCTTTATTCTCGGTGGACTGTTTGGGTTACTGACTTTGTATTTACGCAGTTATTTGCAAGAAACGCCAGTATTTCAGGCAATGCGGCAACGCAAGCAACTGGCTACGCAACTGCCTCTTAAGACACTGCTATCTCAATACAAAGAGGCTGTCTGCATTGGTATGTTTATGACGTGGTTTTTAACTGGTTGTGTGGTGGTTATTTTATTGGCGATGCCACAATTATTAAGCGGTACATTTGGTTTTTCCAGTGCTCAGGCTTTTCAAATGCAGAGTATGGCTATCGTGATGCAAATGATTGGTTGTATTCTGTATGGTTTTTTAGCCGATAAATTAGGGGTAGGTCGCGCCTTTACTATTGGCACATTGCTCACGGGGGTGATGGCTGGGTTGTTTTATTCTTCTCTAGGATCATACGGCTATAGTGTTATTTCGGTTTTATATTTGTTGCTCGGGCTGACTACGGGTGTCGCTGGTATTGTTTCTGCGGCTATGGTAAGCATGTTTCCGGCGCCTATTCGCTTTACGGGAATCTCTTTTTCATACAATGTGGCGTATGCGATTGTAGGGGGAATGACCTTACCTTTAGTGCAATGGTTGAACCGGTACAGTTCGATCGGAGCGGTGTATTACATTTTGCCTTTGTGCATGATTGGTGTTTTCAGCGGGTTGGTGTTTATGTATCGTTATAAATCTTAAGTGGTTTTAAGCTAAATAACCGTACATATTGATGGTTTGTGTGGTTGAAAGCAGTTTGAATTACTTCAACTTTGCAAGCTATTTTGCTGTAGTGATATTAAAGCTGGGGTAACAAAGTGATAAAAAAAGCTGCAGTATTTCGGGTTTTCCTGAAATACTGCAGCTTTTTACTTGATTATTGTTACGCGTTACCCGCGTTGGCCTGTTCTGCTTGATACATGGCTTCGAAATTAATCGGTGCCAGCATGACTGGTGGGAAGCCAGAGCGTGTGATGGTGTTAGAAACCGTTTCACGGGCGTATGGGAACAAGATATTGGGTGCGGCCACGGCCAGAAGGATATCGACATCTTGTTGCTGAATATTGGCAATGCGGAAAATACCGCTTTGAGCCACTTCATTTAAGAACAAAATACGTTCATCTTCCATTTTAGCGGTGACGGTGACGGTGACTGTAACGCCATAAAATTCATCTTCCAGTTTTTCTGCCGCAGTGGCTACACGAACTTCGATTTGAGGTTCGCCACCATCCAGAAAAATCTGTGGTACGTGCGGTGCTTCCAGAGACAAATCTTTCAGGTAAATTTTTTCAATGCTGAACACTGGCTGGGCATTTGCCTGTTCATTAATGGTTTCTTTATCGCTCATTCTTTTCTTTCAATAAAGGATGTAAGAAGTCTTTCAGTCCTCGTAGCATAACAGGATACGTGAGGTTAAGGAAAGTTAATCTTGGAGTAAAGGGTCTAGTTTACCTGCTTGGTTCAGTGCATTCAAATCGTCAAAACCACCAACATGGGTCTCACCGATGTAAATTTGTGGAACGGTTCGGCGACCAGTGCGCTGCATCATCTCATCCCTTACCTTTGGATCAGTATCAATACGGATTTCGTTAATTTCAGTGATACCCTTCTGTTTAAGCAAGGCTTTAGCCATCTGGCAATAAGGACATACAGCTGTGGTGTACATGGTTATGGCTGGCATGATTATCTCCTTGTGGGCTGAGAGTCAGAAACAGGAATATATTAGCATACGTAGTTAGAGGCTGCTGAATAGATGTATGCTTTCAACTACGTTAGGCTCGGGTATAATCAGAGCTAATTTAAACAAGCGGACTCAGACAGATGATTCGTTTTGAGCAGGTTTCTAAAACCTATCCTGGAGGATTTACTGCACTGAAAAACTTAAGTTTTTCAATCAGTAAAGGAGAGATGATTTTTATAGCCGGTCATTCAGGCGCGGGTAAATCTACCATTTTGAAGCTGATCAGTGGCATTACCAAGCCTACTCAAGGCAAAGTTTGGCTTAACAAACATGATCTTGGGCAGTTAAATGACAATCAGCTCGGTTTTTTGCGACAACATATTGGTATCGTGTTTCAGGATCATAAATTGCTGTTTGACCGTAATGTGTTACAGAATGTGATGTTGCCGCTACGTATTATCGGTTATGAATACAAACAGGCTGAACGGCGTGCACGCATAGCCATCGAAAAAGTGGGTTTGGCTGGTCGTGAACAGGCTGATCCCATTACCTTGTCAGGAGGTGAGCAGCAACGCTTATGTATTGCCCGTGCGGTGGTGCACCAGCCCAGTTTACTGATTGCAGATGAACCTTCTGCTAACCTTGATCGGGCTTACGCTCTGGATATTATGGAATTATTTAAAACATTTCATGAGGCCGGAACGACGGTCATGGTGGCCGCACATGATGAATCTTTGATGGCAGATTATGGTCATCGTATTATCCGTTTGCAGGAAGGCAGGTTATACGCATGAAGCAGTTAATATCATTGCATTGGGAAGCTGCCGGTAAGGCTTTACGCCAACTTGTGCGCCAGCCTATTGCCACGTTGCTGATATTATTCATGCTGGCTATTGCCATGACTTTACCCTTGGCGCTGTACCTTGGCATCCAAAGCGGGCAGCAGGTGTTGGGGCAGATGAATGAAACGCCTACCATGACGCTGTATATGCAACTGAATGCCAGTGCAGCGGATAATGCTGTGGTGCAAAAAGCGTTGGAAAGCAATCAGCAACTGGACAAGATTATTTTTGTGAGTAAACAACAAGGGCTGGAAGAATTGCAGCAAAGCATGGGTGGGCAGGATCTGGTTTCTATGCTGGAAAGTAATCCTCTGCCTGATGCGTTTACAGTGATGCCTAAAGTTGAAACACCCGCGCAATTGGATGCCTTACAGGCACAACTGGCACAGCTGCCGTTGGTGGAAAGTGTCAAAATGGATGCGGAATGGACGCAGACGCTTTATCAGATTAATCAGTTTATCCATCAATTGTTGTGGTTTCTGGGAATCACTTTGGGCTTAACCTTTGCGCTGGTGGCGTATAACACTATCCGCCTGCAAATTCTTAGCCACCGTGAAGAGATAGAAATTACCAAGCTACTGGGTGCGCCAGCATCTTTTATCCGTCGCCCGTTTTTATATTTGGCCGCATGGCAAAGTCTACTGGCCGCAGCAATCAGTATTGGTTTGTGTTTTTGGCTCAATCAGTTGACTCGTCCGTTAGTCAATGCCATTTTGCAGCCATATGGGGTCAACATGAGCTGGCGGTTTTTTAATTTGCACGAGATATTAATTATATTGCTGGTTGTGTACGCGCTTGGCATGCTTGGCGCCTGGCTTGCTACTCGTCAACATTTGCTCAGCTTTAAATCAGTACGCTAAGGGTTATAAGATTTATAGACTAAAACTACCCGCGCTAAGATAATTCAGACCAATATCTGAGATTGATGTAATCGAGAACCAAGTAGGGTTATTACATCTGTGGTTATGTAGCAAGGCGCAAGATTATCTCAGGTATGAAATTTTTGATGCGTTTTGGGGCGTTTTAAATGTTTTTGAGGCTGTTGTATCCCCAATAAAGTTTTGCGAGCTCATGGCAAAACTTACCGCTAATCCAGACATTCGCCTCCATTAATGCCTCGTTTAGCTGTGTTATCTCCCAACAAAAAACCAACCAGAATCGTGACACTGGTTGGTTTTTGTCTTTAATTTCAGATTTTCAAGCTTGTTGGCGCATCTGAGCTGCTTGTGCCAATAAGGCCAGCATAGCTTCAGTTTCTTCCCAGCCAATACAAGCGTCGGTGATGCTTTGTCCGTACTTTTCCGGTTTATCCTGTCTGCCTTCTGCTAAATTACTTTCAACCATCACCCCCATAATATGCTGTTCACCAGCCTGAATCTGAGCGGCAATATCCTTTGCCACAGTCATTTGCTGGCGGTAGTCTTTATGGCTATTGGCATGGCTGCAATCGATCATCAGGAAGGGCGTAACCTGATTATTCTGTAATTGCTCAACTGCTGCTGAAACATGCTCATGGCTGTAATTCGGTTCTTTACCACCGCGCAAAATAATATGACAATCAGGATTGCCGCTGGTGCGGACAATGGCTGAATGTCCTGCTTTGGTTACCGACAAAAAATGATGTGGATGACTGGCCGCACCGATAGCATCAATGGCAATCTTCAAATTGCCATCTGTTCCGTTTTTAAAACCCACCGGACAGCTTAAACCCGAAGCAAGTTCACGGTGAACCTGACTTTCAGTTGTGCGTGCCCCAATCGCTCCCCATGAGATCAAATCAGCAAAATATTGGGGCGTGATCATATCCAGAAACTCAGTGGCGGCGGGCATGCCCATATTGTTCAGTTCCAGCAATAATTTGCGCGCCAAACGCAGCCCGTGATTAATGTCGTATGAACCATTTAAATAAGGGTCGTTGATTAAGCCCTTCCAGCCAACTGTGGTGCGCGGTTTTTCAAAATATACCCGCATCACAATGAGGAGCTCTTTGCTGTATTTTTGACGCAATACATTTAATTTTTGAGCATATTCTACTGCGGCATTCGAATCATGAATGGAACATGGTCCAATAATCACCAGTAAGCGCTTGTCACGACCATGGACCAATTCGGCTATGGCCTGACGAGTATCATGCACCACTTCGGAAGCCTGTTCCGTAATCGGTAGTTCGTACAAATGAGCTATTGGCGGCAGCAGTTCTTTGATTTCGTTTATTCTAACGTCGTCTGTTTGACGCGATACTGCGTGATTCATATTCTTTCCTGTTTAATGCTTTATTCTGATAATATGGTTAGCAGCCTATAATGAAAGCCTTTAAAAAGCAAGGATTAAACTTTTTAAGAGCAATAAAATTGCTTAATATCTCACAATATAGCTATAAAATTACAAAATAAACTATTAATTAAATTGTTGTTGATATTTTATGTCAATAATAACCATTTTGTTGTGCATTGAGCACTATTATAGTGGTCAAAATAGTCATTTTGAGTCTGTCAGACTTTCGGGTACAATCTGCCTCCCTGTGGTTCGCAAACCTCCCACATTAAAAAACTAGGAAATCAAATCTATGCGTGCAAAGAATAATCTGGGCACGGTTAGCCAGTTGGGTAATCAGCATACTGTCTATCACAGTGATTATACTCCTGAGCTGCTGGAAGCCTTTGATAATCAACATCCTGATAACGATTATTTCGTTAAATTTATTTGTCCTGAATTTACCAGCTTATGCCCGAAAACCGGTCAACCGGATTTCGCTACCATTTATATTAACTATTTACCTCATCTGAAAATGGTTGAAAGTAAATCGTTGAAGCTGTATTTGTTCAGTTTTCGCAATCATGGCGATTTTCATGAAGATTGTGTCAACATCATCATGAAAGATCTCATTGCATTAATGCAGCCGAAATATATTGAAGTCTATGGGGAGTTTACCCCCCGTGGCGGCATTGCCATTCATCCGTATGCCAATTATGGCTGGGCTGATAGCCAATATGCTGAAATGGCAAAGCAACGGTTATTGAATTTTCAATTGAAATAATTCCCAAAATATTACCGAATTTTTGACAGATTAAATGTCCGCTGCCCGTCATATTTTGATGGCTTTTGCAGCTGGTTTGATCTTGTTCATCATTCAACAGGATAAAATTATGTATGAATTTTCCTCAGCCCAGCGTCTTAAAGCTTTGCGCTGGCTCACCTTTTGGCACATGCTGGTGATCGTAACCAGTAATTATTTAGTACAGTTTCCCTTTACCATCTACGGTCTGCATAATACGTGGGGCGCATTCACCTTTCCATTTATCTTTTTGACCACCGATCTAACTGTCCGTATTTTCGGTGCCCGATTAGCTCGGCAGATTATTTTCTGGGTCATGCTTCCTTCCCTTTTCTTCTCCTATGTCATCTCTGTGCTGTGGCAGGATGGGCACTGGATGGGTTGGCATGCTTTGGGTAATTTTGATCTTTTTGTCGCCAGAATTGCTCTGGCCAGTTTTGCTGCCTACGTGGTGGGTCAACTGATGGATATCATGGTTTTCAACCGGCTGCGCCGCAGCAAACACTGGTGGCTGGCGCCCAGTGCTTCAGCGATATTTGGTAGTGCCATGGATACGCTCGTGTTTTTTGCCGTGGCTTTCTATCATTCGCCCGATGCATTTATGGCGGAAAATTGGTTACAAATATCTCTTACCGATTATGGTTTTAAAATCACCATAGCCGCCCTGTTCTTTTTGCCAACTTACGGCATTGTGCTGCAGTATCTATTACGCCGGTTAACCACCTTGTCGCAAAATGAGCCAGCATGCCATAAGCGGGAAGTTTTGAATGTGGATTAATCTCCACCAACTATTGCATCAATCAGGCCGCCCATATTGCGGCCTGAAGGCTATATAAGACTCTGTTATAATATGTGCCTGTTTTTAAATATCTGGCTGAAGAGAACAATATGGAAGCGGAGCGCATTAATCAGTTAAATAATATTCTGGACGACATGCAGAGCCGGAATGATGATTTACGGAGGTATCTTTGACTACGCTGGCAAAAAAGATCGTTTGGAAGAAGTAATCGGGCTATCTGAAGACCCGGAATTGTGGAACGATCCTAAAAAAGCACAGGAAGTAGGAAAAGAACGCAAAGTACTTGAAGGAATTGTCCTGACTCTGGATCACTTGCATAATGGCATAGAAGACAGTCGTATGCTGTTGGAGATGGCTGTTGATGAAAATGATGCCGATAGTTTTGCTGCAGTAGAAACCGATATTCATACACTACAAGAAGAGTTGGCTGGGCTGGAATTCAAACGAATGTTCAATCAGCCGGCCGATGTGAATAACTGTTTTATCGATATTGTGGCTGGGGCAGGCGGCACCGAAGCAGAAGATTGGGCTGGCATGTTACTGCGAATGTATATCCGCTATGCTGAGCGCAAAGGCTTTAAAGTAGAAGTGCTGGAGGAAGACGAAGGTGAGATTGCCGGTGTCAATCGTGCAACCATTAAATTAGATGGAGAGTATGCATATGGTTTATTGCGTACCGAAACCGGTATCCATCGTTTAGTTCGTTATTCTCCTTTTGATTCCAACAATAAACGTCATACCTCGTTTGCTTCAGTTTTTGTCTATCCAGAAGTAGATGACAGTTTTGAAGTTGAAATTAATCCTGCTGATTTACGCGTGGATACCTATCGCGCTTCCGGAGCAGGGGGTCAGCATATTAATAAAACGGATTCAGCCGTACGCATCACTCATGAACCCACAGGTATCGTTGTGCAGTGTCAAAATGACCGTTCACAGCATCGTAATCGAGAAGAAGCGATGAATATGCTGAAAGCGAAATTATTTGAACTGGAAATGCGTCGGCGTAATGAAGAGAAACAAAATCTTGAAGCCAACAAAGATGACGTGGGCTGGGGACATCAAATCCGTTCTTATGTCTTCGACTCTTCCCGAATAAAAGATTTACGCACCGGCTATGAAGTCGGGAACATCAAAGCAGTCATGGATGGTGATCTGGATGGTTTCATTGAAGCCAGCTTAAAACAGGGCGTCTAATGACCTATGACTATAAGGCTGTTGGAATGATTCCGACAGCCTTATTTCTTATCTAAAATCTTTTCCATAGCGTGAATAAACAATTAAAAGCCTGGTATGAAAATACCTCTGGACAAATGAATGATTGAATCATCGTGTCCTCTATAATAAATTTCATGATCGTCAGATTTAAATATTTTATATGATCATAACCAATCAATAGACTAGACGAATTCGGAAATATTAAAAAAGTAATCACAACTTTTTTCTCAAAATAGTGCATCCGTGAGATAAGATTAGCATTGAGGAGTGGCTAAAAAAACTGGAGATAGCAATCACGGTAATATGCCAAAGATCATTATGTCTTTGAGATGGTGCTTAAACACACTTAGTCTATTTTGCTAAACAAATATTAAAGCATCTTGAGGAATTTGCCGTCGATATAGCGTCAGGGCAATGCAGCTTCGGCGCAGTCACTAAGATCAAATTAATTCCAATATATTAATCCCATGATAATCAATCAAATTAAACCCCATGCTTGAACCAGACAAGTTATCGCTATAGCAGATTGATATTAAAAAAATGGCTTCAAGGCCGTGTTTAAAAAAAGATTGATCAGAGCTGGAGCCAAAATAAATAATGAATTATTATTTGGTTAGCCGATTGATTAAATATCAATAATTGTATTTATTAAATTAAAAAAAAGAATCAAAAATAGATAATCTGCATCAATAAGAACTAGGATTTATCATGTAAAGCAACATGCCCAAATTTTAAATAAAAAAGTCAGTTAAATAAATAATAATAAAAAAATCGTGCAAGCCTAAAACAGCGGAGGTAATATACCTTACCCAGCAAAATGATCGTCATGCTACAGCGGATCATACGCTTAAAACGGAAACATCAATAATTCAGTAAATGTTAGTGCCCAGTACTAATAATATTTTGTTTTTTACTGTTCTGGAAATAAATTCAACATGATAAATCCTTTATTAGCCTTATCTCCTCTAGATGGACGTTATGCACAGGCTGTTGCCGATCTTCGCCCGATTTTCTCTGAATATGGTTTGATGCATGCACGAGTAACCGTAGAGCTGGGTTGGCTGAAAGCACTGGCTGCAGAACCTGCCATCAGCGAAGTACCCCCGTTCAGCTCAGCAACCATACAACAAATCGATCAAGTCATCGCCAACTTTTCCCCAGAAGATGCAGAAGCAATTAAGGCCATTGAAGCAACCACCAATCATGATGTTAAAGCCATTGAATACTGGTTGAAACAGCGTTTGGCTCGGGTGCCAGAGGTGATGGCGGTCAGCGAATTTATTCATTTTGCCTGTACCAGTGAAGACATCAACAATTTATCTCATGCATTGATGCTAAAACAAGCACGCGATGAAGTGTTGTTACCCAAATTAAATCAGTTAATAACCGAATTACGTGAGCTGGCACATACCCATGCGACTTTGCCAATGATGTGTCGCACCCATGGACAGCCTGCTACGCCCAGCACTTTAGGTAAAGAGATTGCTAATGTGCTTGCACGTTTGCAACGACAAATGCATTTGCTCGAACAACAACAATTTTTGGGCAAAATTAATGGCGCAGTGGGCAATTACAATGCTCATTTAGTTGCCTATCCTGCGGTAGACTGGGAAGGACTTTGCCGTCGGTTTGTTGAATATAATTTGGGCTTAACGTTCAACCCTTACACAATCCAGATCGAACCTCATGACTATATGGCTGAATTTTTCCAAAACATCAGTCGAATTAATACCATCCTGATTGATTTTAATAGAGATATCTGGGGCTATATTTCAATTGGTTACTTCAAGCAGAAAGTGAAAGCCGGCGAAGTCGGTTCTTCAACCATGCCACATAAAGTTAACCCAATAGACTTTGAAAATTCCGAGGGTAATTTAGGCATGGCCAATGCGGTGTTGGGATTTTTGGCAGAAAAATTGCCTATATCACGCTGGCAGCGTGATTTAACCGACAGTACTGTCCTGCGTAATATGGGTGTTGGCTTCGGCTACACATTACTGGGACTAACCGCGCATTTGCGTGGTTTACATAAACTGGAAATCAATACTGATGCTTTTGCCAATGATTTGGAAACAACGTGGGAATTGCTGGCAGAACCTATCCAGACCGTCATGCGTCGCTATGGTATTCCCAATCCATATGAACAATTGAAAGAACTTACCCGTGGCAAGCAAGTCATCACGCCAGCAAGCTTACAGGCATTTATTCAGCAATTAACCATTCCAGATGAGGCCAAAGCGCAGCTACTAGCCTTAACCCCCGCACTATACCTCGGCAAAGCGCAGGAATTGGCACAGCGCATCTGAAGTATCACTGCAAAGTTGGGCGACAGACTTGCCGCCATACGCACAACATGGTCTGCTGCAATCCAGGATTGCAGCAGTTTTGTAATTGATTTAAAAAATACGACTAACCACTCATCCAAAAT
This sequence comes from Snodgrassella sp. B3882, assembly GCF_026535915.1. Classification (NCBI taxonomy): domain Bacteria; kingdom Pseudomonadati; phylum Pseudomonadota; class Betaproteobacteria; order Neisseriales; family Neisseriaceae; genus Snodgrassella; species Snodgrassella sp. B3882. The sequence goes on from NZ_JAFNPF010000002.1 coordinate 70,166, forward strand.
AATCGATAGGATTGGTTTGCCTGAATAGGTTGCCATTGACACTCACCGATCATATTTAAGCGACACAACAGAATCTAAGTCGTTATTACCGCCGAAACGACAACCAATCTCAGCAGAATTATCTGTCAAAATGCGAGATTGAACATTGGTACCCGAATAAAAAAAACCACATAAAAATGTAAATTATTATAAATAATGTTATAATAACTAGTGTGACAATTTGTCAGATGTCATTTGCGCAAGTCTATAAATAGTTTATTTAAAGGAGTAATAATGAAAAAGAGTCTATTAATCACAGCGTTGGTAGCCAGTTTTTTTACTTTAAGCGGATGTGCCAGTGATGACTATGGTCATGTTTCAAGAAGTGGAGTTGGTTACAACATAAAATGTTCCGACGGATCGCTTGTGGGCAGATCAGGTCGCTGTGCCAATGATCCTGCGGGATCAAGCTTGACTATTGAGGTGCAATAACGCTCAGTGATAGCTAGCAATCATTAAAGAAGATGCTTAGACAGATAAAACTACTTGCTGTGATTGGGTGTTATTCAGCGATAATGCAACAAACAATCATGGCAAAGTAGTTCAGTTTTTTACATTGAATCATTTTTATTTTGAAAATCTTGATTCACAGAATAAAAATCCTTTTGTAGATTAAATTGATAATAGCCAATAAATGACAAATAAATATTGTGTTGGCAACAAGCAGAAAATAAAAGCGTTATTTCAATGCTGGTGTAAGTAAATACATTCAGTTGGGCGTAGCAAAATGTGGTGATATTTTCTTTTATCCATGGTTAGCTACCAGCGTGGCTAGTGGTGAAGAAAATAAATATTTGCCAGTTATCCCCAGCGGAAAGATCAGTTTATGTTAACCAGAGAATGATTATTTTGTGTATATCTACGCATTATAGATTTCAAATACTGAGCAAAATTAGTTAAGCATAAAGAATATCTATAGGAAAAAAATAAGGCTCAGAATGTTTTTATTCTTTATGATAGCTGATCATAATGAATAATTGGACAGCTCAATTAAATTATCATCTGGATCGCGGATATAAACAGACTTAATTTCTCCATTTGCCCCGCTTCTGCTGATCGGTCCCATTTCAATAGCCACCTGCTTTTGCTGTAATGTGGTCAGCACTTCATCCAAAGGTTGTTCCACAATAAAACATAAATCCGCTGAACCCGGTGTTGGATGCTGTGCTTTGGGTGCAAACTCGTGTCCTAGTTGATGTAAATTAATTTTCATGTGGCCAAAATGTAATGCCGTGCGGTTTTCCGCGAACGTAACGATGTCCATACCCAAAACATCAGCATAAAAGCGACATGAAACCTGAATATCCTTAACGGTTAATACCAAATGATCTAATGTTTTAACCTGCATTTTTTCTCCTTAAAAGTGTGCACTGATCGCCTAAAAATCATCTTTTTATCTATTATGTTCAGGAAACAGATAAAGAAGTCATCAATTATGCAAAACATAATCAAATAATCCTTTGATCAAGCAAAATTTAATTGAAAATGACGGATTTTGTAGTATGAAGACATATTGAAAATGATTGACGCTATTTAATTCGTTTTCAGCTTAATTTAAGGAGTAACCAATCAAATTGATTGATATTGGATATGTCTAAAACCAAATTAAAATAACCTTACCATATTGTATTCAGGCGAGATTACCCTACTGGAAAATAATGACTTTTTAATTAAGACCAATAAGTTAGCTTGAAAAATGGCATTCTCAATCCGCAGGTGCATCATTACTGCCATCAAAATTGATCATTATATGGATCAAACAAAGAGTTTACTGATAAGTTATTTAGACGAATATCATACAATTATATTGCTAAAGTGGATTTTTCTTAATTAAAAGATAAAAAAACCACCAACCTGCATCGGTGGTGGTTTTGCTTCATAAAAAATTATTCTGAGCGCAATTCTGCAGCACGTGCATGCGCAGTTAAGCCCTCGCCATGGGCAAGAATACTGGCAATCTGGCCTAATTTTTGTGCACCCTGAGCAGAAACCTGAATCAAACTACTGCGTTTTTGAAAGTCATATACCCCTAGTGGTGAAGCAAAGCGGGCTGTGCGACTGGTTGGCAATACATGGTTTGGACCGGCACAATAGTCGCCCAAACTTTCACTGGTATAAGCCCCCATAAAAATGGCTCCGGCATGACGGATTTTACTTTGCCATAAGTGCGGTTGCTGCACCGATAATTCCAAATGTTCAGGTGCCAGTGAATTGGCAATCTGACAGGCCTCTTCCAGATCTTGCACTAAAATAATCGCTCCACGATTGCTGAGTGAGGCTTCAATGATGGCTCGGCGTGGCATTTCTGCCAGCAAGGCTTGCATTTGAGCTTGCACTTCACTGGCGTAAGCGGCATCAGTACAAATTAAAATAGCTTGGGCGATTTCATCATGTTCAGCCTGACTGAATAAGTCCATTGCAACCCATTTGGCTGGGGTGGAACCGTCAGCAATGATCAATATTTCGCTGGGGCCAGCAACCATATCAATACCGACCACCCCGAATACCCGTCTTTTGGCGGCAGCGACATAGGCATTACCTGGTCCGGTAATTTTATCCACAGGTGCAATCGTGTCAGTTCCATATGCCAGTGCTGCAATGGCTTGAGCACCGCCAATAGTAAAGATTTGCGACACACCGGCCACATAAGCCGCGGCCAGAACGATATCGTTGCGCTCACCATGGGGCATCGGGACAACCATGATGATTTCCGCCACCCCTGCCACATGTGCCGGAATGGCATTCATCATCACCGAGCTAGGATAAGCCGCCTTGCCTCCAGGAACATAAATACCGACTCGATCCAGCGCGGTAATTTGTTGCCCAAGCAAAGTGCCATGGTCATCGATGTAATGCCAGGATTGCTGTTTCTGATGTTGATGATAGTCTCTGATCCGCGCTGCGGCTTGTTCTAATGCCATCTGCACAGGAGCAGGGAGGCGATTAAAAGCCGCAGCCAGATCAGCTTGAGTCAGCATCAAATCAGCCATAGACTGAGCCTGAGTGTGATCAAATCGATTGGTATATTCGATCACTGCCTCATCTTTGCGTTGCTGTACATCAGCACAAATCGCCGCAACGATGGCATCCACTTGTGGATCCTGCGCTGTTTCAAACGCTTGTAAGGCTTTCAGCTGTTCCTGAAAATCGGCGTCTTGGCTGCTAATATATTTCATACTGTTGTACAGCAAGTGCAAGCACTACACTGCCCAAAAAGTTAAATTAAATGCTGTTACCAAAGTTGTCATCATCAACATCGTTGGTGTTCACTTGGGTTTTGGCAGCCAGTTCATGTGCTGGAATGGTATTACCATCAACTTCAACATCATAAGGTTTAACTACACGCACACGTAAACCACGACCAGCTTTGCGGCTATCAATCCATTCGCTATTGATGGCGGTGATCGCATTATTGGCATTGTCAAAGCCATAATCTCTGGCATTGAAACCACCTTCACCGGTTACTAACTCACGTGCTACAGAGCTAACCGTTGCCCAGCCTTCGATATCACAAGTGCGCTCGATTGCCTTCTGAACCATGGGTACCAGACGGTTCCAGTAATGCTGATTAGAAATTTCTCCGTTTGACCGCACGGTTTTGCCGGTACGGGTATTGCCAAAGCTATTTTTGCTTGGACGACCGCGACCACGATTAACTTCTGGTTGTTTCGTCACACTGTCAAACGTGGTTTTACGTGGACGTCCACGACCGCGTTTGGTCTGTTCTGCTTTATTGTAATCATAACTATTGCCGTAATCAGTGGTTTGCGTTTCTACCTGAACCAGAACAGGTTTCTTTTTTTCTGGCTCGATGGTTACACTGATTTTTTCATTAGGCATTTCAGTGCTAACTGCCGGAATAGTAATAACTAGCGGTGCGTCGTCTTGAGCGACAACCGGTTCGGGCAGAGTATTAAACGGCTTGTTTTCGGGTTTACTGATAAAACCATTATTGCGTTTTTTCAGACGTAACCACAAATGATTACCATGCATCTGCGTCTCGAAGATATCTATAGCATTAATCAGATATGATAACTTGGTATAACCATAATTGCGGGCATCGAAATCTGAATTAACCTTATTGATATATTGACCGACTACACCAAGAGAAGTCCAACCCTCATCGTCAGCATGCTCTTTGACCGCATTGCGAAACAAATTCATCAATGCAGTATCTTGCTTCAGTTCAGCAGGAGATTTACGTTTGGTATGGAAAATCGGTGCTTGTGCTTTATCTTCACAAATTTCTGTCGCCGTATGACTCAGTAAATTTTCAGTATAAATAAATTTATCACAAGCTTTACGGAAAGATTCAGGCGTTTTTTTCTGACCAAATCCATATACAGTCAGACCATTTTCTCGTATACGCGAGGCCAAACGAGTAAAATCACTATCGCTGGAAACAATACAAAACCCATCAAAAGTATTACTGTAAAGTAAATCCATCGCATCAATGACCATGGCCATATCAGTAGCATTTTTACCTTTGGTATAAGCAAATTGCTGAACCGGTGTGATGGCATGTGGCAATAGAGCATCTTTCCATTTAGATAAACCAGAGCTCCAGTCACCATAAATGCGTTTAACACTGGCAATGCCATATTTGGCAATTTCTTCCAGTAAAGATTCAACAATGCTGGCAGATGCATTATCCGCATCGATCAGCACCACTAATTTAGCAGAATTTTCTGTAGTCATAATTTCGGTTTCCTATTGTTATAATGAATTATTCATATTCAAATGCGTTGTTTGAGCAAATATATCAATAATGGGTTGGATAGAAGAATATTTAAGTTTTAACACCGCCTTATTCACCACAAGCCGGCTGGAAATATCCACAATATGTTCTACCGCTTCCAAATTATTGGCTTTTAAAGTGTTTCCGCTGGAAACCAGATCGACAATGGCATCAGCCAAACCGACTAAAGGTGCCAATTCCATCGAGCCATATAATTTAATTAAATCTATATGAACACCTTTATTGGCAAAGTGTTCTAAAGCAATATTCGGGTATTTAGTGGCAACTCGTAAGCGACAACCTGGCTGAGATGCCGCCGTATAATTAAAACCTTTTCGCACTGCAACCATCATCTTGCAATTAGCAATATGTAAATCCAATGGCTGATATAATCCTTTGCCATTATGCTCAATCAACACGTCTTTTCCAGCTATGCCGAAATCTGCAGCACCATATTGAACATAAGTAGGTACATCAGAAGCACGCACAATAATCAGACGAATATTGTCGTGGTTGGTTTTAATGATTAATTTACGCGACTTTTCCGGATCTTCAACTGCGTGAATGCCCGCTGCTGCCAGTAACGGCAGAGTCTCTTCGTAAATTCTTCCTTTCGATAATGCAATAGTTAATTGTGCATTCATTTTTCATCAGTATAAAGATATGGCAAAATAATTTTGCATAATTTTATAAATATATTAATTATGAATATTAATTCAACAACACTTTTTATGGCATAAACCAGACAATTCAAGCTGAGTCTAATAATTTGTTTTCTTCAGAGAAGGCTAAACTGCAGTGAAAAGCATGATAAAAACCACTTAAATAATTAAATGCTACGCTGCTATTCAGTAAATCTGCTGAATTTCTATATGAGAAATATGCTTATTAAGCTCCTCTTTTTGAAATTTGTCTACTCGCAATGCCATAAAAGCCCAAATAGAAGCTGACATAAACCAAAAACATCTTTTTCTTGATAAATACATCGTCATAATCAGGCTGATCTTTCAACCAAATTGCAGCAGTCGGCTGCGAAACCATAAGCCTGTTGACTTTCGGATGCTGAAAATACCCTGAAATAAAACTTTTGTGTTTGAGTTTCGTCAACATAGAATACCGTTTTTCTATTTTAGTTATCCGTTTCATTGCTCCGCGAAAAATTTTGTTGCAATTTTTTTACGGCAAATGGTTGTGCGGACAATATTGCTAAAACGACAGCAGTAAAATTCATGTTTATAATTTCATTCTAATCAATCTCATCCAACAGACTGATTCAATCTCTACAGTGCAAAATAAATTTTCCAGAAATAAAAACTTAGTTAAAAAATAAGATGATGAGTTGTCATTTTTAAAGAATGAATAAAATATAAAAAAAATCAAATACAAAATCAACCTTATAAAGGTAAATCCCCAAAAAAACCGCTCAAATAAAAAAATACTTTACAGCTGCTAAAAATCCGTTATAATGCTGCTTCTTCGCTAGCCCAGGTGGCGAAATTGGTAGACGCAGGGGACTCAAAATCCCCCGCCGCAAGGTGTGACGGTTCGAGTCCGTCCCTGGGCACCAAATTTTAAAACACTGCTATTATGTTTAATAGCAGTGTTTTTGTTTCTGCGTACATGTCTTCTATTTTAGATTTATCCTATCTTGCTGCCATCGTGGACAAACAACGGGTCTGTAATTCAAGTAAACGATTCAAATCGATGTGCCGTTGCTGCACAGCAAATTCATAAACAGACAGCGTTATTTATTCAAGAGTTTTTTATGCATCATCACAAATTCAACGCCATCCCAAAATTCTGCAAATAATTAATGGTCATCACAATATTTTTATTAATTAGACAGATGTAATGTTTAGCCTAAAATCCGCTATCACGACAGCTATTTCTTCTCCACGTAAGCAAATTTGCTACCACCATATCTATATCCGTTAGAACAAGATCATCTTTAAACATGAATCGGGCAAATAGGCTGCAGCACGTAAAGGAGCAATAAATGGCTAAGCTTACCTCAACCACCATGATCACAAAATTTTCTGGTATGAGAAAGCATCAATTTTGTATCAAAATGTTAATAAAAAATTAAAATAATGACAAAACTTTACAAAATGGAATAAAAGAGCTAATATACCGAATAGATATGATTTTATTGCAAAATTTAGGGTGATATTTGTGTCAATATTTAATGAATGACATATCGTCTCCCATTATTTAAAGACCAGCATGATTATTAAAGAGATTGCCGATAAGTCACAAGATAAAAATATATTGCAGCAATTATTGCGCCGTCCAGATCTAATCCAGGGTACGCGGCAGAAAATAGAAGAAAAATTAAAGTACCTCAATTCAGGCATTAAAGGTGAAAATAAATCTGCTTATCAACTGAACTTTTATTATCGTAATAGTGAGGACTGGATTGTTATCCATGATCTGCGATTGGTGTTTCAACATCAGATTGCGCAGATTGATCATCTGTTGATCAATCGGTTCCTACAAGTTTTTGTCTGCGAAAGCAAAAGTGTGTCTGGTGATATAATCATCAATGAACAAGGTGAGTTTTCATATAAATATGCAACCAACACAAAAGAAGTGGCTTCACCTTTACGGCAAAACCAAAGGCATATGGCTGTACTAGAAAATATTTTTCGCTCAGGGCTAATTACCTTGCCGAAACGGTTGGGGATCAGACTACAACCAAGTTTGGAAAGTCTGATACTGGTGACGGAAAATACCAAGATAGTGCGACCGCAAAATCAGGTAGCTGGGATTGAGCGAATTATTAAAACTGATCAGGTCAAAGCCAAAGTGGAGGAATATACGCAAAAGTTACAGTGGTTGCGGTTATGCAAAAAAATTTCCTCTTCTACTTTGAAAAATATAGGCCAGCAATTGTGTGACTTGCATCGGTCGGCGCCAACCACCGATTGGTATGAACAGTTTGGTATCTATCCTTCTGATGAATTTAAAGCCGAAGCGGCTGCAGGAGCGTGTCCTGCGCCTGCAAGTACCAAAGCAACAGCCGAAGCTACCTTGGGTGAGCTATCCCAGTGTGCTGGCTGTGGAAGAAATCTAACGGCAGCAGAAAAACAATTCTGTGACCATCACCCAATGAAATTTAACTCACAGGCTTATTGTTACCCTTGTCAGCGCACGGTAGCAGCAAACGAAACCAGCCGTTGATATTATTTGACGCGAGCAGGAAAACTAAAATTGGCATATCATCGATCTAATAAACTGCTTAATTTAGCTATAACAATAGTACTGCTATGCGCTCGCATTGAATAGGTTCTAACATCTAAAATAGGCATGGCAACATTGTTCAAACAGAAAAGAATGATGTTATTAGTTTCCCGCAACCGCGACTGATTTGGTGGTAAAACCACGCTTTGCTTTGCTGTAGTCAACGCCACAAAGCCTGAAATAACATCTTGCAATTATGAATAATATTCATTATTCATAAATATAATGTGCTGCATAACCACTCAGCATTAGGTTTTAAAAAATGCGATTTTTTGAGCAGCTTAACTTAGAGTAAAAAAGATTAAGACGATCTAAATGATCTTGCAATGCGTTTACAAATTAAAACAGCAGATATATATTGTTTACCCTATTGTTCTGAGTTTAATTGAATAAAATTGTATGTCAAAAAAAAATTATTTAACGAGTAAATATATTATTTTTTTCCTGTTTGTCATCGTGTGTTTAACTTGGGGAACCACTTGGATTGGGATCAAATTTGCGGTTGAAACGGTTAATCCTCTTTTAGCTGCCGGTTTACGGTTTATTATTGCGTTTCCTTTTTTATTACTAATCACCTTTATCTCCAAATCCCCGATTTTATTCCCGCGGAAATCGTGGCCTTTCTTTATTCTCTTAACCTTATTTTATTTCACCATTCCATATTATCTGATCAGTTTCGGCGAACAGTACGTATCTTCAGGGCTAACGTCTCTTTTGTTTAGTTCAATGCCTATATTTTCGATCATCTTTTCTAAGATATTTCTCAAAGACAAAATATATTTAAATCAAGTCATCGGCATCACATTGGGTTTTCTTTGTCTGATTTATATACTGATCTCAGAAGGATTGGTGATCTCATATACCGACTTTTTGGGTGTGGCATCCATCCTATTGGCTGCTATCATGCATGGGTTTTTGTATGTCTATTCCAAAAAAGCCGGAGATGGCATCAATGTATTTACTTTCAATACTCTGCCGATAGGCGTGGCGGGGGTCTTGCTGTGTTTGCTCAGTTTTGTCTTTGAGAAAAACCAGTTGCACGCGATATCTTTAAATAGCTGGTTGGCATTAATATATCTTGGCGTGGTGGCGTCAGTAGGCGGCTTTATTGCCTATTTCTATTTACTCAAACGGATGAGTCCAGTCATATTGTCATTTATTTTTATCATTTTCCCGGTGGTTGCCATATTTATTTCAGCCATTTATGAAAATAAACCCATATCAACCCATTTTATTATTTCTACCTTCATCATGTTATGTGGTTTCGCTATAACTAAATTACCCACCAACTTGCGGAAAAATCATTAATCCAACAAAAAGTCACCTGATTCATTCGACACGATGTGGTCAGAATCAGGTGATGGATGGTGATCACCTTCCGTACGGCATTTTTGCATTAATACTGCCGACAGACAGGAAAGTGGCTAAAATCTCACTTACCAGGATAGTAGTGCTCAGGCACGTGGTTGTTTGGTGTAGGACGATAGCGCTCTAATAACAAATTTCTGAATTTATTGGTCGGATCCAGTTTCGATTTGAGTTGAAAAAATTCTTCAGCTCGTGGATAAGCCTGTTTAAACTGTTCTTCAGTGGCGTGTAATTGATAGGGTAAGAAATAACTACCGTTATTCGCCAATGCTGCATCAATTAACTCACGTGTCCAGATTCCCACCTGTTGTTGACTTTGTTGATCTTTATTTTGCTGATAATAAATTACAAAAGCATATACTTCAGTCTTGGCCCACGCCAGCAAAGATCCACTGTCAGCATTGGCATGGCGAATAGAAATATTGATTACATTAACATGGTGTTTTTTCAATATTTCGACCATTTGTGGATAGAATGCATCAAATTGATCAATAGGGATAAAATATTCTTGTAATGCATAGGATTTCTTTTTGTTTTGGATTGGTTCCAGCTCAGCTACCCGATGACTGGCTTCATAATTACGCCACATAACCGGTTGATGATGAAATTCAACATTGTCATGAAGCTGACGCAACTTTTTACCCGAATCTGAAGAAGAAACTATTTTTAGCTGTTGTTTTTTGATTGGATATTTTTTATGCAGTGGTCTTAACCGATCTTCAATGGTTAATGGTTCCTGTGTTTCAACAAAGGTTACGGCACGCACTTGCTCAAATTCAGGCGGATAAATTATGCCATTATGAAAAATAGCAGCTTTATCAGAGCGAATATGCTCAACAAAATAACGGTGATATTCAGCTATTGGCATAAGTTGGTTAACACGTTTAACCTTAACATTATCGCTTAAGCGTAAAGTCACTTCGGTGATCACGCCGATACCACCATAACCCCCAATAGCTGCGTAAAAAATTTCCTGATTTTCATGCGGGCTGGCCATCACGATTGAGCCATCAGCCAGCACCAATTTAATTTTTTCAACCGATAGAATAATGGGACCTTCACCAATATAGCGACCATGCACATTGACCCCTAACGATCCGCCAATACTGAAATTGGCAAAGCTTTGCATAATTTTGACGGCTAATCCATAAGGATCAATCAGTTGTTGTACCTGTTGCCAACTGGCTCCAGCCTCAATCGTTAACAGATGATGTTCAGGGTCGAACGCAATAACGTGGTTTAATTTACTGGTATCGATCTGCACCGCGTCGGTAAACGCTGTCTGCCCGCCCATGCTGTATTTGCCCCCGGCGATACTGATTGGCCCAGACGTGTTTTTGACCAATTCCGCTACTTGCTCGGTCGATTCTGGTTGAACCACCTTTTTAACCTGAACAGGAGTCATGCCAGTTACATCATTTACCTCGACTGCATAGGCCGAAAGAGTCAGCAATAATCCACAACAGTAACAAATATATTTTAATATGTTCATTATTTCACCAGTCGTTTAGTTGTTAGTATCGTCGTTTGGGCTTAACAAAACCTATTGGCTAAAAGTAATATGGAAGTTTAATCTACATTCTGAAGTAATCATTCTTATTCAGCAGAGGCCTTTTTGCGTTTGAGTGAACTCCTTGAATATGCTCTGTCGCCTACCGATACACAGCTTGATTACATCAAATATCAACTGAAAATGCAATGCGAATATTTGATTGCCTTCTAAGCTTAATTGGTGTCAAAACTAGTTGACAGGTCTATGAACAGCCTGTAGTTTTTCTAATCATTAAGCGTTTTGCTTGATTCGGCATCTTTTCCAGCTGCACTTTAAATTATTTTCCATCGCAGACATTGATGTGCTTTTCGCTCGCGATAGCAGAGGTTAATTTAAAGCAATGCATGATGCACAGTCTATCCGCACATTCAAATGCTTTATCACTGACATGCTGCCAAAATCTTGGTGCCTGTAGAAAACAGGCTGATACACTGTATGAACCTGTCTCTATTATTGAGTTAGATTTACCGCCTTGCAGTGCAGCGGTAAATGGATAACATTGCTGAAACGCTGGACAAGAATAATAGCATCATTTCTCCCAACAATAGGAAAGCCATATGAACATAGTTGATATTTCAAAACAGCGTTACACCACTAAACATTACGATAAAAATAAACGTATTCCTGCTGAGCAATTAGCTCAATTGTTGGAAGTGATCAGAAACAGTCCAACTTCAGTGAACTCACAACCCGGTCATTTTTTTGTGATAGATAATGATCAGGCTCGCGCTAAAATCATGCCGGCCATTATGGAGCCCAATCAGCAACGTATTGCTGATGCCTCACACACAATCATATTCTGTGTAAAAAGCCCGTTAAGCGAACAGCACTTACAAAATCTGCTGGCTCAGGAAGACAAAGATGGTCGCTTTACCTCTGCAGAAGACAAACAGATGATGGATCAGGGACGGCGTATGTTTGTTGAATACAACAGCAACACACCGCAGTGTCAGCTTGAGTGGGAAGCAAAACAGCTTTATATCTCCTTGGGGCAATTGTTATTTGCAGCAACAGCCATCGGAGTAGATTCAACCGCGATGGAAGGTTTTGATAAAGCCAAAATGGATGAAGTTCTTGATTTAAACCAGCAGGGCTTACGCAGTGTCTTGGTGGTTACCCTAGGATATCGCAGCGCAGATGACAGCAATGCCAGTCGCCCAAAATCCCGGTTGCCAAAAGAGCAAATATTTACTCAATTATAATACCGATAAAAAATTAAGCCATCATTGAATTGCTGGTTTGCGCACAAATCACTGGGTGCCTGAAACAACCTCGGTGCCTAGTGATAAGCTTATTCTAAAAGCTCATTTCTTAACTGACCACCGTTCTATAGCATCAAAAACGATCCAACTTGCTGAAAAAAATTATAAACTCGCTAAGTTCCATATTAGATAATTTTCTATGTATCGATGTCAAAGCCAATAGCCTAAACAGCTCTGTGCTTTGTTAACATGATAATCTCATCATTATGTTCATTTCAGACTCTTCAATCCATTTTCTTGCTTTGCTTGTAGCAAGAATATTTTATTAGTAGGCAATGATTTGACGTGAAAATAGCTAACTATTGTATAGCGGATAGCGTCAATATGAGCCAAATAACCCAACTAAATGCTCTAATTATGATGATTGAAAATACTGATAGCCTTGTTCACTGACAAATACTGGGATAGTAATATCGTGTTGCTCAGTCGCAATGTGTTCAACTTGTTGGCAACTAAAACCGACACCAATTAATCGCGGCTTAAGCTGGTGATGTTTGCCTAGGGTAGCATCATAGTAACCGCCTCCTTGTCCCAGCCTGTGCCCTTGCGAATCAATACCCAGTAGCGGCATTAACAAAGTATTCAATCGATGCACTCGAATTTTGTCACCCTTGAACTGCGGGATTCTCCCCTGCCGCCCGTACAAATTCTGTAGTCGCAGATCGCGCTTAGTCACACGTTGACCGACTAGACGTGGACATGGGGTAAACCATAACTGACGAGAGTGTGCTTCAATATAGGGTAAATAAACGGTTGCTCCACGTTGTTGTGCAGTCACAATCCACGATAAAAGTGACAGTTCACTACCCATAGCCCAATATACACCAATACGCTTTTGACGGCGGATATAACGATACAATAGACGATTCACCCGCTTAGTTGCCGCTTGTCGGCTATCTCGGCTCAGTGACTTACGTCTTTGTCGCAACTTGAGTCTTAATTGTTGTTTTTCTACGTGGGGAGTCATCGAAATCGCTTTATCATTTAAAGTGCAATGAGGAATATAATTTTATTTGTTTTAAGCATAATACCGCTTCTACTGACTTGTAGAAACCGGTTTTTTTCTGTATTATTTCACCGTTTTGCCTCGGTAAAATTTTTTGAAACGCTCGCATCGTACGCGAAAGGGTGCTCTGAAAAGAGTTCTATGTGTGGCGATGTCAGGCTTTAACCCTTTAAGGATAAGAATTATGTCACAAATTACTATGCGCCAGATGTTGGAAGCAGGCGTTCACTTTGGTCACCAGACCCGCTACTGGAATCCGAAAATGGCTGAATACATTTTCGGTGCTCGCAACAAAATCCACATCATCAATTTGGAAAAAACTTTGCCAATGTTTGTGGAAGCTCAGGATGTAGTTCGTCGTCTGGCTGCTAATAAAGGTACAGTGCTGTTTGTTGGTACCAAACGTCAAGCGCGCGACATCATCAAAGAAGAAGCGATCCGTGCAGGTGCGCCTTATGTAGACCATCGTTGGTTGGGCGGTATGCTAACCAACTACAAAACCGTTAAACAGTCTATCAAACGTCTGGAAGAAAAAACTGCTGCATTGGAAAATGCTACTGAAGCAGGTTACGGTAAAAAAGAAATTCTGGAAATGCAGCGTGAAGTAGCCAAACTGGAACGCTCTTTAGGCGGTATTAAAGACATGAAAGGTCTGCCAGATGCCATTTTCGTTATCGATACTGGGTACCAAAAAGGTACTTTGGTTGAAGCGGCTAAACTGGGTATTCCAGTAATCGCTGTTGTTGATACCAATAACAGTCCTGATGACGTGAAATATGTGATTCCTGGTAACGATGACTCTGCCAAAGCAATCCGTCTGTATTGCCGTGGCATCGCTGACGCTATTTTGGAAGGTAAATCTCAGTCATTGCAGGAAGTGGTTCAGGCTGCTCAAGCTGCGGAAGAAAAACAGGCTGCCGCTGCTGCTGAATAATCTGATATTTACAGTTTTTGTAAAAGAAGGGGACATCAGTGCCCCCTTTTTTTAAATAATTTTCCGGTCGGAGGGTGTCCGACTGAATGAAATCAAGTTTAAGGAGTAAAACATGGCTGCAATTACTGCAAAAATGGTAGGTGATTTGCGCGCTGCTACCGGTCTGGGCATGATGGAGTGCAAAAAAGCATTGGTAGAAGCTGACGGTGACATGGAAAAAGCTGAAGAAATCCTGCGCATCAAATCTGGTGCTAAAGCCGGTAAACTGGCTGGTCGTACTGCAGCTGAAGGCGTTGTGGCTGAATATGTTGATGGTCAGGTTGGTGCTTTGGCTGAAATCAACTGTGAAACCGACTTCGTGGCTAAAGATGCCAGCTTTATGGCATTTGCTCAGTCAGTAGCAAAAGCCGTTGCTGTACATAATCCAGCATCATTGGAAGCATTGGCAGAAGTGAAAACTGATGACGGCGTGACTGTGGAAGAAGCCCGCAAAGCCGTGATTGCTAAACTGGGTGAAAACATCACTGTTCGCCGCTTCGAACGTATCGAAACCGCAGGTGGGCTGGTTACCTATATGCATGGCAACAAAATCGGCGTTATGGTAGAACATACCGGTGGTGATGCACAGGCTATCCGTCAGGTAGCGATGCACATTGCTGCGTCTAAACCAAAATGTGTATCAGCCGCTGAAGTGGATCCAGAATTGGTTGCTAAAGAGCGTCATATTTATGAAGAACAAGCTGCTGCTTCTGGTAAACCAGCCAACATCATTGAGAAAATGGTTGATGGTCGAGTGCAAAAATTCCTGGCAGAAGTAACTTTGCTTGGTCAGCAATTTGTGATCAATCCTGATCTGACTGTGGAAAAATTCTTAAAAGAACAAAACGCCGTTGTGAATCGTTTTGTGGCATTCCATGTCGGTGAAGGCATTGAGAAAAAAGAAGTGGATTATGCAGCAGAAGTAGCCGCCGCTTCCAAAGTTTAAGGGAGCTAAAGCCATGGGCACTCTTGATTCAGATTCCTGAATCAGGGTGCTTTTTTTTCAGCCATTTGTTTTTCAGCAAACAGAGAACTGAAATAAAAGTTCCCTAAAGTACGATTTAAAATTAAAGTGATAGCTAAAGGCTATCCAGTGCAAACGACAGAAAGAGCGATTATGACTAAACCAGCAAAATACAAGCGAGTTTTATTGAAATTGTCCGGTGAGGCATTAATGGGGCCTGATGCTTTTGGTATCAATCGCGACACCATCATGCAAATAACCGCTCAGGTCAAAGAAGTGGTAGAGATGGGTGTAGAAGTGGCCATTGTTATTGGTGGTGGAAATATTTTCCGTGGTATGGCACAGTCAGCCAAGGGTATGGAACGAGCCACTGCTGATTACATGGGCATGATGGCCACCGTGATGAATGCACTGGCATTAAAAGAAGCATTTGAAAGTCAGAATGTTAAAGCACGCGTTCAGTCGGCACTCAGTATGCAGCAAGTGGCTGAAACCTATGCCCGACCAAAAGCGATTCAGTATCTGGAGGAGGGCAAAGTAGTCATCTTTGCCGCAGGTACTGGCAACCCATTTTTTACTACCGATACTGCAGCCAGCCTGCGTGGTGTAGAAATGAACTGTGATATTATGTTGAAAGCAACTAATGTCGATGGCGTTTATGCCGCAGATCCGAAAACCAATCCTGATGCTAAACGCTATCAGGAAATTACCTTTGATCAGGCGATCAATCAGAATCTTAAAGTAATGGATGCCACCGCATTTGCTCTGTGTCGTGAACAAAAACTGAATATTGTGGTGTTCGGTATATTCAAGCCGGGGGCATTGAAACAAGTTATTATGGGCGAAGATGTCGGTACATTGGTACACGTTTAATCTAGTCCATACAATCCTAAACAACTTGTGGCAACGAGTATACTGGGTTAGTATGCGCGTTTGCCGCTAGCCGGTAGCAGAAAATTCTGCCCGGAATGACATTAACGCAGCCGAATCAGACAGGAATTTTCATGATTAACGAAATTCAACGCACTGCTGAAACCAAAATGCAGAAATCCATCGAAGTATTGCGCGAAAACCTTTCAAAAGTTCGTACCGGACGCGCACATACTGGTCTATTGGATCAGGTAGAAGTAGAATATTATGGTAGTATGGTTTCAATCAGTCAGGTGGCCAGTGTTACCTTGATTGATGCACGCACTATCGGTGTTAAACCGTACGAAAGTAAAATGGCTGCAGCGATTGAAAAAGCCATTCGCAATTCAAGTCTAGGTCTTAACCCTGCGGCAATGGGTGATCTGATTCGTGTACCCATGCCAATGCTGACCGAAGAGCGTCGTAAAGACCTAATAAAAGTTGTCCGCGCAGAAGTAGAAGATGGTCGGGTAGTGGTGCGCAATGTCCGTCGTGATGCCAATAATGATCTAAAGCGTCTGCTGAAAGATAAAGAAATCAGTGAAGACGAAGCGCGTCGTGGTGAAGAAGGCATCCAAAAAATTACCGATAAATATATTGCAGACATCGATAAAATGTTGGCCACCAAAGAAGCCGATTTAATGGCCATCTAGACCTTACATGGCAAAAAGGAAGTACATTGACTATCAGTAGTACTCAAAACGTTCCTGCACATACCGATATACCACAGCACATTGCGGTGATTATGGACGGTAATGGTCGCTGGGCAAAAAAACGCCTAATGCCTCGCATAATGGGGCACAAAAAAGGGCTGGAAATGCTGGAAGAAATGACCGCCAATTGTTCGCGTATGGGGGTTCGTTATCTCACCGTATTTGCTTTTTCCACTGAAAACTGGCGTCGACCGCTGGACGAAGTGAATTTTTTAATGGGGTTATTTTTGCAATCATTGCAAAAACGAGTGCAGAAACTGCATAAAAACAATCTTCGTTTACGGGTCATTGGTGATCGCAGCCGTTTTGCGGCTGAAATTGTTGCTGGTATAGAAGCTGCGGAAACACTGACAGCCAATAATACCGGCTTAACCCTGACTATCGCTGCTGATTATGGCGGTCGCTGGGATATTCTTCAGGCAGTCAACCAGGCCATTGAAGCAGGCGAAAAACAAATTACCGAAGCATCGATTTTGCCTTATTTATCTTTGGGTGATGCTCCGGAACCAGACCTGTTTATCCGTACTGGTGGCGAAACCCGTATCAGTAACTTTCTACTCTGGCAGTTGGCTTATACCGAATTGTATTTTACCCAAGTGCTTTGGCCAGACTTTGATAAGACCGAACTAACCCGCGCTATTGAATCATATCAACAACGCGAACGTCGCTTTGGTCGTACTTCCGAGCAATTACCCATAGCTGAACAGCGCCCATAACACTTATGCTTAAACAACGTATACTCACCGCCTTAGTGATCTTACCCTTAATGATAGGAATGTTGTTTTGGGCAAATAATATCGTGTGGGCAGCATTTTCCGGACTCATTGCTTTATTAGCATTGTGGGAATATGGGCGGATTGCTGGATTGAGTCCATGGCAGAATGGTTTTTATCTACTCATTACTGCGTGTGGTGGTGCTTACTTGTATCATCAGCATGGACAATTAACGTCATGGTTGCAATGGTTGGTGCTGTTCTTCTGGGTGATTATTGTTCCATTGTGGTTGAGGTTTAAATGGAAAATCAAAGCCAACATCTTTGCCCCATTGATTGGCTGGATATTGATGCTGCCATTTTGGTATGCCTTGGTTTACCTGCGTCCAGATAGCGCCGCTGCGTGGTCATTGTTGACCATTCTGGCTTTAATTTGGATAGCAGATATTGCCGCATACTTTTGTGGTCGAACCTTGGGCAAACACAAACTGGCCCCTACCATCAGCCCGAATAAAAGCTGGGAAGGTGCCATTGGTGCTGTCGTCTTTGTGGCCATTTATACCTTTATCTTACAACAACAAGGTTGGTTGCCGATTAAATTGCCTTTATGGCAGACCCTGTTGCTGGCATTGGTTTTGACGGCAGTTAGCATTATTGGCGACTTGCTGGAAAGCTTATTAAAACGTTCTGCTGGCGTTAAAGACAGCAGTCAGCTTCTGCCAGGACATGGTGGCGTGTTTGACCGTGTTGATTCCATGATTGCTGTGTTAAGTGTCTATGCTGCATTGCGCTGGCTTACCGCTTTAGTATAAAGTGATCTTGCTCATGTCTAGTCATCGTCCAATTGCCATCACCATTCTTGGAGCCACTGGAAGCATTGGTCTGAATACCCTAGACGTCATTAGCCGTCACCCAGACCGATTTCGAGTATTTGCCTTAACTGCCCATCGACAGATTGAGCGCTTAGCCGAATTATGTTTGCGTTTTCAACCTGAATATGCTGTGGTGGCTGAATCGGCCGATGCGCTTCGTTTGCAGCAACAACTGCAAGCGGTGGCGTGTACCACCAAAGTATTGTATGGCGAGCAGGCTTTATGCGATGTGGCTCAATCTAATGATACCGACGCTGTCATGGCGGCAATTGTCGGTGCGGCTGGATTGATGCCGACATTAGCTGCGGCACAAGCCGGCAAAATAATCTATCTGGCCAACAAAGAAACATTAGTCGTGGCCGGCGCCTTATTTATGCAGGCGGTACAACAACATGGAGCGCGTTTGCTACCAGTAGATAGCGAACACAATGCCATCTATCAGGTATTACCGGATAATTACCAAGGTAATCTTAAACAGGCAGGAATACAATCTCTCATACTTACCGCTTCCGGTGGTCCTTTTCTGCATACCGCTCTAAAAGACTTTGCTTCTATCACACCTGAACAGGCAGTCAGACACCCAAACTGGAGTATGGGTCAAAAAATTTCCGTTGATTCCGCCACCATGATGAATAAGGGGCTAGAACTAATCGAAGCACACTGGTTATTTCACGCCCCCGCCGATCAACTTGAAGTAATCATTCATCCACAAAGCGTCATTCATAGCATGGTACGCTATATTGACGGATCAGTTTTAGCACAACTGGGTGTCGCTGACATGCGCATTCCCATCGCCCATTGTTTGGGCTTACCCGAACGGATTGTATCTGGAGCCAGCAGCTTAGATTTTACTCAGTTAAGCGGGTTACATTTTCTCAGCGCAGATTTTAATCGTTTTCCATGTTTGAAATTGGCTTATGATGTCTTACATAGCAGTAATCCAGCCAGTTCATGCGTCTTAAATGCTGCGAACGAAATAGCTGTGGCTGCTTTTCTACATAACCAGATTGCTTTCACAGATATTGCATCATTAGTAGATTGTTGCCTAGAATCATACAGTGGTCATGCTGCAATACACGTTGAAGAATTATTAGCCTTAGATAAGCAGGTACGAGCTGCTGCACAAAAATGGGTAAATAGCCGCATGAGCAAATAAAAACGGAGAGACCATGTTGTTAACCATCATTGCTTTTATTGTGGCAATATTATTGTTAGTAAGTTTGCATGAACTAGGACATCTGATCGTGGCGCGGTTATGTGGTGTCAAAGTGTTGCGTTTCAGTATTGGCTTTGGAAAACCATTTTTTCGCTACCAACGTGCCGGCATTGAATGGTGTCTGGCTCCCATTCCCTTGGGTGGTTATGTCAAAATGGTCGATACGCGAGAAGGCGACGTAAACCCAGATGATCTGCCCTATGCATTTGATCGTCAGCATCCCCTAAAGCGCATTGCCATTGTGGTTGCCGGTCCATTAACCAACCTGATTCTGGCGGCAATATTGTATACTGCCAGTTTTGGTATTGGTGGTGTGACTCAGCTCAAACCATGGATAGGTATGGTTGAACAGGGTAGCGTAGCAGAAAGAGCCGGATTTAAGCCAGAAGATCGCATCACCAGCGTCAATGGTGAAACAGTGACCGATTGGGCTGATGCCCAAACGAAAATCATGTTGAATTTAGATAGTGGCACAGTACAGGTTGCCGTGACAACGCCAACTGGTCAACAGGCGATCCGATCACTAAACATTGCCGGCACAACTGCTGCAAAAGAAGCGGCACAGTCTGGCTACATCGGTTTAGTGCCGTCTAAAGTCACCAACCGCATTGGTGCCGTGTTGCCTGACAGCGTGGCTGCCAAAGCTGGGTTGCAAGTTGGAGATACCTTATTGAGCATCAATGGCGTCAAAGTGACTAGCTGGCAGCAATGGGTAGAAATTATTCGTGCCAACGCCGGTGCCAAACTGGATATCAGCTTTGCGCGTAACAACCAAATTCAGACGACCAGCCTGCGTCCTGACTCAGTCCAACAAAACGGCGAGATAATCGGTCAAATTGGTATTGGTGCCATGCGTGACGAAGTTTGGGAAAAACAAATTCGTCAGCATTATCAGCCCAATTTGACCCAAGCCATTCGCTTGGCGTTTCAGCGTACCTGGGATTACATCAGTATGACTTTGTCACTTTTTGGCAAATTATTAACAGGTCAGGCATCTTTACATTACCTGTCCGGCCCGCTGACCATTGCTGATGTGGCCGGGAAAACCGCCGCTTTAGGCTGGCAAAGCTATACAGAATTTCTTGCCTTAGTGAGTATCAGCTTAGGCGTATTGAATTTATTACCCATTCCCATGTTAGATGGCGGACATTTCATGTATTATGCTGTCGAATGGATACGTGGCAAACCTTTAAGCCTGAGAGTACAGGAAATTGGACTACGTATTGGCATGGGCGCCATGTTAATGTTGATGTTAGTAGCTTTCTTCAACGATATTACCCGTTTGTTTGGATGAATAATGAAAATAAAGCAGATTACCGTCAGTTTAATGGCTTTAGGCCTAACTTCACTGGCTTTTGCAGTCGAGCCGTTTACAATTAAAGACATTCGGGTCGAGGGTCTACAACGTACCGCACCCACTACCGTATTTAGCTATTTACCGGTGAAAATCGGTGATACCTTCACCGATGGCGAAGGGGAGAATATTGTCAAAAAACTGTATGCTACCGGTTTTTTTGATGACATCCGCGTCGAGACCATGGGAAATCAGGTTTTACTCACCGTAGTTGAACGTCCCATTATCAGCAGCTTCGATGTCACCGGTGGTAAAACCATCAACAACAATGATATCAAAAAGAATCTAAGCAATTTTGGTCTGGGTCAATCGCGCGTATTTAATCCGGCGATGTTACAACAAGCCGTAGAAGGCTTGCGTGACGCTTATCGGCAAAAAGGGAAAACCGCCGTCACCATCACACCTAAAGTAACCCGTCTTGAGCGCAATCGCGTTGCTGTAGAGCTGAAAATTGATGAAGGTACCACCACCACCATCAAAACCATACAATTCCAAGGTAATCAGCATTACTCATCGCGTACATTACGCAAACAAATGTCCCTTAGTCCGCACAACTGGATGAGCTGGCTATCCAAAAACGATCGTTTCTCAGAAAACCAGTTCAAAGATGATCTGGATAATCTGAGTAACTTTTATCAGGATCATGGATATCTCAACTTCCGCATTACCGATGTTAATGTCAGCAATAGCGATGGTAAAGTCTCTCAGGCGATCAGTATCACTGTCGATGAAGGCGAACGCTATCGCTGGGGTAATGTTACCGTAGGGGGTGATACCCGCGAAGTTCCACTGGAAGCCCTACAGCAACTGGTCAAAATCAAACCAGGTAAATGGTATAACCGTGGTCAAATGATTAATACCATCAAAGCCATTCAGGATCGCATGGGTAGCAATGGTTATGCCTTTAGTCAGGTCGATGTCCGTCCGATGGCCAACGACAGCAACAAAACCGTTGATTTTGTCCTCAACGTTATTCCTGATCGTAAAGTCTATGTTAACCAGATCAACATCACCGGTAATAACAAAACCCGCGATGAAGTGTTACGACGCGAGCTGCGTCAGATGGAACGCGCACCATATGATACTTACAAAATCAACCGATCCAAGGAACGTATTCAGCAGCTTGGATACTTTGATAATGCTCAGGTAGACATTAAATCCGTTCCCAATACGCCAGATCAGGTAGATTTGGATATGAGTGTTAAAGAGCGCTCAACTGGTTCCATCAACGTGGGTGCCGGCTGGGCGCAAGATGATGGTCTGCTTCTGTCGGCCGGTATTGCACAGGATAATTTATTTGGCACCGGTAAATCCGCTAGTCTACAACTGTCACGATCTAAAGTAAGTCAGGTTGCCGGCTTATCCTTTACCGATCCCTATTTCACACCGGATGGAGTCAGTCTGGGCTACAACCTTTACTACCGTGGCTATAATCCGAGTAAATCAGAAAGTAACGCCATGGATTACAAAACCACCACTGTAGGTGCTGGTGTAAACCTCGGCGTTCCGGTAACCGAACATGACCGTGTTAATTTCGGCTTGGGTGTAGAACATTTGTCTGTAAATGTATATGGAGATTATGCTCCACAGCGTTATCAAGATTTTGTTGATGAACATGGCAAAAATAATTGGATCGTTAAAGGTACCGTAGGCTGGGGACGCAATACTACCGATAGTGCGGTATGGCCAACACGTGGTTATATCATCAATGCCAATATGGACAGTGGTCTGCCAGGCGGAGATTTACAGTACTACAGTTTCAGCCATGATCAGCGCTGGTATTTCCCCTTAAGCAAAAACTTTACCCTAATGCTGTATGGTCAACTTGGTTATGCTGATAGTTATGGTAAAACCAAAGATCTGCCTTTTATGTATGCGTTTAGTGGCGGTGGTTTAGGTTCCGTACGTGGGTACGAGTCTGGAACCCTAGGTCCGAAATACTATAATCGATATAAAAGTGGTAGCTGGAGTAGTGATAGCACCAGTTATGGTGGTAATTACATCGCCACAGCCTCCGCTGAACTATTATTCCCAGTGCCAGGTATTAAAGATCAACATACCGTACGCTTAAGTATGTTTGCTGATGCTGGTAGTGTCTGGGATAATAAAACTTATACTTTTGTAGGACAAAAAAATCCCTATTCAAGTCAAAGTCATAAATCTAGCCTCAGTAATGAAGCACGTTATTCTGCTGGTTTGGCTGTGACTTGGTTATCACCCATGGGACCCTTGAAGTTCAGTTATGCTTATCCGATTCACAAAAAACCGGAAGACCAGTTACAGCGCTTTCAGTTCCAGTTAGGAACAACGTTCTAATCGCTGTTAGATAAGGACAGATTAATGCTTAAAAAAATTGCTTTTGCGTTTGCTTTAGCCAGCCTGTTCTGCCGATTTACCTGGGCAGAAAGTATCCAAAAGCTGGGTTTTATTGATACCAGTCGCGTCTATCAGCAATCTATACAGGCACAATCGATTCAAAAACAGCTGGATCAAGAATTCAGTGCTCGCCAGAAAAAGCTTCAAATCATGCAAAATGAAGGCTTGAAGCTTAAAGAAGCGATTGAGTCAGGTAAAGTTCCTGTAAATGAACGCGAAGCAAAAATTAAGCAAATGCTGGAAATGGATCAGCGCTATAAAGAAGCTGCAGCTAAACTGGCTGAAGACTACAATCTTCGTCGTAATGAAGAATTTGCTTCATTACAGCAAAATGCCAATAAAGTCATCATAGAACTGGCGCGCAAAGAGGGTTATGACCTGATCATTCAGGATGCCATCTTTGTCAACAGCAAATTTGATATCACTGATGCGGTGATTAAGGCACTTAATGCACAGAAACCATAAGGTATTTTCATGGC
This sequence comes from Snodgrassella sp. B3882, assembly GCF_026535915.1. Taxonomy (NCBI): domain Bacteria; kingdom Pseudomonadati; phylum Pseudomonadota; class Betaproteobacteria; order Neisseriales; family Neisseriaceae; genus Snodgrassella; species Snodgrassella sp. B3882. The sequence continues at coordinate 93,940 of NZ_JAFNPF010000002.1, forward strand.
TTTGAACCAGATCACCGCCACCGAGTTGGTCCGCCAACTCGGTGGACAACTACGTGGTGAAGATGTTCTCATCACCAACATCACCTCATTACAACAAGCTGGTGGCAACGATATCAGCTTTCTTAGCAATCCGCGCTTGCGAGCTCAGGCGCAGGATAGTCGAGCCGGTGTGCTGATCGTAACGGAAAACTCAGCCGAAATCTTGTCAGGTCGCACCCTAATCGTAACGGATGACCCATATCTGTACTTTGCTCGAGTGGCTCGACTATTTCATCCACGCAGTCAACCTCAGGCAGGAATTCATCCCAGCGCCGCTATCGCCGCCACTGCACAAATCGCACCAAATTGTGAAATCGGTGCCCATGTGGTGATTGGTGAACGTACCGTAGTGAAAGACAACACACGTATTTTGGCCGGAACAGTCATCGAAGAAGATTGTACTATTGGTCAAGATTGTGTCATTCATCCCAACGTCACCATCTATCATGGTTGCCAATTAGGAGACCGAGTAGAATTACACTCAGGATGTGTGATTGGCGCAGATGGCTTTGGCTTGGCTTGGGATAAACAAAAAAATCAATGGTTCAAAATAGTGCAAACCGGTGCAGTTATACTGGGTAATGATGTCGAAATTGGGGCCAATACCACCATAGACCGAGGCGCGATTGAAAACACCGTCATTGAAGATGATGCTAAAATAGATAATCAGGTCATGATCGGACACAATGGCAAAATTGGTGCCCATGTGGCGATTGTTGCCTGTACAGGTATCGCCGGCAGTACCGAAGTAGGTGCCAATTCCGTCATTGGTGGAGCGGCCATGATAGGCGGACATCTAAGCATACCGCCCAAAACCACCATCGGTGCAGCCACCGCCGTCAGCCACAGTATTAAAGAAAGTGGTCACTATGCTTCCATTTTTCCCTTACAGAAACACAAGGATTGGGTTAAAAATGCAGCTCATATACGGCATCTGCACGAAATGAATCAGAAAATAAAAGAATTGGAACAGCAACTGGCTCAACTAAGCAGCCAATTATCAGACCCTCAGGAATAAAATAATGGATTTGTCTTTACCCATCGACGTTCGTACCTTACAAAAATTATTACCTCATCGTTACCCGTTCTTATTGATCGATCGGGTCATCGCCTACGATACCGAGGCCTTGACCTTAAGTGCCATTAAAAACGTCACCGCTAACGAACCCTTTTTTCAGGGTCATTTCCCAGATTTTCCCGTTATGCCCGGTGTGTTGATTATCGAAGCCATGGCACAAGCCTGTGGTACCTTAGCGATTCTAAGCCATGGTGGTCGAGAAGATGATGAAATATACTTTTTCGTTGGCATCGACAATGCCAGATTTAAACGTCAAGTTGTACCAGGAGATCAGTTGAAATTTGAAGTACAGCTCTTAGCCAACAAACGTGGCATTGGTAAATTCAAAGCAGTAGCATTAGTTGAAGGTCAGATTGCAGCCGAAGCTGACATCATGTGTGCTAAGCGACAGGTAGAAAAATAACCTTCTAATGCAACTCAACTTCAAACGTTTTAAACAAATTAAAACCTGATTAACCCAAATTGTTTCGGTTAATCAGGATAAAAGCAGGAAATATACATGACTCAGATTCACCCTACAGCCATTATCGATCCCAAAGCAGAACTGGATAGTAGTGTCTCTGTGGGTGCCTACACCGTTATCGGCCCGCATGTACAGATCGACAGCAATACTGACATTGGTCCCCATGTTGTCATTGATGGACATACCACTATTGGCAGCAATAACCGCATATTTCAGTTTGCTTCATTAGGGGCCATTCCTCAGGATAAAAAATACCGTGATGAACCCACTAAATTAATCATCGGGAACAATAACACCATCCGTGAATTTACCACCTTCAATACCGGTACCGTAACCGGAATTGGTGAAACGCGCATCGGAGATGACAACTGGATCATGGCTTATGTCCATCTGGCACATGATTGCGTAGTCGGCAATCATACCATCTTTGCCAACAATGCTTCACTGGCAGGACATGTCGTCATCGGTGATTATGTATTGCTGGGGGGATATTCACTGGTTCATCAATTTTGTATCATCGGCGACTATGCCATGACCGCTTTCGCTGCCGGCGTCCACAAAGATGTACCGCCTTATGTGATGGCTGCCGGATATCGGGCGGAGCCTGCTGGACTCAATACCGAAGGATTGCGCCGCCATCATTTTACCCCTGAGCAGATTGCCAACATAAAGCGCTTGTATAAAATTCTGTATCGGGAAGGATTAACCTATACTGAAGCCCAAGCCAAAATCATGGCTGAAGCCGATAGTGCTCCAGAGTTACATGTATTCAAAGAATTTTTTTCGCAATCAACTCGTGGTGTCATTCGTTGATTAGCATCTTGTACCCTTCGGCAGAATAGTTAATATTATTCTGCCGGTTTTCATTAGCAAACTTAATCAAATATTCATTCATCAACACAAAAAAAGCATCTTCTTACTGTTCGAACTTCAGCACCATCAACCTTATCCATACATACTAGCTAAATCTGCACCTCATGACCGGTAAAGAACGTCGCAAACAACCATCTTCAGTCAATGCTAAGTAGCTTAAATCTCTGTTTGTTACCATAAAAGAACCAGCAAACAGTAAGAATTTAGTAACTGCTTAAAACAATTTGCCTGCCATCAAAAAATATTCGCATGTAGAAAGTACTGATCGATATTTGATAGTATTAAATCTTTCTTAACCAAAAAACCATTTTGACCATGTTTACTTTATAAAAAATGGGTCAGACCACGTATTAAAAATTTTAATCTGGGCTTAAATAGCTATCGGCAAAAATCCTGTTTCAGTTTGAAATTAGTCATCAGAGAATATTCAATCCAGTGACACACAGAATAGACCTAAACAACTAAACTCAAAAGATGGTCAGAGAGTCAACAAATCAATACCAACATAACATTAAGTCAAAACCACATCCGCGTATTTAGATTCAGGTAATCAAATTCAGCAAAAGCTAAGCTTGCTTAAATTATCGACAGTATTCCACCTTGCCGTCTTAATTCTTTCTATTCCTATTTCAATTAATGAAGCGCGCCAGAATATTTACAAACATCGAAATGCTCATAAACACCTTTAGCATCCTAATACGTATAAATAAACTGTATCTTGTATACTTAGAAGCTTAATTTCCTTCACGGCCGACCCCATTCAGATTCTTACAATAGTAGCCCAAAGTTAATCCGAACCACCTTAACTGGCCATTTCAGCGAAAAAAAGGTTTTCTGCTTAGAGAAAACCCATATTGATTCAAGTTTTAATTAAACTCAATTTTTTTCATTTTCTTGTGTAACAAATCCAACCTTGACAAGACCTGCTTCACGAGCTGAAGCCAATACCTGTGCAATTGAATCGTAGGCAACATTCTTATCCGCCGCAATGGCCAATACCACGTCTGGATCGTTTTTTACTTGTGCACTCAAATTTGAACGTAATTGAGCCAAAGTGATTGCCTGATCGCCCAGCATAAACTGACCATTTATATCAATCGCCAATCGCAGTGGTGCTTTTGGTTCTTTTTGTTGTTTAGCCATCGTTGCTTGTGGAGTAGGCAAAGATAAGGGTATAGAGTGTGTTAGTACCGGCATAGTAATCATAAAGACAATCAACAGCACCAACATCACATCCACTAAAGGGGTGACATTAATTTCTGCAGATTCATGTGCCTCATCATCGCTAAAATGACCAAAAGCCATGATTAATCTCCACTATTCAATAACTGATCATGCAAATCGTGCGCAAATCCATCCAGATCACGAGCCAGATTTTTTTTACCACGAACCAGTCCGTTATAAAATAACAGAGCAGGAATAGCTGCAAACAGACCTATCGCCGTTGATATCAGCGCCTCACCAATAGGACCGGCTACGGCAGCAATATTCATCTGTCCAGTATGGCCAATATTAATCAGTGCATGGTAAATGCCCCATACAGTACCAAATAAACCAATAAATGGCGCACTGGAGCTGATAGACGCCAATAGAGTTAGTCCTGCCTCATAACGGCGCATGATCTGTTCCATACTGTTGCGAATCCGGCTGGTCAGAAATTGATTGAACGGTAAAGCTGCGGCTAAAGTACGATTAGATCGATCATGGTAATCTTGCTTTGCCTGAATAGCATCTTTAGCCAATAGCGCAATGGGTGAATAATTGTCTACTAATTGATTGCGAACTTGAGCTAAACTTTCTGCAGTAGAAAAACAAACTAAAGCTTCGCGATTAAACTTCTTAGCGCGCCACAGACTGTAGCATCGTATCAGAGCAATAATCCAAGTCATTAGACTCATCAGCACCAGAATTGCCAATACAGTTAACAAAATCCAGCCACTTTGAGCATATATAGAACTAATATTACCATCCATAAATCACTACCTTGAAAACATTAAATAATTAAATATTTATCATTACCATCTTAAAGCGTATCCACATCATGACTTAAAAGAGAAATTCACATTGAACGTATACGAATAAGGTATGGCGACACCATTCCTGGTTGCCGGTTTGAATCGATGTCTTTTTACTGCAATAGTTGCAGAGCGATCCAAGCGACCAAAACCACTTGATTTCACAACCTTGACATTCAAAGGGATACCTTCAGCAGAGACCGATACAGAAATCCCTACAACCCCTTTTTCACCAGCTGCTATAGAATCTGGAGGATAGGTGGGTCTCAGCCCAGGCAAATAATTGCCTTTATATTCCTCAGGAACTTTAATTCCTTTTTCTGATGGACCCTTACCACCTCCTTGAGAACCCTTACCATTATTGTCTTTATTACCAGAATTTCCATCTTTAGAACCCTGATCTTTGGTATTTCCTTTTGATTCTTGATTACCAGATGAGTTTACTTCCTTAGAGGATTCCTCTTGCCTAGGTTTAGTGACTACCGGCGGAGTTTTTGTCGTGGTTTGCTGGGTCTGAAAATGACTGACTTTTTTGGTGGCCACCACCGGTTTAATATATGTGCGTTCTGGTGTTGCCTTTTTGATTGGATGACTAACCTTGGGAGGTGGAGGAGATGAAAAGGGTGTCGCAGGAGTATCGTCAGAGCCTGCACTCTTCCCATCTACTCCCAAATCAACATAATCAAGAGATAGATTGTCATCATATTCGATATGTTGCCCCTTAAAAACTGCCCAAAACAGTAAAACATGCATTATTAGAACAAAGACAACAATCAAAAAATTGGCTTTTTGTTGGTTTTTCATATCGACTATATGTTAATGTAAATTATTATTGTTCGCAATAAGATGTTAACTTAATAGCATTGAAGAGTTCTTTGATAACCCTTAAAACCTCAAAATGGCGCGCTGTTTGCAACTATATAAGCAGTGATAATACGAAAAAAATCAATATAACCTATTCTTATTATTCAATCGCACCGAAACAACAAATACACAAGCACCATCAGAATAAATAAATATTAGCATCATCAATCTGAGACGTAACCTGAATATAAATTAAGCCACTCATCAAGATTGAAAACAGCAAACCATAGGCGTGTTATTTTTTTATTGGCCACTTTAGCCAGAAATATATATATGAATCAGCAAAAAAGAGATTGCTCATCATCGCCAATTCAATTTTGCTTATTCAAGAGCAAAAAATGGTTCCGCTCGTTTAACTTTTTGTTGCTTCATCGCAGCCCCTTCGTAACAATTGAAAGAAAAAAGTATAGACAGCGAGGCAAAATACAGATGAGTGATGGGTATATACAGTTTATCTGCGCCAAAGACAAAAGCAGATAGAGAGTGAGCAAAACAGCAAAAGGGGCAAGAAATAAAAATACCCACAATTAATAACCTATGCACAAACAGGAGGTTTAGCGTGGTTGGGCAAAAAAATAGCCAATAAGGCGATAAAAAGAGTTGACATGAAAAATGATGGGGCGTATAGTTCGCCTTCTTCGCTGAAGACGGTCCGAAAAAAACCAAGCAGTTTAAAGTAGAACGCAGTCAGAAGCAACGCTCTTTAACAAACAGATTACCGATAAGTGTGAGTGCGGATAAGCCTCACACTGATTCAGAGAGACAGGATAAAAAT
>NZ_JAFNPF010000015.1:0-1089 GCF_026535915.1 Snodgrassella sp. B3882
ATCTATAATTTCCTCAATGCTGGTAAGTCTGGCATTCAAAAACCGCCTGGTGAAAAAACAACTATTGAAAATTGCTTCCGCAAAAAACCACAAGCAAGTCTGTCTAACGGTGAGCAAATAACATTAGAAGGGATACCGATGTGTGGCGTTAGCTTTAAAAGACTTAGCTGGCGCGAGATTAAAACCGATTTCATCAATTAATACAGCAAATAATAGCCAAGCAGGTCAGATGATTTCATCTGACCTTTTTTTGCCATCTCAATTAATCATATTTATCTGTTCAAAACATTCAGATTTTGATGATTAACCATCATAATTAAAAGCTTCAATTATTTGTCGGCTCCTGCATCGACAGCTTGCAGTAAAATGATTCATGCTCAACACGGCTAGTATTGAGATTAAAAAACCTATTAGTTTGCCTATAAATTCTAATCAAAAACAGGCGAACCAAAATTTTAGCCATAACAGCGGCTGCTGATTACTGCCCAGTAACAATTTATTCCAATATTGCCCATAAAATATGGTTAACTGTAATAACCTCAATTTTATTGAGACATGATGTCTACTTAACTAGTCACTCATTTCTTCAACAATTTATCAGCACTATTTCTAAAACCTAACCATAAAACGCTTTGACAGATCGAGACCATACTGTTGAATTGGTTTAATCAACAATATCTAATTTGCATGAACATCCGCAATAACTGTTTGATTGCCAACTCAGATTAATTAAATTTAAATGCACAGAATTTGTATATTTACATCAATTAAACAATAATTATAAATATTTACTTAAATTCATTTAAGAAGATTTTCTTTGCTGATTAATTAATAATACCTAATTTAAATAATCATATGCCATAAATCAGCACTAAAAAATATAATATAATTTAATATTAAGTTAATAAAAATTAATTATTAACTAATAATAAAAAAACCCAGAATGATTACCACGCACAAATATAACATATACAAATATATGTAAAAATGATTTAATTAATTATAGAAGATTAGAGCTTAAATTAATTTTGATTTTGCGACTTATTCAATAATAAAGTAAATATGGAGAATTGAATGTTTATAGGGCGT
>NZ_JAFNPF010000003.1:0-84371 GCF_026535915.1 Snodgrassella sp. B3882
AGAACCCAGTATATGATACTGGGTTCTTTGCTTTATACCTCACTAAAGCAGCCGAAAGGCTGCTTTAGTTATGGCTACTGCTACAGTGTGGCTTTTAGAGCAAACTTCTAAATCCCTGCTGTCGCAATATTATTCTCATGTCCTCTACAAACCCCTTTAAAAAATTTTAAATTCAAAATTTTAGCTGAACATTTGCTCAGATAGGCAGTATTAGTCAGGTATCGCTAAAGTCGGTATCGCTTTTACAGCCGGCAATTAGTTTCTATACAGATAAACATTCTCAACCTTATTTGTTGCCACTGGGGATGGAGGTAACTACCTTTGTTCTGTGAATGTGTGGTTTGGTCAATCAATTTCATGGGTTGCTGGTGGCTGCTGCTTTTTAGGTGGGCTCTTCAACTTTTCGTTCTGAGGCATCTCGGGTAGTGCGTAATACTAGAAGAGGGCGGTTTGCTTGGGCGCAATCAGCATTTTAAGTTGGCGGTAATTTAGGTTCGTCATGGGGATCATTGCTGATCAGTCTGATGGTACTGAAATATAGCCGGCAAAATCATATTCTTTGGTTTGTCGCGGTAGGTGTGCTGGCAATCATCCTTCTCAGCCGGATCAGTGCTGGGCGTGCCGATCATTTACGTGCCAATGCATATAAAATCAGCGCAGAGTCGTGCGCTGCTTTACGATAAGCGCAAGCCGGTGTGTGCGTTGTTGATATTGGCTGTGCTGAATTTATGTGGGTGGAATTTCCAAAAAGAAGAGATTTAATTCAAGATGATGGTTATTTTTGTTAGTTGTTGCGTTTGGCTATAAGAATGAATGGTTTAATAAGTTGATCGGCGGAAAGCTAGGTAAAATTCAAGTTAAGGTTGTAGATGATTTTTCTCTTTATTTAGGCTAGTTATGCTCAGACGTAGCTGATTTGATGGTTTTCTACTTCCTACAGCGTGTTAAGTATGATAAGTTTTGTTTATATATGCAGGTTTGGTGTTCTGATCAGTTGAATTTAAACTGGTCATGAGGGGCGCAATTATTTCTCTTTAGACGAAATTATTGAGTATACTTGATGCTGTAATAGTAATAGGTAATACAATGATTGGTTTGATGATTGTGACTCATGAAACGGTGGGTCAGGCAAATTTGCAATTAATTCAGCATATTTTTGGATCGATACCGGAAAAGATTGCGGTGGTGGGTGTCAGAAGTGATGATTCGGTTGAGCAGATTCATGCTGAAGTTGTTAAGAATTTAAGTTCGCTCAATTACGGTAACGGGGTATTGATTCTAACGGATATTTTCGGTGCTACTCCTTGTAATTTAGTACGCCAGTTGCTCAAGCAGGACAATATTATTTTATTGACAGGGTTAAATGCACCCATGTTGATCAAGGCATTGCAGAATTTTGCTAAGTTTGACGATGTGCGTGAGTTTGCTGAAGTAGTCAAACAAGCTGCCATTGCCGGTATTATGACTATTTCTAATCAGGATGAGCTGTGACATGTTAAAAAAAGAAATTAAAATAATCAATAAGCTGGGTTTGCATGCACGAGCTTCTAATAAGTTTACTCAGGTTGCTAGTCACTTTCAGTGTGAAGTATGGGTGACGCGCAAAGATAGAAGGGTAAATGGTAAAAGTATTATGGGATTGATGATGCTGGCTGCTGCTCAGGGAAGTGTCATTGAATTAGAAACGGATGGTGTAGACGAAACTCAGGCCATGCAAGCTCTTGAAGAGTTGATCAACAATTATTTTGGCGAAGAAGAATAATGTGTATTGTTCTACATGGAGTGGCAGTAGGAGCAGGTGTAGCGATAGGACGTGCCCATTTGGTAGTACGTGGCATGGACGATGTACCACATCGTGAATTATCTCTGGAAGAGTTGCCGGTTGAAGCTGACCGCTATGAGCAGGCAATAAAAACGACTCGTCGCCAACTGGAACAATTAAGATCAGAAATTCCGGAAAATGCGCCGTCTGAACTGGGGGCTTTTATTTCCTTACATCTGATGTTGCTGGGCGATGTTAGTCTATCGCGTGAACCCATTGATATTATTAAAGATAAGTGTATCAATGCCGAATGGGCATTAAAGCTGCAAACTGATAAGTTATCAGATCAGTTTGATTCGATTGAAGATAATTACTTACGTGCGCGTAAACAGGATATGTTGCAGGTAGTTGAACGAATCTTCAAAAATTTGATCGGATTGTCCACTGAAGTGGTTTCTGAAGCGGAAGATTTTGAAGAGGACACTATTTTGGTGGCTTATGATCTTTCCCCTGCAGATACCGTTTTTTTCAAGGACAGCCGCATTGCAGCTTTTGTGACTGATGCCGGGGGACCAACTAGTCATACTGCGATTCTTGGTCGTAGTCTAAACATTCCTTCAGTCATTGCTCTGGGTCATGCCAGGGAGTTGATTAATGAAGATGAGTTAATCATTGTTGACGGTAGTATGGGTGTGGTGATTATCGCGCCAGATAATGTGATTTTGAAAGAATATCGGCGTCGGTTACGTGAATTTCGCAGTTTGAAGCGACAGTTAAGTAAGCTTAAAAATACGATGGCAATAACTCAAGATGGGATTAATATTGAGTTGTTGGGCAATATCGAACGGGAAGAAGACATTAAACCTTTGCATCATTTAGGCGCGGATGGTGTTGGTTTATTACGAAGTGAATATTTTTATTTGAATCGTCATGTTTTACCGACTGAAGATGAGTTATATGATCATTATGTTGCGATAGTTAAGAAAATGAAGGGCAAGCAGATAACTATTCGCACTGTCGACTTGGGTGTAGATAAAAATCCGCGCTGGTTTGGACCAAGTCATAGTATGAATCCTGCTTTGGGACTCACAGGAGTTCGCTTGTGTTTGGCTGAGCCTGTCATGTTTCGCACGCAAATGCGTGCCATTATGCGCGCTGCTGTATATGGATCTGTACGCATGATGTGGCCGATGATTTCTTCGGTGAGTGAAGTGCAACAATGTCTGACACATCTCAATACGGCTAAGCAACAATTACGTGATCGATTTGAGGAGTTTGATGAAGCTATTCAGATCGGAGCGATGATTGAAATTCCGTCAGCTGCTTTGACTATTAATGCTATTTTGAAATGTATTGATTTTGTTTCTATTGGTAGTAATGATCTGATTCAGTATACATTAGCTGCTGACCGTGGCGATGAAAGTGTTAGTTATCTTTATCAACCCAGTCACCCTTCTGTATTGAAATTATTATTGCATATTATCCGTACGGCCAATCGGATGAATAAGCCTGTATGTGTTTGTGGTGAGATGGCTGGAGATGAGCAGTATACACGTCTGTTGCTCGGTATGGGATTACGTTGTTTCTCTATGAATGCGAATAATATTTTGCCTGTTAAAAATCAAATTATTCAAAGTGATGTTTTGATACTTGAAACGGAAGTGCAAAAAATATTGCGTAATGAGGATCCAGATAAAGCATTAAAATTACTAAGAAAATTGAATGCAACAAATGAATCATCGGAAATGGTAGATTAGTTGCAGTGACTATTTGTCGCATTGATGGTTACTGATGTATTTCGTCTATTATTCTATCTGATGTTTTTCTCTACTTTTTTGGCGCTGATCACTGTTGTTAAAGTGGGATTTCAGTATGCAATCAAATCTGTATGCTTTAAGGTTGTAGGGAACGATGTTAAGTCTATTGATGAAGTATTAAGGTGATTAGGTCGCTAATATATATTTCTAATAAACGATTTAAGCATTCTGGGGGAAATGTTGTGGCGAATTTGATCTAATGCTTTGAACTTAAAAAATTTTATAAGTGTTGAATAAAATGTCAATCCTGATCAAACGATAAAATTACTTTGGTTTATTATTGGTATTGGGTTGCGGATATTTAACTTATATATAGTGGTTAGAGTAAGCTGTTATAATACTGATCTATTTTTAAAGAAATTTGACTATTCATGATGCAAGAACATTATCATCCAGAAAAAATTGAACCTGCTGCGCAAGCCCGTTGGCAGGAATATCGTTTATTTAACGCTCAGGATTTCAGTAAGAAGCCTAAGTATTATTGTTTGTCTATGTTTCCGTATCCATCCGGAAAGCTACATATGGGACATGTGCGCAATTATACGATTGGTGATGTTCTAAGCCGCTATCGCTTACTCAATGGTTATAATGTGATGCAACCTATGGGCTGGGATGCGTTTGGTTTACCAGCTGAAAATGCAGCCATGAAAAATAAGGTTGCACCCGCGCAATGGACTTATGACAATATTGCTTATATGAAGAAGCAATTGCAAAGTTTGGGTTTTGCAATTGATTGGGATCGAGAAATTGCTACCTGTACGCCAGAATATTACCGCTGGGAACAATGGCTTTTTGTGCGACTGTTTCAAAAGGGAATTATTTATAAAAAGAATGGTACGGTAAATTGGGATCCAGTAGATCAAACTGTATTAGCCAATGAGCAAGTGGTTGATGGACGTGGCTGGCGTTCTGGCGCTATTGTAGAAAAACGCGAAATTCCGATGTATTACTTCAAGATCACGGATTATGCAGAGGAGTTGCTCAGTGGTTTGGATACGCTGGAACATTGGCCGGAACAGGTTAAGACGATGCAGCGTAACTGGATCGGCAAATCGCGCGGTATGCAGGTACGTTTTGCGTTGGCGGATGACAGTAAAGCGGGTTTGAGTGGTGAGTATGCAGATTATGTGCAGGTTTACACGACACGTCCTGATACGCTGATGGGTGCCACTTATGTGGCGGTAGCGGCGGAACACCCTTTAGCCACTGCTGCAGCCATGGATAATCCAAAGTTACAGCAGTTTATTGCTGAATGTAAGGCTGGTTCGGTGGCAGAAGCTGACATGGCTACGATGGAAAAGAAAGGGATGCCGACCGGACGCTATGCGGTTAATCCTCTGAACGGCGATGTTCTGCCGGTGTGGGTAGCCAATTATGTGCTGTGGGGTTACGGTGATGGTGCTGTAATGGCGGTTCCTGCTCATGATGAGCGTGACTTTGAATTTGCCACTAAGTATCAGTTGCCGATCAAGCAAGTTATTGCTTCTACTCAGGCCTCAGATGAGTTCAGTACGCAAGCGTGGCAGGAGTGGTATGGCAGTAAGGAGCAGACCCAGTGTATTAACAGTGGTGAGTTGGATGGTTTGGACTTTCAGGCAGCGTTTGACCGTATTGGTGAGATTTTGCAGGCAAAAAATGCCGGAGCACCGAAAACGCAATATCGTTTACGCGACTGGGGTATTTCTCGCCAGCGTTACTGGGGTTGTCCAATTCCGATCATTCATTGTGATGATTGTGGTGATGTCACTGTGCCGGAAGAGCAGTTACCGGTAGTATTGCCTGAAAATGTGGTACCGGACGGTGCAGGTTCGCCGTTAGCCAAAATGCCGGAATTCTATGAAACCAGCTGTCCATGCTGTGGAAAGCCAGCTCGGCGTGAGACGGATACAATGGATACGTTTGTCGAATCCAGCTGGTATGCGGTGCGTTATGCTTCACCGCATTGCGATACCGCTATGGTTGATAAAGAAGCAGCCAATTATTGGATGAATGCCGACCAATATATTGGCGGGATTGAACATGCGATTTTACATCTGTTATATGCGCGTTTCTTTACTAAGCTGATGCGGGATGAAGGTTTACTCAATGTGGATGAACCGTTTGCGCGTCTGCTGACGCAAGGTATGGTGGTATGTGAAACCTATTATCGTGAAGGTGCAAATGGTAGTAAGGAGTGGATTGCACCCCAGGATGTGGATTTGCAGCGTGATGACAAAGGCAGACCACTGACAGCCACTTTGAAAGCTGATGGACAGCCGGTATGTATTGGCGGCATCGAAAAGATGTCTAAATCGAAAAATAATGGTGTTGATCCGCAGGAATTGATTGATCGCTACGGAGCGGATACAGCGCGTTTGTTTATGATGTTTGCTGCTCCACCAGAACAATCTTTGGAATGGTCGGATGCGGGCGTAGATGGGGCACACCGTTTCTTGCGTCGTCTATGGCGTACGGTTTATGAGTTCTTACAGAAGGGAGACCGTGTTAGGGCATTTGCTGGTAGTCAGGATGGGTTATCTGCTGAACTTAAAGCGCTTCGCCTGAAGTTGCACGCTGCGATTGCCAAGGTAACTGATGATTATGCGCGTCGCCAGCAATTCAATACCGCGATTGCTGCAATGATGGAACTCTTAAATCAATACGATCGTACTGATTGCACTTCAGAGCAGGGACGAGCGGTGGCTCAGGAAGTGTTGGAAGCTGTATTGCGTTTGTTATGGCCAATCGTTCCACATATTTGTGAGGTTTTGTGGAATGAGTTGTCTGCACAGCAAACTTTATGGGATGCGGCCTGGCCTAAGGTTGATGAAGCTGCATTGGTGCAGGATGAGATCACGTTGATGGTTCAGGTTAATGGTAAGCTGCGTGGTCAAATTACGGTTGCAGCAGAGATCACTAATGAGGAAGTTGAGGTGATTGCATTGGCAGAACCTTCTGTGCAACGATTTGTTGAAGGCAAAGCGCCGAAAAAGGTGATTGTGGTCCCTAAACGGTTGGTTAACATTGTTGTCTGAAGATTGCAGACCGATTACAAAAGACATGTTATTAACATGTCTTTTTTTTATATTTCTCCAACGATATTTGTCTATTAATAATTTATATTGAATCGATTTTTTTATCGAAGCCATTCAATTGAACTTTCAATCTATTTTTTATCAGCTAGCCTTTTTTAATATTGGCTATTACTCATAAATTTAGATTTTTCCCAATGATGAATCCAGTTATCTGCAACCAGATGCAATAGTGAATCATTAGAGTTATTTTTTTAAAATTTCTCATGCTTCTGCCACATTTTCTGGTAACCACCCTCTACTATTTAATGTAAGCCAAGCTTCTTTTAACTTATTTTTTGACTTAAATTGCGCAAATAATTCTTTTTTAATATGGCGACTTTCTAACCATATAGGTAATTCTTGAATATTTGCTCATAATTTATGATCACTCATTTCAAATTCACAAGCATCATTAATGTCTGCTTGGTTTAACATGGTATGAGAGGAAGGAAAGTCTTCTTCATACAGTGAGATATCCTTGTTATAGTCAAGTGGCGTATGTTTATGATAGTAGATCAGATCATTAAAATGCTGGGGATTGTCTCCATATTGTTTGGAAAATTCATCCACTTCTTGTCATTTGGGGAAATTGATCTCATGGCTAAAGTTGATAATTTCATTGGATAGATCGTCTTTGGTAACGATCATTTTTAAAATGAGCAAGGTAGATAATTGATTTTTCATTTCTTGCTATTTCTGACAGGTACCCATTTCCCAAATAATAATCTACAAAGGTATTTTTCTATTACAAAAAAAGTGATGTACGATTCCTTGGTAGGAAGCCCCATTGCCTTGAAATAAAGGTATTAAACAGGGTGGATGTGGATAGCAATATTCAGATATGCAATTATATTTATTTAAAATCGGAATATGGATTGTATTTAAAATGAGTTGTTATTCCTAATTTTGAAATGATATTTTCACATATATGCATAAATCTTAAATACTATTTTTATATTCAATGTCAAATATGTAATTGATAAATAGGGGTCAATTTTAAGGAAGTCAACTAATTAAATATTTTAATTTATAGTCCCTTTTTGGGGTTCGGATAGAGTTAAGGTTGTTGGCTGATGAATTTGCGTGGCTCATGGTCTATCTATAGGTTCAGTAAGTTGATCGAGGCTTATGTTTTAATGAAGATATCCATCTAGGATAATTCCGATGCTGGATATCTCCATAACTTAATCTTTTAGCAAAAGCTTAAGGCAGGGTATAAGCGATCAGATAGTCGCCCATTTTGGTACCAAATGAACCATGACCACCGGCCATTTGTACCACATATTGTTTGCCATCAACCGCATAGGTCATGGGCGTAGCCTGACCGCCCGCGGGTAAACGCTCTTGCCATAATAGCTTCCCGTTGCTGGTGTCGTAGGCGCGCAAGTAGTTATCTTGGGTGGCACTGACAAACATGATGTTACCTGCTGTGGATATGGTACCGCCCAAGCCGGGAACGCCGATTTTTAATGGTGGCAACTGGAATAATTGCGGCAAGCTGTCACGGATGGTTCCGATGCGTTTTTTCCAGACAATTTGATTAGTCTGTAAATCTACACCAGCAACAAATCCCCATGCCGGTTGTTTACAGGGCAGACCTAAAGGCGACAAAAATGGTTTGATTTGCACGCTATAGGGGACGCCATACATGGGTTGCACGCCAGTTTCACCACCGGCACCGGGTTGTTGCTGGTTTCGGTTTGGGTCGGCCGGTATCAGGCGTGAAATGAAGGGCAGACCGATCGGGTTCATCAAAGCTATTTGCCTATCTTGGTTCACTGACATTCCACCCCATTCAAATACGCCAAGGTTGCCCGGAAAAACCAGCGTACCGTTTTCAGAAGGTGGGGTGTATATACCATCGTAATTAAGACGTTTAAATTGGATACGACATAAAAGCTGATCAAACATGGTGGCGCCCCACATGTCTTTATCGGTCAGTTTATGCTCAGGCATGAGACTTAAAGCAGAAAATGGCTGGGTAGCCGAGTAGTGTTCTCCCTGAGTAGGATGACCGTATTTGAAGGTTTGGGGGACGGGGTTTTCGCTGATGGGTACGATAGGTGCGCCAGTTTGCCGGTTCAGCACGAATATATTGCCGGTTTTAGTTAAGACATAAATTGCGGGAACTTTAGTTTCTGCGGTTAGGTTAAGATCCATCAATGATGGTTGTGCCGGTACGTCCATATCCCATAAATCATGATGAGTGGTCTGGAAATGCCAGATCAGTTTACCGGTAGACGCATTCAATGCCACTATGGAGTTTGCATAGCGTTCCTGCAGTTGATTACGGTGGCCTCCCCAAATATCGGGGGTGGCAACACCGGTAGGAATGTAAACGATGTTCAGTTGCTGGTCATAGGCCAGTGGTGCCCAGGCATTGGGTGAATTATGTACAAAGGTGGTATTTTCTCCCGGCATGGCATTCGGATTCTCCGCACCGGTATCAAATATCCATTTTAGCTGACCATTGTTGGCATCATATCCACGAATGACGCCTGAAGGCTCTTTGGTGGAGAGGTTATCGGTTACCGAACCGCCGATGATTATGGTGCTGGGGGTGACGACTGGTGGCGAGGTTGGATTATATCCACCCAGAAATGCATAAGGCATTTTGGCTTGCAGATTGATTTCTCCGTTCTGACCAAAATCGCTACATTTTTGTCCGTTATCAGCATTTACCGCAATCAACCGACCATCATTCACTGGTAACAGGATTTTTCGTGGGCATTCTGCCGAAGGGGTGGTTTCATTTTGGTTTGCTTTGGCGGCGTCGTAGTAACTGACTCCGCGACAAGTCAGGTGCTGAAAACTTTTATTGCTGCGCAACTGCGGATCAAAGCGCCATAGCCGTTGTCCACTTGTGGCATCAATGGCATCCAGAAATTGATGAGAGGTGCAGATATATAAGGTATGACCGATTTTAATTGGGGTGACTTCGTTCGTGGTTTCTGCCGAGTCATTGGCGGTTTTGAAATCCCCGGTGCGGTAGACCCAGGCTACTTTTAGTTGGTCAACATTGTGGTTATTGATCTGAGTTAGGGGTGAGTAACGTGTACCGCCTTGAGTACGACCATAAGCTGGCCAGTCTTCATTGGCAATACCATTAACATCTGCAGCAGGTGTAGGCTGGGCACGGGTGATGGTTCCATTGATTTGTTGTGGATCGTGGTTGATGCTGTAGAGCATGGTGGCCAGTATGACCAATAAGGCGATGCCAATGGCGATTTTACCGCGGCGAGGTGCTGCTATTTGGCGGGTTGCCCATGGTGTTAATAACCACAATCCCAGTAAGAACAATATGTCGAAACGTGGTGCCAATGCCCAGAAATCAGTACTGCACTCCCATAAGCCCCAAAACAGGGTACTGATCAATATGATTGCATACCACCATAAACTGATACTGTGACGTTGATAATAGAGGCAGGTAAAGATCGTTAATGCTACTGCAATGAAAGTATAAAACGCTGAGCCACCCAGCCAAATTAGCCAGATTCCACCTAAGAGCAGCACAAGGGCGCTAAGCCCAAATATGAGCAAAGTTGCTAATCTGGCCAAGGGGTTTGTTGATGTATGTGTTTTCATTTCGCCTCTATTAATTTGTTTTTAAATCTTTTTTACGCGTGTGGAGACAATTATAGTCAGCTATGTCGAATATGCAAAAAAGTGTGTCGATTCAATGATGAATTGATCTTTAGTGTTTGATGCTACTTTTGCTATTTTGCTGTTTTTTGTTATTTTTGGTTGCAAAGGTTAGGTTTTGTTGGTGATTTATTATGTGCAAGTTTTTCGTAGTTTGCGTGTGATCTGCTGGTTGCATATGAGTTGAGGCACAACCGCTCTGAGCTGAAATCAGAAAGTTTTTCAGATTGGTAAATTTGGTTTAGTTTATGTTTTCTTATATTAATGTGGCTATTTGGCAAATTGTGTTCTGATTTGGAGAATAAAAGTGATCTGTTTATCGAGGCACACGATAAATTTTTTGCAGATGAATGCTATTTCTGTTTTTCTGATTTTAAACGCGATGCAACAAGGATTTTATTGGCGTAGGCTCACTAATAAATCACGGAATACGTTGGGATCTTTGATAAAGGTGATTTCACCAACCTGTGGAAAGTGGTAATCAAGCAAGCGTGACACCCAGAAACGGATACAAGCTGCGCGTTGTGCAATCGGGAAATAGTCTTTTTCCTCTGTCGTCAATTCTCTTATGCTTGCATAACCGCGGATAAAAGCTTGAAGTAGGTTCTGGTCAAGAAGATTGTCTGCCCGTCTTGCCCAGTCGTTTACGGCTATAGCAAGGTCATACATAAAGTTACCATGACAGGCATAGTAGAAATCAATGAAACCGCTGACATGTTCGCCATCTAAGAGGACATTATCGCGGAATAAATCGGCATGGATGATACCAGCGGGTAGGTCGGTACGCTCATGTTGATCAAAATAGGCGATCTCTGCTTGCAATAGCTGCTGATCTTCGTTGTTTAAATAAGGTGACAATCGGCAACTGGCTTCATGCCACCAGCTGGTGTAGCGCGGGTTCGGCATGGTTTGTTCAAAACTGGTTCCAGCAAGATGCATTTTGGCCAGCATGGCACCGGTATGAAAGCATTGCTGTTCAGAAGGACTGCTGGTATCCCGACCAGACAGACAGGTGACCAGACATGCCGGTTTACCAGCCAAGGTGCTATCCAGTTGACCATCATTGCGACTGACTGGAGCAGGGCAGGCAACACCGTTTGCACTCAGATGCTGGGTCAATTTAAGAAAGAAAGGCAATTCTTGTTGGGTCATGGCTTCAAAAACGGTCAGCACATAACGCCCATGGGTGGTGGTCAAAAAGTAATTGCTGTTGGTGACGCCTTGTGCGATCCCCTGTAGTTTGATGAAACGACCCAATGGGTAATCGAGCAGGAAAGTGCGCATTTCATCGTCGCTGACGCTGGTGTAAACAGACATGTAAATTTACCCATATCGGAATTAAGGTTTGCTTATTATCTCATCAGTGCAGGCACTGTTTGATTGACCAGAGGCATGATAACAAAAAAGTGAAATAGGGATAAAATTTATCTTTAATATTCCTATTGCATATAACAAAAAGGAATAAAGGCATACTTAAGGGCTATTTCACAATAAGTGGTTTTTTGCGTATTCTTGTTGATGAGTTAAGAGGCAGACTTGGGTTTGCCAGAGCAGGAGCAGCAAATGAATTTACCGTTGATGATGAACCTGGTTGTGTTCGTTTTATTACTGTGGTTATTGGTTAGGGTACAGCGCAAACACTGGAGTTTATCCAAAAAAGTACTACTGGGTATGCTGTTGGGTATTGTATTTGGATTGGGATTACAGCTGATCTATGGTGTCGCTAATCCAGTGATGAAGGCATCGGTGCAGTGGTTTAATGTGGTGGGCAATGGCTATGTACAGTTATTGCAGATGGTGGTGATGCCGTTGGTATTTGCTTCTATTCTTAGTGCTGTGGCTAAGCTGCATGATGCTTCGCAGTTAGGTAAAATCAGTGTGATGACCATTGGGGTGCTGTTGTTGACCACGGCTATTGCAGCTTTGATCGGTACTTTATTAACCAGTGCTTTTGGGCTGACTGCCAGTGGATTGGTACAAGGTGTGGCGGAAACCGAGCGCTGGAATGCAATCCAGACAAATTATGTTGGCAAGGTGGCAGATCTGTCTGTACCGCAATTATTGTTATCGTTTATTCCGAAGAATCCCTTCGCTGATTTAACCGGGGCTAATCCCACCTCCATCATCAGTGTGGTTATTTTCGCTACTTTTTTGGGGATAGCTGCACTAAGGCTGTTGAAAGACGATGCACCTAAAGGTGAGCGCGTATTGCAGGCTATTGATACGCTGCAAAGCTGGGTAATGAAACTGGTACTGATTGTGATGCTGCTAACACCCTATGGGGTAATGGCTTTAATGACTAAGGTTGTGGCTGCGTCAGATGTGCAGAATGTTATTAAGTTAGGTAGTTTTGTATTGGTTTCGTATTTGGCACTGGCACTGATGTTTGTGGTGCATGGTTTGTTGTTGAGTCTATTTGGTATCAGTCCGATTAAATATTTTCACAAGGTTTGGCCGGTACTGACTTTTGCCTTCACCAGCCGCTCGAGTGCCGCTTCTATTCCGTTGAATGTGGAGGCGCAGACCCAACGGTTGGGTGTACCAAAATCGATTGCCAGTTTTGCTGCTTCTTTTGGTGCCACGATTGGTCAAAATGGATGTGCCGGACTTTATCCGGCGATGCTGGCGACGATGATCGCACCCACGGTAGGGATTAATCCTCTGGATCCATGGTGGATTGCGTCGTTGGTGGGCATGGTTACGGTGAGTTCCTTTGGTGTGGCAGGCGTGGGTGGCGGAGCAACTTTTGCGGCTTTGATTGTTTTGCCAGCAATGGGCTTGCCGGTGACTTTGGTGGCGTTGTTGATTTCAGTAGAGCCGTTGATTGATATGGGAAGAACCGCCTTAAATGTCAGTGGAGCAATGACAGCCGGCGTTTTGACCAGTCAGTGGCTGCGCCAAACGGATAAAACTATTCTGAATAGTGAAGAGAATTCGGAATTAGCGCACTAAAATTTGCAGTGAGAAAATTTTGGGAGGAAGGGTGTATATGATCGTTAATATACATCCTTTATTTGTTTAGCATTTAAGCAATTTCCCCGATTGTGTAACCAGACAGTAATACAAGAGTGTGGCGACAAAGATAAAAAAGGCGCAGCCACAGCTTTTGACCAAACCGGTCTTAAATAATCCTGCTATGGAAATAAATATAAAAAGATGATAAATGATGCCCAGAGTCAGGCTGATCGCTAAGGCACGATAGTTAGGATTGTCTCTAATAAAATTAATATAGTAGGTCCAGATGGAAATGGGCACCAATAGTAACAATGCTGTGAGCAAGCCGGGATTATATCGGCCGTAAAATAAAGCAGAATAGGTATGGGGAATAAAGTTAATCAACATGATGGCTACGGTGAAAGAAGCTAACATTTTGGAATGTTTTTTTTGACTGAAATAAGCAGCCAGGGGGCTAAGCATCCACAGTAGCGGGATGTTCACAGCAACATAGAGAATGTTTTCAGGTACAGATTGCCCTAGACCGGAAGAAATTGATTTGGGAAAACTGTAGCTGGTGCCTTTTAAATCAATACCATATTCTTCTACATTGTGGATAAGATAAGTGGCGGTACATAACCAAGCTAACCAGTATGGATCATACCAACGTTCTTTAAGCAAATTATCTCGTAGGAGGTTAGTGGTGAATAATAAACTTAAAATGATGATGGCGCCAATAAACCCGATCCATGGCCAAATTTGATAATACCAAGCAATATTATTGCTGAAAAACATTCTAAAACCCTTTAAACTGCTTTTTTGTGGTGGGTTTGGATTCTAGTGATGTTTGCATAATTGTATCAATAGACTTTACACCAAAAGTAAACTGAAATATATGTCATTGGGCTTTTATGACCATGCTGATGTCTGATTTGTAATGAAAAAATTATTTTTTTTGATTTTTATTTTTTTTGCTAGATTTCTAGATTTGGCTAAGTTATCGGCTAATTGCTTATCCATATGAAATGGATTATGGAAAAATGTTTTTTTGGCTAAGGGTTTTGATGGTTTCTGAGTAATAAAAAAGGTGGACTTAAATAAGTCCACCGCAATAGCTAAAATTAATAATTGAACGGCTGATTGACCGCTTTACAGTTGTTTTAACACAATTTGTAACATGCGACGAATCGGCTCAGCAGCACCCCACAGCAACTGATCTCCCACGGTAAAGGCACTGATGTATTCACCACCCATACCCATTTTACGGATACGACCGACAGGTACGGTTAGGGTACCGGTAACGGCAGCCGGCGTCAGTTCGTGCATCGAAGGTATTTTTTCATTGGGCACCACTTTTACCCAGTCGTTAGCAGCGGCAAGAATTTTTTCTATTTCTGCAACTGGTATATCCTGTTTCAATTTCAAGGTTAGTGCCTGACTGTGACAGCGCATGGCGCCAACGCGAACACACAAACCATCAATCACTATAGGTTGAGCACTGCGTCCTAAAATTTTATTGGTTTCAACGCCGCCTTTCCATTCTTCTTTAGACTGACCATTTCCGAGATCCGCATCAATCCATGGAATCAAGCTACCAGCCAGCGGGACGCCAAACTGTGCTTGTGGGTAGGCATCGCTGCGTAAGAAATTGGCTACTTTGCTATCAATGTCTAAAATGGCACTGGCTGGGTCAGAAAGTTCAGCAGTGACTTCTTGTTCAATCGCGCCCATGGCACTAATCAGCTCACGCATATTTTGCGCTCCAGCACCGGAGGCAGCCTGATAGGTCATACTGGTTGCCCATTCGACCAGATCCTGTTTGAACAATCCATCTAGCGCCATCAGCATTAAGGATACAGTGCAGTTGCCACCAATAAAATCTTTAATGCCATTGGTTAAAGCCTTATCGATCACGTCGCGGTTAACTGGATCGAGGACAATAACGGCTTGATCTTCCATCCGCAAGGTAGAGGCAGCATCAAGCCAATAACCATTCCAGCCTCGAGCCCGTAACGGCTGATGAACGGCTTTGGTATAGTCTCCGCCCTGACAAGTTACAATGACATCCATCTGTGCCAGCGCGTCTAAATCATGTGCATCCAACAAGGTTTTGGCAGATTGACCACAGTCGGGAGCTGGCTTACCTGCAGCCGAGGTTGAAAAAAAATGGGCATGATTAATGTGTTTGAAGTCTTGTTCTGCTTTCATTCGCTGCATTAAGACAGAACCGACCATACCGCGCCAACCAACAAAACCGACTTTCACAGGATGCTCCTTAAAATGGTTACAATGATTAAAATTTTCTGCTGTCAGAATTTTACATTGTCTTTTTACCCATAACCAAGGTCATTTGTAAACCCCTATTTTAGCTTTATGTGAAGATTTCTTTTTCAACGTGCTTTTAAACATGATGGGATAGGGCAGACAAAGATGAAATGCTCCTTCATCGTCAATTTTCCCTCTGCATAAAGGGTTAAAAATAAGCTATAACAGTCAGACACAGGATTAATGTTAAAAATCGCTCGGTATTATTTTGCTTCAGTCGACGATGAGATTTTTGAGAAGCCATAAATGAATTAAATAAGTTGTTGGCGAAAATGAATCTATTTTTTTTATGTAACATGGTGACTGCCCCCGAAAAGCTTCCAAGCAATTTGGCTATGGAGCAGCAAAGTAGGGCACGTATTGAGGAATTTTGAATAATATTGATAGATGTATTTGGTATCTATTCAGTTCTGAATATAGATGCTCAGTAGATATTTCAGTGTTGCAGGAGCTCATACCCGCAAAAATAAGCTGATGATGTATTTTAGATGAGATACAAAGTACGAATAACATGGAATAGAGCTGGTTCAAAAATGAAAAAAGTTACTTTGATGAAAATTATCCATTTATTTTACTTTGTCCACGAGTCAATAATTGGTTGAAGACTGGCGCAATAACTTCGTTGGCAAATGTGCTTGGCTAGTCTGAAATTTGGAATGGAACAATTAATTTTTGTAGGTGAGAGCCTAAAAAATTTTTAAGGGAATCAACTTATAAGAATTTTATAAAATGCCGAGTTGCACGAACAATTTCAATCTATATGTGGGCATTATAATAAAAATATAGTGCGGTGAATTAAACACAATTTATAAAAATAAAAGTATGAATTGCGGTTATATATCCATTCAGATGAGTCAAATGTTGAGATATTTTAAGCAGAAGAGTTGTACGAGATTGTTATATGGGTAATGTCAATGAGCACCAATACAGAGCTTTGTGTAATTGAGCAAACTTTTTTAGGTTGTGGATGGAGGTGATTTACTGAAAAAGGTTAGATTCTTTGAGGAGATAAACTATTTATCACAATTTGTAATTACCTGATCCGTTTCAATTTGCGCCTTGTCTGGATATAAAGAGCGGTTCGGGTGTACACTCGCGCCTTTGTTATTTGATTTGTTTAAGCGATGAATTTACTGCGCACTCTGGCTAAAGTCAGTAGCATGACCATGTTGTCACGCGTTCTTGGTTTTGTTCGTGACACGATTATTGCCCGCAGTTTTGGCGCGGGGATGGCAACCGATGCTTTTTTTGTGGCGTTTAAATTGCCAAATTTGTTACGACGTATTTTTGCAGAAGGGGCGTTTGCTCAGGCATTTGTACCCATTCTGGCTGAGTATAGAGAAACGAAGTCTCATGAAGCCACGAAGGCTTTTATTCAGCATATTGCAGGTCTGTTGTCGTTTGTACTGGTGATTGTGACGGCAATCGGCATATTGGCTGCTCCAGCCGTGATTTATATTTCGGCTCCAGGCTTTGAGAAAGATCCCGATAAGTTTGTTTTGTCAGTTCAATTGCTGCGCATTACTTTTCCGTATATTTTTCTGATTTCTTTATCTGCTCTGGTGGGCAGTATTTTAAATACGTTCCATAAATTCGTGATTCCGGCCTTTACGCCGACTTTTCTGAATTTGTCTTTTATTGTCTTTGCGTTGTGGCTGGCACCTTATTTTCATCCGCCAGTACTGGCTTTGGCGTGGGCTGTATTTGTTGGCGGTTTGTTGCAACTGGTATTTCAATTGCCATTTTTGTTCAAACTGGGCTTTCTTACATTGCCCAAAATAAAATTTAACGATAAAGCGGTGTTGCGTGTCTTGAAGCAGATGGCTCCGGCCATTTTGGGGGTATCAGTGGCGCAGATATCGTTGGTGATTAATACTATTTTTGCTTCTTATCTGCAATCAGGCTCAGTCTCATGGATGTATTATGCGGATCGGCTCATGGAGCTGCCTACCGGTGTGTTGGGCGTGGCATTGGGTACGATTCTGTTGCCTACCTTATCCAAGCATTCTGCCAATAATAATATTGACGGTTTTTCCGCTTTGTTGGATTGGGGATTGCGTCTGTGTATGTTGCTCACCCTACCGGCTGCAGTGGGCATGGCTGTTTTGTCTTTTCCATTGATTGCTACGTTGTTTATGTACCGACAGTTTAATGTTCACGATGCTGTGATGACGCAAGGCGCATTAATTGCTTATGCTGTCGGGCTGATTGGTTTGATTGTGATTAAGGTTCTTGCACCTGGGTTTTATGCCCGTCAGAATATCAAAACACCTGTCAAGATTGCTATTTTTACTTTGTGTATGACGCAGGTGATGAATTTGATGTTTATCTGGAAATTACAGCATGTTGGATTGGCGTTGGCGATTAGTTTAGGCGCCTGTCTGAATGCTTTGTTATTGTTTACGTTGTTGATGCGCCAAGGACTGTATCAACCTAAACCAGGCTGGCTAGGCTTTTTGTTGCGGCTGGTGATCGCTCTGCTGGTGATGGGCGGTGGTTTGTGGGTATTGCAACAATGCATTCCATTTAATTGGCATACCAGTGGTCTGCACAAAGTTGGTCAGTTAGCCGGTTTGATTGTTGCTGGTATGGTTTTGTATTTTGGTGCTCTTTATGCTCTTGGTTTCCGTTTGCGCGATTTTCGACGCTCTGAAGTATAGCAACAGAGACACATCTAAGGTGAGCATAGGCAGCTCAATGATTTGCAGGTGGTATATTGAGATGAGTCGGTTTTGGGTTTGAGGTTTATAGGATATCTTGCTAATTAGCTCAATTATGCCTAAATATGATGGTTAAACTAGGGTTTATAACGGTTTATTTCTCAGTTGCCAGGCTTAACCATGTAATCTGGTAATAAGTGGAATCGACAGCTGTCTACTGAAGAGGAACGCAAAAGGTTTTAATTTTTGCGTTCAAATTCTTTTTTTTCTTCTGAAATAAAATAGTTTACTAAATCTGCATACAGTTTTTTGATGACTTCGCCGTTCAAACCTTGCTCAAGCGCCCACTGCTCGCGCTGTTGAAGCATGCTATTCACCCGTTCTTTAGCCTGTATATCGGTAATATTGCTTTTGAATTGACTAGCAGCTTTGACGTAATCATATCGGCATGACAGTAATTGAATGACGGCGTAATCGATGTGATCAATTTCGCTGCGGATGTCATTCATGTCTCGGCAATCTTCCGGGCAATATTTTGGTTGATACATGCTTGTATCCTCGTGATTATCCAGTGGTTTACGTTGGATATTGTATAACAGAAAAATGTTTCAACATCAGCTAAAAATGGATTGCAGCTGAAATGATGGTAAACCAGGTTTATGGTGATTTTTTTATTAAATCTGTCATACCATGTCTGGCTCGCGATTGGTTGGTTTTACAGAAATCTTTAAAGCCATCAGCCGGAAGTTACGAATGGGGTAAATCTTTTAACGTTTTATCTCGTTTGAGGCACATAAAGAGCATAACAAAAGCGGTAATTTGTCAATCTTAATGATAATTATTATCATTATATTATTGAAAACATTATATTTTTATTAAATTACGTACTTTTAATAGTGATAAAAGTTAGTTACAATACAATAATTTTACCAATATTTGCATAAGGTTGGTGCAATGATGTTGGCGAATTATTTCCCCATCTTAATATTCATCCTTGTCGGCTTTGCTGCTGGTGTTCTCTTTATTTCTCTGGGGCTGTTATTGGGTCCCAATCGTCCGTACAAAATGAAACAGGAACCGTTTGAATGCGGTTTCGAGGCTTTTGAAAATGCGCGCATGAAATTTGATGTGCGCTACTACCTTATCGCTATTTTATTCATCCTGTTTGATCTAGAAGTGGCTTTTATGGTGCCGTGGGCCGTGGTATTTAAAGAGCTGGGTGCCTATGGTTTCTGGTCAATGATGGTGTTTTTGCTGATATTGATTATTGGCTTTGTTTATGAATGGAAAAAAGGCGCTCTGGAATGGGAATAGAAGGCGTTTTAAACAAGGGGTTTATTACCACCACGGCTGATACGGTATTGAATTATGTCCGCACGGGCTCTTTATGGCCAGCAACTTTTGGTTTGGCCTGTTGTGCGGTAGAGATGATGCAAGCTGGTGCCGCCCGTTACGACCTTGACCGCTTTGGAATTATTTTTCGCCCTTCACCGCGACAGGCCGATCTGATGATTGTGGCCGGTACTTTGTGCAATAAAATGGCACCGGCTTTGCGGCGGGTATACGATCAGATGGCCGAGCCACGTTGGGTATTGTCAATGGGTTCCTGTGCCAATGGCGGTGGTTACTATCATTATTCTTATTCAGTGGTGCGGGGTTGTGATCGCATTGTGCCGGTTGACGTATATGTACCCGGTTGCCCTCCCACCGCAGAAGCGCTGATTTATGGTTTGTTGCAGTTGCAGCTGAAAATTAAACGTACTTCCACTATTGCACGTGTTTAAGTGAGGGGAATATGGCTGATATAGCAAGACTCAAAGCTGTGTGCGAAACCACGTTTGGCGAACAAGTGCGTTACTGTAGTGATCGCGGTGAATTAACACTGGAATGTGCAGCGGCAGATTATCACCAGTTGATGCAGACTTTGCGTGATCATAGTGAACTGAAATTCGAAACCCTGATTGATTTGTGCGGTGTGGACTATCAGAGCTATAGAAATGAGCCATGGCAAGGCAAACGTTTTGCGGTAGTCAGTCATTTGCTGTCGGTAAGCAATAATTGGCGCATACGCGTGCGTGTGTGGGCTGATACTGAAGATTTTCCGACTATTGATTCGGTGGTGGATATTTACAATGGTGCCAACTGGTATGAACGCGAAGCGTTTGATATGTTCGGCATTTTGTTTAACAACCATCCTGATCTGCGCCGTATTTTGACTGACTATGGTTTTGTCGGTCATCCGTTTCGTAAAGATTTTCCTGTTTCCGGCTATGTCGAAATGCGCTATGACGAAGCGGAAGGGCGTGTGGTATATCAGCCGGTCACAATTGAACCGCGTGAAATAACACCGCGCGTGGTGAGAGAGGAGCAGTACGGTGGCTAAGTTACGCAATTACACCATCAATTTCGGACCGCAGCATCCGGCTGCACATGGCGTTTTACGCCTGATCCTGGAAATGGATGGGGAGAATATTGTTCGCGCCGATCCGCATATTGGCTTGTTACACCGTGGGACGGAAAAGCTAGCTGAATCGCGTACTTATCTGCAGGCGTTGCCATATATGGATCGTCTGGATTATGTATCCATGATGTGTAATGAACAAGCCTACTGCCTGTCTGTTGAACGTCTGTTGAATATTGATGTACCCATTCGCGCTCAGTATATCCGCGTGATGTTTGCTGAAATTACCCGTATTCTCAACCATCTGATGGGTATTGGCTCGCATGCGTTGGATATCGGTGCCATGACGGTGTTTTTGTATGCATTCCGCGAACGTGAAGACCTGATGGATATTTACGAAGCAGTATCTGGCGCGCGCATGCATGCAGCTTATTTCCGACCAGGTGGGGTTTACCGTGATTTGCCGGATTTCATGCCTAAGTATGAAGCCAGCAAATACCGTAATGCCAAAGTATTACAAAAACTCAACGCTAGCCGTGAAGGCACCTTGCTCGACTTCATTGAAGACTTTACTAATCGGTTCCCCGCCTGCGTGGATGAATATGAAAATCTGCTGACCGATAACCGTATTTGGAAACAGCGGACTGTTGGGATTGGTGTGGTTGCACCGGAGCGTGCTTTGCAAAAAGGTTTTACTGGCGTGATGCTCCGAGGTTCTGGCATAGAGTGGGATATTCGTAAGAAGCAGCCCTATGATGCTTATGCTGCCATGGATTTTGATATTCCAGTCGGCATCAATGGTGACTGCTATGACCGCTATCTGTGTCGCATTCAGGAAATGCGACAAGCTAACCGCATTATCCGCCAGTGCGTAGACTGGCTCAAAGCCAACCCTGGTGCGGTGATTACAGATGACCATACCGTGGCACCGCCACAGCGCACCGCCATGAAAGATGGCATGGAAGAACTGATTCACCATTTCAAGCTATTCACTGAAGGGATGCATGTACCAGAAGGTGAAGTCTATGTGCCGACTGAACACCCCAAAGGTGAATTCGGAGTCTACTTAATTTCAGATGGAGCCAATAAGCCTTACCGCATGAAAATACGGGCACCGGGCTTTGCCCATTTACAAGGGATGGATGAAATGGCGCGTGGTCATATGCTGGCCGATGTGGTCGCTATTATTGGTACACAGGATATTGTATTCGGGGAGGTGGATAGATAATGTTGTCCGCTGAGAGCTTAAAACAAATTGATGCAGAACTGGTCAAATATCCGGCCGACCAGCGGCGCAGTGCCATTATGTCGGCTCTGCGCATTGCTCAGACAGAGAAGGGCTGGCTGCAGCCTGAAACCATCGAGGAAGTAGCCAACTACATCGGCATCACGCCAGCACAAGCTTTGGAAGTGGCTACTTTTTACAATATGTACAATCTCCAGCCGGTAGGGAAATACAAGCTTACGGTGTGCACCAATCTACCCTGTGCTTTACGTGGCGGTGTTAATGCTGGCGAATATTTACAAAAACGCCTTGGCATTCGCTACGGTGAAACCACTGCTGACGGAATGTTTACTTTGCTAGAAGGTGAATGCATGGGTGCTTGTGGCGATGCGCCGGTGTTGTTAGTAAACAATCATAAAATGTGCAGCTTTATGAGCGAAGAAGCCATTGAAGCGAAACTGGCGGAGTTAAACTGATGGCAATGTATCAGAAGGGCGTGATTTTCAATCAGGTTGATACGACCGATCCGGATTGCTGGACGCTGGCAGCCTATGTCGCACGCGGTGGTTATCAGGCTCTGCAAAAAATCATTCATGACAAAATACCGCAGGACGATGTGATTGCCGAGCTGAAAACATCTGGCTTGCGTGGACGTGGCGGCGCCGGTTTTCCGACCGGACTAAAATGGAGCTTTATGCCACGTTCGTTTCCGGGCACAAAATATATCGTCTGCAATACCGATGAAGGTGAACCAGGTACGTTTAAAGACCGCGATATTGTTACTTACAATCCGCATGCGCTGATTGAAGGCATGATTATCGGTGGTTATGCCATGGGGGCGACTGCCGGATATAACTATATTCACGGCGAAATCTTCGAAAGCTATCTGCGCTTTGAAACTGCCTTGCAACAAGCGCGAGATGCCGGCTTTCTGGGGCAAAATATTCTCGGCAGTGAATTTAGTTTCGAGCTGCATGCTCATCACGGCTATGGTGCTTATGTCTGCGGGGAAGAAACGGCGCTATTGGAGTCGCTGGAGGGTAAAAAAGGGCAGCCACGCTTCAAGCCTCCCTTTCCGGCTTCCTATGGTTTATATGGTAAGCCTACAACTGTCAATAACACTGAAACTTTTTCGTCCGTACCGTTCATTCTGCGCGATGGCGGTCAACAGTTTGCGGATAAGGGCATTCCAAATAATGGCGGTACCAAACTATTTTCCGTTTCGGGTCATGTAGAACGCCCCGGTAACTATGAAATACCACTGGGCACACCGTTTAAAGATTTACTCAACATGTGCGGTGGTATGCGCCATGGCAAAAAGTTGAAGGCAGTGATCCCAGGAGGTTCTTCGGCGCCGGTGTTACCCGCCGACATCATGATGGAACTGACTATGGATTATGACGCCATCGCCAAAGCCGGTTCTATGCTCGGTTCTGGTGCGGTCATTGTCATGGATGAAGACGTGTGTATGGTCAAAGCACTGGAGCGACTAAGTTATTTTTATTATGAAGAGTCATGCGGTCAGTGTACTCCCTGTCGTGAAGGTACTGGATGGCTATACCGCATTATTCACCGTATTAGCTCGGGTAAAGGTCGACCGGAAGATCTGGATTTGCTGCAATCGATCGGTAGCAATATGTCAGGTCATACTATTTGTGCTCTGGCGGATGCAGCGGTGATGCCGGTTCAGGGTTTTTTAAAGCATTTCCGTTCCGAGTTTGAATATTACATTGAACACGGCAAACCCATGAAAGAACATCGCTGGTGCTAAGGCACTATCTGCTTAGTTAGGATTGCGAACCTATGCTACAAATTCAAATTGACGGTAAACAACTTTCGGTTGAGCAGGGCAGTACAGTGATGGAAGCTGCTCGTCAGGTTGGTACGTTCATTCCACACTTTTGTTATCACAAAAAATTGTCGATTGCCGCCAACTGTCGCATGTGTTTAGTAGAAGTGGAAAAATCACGTAAGCCTTTACCTGCCTGTGCCACACCGGTGACGGATGGTATGGTGGTGAAAACTGATTCTGCTCTGACCAAGAATGCCCAAAAAGGGGTAATGGAATTCTTGCTGATCAATCATCCGCTGGATTGCCCGATATGCGATCAGGGCGGAGAGTGCCTATTACAAGATTTATCCATGGGTTATGGTCAAGGTGCCAGCCGTTATACTGAAGCGAAACATGTTGTAGTCGGCAAAGAGATGGGGCCGCTGGTGTCGGCCGCCGAAATGAGCCGCTGTATTCATTGTACCCGCTGCATCCGTTTTACCGAAGAAATTGCCGGCAAACAGGAGCTGGCGATGAAGAATCGCGGTGAACATTCTGAAATTACTCCGTTCAACGGCAAAACACTGGAAACCGAACTTTCGGGCAATGTCATTGACTTATGCCCAGTTGGTGCTTTAACCAGCAAACCATTCCGTTATGACAGTCGTTCATGGGAGTTGAGCCGACGAAAATCCATTTCTGCGCATGATGCGCTGGGCAGTAATCTGATTGTACAGACTAAAGACCATACGGTACGTCGTGTATTGCCACTGGAAAACGAAGCGATCAACGAATGCTGGCTCAGTGACCGCGACCGCTTTGCCTATGCAGGTTTGTATCAGGAACGCTTAACCCAGCCGCAAATCAAACAAGATAATCAGTGGCATACCGTCGACTGGCAAACGGCGCTGGATTATGTGGCCAAAGGCTTACATGGCGTTAGCCATGATTTTGGCAGCGAAGCCATTGGTATGTGGGTCAATCCCGCCAATACCGTGGAAGAAATGCATCTGGCCGGCAAACTGGCTCAGGGTTTGGGTATCACCGCTGTTGACAGTCGTCTACGCGCGCTGGATGGTCGATTGGGCGCAGCTGCAAAAGGGGCGCAATGGCTGGGACAGTCCATTGAGCAACTGGCTGACAACGAGGTGATTTTGATCGTTGGAGCGCGTTTGCGGCAGGAACAACCATTGCTCACCGCCCGTATCCGGCAGGCCAGCCAAAACGGTGCACAGGTGGCGGTACTGGCGGCGGCGCAAGAAGAACTATTCATGCCTTTACTGGCTCAAATTAGCCTGCATCCTTATCAGTGGATAGACTGGCTGAACAATGCCCTGAAGAATGAAGTCGGGCAGGCGTTATTAAATGCAGAGAATACCAGCATTATTCTGGGCGCTGATGTCCTCCATCATCCTGATGCTGCCGCCGTTTATACCGCAGCTCAGGATCTGGCCGCGGCTACCGGCAGTATTCTCGGCGTCTTGCCGTCGGCAGCCAATAGTATTGGTGCCGAAGTAGTTGGCGTGGCCGCCAAAACAGCCGAACACAATATTGCTGCTCAGATTGCCCAGCCAAAACAAGCCGTGATGCTACTGAATGTAGAACCAGATATGGATGTGACCAATGGCGCCGCCGCTATTGCCGCACTGAAACAGGCTCAGACAGTGATGGCATTCACTGCCTATGATAGTGCCGTATTACGCGAAGTGGCCGATGTGATGCTGCCTATCACCCCATTTACCGAAACTTCCGGTAGCTTTATCAATATGGAAGGTCGGTTGCAATCGTTCCATGGTGTGGTACAGGCGTATGGTGAGGCCAGACCCTTGTGGAAAGTACTGCGGGTACTTGGCAACGTCCTTGAACTGGCGGGTTTTGAGTATGAAAACACGCAGCAGATTCTGGCTGATGCACTGGACAAAGACCAGTTACCCGCTTTGCTGAATAACCAGATTCAACCGGTTGCCAGCAGTGATCCTGCTATCAGTCTGGTAAGAGTAGGTGGTGTCAGCCTATATGCCACCGATGGCATGGTGCGTCGTTCCGCCCCTTTGCAAAACACGGTACACGCTGCTGTACCTATGGCGCAGGCACACAGCAATACGCTTAGTGCGCTGGGACTGGCCGATGGCGATGTTGCACGGGCGAAACAGAACAATGATGCGGTAGCGGTTAGCGTCTCTGTGGACGATACCCTGCCGGAAAACGTGTTGCTACTGCCATTACATCAAAGTAACTGGCATTTGGGTGCTTTATTGACCACTGTGGAATTGAGTAAAGGATAATCATGCAAGCGTGGTTTCAACAATTACTGGGCAACGACTTCGGTTTACTGGTGTCTGTAATCGTCAAGATTGTCATCATCATGTTGCCGCTGATTATTACCGTGGCCTACCTGACCTATTTTGAGCGTAAAGTTATCGGTTACATGCAGTTGCGCGTCGGTCCAAATGTGACCGGACCTTATGGTTTAATCCAGCCCTTTGCCGATGTATTAAAACTCTTATTTAAAGAAGTGACCCGCCCGTCACAGGCGAATAAAGCTTTGTTCTATATCGGCCCGATGATGTCGCTGATGCCGGCCTTTGCCGCTTGGGCAGTGATTCCGTTTAGTGAAACTTGGTTTCTGACCCGCATCAATGCCGGTCTGCTCTATATCCTGATGATTACTTCATTATCGGTATATGGTGTCATCATCGCTGGCTGGGCTTCTAACTCCAAATACGCCTTTCTCGGTGCCATGCGTGCTTCCGCGCAGACCATTTCCTATGAAATAGCCATGGGTTTTGCCCTGATTGGGGTGATTATGGTATCCGGCAGTATGGATTTTCACGATATTGTCATGGCACAAGCTAAAGGTATAGCTGGTGGTTCGATTTTCTCATGGAACTGGTTGCCGTTATTTCCGTTATTTGTGGTGTATCTAATTTCGGCCGTGGCCGAAACCAACCGCGCTCCGTTTGATGTGGCCGAAGGTGAATCTGAAATTGTTGCCGGTTTCCATGTTGAGTATTCCGGATTCGCTTTCGCCTTGTTCTTTCTGGCGGAATATATTTTCATGATTCTGGTGGCCGCGCTGACAGCCTTGCTGTTCTTTGGCGGCTGGTTATCACCCTTTCCGCAAAGCTGGGGCTGGATTGGTATACCGAGCGTACTGTGGATGTTCCTGAAAATGGCACTGGTATTGTATTTCTATCTGTGGATACGGGCTACATTTCCGCGTTATCGCTACGACCAAATAATGCGTCTGGGCTGGAAAGTACTGATTCCTGTCACCATCGTGACAGTGATTGTGTTGGGATTGTGGATGATTTCACCTCTGTCTTTATGGCATTAACGCAGAGGGAGGCACTGATATGGCAAATATTATTAAAACTTTTCTGATGACCGAGTTGCTTGCCGGCATGAAAGTGACTTTAAAGAACTTTTTTGCTCGTAAAGAAACCATCTATTTTCCGGAAGAAAAAACTCCGCAATCAGTTCGCTTTCGAGGGCTGCATGCACAACGACGCTATCCCAATGGAGAAGAACGCTGTATTGCTTGCAAGTTATGTGAAGCTGTCTGTCCAGCAATGGCAATTAATATTGAATCAGAAAAACGCGAGGATGGCACACGCCGTACCACCCGCTACGATATCGATCTGACCAAATGCATCTTCTGCGGTTTTTGTGAAGAAGCCTGTCCAGTAGACGCCATTGTTGAAACCAGAATATTTGAATATCACGGCGAAAACCGCGGTGATTTGTATTTGACTAAACCCATGTTGCTGGCCATTGGCGATCGCTATGAAGAAGACATCGCCAAATGCAAAGCCGCTGATGCACCCTATCGTTAAGAGGTGGTCATGAATTTACCGTTAATCCTGTTTTATGTCTTTGCAGCGGTCATACTGCTCGGCGCCATCAATACCGTGATTGCCAAAAATCCGGTGCATGCGGTTCTGTTTCTGGTGCTGACCTTCTGTGCCAGTGCCATGATGTGGATTCTGATGCAAGCCGAGTTTCTCGGTATCGTGCTGGTGGTGGTGTATGTAGGTGCGGTGATGGTGCTGTTCCTGTTTGTCATCATGATGCTCAACATCGATATCGAACAGATGCGCGCTGGCTTCTGGCGCCATGCACCGATTGCTGCGCTAGTTGGAATACTGACCGCCGCCTTACTCATTGTGATTTTGGTGAATCCGCAACTTGATTTGGCACATTTGGGTACGGACAATCCACTGCCTGCTGACTACAGCAATGTACGTGATTTGGGCATGCAGATATACACCACCTATCTGTTACCGTTTGAACTCGCCGCCGTATTGCTGGTGCTGGGCATGGTGGCTGCTATTGCTCTGGTGCACCGGCCAACCCACAACCCACGTCGTACCAATCCGGCCGAGCAGGTTAAGGTACAGGCCAAAGACCGCTTCCGGATGGTGAAAATGCAGCCTGAAATCACTGTATCCGCAGCCAATAACCAAGAAGAAGCCTCAGAAGGGGAGCAGAAAGCATGATTACCTTAACTCATTATTTGGTACTCAGCGCCATCTTATTTGCCATCTCGGCCATGGGCATTTTCATGAACCGCAAAAACACGCTGGTGCTGCTGATGTCCATCGAACTGATGCTGCTGGCGGTGAATTTTAACTTTGTCGCCTTTTCCCGTTATCTCGGCGATAGCGCCGGACAGATTTTCGTGTTTTTTATTCTGACTGTGGCCGCGGCTGAATCGGCTATCGGGCTGGCGATTATGGTGCTGATTTTCCGCAACCGCCAAAGCATTAACGTACAGGATCTGGACAGCCTCAAAGGATGAGGGTGGAGAGGAACGAGAGAAAATTATGTGTGTTTATCTAATTATTGCTTTGGCTCCGCTCATTGGTTCCCTACTGGCCGGATTGGGCGGTAAGCTGATAGGCCGAAAAGGGGCGCACAGTGTCACCATCGCCGGCGTTGCCCTATCTGCCGTATTGTCGGCGTGGGTACTCTATGGCTTTATGACTGGCAGTAGGCAGCCATTTGATGAAAATGTCTATACATGGTTGACCATGGGCGGGCTGGATTTCTCCGTGGGATTTCTCATTGATACCCTCACCGCTACCATGCTGGTCATCGTAACCAGTGTCTCCCTGATGGTGCATATTTATACCATCGGCTACATGAGTGACGACGATGGTTACCAGCGTTTCTTCAGCTATATTTCCCTGTTTACTTTCTCCATGCTGATGCTGGTGATGAGTAATAATTTCATCCAGTTATTTTTCGGCTGGGAAGCCGTAGGTCTGGTGTCTTATCTGCTGATTGGTTTTTATTACAAACGCGACAGTGCCATCTTTGCTAACCTGAAAGCCTTTCTGGTCAACCGTGTTGGTGACTTCGGCTTTGTGCTGGGTATTGGTCTGATTCTGGCTTATTTTGGCGGCAGTCTGCGCTATGCCGATGTATTCCAGCACATCGATCAAGTCAAAAACGCCACCATTGAACTGATTGCCGGCCATCCATGGTCACTGATTACCGTGACCTGTATTTTGCTGTTTGTCGGTGCCATGGGTAAATCAGCCCAGTTTCCATTACATGTATGGTTGCCGGACTCGATGGAAGGCCCGACACCAATTTCTGCTCTGATTCATGCCGCTACCATGGTGACCGCTGGTATCTTCATGGTAGCGCGCATGTCACCATTGTATGAATTATCTGATACTGCGCTTGGTGTCATCATGGTTTCCGGTACCATCACCGCACTATTTATGGGCTTTTTAGGCATGATTCAGCACGACATCAAACGTGTGATTGCTTATTCCACCCTGTCGCAGTTAGGCTATATGACCGTAGCACTGGGTGCCTCTGCCTACAATATTGCTGTCTTCCATGTGATGACCCATGCTTTCTTCAAAGCACTGTTATTTCTGGCAGCCGGTAGTGTGATTATGGGCATGCATCATGATCAAGATATGCGCCACATGGGTGGACTGCGTAAATACATGCCAGTAACGTGGATTTGCATGTTGATTGGTTCTTTGTCTCTGATTGGTACGCCATTCTTCTCCGGTTTTTATTCCAAAGATTCCATCATCGATGCGGTAAAAGCTTCAACACTGCCTTTTAGCAGCTTTGCTTATGTGGCACTGGTAGCCAGTGTATTTGTCACCGCTTTCTATTCCTTCCGCCTGTATTTTCTGGTGTTCCATGGTGAAGAAAAATGGCGTCAGGGCGGACAGGACGAACATCATCACGGTGAGGAGCACCATGGTCTGCGTCCACAGGATAATCCACATGAAAGCCCGCTGGTGGTGACTATTCCGCTGATTTTACTGGCGATCCCATCGGTGTTTGTCGGTATGTGGGCAATCAAACCGATGCTCTTCAGCGATTTTTACCATAATGTCATTTTCATCAACAGTGCTGCCCACCCTGCATTGGCCACCGTAACAGAAGAATACCACGGTATTTTTGCTATGGCTGTGCACAGCTTGACTACACCAGTGTTATGGCTGGTCATTGCCGGTGTGGTTCTGGCCTGGTTTTTCTACCTGAAAAAGCCACAGATTCCGGCGCGGATTGTGGCTTCCATCCGTCCGATATATACCTTGTTGGACAACAAATACTATTTGGATGCTCTTTACTACAACGTTTTTGCCAGAGGCAGCCGAGTGCTGGGAACGCTGTTCTGGAAAGTTGGTGATGTGCTCATCATCGATAAACTAATTGTTAACGGTGCTGCGCGTGTTGTGGCTACAGTGGCTGCACTGGTGCGGCGAATTCAAACCGGCTACCTCTATACCTATGCCACTGCCATGGTGCTGGGTGTATTTGTATTGGTGGCATGGACATTCTGGCCGTTGCTGAAATCCATGTTCGGCGGTTAATTCAAGGCATTCAACTTAGTATTTTTAGGCTATAGATATGTACGATTACTTACTCAGTTTAGCGATTTGGCTGCCTATAGTGGCAGGAATCGTAGTACTGGCTACCGGTTTAGACCGGCACGCTGGGATAGCCAGAGTGCTGGCCTTAATCGGTGCACTGGTGTCTTTCCTCATCACCATACCGCTGTTCTGTAATTTTGACCGCTCAAACGGGGGCTTTCAATTCACAGAATTTCATGTCTGGATCGATAGCCTCAACATCAACTATGCCTTGGGCGTGGATGGTCTGTCCGTACTGTTTGTGATACTGAATAGCTTCACCACCTTGTTGGTGGTGCTGGCTGGCTGGCAGGTGATTCAAAAACGACCGGCACAGTATATGGCGGCGTTCTTGATTATGTCTGGTCTAATCAATGGTGCGTTTGCAGCCATGGATGCCATTCTGTTTTATGTATTCTTCGAAGGCATGCTAATACCGATGTATCTGATTATCGGTATCTGGGGAGGTTCGCGACGCGTCTACGCTTCCATCAAATTCTTCCTCTATACCCTGATGGGTTCATTGCTCATGCTGGTGGGTTTTGTTTACCTGTCTAATCAGACTGGTGGCTTTGCTATCGAAAGCTGGCACAATATCAAACATCTGGCCATGACTGCACAGGTGCTGCTGTTTATCGGTTTTTTCCTGTCTTTTGCAGTGAAAGTACCCATGTGGCCGGTACATACATGGTTGCCGGATGCCCACGTCGAAGCACCAACTGGTGGTTCCATGGTGCTGGCGGCCATTACCCTAAAAATTGGTGGATATGGATTTCTGCGCTTTATGTTGCCGATTCTGCCGGATGCAGCACGCTATTTTGCCCCAGCAATTATTGTGCTGAGTCTGATTGCCGTGATTTATATTGGTATGGTGGCACTGGTACAAACCGATATGAAAAAACTGGTGGCATATTCTTCTATTAGCCACATGGGATTTGTAACCCTAGGTTTTTTCCTGTTTACCGGTGGTTATCTAAATGATTGGGCATTTAAAGGTGCCATCATGCAGATGCTGTCACATGGCTTTGTTTCAGCAGCCATGTTTATGAGCATTGGTGTCATGTATGACCGCATGCATACCCGTGATATCTCCGCTTATGGTGGCGTGGTTAACAGCATGCCAATATTTGCCTCCTTTATGCTGCTGTTTGCCATGGCCAATGCTGGTCTACCCGGTACTTCCGGCTTTGTGGGTGAATTCATGGTGATTGTCGGTGCGGTAAAAACCAATTTCTGGATTGGCGCACTAGCGGCACTGACCCTGATTTATGGTGCTGCCTATACTCTGTGGATGTTTAAACGGGTAATTTTTGGTGCCATCAAAAACCCTGAAGTGGCGCAATTAAAAGATGTGAATAAACGCGAACTGCTTATTCTGGTGATTTTGGCCGTAGCGGTACTTGGTTTTGGTCTATATCCCGAACCCTTCATCGCCGTCGTGCATCAGGCAGCTAATGATTTAATTGTCCAAGCGGCACAAAGCAAACTGTAAGGAAATGTGAATGAACTGGACAGATTTAACAATAATTCCCGCTGTACCGGAATTGGTGCTAACTGGCGTACTGTTTGCCGTACTGCTGGTAGATTTATGGCTGAACGACCGTCAACGCTGGATAACCTGTACCCTGTCTGTTATCGGCCTGATTTTGACCGCTGTAGTGCAGTGTCTGGTGTGGAAACAGCAGCCACAATATGCCTTCCACGACATGTTTGTGCTTGATGGCATGGCTCAATTGGCCAAATTATGTATGTATGGATTGGTGATAGCCGTTTTTATCTACAGTCAGGCTTATCTTCGTGCCAGAAATATTTATCAGGGTGAATTTTACACTTTGACCTTGTTTGCTCTGTTGGGCATGAACATCATGGTTTCTGCATGCCATTTCTTAACCTTGTATGTTGGGTTGGAATTATTGTCACTGGCGTTGTATGCCTTGATAGCTCTGCAACGCGATAGTGCTCAGGCGGCAGAAGCGGCGCTGAAATATTTTGTTCTCGGTGCATTGGCTTCCGGAATACTGCTGTATGGTATTTCTCTGGTCTATGGTGCAACGGGTACTTTGCAGTTGCAGCAAGTACTGGCTGCCAGTCAGGAAACCACCAATCCATGGTTACTAAAACTAGGCGTAGTATTTATTGTAGCCGGTATCGTATTTAAGCTGGGTGCTGTGCCTTTCCATATGTGGGTACCCGATGTGTATCAGGGCGCGCCAACTGCAGTGACTGCACTGGTCGGTACGGCGCCAAAAATCGCCGCCACCGTATTTGCATTCCGCATTCTGGTGTATGGTCTGCTGACGCAATGGGAAAGCTGGCGCGAATTGTTACTGCTGTTGGGTATAGCTTCATTGTTTATCGGTAATCTCGCCGCCATCATGCAAACCTGTATCAAGCGTATGCTCGGTTTCTCTACCGTGGCACATATGGGCTTTATCCTGCTGGCGCTGTTGGCTGGCGAAGTCGGCTGCACCGCTGCCATGTACTATGCCATTACCTACGCTTTAATGGCTTCTGTGGCCTTTGCCATTTTGATGCTGTTATCCACGAAAGATATCGAATGCCAGAACATCAGCGATCTGGCCGGTTTGAATCAGAAAAATGCCTGGTATGCGTTCTTAATGCTGTTGGCGATGTTCTCCATGGCCGGCATTCCACCCTTAATGGGCTTCTATGCCAAACTGGCGGTTATCAAAGCATTGCTTTCTAGTGGCTATGTATGGGTTTCAGTGTATGCAGTGGTGATGTCATTAATTGGTGCGTTTTACTATCTGCGTGTGGTGAAAACCATGTATTTCGACACCTCAGATAGCGTGGCTGCACCTAATTGCAACATGTCTTGGTTGGGAAAAGTGGTTTTATCCGTCAATGGTTTATTGCTGTTGATCTGGGGCATTGTACCGGATGGCGTGATGGCATGGTGTGTTCAGGCCTTAACCCAGAGTTAATGCCTGGCAGTACAAAAGTGATTAAGCTGCTAAGGCTAATTCAGTCTCGCTGCACAAATCGAACAGGTTGCATGGTAATATTAAAAAACAAAAATCATCTAAGCAGAGATTGTCAACTGCATGATTGTGATACTGCTTCAGTTTAATAAGATGACTTTTAGCCGCTAAAGTTTTGCTAAGTGAGTATGTTAAGCATTCCAGATAAAGAAAATCAAATACAAAAGCTATGCTAACAACTTAATTTTAAACGGCTTAATATCCTGATTGATTGTTGCAAAATAACGCTTACCAAATCTATACTTTGTAAACAGCTACAAATTAAAAAAGGAATTGAATATTACAATTGATTCAGATGAACAACAACAAATGGGCAAAGCACCATTTCACTAGTCATAAAAAAAGCTGTTGCTGTAAAAACTATGCCACATTGTTTATGAGCTGGTGCCACACCATCTGACTGCAGATAAATATAAATCAAATTTTAACCGCTTTTTTTCCATCGACATTGTGGGTTGAATCGTGACAAACTGAAGTCAAAATCATAAACTCGCTTTTGTTCATTAACTGGCTTATCAAACAAAATTGTAGCGAGTAAAATAACCAACTCAAAATAACACAGCAATGGCGTAACTACCGTGAAAACAGCAGAATATGATATTCGTCAGGCTAAAAGCGTGGTGATAAAAGTGGGTTCCAGTTTAGTGACCGATGGGGGACATGGAGTAGACCAAAAAGCGTTAGCCAATTGGGCTAAACAGATTGCTGAATTAAAAAAGCAGGGTATTAAAGTCGTTTTGGTTTCCAGTGGAGCCATCGCAGAAGGCATGAAACGACTTGGCTGGAAAGTACGTCCCAAAGCTTTAAATGAATTGCAAGCTGCGGCAGCTGTTGGACAAATGGGGTTGGCGCAAGCGTATGAAGTGGCTTTTGAAGCGCATCAGATCCAAACTGCACAGATTCTGCTAACCCATGATGATTTGAGCCATCGTACTCGCTATCTGAATTCTCGCAGCACCATTCGTACATTGCTAAATCAACATGTCGTTCCGATCATTAATGAAAATGATACTGTAACCATCGATGAAATCAAACTTGGCGATAACGATACCCTCGGCGCCTTAGTCACCAATCTGATTGAAGCTGATTTGCTCATCATACTGACAGATCAAAACGGATTGTATGACAGTGACCCACGTCATAATCCCAATGCGCAATTTATCGCGCAGATCGCGGCCAGTCATCCCGATTTAGAGTCCATGGCTGGCGGGGCTGGCAGCAGTGTGGGCACTGGTGGTATGTATACCAAAGTTTTGGCGGCTAGACGTGCTGCTTCAAGTGGTGCTGCTACCTATATAGCTAATGGACATGCAGAAAACGTGTTGTTGCGTTTACTGGCCGGAGAGCAACAAGGAACCCTATTCACTCCTGATGACAACAGATTGAGTGCCAGACAACAATGGTTGTCAGGGCAGTTACAACTTGCCGGAAAAGTGACTATTGATCAAGGAGCCGTACAAGCACTAATAGGGCAACATTCCAGTTTATTACCGGTTGGTTGTGTCGCTGTTAACGGGCATTTTGAACGCGGTGCTTTAGTCGCTGTGTGTGACTGCTCAGGTGCAGAAGTGGCCAGAGGTCTGATAAATTACAATGATCGTGAAATCACCAAATTATTACAGCAGCCATCGCAGGCAATTGAACAATTACTAGGATATGTGGCTGAAGAAGAGTTGATTCACCGTGACAATATGGTGCTGCAGCGCTAAAAGATCTTAGCAATTACGTTTCTGTTCACGAAGATGATTAGCAGATAGAATTCATATCGCCCAAACATGGGCGGTTTGCAAAAATTCCCCCTATCTAGGCAACAGAACTTGATCAAATTCATTGATGCTATTGTATTGTTGTAATTATTCGATAAATCTATCAAAATTAAAGTTAAGAAAATAACAATAGGTTGAATTGGTTAGTATAACAATTGGGTTGCTGAACGACAAAATTTCCATCCCCAAACCTACGCAAAGACTATTGAATTTCAGATCCATCATGATGATTGGTTTGATCACTGAAATACCAAAAAGTGAGATATAAAACCAATGATGCTAAAGGGATAATCAGTAAATCAACCCTTTTGAAGAAATTTTCGAGCGAAAAACATATCAATGTATTGGGAAACCAGCAGATCGTACCAATCACAATGATTATTTTCCACGAACGATCCGAAGGCAGATTGAATACCCATCCAATAATCATGACCAGAAAAATAATGGAGGAAAAAAACGCCATAACGCCTAAAGTAAAGGTGAAAATTTCATTAACAGTAATCCGTTCATGCAAAGTTAGAACGCGTAAAAACCGCAACAAAGGAAAATTTTCATTTTCTCCCACAATTCCATAAATAAAACAGGGTAAGCCCATAATGATGGCACTGATAGAACAGAGCAGTCGTCTTACCAGAATTTTACTAGAATATTCTTTTTCCATTTTTATTATTCTCGTTGCCACATGGTTTTGATTTAAAAA
This sequence comes from Snodgrassella sp. B3882, assembly GCF_026535915.1. Lineage (NCBI taxonomy): Bacteria > Pseudomonadati > Pseudomonadota > Betaproteobacteria > Neisseriales > Neisseriaceae > Snodgrassella > Snodgrassella sp. B3882. Next base: position 35,949 of record NZ_JAFNPF010000003.1, read on the forward strand.
CAATGAAAAAATCAAAAATTGACATCACTTTTAATATCACAGCAAATCAGATTTAACTACAAGATCAAAAGCATAATTACCAAATCATTCGATTGCTATATTCTAACTTACGTTAGCCTAAATTTACAATACTTTATTTTAAATCCCATCATAATATACAAAACCTTATCCGTTATATATTAAAATTGAATTTAAATATTTAATATTTAAAAGAAATATATTTTTATGGTATGTGCAAAAAAAAGACAAGTTTATTTTGAAACGTGTATCGTGTATTGATACTAAATTGCTCATATAGTAAAGATTCGATAAATATTTATGTAAAATTAATTCTATTATGTCAAATAAATTCTAATATTCGTGTTAATTCTGTATAAATCATGTTTCATGATCATAATGAGAAAAAAAAGATATCTTCCTTACGCAAATTTTATTCTTAAGCCAATTTAGTGTGGCCAATAAAGACCATGTCACTCTGAAATCAACTTAAATCCAACATAAGTTGAGTACAGAAACAGATAAAGAACTGAATTGATCGTTCGGCCTAACAAGCAACCAAATTGAGATAAATCCATGGGTAGTAGAGAAAAAGCACAGATATAGGTTTTAATAATACGTACCCATTCACTCTAGGTTTATCTAGAAGTAAAACCAAATAAAGTCATGGGTAATTTAATAAACAGAATAGAGGTATGAACTTTTGCTTGAGCAAACGTTGATCAATTGCATTAGATTTTAAGACGATTATCTATCGATAGACTTGAAACCAACATCCTTTTTGCCAGCCACCTCGAACTTATCTTGCCAAAACAAGAAAAGCCTAAATCTGGCAATTAACCCTATACTCTAAATCTTGTTTTGATTTTAGCCATTTAGATAAGGGTTAATCTGCTCGCTCAGATGACAACAATGGTAGATTTTTCCTTTTACTTACCCCTGTTGGTTAATTATCTACTACTCTCCGACGATTCTGGTAGAATAGGTCGATAATTTCGACGCGCGTAGCGAGAAGGCCAAATTTGTTCCGGTGGTACACCGATGACCTTAGCTATGATTTTTTCACCCTTTAAATAAGGCATTTGTAATGCCGTTTTTAAAGTGTTAGAACTTAGCCCAACCTCACGCGACAATGCAGCAATAGACCACCCCTTTTTTTTTAATGCTGCAACTATATCAGCACGATGCCAGTCTGCTGAATTTTTTTGCATCATGACTTACTCCATCGGTTAACATGATTTAATTAACTTTTGGATATATTACTAAACAAAAGTAAGCTGCACAACCTTTTGTTTAGTATTTTTTTTGTGTATCGATACAAATGTTTATAACTTTTTGTTTTGATTAAATTTAAATCTAACAAAAAAATAAACTTTTGTTAAGTTTTTTGTTTAGTCGCTTATTTCTAAACAAGAGGGTTTAGAATATGAATAATTCATTCAAGGACAGGCTTACTGTTTTATTTTCGAATGACACAATGACGACCATCGCGTCAAAAATTGGTATTTCACAAGTTGGATTGTTTAAAATTTTTAATAAAGGTACACTACCAAAAGCAGAAACATTATTAAAAATCAATGAAATAACTGGATGTGATTTAAATTGGCTAATGACCGGTGAAGGTTCGCCTTTCCTCAATGAAAATAACACTGACACATCAATCCAATCAAATAATATGCCCCATTCGGCGATATATGATGTTATTGGAAAACCTGTTGATATTGATGAATTTGTTTTTATACCTCGTTATAACATCGACGTTTCCGCAGGTCATGGAAGCATGCCTGACGATGAAGAATCTCACTTAGTAATAGCATTTAGAAAATACTGGATAATCAATTACCTCAACGCTAACCCTAAAGATTTGAGTGTTTTAAGAATTAAAGGTGATAGCATGCAGGGGGTGTTAAATAATGGCGATAACATACTGATTAATCGTAGAAAAAATAAACCCCAAGATGGCTTATATGTATTACGCATCGATGGTAGTTTATTTGCTAAACGCCTACAAATTTTGCCTGATAATAAACTACTGATCAAATCAGCCAATAAAGAGTATGAATCTTTTACCGTGGATCTGAAAACGCCGCCTGACGATTTCAAAATAATTGGATCGATTGAATGGTTTGGTCGTCAAATAAACAATTTTTAATTTTCATTTCAGCTTTTATATAAGCTTGGTGTACAACCAAATCTTAGAGTTGTACACCCATTCGTTTTTTATACCTAGTACAATGTATTGATCAGCATATTGACTACATGCCCAATATGTAGTTCTACAATTGGTTCCAAGATCTTAAAAATGCCCAATTTCTGTTTATTAGTACTTCTTGTTTTCTCCATTTTTATGCCTTGAAAAAGGCATAACATAATTTTTCCCCAATGCAAAAGACATCCATAATCATTTTATGGAAAATCACCGCGTTTAAAAATGCACCAATACATAGCCAGTTTGATTATTCATCAAACTATTCATAAACAAGAGTACAGATGTGTAATATTAATCTTCTTTGCTCTGGAAACTTTTTTATCAGAAACACTGCTGAAAAATGGGAATAAGTGTTGATTTGGTAACTGAATCTAATGAAGAGGATTGGCAATTCACGCAAAAATTTTTCCATACTGCGCAAAAGATTATTTATATGATTTGATCATCCTAACAATCGACATGGATAACCAAATCTTTTTCATGGTTAATAATCTGGTTGTCTTTAATACCAAAGTAATATTTGAATTTCAAAAATCCATACCAGTAGATCCTAGATATACTTGCCAATCTACACACCACAGGACATCAATTGGCAGCGAAATGGTTTCAATTCCGCAAACTCATAACAGAAATCTGTATTCATATTTAAAATGAACAAACTCCTATTCAAGCAAATTTCTACCTGCGCTTTTATCGCTATTCATTGGGTAGACATTAAAATTGGTACCTCTTCGGGAAGTCAGTAAGATTGAAAAAAATCTTAATTTACCGCTTAATTAAATGATTGTTAGAGCAAAGGTTGTCAATTCTGTTTTAATCCAGGTCAAAATATTTGATGTTAATCATGATTCTATTTATTCATGTAACTGGGTAATGATAGACAAATAAACGCTGTCATGATTTTGTTGGCAACGTGAGTGCTAGCTGTATCGAGCAGATAGGTGATGGTGATGATCCGAAATTTTGCTAGCGCTTGCCAACGTCAACCCAATACAGTTGAAACAGTGACCCTTCATTTCGTAATCCTTTTGTATTCAGTAACCATTCAATTTTCTATCTTATCATTTGTCATTCATCAAACCCATGAAGCGTTTGAACTGAAGCAGTCTTAACTCGATGATTTAGCACAATACCCAATAAAAAATACGGCACTTTTTTCGTCAAGGTGCCGTATCAATTAATAACCGGGTTTGCCAATAAATTTCAATTACCAGTTTATTTTTAAGCCAACCGAACCACTCACTGGTGCTTTCACTTTAGCCTTGCCGCTATTGGACCAGGTATGTCCGATTTCGCCATAAGCAGACACTTTATCACTGAGCCGATAGCTACCACCAATGGCCAATTCGGTACTGGTGTGTGTTGCACCAGCTGATAATGTAGTTGTCGCTGCCTCAGTCCTATAGGTGCTGCGATCAGCACCATTTGGTGAATAAAAAACATTCACACGTGCATAAGGATGCATGACTCCTTTACCTATGGCATAGGTACCTTGCATCCGCGCACCAAGGCGGAATAACCATTTATCATTATGGCTTTGTTTGACTGTTGTCTGTCCACTAATGTCTTGGTCATCCAGATTGAGCCACTGATGAACAATTTGTGCCTGTGGCTCTAATTGCCATTTACTGCTACCGAGAACAAATGGTTTACCTGCTTCAAGCGAGGCGGTTAAGCCATGTCCTTTGACCCGACTATCTGGGTTACCATTCGGTTTAATATCAACACGATGATGAGAACCTTGCAAAACAATATCAACGTAAGCTGCCTGATCATTGGTATAAGTACCATATAAACCAAGGAAATAGCTGTGAACGGTGTTTTTGCCTACATGGTCATTGACCCCGCTGGCAAAACCGTTGACTTTCACATCGCCATACACATAGCCAAGATAGCCACCTAAATGCCAGTTATGTTCATTCCATACATCACTACCCAATTGCAATCCGGTAAAATTGCCCTTACTGCGGATGCGAGCCTGACCATCTTGCTGAATGTCTGTTCGGGCTTCAATCACTCGTCCCCAACTCATTCGTTCAGTTACAGCAGGCGTAGCACCTATACGCTGATGCAAGTTAGAAAGTAACAGACTATCGGCCTGACGCAGCTGAGCAGCCACCGCACCGAATAATGGTACTTCTTTGCGATATAACGGTATTTTATTGGATGGATTAGTCGGGTTAGTTGGGTTAGTTGGGTTAGTTGGGTTAGTTGGGTTAGTTGGGTTAGTCGGGTTAGTCGGGTTAGTCGGGTTAGTCGGGTTAGTCGGGTTAGTCGGGTTAGTCGGGTTAGTCGGGTTAGTTGGGTTAGTTGGGTTAGTAGAATCTTTTTCAGAACGCAGATACCAATTGTTGCCTTGATTCTGTGCATCACCTTTAAATAAATGATATTCATATGCACCAGAATCAACATGTCCTTTAACCAGACTAAAAGCATTATCCGTACTTTGTCCTCCAACGTTGACCAGTTCGATGCCATTATCTTTCGTTGCGGCACCCAGTCCATTGATAGAAGAAAAATCTATAAATGTATGACCACTGGTGTTACCCGTCACAATCAACCTGTCAGCTATATCATTGCGATTATTGGTTTCCGTATTCAGGTTTAAATCTAATACTAATCTGCCATCCTGCCCTACGTAATGACCAATAATTTTCAAACTGTTATCAGGTTGATTATTACCTAAACTAATGCTTCCGGCATTATTAACATTACCGGTGATAGAGGCTTGATTGATGGTTGAAATAAGATTCACCATCGATCCTGCAGCGATAGAGAGTTGATTGGTATTGAGATCTCCACTCAAAGTGAGCGTACTTTGTTGATCGACATTGATATTTTCCCAATTGCGAATGGCAATGTCCCCAGCACGTCCATTATTGGGGGTATAATTATACGAAGTAGATCCAGTCAATGACTGATTAATATTTAGAGTATCGACCATGCCATCGTTAGGACTGGTATCGTCGCCACCATCTACCATCGTTAAAGCAGTAATATCCGCGCCGGGATTGATAGTCAGCGTATCACTGCCATTTCCAAGCAAAATCTGCCCACTTACCTTAGATCCATTATTCAAAACAACATTGGAATTATCATCATAATCCTGAATAGCCACATTTGAAGCCGCCGCTACATCCGAACCACGGTTTAAAATAATGTCGGAGTGAGCGCCATTTTTCCCATTGATCAAAATGCCGGCCTCACTACCACCATTCACCTTACCATTGACGGTGACATCAGTATTGCCTTGACCCTGATTAATGACGCTAATGCCGGTAATCGCGCCACTGATTGTCCCAGATGACTGCTTAATGATGGTATCTTTGCTCTGCTGACTACTTTCAGATCTGATGCCATAAGTATTTTTGCCCACAATATTGCCGGTGGTGGTAATAGAAGTTGAACCAGACCCATTATTAATGGCATAAATTCCATTTTGATTAGCGTTGATATGATGAGCACTAATCGTTAATCTTTCACTTTGCGTTAGATTTTGGGCGCTAATACCGCTGCCAGTATTTGCCGTTATATCGCCATCAACGTTAATGATGGTGTCTCCCAAACCGTTATTCGTACTGTAAATGCCATTGTTTTGACTATTAATCTGATGAGCATTCACAATGAGCCCGCTTGTACGACCCTCATTTTGCACATGAATCGCATCGCCATTAGTCGTTTCAACTAAACCAGTGGTTATAATCTTGGTCAGCCCCGATCCATTATTTAATGCATAAACGCCACTTGCAACACCATTGATATTTTGCGCTTGAATAGTGAGATTCGTGCCATGGTTAAACGCATAAATACCATTACCATTGTCCGCCACTGCATTTCCGGCAATGTGAATATCAGTGGCCCCACTGCCATTATTAATACTGTAAATGGCATTATTCTTACCCCGAACATCCTGAGTGTGTAAGTTCAAATCCGTGGTTGCTGCCTGATTTTCAGCATGAACTGCATCACCATTGATTGCCGTGATCTGTCCGTCTGCACTAATAGTTGTCGTGCCACTTCCATTATTTTGCGCATACACACCATTCTGACCCCCATTTACTTCTTTTGTGTGAATGGACAAACCAGTGGTCGTGCTTCCATTTTGCGCATAGATACCATTACCATTCTGTGCGGTTAATTGCTGTTGAGCGTCTATTTTAGTTAACCCATGACCATTGTTTTGGGCATAGATGGCATGTTGTTTAGCATTGATAGCTGCACTTTGAATGGTTAAGTCAGTCGTATCATTATTATTAACCGCGTAAATGCCTTCACCATTATAGGAAATAATTTCCCGATTAGCATTGATGACCGTTGCCCCGGATCCATTATTGACCGCATTTATGCCTTTACTATTACTGTGTATCGCTTGCGTGTTAATCTTCAGATTGGTGGCAGAATGATTATTGGTGATGGCGATACCAGTCCCGTCGGACGTGACCATATCCTCGTACAATTGAATATTGATGCCACCTTGACCTGAATTCGTAGCTGAAATATTTTTGATATTTTTATTTCTTACATTGAGCGTCAGATCCCCGGCATTAGCTTCATTGGTGACATTGAGCGTTCCATTGAGCTCATTTTCACTCGTTTGAATATCCACTGCATCGGTATTGCGGTTATCAACGTATCCATCCTGATTAATGGTGGTGCCACTGAAATGAGAAATATAAACTTGATTAATTCCGTCATCATGACATGCCGCATGAACAGATGCTGCTGTTGCGCACTGTGCTTGTACTCTGGCACTAGTGAAAACAGTGACGCCAATTAAACTAATCAGTTTAAATAAGATTTTTTTATTATGCCGCAATCTCGTACGAACAGGCATCAAGTCTGCTCGATAGCTAGCATGTTGCTGAAATTTATATTGTTTGTCCATTTATTTTACTTACAGATGTGAGTGTGAAGTGCCAAATTAAAACCTTGCTTAACGTAGTACCTGTATTAAAATGATTAATACATGTAGTTAGGCTTACATCTGCATTCGACTATAGTTGAAAGCGTATGTCAAAATATTAAATAATTGAATATATTAAATAATTTATAATTAATTTAATTTAAGTGTAGTCAGGTTTAAATTTGATACGTCTTTTTGGGCGTTATTAAAAAAACATGACCACAAACCTCGGTATGATCTTATTCGTACAAGCTAAGATATTGATTTATTCCAAAAAAATTGAAAAAAATTTGCTTGAAATTGCAATAAACAATAGACATTTTTGCAACTAAAAGAGTCGATTGTCTGCATAGATCTATGTATGCAATCATTCATTACCCTTTGTTGCACCTGTGATAGCTAAAAATTAATAGTTGTGTGTTTAATTTGCTGAGAAATGCAATCACTGTAGAGATTAAATCCAGATATTAATTCTAAAGTAAATAATCTTGTCGAATACCTATATGTGCAGGTACAAATCTATTTAGTATTTAGCGTAATTAGTAAACAAAGCCTCTTGACAACATTAAAGCTTATGTCTAAAATGCGCGCTCCTGTTGGGTCGTTAGCTCAGTCGGTAGAGCAGCGGACTTTTAATCCGTTGGTCGAGCGTTCGAATCGCTCACGACCCACCAGCATCACTCTATTTTCCTATTCAGTAATGCATTGCATTGACAAATCCCCAGCTTATATTTCTTTAGATTTTATATTATCTAGCACACATCAAAATTTTAATTGATCCATCATACAATAATGATCATTTAGCTGTAGATTTAGCTCATCTAAGCAAATACATCATTTTAGAATTTATACAACATCCGAGCTAAACGACAGAAAATATTTTTTTCAGTAGATTTAGCTTGAATGATACTCACGATCATTTTTGCGTTAATAACAATTTAAATAATATTTCATAACGGTTAATGAATAAAAAACTTTGTTAATCCTGCTATAAATGTTATTCTTATATCCACTGTTATTGTACAAATTTCTAACTTGGGAAAAATTATGGATTATCGTGAAGGCAATACCATTTCATTTAAGTTAACTGAAATATTAGAAAAAAAATTGAGGTTTATAGCGATCATGCAACAAATTTCCGGAGTGTTGCTGGTTATAGGTGGGGTATTATCCTGTATTGCCATATTCACTGCTATTTACGGGATTCCGATGGCTATTTCAGGATATAAAATGTTTCAAACAGGATCCTCTTTGAACATAGCTAGCAGAACCCAAAGTGGCGATGAATTGGTTGCAACGTTTGAGAATATGCATGGATATTGGAAATTCACATTAATCACATTTATCATGACTGTTTTATTTTACTTGGTTATCCTTATGTTTGGTATCTCTGCCGGTATCATGGCAGCAAAAGGTTTACATTAATAACTATTTTTACATTTACTCATCATAAACTGAAAAACCTCTACTCGATAGAGGTTTTTTTATTCAAAGTAAATAGATTATTAAAACCCGTTCAACTTTACAGCAAATTTTACACTATTGGGAAAATTATGGATTATCGTGAAGGTAATACCGTTTCAATTAAATTAACCGAAATATTACAAAAAAAGATGCGATTTATTGCCCTCATGCAACAAATCTACGGGGTTTTCATGATTATAGGTGGGGTATTAACTTGTTTGGGTATTATTACTGCCATTATCGGGGTGCCAGCGATCATTTCTGGAGTTAAATTGTTTCAATCAGGATCCTCTTTGAATATAGCTTGCCAAACTCAAAGTGGTGATGAAATGGTTGCTACGTTTGAGAATATGCATGAATATTGGAAATTCACATTAATCACAACTATTATTGTGCTGTGTTTATATGCGTTATTTTATGCGTTTATAATATTTGGATTAACTCTCGCTATTTTGGCCGCAAATGGTGGACAATGATCACCATATCCTTATTAATTGATGATAAGACTGAAAAAACCTTTATACGATAGAGTTTTTTTATTGAGATTAAATTGATTATTAAAACTCGTGTAACTTTAAAGCCAATCTTTCCACTATTAGAAAAATATGCATTAATATGCAGACAAGATCATTGCATTTACAATAACTGATACCTGCCAAAAAAGGTGAGATTTACTACGATTATGCAACAAATCTTCGGGCTTCTTATGGTTATCTGCGGGGTAATAACTTGTTTTGGCCTAATCACTGCGATTATCGGGGTAGCAGCGATCATGGCAGGAGTGAAGTTGTTTCAATTAGGATCTTGTTTAAATCTGGCATGCAGAAGCTAATGTGGTGACAACATGATTTCTACTTTTGTGAAAATGCATGAATTGTGGAAATTCACATTAATCACCGTTATTCTGTTAATTGGTTATTGTTCAATTGTCTTTAGGTTGCCAATAATTATGACGCTCTATTTCCTGATAATATTAGCAAGTTCGTTACGTTGATAAGCAGATTAATATTTATTAATGATTATAAAAACACGATAAATTAAACGTTTTTGTCTACGTAACCATTATCGGTGAGAAAAGTTATTGCTTTAGAGAATTTAGCGACAACAGAAGAGAGATGGTTTGATCAACTTAAAATATATCAATAAATAAAGATCTGATCATTGACTGGAAAGACGTCAGAGCGACAAGCATAGCCAATTACCAACCATTGATAACAACCTATCCTAATTACCTTTCTTGATAAATGAAACATTGTGTTATACTTTTTTAAGTTTAATGTATTCAACAGTATTTAATTTTTACAGATCTATATTATGGACATGGTAAAAATGAAGTTAGAGGAAATGCTATGAAAAAATTGATAAGTTTATTAACCACGCTGATGTTGATTTTTGTTATTACTGCCTGTAATAAGGGTTCCACTCCAGAATCAGTTGCAAAAGACTGGGTAGAAGCGATTTATTCAGGCAATGAAAAAACGGTAGTTTCATTAATTTATTTCAAAGAAGAGGAAAAAAAAGATAAAGAATTACAAAAAATATTTTCAGGTAAAATGAAAAAATTGGTTGAGCAAACGTCCAAGTTAGCCAAACAAAACGGCGGTATAAAAAAAATAGATGCTGAGAAAGCCAGGTTATCAAATGACAAACAATACGCAACTGTAAAAGTCAACGTGAGTTTTAACAATAGTCAGGAAATTGATAGCACGGATATAGAGTTAAAAAAGACCAAAACAGGATGGATGATTTATCTGGATAAGTGAACAATATTGATGTGCATAGCGAAAAAATGACAAAATAAAGTTATTGATCAATAATTCATTTTATTGGTCAATGATAGAAAATTAACCAGGGTTTATTTATTACAAGCTGTAAAAGTGCAGTATTGAATAATCAAAAGTGCTGATATGAAAGATTTGCTTTTTGGTTAATTCAAGCAGGTATGACGATAGCTAGGCGAGATGCAGCAAAAAGGTGCGGTAGCCGTGTTTTTGGCTGCTGAAGCGAAATACTCGGATGATTAACAATACGCTAAAGCGGTTGTTACAGTGAAATTCACAGATTCCGCCAACGCAAGTATGCGCAATAGACGATCAATTCAATCTAACGGTACTGGAAAATCCATGACATATCAACTTGTCAAGACTTGCTCATTGCAAGTTTTTTATTATGCGTAAACGTTTTTTAGTCTTGTTGTTGATTTCCTCCATGCTGCTGACAGGCGTGATTGTTACTGTATATGATCGCCATCAGCATTCTCAAATCAATGCATTATTACATTTACCTAAACTTGAGATTGGCGATTGGGTTGTTAGAATGGGGACAGTCAATGACAGTCGCTGGATCAGTTATTTGGGTAAAAGTGAATATTCCCATATTGGTATGATAATTGCCACTGAGCCTAATGTTAAAGTTATCCATGCTACCACCAATGATGAAGAAGAATATTCTGATCAAGTGATTATCTCTGATTTGGATCACTTTCTCAGCCCCCAACTGGCAACTAAAGGCGCGATTATTCGTCCGTTGTTTCTAACTTCACAGCAAAAACAGCAAATTGCTAATTTACTCTTAACTCAACGTGGTAAGCCATTTATTTTAGCTAGTCGGGACAAAAGTCACCTGTACTGCACCACTTTATTATTTGATTCTATCAGGCAAATTGAACCTTCATTCGATCCTAAATGGACGCTTATAAACTATCCTATCTTTGAAGGCGAATACCTGTTTCCGCAATCATTTATCAATTATCCGAATACACAGGTTATTTATGCAATCAAGCATGGATAATTGCAATTGAACGTTGCAAATAAATACAGATTAATCTTACTGAACTAAACAATAACACCCGGTTGCAGCTTAGTTGACACATTTTAGTTAAGACTTAAAAAATTGGATTTTTTCTTTTCTATAATTTTCAATGAATTTTAATACTAAATAGGCGTAATTGATCATCTAGCATATTTTGTGAAGTTTAATTCGTCATATTATGCTTATTAGATAATTGAATAATCAGTATAAAATAAAGTAATCAAGTTAGACCAAAAGCAGAATATTCCCAAAGAAAAATACGTAGGTTATTGATGCAAAGATTGAAGCTGGTAATTAAGCCAAGAAATTCGAATTTGAGCTAATAATGGTCGATATCGACATAAATTATGCCTAAAGCGAGCAAAATTATTTAACCTAAGCGATTGGGTCATTTTTATTCGGAAAAAGTAATAAGCCTGGTTGAAATAATTTGACGATCCAAAATTTCTGAAGAATTGGTCTTCAAATAAATCAGTAAATATATTGGCAATGCTTAGCAAATACAATCATGATCGTCTTAGTTGAGAAAAGGGGATAGATGTTAGATTTTTATCAGTATAGAAGCGAAAAGCTAACAATTCAATTATCTAATTAAGCCAGTAAATAGGGCCCCATCAAAAATTCAGCTGTTGCAAAGTCATCTTATTAACTTGTGTTACTAAACATACCAACCATGATGATTAAATTACCATGATCGTGCATATATGCCATTAAAATATTATTATTTATGCTTAAGTACCGGCACGATTAATGACGTAGTCACGTAATTAATTGATTGCTATCATACAAATATTAAAATAAATAAAATATATTTAACTAAAAATAACACATGTATTGTTAATTATGCTATTATTTTTTTATTATTATTTTAAATATTTGAAACTACGATGAAATCAAATTTTACTCAGACTAAAATTAACGCCATACTTTTAACACTATTTGGTTCTTTTTCTGCTTATAGCATGGCAAGTGGCGTATGTTCAAATCCTTCAGGGTGTCGGATTGGCAGTGGATCAAATTTGCATGGAACAGTTTTGATTTCTGGTCAAAACTATAAAAACTCAGTTCCTAATGTCAACGATTTCTTAAGTGGAGATCATTATAGCGTTGTTTTTGATACCGATGCTTATGGTGAAACTGAACCAATTCAGTTAATTTTTGATAAAAACGCCAATATTGTTTTAGACTCTTCATTTTTAAACGATCCTGCCTATGGTGATAAAAGAGACCACTTCCATCTTACCGGTGTAAATATTGAATCAGATAGCAGTTCGGCAATTATCCCCAAGGGTGTTCAATTTACTTTAAAAGGATATCCAAAACAATTTAATAATATTGGAATGACGGCTGTAGACGTGACTGCTGGTTACGTTGATTCGCAAGCGGATATGAATATTGATTCAGCTAATTCTGTAGCATATGAGGTGTACAGTAGTACGGGTAAAATAGATGCACACGATTCCACAATTAATTTAGGTGCAGATGCATATACTTCTTTCGCGGGTAGGAGTGAAGAAGATGGTCAGTTGAATTTTAAGCGCATCAAAATAAAAGGTAGTGGACAGTGGAATATGGGGGTGTCAGTTTTTGATAAAGGTAATGTTAATTTTATTGACAGTAGTATGAATTTTTCCAATCCTGAAAGTCTTGCATTTAATCTATCAAATGGTAGCAATGTTAATATTGAAAATAGTAGTATCGAAGCAGGTTATGGAATTTCTTTGCATACACGTCAATATACACCCAAGGAAAATAATTTTAATATTAAAAATAGTTCTTTTATGGCGAAAGATGCATTGCTAGGTATTAATGATCGTCGCTTATATTCAGAAGCAGATGAGGATGATGAAAAATTAGGAGATGAATCCATAGCTGCACAACAACCATTTACTTTAACGGCCGATCATTCAAAGTTGGCTGGACGAATTTTTATTGATTTGCGCCCATCGCCAAAAATAACTTTTAATCTTAAAAACGGATCCAGTTGGTTGATCACTGGCAATAGTGAAATGGATGAATTAAATATTCATGATTCAACGGTTTCATTTCGCCATGATGGTCATTCACGCGGTGTGAGTTCCAGAAGTAGCAATAATTTTAAAATATTGACAATTCACGGTGATCTCAACGGCAGTAATGGTGTATTCAATATGAATACAAATCTGGCTGATGGACAATCAGATAAGATCATTATTGAAGGACAGTTACATGGTCAGCATCAAATAAGTGTTGCTGATAGTCGTAAACGTCCGAAAACTGCCAATGGTCAGGTGACTTTAGTCGAGGTAAGAGGTGGAGGAGACGGTGCGTTTTCTATGATGCAAAATTATGTTGATGCCGGTCGCTATCGTTACTTTTTTCAACAAGATGGCAATCAATGGATTTTGAATAATGTTAATGGTGCATTGGCAACCGGAGGTGGTCAGCATGGTTCATATTATGAAATCAGTGATTATGCCAACTCTCTAATTGGCATGCGTCAGGCAGCCAATCAGTTTGTCTATCAATTACAGCAGCCACTCAATACGCGGTTCAATAATTTGAAAGATCATGCACGTACCAATAATTTGTGGTTGGACAGTAATTATGCCAATAATCATTTTGACAGTACACAGACCAGTTATGATTTGATGACCTCTGGATTCAAGCAAAAATCTTATAGTCTGCAATTGGGTTATGATCATATTTTACCTATTGGTAATGAAAATAATCAGCTTTATTTGGGTGCTTTTGTTGGTCGTGGTCATTCAAGTGTTGATTTTAACGGTGACTATAAAGACGGCAACATTAAGGTTTGGACGACTGGTATTTACGCTGGGTGGCAAAACATCAACGGTTGGTTTGGTGACGGATCTTATCGTTATAGTCATTTCAAAACTTCAGCGAATAAAATGGATGATACAAGCTGGAATGCACATAGTTTAGATGTGTTATTTGGTCGGGATATTCGCTTGGCCGATCAATGGGTGGTGACACCTAAGCTTGGTCTGACAGTCGGTCGTTTATCTGGGGATCAATATACGGAATCTACTCATTTTTATCGTAGTCAACTTGGCGGATCGATTAAAACCTCTGTTAATGTAAAACAAGTGAGTTTTACACCATATGTTGGTGCCTATTGGTTGCATGATAAAAATAGCTTAGGCAATGTTATTGTTGATGATGAATATTTGTCTATTAAGGGTGCGGGAAGTTCAGGTTTGTTTGAAGCTGGAGTCGGTGTGGATTTTGATCGCAATAATCATGCGGATTTCAAACTCAATTATGCAAACGGACAAAAAACGGAACAAAAATTCGGTGCCAGTCTGAATTACCGCTATTCATGGTAAAGATGATACAAATAATGGAAAAACGCCGCTTATAAGCGGCGTTTTCTTTATAGCGATTGATAAATTTCTAAATCTGGACGTTGCTGTAATACTGCCCGTATGGGCATATCGTTGCTATCGTTTCCATCTAAAGCTTGTTGAAAAACTTGATTTTGTTTTGCACCGGATAATTGTAAATACAAGTGTTGGCTAGCTACGATGACTGGTAATGTCAGTGAAATGCGATCGTGTGGTGCTGTAAGTGGTTTCATGTCTATAACCAGTTGGTTTGAATGCATATCTAACCCTTTGGCAAGATTAGCAGCATGCGGAAAAAGGGAAGCAGTGTGTCCATCGTTGCCCATGCCTAAGACCAGAACATCTATGGGCAGAGGGAGCTGTTGTTTCAGGCGTTGCCCAATTTCATCAACGCCGTCATAAGGATTTTCCGCTTCAGTAGTCATGCTGATAAAATGGGCTGATTTAGCCTGATTTTGCAGTAAATGTGTATGTATCAGTCTTTCATTGCTGTCTTCATGATGCCGATCAACCCAACGTTCATCAACCAATGTGATGTAGACTTGGCTCCAGGGTAATTGGGTATGACTTAGGATTTGAAATAGTTCAATGGTAATGGGGCCACCGGAAAGGGCAAGAGAAGCTTTACCACGCAGGTTGATGGCTTGCTGTAGATCTTCTCTAATGGCATTGGCCAAGGCTGAATTCATGGCGGTGTCGGTGTCATATTGATGAAGTTGATACATAGGCATCTCCTGTAGTTTGAGTTTGTCAGTTATGTTTGCTATATGGAAAAAAAATCAATTGTTTAGATGAAATCATTATTTGCGCAACTATGGTTAATGAGCTGATTTATATAGATAAATTATGTTAAATCAATTTGTTGATATTCATATTTATAAGCTTAATAAAATTTTGATTTGCTTCGCCGTCATTGACGGATATGCGCCGAAAATGAAAATAGGGTTTTGAAATGGGCGCGATTTGCTCAGGCATTGATTGAGTTGGTGATGGTTATCAATATCAGCCTACTGATTGATTAAACCTATGTAGGTTAATTTATCGCTGGTCAGGATATGCTGTTTGCAATGGCTTGATGTGATGTTGGCAACTAAAAATTAGGCTCTACGTAAGGGATAAATAGGCCATGAGTGGTGTAAATTACCCGTTTTGTTAGATTGTAGTGCAAGAAATGTGACAAAATCAGTTTTTTTATGTATGACACTGTATCGTGATGATAATCATTAAAAGATAAATGGGTGTTTTAGGTGTCAAAATGGCTGTTTTAGCTTAGAATAGACGGCTATTTTTGATTTCCAAAACTGGCATAATGTGCACATTGTGATTAGTTAAAGCGATCTGGTAACAACGGTTATCAGGTATGGTATAGGGATGCATATGAGTGAACAGCAAAATACGCCGGCAGCAGCCGAGCAGACAGAACAATTAGATGAAAATCAGATTATGGCACATCGTCGAGAAAAGCTGACAGCCATTCGTGCGAAAGGCATTGCTTTTCCAAATGATTTTAAACGTGATGCCTTTGCAAGTGATTTACACCAACAGTTTGAGCAGTTCGATAAGGATGCTTTA
This sequence comes from Snodgrassella sp. B3882, assembly GCF_026535915.1. NCBI lineage: Bacteria > Pseudomonadati > Pseudomonadota > Betaproteobacteria > Neisseriales > Neisseriaceae > Snodgrassella > Snodgrassella sp. B3882. Next base: position 52,252 of record NZ_JAFNPF010000003.1, read on the forward strand.
GCTGAAAAAGCCATACCTGTGAAGGTGGCTGGGCGGATTATGCTGAAGCGGCATATGGGTAAGGCTAGTTTTGCGACGATTCAAGATATGACTGGGCGCATCCAGTTGTATATCAATAATCAGGGTGTGGGTGAAGTTCTGCATGATGAATTCAAGCACTGGGATTTAGGCGATATTGTCGGTGCTGAAGGTGAGTTGATGAAAACCAATCATGGTGAATTGACCGTTCGAGTATCTGCATTACGTTTGCTGACTAAGTCTTTGCGTCCATTACCGGATAAATTTCATGGATTGGCCGATCAGGAACTCAAATATCGTCAACGTTATGTTGATCTGATTACGAATGAGCAGTCTCGTAAAACGTTTATTCAGCGTAGTCAGATTATTCAGGCAATTCGCAATGTGATGGTGGATGAACGTTATCTTGAAGTCGAAACACCAATGATGCATCCTATCCCTGGCGGAGCAACGGCAAAACCGTTTATCACCCATCATAATTCGCTTGATATGGATCTTTATTTGCGGGTAGCTCCAGAATTGTATTTAAAACGTTTGGTTGTGGGTGGTTTGGAACGGGTATTTGAGATCAATCGCAATTTCCGTAATGAAGGCATGAGTACGCGCCATAATCCTGAATTTACTATGATGGAATTTTATGAGGCTTATGCTAATTATCAGCGCATGATGGAGATGACGGAAAAGGTTATCCGTGCTGCGGCGATTGCTGCTACAGGTAGTGCAGTGGTTATGTACAATGGTAAGGAAGTGGATCTGAGTAAGCCTTTTGCTCGCATGACCATTGTAGAAGCTATACGCCATTTTAATCCGCATTATACTGAGGAACAATTGGGTGATGAAGCTTGGTTGCAAGCTGAAATCAAAAAATTGGGTGGCAGTATACCGATGGCACAGGGGCTAGGAAGTTTGCAGCTGGCTTTGTTTGAAGAATGTGCAGAAGGTCAGTTATGGCAACCTACCTTTATTGTCGACTATCCGGTAGAAGTTTCTCCATTAGCGCGGGGTTCGGACACTAAACCAGGTTTAACTGAACGATTTGAGCTGTTTGTGGTTGGTCGGGAGTTGGCAAACGGGTATTCAGAGTTGAATGATCCGGAAGATCAGGCTGCACGGTTTAAAGCGCAGGTGGCACAGTTGGATGCCGGTGATGATGAAGCTATGCATTATGACGCCGACTATATTCGGGCAATGGAATATGGTTTGCCACCTACAGGTGGTTGTGGTATTGGCATGGATAGGCTGGTGATGTTGTTGACTGATGCGCAAACTATTCGTGATGTGATTCTTTTCCCGCAAATGCGAATGGAATAGTCAGGCTTGAAATGGAAGCCGTCCAGATATTACTGGACGGTTTTTTATTTAGGCGGAAGCTGATCAGAGTGTTGCTGAGTTGAGGGTTCCTGATTGGATGAATCGACAGTAAATTCACCTTCGATAATATCATCGTTATTTGCCGAAAATTGGCTGTAAAAAGGGTTGCTGGAGTCCTTGGTCAGAGGTTTTCCTTTTATTGGTAAAAGTAAGATGGCAGCAATGAGGTCAGAAAAGAAACCAGGACTGATTAACAATAAAGCAGCAAAGATAAATCGGAAAGGCCACAATAGTTGATATAGGGAGATTTTGCTACCGGAATTGATGGTGGCTAGCGCGACGAATAATCCTGATATGCCCGTGTTACGCAACATGGACAGACCGAAAAATACGGAAACTACCATTAAGAACAATGTCCATCCGCCACCAATGTAATGGCTCACTATTATAATGGATATGACTTCTAATATTGCTACGATTAAAAATAGCCACCGGATATAACGCATTCTGTGTTTACCTGCTAAGTGTAATGTATTTTAAATGGATGCAGCCGCATATAATTCAATATGCTGGTTATGGAAACTGCTTATTTTCTTGGGTTGATTTTTTTCAGCATGATGTAACGCGGTTGCAAAATGTATCAATGATAGAAACAAAATTTTTGTTTTCAGTGATATAACGATTCTGTTATCCAAGCTATGTTAATATGGCTGCAATGATTGGTTGGTTTATTCTAACAGGGGATAAACGTTCAGGGGCAAAAATTTGATGAAGTTAATCTGGAAAACCGATTGTATGTCAATAAGATATGTTTTGGTGTGCTTCTTTGTCAGTTGCGCGTTCATGGTAGGTGGTTGCTCTAGCAGTCATTATGCTCCAAGCGCACCTGTCGCTAAGGGAAATGAGCATAACGGATATTATAGGGTGCAACGTGGTGATACCTTGTATCGTATTGGCTTACGCTTTAATCAAAGTGTGGGTACTTTGGTGCGTTGGAATAATTTACCGGATGCCAATTCGATTAAGGTTGGACAGTTAATTCGGGTGCGCAAACCGGCTTCTACTGCTTCTGTGCCATCTAAACCCAAAAATCCCCCAGCTAAGCCCCGTGATAGAAATGTGCCTAAGCAAAGTGGTGGCGGTGGTGGACAAACGCCAAATATTAAACTTCAGTGGCCTGTACGTGGAACGGTAATCAGTAGTTTTAACGGTCAAACCCAGAAAGGTATTGATATCGCCGGTGTGCGTGGTATGCCGGTCAAAGCTGCAGCAAGCGGTACTGTTCAATATGCCGGAGAAGAATTACGTGGCTATGGAAAGCTGATTTTGATTAAGCATAGCAATTCTACTATTACTGCTTATGCGCATAATGAAACGCTTAAAGTACGTAACGGTCAGACAGTGCAGGCTGGTCAGGTCATAGCGACGATGGGGGACAGTGGTACGACGGGAGTCAAGCTGCATTTTGAGGTACGGGTGAATAGTCAGGCAGTTAACCCAATGCGTTATTTGCCAAATTGATCGATCAGGCTGTCCGATCTTTCAATTGAATGTGTTTGAAGGTGCAAATCAATGGAAGAATATGATTGTTCGCGGCATGACTGTTTTATAATAGGGCATCTTTGAAGGAATGTATATGAAAGAACATCGCGCCCGTAAACGTTTTGGCCAAAATTTTTTACAAGATAAAGCAGTCATACAAGACATTGTGCGTGCAGTGCGCCCGCAATTTGAAGATACTGTGATTGAAATTGGTCCAGGATTAGCAGCGATTACAGAGCCCTTGGCTGCGTCGGTTAAGCAATTGCATGTGATAGAAATTGATCGTGATATTGTAGCGAGATTACGCCATCTCCCTTTTGCTAGTAAGTTGGTGATTCATGAAGGGGATGTATTGCAATTTGATTTTAATTCAATTGCTGGACGAAAAAAAATCGTCGGCAATTTACCTTATAATATTTCTACGCCTTTGCTTTTTCGCTTTGGTGAATATGTAGATGATATTATCGATATGCATTTTATGTTGCAAAAAGAGGTGGTGGAACGTATGGTTGCAGCAACGGGCACAAATGATTATGGACGCCTGAGTATCATGCTGCAATATTTTTTTGATATGGAATGTTTAATTGATGTCCCCCCTGAATCGTTTAAGCCGGCACCTAAGGTTGATTCTGCGGTGGTACGAATGATTCCACAAAAAGGTAGAATCGGTATTGCTCGTGATTTTGCTCATTTTGCTGCATTGGTAAAGCAGGCGTTTCAACAGCGTCGTAAAACGATTCATAATAATTTGAAGGATTGGGCAGATGATGCGGTTATGATTGAAGTCGGAATTGATCCGGGTGACAGACCAGAGCGGATCGCTCCTGAAATGTATGTGACTTTGAGTAATCATCTGTTAGATGTTGCAGCATCGGCCTAAGCTATTTGTGGCTGGTTGCTTTATGGTACTGAGGAATACATGATTGAATTTAAAAATGTGCATAAATGGTTTCGCGATTTACACGTCATAAATGGAGTAGATCTGAAAGTTGAACAGGGTGAAGTGGTGGTGGTATGCGGACCATCTGGTAGTGGCAAGTCAACGCTGATCCGCACTGTTAATCAGTTGGAAAAAATTCAGCAAGGTGAAATTTGGGTGGATGGAATAAATGTGGCCGCTCCGAATGCTGATCTCAATAAAATTCGAACTGAAGTTGGTTTTGTGTTTCAGCATTTTAATTTATATCCACACTTATCTGTTCTGGAAAATATTGTGCTTTCGCCGATGAAAGTGAAAAAACAAAGTCGTGCTGATGCTGAAAAAAAAGCGAGAGAATTATTAAATATTGTAGGTTTGGATCATAAAGCAGATGCTTTCCCACAGCAATTATCAGGTGGTCAACAACAACGGGTTGCCATTGCCCGCGGACTGGCTATGGAACCTCGGATAATGCTGTTTGATGAACCCACTTCTGCTCTCGATCCTGAAATGATTGGTGAAGTACTCAAAGTGATGAAGGATTTGGCTTTGAGTGGTATGACGATGATGGTGGTCACTCACGAGATGGGCTTTGCCAGAGAAGTTGCGGATAGAGTCGTTTTTGTGGATCACGGAAAAATCGTGGAAGAAGCGCCACCGGAAGAGTTTTTTGCTCATCCGAAACATGAGCGAGCGCAGCAATTTTTAAACCAGTTGCTAACACATTAAAGAGTATTATCTTTGCAATAAGATTTATTTAATATACGAAATCAGTGTCAACAAGGAATAGTTTATTTCGGTTGGCACTTTTTTTATATCTTCAAAAAAAGGTTTGGGCGGTTTTTAATTCTGACGAACTTCAAAAATAAGTGATTAGATTTATTCAAAAGCTTATTTTTACTCGCGACTAATTCATTATATAAACGATATTTAGTTTCAACGACCATCATCTGTAAACAGAAATTTTACCCGCTACATAATGTTGAAGAATAGATCCATTTTCGGTTGCCGAATAATCCAGTTTCAAACTGTTGGTTTTTTATGGCAAAAATAAAATGTATGATATTATTCAATGGGTTAAATGATCAATATGCCTGAAGTGGTAATATATGATTATGACATAGTCTAAATTTGAGGAGAATATGATGGATGATAAAGGTTTTACAATAAAAGATTTTTTCTTTTTTAAGAAGATGTATACCCCGGTTTTCATTACTTTATTTTATTGGTTGTGTTTGTTTTGTATCGTACTGGTTGGTATAGGGATTCTATTCTCCAGTTTTCAATCATTCGAAATGAGTTTTGGCGCTGGATTATTTGGTATTTTTTCAGGAATCATTTTTATTCTAACAAATATCATTTTAGCGCGTTTGGGATTTGAATTAATCAGTATTTTATTCAAAATAAATAGTAATCTGGAAAAGCTGGTATCAAGTCATTCAAGCATAAGTAGTTTAGATAATAAAACCGATCAAGATTCAGTATAGTTATTTGTATTTGATGATGTTTATAAAAAAATCGATATGGGTACTACTTTAATCTGTTTACCTGATCTAGTTTCAATTGCTAATTTTTAGGTGAACGGCATTTAATCATAGTTGGTTGTTAGACAGGTCAGAGCAATAACTGCGTTGACAACCAATGATGATTTATTTGAACAATTAATATCTAGATGGCTTAATATCGATTATTCAGTTTTTAGTGTTATCAATGGTAGATTATTTGCTTAAAACGATGCTTGGTTGGCAATTGATCTTAAGCTTCTTTTTTTAGGTCTAAATATTAGGCTATGAAATGCTTATATTTTCTAATATTAAATAGGTTATTAATATCCCAGTCGCTGACAAATGGTAGAAACTAAACCAGCTTGATTTAGGGTATAGAAATGAAGGCTGGGTGCCCCTTGTCTTAATAATTGGTCGCACATCTCGGTAACAACATCCAATCCAAGTGATTTGATGGAAGCAGTATCATCTGCATAAGATTGAAGTTTTAGTCGCAACCAGCGAGGTATTTCGGCACCACAAGTTTCGGAAAATCGTGCCAATTTAGAAAAGCTGGCGATAGGCATGATGCCTGGAATAATGGGGATATCTACACCTCGAGATTGAACTTCATCGATAAACCAGAAGTAGCTATCGGCATTAAAGAAATATTGAGTAATGGCTGAATGGGCTCCTGCCTGACATTTGCGTACAAAGTGATTTATGTCATCTTCAGCACTGCGCGACTGCGGATGAAATTCAGGGTATGCTGCCACTTTGATATGAAACCAATCATCAAATTCTTGTCGGATTAGTCCAACGAGTTCATTTGCGTATCGTAAGCCTTGTTGTCCGAAGCCAACTCCTGAAGGCACATCTCCACGTAATGCTACTATGTGGCGGATACCCATTTGTTTATATGTATGTAGCAGCTCTGTCATTTCCTCATTACTAGCGCCAATACATGCCAGATGGGGTGCAGCAGCCACACCATCATTCATGATGTCAGTAATGGTTTGAAGAGTACCGGCGCGGGTGGTGCCACCGGCTCCGTATGTACAGGAAAAATACTCAGGCTGATATTGGCTGAGTTGTTTACGGGTAATACTCAGTTTACGCCGACCCTCTTCAGAACGCGTCGGAAAAAATTCAAAGCTAAGTGGAATAACATTCATGATTGACCTGAATGGCTAGTGGTTAGGTTGGTTGTAACCTTAACGTCTATGCCATGCTAAATCAATGTTTTATTGGAATATTCCTTTGAAAAATTCTCCAGTTAGTATGAATGAAATTAATACTATCCTTTTTATGTTTTTATTTAAGTCTAACTCTGCCAGTTATTTTTCGGTTTGACGGCGGGTAAACTGGATTCCAAGTTGCTTGAGCTTACGGTAAAGATGGGTTCTTTCTAAGCCAACTTTTTGAGCAACTTTGCTCATATTGTGACCTTCGTGCGCAATATGGTATTCGAAATATCTTCTTTCCAGATTTTCTCTTAGTTCACGCAATGGTAGATCAAAGTCGAATTTACCCACGTTTTCCAGTGGCTGTTGATGGGTAAACTGGTTAAGTATGCTGTTGACGGCTTTAACATCTACTTCGTTATTCTCAGCCGTAAGCATTAAACTTTTTACGATATTGCGCAGTTGTTCCAAATTTCCCGGCCAATTGTATTGGCGTAATTCGTTTAGGGCTGCTGTGGTAAATTTTACAATCGGAATCTTTTGACTTTCTGCCAGCTCGGTGGTGATTTGTTCAACCAGAAATACCATATCGTCCAGTTGCGCACGCAGCGGTGGAATAGCAACGATTAATGATGATAGGGTATGCAAAAGTTTGTTATCTTGCAGCGTGTCGCTCATCATTTCTTTGATCGGGCGACTGCAAATACATATCACTCGGGCGTTATAGCGGTCGGCTTTGGTTAGAAGAAAGCCAATGCCTTGTTGGGTACTTTTCCCATACTGAGAAATGTCACCCAGATAAAGTATGCCATTGCTGGCTTTTTGCAAAAGTTCGATCGGTGCATCAACTATCTGGTCAATTTGACTGGGCTCAATCCAAGGGGTGCCACTTTTATGAAGCGCCCGAGCCACCAGTTCAAAAGGTGATCCCATTTCGCCAGTCAACAATACCGGAGAACTGAACCGAGCGATTTGCTCTAATTGTTGATTCAATTCTTTGATAACCTGACTGTGACCAAGTTTGTCTAGGGACAGGTTAGACGCTGCCTGCATTTGCCCATATTTGAGAGCACGGTCAACTGTGCTAAGTAGTTTTTGCAGGGAAATGGGCTTTTCCAGAAAGTCCAATGCCCCGATTTTAGTAGCCTCAACGGCGGTATCGATACTGGCATGGCCGCTCATCATCACCACTGGCATGGTCAGCTGTCCGGATTTAGCCCACTCTTTTAATAGGGTAATTCCATCGCAATCTGGCATCCAGATATCCAGCAATACCATTGCCGGACGGGTTTGCTGACGCAGCTGGCGAGCAGTATCTGCATTCTCGGCAACGGTGACGGTATAGCCTTCATCCTGTAATATTTCTGATAATAGATCGCGGATGCCTACTTCATCGTCAACAATTAATATATCACTGCTTCGCATTTCAATTCACCTGTGAGGGTAACGTTATTTTGATACAAGCCAGCTCGGTTTCCTGATTACTGATCTGGATCCGTCCACCATGTTCTTCAATAATCTTTTTAACTACCGATAATCCCAAACCTGTACCACTGGGTTTATCGGTAACATAAGGATCAAATGCATGTAATAGCATTTCCTGACTAAATGTTTTGCCGTTATTGCTTACGTAGAAAAGAATATGTTCGTTATGTAATTCCGTTGTTACGCTAACAGTGGGGGCGCTATCTGATGCTGCAGCCTCCACAGCATTTTTGAACAAGTTATGGATAACTTGTCGCATTGCACCGCTGTCTGCATTCACAATCATTTCTATCTTACTCAAATTGACCTCAAATGTACAATTACTACCTTCATATAGGACTAAAACTTCACGAATAAGTTCATTTAAGTCAAGATAAGTTAAGTTAAGTTGTGGTGCGCGAGCATAATTGCGAAAGGTTTCTACCATATCTTTCATGGCTGAAACCTGCCGAATAATGGTGTTGGTTGCTCGGTTTAGAATCTGGGCGTCCGATTCGTTTAGTTTATCATTTAATTTCCAGGCAAGTCTTTCTGCTGAAAGCTGAATCGGAGTGAGTGGATTGCGTATTTCATGTGCTAGACGTTGTGCCACTTCGCCCCATGCTGCTTCTTTCTGCGCACTGACTAAGGCAGTTACGTCGTCAAATACTAACACTGTTCCGCCGCCACTATCTGCAGGGAGGGGGGTAGCTTTACCTAAGAGAATAAGGGTTTCATCTTTATGGTTGTAAGTTATTTGTACTGATTTGGTTTGATATTCGGTAGCCAGTATCTGTTGGAATACTTCGGCTAACATGGCCATTTGTGGACTGTTGTGTTCAGCCAGTTGGCTGATGCTGTATCCCATACAAGGGCTCAAGCTTTGTCCCAGTATGTTTTCTGCCATTACGTTGTAGGTAATAAGGTTACCCTGTGGATTGAGGGTGACGACGCCGGTGGTTAGACTGTTGAGAATATGCTCCAGATAATGACGTGCCGCTTCTTGTTGGCTACGAGCATGCCTGAGTTGGGTGGTCATGTGATTGAAAAGTTCGGTCAGTTTGCCGAGTTCATCTTTTCCATAGATGGTTTGCTGCACACTCAAATCCCCTTTGGCTACTGCGCGAGCACCTTCTGCCAGTGAAAGAATGGGGGCGACAAAACGACGAGCGAAATATAAAGCCACCAATAAAGCCAAAATAATTGCCAGCAGCGTCGCCATTAATAAGGTGGCCAGAAAGAAGGTTTGAAGGCTTTCTTTGGTAAAGCTTAGCTCTCCATATTTGGCATGGGCGGCTTCAATCAAGGTGGCATCTCTGGCCACTTTGCTGGAAACAGGTTGACGGAAAAAGAGTGCTTTGTCGTTATGACCACTAGGATCAGGAACGAATAACCAACCCTGCGAATAAAGTATGTTATTGATGCTTTCCAGTTCACGCACCGAACCACTGTTGCGAAGTTGATTAATGGCTTCGGTGCTGAGGCTGGCAACAGGTAAATGATTCGGATTGTGCTCTACAAGAGGTTTATTCGTATTGATATTTTGAATTTGAAGTTGGCTGAATGGTATATCTTCAGCGTAATTTTTTAATACTGGGGTTAATGGCTGCTGCAAGCTACTGGCGGCAATTAAAGCGATTTGAATGTTGGTGGCACGACTAACGCTATTATCCAATTCGTAATCAAGGGCAGATTTACTTAAACTGAGGCTACGATTGAGGGCTTCTTCGGTATCATTGCCAAACCAAGAATGAATACTGTGAGAAATAAATTGTGCAGACACACCAAACAAAAAAATACCGGGTAATATGGCAACCAGAGTAAACATGGTGGCCAAGCGTACGGCGATTCTGGAACCAAATTCATGGCGATGGCGGCTTTGCAATAATTTCCACCAGTATGCACCAACCATCAGAACCAAAGCGATAAGGAGCAGGGAAGCAAAACCAAATGCAATCCAAAAATATCCTGATAGAAAGCCAGTATTACCTGTAGCAACGGTCAACACATACAAGGTGACGACGCAAAGTACTACCAGTATGAAAATAAACCGACTCATTGTCTTATTCCGCATTGATGATCAGGTGATGCCAGCCAGAATCAAGCTGCCAACTGTGCGAAGTCAAAGCATTGATTTGAAAAGGCTTGGGTAATTGGCTGATACTCAGGCTTAAACGTACATCCGCACGTACTTCTTTGGTGGTAGCTCCACTTAGTGCGCCTTTATTCAAAACTCGCCAATTGGCTACAGCACCAATTGCTTTCAGCGCGGTATCGAGGCTGTTGTATTCTGTAGAAAAGGTTGGCCCCATACTGACACGGTATCGACCAGTCAATGGGTGGTAGGTCAGTTTAAACTGAATGAGATTATCCCCACCAATAAGATTATTAATGCGGTTACGATAAGAGGCTAGAGTAGGCGCGTTCAGTTGATAATTTAGGTCGAAATTGAGCGGTACTCCCTGATTGAGTGCTTGTTTTAGTTGATCAGGTAATTGTAGATTGAAGCGACTATTAATCGAAAGCTGACCGTTACTGGTAATGGTAGCTTGTGCACGAATGGTGCTAATGCCTTCTGCCTGTACTACTGTGATGTACAGGCAGAGTACGAAGGCAGCAAAAAGACTAAGTTTTGTCGATAAGCGCGTAGAAAAAGCCATCTTGTTTGCTGTTAGGTAACAATATTTGTGATTGACGTTCGCGTGCATCCGAATGCCGAGCTAAAAACCGCGCCAGTTGCTGCTGGTTCTCTTCAATAAAAATCGAACAAGTTGCCAGAAGCATGCGTCCACCCGGTTTGAGTGTCTGCCATAAGCTATCTAGAAGGGCTTCTTGCTGTTGGGCAGTTGTACTGCTGTCATGCGGTTGGCGCAACCATTTTATATCCGGATGTCGTTTTGTGACACCCGAAGCAGTACAAGGCACATCGGCAAGAATGGCATCAAAAGCCTGACCATCATACCATGACTGTAGGTCTTTTGCGTCAGCACATTGCAGATGAGCGTGAAGTTGGAGACGTAGTAAGTTACTTTCTACACGTTCAAGCCGTTTGGGATCGATATCTAATGCGGTGACGTCGCAGTCAGCCCACTCCAGTATATGACCGGTTTTGCCTCCCGGAGCAGCACAGGCATCCAGTATTCGTTCTCCTTGAAGAGGATTGAGCAATGCTATGGCTTGCTGGGCACCATAATCCTGTACCGAGACATGTCCTTCAGCAAATCCGGGCAGATTTTGTACGTTAACCGGTTTATCCAGCATAACGCAATGAGAATCCAGTATTTTAGCGTCAATATGTACGGTGTTTAACATCGCCAGATATTGTTCGGCATTGCTGTAACGACGATTGATGCGTAAAGTCATTGGTGGATGTTGCATGTAGGCGTTAACAATATTATGCCAGTACTTTGGATATTGTTTTTTCAGGTAATCAAGCCACCACTGCGGTAGATTATAACGTGCTACATGGTGTTGTTCAGCCGCAGCAACTAAAGCATCTTGTTCTCGCAGAAAGCGACGTAAAATAGCATTGGTCAATTTCTGATAGCGTCCGCCGTGTAGCCGACGAGCATAATCAACAGCTTCATTGACCACAGCATGGGGAGCATTTCGGGTAAAAGCAAGCTGGTATAAGGCAACAAATAATAGGTGCTGAATTTCAGCAGCGGGTAGCGTTTTTGTCATTTGTCGCACTAATTGCTGTAATAAACCCAAGTAGCGCAAGCTGCCGTGGCTTAAGGCCTGGAGAGTGGCTTTATCTGCCCCAGTCAATTCTGGATGTTGGAGTGAAACGCGTGTCAAAACTTCATTTAGATTATGTCCATCTAACACTTCGCCAATACTTTTAGCCGCGAGTTGCTGAGCAAGAGCCATACTCATGAATGTGACTCCGCAGAGGGAAAAATAGTGCCGATAGAAAGGGCATTGCCGGCTTGAAATGCATTGACCGGCATGGCTTTACTGCCAGCTTTCTGAAGTAATTCAATACTTAGCGCTTTGCTGCCACATGCAACAATCAAGTGATGCTCATCACTTTGAACAATGGTACCTGGCTGACCTGAGCCTTCAACGACCTGAGCGCGCCAAATTTTTAAAGGCTTATCCTGCCACAATGTCCATGAGCCGGGTACAGGGTTGAATGCTCGGATCTGACGGTTAATTTCATCTGCCGAACGGTGCCAGTTTATTTGAGCTTCTGCTTTGGACAATTTATGAGCATAAGTCACCCCAGTTTCAGGCTGAGAAATGGGTTTTAATTGATCCAAATGTTGTAAATTTGCAACAATTGCTTTAGCTCCTAACGCCATCAAACCATCATGTACCTGTGCAGCTGTATCATTTTCTCCAATAGGATATAAATGACGACTAAGGATGGCACCGGTATCCAATCCGGCATCCATTTGCATGATACAGATACCCGTTTCGCTGTCACCAGCTTCAATAGCACGCTGGATTGGCGCTGCGCCGCGCCATCGTGGCAACAGTGAAGCGTGAATATTCAGACAACCATAGCGTGGTATGGTTAAAACAGATTGAGGCAGCAACAATCCATAAGCAGCCACAACCATTACATCCGCTTGAATCGCTCGTATATGTGCTTGTATTTCAGGATCTTTTAAAGAGGTGGGTTGTTGAATATCCAACTCTAATGACAAAGCTAATTGCTTTACAGGGCTGGATTGTTGTTTCATGCCGCGTCCACTTGGACGGTCTGGCTGAGTCAGTACCAGTGGTACATCAAATCCAGCAGCCACAATCGCTTGCAGGGATGCAGCAGCGAAATCGGGTGTGCCAGCGAAAATAATGGAAGGCTTCATGCTGTTGATCCAAAATGCATTTTGATTAAAGATAAGAAAAATTTAGCTGTTTGAATGGATAAGCATTTAACTTACATTCTTTCGCGCGCACGCTTTTTCAGCTTGGTTTTTATGCGGTTTTGTTTTAATGACGAAAGATATTCAACAAAGACTTTTCCGGCTAAATGATCTAACTCATGTTGAATACAGATGGCCAATAAACCGTCTGCTTCCAGTACGAATTTTTCGCCATGCTCATCATAAGCTTCAACAGTTACCCGCTCTGCACGATGGACTGTTTCATAAATCCCAGGCACAGACAAGCAACCTTCTTCAAATTCAGTATCACCTTCTTTATGAGTAATCACTGGGTTAATGAAAACACGTAACTGATCACGTTCTTCAGACAAATCCATGACCACAACTTGTTTATGTACATTGACCTGTGTAGCAGCCAAGCCAATACCACGCGCTTGGTACATGGTTTCAGCCATGTCTGCAACTAAAGCAAGAATTTTGTCATCGAATTCTTCAACAGGTTGCGCAATGGTATGTAAACGCTCATCAGGATATTGTAAAATGTTTAAGAGTGCCATTTTGTTTCAAAATTCCTTCTTTGATGTGACAACACTATATGATGGCGATTGCGAATTTTTAAAGATTATCGATAGAGTTTCAGGTAAACTGCCTGCAATTCTCTTATCATGATTAACAAATCATACTAAAATAGCATTTTAGCTAAGGATACTTTACATGCATAAACACATTATAACCCTGCTGTGCACTTTAGGTATGGTGTTATCTATGCCAGCTATGGCCAAAAAGCTCACTTTACGTCCAGATGCACCGGAACAATATGTGGTGAAAAAAGGTGATACTTTATGGAGTATTTCCCGCAAGTATCTCTATAGCCCTTGGCAGTGGCCACAATTATGGGGATCAAATCGTTCCCAAATTAAAAACCCACAGAAAATTTACCCAGGACAGATTCTAACATTGCGTTATGTCAATGGTCAGCCTCGGCTGGGATTTGTTGATAATAATATTCCTACCATCAAGTTAAAACCACAAGTTCGTGATATCGCTGCTGGTTATGGCATCAGTACCATCAATGTAGATTATTACCGTATTTTTACCCAGCATCCACAAGTCATAGATCAACTACAAACCAAAAACGCACCAAGGTTGGTTACCGGACCGGATAATCGGTTGATCTATTCTCCTGGCGATCGTGTCTATGCTGATCGTACATTGGAACCAGGTCGGTATCTGGTTTATCGTGCCGATCGTGATGTGGTTGATCCAGATACGCATAAGTATCTTGGTCAATTAGTACGCTTTACCGGTGAAGTGGCGACGCTGGCCAACAAAAACAGTGCTTTGCAAGAACGTAGCGCGAAAGATGAAAGTGAGTTGCCTAACGATGAGTACTACACTCGCTTACATCCATTAATTAAAGTGCCTACGCGCACAGCACAGCCGCTAATAGTGACTAAAGTGGTTTCAGAAATCACTGATGGTAATTATCTATTGAAAATTACCGATGAGCGTGATCCATTACAGATGATGCCACATGCTCCAAGTAAACAGATCCGAGGTAAAGTTATCTCTATAATGGATGGTGTTCTGGAAGCTGGTACTTTCCATACGATTATTCTTAATTTAGGTGCGAAAGATGGAATTGATAAAGGCACAGTGGTTAGTCTGGTCAATAAAAGAAGAAAGATCAAAGCCGATCCTCCAAGAGATGCTGACAGCAAAAGCGGCGTGATCAAATATCTGAGTATTCCGGCAGAAGAAGTCGGTCTAGCACTTGTTTACCGAGTTAGTGAGAATTTATCCTCTGCAATCATCATGAGTTCAACGAAATCTGTAGCTGTGGGTGACCTTGTTATGAATCCTGGCCACGATCTGGATGATATATCTGAAGACTCTAGACATGTGCCGAATGAACCACAGGATTCGCATGAATCATCAAGACTTCAGGGAGATACACGCTCCAATATCGATATCTAGAGCATATTCAATTTAATGGGATAAATTAACTGCAAAATCCTTTATTTTTTGATTGATATATGGTCAAGTGATGAGAACCGGATCTAACTTTGCTTAGATCCGGTTTTTTTATCTTGCTGCAATTGAATACATGACATGCAAAAGATTTAAATGGGAAAGAAAATAGAGAAGAGGACCAAATTAAACTTGGGGAACAGAATATGTCTCAGTAATCCTAATGTCTGATGGCAAAGTCAAAATGCCAAAGATGTTAATCATCCATAATGGTGCAGTAACTGAAAAAAAATAATAGCCATTCATATCAGTATTTTTGCCAATGGTGGATTCTTTGAATAAAGATGATTAAGGGGGAAAATCTACCATTGGCTTTATTCAACCATACCCAAACAGTCTAAGAGCATCCATGTTGCATTGATATCCCTCTTTCAAGCAATAAGATTGACTTAAACGTTGTTGGAAAGCTTAGTATCCAATAGTAGGGCTGGATTAACTAACCAATTTTGCGGAAATTTTTAGGCATCAAAATACCGTAACTTCGTCTGAATATCATCAATGAGCCTTTTCTTAAAGTATCTAAAAATAAAACCAAGGGTAGTTAAACTCTCAGCTATATATAGAGTAAATAAGTGTAAATATTGAATAACTTATTAATTAATATGTTTATTTTGATTGAAAATCTTAATCAAAGCTTTATTTAATAGCAGAAAAAATTGCTTTTGGAAAATCCATGAGACACGCTAAGTTTATATCCCAAGCGAAATGATTTAAAATAATAAGTTCGGTTTTAATTTTTAGATTTATCAATAGATTATTTTTTGCATCCTTATTCCGAAATGCCGTGGTGCAAATATTGTTTTCCAGTATGCAGTACTCACTCTAATTACTATCTGAATCACTCTATTCAGATATAGAGTTGCTTGTAGAAAAGTATTTTGTATGGAATGCAGTTAATCAGCGTGTTATGTTTATCGCATATTTGATGATGCTGTTTTTTTAGGAAAAGTTTAATGTTGTCGATTGAAGAATTAATATGCTAAATAGTTAATTCTTTGCTGGCATTTATCCACTGGGATAAATCTAATTTACTATTTTCAACCCTTTGGGGTTCAAAAAATCTGTTAATTAAATGCATACAATAAGCTTTTATTGTATAGATTACTTGGTAAACTATGACTTATTTTGTACCTGTTGAAGAAATTAAATTTTGCCATAAAGAATTCTTTGGTGGCAATAATTTATATCAGGACATTGTATTGTGTGACTTCGATGGAACCATCAGTGAAAAAGATGTCACTGATACTTTATTAGACCATTTTGGCAATGAAAAATGTGAGCAGCTTGAACAGCAATGGCTCAATGGCATTATTGGCTCACGAGAGTGTATGCAGCTGCAGATTGCCAATATGACTGCCCGCTTATCGGAACTGAATGAAGTTTTGGCACAAATTAAAATTGATCCAACTTTTGTAGACTTTGTGGATTTTGCTCAAAGGCAAAACTTAACTGTTCATATTGTCAGTGATGGATTGGATTATGCGATACAATCTATTTTGAAACGCTATAAACTTGATTTTTTACCCGTCTATGCCAATAAGTTGCTGTATGACGGTCAACAAAACTGGCAACTGCAATTTCCATATGCCAGTAGTGACTGTGTGAAAGCCAGCG
The DNA here is from genome assembly GCF_026535915.1 of Snodgrassella sp. B3882. Classification (NCBI taxonomy): domain Bacteria; kingdom Pseudomonadati; phylum Pseudomonadota; class Betaproteobacteria; order Neisseriales; family Neisseriaceae; genus Snodgrassella; species Snodgrassella sp. B3882. The sequence continues at coordinate 68,654 of NZ_JAFNPF010000003.1, forward strand.
GTAATTGTAAGTGCCAGCATCGTCGCCAATTATCTGATTACAGAAAAGTATTTTATGTTGGTGATGGAACTTCAGATTTTTGTGTGGCTGATAAAGTAGATTTGGTTTTTGCTAAGGATAAACTGATTGAATATTGTCAGCAGCATCAACTTCCATTTCAACCTATTGGTGCATTTAGTGATGTACTTACTATATTACCCAATTTGATTAATGCAGAATCAGTTTACAGTTGAAAATGGGTGCGTTCACACTTTAATAAAAAAATGATTTCTTATTATGATTCAAGATTGTTCTTATTTTTTAAAAGGTAACCGCAATGGAGTGCTGTTGATCCATGGTTTAACCGGTACGCCGAATGAAATGCGCATTATTGCCAGAGGTCTAAATCAGGCAGGCTTTACCGTCTATGCTATGCAACTGGCCGGACATTGTGGCGATGAGGCAGATTTATGTCGCACAACCTGGCACGATTGGTATGCAAGCGTAGAACAGTCAGCTAAGTTTTTGCAGCAGCATGTTGATCATATATTTGTGGCTGGTTTATCCATGGGTGCGCTTTTATCGTTAAAACTGGCTGCTGATCATCCGCAAATGATTAAAGGTGTCGGGGTCTATGGCGTAACCTTTACTTATGATGGTTGGTCAATGCCATTTTGGGCAAAGCACCTTTTTTTCTTACTGACATGGCTGAAAAAACTACATCTGTTTCAAAAAACTTCATTTATTGAAAAACCACCTTATGGTTTGAAAGACGAACGCATTCGTGCGACTGTATCAGCCAGTATGTTCAGTGGGGATAGTGCCAGTGCTGGACTAGCTGGTAATCCTTTTCCAGCCCTGGCAGAAATGCAGTGGCTGGCCAAAGAAGTGCGCCGGCAATTACCTCAAGTGACCGCACCTTGTCTCATTATGCATTCCGGGCATGATGATATTGCCAATATTCAAACCAATGCCCGTTTGGTGGAAGAAAATGTCAGTGGACCAACCAAATTCATCGTATTAGATGATAGTTATCATCTCATTACCATTGACCGTCAGCGCCGTGAAGTGATTAACGAATCGGTCAAATTTTTTCAAAATATTGTTCAGTCAGCCTGATTTAACCGAAATTTTAAGGAAACCGCCTTCATGACGCTGATTGTTTTTATTTTATGGCTCGCTAATATCTGTTTTGACACCTTGGGTCAAACAGCATTCAAATATGCAGCAATAGCTCCTAATAATCGCGATGGTTGGTATTACTGGGTAGATTTATTCCGGAATTATTGGTTATGGATTGGCATTGGCTCTTATGTGGCTGAGTTTTTATTGTGGCTGGCTTTTTTAAGTCAGGTGCCCTTGTCCCAAGGAATATTGCTCGGTTCCATTAATATTATCGTACTGATGCTGGTAGGCAGAGTTCTCTTCCAAGAAAAACTAACTCGATTCCGACTGATAGGCATGTTTTGTATCACTATAGGCGTTGTCTTGGTAGGAGTATCCTAATGCGTAAATTTTATCTGATTGGTTTTGCACTCCTACTGTTGTTTGATACCATCGGGCAGTGTAGCTTTAAATTAACGGCTAACCATGCTCAACCTCTGATGGCTAATATGGAGTGGATTATGCGCGTATTTACCCAGCCTTGGGTATATATTGCAGTGCTGGGCTATATTGGCGCATTTTTTACTTGGATGATTTTGCTGAAAAAAGCGCCTGTTGGTCCTGCATTTGCCGCTTCACATTTAGAGGTCGTGACAGTGATGTTGGTTTCCGCTTTTCTATTTCATGAACACATCACCATAACTAGAACAATAGGTGCAATTTTTGTCGTAGCTGGGATTCTATTTTTGGCTTTTGCTGAGAAACAATTGGTTCAGAGTGAGGCAGACAACCATCACGATCCTGTATAACTCTATTACATACGGGTAAAAGCGCATATGCTTAAACGCTATTATGAAAATCCCCCTACCGCCGGTTTGCCAGTTAAATGGCGAGATTGGCTGCCTAATAGCCAGTCTTTAGCCAACGTAGCCAGTCATTTTCTGCATTTGCCAGATGTCGAAATTACCTGCTCTGGCACCGCAGCTTTGGTCATCATTTTAAGCAGTTTGGCGCAGCAATATCCACAGCGTAAGAAAGTTATTGTGCCTGCTTATACTTGTCCTCTGGTTGCCTTAGCGATTCATCATTGTGATTTACAAATACAATTATGTGATTTGCAACCTGATAGTATCGATTTAGATATCAAGCATTTGGCTACCATGACTAATGAAGAAGTGCTGGCGGTGATTCCAACCCATCTTGGAGGGCGTGTAACTGATGTGCAATCTGTAAAGCACGTGGTGCAGCCATACCAGATCAGTGTTATCGAAGATGCAGCGCAAGCCTTAGGTGCTGATGTGGGGCATCATGGCGATGCTGTTTTGTTTAGTCTGGCAGCAGGCAAAGGCCTCACCATGTTTGAAGGTGGTCTATTTTCATCACCTCATCCGAACTTACGTGCTCAATTTCGTACTACTGCCAGCAAATCTTTACCGTGGCAATGGAAATGGGAATTAAGGCGAATTATTCAGCTATTGGGTTATAGCGCGTTATACAATCCCTATGGTTTGCATTTTGTTTACGGTCAGGGAAGGCGTAAAGCTTTACGCCAGCAGCAATGGATTAGTGCTGTGGGAGACGATTTTGATTTTGCTATTCCAATGCATCAGGTCAGCCGTTGGCGTCAATATGTCGCTGTTAATGCATTTGCTCGCTTACCAGCTTTTTTAGCCTTGTTGCAACAACAAGCACAACAACGATTACAACAATTGGAAACCATTAACGGCGTACAGGTTATCCAGGATAAATATGCAACTGGAGTTTGGCCTTTTTTAATGTTGTTATTGCCGACCACTCAGCAGCGTGATGCAATTATGGCGAAGCTGTGGCCTAGCCCTTTAGGCGTGACTCGTCTGTTCATCCATACATTGGCACAATATGATTACTTGCAGTCGATCGTACCTCATAGCGCTGTGCCCAATGCACAGGATTTTGCTGCACGGATGTTAACCATTACCAATAGTCCTTGGTTAACCGATTCTCAATTTGAACAAATATGTGAGGTCATTCAGACAGAGGTAAGCTAATGAGCACTCAAGGCATTCAATAACTGTAAATTAACTTTATGATGTTGTGCTTGCCATTGTGCCAAAGTTTCTGCTGGAATCTCTTCTTGTTTATCCATGGCACTCAACAACCGTTTAAGTAAACTGGTATATTGCCATTGCGACACTTCACCAGTGATATCACTGCCAATAATACGTTGCTTCAGAGCACCGATCACAGTCAGGATATCATCCAATTGCATCCGTCCTTGATCCCAATTGGTTTGTACCACATCCTTACTCAATACATCCTTATCGATAGATATATAGACCGGTTCATGACTTGTCTGCTGGGCTTGTATGAACGCTTGAATTAAATCGGTTGGTGAAGAAAACCTTTGAAACGCTTTGCCTAAACCGATTTTATCAGCCCAGCTTACATCAACGTCCATACTCCAATAAGTCAATTTATTAAGCCATAACGGTTTAAGCCGATTTTCCCAACTATGTGCTAACCCAATATCATTCGAGGTAATCCCCAAGACATGTACATGACTAACAAAAGGCAATTGAGCAACATAGCTCACCCATGATCCGCAATGAATCCCAAATAAATAACGCATATTGTCGGGATGATTATCGAAAACCACAATTTGAATCGGTTTATCAGTACTAAAAAATTTTTTCAAGCGTTGAATAAGATATAACGAAATGTGGTGATAATCTCCACTGCCCAGTAAAACCGTTCCATAGCGATCTGGTAATTTATGGTCTAACTCGGTAGCTAATCGAAGAAATTGAGATTTGTAGCAGCCGAAGCGAATAGCTTCCTGCCACTGGCCCAACTCAATCGTCAAAGCTTCATCATCATGTCCAGCACTTTGATCGAAATCTAAAACCACCGTTTTATTCATTATGAACGTTTTTCCTGATTAGATGACTTACTGGTATTATTCTGCCAATTTTTATCTTGTTCGAAACGATTACTGATTTTCTTCAAAATCATTCTTAGCAGCGGATTACGAACATATACCATATGTTTCGTAAAAGTGAATCGTGCTCCCAGTGAGGCTTTAACCTCAGGATCAGTCCAGCCAGCTACATAATAGGCCAGACCTTGATTTTTAGCATAAGCCAAATTATAGAACCAGCTCACAAAATAAAGATTCAAATCACGTGCCAGCGGATAACTGAAACCTATATACTTATCAATCAGCATATTGTTTACAATAAAACAGATGTTATAGCCAACCAATTGTTGCTGATGGTGATAAGTAATCACTCGAGCCTGATTTTTTTCATCTTGCAATAATTGAATGAAGAATTCCTTAGTCAATAAATCAAAATGAATTTCACTCTGATGATAGACATTCAAATAAAGCTGATAAAAATTATCTAGAACTGCCGGATCAAAAAAGCACTCGTTACCACTATGCAGACAATTTATCTCAAGAGATTGCTGCGATTTCAATTTGCGACGGAAATTTTTTCTACGCTGATAGGATAATCTGCTTAAATATTCATCAATATCAGCAAAATCTATCGGTACCCAAGCCAGTGCTTGTCCCTCAACTTCAATAAAATCCTGATTTTGCAGTGCTTGAATCACAGCAGCAGAATATTGATTGGCCTGCTCTGATAACAAAGGAGATTGTTGCGGAATATCCTTGACAATCAACAGCGGTGCTTTAGCCGTATAGTGCTGTTTGATTTGTGCAGCGAGTTGTTCGGGTGATAGCTCAGCAGTAAAAAGTGCGTATTCAGATACCGTAGTACCAATGAAAATGGTGTATGGCTTAAGTAAATTTTTCCACTTATTAAACAGAGGAAGACCTTTGACTTTAACTTGTAAATTATGGTCGGCCGTGGTGAGTAAATCAAAACGCGCGGCGAAGGCGGGTACTTCGTTCTGAATAAGCCAGGAAGTGAAATCCTGCGGAGGGAAAGTCAGAAAATTATCGACTAATTCATCTGGTTCGAGTTGAGTTAAATATTTCATAGCGTCCTGTAAAGGAGACTGAAGCAAATCAGTCTCCTTATTGCGTGACTTAAGCGTTTAATTCTTTTTTAGCACGCGTAATTAACTGATCCAGTAACTCAATACCCTGATCAATTTCTGCTTTGCTGATGTGTAGAGAAGGAGCAAAAGTGATTACATTTTTATAATAACCACCAATATCTAACACCAGCCCCATTTTTTGACCGTTCCAGTCCAAGTCTCCAGACATACCGATATCAACCATTTTATCAACCAAAGCTTTATTCGGCGTAAATCCGTCTTCAGTACAGATTTCAGCACGTAATGCCAAACCCAAACCATCAACTTCACCGATTTCCTTATGACGCTGTTCCAGCGTTTTTAGACCTTCAAGGAAATATGCACCACTTTCCATGACCATCGATTCATAATCCGTTTCGGCCATCATTTTAAATACTTCCAATCCCACAGCAGTGCCTAATGGATTAGACGCAAAAGTAGAATGAGTAGAACCTGCAGAGAATATTTGCGGATTAATTAATTCTTCCCGTGCCCATAAGCCGCCTAGCGGATTCAAACCGTTAGTCAACGCCTTGGCAAATACCAACATATCCGGCTGCACATCAAAATGTTCAATGGACCAAAGTTTGCCGGTACGATAAAAACCCATCTGAATTTCATCTACAACCAGTAAAATTCCATACTGATCTAGAACCTTCTTCAGCCCTTTAAAATAATTGCGAGGCGGAACAATATAGCCACCCGTGCCCTGCAACGGTTCCACATAAAAAGCCGCATACTCAGCTTGACCAGCTTTAGGATCCCAGACCCCATGATATTCAGTCTCAAACAAGCGCGCAAAATCTGCGACCAGATGCTCACCATATTCTTCTGCAGTCATTCCTTTGGGACGTCGGAAAGGATAGGGGAAAGGAATAAACATCGCCCTATCACCAAAATGACCATAACGGCGGCGGTAACGGAAACTAGATGTGATAGATGATGCACCAAGAGTACGCCCGTGATATCCACCTTCAAAAGCAAACATCAATGTTTTACCATTTGAAGCATTCCGAATAATTTTCAGCGAGTCTTCAATACATTGAGAACCACCAACATTGAAATGCACCCGACCATCCCGACCAAATTTCTCTTTCATATCTAAAGCAATGGTTTTTGCCAGTTCAATTTTAGTTGGGTGTAAATACTGACTCGCACATTGTGGTAACGTATCAATCTGTTGCTTTAACACAGAATCCAGCCGTTCATTTGCATAGCCAAAATTGCAGGCTGAGTACCACATCTGCAAATCTAAATAAGGCGTACCATTCTTGTCATACATATAGCTGCCTTCGCAGCCGTCAAAAATTTTAGGTGGGTTGACATAGTGTACCGTGTCACCAAAAGAACAATACTTAGCTTCATCAGCCAATAACGCTGCATCGTCAGGACGATTTTTTAGCGTTTCTGCACAAGGCTTACTCATCATTAAATCCATTCATCTTAAATAAAATAGCTCGTAAAATATAGCAACCAATTAATAACATTATATCGCGTTAAATGATTCAAAACGAAATTAAGAAATATTTAAACCCAACTATACTCAATATCATGCTAACCAGGATAACCCTAATAAAGAGCGCAAAAATGTAAAATGCCATCTCTATTGTGGAAACATATTGCATAGAATTATTAATTCCATCAAAACCGTACCTCTGCCTGATCATTACAGATGGAAAATATATAATCAATAAATATATGTAAATTAAGAGTAATTTTACCAATATTGATTTGTCAGATGGAATAAATACCGCTAAAACCAGCCATAATAGCATTGAAGAATCAAATGACAGGTATTGCCATGAGTTCCGTAAACAACCAAATAAAGCATCCACATTGGCTATTATTTGCCCTTGCAGTGGGTGGTTTTGCCATTGGTACAACCGAATTTGCAACCATGAGCGTCTTACCCTATATCGCTCAAGGTTTGCATATTAGTGAACCTAAAGCTGGTCACCTAATTAGCATTTACGCCATTGGTGTTGTAATTGGCGCACCTTTAATCGCCGTATTTGCAGCCAGATTCAGTCGTCGCAGCCTATTATTAATACTCATGGCTTTCTTTGCACTTGCTCACCTTGGCACCATGTTGGCCCCTAATTATTACAGCATCATGCTATTTCGGTTTTTAAGTGGCTTACCCCATGGTGCCTACTTTGGAGTAGGGGCATTAGTGGCTGCCGCCATGGTTCCACCAGCCAAACGAACACAGGCTGTTGGTCTCATGATGATTGGTTTAACCATCGCCACAACCATCGGTGTACCTTTAAGTAGCTGGTTAGCTCAAGCCGTAGGCTGGCGCGTAATCTTTTTGATTGTGGCAGTCTTGGCAGCTGTGACCGTTATCTTGGTCGCTCTATTTCTACCTACTTCTAGCATGCGCGGTGGTGCCAGTAATGCTTTACGAGAACTCAGTGCGCTGACTAATCGACAAATCTGGTTGACATTGGCTATTGGTGCAATAGGATTTGGTGGTATGTTCGGTATATATGCCTACATGGCTTCTGCCTTGGAAAATATAACCGGTTTGTCGACCAAAATCGTTCCGCTAGTCATGTGTTTATATGGAGTAGGGATGACGCTAGGGAACATCATCATTCCGCGATTAGTAGGTCGTCATGTTATGTTAGGATTAGGCTGGTTACTGGTCTGGTCTGCAGCCATGCTGGCTTTATATCCCTTCGCGCTACATCATCCTTATTGGGTTTGCATTCAAGTCGTTCTTATTGGCATGAGTGGTGCAGTCGGTACACTATTACAAATACGCTTGATGGATGTGGCCAAAGATGCTCAAACACTTGCTGCAGCACTCAACCACAGTGCATTCAATGCTGCCAACGCCTTAGGTCCTTTTCTGGGTGGATTGACCATCAATGCGGGCTGGGGATGGGCAAGTACTGCCTGGGTTGGTGTAGCTCTGGCTATCATCGGTCTGATTGTCTGGTGGTACACCTTAAGAGATGAGCGTAGAGAAAGCAAAGAGTAAGTGCAACAGATCTTAGAACAATTATTCCACCCGCGTAAAAGATAAATGTAAAAAATTAACCATCATTAATAAATATTGATAATATAACTATGCTATGAAAATAGTAAATCGTCAAAAAATGACTTGCCAAACAAATATTTATTAAAGGAGAGAATAATGGCTACAAACGAAGACGAACAAACAGGTGTCATTATTCAGTCAACAGAATCAAATGCAACAAATAGTGACCATAAAATAGATCCCAGCAAAAAGCATAAAAAGCAAAAAAAACTGTCTAAAAAGAAATATTACAAAGAGTTGGAAAAGCTCCAAGGTGAGATGGTTGCCCTACAGGAATGGGTGAAAGCCACGGGACAAAAAATCTGTATCATCTTTGAGGGTCGTGATGGAGCAGGAAAAGGAGGAGCAATTAAAGCTGTCACCGAACGAGTGAGTCCTCGTGTTTTTCAAGTGGTGGCTTTACCGGCACCAAATGAACGCCAGAAAACACAAATGTATATGCAACGCTATATTCCTTTGCTACCCGCAGCAGGCGAAGTAATTATCTTTGATCGAAGCTGGTATAACCGTGCTGGTGTGGAGCGAGTAATGGGTTTTTGTACCGAGCAGGAAAGCAAAGAATTTCTTGAGGTTATTCCGTTTATGGAAAAAGCCATCGTTAATTCCGGCGTCATTTTGCTGAAATATTGGCTTGAAGTAAATATGGAGGAACAGAGAAAACGCATGCTAGGTAGAATTAACGACCCGCGGAAAATTTGGAAACTGTCTCCGATGGACATCAAATCTTATAGTCGTTGGTATGATTATTCTCGTGCGAGAGACGAAATGATTATGTCCACAGATACCTCCTGGGCTCCATGGTTTGTAGTCGATTCGAACGATAAAAAGAAAGCACACCTAAATATTATTCGTCATATACTTAGCGAAATCCCCTATAAAAAAACACCACATAAAAAAGTAGAGTTGCCCAAAAGACAGGAAAAGGGTGATTACCAAGAGCCTAACTATCCTTATCGTTATATTCCGCAAAATTATTAAATAAATTTTTGCTCTAAGGGCAGGCTGTGAAAGCAATACACCAAATCCTTTACATTACAAGGAAGATATTGTTATTGCAGCAGTTAAGATATTTTGCATATAGTTCGATTCTGATTAACTTTTGTTGATTGGATAGATTTTCTTAAATATTATTCGTTTGCGGTCAATAGCTAAAGAATTTAGTTATGACCGCAAAACATCGATGATTTAACATGAAAATATTTTAATATCCTTAAAATCAAAGCTGATTTGATCAATGTGTTAAATATTATATTCAAAATAAATCTAAACTAAAATTAGTTAATTAAACCAATGAAACAAGACAACTGTTTAAAAATTCGCCTAATCGTGGATAATTAGTATTTATATCAATGCAACGTTGAAATGATTGCTGATAGCGAAGTAGAAATAAGTGGTGATATTAATATATATTCTGGAAGGAATTTAATGAATTATACAAAAACAAAAAATACTTAATAAGAATATGGCAAATAATTTTAACAGACTAATTAAAGTGAGTAATTTGAGAAGAGTTAATATTTTACATTTAAATTAAGGTCTTATTCGTAAAGAAAAAAATTAGATAATTTAGTATTCTAGTACAGAGTCTCCTATACTTTATAACATGGTGGGAGTGCACGTCATATGTATTTTCCTAGATCCTCTGTGTTTACATATAAATGTCTGGTTAAATCATTAATTAACTGTATTTAGGAGGTTCAGATAACACTTAAATACGTTTGAGAAGAAGCTGTGTATTGACTTGCAATATTATTAACATAAATTAATCTCAATCTATTTAATTTTCAAAATTAAAGGCGAAAGAAAAAAATTTACCTACTCAATATAGAATGTATTTAAAGTATATCTTTATAACTCCTTAAATATTTCCCAATACCAATATAACAATTCAAGTTCCTAAAAATGCATTAGTTATTAAATTATTTATACCTTAAAAAAAGTATAATAACCTAATGAGTGGAATTCCTCTAAATCATGATATTTCTGCACATATTAAACACGGTCTCGGTTATGAGATATCAAATTATAAAACAGGGATTCAATCTTTTTGGCAAAGATACCTGTAGTAAATTTCTCCTGAAAACGTTCCCGTCCTAACTCTCCAAATTTATGACGAAGATCTTCATCAATTAAAAGTTTTTCGATAGCTGCCTTTAGGGCTTGTGCATTATCAGGAGGAACAAGTAATCCAGTCTTTTGATCATCAATAACTTCAGGAATACCACCTGCCGTAGTTCCAATACAAGGCTTTCCAAAGCGCATTGCTTCAATATAAATTAAACCGAAGCTTTCATAGCGACTAGGAGCGACAAAAATATCACAGTTTGCATATAAACACTCAAGTTCCCCATCATTAACATATCCAGGAAAATTAATGCGTGACAACCATGGCTTGCCACCATGTTTTTCTAAAAATATTTCTTCATAAGTTTTACCATCTTTTGATGGTAAGGTTTTATCTCCAACACAAACTATCTCTAATTGAGGAAATTCCTCCATTAATTCTGGAAGTATTTCAAGTAATAAATCTATACCTTTACGATGTTCAAACCTACCAACATAAAGCAAATTCACTTTGTTAGAATCATTTTGTTCTGATGGTGAGATAGTTGTATATGCTTCAGATACACCAAAAGGTATTATACTTAGTTTTTCAGGATTGAAATGAAGTTGATATGCTTTTTCGGTATCTTGTGCTATAGCGTTTGTACTGGATAAAACATGAGAAACGTGTCTAAGAGCCCAACCTTCAGCCTCAATCATTTTTAGCACGTGATTATGATAAAACTCTTCGTTAGATTTCCATTCAGCCTTAGATTCTTCCATGAGCTTGTAATTCGTCACTAAATACATTGCTGTAGGGTATTTTTGTGAGGCTATGATGGCAGCCATATCCAGATCCCATATCGTACCAATAACATAATCAAATTGACGGTATTTATTGACACGATTCAATTCAGCTAAAATCTTTCCTGCGTTCTTTTTTGGCCCTTCAGGCATATCTGGCATATTGGGGGGTAATTCAATATCAACACTATCATCTTGAGGTAGCCGGTGTACCCAAACGCTATTTTCAAAATCTACAGTGTGTCCACAACCATTATCAGCTTGGGTAATAACAGTGATTTCATGCCCTAGCTTTGCAAGTTCAATTGCAAGATTGTATATGAATACAGCCACTCCACCGCAAGGGCGTGGTGGATAAAGAGCAGTCACAAAAGCAAGGCGAAGTCTTTTATTAGAAGGAATTTTTCGAGGCAGATTTAAAAAAGTTGTTTTTTCAAATTCTCCTATAAGCTGGCGTGGCGTATGAGCAAAAGCATCGAATAAGCCCTTACGGTATCCCTCTTCAATCTCTTTAATCAAAGAATCAAATTTAGATTTATCAATAAAACCATTTTTAAAATAAATTTCAGTTTCATTTCGTCGGTTTTGTAACTCTTCCCAAATAAATTCTAATTTTTCAGACATTGGTTTATGAGGCGACATATTCTTTAATATGTAGTAACAAGTACTTTTTATAACCTCAAACCAAGACTGAATAAAATTTTTTTTATTACGTATATGGCTAGGTGCGTATTTATGATGAACCTGAGCATCAGGAATTATTTTAACATCATATCCAGCGTCAATCATTCGAACAATTACATCTGTTTCATCAAGATAATAGGCGTATTCTTCATCAAATCCACCAACTTCTAAAAGTGCAGATCTTAAAAAAGATGAGTTAACTCCAATTAATGCAACAAAATTGTCTGCTCCTGGTTTAGCTACTGGTAATTTTGTTTCATCAGAAATAAGTGTTTCAGATCTTGAATTTCTTGAACTAATAATATATTTAGTTTGAAATTCTACACCAGTGTGGTTTCTTACCCACCCACCAGCAGCTCCAACCTTAGGATTATCATATGCTAACGACAAACTATCTAACCAGTCAAATTCAGGAATACCATCATCATCAGTAAAACAAATTATGTCTCCGCTGGCATTTTTAATGCCAATATTTCTCGATTTACTTAGATTAGCTTCATTGCATTTGCATATTTTAATTTTGTCTTTCCACTCTTTATTTAAATATTCGAATGTACCATCTGTACTTGGTCCATCAACAACTATAACCTCTAATTCGGGATAACGAAGTAATTCGATAGCGTGTAGAGATATAGATAAAGTTTTTAATCTGTTATAAGTACAAATTACAAGCGATATTTTCATAAATTTGCCTCAATTAAAATATATTTAATCAGCATAAATTTCAAGTTTCAAAAATATAAACTATTTTGTTGCGTGAATTTCAAATTCAAAACATAAACCGTTTCTTCGACCTTCAGCGATTAAATCAACCTTAGAAAAACCTACTTGTTTTAATAATTCTATTGTTGATTCTGAAGTCAGCATATTGAAATGGAAGTCACCATCATACTCTTGAGAACCATACATAACTTCACGAAAATCATCATAAGGTATCTCACCCATATAATAGGCATTTATCATTGCTTGGGCATCAGGCGCTAACACAATTAGTTTTCCATCTTCTTTAAGTAATGAAAACCAATGAGGAAGAATACTATCAGTTAACTCATAAAGCGTAAAATGCTCAATTAAATGAGATGCATATATTGTACTGATAGAGTTTTTTTCAAATTCTAAACTTCCTGCATCAGCGACAATATCAATATTAGGAAGTTCACGATTATCAATATTAATAAAATCTTCTTTAATTAAATGCCCACAGCCTACGTTCAGATGTAAGTTAGATGCATTTTTAAGTTTATCTTCATTTAAAATTTTAAACTTCTTATGTTGAGAAGAATTCTGAAAATCTACTTTCAATTTTCTTAAATTCATTTGCAATTCAAAAAAAATTTCTTTACGAATAAATTCTATTCTATCTCGAATATCTTTATTTTGAATTTTTATATTACTCAAATCTATGTCGAGGGATTTTAAATTACGATCTACACACGTAACTTTATCTTTATATTCTTTTACCTCGTGCAAATGATTGGATAAATTATCTAATGAATTATTCATTCCAAAAATCATTGCACCAATTGCATCTACCATTCTGAGGTTTTTTTCTTCCATCTGTTCTAATTGATTTGTTAAGTTTATTATTTGGCTCTTTAGAATATCTAAATTTTCCTTTGTTTGAGGTGTTTTCCAAAGCGCATTTGGCAACTTGATAAGTCGTTTAAAAATATGTTTTATTTTTTTTTCGAATCTCATAATTGTACCCAATGCTGAAAGGATTTATAAATTGGCAATGAAAAAACGCTATACACTATTTAATAAACTTAATACTCTAGTATTTGTAAAATACTAGAAGGGGTTAAATCAAAAAATAACAAAACCAAGAAGTTATTTAAGCTAACTTTACATAATTTGCTTATTAGAGTCAAATAATTAATTACCTTTTATTTATTAATTAATTAAATATATTCCAAAATAAATTTGACCTAATGCATTAATGGATTTAGTCAGACAAAAACTTAGATAAACATAGTGAATCCAAAAAAATATTTAGGTACTATTATACTTTAATTACATAGAACATTTTTTTATTAACTGTAATGTATCGTTAAAAATATCGATCTATATCATTTTATTTGACCTTTCAGCCATGTTTAATTCTTAGAAGAACTGTATTACTTAATTGAACCACAACAAAAATAAACGATATTAAGTATAGTATCGATATAAATTTTCCGCTCATACAAAATATAAATTTATCTTAGGCGTAAATTAATTGTGCTGAAGTATTCAATATATAATAGTATAATCAATAGATTCTAAATTTATACTATGGCTTATTTATAATTAGCATTTAGACATTTCGAATGAAATTCTAAAAAACGATCTTGAATTTATTATCAAGAAACGAAGAAATAGATTGTGCTAGAAAGACTTATTCTATTTTTGTACAAAAAAATGTTTCAAGATTATCAAATGACTTAATATAGTAAAAAGATATGATTTATCAAATTTCTTAGATATAGATAAGTTAAGATTTATGTTCGCTAAAGTATTAGAATTTTTCTATCTTAATTCTATAATTACCTCGCGAAGTCACCCCACAATATCTGCATGGCAGAAATAGCTGCTAATGAAGCTGTTTCCGTGCGTAAAACACGTGGGCCCAAACTAATGGCTTGAAAACCATGTTCTATTGCCAACTGTTCTTCAGTTTTAGTTAACCCACCCTCTGGTCCTATTAATAACGAAACCGACTGTGGTTGTACAAGTTGATTTAAGGCTTTAGGTTGGTTCAGGCTCATTAATAGTTTTAAATCTGCTGCAGAAGTTAATGTTAAATATTCGGCTAGATTTAGTATCTGACGAATTTCCGGTATTTTTGTCCGGCCACATTGTTCGCAAGCACTAATTGCAATTTCGCGCCATCTTTCCTGTTTTTTTAAAGCCCTTTCATAGTTAAAACGTTGACTACTTCTTTCAGTAATCACCGGTTGTATTGCATTGATGCCTAGCTCGACACTCTTCTGAACGGTTAAGTCCATTCTCTCACTACTAGAAACAGACTGAATCAAAGTCATCTTTAAAGGTGACTCCAGTGAAACCAAATTAGAAGATAATAATCGAACATCGACATTTTTCTTCCCCATTACAATAATCTCAGCCTGATAAACCCTATCCGAGCCATCGAAAAGCTCAATCACATCCCCGGGTTGATAACGTAAAACCTGAACATGACGTACTACCTTTTCCGGTAAAGAAAAGCACAAGTTTAAACTTAAATCGGAAGGTATATAAAAACGAGGCATAAGCGCAAAATCGAAAAAACAATTAATGAAAAAATGCTTAAAGCGCACTACTCACTACTTATTGATAAATAAACCATCAAGCGCTCAATTCGCTCAATTAATTCTAATTTTATACCAAATATCTAAAGTATAATAATCAAAAACAGATATTAATATAGAGTAAATCTTAAATATGGCTTCTATTTGCGCTTATTCATTAATCAAAATGTAGAAAGAAAAGGTAACTATCTCTTAAGCATTTGTTCGCTGAGAAGGCAACTCAGATGCATGAAACATCAGTTTACTAACAAGAATATTTATAGATAATATTTGATGGGATAATAAAAAATGTAATACAACATTATTGGCCATTGGCAAAAAAATAGTATTGATAAAAGATTAGCCACGGTAACAATCCACAATCCTAAAAAACCGACTTTCCCAATTTATCGAAATTTCTCTTTTAATTTAGCCAATCCTCAATAAATGCTCTATTGAAATATCTCAATCATTTCTAAGTTTCACCTTACTCTAAGTTTAAAGATGCCGAAACCATTCTGTTGGAGTAAGATAAAAAATTTTATAAATCAAATATATAAAGAATAAAACAAAAATAAAGCGGAGAAAGAGTTGACATAGAAAATGATGGGGCGTATAGTTCGCCTTCTTCGCTGAAGACGGTCCGAAAAAAACCAAGCAGTTTAAAGTAGAACGCAGTCGGAAGCAACGCTCTTTAACAAACAGATTACCGATAAGTGTGAGTGCGGATAAGCCTCACACTGATTCAGAGAGACAGGATAAAAAT
>NZ_JAFNPF010000004.1:0-74619 GCF_026535915.1 Snodgrassella sp. B3882
GCGACAGTCACTAATGTGGCACTCATTTCTTCCTGCAATACCTTTTGGCCTTCTTTCAAATTATCAATATAGCTGTAATTACCATTTCCGGCATCAGCAATTTGCACCATCATCGCATCATTAAGATTACCCATACCAAAGCCCAGCGTCGATAAAGTTATTCCCTTATCTTTCTCAGCGCTCACCAGAGCTTTCAACTCTTCAGTACTGTTTATGCCTACATTAAAATCGCCATCGGTAGCCAATAAAATGCGATTTATGCCATCTTTCACTTTGGCTCGTTCAGCCATTTTATAAGCCAGCTTCAGCCCTTCTCCGCCGGCTGTACTGCCCCCAGCTTCAAGTTGATTAATTGCCGCCAAAATTTTAGCTTTATTGCTCCCTGAAGTTGGTTCCAAAGCTACGCCTGCACTACCCGCATAAGTAACAATGGAGACCTTGTCCTGGGGACGCAACTGATCAACCAAATATTTTAATGATTTTTTCACTAAACCCAATCTATCTGGTCCATACATTGAACCAGAGGTATCGATCAAAAATACCAAATTTGCTGGCGGTGACTGATCATAATTCATTTGAGCAGCCTTAATATTGACTCGCAACAAAACCTTGTTTGCATTCCAAGGACTGGGCGTCAGCTCATAGGTGGCGGCAAACGGAGAACCGGGCAAAGGCTTTAATTGTTCATTCGTGGCTGCCGGAAAATAATTAATAAACTCTTCAACCCGCACTGCATCAGGATGTGGCATTCTATCTTGGGATAAATAGTTTCGAATATGGGCATAGCTGGCAGTGTCCATGTCCAGACTGAAGGTACTAACTGGCTCTGCCATAACTTGTTTTATCGGATTATCTGAATAGTTTTTATACTTTGACGTATCGATATTAGCATTACTATGTTCCATTGCGATCATTGTACGACTAGGTGGTGCGCCGTCAGCCAAAAGTATTAGCCCTTTGGAATTTGCCAATTGACCATACATGACGATCTCACGTTTTTCATTTGGATCTTCATCACCCTTATTTTGCGATACATTTTGCGCTTCAATCTTAGCATCACGACCAGAGGGCGCAGAGTTACAGGCACTGAGTATGCCCGTAATTAGCAAAACCAACATAGAATATCTGCTCAAACAGGCTTTTGTTTTAATCATGTTCTCAATCCTCACATTTCTTCTATCGTTTGCAAATTATAAACTAGATTTAACATAGATTGATAACACAAGCTATTGAAGAGGATGGTTTTTACGTAATTTTGATAATCTAGAGTAAATAGATATGATGCTGATGATTTATTGCGGTTGAACAAACTTAATTCTTATCCATGACTGAAAAACGATTCATTCAGTTTCGAAGATAGCTATTTTTAGATAACCAACACAACGTTACCTCGAAAATTTTTTCAACGATTTAAATAGGATAGCAAGATTTTTGGCACTGGCTGTGAGGTAAAAGCATATTGATGTTTCATCTGCAAACTCATTTGGTCAAGCCATCCTTCACTAAAGTGGTCAGCACAATAAAAGGTATTTTTTTGAACTTGAATAAGATTAAAAATTATTCCAGTAATTAATAATCAGTTGTACTACCCCCAGCTTCAAATTGATTAATTGCCGCCAGAATTTTAGCTTTATTGCTCCCTGATGTTGGTTCCACAGCTACGCCCGCACTACCCGCATAAGTAACAATGGAGACCTTGTCCTGTGGACACAACTGATCAACCAAAAATTTTAATGATTTTTTTGACTCATCCCAATCCATCCAACCCCTTTATTGAACTGGAGGTATCGGTCAAAAATACCAAATTTGCTGGCGGTAGCTGATCATAATTCATTTGAGCAGCCTTAATATTGACTCGCAACAAAACCTTGTTTACATTCCATGAACTGGGTGTGAGCTCATAGGTGGCGATAAATGGAGATCGGGCAAAGGCTTTAATTGTTTATTCGTGGCTGCCGGAAAATAATTGATAAACTCTTCAACCCGTACTGCATCAGGATGTTGCATTTTATCTTGGGATAAATAGTTTCGAATATGGGCATAGCTGGCAGTGTCCATGTCCAGACTGAAGGTACTGACTGGCTCTGCCATAACTTGTTTTATCGGATTATCTGAATAGTTTTTATACTTTGACGTATCGATATTAGCATTACAACAGCTATTATCCAATCCGATCATTGAATGTCTATATAGTGAGTCGCCAACTAATGGAATAACTGCCTTAATTAATTTTTCATCTTTAATTAAGCATTTGCCTTTACTGTCTACACATATATTTTGCTTTCTTCTAATGATATATATCGCATCTTCGGCATTTTTCCAACTTTTTTCTGGCATTCTTAGCGGTTTCTCCGATAACTCATCATTGGTTAACTCTTGAACTTCTCGCTAGATTTAATGCAACCTTCTTTTAATGATAAAGACAGGATAGAAAAGTAATTTAATTATGTTTATTACTTTTATAACTTACTCTTTTTTAATCTATATCGTTTCTTGTGATAGTAAAAGTCCAAATAAGGAGATTTCCACAAATATTTTTTTCCATCAAAATATATTTTTCCAAAATCCTTGGTTTTTTCTAGAACAGCACTTTCAATACCATCTAAATATTTCAAATAAGTTAAAGACAGAATATTACTATTAATTACTTTACCTTTTAATAAATATTTCTCATACATCTGATATCCAGCTATTTCATAAATGATAGAATCTTTTGAAATACTTAAAGATATACTTTGGTTTTCTCTCCAATCTTTCGATTCTTTAGTTATTACATGATATACTCCATGCCACTTTTTGGGGATGATTGTACTTTTATTATATTTTTGCTTAATTTCATGGGTATATTCTTCGGGCCCATTTTCTCTTAAATAATATATGGGAGGGGAACTGTCATTAGTAACCGTTGTTGATGGTAATTTACTCAATTTACCCATATCATTTAAACCATCAGCTGGTTTCCCTTTGGAATTTGCCTTTTGACCATAAATGACGATCTCACGTATTTCATTTGGACCTTCATCACCCTTATTTTGCGTTACATTTTGCGCTTCAATCTTAGCATCACGACCAGAGGGCACAGAGTTACAGGCACTGAGTATGCCAGTAATTAACAAAACCAACATAGAATATCTGCTCAAACAGAATTTTAATTTAATCATGATCGCAATCCTTAAATTTCTCCTTTTGTGTGCAAATTATAAACTAGATTTAACATAAAAAGTAAACACAAACCATTGAATTGGATGGTTTTTAAGAAAATTTGATATTCTAGCGTAAACAAACAAGACGCTGTAGATTTATTGCGTTTGAACAAACTCAATTCTTATCCATAACTGAAAACGATTCAGTCATTTTTCCAAGGTAGGTATGCTTAGATAACCAACATAACTTTACCTCAAAAAATTTTTTTTCAAAGGTTTAAAAGAGGATAGCAAGATTTCTGGCACTGGCCGTGAGTTAAGATCATATTGATGTTTCAACAGCAAACTTCATTTGGTCAAGTCATCCTCCACTAAAATGGTCAGCTCAATAAAAGGTATTTTTCAGAACTTAAATAAGTTAAAAAATTGTTTCAGTACTTAATGATTATTAGTTGTATGAATTGTGATTCATTTGCAAACAGAGAAGTAAATTTGAATATAATAGTCCACAGTCAATCAATAATCATTCAGTTTATTCAACCCATTAAAATCTGAGTAATCAATTTAAACAGTTGATGAACTATTAGAGGATATAAAATGCGCGTCTTTTTTCTAGGTGGCGGCAACATGGCTACGGCAATCGTATCCGGAATGAGTCAAGCAGGTGGTTATGATATTGAAGTGATTGATCGTAATCAGAATAAACGTCAATATTTAATCGATACCTATCAGGTACGTGCCAATGAAGCGTTGCCTGAACTCAATGCTGATGATGTGTTGGTGCTAGCGGTTAAACCTCAGGATATGCAGGTGGCTACGGCCAATATTCGTATTAACGGAGCTTTAATATTAAGTTTAGCTGCGGGTCTGACTACATCTATTTTATCCAAATTTTTGCATGGTCACCAACGTATCATTCGGATTATGCCCAATACCCCGTGTCAGATTGGCTTAGGTATTTCCGGCTTATTTGCCCCGGCAACTGTGGACGGTAAAGATAAAGCCATCGCTGAAAAAATCATGCTTACCAGTGGATCGGTAGTATGGCTGGATGAAGAAAGTGGTATTAATCGCATTGCCGGCATCAGCGGCAGTGGTCCAGCTTATGTATTTTATTTTCTAAATGCTTTACAGCAAGCAGCCATCCAACAGGGATTCAGTGCCCAAGAGGCACATCAACTCAGCCTGGGTACCTTTAAAGGAGCCGTGGCTTTGGCGGAAAAATCTGGTCTTGAATTCAATCAGTTGCAGAAAAATGTGACTTCTAAGGGAGGAACGACTTTTGCCGCAACATCTGTTTTTGATCAGCATAAGCTGACTGATGTGGTGATGGATGGTGTACAGGCCAGTATTGTGCGCGCAGAAGAAATGCAACAACAGCTCACGCCTTAAGGAATATTGTGCTTAGTAAACTCATTTTTTTATGTGCCGATGCTGTGGCCATTCTATGCTGGGGACGCTTGCTGCTGCAATGGGGTAAGCTACCCTTTCTACACCCTTTGGCGCAGTTTTGTCTCAAAGGAACAGACTGGTTGGTTCGTCCATTGCGTAAAATCGTCCCGCCGATTGGCCACTGGGACACTGCTTGTATCCTGGCAGTATTCATCGTATATTATCTGGCCACTATATTAAATCTGCTCAATGATCTTTCCCAGCTACAATTAAATGTGCGTATGCTGGCAGCCAATATTCTCATCAGTCTAATCTTGGCTTTAAAAGCATTGTGTTACGCACTATTTCTCGGTTTATTTGTACGCATATTTTTAAGTTTTACCCAGACTTATTCACCTTTATTAGCCACATTACAGCGCATTTATCAACCGCTAACCCGTCCATTTAGTTTTTTACGGCTAGGTCAATATGACTTTTCAGCCACAATTTTGTTGCTGTTTGTCTATCTGACTATAGAGTGGTTTGTCCCGTATGCCATGAATCAAATTACCCTGTGGTTACTGATCAGTTGAATCTATTCAGTATAAATTTACTAAACAAAATAAAAAAACATGCTATGATGCCCGAACTTTTTTAATAGCCAGATGGCGATTTTTTGAAATTTTACTTTGTAAAGGCTGTCTATTTAGGCTAATTGCTTAATCAAGCTACGTAAAAGGAATACCAAACAATGGCAAAACTCACTGAAAAAGATATTCTGGCCTGGAACGGCCCTGAAGAAGAGTACATGAATGAAGATCATCAGGCTTTCTTTCGTGACTTGCTGTTGAAACTTCAGGATGAGTTGATTCACAACGCTAACAATACAGCGGGCCACTTGCAGGAGCAATCTACCACACCAGATCCTGCTGACCGGGCCACGTTAGAAGAGGAATATGCTCTGGAGCTGCGCACTCGTGACCGTGAGCGCAAATTATTAAGTAAAATTCAGGCTTCATTGCGGCAAATTGATGAAGGCGACTATGGCTTTTGTAAGGACACCGGTGAGCCAATCGGTTTGAAACGGTTGTTAGCACGTCCAACCGCTACTTTATCAGTTGAAGCTCAGGAGCGGCGAGAACGTATCAAGAAACAATATGTTGATTGATAGTTAAATTGGCAATTTCGAAGCGCTTTGACTGACAAAAGCGCTTTTTTTGTGTTTGGATGAGCGGGTTTGGCTGAATTAAACCATTAAGCTCGTTTTGAGCTGTTAAAAATGACGTTGCTACTAAAATATAAGATAGGGGAAAAATCAGTGCAGATTCTTCCCCTGCTATGACTGCTGATCTATCCTACTTCAACCACACTTAGCCGAATGCAGTCAGTTTTGCGCCAATATTTTTCAGTGGTTATGCTGTCGCAACCATTGCTGCATGAATTTGATTTCTTGCTGCTGTGCTGAAATAATATTTTGTGCTAGTTTTTTTAACTTGGGATCTTTACCGTATTTTAGTTCAATTCTAGCCATCTCTATGGCACCTTGATGATGAGCTATCATTCCTTTAACGAAAGAAACATCGGCATCCTTAATTTTCGCAGCATCCATCATCGGCTGATGCATTTTATCCATCGCTCGCATATATTCTTGATTCATTTGATTATTATCCTGCGCAGCAACATTTAAACTTACGCACAAACCCAGCGCAGCAACACTAGCAAGCATCATTTTTTTCATTGCTAAATTCCTGTTGTAGAAGAAGGGGTATTTTATCTCGTTTAATTCGCCAGAACATCAATCAGCCTTAAATTTACAAATCTAAGCGATTGTTCTTTTTTAATTTATTCACATGAATCACTCGTGTAGGAAAATTTCTCCGCAAGGAAATTGAACGGATAGCTCAGCGAGAATCAATTAATGGTGATCATGACAACAGATAATTGGATAATAATGTCTCTATTCCTAGTTGGTATCTAGATACTTTTTGACAGTATGAAGTTTGTTATGCCGTAAACCCCTTTACCGATATTTAGGTACACATTTTATTTAGCGCATTATTTAATTATTTCTGGATGTTACGTATTATAGAATCAATATAATCTTAGTGATTTATAAGTATTATTCGAATCGATCACGGATTAATATTTATCCTTAAGTTCCCTGCCATTTTTTAGATCAGTGATGGAATATATTCTGAATTAAAACGATATATTAAAGGGTCATTTTAATTATTTTGCGAGTGATTTCGCCCGAAAATTTTATGATTTTTACCCCAGCTACTATTGAAGGTATCAACAGTCAACGCATCATCTACCTATTCTCTGACTGAAAAAATTTTATGAATAAGATGGTGAGTTACAATCTAATCGCGATCTAGTCAAAATACCTGTTCATCATGTTTAGTGACCAATCATTGCTGTTTTTTTGACAGTCGAATGCATTGCGATAAGGTATTGTACTTGCCGATTACTTTCAGTGTCTGTGGCAGTGAATAGCACCATCTGATTAAGCTTTTGTTCATTCATCATTCTATAATGCAACCCTTTGATTGATGATGTTGGTGCTCAGTAACTCAACGTGAAAACTTTTTCATCATGGTTACCGCATTCTAGTTTTGGCGGATACGCTTTAATTAACTGATAGGTGAATAACTGGAGAACGAGCATGATGGGATTAGGGGTGCAGCCAATTAAAATTTCACCTTCATTCTTTATGTGTAGTTAAACACCCACTGAAATATAGTCTGTTTGAAAGTTTAAATGCAGTTGATCACGGCTTTTCCTAACAATACAAATCAGCTGAGCTGTGTTTCGCTTGTTTAATCTAATCGCTATTTATCTCGCCAAAATGAATACACCCTTTTTTGCACTGAGCTAAAATTAAGACTTCATGCAAATATTTTTCCATTAATCATGCTAAACATCAGATAGCTATTCCGCAGATTATTCGGTGCATCCAGCAGCCAACCAATGAATATCAGCCCTGTTTGCAGAACATATGAAACCAAGATTGATTAGCAAATTCACTTAGATTAGATAGGTAAGTGGATGATTTTGAACCTGACCAGCCATCAGCACGTCAGGTTAAGTAACCACAGTTTGAGTGAATGTGGCGAAATATAAAACGTTATGCCTGTTCAAGCAGCTTAATTGGTCAATGAGTACATCATCACCTCGTCACACACACTGGCATTTATAGACTAGCTTGATTTTTTAGAAATTGATGAGCCACCAAAGCAGCTGTCAACTTTAAAAAAATTATTGAAGAGTAATTTTTCTGCAGAAGAATCGCTGGGGCAGCCATTGGAATTTTGTAAAATTTCTTGGCGCTTACCTCAGCACAAAATATATTGAAGCTGCATCATTGTTCTATTAATCCCTTTTCTTGGCGAAGTATTTCTTTTTCATTCATTTTTATCCAAATATTTCAAAATATACCCTCGTCAGCCCACTTTTCCCAAAATTTATAATCGTGTTCTAATTCCTGCTCTGTTTCATAAAAATAAATACTTTTGTATCTTTCCTTGAATTCTTCCAGCTTTTCTTTATCTTTCATTAAATAATAAAATTTGTAAATACTTCCATATTCATTGATAAGTTCCAGAGGATTTGGGTTTTTACTACTTGAGGTATCAAACCGGATATATTCTTCACATACTTCGATAGCCCTTTCATATTTACCTTGTCTTGCTAATGCTTCTTTTAGTCGTGAATAAACAAAGGCATACCAATCTAATATAATGCTAAGCTTTTTCTCCATAGAGTAAGTATCTTTATCTGGATCTCTGTGAGCGATCATATATTCACAATTTTTTTCCATCTCCAGATCATTTTGTAGATGTTTATCATATAATCGGATTAAATTCATTCTTGCATTAAGAAAATCAGGATCAACGTTTAGGGCTTTTTTTAAATAAGATTCTGCTTCTTCATAATATAATCGGGTTAAACTCATTCTTGCATTATGAAAATCAGGATCTGTATTTTGAGCTTTTTTTAAATAAGATTCTATTTCTTCATATTTGGCATTTTTTACACAAATTAATCCTAACAATTCCAATGCTTCTTTTGAGTTGGGTTCTGCTTCGATAATTTCTTTAGCATAATATTCCCCTGAATCTTCACTTCCTGCTTCAAAATACGCAGATGCTAATAAATATTTATATTGAAAATTATTCGGATACTCATCTACTATCTGATGAAGATTTCCAAGAACTTTATCAAATAGACCTTTTTCTCTATGTTCTTTAGCTTCTACTAAAAGTTTTTTTATATTTTTATCCATAACAAATCTAATTTTTCACCTAAGTTATTATTCCCAGATAGTCAACTTTTCTGATAGATTATTGCATTAATCACAATTTAATAAGCTCAAGCCGCCCGACCTGCCGGCTCATAGAGTGCAAATTAATTGTCCAACCAAATTATCTAAAAAACACAATATTCATCATAAAAAAAATCCAGTAGGTTATTGCAAGCTCACCATTAGAAATTTGAGCGCGTAGGAATAAGCATGCATAAATGAATTTCATATATGCCATGCTTTAACGTGAGTACTGCGTAGTTTATATTTCTAGTTAACACAGAATTTGGTGTTTTTTTAAAAGTTGTAGCCTACTGCACATCATCGACATTTTTGGCATTTTTTAATTGATATTCTTCAGTACCAATGAGTCCTAAATGATTTGACCTGATTCGCAGTAATTTTATGACATCGCCCCTTTTGGCATTCTTTAATCGCGAAGCATCTGTTCCTTCCAACACGATGGTTAATTGGTAAGGTTGACTATTGGGCAATTTGCAATCGTCATGTTGTCGTTTTGTTTGTTTTGATTTTGTAACTAAAACTTTAACGGTTGTAAAGAGGGTACTAAACTTAAACTTTTTGAGCTCTTCTTCACTCAAATCACTGCTAGGTTCTGAAAATAATAGTTGATATACTGGATCTTCTAACAATGTTGCTGTTAACAAACAGGAATTTTGATCAGAGGCATAAATATTTTGTAGAGAAAGTGT
The DNA here is from genome assembly GCF_026535915.1 of Snodgrassella sp. B3882. Taxonomy (NCBI): domain Bacteria; kingdom Pseudomonadati; phylum Pseudomonadota; class Betaproteobacteria; order Neisseriales; family Neisseriaceae; genus Snodgrassella; species Snodgrassella sp. B3882. Next base: position 9,531 of record NZ_JAFNPF010000004.1, read on the forward strand.
GGTAAATACAGCAAGAATAATATAAATTATTTTTTTCATTGTGATTATCTTTCTTATAGATAACAGTTTTAATGAAATAATATAATTGCAGCACTCATATGTAAAGATATGTCTGGCTGATATGTAACACAATGTTATTTTTAATGTTTAGTTTGAAGCTTATTTTTACTAATAGTAGTGAAAATATGCAGGTGACGGGACGGCAGCAGACAGGAGAAATCATGCGGGATCATCGCCAACGTTGTCTGAACGATTACTCAAGACGAGGATTAGACAAATTAATATCAATCAAATCATTTATTTGCATTTATGCAGATAGGTAAAATTCTCTGCTGATTACGCTGTATAGCAATTATTAAGATGAAAAAGAAAAATCAAGTCATTTCTGCCGATGGTTTATTTGCACCATGGTACATTTTCGTCAATTTGAAAATTTAGCCGAAATGGTTCACCCGCAGTTTTTAAGGGTTATTCCGCAAAGATTCTGCCCTGCATCAATAAGGCTTTGACGGGTGCAAAATCATGACGATGCTCTGGTAAAATTCCATATTGCTGCAAAGCGGCCAAATGTGCGACCGTGCCATAACCTTTGTGTTTTTCGAAGCCATATTGAGGAAAACGTTCAGCCAAGGCATACATCTCAGCATCCCGAGCGGTTTTAGCCAGAATGGAGGCAGCAGAAATGGCTGCGATTTTGAGATCGCCTTTGACTACCGCCTCTGCCGGCACAGACAATCCGGGTGGCAAACGATTACCATCTACCCAAATTTTGCTCGGCAATATACTTAACCCAGCCACAGCCCGCGCCATTGCTCGCATGGTGGCATGTAATATGTTGTATTGCTGAATCTCTTTACTATCAGCTGAAGCCACAGACCAAGCTACTGCCTGTTCTTTGATCATGGCTGCCAATAGGTCGCGCTTTTTTTCTGTTAACTTTTTGGAATCTGTCAGACCGGGTAAGTGATACTCTGCGGGCAACATCACTGCTGCAGCAAACACGCTTCCTACCAGAGGTCCCCTTCCAGCTTCATCTACGCCGGCATGACTGGGTAACACGCTAAAATTCTGACTCATTTTATTCCCATTGCATGTTGTAATACTGCCTGTGCCGCCAATTCATCGGTGTGCATATTCAGCTGCTGATGTAATTGTGCAAATTCGCTCTGCAATGCTTGAACTTCGTCCGGTGATTCATACCAATGCATCACCGCGTCAGCCAGGTTTTGAGGGGTAGCTTGGCGTTGTAATAATTCCGGCACAACTTTTTTACCTAATAAGATATTGGGCAAACCGACATAGGGTACTTTAATTTTATGTTTGACATACGCATAAGTAAGCTCGGAAATTTTATAGCTGATGACCATTGGACACTGACATAAAGCCACTTCTAATGTGGCGGTGCCGCTGGTTACCAAAGCGACATCGGCGGCCTGACAAGCCATTTCTGCATGAGCATTCATTAATCGTACAGGTAGTTTTTGCCAAGCTGGTTGCGCTAGCATATTTTGCATTCTCTGCCGAGTTGCCGCAGTAGCCATGGGTAACAAAAATTGTGCTTGCGGATAACGTTGCAAGATAATTTCAGCAGCTTGTAAGAAGAGTGGTGCCATATAGTCAATTTCGCTCACTCTACTGCCTGGCATCAAAACAAATACTGGATCGTTAGGTGGTAATTTTAATTGAATCCTTTTGGCTGCTCTATCAACGTGTTGTGGCAAGATTTGTGCCAATGGATGGCCGATAAAACGTGCATGGCCACCAGCCTGCTGATACAGCTCCGGCTCCATTGGGAACAGGCACAACACTTCATCTACTTGTTTGACAATTTTTTTGACACGTTTACGCCGCCATGCCCATACGGATGGGCTGACATAGTGCACGGTTGCAATTCCGGCACGCTTAAGCTTCTTGGCGACGCCAAGATTAAAATCAGGTGCATCGATGCCAACGAATACATGTGGACGGATTTGTTTCAGTGCTTTAATTAAACCACGACGTATCGCCAAAATTTCCGGTAACTTTCTCACTACTTCGACAAAACCACGCACAGCCAGTTTTTCTTGTTCATATAAGCTGTTGATACCGGCAGCCAGCATACGAGGACCGCCAATGCCCACAAAATTAACTTGTGGATGTTGGGCACGGATAGCATTCATAAGATGAGCGCCCAGCAGATCGCCAGAAGCTTCGCCGGCACATAAAGCGATGGTCAATGGATGAGATTCAGTTGCAGTTCTATTCATAGCTATGACGCAATTATTAAGCAACTATCAGAGAATAATCGAAAATGGTCATGCTGGCGATAAACAATCACTAGTATCACCTTAAAGTTTAAATTAAAAGCCCAAGCGAGCTGCTTGGGCTTTTATGGTGGGGTGGCTGATGGGGCTCGAACCCACGACAACTGGAATCACAATCCAGGGCTCTACCAACTGAGCTACAGCCACCACAAAAACTTTTTTTAAATCTGGTACGCCCGACAGGAATCGAACCTGTAACCCCCGGCTTAGAAGGCCGGTGCTCTATCCGGTTGAGCTACGGGCGCGTGCTCTTGCAATCATTTCCGGATATAAGGATTCAGTCGATTGGTCGGGGTGGTGGGATTCGAACTCACGACCCTCTGCTCCCAAAGCAGATGCGCTAACCAGGCTGCGCTACACCCCGACGAGAGAAGCGAACTATACAGGGGTTAAAAAAAGGCGTCAAGGCTTATTTGCTTATTTTTTGCCATTTATTTGAATTTTATGGTTTATTTGTTTCCTCTACAGGCAATAAATGGAATTAACCGGAAACACTCAGAAGGTTTATTCAATATTTTCAATGTATTGTATATTTAAGCCAACAAACTAGGTCTACCTATGCTGAACACGGCCATAATTTCTTGCTGGATGTAACAAACATAATGCTGCCAACGCTATTTTTACTTTTGCGAGCGGATAGGAACTGATCTGATGTAGTATTGAATCTGGATATTTTAGTGATTTACCCATTAGATCCGTGATCATTTATCTGGCTACCATAGAAGCAATCACTCTTAGGTCTAGGCAGTTGTGTCTTCACTGTGTTGAACTTTAGCGCTCATGCAGCTTAGTAGATAAAAATGGATGGCTTTTCCCTTTTGTAGCTGTGGGGGCGATCTTCAAAGATGGATTTCAATAAAAATAATGTACGTATCAAGCAATCAACGCAATATTCTATGCTGTTGACATAAGGGTTTTACCCTTTATTGATTCATAAACAAAATGCATTTTTCCCGGAAATTCAATCATTTTTTAACCAATCTGCACGGCTGATTGGATCGTTTAATTAGTACAGTATTGTTTTAGCCTATGCACTCTTCCACTTAGCTTACGGTTGATTGAATACTGGATTATCTTGAATCGATTTTTGAGCAAATACCGTATTTGCGCGCCCAAATTGCATCAGCATGTTTGAGCAATACTAGCTCAACCGATTGCCCTATTGGCGCAAAGTGCCAATCGCATTAGTTTAAAATATTTTTTCTTGTGGGTGCCGCCTCCGTTTATAATTGCACCTGCAACGGATAGCATTTTATCTGCTCGGGATGTGGTTGTTTGATGGTAATGTCTTTTCCTAGCGTTTCGATTGATGATATGCCAATTTGCCGGAGCTATTCAACTATGGGAATCGTGCTCCAGCTACGGGACGAGATAATATTTGTCTCACATATTAATCCGTACCAATGTAATGCTGAGTGATTAAACGCAATCAGCGTTATTGCTGTTATCTATGGATAAAGTCGATGCGCATTCTGGGCAAATATGGCTATTCATAAATGGTTAACAAAATTGGGTGGCAAAATATTGATTGGTATTATGGTTGCGCGCCACATGAGTCAGTTAATCTGCTTCATGGCGATCATATTTTTGGATCAATTTGCTCTGCAACCATGGCATGATGTTAGTCATTTCTTTATCCGTATCCGCGTAGTGAAAAGGTGGTGTTCCTGTCCAGTTATGGAAATAAAATACCAAATGGGCAAATTGACTATTTTTTACACTATTTTTTCTGCATAATATTACTCTATCTTTTTTTACTGTCTGGAATAGTTCATGACTGCTCAACTGATTGATGGCAAGAAGGTATCACAACAAATTCTGCAAAAAGTAGCCGCACAAGTACAACAACGTCTCGACAATCAGCTGCGGCGTCCTTGTTTGGCCGTGGTTTTGGTGGGAGAGGATCCGGCCAGTGCGGTTTATGTGCGCAATAAGAAACGCGCCTGCGAAACCACTGGTTTTGAATCACGCAGTTATGAATTACCGGCAGATACGGCCGAAGATGAATTACTGGCGCTGATAGATGAAATGAATGCCGACGAAGGTATAGACGGCATTTTGGTTCAACTACCCTTACCCAAGCACATCAACAGCCAAATGGTTTTGGAACGAATTGTGCCTCACAAAGATGTAGACGGTTTTCATCCGTACAATATCGGTCGTCTGGTGGTTAAAATGCCTCTGATGCGACCCTGCACGCCTAAAGGCGTCATGACACTGCTTGAAGCTTACGGTATTGATGTTGTCGGCAAAAAGGCGGTAATTGTGGGCGCCTCGAATATCGTGGGTCGACCTCAGGCATTGGAAATGTTGCTGGCTCGTGCAACGGTTACAATTTGTCATAGTGCGACTCAAAATCTGGCTGCAGAAGTAGCCGCCGCAGATATCGTGGTGGTAGGCGTTGGTAAACCGGACTTTATTAAAGGTGAATGGATTAAATCTGGGGCCGTGGTGATTGATGTAGGTATCAACCGGTTGGCTAACGGGCAGTTATGTGGCGATGTGGAATTTGCCGTTGCCCGTGAGCGTGCCGCAATGATTACGCCAGTACCAGGTGGTGTGGGGCCGATGACCATTGCCACTTTGATGGAAAATACTTTACATGCAGCACAAATCCATGATCAGCAATGAAGATGATGAAGCTCACCTATCCTAGTAACTGACTCTATTCGACGAAATCTCGGAATAATAAGATCCTATTAAAGATAAGTTGAATTTACGCAGCAGATAAATAATGATCTAACAGTGCAGCCTGAAACATGGTATGCGTTGTATTACAAACGGGCTGTTCACTTTAATCTATCTTATTATTGGGCAAGTGATGTTGTTAACCGACAAGTGGTTCATGCTTGTGCTGGTTTGTTTAATCGTGGCAGAATGGTCGGTTGCATTTTGCCACTCAGCATGAGCACAATTATCTATTTTATTTAAAAATTTAGGTGTTACATAAATGTACCAATTTTTAGTAGATGCGTGGGACGCATTACGGCTTAAATTTTATCCGGTCGCGCATTACCGTTATCCTTTATCTATTACTACTCTGGTCTTGTTGACACTTGGTCTGATCAATGCTGCTTCATTGCCTCCTTATGTTATTGGTCCACAAGCCGGAATAATCAGTTTTGCCATATGTTTGACCGTGTTGCGCTGGTTGATATTGTGCGTGGTGATGAAAATATTTCTGAGCCCGCTAAGCAGACTATGGGAATGGTGTGGTTATATTCTAATCACTGAAGCCTTGTTGATGCCGTTAGTTGTATTATGTTATTGGCCAGAAATGATGTATTTGCCTAGTTTCATCTGGTTAGTATGGATCATGATTGTTCAGTTTACCGGCTTAATTCGTATCAGTAAGGCTAAAGTTGGTCAGATTGTCTTGGCTTATGTGGTGTATTTCTTCGGCGCGTCAATGGCTAGTGGCATGTTATTGTTTGTCTTTTTCAATGTTGGCTGGTTGGATCTTGAAGCCTCATTGCAAGCGTTGAAACCATTTATGGATCAGGTCGTATCGGACTTTGGCATGCAGTAACTTACGTGTGGAAACGAGCTGTTTCAGTTATAATAATAGATGGTATTGATGATTTTTTTTATCACTCTAACCATCATTCAGCCAGCAGCTTGCTTGAATGCTTCTAACCGGCTCAGTCTGACATAAAAAAAGGAATAATCATGACGTTAAAAGTTGCCATCAATGGTTATGGCCGTATCGGCCGCCAAATACTACGAGCAATTTATGACTATAATCTGCGCGATCAATTTGAAATCGTGGCAGTTAATGCCAGCGGTTCATTGGAAACCAGTGCCCACCTGACTAAATATGATACGGTACATGGTCGATTTGCCGCAGAGGTCGGCTTTGATGATCATGGTTTAATTGTTAATGGCGATCATATCCGCTTTTTTTCGACGCGCAATCCAGCGGAATTGCCTTGGGGTGAACTTGGGGTAGATTTAGTACTTGAATGTACCGGTGCCTTCAATAGTAAAGAAAAAGCCAGTGTGCATTTAAACAGCGGCGCGAAAAAAGTGTTGATTTCTGCACCTGGTGGGAATGATGTGGATGCTACCGTAGTTTATGGCGTCAATCATCATGTTATCACACCTGAAATGACGGTTATTTCTAACGGCTCTTGCACCACTAACTGTCTGGCACCAGTTGCTAAAGCCATTAATGATGGTGTAGGCATCGTTAAAGGGCTGATGACTACTATTCATGCGTTTACTAATGATCAGGTACTCACTGATGTCCGTCATAAGGATTTACGCCGTGCTCGCAGTGCGGTAGAAAATATTATTCCGACCAAAACTGGCGCAGCCAAGGCATTAGGTTTGGTATTGCCTGAGTTACAAGGCAAATTTGATGGTTTTTCTGTTCGTGTACCGACGATTAATGTTTCTTTAGTTGATCTGACTTTTGAAGCAGCGCGAGACACTACGGTGGATGAGATCAATGCCGTGGTTAAAGCAGCCAGCGAAGGCAATATGCGCCACGTTCTTGGCTACAACACTTTACCACTGGTTTCGACCGATTTTAACCATACGCCACAGGCATCAATTTTTGATAGCACGTTGACCAAAGTGACCAACGGCAACATGGTTAAGGTACTGGCTTGGTACGATAATGAATGGGGATTCAGTTGTCAGATGCTGAATACGGCGCGAGCCATGTTCGATCTTGATGTGACTCCACTAGTCTAATATTTTGCGTTTCAAGACAGGCTGTCTAAACCCATTGTTGTGGTCTAGACAGCCTGAGTGTATTGTAACGATCTTGATGAACCAGATTAAGTTAATCTGGTCTTAGCAGACTGCCTGAATCTGAGCCGTTTATTCATACCCCTAATGCAAAGTCTTTCTTTTCTCTTTATTTTGATCTGAGCTATGCTTTATTACCAACTTCAGCCCTACTCATTAAGCAAACATTTATGGCAGATTCGCCTGCAATTTAAGCAGGATAATCAGGACAATTTCAGCTTAAGCTTGCCAAACTGGCTACCGGGTAGCTACATGATCAGAGATTTTGCTCAGCATATTGTATCTATTTCGGCAAACTGTAATGGCTTACCCACTAGGTTGGAACAAACCGAAAAAAATATTTGGCTTGGTCACGGGCAAGCCGGCGAATGGAGCATTGATTATCTGGTATATGCTTTTGACCAGTCAGTCAGAGGATCTTTTCTAAGCACTGAAAGAGGCTTCTTTGATGGCGCCTGTTTATTTTTACGTCATGATCAGCGTCAGCAAGAACCCTGCCAATTAACCATCCAAGCATTACCACCTGAATGGGATATTGCCACCACTATGCCAGTTGCGGGGCAAAAACAGCTTTATCAAAGCGCAGATTATCGCACTTTGATTGACCATCCTGTCGAAATGGGTCACTTGCTACGTTTACCCTTTATAGCCAATGGCATCGAACATGAAATTGTCATTAGCGGCTATTGCCCAGAATTTGACCAGCAGCGATTAGTCAGAGATGTTCAAAAAATATGCAGCGCTGAAATGAATTTGTTCGCCCATTCGGTTCCCTTTCAGCATTATCTTTTTTTACTGTATGTTGGTCAGGGGATTTATGGCGGGCTCGAACATAAATCTTCAACGGCTTTACAAGCTGATCGGCATGATTTACCACAAAAAAATGGTGGCAATGACGATGCTTATATCTCGCTGTTAGGTTTGTTCAGTCATGAGTATTTCCATGCATGGAATGTGAAATCCATTATTCCGGCTGCGTTTGCGAATAATAACCTTAATAGTGAAGCCTATACCCGTTTATTATGGGCATTTGAGGGCATCACTTCGTATTATGATGACTTGTTTCTGGTACGAAGTGGCGTGATTACCCCCAGCCAATATCTACAATTGTTGGCGAAAACCATTACTCGGGTTCAGCAAGGTGCCGGCAAAGATGTTCAAAGTCTGGCTGACTCCAGCTTTAATGCATGGACCAAATATTATAAGCAAAATGAAAACAGCCCAAATGCAATTGTTAGCTATTATCAAAAAGGTGCTTTGGCTGCATTGTGTTTAGATCTTTATATCCGCCATCACACACAGCAACAGAAAAGTCTGGATGATGTGATGCGCGCGCTTTATCATGATTGGTGCGCGCGTGGATGTGGATTAGAAGAAGATGAATGGTTGAGTATTGCCGAAAAAGCCACTGGACTGGCCCTGCAATCGGTTTATCAGCATTATATAAACACCACCACCGATTTACCGCTCGCGCAGCAATTACAAGGAGCAGGCGTACAATTGCACTGGCATGCACTGGCCAGAAAACATGGCGGTGCTTATGTCGAACAGCCACCACAAACGGCAACAGCCAGTGCTGATCTGGGCTGTCGTTTTCAAGCAGCCACGCCCGGCATTGTGTTACAGCAAGTCTTCAGTGATGGCAGTGCGGAGCAGGCCAATTTAAGTGCTGGCGATCAGCTCATCGCATTGAATAACGAGATAATCCGTGATTTCAATACTCAGTGGCAACGCTTCGCGGTTGGTGATCAGATACACATTCATTATATTCGGGATGGATTACTGCGACAGACGCATTTACAGGTACAGCCCGCCAAAGCCGATACCGCTATATTAAGCATCAATGATCCTGCTTTGGTCAAGCAGTGGTTACAGTGTCAGTAAAGCGAGTGGTTTGTTAATCATGATTCGGTTATCGTTGAAAAGTTGGATTCATGTCGGCTAATTTGCAGCTCACTTTGGCTCTTCCCGGCTTATTGTGGCCTCATCGGGAAATATCTTTGCCGGCATTTCATTTGTCCGCACTGGATAAACTGCGCCAATGGGGTAAATTTCACCCCCGACCGAGCAACAGAGAACATTTTTACCGCCAGTATCTCTGGCAAGGTTCATGGTTGAAGTTAGCCCAAAGCCAGCTTGGTTTGCTTCAACACCAGCCCAGTATTATCGCAATCCCGACCAGTCAGCAAGCTGGTTTACATCACATTCACTGTCGCAGTGGTCGTGCCCTTGCTTTAACACAAGCGGAAGCGGAAAATTTTTGTCGAGTATTAAACGAATGGTTTGCACAGGAAAACTGGCTATTTCATGTCGTCCAACCAGATTTGTGGCTGTTAACCATGCCACAAGCTCTGCAATTTAACGCACCTTCTGTGTTGGAGCTGAACAATTTGCTGGATGACACAGTCAAACCATCCGGTCGCGATGCGCCACGGCTACTTAAATACCAGACCGAATTACAAATGTTGTTATATCAACATCCACTTAATCAGACACGGTGTGCGAACGGTAAAATTCCTATTAATGCCATTTGGTTTGAGCCAGATATAATCGGAAACGCTGATGGACGTGAACTATACAGCAACTGTTCTTGGGCCAATGCAGCCAAGCCATTTCCACCGGATTACGCGAGTTTGAGTGCCCAGATAAACACACAGAAATCAGTGGTGTTGTTTAGTGATGATTTCTGTCATGCTGCCATTCAAGCAGACAGCATTGCCTATCAGCATCTACTACAATATTGGGAACAACACTGGTGGCAACCATTAATGCACGCGCTAAAGTGTCGCCAAATCCAGCAATTGAACATTAGTACTGATGGCACCTTGGGAGGGGTACTGAGCGTACGCAAACCACTTATTTCTCCCTTTTGGCGCAATAAGGCCTCTTTTAACGGAATGATGCTATGAAACCTGCCCGTATCGTTACCCGCCCAGTTGATGAGACTGCTCAACAGACTTTACTCGCCCAAGGCATTGAACCCCTGTTAGCCAAACTGTATGCTACCCGTTCTGTGCAAAATATTCAGGAAACAGAACTGAACTTAAGCACTTTATTGCCTTTTCATGATCTAAAAAATATTCAAGCCGCCTGTGAGCGTCTTGCCACAGCGATTCGTGCCAAGGAAAAGATTCTGATTGTGGCCGATTATGATGCCGATGGAGCTACTGCCTGCGCTGTAGGCATTTTAGGCTTACGGGCAATGGGTGGTTACGTTGATTTTTTGGTGCCGAATCGTTTTGAACACGGTTATGGACTGACGCCAGAAATTGCAGAGCTGGCCGCAGGTTGTGGCACCAAATTATTGCTGACCGTGGATAACGGTACTGCCAGCTTGGCTGGTGTACAACATGCCCAGCAATTAGGAATGGACGTTTTAATTACTGACCATCATCTTCCTGGCGAAAAGCTGCCTGATTGCCTCATTGTCAATCCGAATCAACCTGAGGATCATTTTGCCAGTAAATCTCTGGCTGGTGTGGGCGTGATGTTTTACGTATTGATGGCATTGCGTCAGCATCTTCGCCATACCCATTGGTTTAGCCCAGAGCGACCTGAGCCCAATCTGGCTCAATGGCTGGATCTGGTTGCATTGGGTACCGTTGCTGATGTCGTAGCGCTGGATCACAATAATCGAATACTCGTCTCTCAGGGGCTCAAGCGCATTCGTGCTGGCAAAATGCAGCCTGGTGTCAGTGCTTTGTTCGCTATTGCCAAGCGCAAACCTGAACAGGCTCAAGCAATGGATTTAGGGTTTTGCATTGCTCCGCGTCTCAACGCAGCCGGTCGGCTAGATGACATGAGTTTGGGTATTGCCTGCCTATTGTGTCGCGATCTGGAAGAAGCCAACGTACTGGCTGAACAGCTAGACGATCTTAATCAGGAGCGGCGGCAAATACAGCGCAGCATGCAGGAAGAAGCAACGATGCAATTGGCCCAGATCAACCCTACTGATCGCTATAGCATTGTTGCCTTTAACGAAAACTGGCATCAGGGCGTGGTTGGAATTGTTGCAGGTAGATTGCGGGAAAACTATCATCGTCCCAGTATTGTTTTTGCTCCTGCAGAAGATGGCATGTTACGCGGATCTGGCCGCTCTATCCCTGGTTTACACTTACGTGATGCATTGGATTTAGTCAGCAAACAGCAACCGCAACTGATGCAGAAATTCGGTGGGCATGCCATGGCCGCCGGATTAAGTCTTCCGCTGACAAACCTACCCCTTTTCCAGCAGGCATTTGAACAAGTTTGCCAGCAGCTCATTGATCCTGAGGATCTGAACCATACCTATCAAACAGATGGAGCACTGGAGAGTCACCATCTAAATCTAAGTACTGCACAAATGCTGAGTACCTTGGTATGGGGGCAAAAATTCCCAGAACCCTCTTTTTGTAACGAATTTAAAGTCATTAACCAATTCCCAGTTGGTACGGGGCATCGCAAAGCGATCCTGCGCTATCAGCAACATGAATGTGAAGCCATGTTTTTTCGCTGCAACACCCCCTTACCTGAACAGATTCGTGCGGTTTACCGCTTAGTTGCAAATGAATGGCGGCAAAAATGGGAGCTACAACTGTATATTGATTATTGGGAAAATTGTATTTAATGCTCTTTGCATGCTGTATAAATACAAAAATTCACTTATAATTGGCAAAAATAAACATTTTTATGGTACAAATACTCATTTTTGACGTATTGATTTGTAGCATAATGTAAATATCGGACTCACCCGAGCAATACAGAAAGACTGTTTCAATAGTCAAAACCAGTCAACATAACAATAACATGGAAATTAGTTTGTATGAGTGTTGGATTAATTAGGGTTTTATACAAGCATCAGCTGATTGATGCTGAACAAGCAGAAAAACTACGCACTGAATTGGATCAGAAGCGCCCAGTTATTCCGGCATTGCTGCAAATGGGTCATCTTAATGCAGATAAACTGGCCTATTTTCTTTCCAATATATTTGGCATTCCTTATCTTGATCTGCAAAATTACAACGAAAGTTTGGTACCGGTTGACATCATTGATGTCAAAATAATGCAAACCCACTTTTGTATACCACTATTCAAACGTGGTAACCGGATGTTTTTGGCGGTTTCAGATCCCACTACCATCCAACATTATCAGAAAATAGCAGCCGATGCAGGTTGCACCCTAGACCTGATCATCGTACGTGATGATCAATTGCGAAATTTACTCGAAAACATATCCCATGAATCAGTTGACTTACTGGATGGAATCGATAGCATCTTTGACGGTACGCAAGATGTCGGTTCTGCTGCGATGTCTGCCGATGATGATGAAAGTGAAAATGGACCTGTAGCAAAATTCATATTTAAAGTGTTAGGTGATGCACTCAATTCTGGCGCATCCGATATCCACTTTGAATTTTATGAAGAGATGGCGCGAGTGCGTTTTCGCATAGATGGTCAGTTGCGCGAAGTGGTTCGCATGCCCTTAAACATTCGCAATCAAGTCTCTTCGCGCATTAAAGTCATGGCAAAGCTGGACATTTCTGAAAAACGCATACCGCAAGACGGGCGCATTCAGATTCAGTTTCGTAAAGGATCTAAGCCAATCGATTTTCGTGTCAGCACCTTACCTACATTATTCGGTGAAAAAATAGTAATGCGTATTCTGAATTCAGATGCGGCAACACTGAATATCGACCAGCTGGGTTTCGAAGACTTCCAGAAAAAACTATTGCTGGAAGCCATCCATCGACCGTATGGGATGGTGTTGGTTACCGGTCCGACCGGTTCTGGTAAAACCGTCTCTCTGTATACTTGTCTGAATATACTGAATACCGAGAGTGCCAACATATCCACGGCAGAGGACCCTGCAGAAATTAATTTACCTGGTATTAACCAAGTTAATGTGAATGAAAAACAGGGGTTAACCTTTGCGGCAGCTTTGAAGTCATTTTTACGTCAGGATCCTGATATCATCATGGTGGGTGAGATCCGCGATTTGGAAACAGCCGATATTGCCATTAAAGCCGCTCAGACCGGTCATATGGTATTTTCAACCCTGCACACCAACAATGCGCCTGCCACCCTGTCACGTATGTTGAACATGGGGGTAGCACCATTTAACATTGCCAGTTCAGTCAATCTGATTATGGCTCAGCGGCTGGTACGCCGGCTGTGTTCCTGCAAAGCTCCAGCTGAACGACCGCCGGAACAGGCATTAAAAAAAGCAGGGTTTTCAGATGAAGATTTGGCCAAGGACTGGATTTTCTACCGACCTGTAGGCTGTGACCGTTGTAAAGGTAAAGGTTATAAGGGGCGTGCCGGTGTCTATGAAATCATGCCAATAAGCGAAGAATTACAACGCATCATCATGACCAATGGCAATGAAGTAGATATCAGTCATCAGGCATTAAAAGAAGGACTGGTTGATCTGCGCCATGCTGGCTTGCTGAAAGTGATGGCTGGCATCACCACCTTAGATGAGATTCTGGCCTCAACCAACGATTAAAAACCAATTCATTAATATCTGCGGAAAAGCATTATGAGTAAAATAGTAGCAGTCAAAAGTAAAACTGCCAGTAGAAGCTTTAGTTTTGAAGGTAAAAACCTCAAAACCGAACAAATCGTACGTGGTGAAATTGTTGCCAAAAACGAAGCGGAAGCCCGAACCAAATTAGCCCGTCGCCAGATCAAAGTAATCGGCATTAGCAAAGTAAAAAGAACGCGGCAAAGAAAAATTTCTCAAGCAGACATCACCGTTTTCACCCGCCAACTTTCCACCATGATGAAATCAGGCTTGCCCATGATGCAAGCGTTTGAGATTGCGGCAAAAGGGCATTCCAACCCAAGTATGACGCAGATGTTGATGAGCATTCGTAATGAAGTTGAACAGGGGCATACCCTAGCTGATTCGTTTTCCAAATATCCAAAATATTTTGATCGATTTTATTGTAATTTGATACGTGCGGGCGAAACAGGGGGTGTTTTGGAATCCATTCTGGATAAGTTAGCCGTTTACAAAGAAAAAACCCAAAGCATCAAGAAAAAAGTAAAAGGCGCATTAACTTATCCCGCCGCCGTAGTGGTGGTGGCCACAGCCTTAGTATTTGTCATGATGATGTATGTATTACCATCGTTTGCTAAAGTATTTGAAGGGATGGGGGTACCTCTACCCGGTCTGACCCAAGTGATGATGAACATATCCGACTTCTTTGTCGCTTATGGGATTTACATAATCATTCTCCTGATTGGTGGCGCAATCGGTTTTTACAAATGGCACCAAAGATCACCTGAAGTACAACGACGTATGGATTATATGCTATTAAAAATGCCGATATTTGGTTCCATCGTACGTAAAGCGGCGATTGCACGTTGGTCTCGCACTACCGCCACACTGTTTGCCGCCGGTGTGCCAATGGTTGAGGTGTTAGATTCAGTATCCGGCGCAACCGGCAATATACTTTATGAAGAAGGAACACAAAGTATCCGCTCTAAAGTGAATCAGGGTATATCTCTTACCTCTTCTATGCAGGCTACGGAACTGTTTCCCAATATGGTAATTCAGATGACCATGATTGGTGAAGAATCTGGTTCTTTAGATGATATGCTGAATAAAGCTGCTGAATTTTATGAAGAAGATGTCGACACAGCGGTAGGGCAATTATCCTCATTAATGGAACCCATTATTATGATTGTACTGGGTCTGATCATTGGCGTCATACTAGTAGCGATGTATCTACCGCTATTCAACATCGGTGATGCTATTAGATAAAATGTGTAAAACAGCCGCTGGATTAATTCAAGATACCATTACCGCGGCTTGAATACCATCATTCTTACTAAGAACCGATTTTCTGAGCACACTGGCTCAGATTATCGGTGTTATTCATATTAGTGGTGATATTTTAATCATTATCTAATATCGATCATACTATAGGCTAAATCTTTATGGTGTTTGAACCTTGGTTTTATATCTTTTCTGCATTAATCTTGGGATTAATAATTGGCAGTTTCCTTAATGTCGTCATTTATCGCCTTCCAATCATGATGGAACGTAACTGGCAGACAGAAGCACGCCAAGCTTTACAGTTGCCAGTTGAACCCCTTCCACGCTTCAATTTATGCTTTCCAGCATCTTCTTGCCCACATTGTCAGCACAAAATACGCGTGTGGCAAAATATCCCTCTGATCAGTTACCTGATATTACGTGGTCGCTGTGCGCAATGCTCCACAAAAATTAGTCCACGTTATTTTTGTGTTGAACTGTTAACCGGTCTGGCTTATGCTGCGATCGTGTGGCGCTATGGCGTGACACCTGTGGCTTTAGGCGGACTGGTCTTGACCACCATGCTCATTGCTTTATGCTTCATTGATGCCGATACTCAGCTATTGCCTGATCAGCTTACCTTGCCATTGGTGTGGATGGGGTTATTATTTAACCTTTACAGCGGATTTATCACACCCGCTGCGGCAATCTGGGGCGCGGTATTGGGATATTTGAGTTTATGGTCCATATTCTGGTTATTCAAATTGCTAACTGGTAAAGATGGCATGGGCTATGGTGACTTTAAACTACTGGCGGCACTCGGTGCCTGGATGGGTGCCTCTACCTTACCAGTGATTGTCCTGATCGCCGCTTTAGTCGGCATAATCGCGTCCATCATACTGAAGGTTGCCCGCAGTCAACCCATGGCTTTCGGACCTGCTTTGGTCATTGCCGGCTGGATCGTATGGATAGCTGACAGCGAGATCAATCTGATGATACAGTGGTGGTTACAACAATCTGGATTACAAGCATGACATTATGGGTAGGGTTAACGGGTAGCATCGGCAGTGGCAAATCGACTGTGGCGGCCTGTTTTGCCAGTTTAGGCGTACCTGCATTGAGTGCAGATGAAATGTCACACAAACTAACCGCACCCGATGGCGAAGCCTTAGATGAAATCCGGCAAAAATGTGGTAGTGACCTATTTTTAGCTGATGGTACGCTTGATCGACAACGCATGCGCGATTGGGTATTTGCCAATAATCAGCATCGGATTACCCTTGAAAGCATTCTGCATCCTTTAATCTGGCAAAAATTGCATCAAGCGCAACAAAAGATTGACAATACTGTACCTTATGGCATCATAGAAATCCCGCTATTGGCAGAAAAACCTGAATTTCAGCAACTGGTTCAACGTATATTGATTATAGAAGCACCGCTTAACTTTCGAATCGAGCGGATTCAGCTGCGCAGTAGGCTGAATGAAGATTTAATTCGTACAATCATCGCTCAACAGGCTGACGACCACAAACGAAAATCCATTGCTGATGATATCATTATCAATGATGGCAATTGGCAGCAGCTGAATCATCAAGTTATGCAACTGCACGGCATTTATACAGAATTAGCATCGGCCCAGTCATGACAGAACTTATCCATTTCGAACATCCTCTTTCGGAACGAGTACGCAACTTTCTACGAATTGCACACTTGTTCAAACATTTTCATGAATTCAGTATCCGTACTGAGGCATGGGCACATCACTGTGCCTTGTTTTCGCTGTTCGAAATCATGGAAGCAGCAGCAAGAGCGGAATTGAAATTGGATATATTACAAGAACTAGAACGTCAAAAAAGTTTTGCTCGTCAACAAGGTGAGTCCGGAACAGCATTATTGGATAAGATTCAGACAGCCATGTCCAATCTGCAAAATGTCCAGCAAAAATTTGGGCAACATTTACGCGAAAACGAATGGTTGATGGCGATTAAACAACGCATGTTGGTTCCCGGTGGCACCAGCCCATATGATTTACCTTCGTATTATTATTGGCAGCAAAAAAAACCTGCCGAACGGGAACGGCAACTGCATGAATGGATTCAAAGTTTGTTGCCTACCTATGAAGCAATCAACTTATTATTAGATATTTTGCACCAAAACGGTCTATCGGTAGAGTGTACCGCCACAGCAGGCAGTTATCAGCATAACAGCTTAGGGCAAAACATACATTTGTTAAGCATTAACGTAGCGGCCAATGCCCAAGCATTGCCTGAAGTTTCCGCCAACAAATATTTTACCCATATTCGCTTTTTACATGCGTCCCAAGAGCAAGCTCGTGGTCCGGTATTGACTACTGATATTCCCTTTACGCTCATTATGTATAGTTTTGACCCGGTAATTAAGTAATGAATGAAAAAATGCGCACCGTCTTGTGCCCTCGTTGTGGTAAAAGTGTAGTCTGGTCTCAGGCTAATACTTTTCGTCCCTTCTGTTCAGAACGATGTAAAATGATTGATCTTGGCGCTTGGGCGGCTGAAGAATATAATCTTATTGCTGAAGAAGATCAGCCTTTAAGCGAAGAAACAAACTCAACACAGCATTAACCAAAAGGTTAAAGTGCTGCAATCCAATTTGTAGAAAATTTCAATGACCACTCCTGCCCTTTTAATTGAACAGGCTGTCAAAACCTATGCCAATGGGTTTACAGCACTGAAAGGCGTCAGCTTTAGCGTACAACCCGGGGAATTTTTTGGCTTACTCGGTCCAAATGGCGCTGGGAAGACCACTTTAATATCCGCCATGGCTGGATTAATCCGTTTAAGCTCCGGAAACATCACCATTTGCGGTCATGATGTCAAATGCGAAGCAACGACCACGCGTCAACTCCTTGGCGTCGTGCCTCAGGAGCTTGTTTTTGACCCTTTTTTTACCGTACGTGAAGCAATGCGTTTTCAATCGGGCTATTTTGGCATTCGTAATAACGACGACTGGATCGATGAAATTATTGCCAATCTGGGTCTAACTGAAAAGGCCAACACCAATACTCGCAACCTTTCCGGTGGGATGAAAAGACGGGTGATGGTTGCGCTGGCCTTAGTTCATCGTCCTCCTGTCATCATATTGGATGAACCTACCGCCGGTGTTGATATCGAATTGCGGCAAAATTTATGGGAATTTATTATCCGCCTAAATAAAGCAGGGCACACCATTATATTGACCACCCATTATCTGGAAGAAGCACAAATGCTGTGCAACCGCATCGCTATGCTGAAACATGGTGAAATTGTTGCTTTAGACAGCACCAAAAATCTTCTGGATAAGGAGTCTGACATCCAATTGGTGATGACCTTGGATCAGAATTTACCCTCAAATCTGCAACCTTATCTGGTGGAGCAAGACGGTTTCAGCTTCCAAATCAAGCTCTCCGATTACAACCAATTGCTGGGTGTTCTACAGCAACTGAAAGACCACAACATCAACCTGAAGAACTTGCACGTCATGGAAAACGATCTGGAAAATGTTTTTTTACGCCTGACCAGCGATCACATAAAAGGACAGGCATGAATACCTTTGGTTGTTATACACTGTTCAAAAAAGAAGTACTGCGATTCTGGAAAGTTGGTTTTCAAACCTTGTCCGCCCCAATACTCACCGCACTACTTTATCAGCTGATATTTGCTCAAGTCATGCAAGGACGTACCGATATACTGCCTGGGGTTAGCTATAACGCCTTTCTCATTCCGGGTCTGGCAATGATGTCTATGCTGCAAAATGCTTTTGCCAACGCTTCTTCTAGCTTGATTCAGTCTCGCATAACCGGCAATTTGATCTTCATATTATTGCCGCCATTGGGCACGGCTTCCATATTCTGTGCTTACGTTGGTGCAGCCATCATCCGTGGATTGATGGTCGGCATAGGGGTGATTGCCGTAACAGCTTTTTTTGGTCTTCCACTTCCCCATCACCTTGGCTGGATTATCTTATTTGCCTTTTTGGGCTGTGCTGTCATGGGTATGTTTGGTCTGTTAGCTGGTATTGTGGCAGAAAAATTCGATCAACTGGCAGCATTCCAGAATTTTTTAATTATGCCACTCACCTTTCTGTCAGGCGTATTTTACTCCATCAACAACCTCCCAACCTTTTGGCGCTCACTCAGCCACTTTAATCCCGTTTTTTACATGATTGATGGCTTTCGTTATGGTTTTTTTGGCCAGAGTGACTCTTCGCCATGGCTCGCATTGGCTGTAGTTGGTGGTTTTGCAATCACATTATGCATATTGACTTGCAGCCTACTTAAATCGGGGTGGAAATTACGCAATTGAACACACTAAAAAGCTATAATAGCTCACATTAATTTACCGCGATACCGAATACCTATGTTGACACCAGAACAAGTCAAAACCCTGATTGCCGACCTGATACCCTGTGAACATCTTGAAGTAGAGGGTGACGGTCATCATTTTTTTGCCCAGATCGTTTCCTCCGCATTCGAAGGTAAAAACCGATTGACACGCCATCGTCTAATCAAAGATGGCTTAGCGGATCAAATCGCCAGTAACGAATTACATGCGCTGTCAATCACTACAGCCGCGACACCTGCCGAATGGGCATCGAAACAGCAATAATCAGTCAGATAGATCTACAATCTGACTAGTTGAGAGTGACTATGGAAAAATTGAAAATCCGCGCAAATGGCGCATTAAACGGTGAAATCACCATTTCTGGCGCCAAAAATGCAGCGCTACCGCTCCTTTGCGCTTCTTTATTAACCCGAGATACCCTACATTTAACCAATGTACCCATGCTGCGGGATGTCAAAACCACGCAAAAATTATTGCAAGGCATGGGTGCGCGCGTATTAACCGACAATGTGCACGAATTTGAAATCAACTGTGGTCACATCAACAATACCTGCGCTCCCTATGATTTAGTCAAAACCATGCGCGCTTCAATACTGGTATTGGGACCAACTTTAGCTCATTTTGGTGAAGCACAAGTCAGCTTACCAGGGGGCTGTGCTATTGGATCGCGTCCTGTTGACCAGCATCTGAAAGGGCTGGAAGCGATGGGTGCTGAAATCAGCATTGAACATGGCTACGTCAAGGCCCGAGCACAGCGACTACAGGGCGCACACATTGTCATGGATATGGTCACCGTAACCGGCACAGAAAATCTATTGATGGCTGCGACCCTTGCGAATGGCACAACCGTACTGGAAAATGCCGCCATGGAACCTGAAGTTACCGATTTAGCAGATTGTCTGGTAAAAATGGGTGCCAAGATCCAAGGCATAGGTACACCGACATTAACAATCCAGGGAGTAGACAGATTACATGGCTGTAGCCATAGCGTGGTTCCTGACCGAATTGAAGCTGGTACGTTCCTCTGTGCTGTCGCCATGACAGGCGGCAAAGTTGTTTTGAAAAAAGCAGCGCCCAAAACCATGCAAGCCGTACTGGAAAAACTCAGCGAAGCAGGAGCCATCATCGAAGCTGGCGATGACTGGATTAGCATTGATATGCAACAACGCCCTAAAGCCGTCGATATTCGCACCTTACCCTATCCAGCATTTCCTACAGACATGCAGGCACAATTCATGGCAATGAATGCCATTGCTACCCATAGCAGTAAAGTAGTAGAAACCATATTTGAAAATCGTTTCATGCACGTTCCTGAGCTTAATCGCATGGGTGCGCAAATTTCCGCCGAAGGCAATACCGCTATTATCCAAGGAGTGGAACAACTATCTGGCACCACCGTCATGGCTACCGATCTACGTGCTTCAGCGAGTTTGGTATTAGCTGGGCTGGTAGCCAGTGGCGAAACCATTGTAGAACGCATCTACCATCTGGATCGTGGCTATGAAAACATCGAACAGAAGCTGGGCGATGTCGGCGCAATCATCGAACGGATTAATGATCATTGATTCTGAATCACCCTAAAAAGCTGTTTGTCATCAACAAACAGCTTTTTTTTAAAATAAATGATTATAATTTTTCACACCTAACCCAATTCTGCTAGGCGCTTACTATCCTCATATATTGAAGACTAAACCAAAACGTCATACAAAACATAGGGGAAAAAATCATCACCCAGCCACATACTTTCGCGCAAATTCTATTTCTTTCCTAGACTCATTAATCAGCCAATTTGCTAAAATATCAGTTCATTATGATCGTAAGATGACCTTGCGTCATCCCAGCCTACAAAACACAAATCAAACCATTATGATTGCTGCCACTCCCAGCAAGCTATATCATGTCACTAACCGAATATTTACAAATACCAGCAATCATTGACCTAAGCGTACACAACCATGTCTGTTTCTATACCCGATCCGCACCAAGATGCCCCCCTGTCTGCTGACATTACCTTTTTAACGCAGGCCTTATTTAACATCCTCAAACAACAAACCTCAGTAGAAGTACAAACCGTTCTGCGCCAACTGCTGGAAGGAGCGCCTGCACAGGAAACCATCCAACGAGCACTGCCAATCCTGAACCTGCACCAGCAACAAGATCTCATTCGGGCTTGCAGCCTGTTTGCCCAACTTTTAAACATTGCTGAAGATGCACATCATGAACGTCAGGTCAGCAACCACACCAGCCCTTCGGCCGAACGCAGTAGTTTTTTTCATGTCCTGCAACAATTGCAACAACAGCATATCAATGCCAGCGAACTTGCACACACCTTAGAACAAACCAGCATCAGTGCCGTGCTAACAGCCCATCCAACCGAAGTACAACGGCAGAGTATTCTATGTTTTCAACGTCTTATCCGTACATTATTAAGCGAACACAACCACAGCAATCAACCCTACAGTACCGAGCTGCAACAAGAAATAGAATCCTTATTGCTGGCCTTATGGCAAACCGATGAAACTCGTCATTTTAAAATTAGCGTCAGCGATGAAATTTACAATAGCGTCACCTATTTCCCTTTAAGCTTTTTCAAAGCCATCCCAGCACTTTATCGCAAACTACATCTGCAGCTTAATACCCTCTACCCCAATATTTCACTTCCTGACGTGATCAGCATAGGGAGCTGGGTCGGTGGCGATCGTGACGGTAACCCTCACGTTAATGCCGACTCCTTACATGAGGCTGTTAACTTTCAAGCCAATACCTTACTACCGCATTATCAACATTGCCTGCAAGAATTGTATCAACTATTGCCATTATCATTACGTCGCATTCACATAGATAACGTGGTGGCGTATATGGCTGATCAATCTCCGGACACAGACACAGCTCACAGTGAAGAACCCTATCGCCGTGCATTGGCCTATATTGAAGCGCGATTGCATGCCACAGCGCAACGATTAAACATCCAACTCAATAGTCCTTATCAAGGGCTGCCTGCTTACCATCAACCAGCAGAAATGGTGCAAGATCTGCAACATATAGCCAACTCCCTACAACAAAATGGCAGTGCCCTACTTGCCCACGGCAAATTGGCTGACTTGATTCGTTCCGTATCCTTATTCGGCTTTCATTTAATGTCTATCGATTTACGGCAACATGCAGCTAAACAGGCAAACGTCGTAGCCGAATTATTTCAACATGCAGAGCTAGAAAACTTTTTAAGCCTAACTGAAGAAGAAAAACAACAAGTTTTACTGCGTGAATTGAGTACCCAACGACCACTCTATAACCCTTACATCAAATACAGTCCACTCACCATGCGTGAACTGGCAATCTTTCATGCCGCCGCCGATATCAAAAACCGCTATGGCGAAGCTGCCATTAACCAGAGCATCATTTCCAACGCGGAAAGCGTCAGCGACATCCTAGTGGTGGCTGTTTTATTAAAAGAAACGGGGTTATTGACCATCCATAACCATACTCCTTACAGCCGCATCAATATCGTTCCCCTATTTGAAACCATCGATTCACTGCATCACTGCATCGACATCATGGACAAACTGTTCAACCTGCCTTGGTATCGAAACTTGCTAAGAAGCCGAGCCAACCTTCAGGAAATCATGCTAGGGTATTCAGACAGCAACAAAGATGGTGGTTACATTACCAGCCAATGGTCGTTGTATCAGGCCGAAAAACGACTGGTAAAACTGTTTAATCAACACCATGTCCGTTTGCGCCTGTTTCACGGTCGCGGTGGTAGCATAGGTCGTGGTGGTGGTCCGGCTTATGATGCCATACTGGCTCAACCTGCCGGCAGCGTAGCCGGCCAAATCCGCATTACCGAACAAGGTGAAGTCATTACAGCTAAATACGCGGCACCAACCAAAGCCAAACGTAACCTGGAAGCCCTAATAGCCGCCACACTTGAGGCCACCCTGATACCACCACATAACAGTGAGCCCGACAGTTCCTTGATGGAAAGCTTATCAGCCTTTGCTTTCAACCATTATCAGCAACTGATCACCCATCCGGGCTTTATCGACTACTTTTTACAAACCAGCCCCATTCAGGAAATTGCCAGTCTTAACATCGGTAGTCGTCCAGCCAGTCGAAAAAGCTTAGCCAAAATTCAGGACTTACGGGCGATACCGTGGGTATTTTCCTGGACTCAAAACCGCATGATGTTACCAGTCTGGTATGGATTTGGTAGTGCTGTAGCCGAACTGACCAAACAAGATAGCCACAATTTGCAGCGACTACAGCAGCAGGCACAACATAGCCCCTTCTTTCAGACCCTACTAGCCAATATGGAACAAGTCATGGCCAAAGCTGACCTAAACATCGCTGCTGCTTACGTCACCCTTGCCAGCGACCAGCAATCAGCACAAACAATCTTTAGCAGGTTATCCACCGAATTTGAACTTAGTCGCCAAGCTTTACTCAGCATCAAACAACACCAGCATTACCTCAGTGATAACCATACCTTGGCCAAATCATTGGCATTGCGTATACCATATCTGAACGCCCTAAACTGGTTACAAATTCACCTGTTAAAACAGCAACGCCAACTTACGGACAACAGCGAAATACTGCCATTGATTCATCTCACCATCAACGGCATTGCTCAAGGCTTACGTAATACAGGATAAATATCTAAGCCCACAGCCAACAAGACATGGATACATTTTTTGCTTTTTTCTTGTTGGCTTAAAAAACCGCAAGAACTTTGCCATCGTGATAAAGAAAGCAAGTTAAAACTTGAAATAAACCAGTATCGACCCAAATTTAAAACTTATCTCACCCTTTTGCCGAGGAACAAAATATGCAACCGGAAAACAATACCGAAAACGAAGCTCAGGTTAACGCAGAGATCGAAACAACCGAACCAGCGGTTGAAAGCGAACCCACAGTTGAAGAATTACAAACACGTATTGCCGAGCTAGAAGGACAACTTAAAGACGAACAGCTAAGAGCGTTAGCGACTGAACAAAACCTGCGTCGCCGTCATCAGGAAGAAATAGAAAACGCGCACAAATTTGCGGGGCAAAAATTCGCTTCAGCTATGTTGCCAGTTAAAGACTATCTAGAAATGGCCTTACAAGATCAAAGTGGCAATTTCGATGCCTTGAAAATGGGGGTGCAAATGACCCTGACAGAACTGCAAAAAGCATTTGATCAATCCAACGTTAAAGAGATTGATCCAAAAGCCGGCGATAAACTCGATCCTCATCAACATCAGGCTTTACAAAGCGTCGTTAGCGATCAGGAACCCAATACCGTGGTTTCGGTGATGAAAAAAGGCTATACCTTAGCCGATCGTGTTCTGCGTCCAGCAATGGTTACCGTTGCTAAAGCAGCAGACAGCGAATAAATTAGATAAAATTAAACTGTTAGGCATGGAGATGCCTAACAGTTTGTTTTCAATCAGTTCATGGTCTCAACATGAACACAACTGCAGCAAATTAATCAGCGCACTTCTACGCCAACAATTACCGCGGCGTCTCATAGCAAAATAAGCTTACAAAACAGCCAATTCTAAGTCTACTGCTCCGCAATCACATCAATAAACACCAAAGGTTGCGTGCCCGTATTCGCCAAGCCATGCGATTGTCCTTTACGCGCAATGGTCACATCACCTGCCTTAACCTCATAAGTTTGACCATCACTGTCAGTAAAAATTCCCACTCCCGAAACAATAATATACGCATCCTCATTATGCTGATGCTGATGAAAACCGATTGAATCCCCTGGTTGCAACGTCATCCAACCAATTTCCTTAATGGCCTCACCTTTTTTGGCATCCTCGCGTTTAAAAGCAAGCTGACCCGACAGCGTGCCTTGACCCCCAGCTGCAGCTGTACGATTAACCTCGATCAATCTACTTTCGCGATACACGTCAGCCAACGCCCCAACAGATGCTGTGCCCAGAACCAATGCCACCAACAACCTTGCTATCTCATTTTTCATCTTCCTCACCCCATTATTTAAAATTAGGCCACACCTTTTGTGGCGACAGCGGTACTACTCTACATACCAGCAGAATTTCTGATCCTTCTATCTCCATCGTCCCCGTATCCTGAGTCCAATTAGGTGTTTCAAGATTAACTAGCCAGCCCTCTAAACGGACATTATCACCCACACCTATCTTATTTATTTTACTGGCGATAGACTTATTAGCTGGAATTAAATGCACAGTAGTAAAATGATGCACCAAATCATTAGGCGAATAATCTAATAGTCCGCCCTTACCTCTTTCAATCGCAAAAGAACGATTTTTCAGCGTATATTTAAGTCGTGTTAACGCTTTTTTATTGCCCATAAAATCCCAGCCAATAATCCAGTCAAACGTAGAAATTTTTGCCAGATCATCATACAAATAACGAGTGCGCTGTAAAACCCGTGCGGAGACAGTGTACCCTTTTACTGGAGTCATTTTCAGCTTGGATAAAACCAATGGTTGCATACTCGCTGGCACAGCTGTTTCTGACGGACCATTATCACCGGCATTAGATCCAATATATGAACAATTCACCCCATCTTCTAAGTATTCAGGCAGAAAAACCCGTGGGGACTGTGGAGAAAGAAACCACCATGCCAATCCACATAAAGCGATTGCAATAATGGTATGGCGATATTGGGCAATAAATCCCATAGAATTTTTATCCTTTTTTCAAATTGGCAGGCTGTATCAATATTTATGCTTTAGAGGTGTGGGATGATGAATAAAATCGCCTATCAATTTTTTTATAACTTAGGTGCAAATTACCTGAACCCTTTCTGTAAATGAATATATAGAAAGGTTTGTATTTGGTGTCTGTCGAGGAGCTAATGCTATTACCTGTCAGCTACCCAGGGTTTTGATGCCGGATAGGTTGCCAAAGCTTCAAGCCCAAAGTTTTTTTCTTTGCTGAAGCAACTGCTTATCATACAATAACCGAAAGAGATCGGCAAAATATCACTTTACTTCTTAGTATGGGAGGAATACCCGGAGGAAAAAAAGGGCAAAATGCAGCAAAAGGATAAGTGGCGCAGGAAACAATAGCTACAGCAGAGCATTGGAAAAATACAGCAAATAAAGTCAAGATTGGGGTTAATAAGACCATTGATTATACTCAGTAGGTCAGAGAAAAGCTGCGTTCCCAGAAAAAAGGTGTGGGTGCACATGAGAAAGGTTTAGGTAAATTTGAAGGAGATCCTGCAAGAGATTACTATGGAAGTGGTAAAGATTCTCATCCGGCAGAATGGCAAGCTATAATAGACAATTTAAAAGCAAATGGAGTAGAAATTAAGTATAGAGAAGGCAATTTAGCTTATAGTCCTGAAAAGGGAAGACCGGGACAAATGATTTTAGACCCTGATGCATCTTATAGTGCTTTAAAACATGAATACCAACATTATTTAGATGATAAAGCTAATGGGCATCCTGGGTTTTCAGAATATCTTAAAAATCAGGATTTTCAGGCTGAAATGGAAATTAATGCATATAATAAAGAAATAGAGATAGCTAATGATTTTGGAAATAAAGAATTAGCTAATGAGTTAGAACAATTAAAACAAAATGAATTAAATAGAATTTATGGAAGAGAATAAGAATATATTTAATCAGATACGTTTTTTTAAAGATGGTATTCCTGAATATAGAAATTATTCTATAGAGGAATTAGAGCAATTATTAGCAGACAACTCTTCAGGCTATATAAAAGCACGGTGTCTTGTAGAATTGGCCTATAGAAAAAAGTTAGATTACTTATACGATGAACTACCTAAAATAGAAAATCAAAAATTAAATGCATTATTTAATTTAAGTGTTGCACAAATAGCAGCATTAGCTATACTTGATTATGGTAGTAAACAAGATATAATCAAAATGAAAAATAGTATAAAAAATTGGACAGTTAAATATCAAGAAGAAGATTTTGTAGATTACTTAAAAAGACATAATATTAGCTTATAAAGTGTTTGTTAGATAATGTTTAATGAATTTATTTAAGAATAATGCATAGTATTAGAATTTTTCTACTAAAAATTAATTAAAAAATTATCTGAAGACATTTCTTAAGTACCTAAATCCAGAATTATTATTACATTGAGAAGCCGAATTAATAATAATGAGAGTTTAGAAAAAATTATTTTATCTGAAGTAGCAAATAAAAAAAATCAAATTCAGTATGTAATGGGTGTATTTAATATTTCTATTATTTGTGCTTTGGTAATTATACAGTATGGAACAGACATAGGCATACAAAATTTAGGAAATATTATAAATGATTGGGATAATAATTCAAAACAAATATTGAAAGATTATTTAGATATGAAAGGCATAGAATGGGATGTGAAAATTTAATTATGAAAAAACTATATGATATATTAAAAATTATAAAAGAAACTAATAATACAGAAGCTATAAATTTAAGAAGTATTGATATGAGGGTAATGATGAAATGTCCTGAAGTTATTTACCATAAAGAATTATTAATCATCATTAATCATTTACTTGAAAAATCTTATATTGAATGGGTAAGAGAAAATTCTAGTGTAATAATTACTAAAAAAGGCATTGAATACTTAGATGGATTTGAAAAAAATGAGTAATATTTAAAATTGGTAGCAAATTTTACTATCCTATATTTTTAGGTATTGAAAGATAAAAACCTTCTGAGTAAAAACTGCTTATTCTGGAAAAGGGAACGGTACGCATGATAAAAGTTACGTACAAATAAAAGCAGAAGAACTTATAGCTCAAGCTAAGACAGCAGAAGCCGAACTTACTGATTTATTAATTAAATGAGCTGAGGAAAATAAAAGGATTAGATTTCAGATTAAAGTCAGTTGAATCTTTGACTAGAAAACGACAATCAGATGGAATCAATACCGAAATGAAACAAGTTCTTCATTAACAACTATATTCGAAAACTCAAAATTAATATCTGGGATAAAAACAATGCTAGATGCATTAAAACACAAACGAAATAAGAGGTAGCTATCACAATACTTATCAACATTGAGCTGATTATAAAAGTATAAATACTAATTTTGAAACATCTAATGGGCAAGTCTTTGCATTGCAGTTTCATATACCTGAAAGCTTTAACCTATAACGAAATATAAATCTGGTATTGTAGGAAGAAGCAAGATTAACTAGTGCCACAAAAGAGATAAGTAAACCTGAAATAACAAAATCCTAATGCAGGTGAACCTGAGGCTTTAAATTAGATTATGATAGAGAAAGTGGAAAGTATACAGAACCGCGAATTAAAAGACTCAGCAACAGATAAAGCTTTTTTAATAGATGAAATGAGTGAAGGCAAGGTCATATAATGAAGCTCATGCTCAAACCTGTAAAGAATAGGGAATTACCGCCGAATTGGAAAAAAGACCGATAGAAGAACTGCCTTTTTATACTCAAGACGCGGAAGCAGCAGATATAACTGAAAGTTTAAACTATTAAAAAATAAACCAATGAAAGAGAATTATAATCAACATCTTGATGAAATATCTAAACTGATTATTCTAAGGATGGCTAGCCTTCGAAAAATAGAATCTAGTTACCAGTTTGAGAGAATGTTTCTACATATTGGAAGTATAGCGAGTCCAACTAGGTTACTTGATGAATTAGCACAAGATAAATTAATAGTACATGAAGGTATTTTTGATAAAGATCCCTCTTTTTATAAAAATATTTTGACAACAAAAAAAGGATTGGATTATTTAAATGAAAAATTAAAAAACACTTCATTTTCTACCAAAGAATTGACTGGGCAAAGAATGGATATATTGAAAAAGATATTTGGCAAAGATTGATTTTTTATGCCTGAAAAGAGATAAATCAAATATGTACATGGGTTATATTTTAATAGTGAGTGCTCATTAGTTTATGTTTGATAGATAAGTAATATTTGCATAGGTACGTGTTTCATAATAAGACTATACCAATCAATACACAAGCAACCGTTTAACAACAGCCAATGCCGTTGTTGAACATGATTCCATGTAGACTGAAAAATTTAACCGCTAACTTAAGGTCCTGAAGGTAATCAATATTTTTTTAAATAATTTCAGACTAAACAAATATTAATCACGCCCGAAATATTTTGAGTAATTAATATTAAATAACTGCCCTGTTTATTGGCATTGTGTTCATAGAAATAAATGCATTGGTTTTCTACCATTTTGCTCAAGAAAATTATGTGAGTCTTTTAGCATTAGTCAAACCATCAATAAAGAAGGTATTAATTCTTCATTATGGCTCATGTAAAAGCGCCAATAAACCGCAGCACCTTGAACTATATTCAAACCTATCTTAAAAGCTATAGATCAACATTTGCCGTCAGCATTGATTTCAGCTTTAGTATCTGCGTTAAAATTTAGGTATATCTTGCAGAAGCCTTTGTCATAAAATGTTCTGAAAATCAGGTAAGCATAAATAAGCGGTTTCAATCATGGAAGAAAAGGGACATGCTACAACGGTTATCCCAGTTAATTCGAAAAAATGAGAATCATCGCTTTTGACAAAATTAAAAAGTAGAACATTTATTCATGTCATTTAGATTATGCTGATCACTGATTTGCCACTTGACGTGAAAAGGTTACGCATTGGCTTCAATACCTAACGCTTGCTCGTTTTGATAATTTTTTGATAAAAACGACTTGAGTATATGATTCGTGCCCTTTTTCGCTCTCTTAAAAAGAGAGTAAGCTGTCCTCATTCCCAAACATGGTCATTCTATTTTGAGACTAGCGCTTCTTTTATCATGCTATTGTTAGCTTTCACCATCTTATATATTTAATGAAATAGAGTTAAGGCTGAACATAGAGAAAATAGGCTTGAAATTAATTACCACACCATTGTCACTCAGACCAACCAAATTTAAATAATTAATGTAGTCAGTTAAAATAATTCAAATTGCATATAATAGCTTAATAAGACCAGCAACTAGCCACTAGACACGTTTGATTCCCGACTCATTAAATATGAGTTACTAAATGAATAAATGAACGAAACCCTTGATAAACTAGATAAGTCGTATAGGCTCGTTTATGACCAAACTAAGTAGATTTATGCGCACAATATATTCACCCTTATTAGGCCGCTTTTATCCATAACTTCTGATTCTTCTGATCTATTCGAAGCATATATTTTTTCAGAAAATCCATTCCTAACAAACCATCTGCATTAAATTCTTTTGGCATGTTATCAATGATCACTGCGCGGATTGATAATTTTTTCACTGCAGGATTATCCAGGTAGATATTAATTGTTTCAGGTTTGCCATTTTTATTTAAACGCACAGCCGCTTCATTTTGCTTATCAAGTGATAAATCAACCCCTTGTTTTAAATGTTCGGGCAATGACTTTCCAGCAACCATACTCATTGTTGCACCCGTATCGATAACCAAACGATACGTTTTATTTTGATCAGCTAATTCAACAATTAATCCTTCTTGAGGATCATAAAGGTAGGGTAGAGCAACCCATTTATCATCGTTTTGAGCATCCTCGTCAATGTCATCCACACGAATATGTTGATGCGCGAAATCTAAAGTTAGCACATGATTGGCAAAAAGCGTTAAACCAATGACGGGTAGATTTTCTTCCGGTTCTGGCGGCAGTTTTTCCGACGGGTCGCTGGAAAAACCAAATCCCCATTTTTGAAGTTCAACAGCCTGAATATGGTCAAAATCCATTCCGTTAATATTCAGGTGTTTGATCTCAAATTTAGCGGTTTTAATGATATTTCCGGCTATATCAGTACTCAAATAATCATCGGCTTCTCTAGCAACTTGAGGCAAATTTTGCAGCATAGACATAGGTAAATGTAAAGGGATTTGAGACCCACTATCCAGCATAAACTGAGTAGGCGTGCCATTGATATCCAGCGTAACCAGCGCAACAGAAACATCTTGAGCAAATCGAACCGGCAAAATCACCGCTTTCGCAAACGCCAAATTCATCACTGATACCCAAGCGCACATCAAAAGACCCAATAAACGCATTAAATCCACCTTTACCTTCACCAATAAACGCAATAAACTACATCATTAAAGTCTTATAAAAATTACTTCAACATCGAACTTAAAAAAGCCTGAGTGCGCGCATGTTGCGGATGAGCAAAAAAACTTTTCGCTTCACCCGATTCTACAATCACACCTTTATCCATAAACATCACCTTGTTTGCCACTTCACGCGCAAAGCCCATCTCATGGGTGACCACCACCATCGTCATCTTATCTTCTGCCAGTTGTTGCATTGTTTTCAGTACTTCACCTGTCAACTCTGGATCTAATGCAGAAGTTGGTTCATCAAACAGCATAATTTGAGGCTGCATCGCCAAAGCACGCGCGATGGCTACCCGTTGTTTCTGACCACCGGACAATTGCGACGGATAAGCATCTTGTTTATTTAACAAACCGACTTTTTGCAACAATTCCTCTGCCAACGGCACAATCTGATCTCGTTTCATCTTTTTCACCGTCATTGGCGCTTCGATGACATTTTCCAAAACCGTCATATGTGGAAACAGATTGAACTGTTGAAAAACCATGCCCATACGTGTACATATTTTTTTAATTTCCTGCTCTGACACATATTGAGCGCGCTGATGACTATTATTTTGCACTAAAAAGTCATTTTCAATCGCAATACTGCCGGCATCTATCTTTTCCAGATAATTCAGACAGCGCAACAGCGTTGATTTGCCCGAACCCGATGAACCAATAATAGCCACCACTTCTGAGCGGGCAACCTGAATATCCACCCCTTTGAGTACTTCATTATTACCAAAAGCTTTATGGATACCTCGAGCATCAATCATCAAATCAGTCGTCGTAGCGTGCATAGCGTTTCTCCATATTTTGAAAACCCCACGTTAAAATCAGGGTCATAATCAGATAAAACACCGCCGCCACCACAAAAGGCATCAGGCTAAACTCTCGCTGCACCAGCTGATAGGTCACTCGCATCACATCTTGCAGAGCCAACACATAAACCAGAGAAGTGTCTTTAACTAGGGTAATGGTTTCATTACTTAAGGGAGGCAAAATCTTTTTCCACATTTGTGGTAGCACAATCCGACGCATCGTCTGCCCATAACTCATACCCAGCGTCTTGGCTGCTTCGTACTGTCCTTTACCTACTCCCTGAATACCGGCACGAAAGATTTCAGCAAAATAAGCGGCATAATTGAGGACAAACGCCACCACCGCAGTCGTATAAGCTGGCAATCGGATATTGACCGCAGGTAAAGCAAAATAGATAAAGAAAATTTGCAACATCAAAGGTGTGCCACGCATAACCCAGATATAAACATTAACCGTTATATCCAGTGCCTTAATTTTAGACAGACGCAGTAAAGCCAGCACCAGCCCTAGCGGAATCGAAAAAAGTAGAGTGATGGCAAATAAACTAAGCGTTATCTTCGCCCCAGTCCACAACTCAGGTAACATATTTAACACATAATTCATGTGTATTCCTTAAAACAACAACAACGCTGCCTGAACAGATCACATTCAGGCAGCGTTGATTCCAGAGCAAAATCGCGATTATTTAATCACGTCTTTACCGAACCATTTTGTCGCAATTTTAGCAGATGTACCATCTGCTTTCATACTGTCCAACGCTGTTTGGATTTTTTGTTGTAGTGCCTGATCATCCTTACGGAAAGCCACACCATATTCTTCTGTACCAAAATTGTCTTCTAATACTTTATATTCATTAGGTTTTTTGGATACATAATAGCGACCAACCACTTCATCGACCACCAAAGCATCAACACGTTTAGCAGAAACATCCATCAATGCCGTGACATTATCACCATATTTTTTCAGTTCTTTAAAAGATTTAGCCACATTTGGTTCAGATTCTACCGCCTCAACAGCACTACTACCATCCTGAACAGCCACAATCTTATCAGCCAAATCTGCTTTACTATTGATTCCACCATCAGGGCGAACAACAATAATCTGGTGATTATCCATATAGGGTTTAGACAACAACAATTGCTGTTGACGTTGTGGCGTAATAGTTAAACCATTCCACAACATATCGACGCGTTTACTGTTTAATTCTGACTCTTTCGCGCTCCAGTCAATCGGTTTAAGTTCTACGGTCAAACCAGCACGCTTGGCCGCTTCGCGAGCCATATCGATATCAAATCCCACCAATTCATTATTTTCATCGCGAAAACCCATGGGTGGAAAACTATCATCCAGCCCCATGACTACCAACGTACTCTTATCTTGCTGAGCAGAACTGGCTGCTGAAGAAGATCCATCACTACACGCTGCAAGCATCATTGCAACCACGGAACCAAACAATATAGACCTAATGGTATTTTGCATAAAAAAAATTCCTGAAAAGGCTAACGACCATCACACTATACGCGATTTTTATTAACCTTACATCAAATAAACAATGAATAAAATTGCTGATAAGTAGGAAACAAATTAATCCACTGATACAGAAAAAAACATTCTATCCAACTGACGAGATAAACCTGAAACCTAAATTTGTCATGCTAATTTATACCGCGGCAATATCCTTACCAATGAAAAGCCATCACCCAAAGCCAAAGCAATATGACAAAAATAAGACGGTACAAATCATCAGCAACTTAGCGGTATTACGCAGCCTGATCCATGCGAAAAAATATTTTTCCTTCTTCATCAACACGCCGAATCGGCCACTGGTATACATCGCTTAATAATTCGGTTTGCATCACTTCCCGTGGCGCACCTGCTGCCACAATTTGTCCTTCATTAAGTAACACCACAAAATCAGAATAATTAGCGGCCATAGACAAATCATGTAGAACCATCACCACACTAAAATGGTCATGATTCTGCTGCAAATAATCCATCAACCTATGTTGATGGCGGATATCCAAGTGATTACACGGCTCATCCAGTAATAGTACCGAAGCATTTTGCAACAAGGCACGCACCACATTAGCACGCTGCTGTTCACCACCAGACAGGCTGCCAATTCGTTGGTGAGCTAATGCACTCAAATCAAATACATCTAATAAATGGTTTAATTGCGCTAAAGGTGCCTTAACGGGTCTGAACCAGCCAGCATGATGCGAACAACCCAATTGAACATACTCGGTTACCGTCAGCGGTAGATTATATTGTCCATGTTGACCAACCCAAGCCACCTGCCCTTGCTTAAGCTGATTCACAACCTTCTCACCACGTAATAACACCCCAGCACCATGCAATCCAAGTAAAGCACGCAGTAAAGTAGATTTACCGGCACCATTTGGACCAATAATACTGATATGCTGATGATCGGGTAAATCCAGTTCATCTATCGCCAGAATGCAACGTTTGCGCGGTTGAACCTGAACATTACGCAGCGTAAATAACTTTCCCATAAACCGTTCCTAGCGACGTAATGGTTGTAAGAACAACCACAAGAAAAAGGGGCCACCAAGTAAAGCAATGACAATACCCACTGGAATATCCACTGGATAACTCAGCCAACGCGCAAAGCTGTCTACCACCAATAAAAAAATTGCTCCTAGCCAGGCAGACAATAAAATAATGCGCCGGCGACTACCTCCACGTACTCGCGCCACCACATTGGGCACCATCATACCGAGAAAACCAATAATACCCGCTAAGGATACCGCAGCACCCGTCAGCAGAGCCACACCCACTACCGTCCACATTCGTGTACGTTGCACCGCTACACCCATACTAATAGCTGTTTCTGGACCCAACATCAGAATATCCAGATTACGGCCAATAGCCATCAATATCGCCAGACCCAACAAAATAATCATCAGGCCATACCAAGGTGAAGTAAATCCGGCGTCAGCCAAACTACCCGCCAGCCAATTAGTGGCACTACGTAAAACAATGTCATCAGATAGAAACAGAATCAGACTGACTAAGGCTCCGCAAAAAGCACTGATCACAAAACCCATCACCAGCAAACCAAGCGTGCCACCACCAAGCAGTCGATGCACGGTTAAAATCAGCATACACACCAACAAAGCGCCGCAAAAGGCGGCAACTGGAACCGATATTCCTCCCAATCCAAATGCCAGTACCGCAATCACGCCGAGTGCAGCACCACCTGAAGTTCCAATCAAACTTGGATCGGCGAGGGGATTATCAAATAATGCCTGTAACGCGGCACCACCAGCAGCTAACGAAGACCCTACTAGCAAGGCCACCATAACGCGTGGCAAGCGGATATCCAGTGTGATTTCATCCAGAGTTTGTGGCCATTGCCAACCGCCCAAACCAATTCCAAGACAAAACCAACTTAAAGCCATACTCGAAACAAGGGCAATAACAATCCAGATAACAGATGACCAGATCTCTTTTTTGGTCTTATCCTGTTCAACAGAATCAGCAGTATGCTGCACATGAGTCATGGTCATTTAGCCAATTGATGAAGTTTAGGAATAACCTGTGGGGTATTGATGCCATAGCGGAAAATATCGTTGGCATGCATAAAATAAATTTTTTGATTTTTAGCCGCAGGTGAGACAGCAATTTCCGGGCGTTTGGCAAAACCCTGCACGCCGCCTAAGACTTTAGCGTTACGCGATGCAATCAAAATCACATCAGGTTTGGCCGCCAACCAAGCTTCACGAGACATCGGCTTAAACCCTTCAATTGCCGCTGCAGCATTGATACCACCGGCTCGTTGAATCAATATATCCGCTGCAGTATTACGACCAGCCACTAATCGACCATCATAACTAATCAGGTAACGCTTGCCTGTTTTGGGCATTTGTTTTACCTGACCAAGCCAAGTGCTCGCCAGCTTTTCAGCCTGTGCCGGTTTACCAATCAGTTTACCAATTTCCCGTATACCATTAGCATAGCCATCAATACTATTATTGGGTTCTACATTAACAGCATTAATGCCCACCTGCTTTAAATTTGCATAAATGGTGGATGGCTGCGCCATCCAGGAACCCAGTACAATAGTCGGTTTTTTTGCCGCGATAGGTTCCACACTTAAACCATGAAATAAACCGATGCTGGGCACATTTTTTAACGCCGGATTGGTCGTAGAAACATCCCGACCAACCACTTCATTAGCACTACCCAAAGCGACAACCACGTCAGCGACATCAGACGTTAACGTCACAATTCGAGCAGCAGATGCAAACGGAAGAGCGGCACACATCGCTACCGCTAACAATAATTTTTTCATTATTTATCTCACTTAGCATATAAAGATAACTGGTAGATTGATCTTACTCAGTATATTAATTCAACATATTCTACCTTTAGTGCCTAGCCAGCCAACAAAGCATCAGTTAATTGATGCCATGTTTGCATCTCATCATTGCCTTCTTCGCGACGACCAAAAATTTGAATAACCGTGTCACGATTTTTATCAAAACCTTCAATGCAGGTCACGTAACCTTCGCTAATCGGGCGACGCACTACCCAAGTTTCCACGATTTCAGTATCACGAATATGCAAATCAAAGCCTTCTTCCGGTACCTTCACATCCAACACATTCAAATAGCCATGAGAGCGTACCACGTTATGTAATTTACCCGTTTGAATTTGCACCAAACCTCGGTTTCCAACAAAGACCATGATTTCCATCTGATGTTCATGTGCCTGTTGCAATATCTGTTCCCATACACCACGATCCACCAGCTTAGTTTGTCCTGCCGGAGCATGACGATAAGATTGCTGCCGGTCTATATTGAATGTCTCCAACAAACCACTAAAGTGATGGACATCTTTCAATTCATTCCAGCGTTCCTGAAATGCCAGCTCGCGTTCAGCAGATAATGGCTCTGGAGCCACCACCTGCTTAACCGGAGTAGCCAGAAATTCTGGCTTACCTTCAGTAGCAAATTCATTAATGAGAGCTTGCCAAGCATCTAGCTTACTGTCATCACGCATAAATACCTTTTCAATATTCATGCCATATTCATCAAAAAATTGAATCGAGCGCAACGTTTTATCACCAATGACATTGACTGTGGCTAAAGCATGATGCCAGTGCTGCAGGAAAAAACGCAAATCCAGCTTGCCAACATTTAAAGCCAAACCACTTCGGGCAGTCAAAGTGACATGTTCATACACACCAATCTTTTCATGTACAACCACATCATTGCGCACCACACTGAGTACTTCTCCAAGTGTTTCAAGCTTTAATACCAGTTCTCGTATCCGGTTACCCAGATAAATAGTTTCAGGTGCATCTGCGACTAGTGCCCCTTCGCTTACACCCATGTCTGCAGCTGCCTGTCGAGGAAAATACATACCCTCTACCGTCGCCTTTTTATCCAGATACTGTTGCCATAAATTCATCATTTGTTCCTTATTACCATTATTATTGATCGTTGTTATTAAATATTGACATAGATCATACCTTTAAAAGGTATAGCGCAAACCAATACTGAACGTGCGCCCTGGAGCGGTATAAAAATCAGCATTATTCTTAGTCAATGCCGGCACAGTGCCATCACTCTGACCAGATGTACCATGAGCTTCATTGTTAACATTTGGAATCAGATAGGCCACATCAGCCCAGTTCCAGTATTTCTTGTTGAATACATTGTTCACACCGGCATGCAAACTCAAATGTTTATTGGGTTTCCAATAACCGCCTAAATCAACTAAGGCATAATTCTTGGAGGGATTAAAGTATTTGTCGGCAGAATAGATATCGCTGTTATCCTTTTTGGCCACGTAAGTGAAGTTCACATTTGCGCCCCACACCTCTTTTTCATATGCCACGCCTAACTTCAGCTTAAATGGCATAACCGAATTGAGCGGATGATCTACCCCATCCTGACGAATCGAACCACGTGAATAAGCTACAGAACCACTGGCTTTCCAGTCAGGAGCGAATTTCCAGCGAGCAAAAGCTTCACCACCATAAATATGTGCCTTACTAAAGTTTTCAGCACGCAGAATAAAGCGTTGCGAACCACCCCAAGAGCTGGGTAATGAAACCTGTTTAGAAACATTCGCGTAATCAATAAAGTTTTTATAATGATTATCAAAACCACTGATACCATATTCAAACACTTCATTTTTACCGCGTAATCCAAGCTCAAAATTATTGGCTGTTTCCGCCTTCAAATTTGGATTACCCCATACACTGTAGCCGCCCGGATTCCATGAAGAAGCTAGTTGCTGAGAGGACGGCGCATTAAAGCCGCGTGCATATTGAAAATAAGGGATAACTAATGGATGAAATTCATAGGATAAACCGAAACGTGGCGTAATTGCGCTTTCATGCTTCTTATGTAATTCGCCAATTTTATTTGTCGTTCCGGTATCATATCCATGATTATTTGGCTTAACATTATAATAATGTGCCGATAATCCTGGGCTGACAACCAGACGCCCAAAGCGCAGATCACCATCTAAATAGATACTGGCACGATTAGTTTTATTATCAGCAGCAGGTTTAGAGCGGGCATAATAACCATGCCAGCCACTGGTTAAATCATGATGAGCTAAACGAACACCATAGCGCCAGTCTTGGCTTAATTTGTCATTCTCAAAATGGGACAGCCATTCACTATTTAAGCCTATCACCTTATCTTTATTATTAAAGTCAAACTCACATCTATTCTTTATGCCCGGCACAGATGAGGTACAACCGCGGACATACTCACGATGGGTCGAAGAAGCTGTTTTGGACTGTTGCCAATACAATTGCGTATTTCCGCTTTGAACCAATCCCGTACCATCATGATATTCGTGTTCGATTGAAAACCGCGATTTTTTATTTTCGTCTGTTCCGGTGATATTAGAATAAGACGCATTGGCTAAAGAAAAAGAATCTGACCATTGATTACGACTTAAATACTCTGCTGCAAATTTCAATGTATTATGATCATTGAGATCCAACTCATGTTTCGTCAAAAAGTAACGGCTATTGTAATCCAGCGGATCAGCCTTAGTTCGATAAGCACCTTGCCCACCAACATGACCGCGGTTATCCAGTTCATCACCTTTGCGGTAAGTCCCTAGTACCATCCCGCGCCAATTGCCAGCAGTAAGTGCACCAGCACCTGTTACAGAAGTTGTTTTATTGACACTATTATATTGTGTATCAATATAGCCGCTTTGTTGTTTTCCCTGCAATATCTCGTCAGGTGTGAGCGTATGCATAGCCACTGTACCGCCCAACCCAAATCCGCGTGCATTTTTACTGATGTCCACACTACTTAATGCTGAAACATCCATAAAATTACCGCGCCCAAAAATCGCGAACTGCCCTGTATTTTTAATTTCACTTGATTCGGGTAAATCTATTCCATCGATCGACATTCCAATACGATTACCGCTCAATCCTCGGATATTCACACTGTCATTACCTTGGCGCGTACCCTGTGTATCCAATACTTCTACGCCGGGAATATCTTTCAATGCTGATTTCAAATCTACAGCACCCTCCTTCTGGATATCCTCCGCCTTAACCTTAGTATTTCTAAATACTCTTGGAGAAGTAGATTCAGCCTCAACATGAATGGTAGGTAATCTGGCCTCGCCTTCGGCGTGGACAACGACTGGCAAGCCTATGCATGTCACGGCCAGCGCAATAATATTGGGTGAACGACGCATGATTGATTAACCCCTTTTGACAAAATTTAATATACGGATGGCACATTGTAATCAAGAATGATTCTATTATACAAGTGTTAATGCGAATTATTATTATTAATATTCTAACATAAATCTATTTCATTTTCCGCTAACCATCTTTCCTCATCATTGATGGCAACATCATCCAGCTTAATCAACAATACGGATACATTAAATCATCTTTTGAGCAAAAGAATTGACCCGAAAAAAACCAACATCATCTCTGTTGTAATTGCATGTCAGAATAATAACAATCGTTCAAAATTTAATAATTAATTCATGATGTTAAATTCAAATTTTTACGCATCAAGCATAAGCTTTAAAAGCAAAGAATATTAAAGAAATGAACTTTTTATCCATGAAAATGAAAAGCGAAGTTAACAAAATGATTTATTGAATACTATCGATATGAACGTGTTGTCTTCCAGTAACCATCATCACCAGAATTGATTACATTTAAAACTCATACCGCACTCCAAGATTAAACGTACGTCCAGGAGCGGAATAAAAATCTGCATTATTGCGTGTCAGTCTTGCCACACTGCCATCGTTTTGTGTGGAAGTACCGCGTGACTGTCTATTCACATTCGGTGCCAGATAAGCGATGTCCGCCCAGTTCCAGTATTTTTGATTAAATACATTATTTACCCCAGCACGCAGACTAAACTGTTTACTCGGTTTCCAGAAAATACCCAAATCTACCAACGTATATTGTTTGGAAGGGTTATAAAATTGCTTATCTGCGCGTATATCATCATCAGACTTTTTCGCCACATACGTTAAATCAACCTGAGCACCCCATACTTCTTTATCATACTTCAAGCCAAGCTTCGCTTTTAAAGGCATGACAGAGTTAAGGGGCTGATTCACGCCGTCCTGATTAATTGATCCACGGGAATAAGCCACCGTCGCATTAACCAGCCAATTAGGAGCAAATTTCCAGCGGGCATATGCTTCTGCTCCATAAATATGTGCCTTATTTAAATTTTGTGCCCGCAAAACAAAGTCCTGTTTTCCACCCCATCTGTCGGGCAATGGCATCTCATGAGAGACATTCACAAAATCAATAAAATTTTTATAATGATTGTCAAAGCCACTTATTCCATACTCAAAAACATCATTTTTACCGCGTAATCCCAGCTCAAAATTATTGGCACTCTCTGCCTTAAGATGTGGATTTCCCCAAATACTAACAATACTTGGATTCCAGGACGATACCAACTGCTGCGAAGACGGCGCATTGAAACCTCGGGTATATTGAAAATACGGCTCCAATAACGGATTAACTGTATAAGCCAGACCAAAACGAGGCGTTAGTGCATATTCATGTTTCTTAAGTAATTGACCAATAGGGCTGGTTGTACCTGTTACAAAACCGTGCCCATCTGGATTCATTCGATAATAATGAGCAGACAAGCCCGGACTGACAACCAGCTTACCCCATTGCACATCCCCTTCAACATACAGGCTGGCACGAATGGTTTTACTGTCTGCCGTTGGTTTCGAATTGGCAAAATACCCTTGCCAGTCACTGCTCAGATCATGCCGCGCCACTTTCAAACCATAGCGCCAATCCTGCCGCAATTGCGCATTTACCCATTGAGATGTCCAGTCACTACTTAGTCCCCACACCTTATCCTGATTAGTAAAATGGAAATCACAGCGATTTCTGATTCCTGGTACTGTGGTCAGACAGCCACGAAAATAATCACGGTGCGTATTGGAAACCGTTTTCGTATCCTGCCAATACAATTGTGTTTTTCCAGTTTGTATCAGCCCTTCTCCACCATGAAAATCATGGCTAATTGAAAATCTTGTCTTTTTATTATCATCAGCAC
The DNA here is from genome assembly GCF_026535915.1 of Snodgrassella sp. B3882. Classification (NCBI taxonomy): domain Bacteria; kingdom Pseudomonadati; phylum Pseudomonadota; class Betaproteobacteria; order Neisseriales; family Neisseriaceae; genus Snodgrassella; species Snodgrassella sp. B3882. Next base: position 51,115 of record NZ_JAFNPF010000004.1, read on the forward strand.
CATGTACATTTGTATACTGCTCATTAGACAGGGACCATGAATCAGACCACTGTTTACGGGACAAATATTCTGCTGCAAAACTCAGCATATTGTTTTCATTCACATCCCATTCATGCTTGGTCAGAAAATAGCGACTGTTGTAATCCACAGGATCTGACTGAGTTCGCCATGCACCTTGTCCACCTACATGACCTCGATTACCTGCCTCATGACCATAACGATAGGTTCCCAGCAACATCCCGCGCCAATCGCCCTTTTCCAGTGCACCGGCGATAGAGACCACTCGGGATTTATCGACACTGTTATATTGCGTATCGATATACCCTCCTTCACTAGCGCCTTTTAAAATCTCATCAGGATTCAAAGTATGCATGGCAACTGCCCCACCCAAACCAAATCCCCGGGCATTTTTACTGACGTCTACACTGCCCAGCGCGGATACATCGATAAAATTACCCCGGCCAAAAATCACATACTGTCCGGTGGTTTTATTTTCATTCGCTTCGGGTAAATCAATTCCGTCAATCAGCATGGCTACTCGATTGCCACTCAAGCCACGAATATTGACACTATCGTTTCCTTGGCGTGCACCCTGGATTCCCAATACCTCCACTCCCGGAATATCCCTTATTGCTGATTTCAAATCCACTGCATTCCGCTGTCTGATTACAGCAGCATTCTCCTTAGTGTCTTTAAAAACTCGATCAGTTTGCTTACCCTCTACATAAATAGTGGGTAGCTGTCCTTCATCTTTAGCCCATAAAGCTACGGGGAAGCCCATACACATCAACGATATCAATCTGGATATATTTTTCATAAACAATAAAGCATCATTAACATAGTTTAAAATTAGTAGCATTATTGTAAATGATAATCATTATATTTATCAACTATTGCAAATATTCATCAGCATATTTTGGCTGCTGATCATTGCGCTATGACAATAAACAAATTATTTTGTAATGATAAATATTCGATATCGGCAAAAAAACCAAGTAACTTATTAGTTGTTCTTCAGCTGGCAGTTAGTGCATCTTAATTATATTTATAGCTACGCCTATCCATCAGCTTAACTATCTGTTTTTGCGCTGTTGATGATCAACATGATTGATGAAATAAGAGTGCTTATACCTTCTATACTGATTAAGAGCGATTTATTGTTGTAGCTGATTGCTTCTTTGCGCTATATCTCGTTAGGGTGCTAAATTAATGCTCACCATCTGCAATCGGAGTTGACAGGCTCTGTTACTCTTTCATCACACCCTTTACTGTGGAATGTTCAGAATATTAATAATGTGGCGGAATTTCATTAGCAGGATTAAAAGGTTCATTACTCTCGCCTCCCTTATCCGGCAGGCGTTGGTAAAGTAGGCGTAATTGTGCCTGTTGTAAATCAAGGGTTTGCTGTATGCGTGCAAGGGTATCGCTCAGGCTCTGAATGGTTTCTTCCTGAAATGCATTCTGGATTTCCAACTCTTCAATACGTTGCTCAAGCGTGAATAGCGCTTCGTTCATTTTATTGATCACTATAAAATTAATCTAACTTGTAGCCAATAACAAAAAAAACCTGAGCAATGAGCTGCTCAGGTTTTCAAACCAGTAGAAACAATTATTTCAATTTGGTTTCTTTGTACAGTACATGCTTACGCACAACTGGATCGAATTTTTTAATTTCGAATTTACCAGTCATGGTGCGTTTGTTTTTAGTAGTGGTATAGAAATGACCTGTACCAGCAGAAGATTCTAGTTTGATTTTATCGCGCATTGCTCTGTCCTTAAATCACTATATGATTAAGCTTCACCGCGAGCGCGCAGGTCGGCCAATACTACATCGATACCTAATTTGTCGATGGTGCGCAGCGCAGCGTTAGAAACGCGCAGGCGCACCCAACGGTTTTCACTTTCAACCCAAAAACGACGAGATTGCAGATTAGGCAAGAAACGACGTTTGGTTTTGTTGTTGGCGTGTGACACGTTGTTGCCACTCATCGGGCGCTTACCGGTCACTTTACATACACGTGCCATGGTTAACTCCAAACTTCTAAAATTTCGTAAAACGCGATTTATACCATGAAAAGCAGAATCTATTCAAGGATTAAATCATTTTGTATGGTCAGACTGTGTGAAAATGTTGCTGTAATGGTTGCTAACAGCCAGTCCAGAACCGATCCAGCCTCCAATCAGTCTGCTATAAGGTTTGTTTCCTCTACAGATCTGATATCTATCCAGATGGCAATAAATCCATTGCCATCTGGTTTAGCTATCACTACTGATTACTCACTGTTTCAGCAGCTGTGCTGGTTTGCGCATTTAGGCCACCGCCCAATGCTTTATAGATGTCAGCACGGTTTTCCAATAGTGTTTGCTGTATTTGTAATACTGCCTGCTGGGCGCTATAGCTATCACGCTCGGCATCCAGTAACTCCAGCGAGCTGGAAATACCATGTTTATATCGCATCTGAGTCAGCTTATAGCGATTGACTTGCGCATGCTCGCCACGCAACTTAGCTTGATATTGCTGTTTAAGTGCATCACGCGCCACCAATGCATCGGCAACATCTCGGAAAGCAGCCTGTACGGTCTGCTCATATTGCGCTACAGCAATATTTTTGCGCGCAGTCGCCAGATCCAAATTACCTTTATTCTGCCCCCAGGTAAAAATAGGCAGGGTAATTTGTGGAGCAAAACTCCAGGTACGATTCGGTCCGTTAAACAGATGCCCTATATCGTTGCTACCAGAGCCAATGCTGCCTGTTAGGCTGATGCGGGGGAAAAAGGCCGCCCGTGCTGCACCAATATTGGCATTGGCTGACTTCAACGCAAATTCAGCCGCCCGAACATCTGGACGCTGATACAGAATAGTAGAAGGTAAGCCAACCGGTAATTCAGCATTAACAAACTGCTGGCTTAATGGCGCCGCAGCAGGCAGATTATCCGGCAATGGTTTACCCACCAATAATGTTAGCGCATTGTGAGCCTGTTCTTTTGCTTGCTGAGCAGCAGCATAATCTGCTCGCGCAGCTTCAATTTGCGACACAGCCACATCCACTTCAACCTGTGAGATGACGCCTGCTTTAAATTGCAGATCTGTCAACCGTTTGCTTTCCTCTCGTGATTTCAGTACCCGACTGGATAAATCCATCTGAGCCTGCGCAATGCGCTCGTTAAAATAGGCTTTGGCGACGCTGGCAATCAAACTGATTTGAGTTGAATCGCGCACTTGTCTTTGCTGGAAATATTGATTGAGTGCTGCATCAGACAAACTTTTAACGCGTCCGAATAGATCCAGCTCAAAGGCAGTCACCCCTAGACCAACATTATAGGATTCTGCAATGTAGCTGGTCTGGTTGCCGTAAGCATCACGTATAGCACTCAGATCGCGCGCAACACGAGATCGACCACCGTTACCGTTCGCACCCAGCGCTGGTAAACGATCGGCTCGCGAAATAACATATTGGGCACGAACAGCTTCCACATTTAAAGCGGCGATGCGTAAGTCACGGTTATTGTCTAATGCCAAACCAATGATTTCCTTCAGGCGCTGGTCAGCAAAATAATCCTCCCAGCCCAAATCTGGAGCGACCACTCTGCCGGCACGCTGATTGTTTACATTGGCATGAGGAAAGTTTTCCGCCATTTCCACGTTTGGCTGGTGATAGCGCGGAGCCATTGAACAACCAGAGATGGCAGCAGCGATTAACACTGTCAACAAGGAAGGTTTAACTAATTGTTTCATGCTTTATCCTCTGAATCCGGCTGATTATGCAGTGGCATGACAGCTGTGCCATCATGATTCACTGCTATGGGCAAATTCTGCTCTTTGTCACCATTACCGCTGTTCTTGTGCTTGCTGAACAACGATCTAATGCTGGAATAGAATACTGGCACAAAGAATACCGCCAAACAGGTACCAATTAACATTCCCCACAATACGCTGGTACCAATTGCACGCTGACTGGCCGAAGATGCACCGCTAGCAAAATACAGTGGAACCACCCCCATAATGAAGGCAATCGATGTCATCAGAATCGGCCGGAAGCGCAGATGTGCTGCTGCCAATGCGGCTTCAAGCGGAGACTTACCCTGTTCTTGCAGCTCTTTAGCAAACTCAACAATCAAGATGGCATTTTTAGCACTCAAACCAATCACGGTAATCAGGCCGACTTGGAAGTAAACGTCGTTTTCCATACCGCGCATCCAAGTACCCAATACTACCCCGAGTAAACCCAGTGGCACCACCAGCATCACTGAAATCGGGATAGACCAGCTTTCATATAATGCGGCCAGACACAAGAATACAGCCAAGAGAGAGAACATATACAAGATAGTAGATTGGCTACCCGCATCTTTCTCTTCTTTAGACAAACCAGTCCACTCATAACCAAAACCTTCAGGCAGTTTGCTGGCAATTTGTTCCATTTCCGCCATCGCATCACCTGTACTATAGCCAGGTGCCGCGTTACCAGTAATAGACATAGCTGTATAACCATTATAACGGATGGTCTGCGCCGGACCGGTTATCCATTGAGTTTTGATCATACTGGATAACGGCACCATCTTACCCTGTGCATTGGTTACGGTAAGTTTATTCAGATCGTCCTGAGTCATGCGTGATGCGACATCACCCTGCACAATCACACGTTGCATACGACCCGCATTTGGAAAGTCATTCACGTAATTTGAGCCCAGTGCCGTTCCTAATAAAGTAGCGATATCGCCAAAGGATACACCCTGTGCGTTGGCCGCATCACGATCAATGTCAATGCGTAATTGAGGCTCGTCCTCCATACCGTCTGGACGTACCTGAGTCAGCACTTTGCTTTCACGCGCCATACCCAGCAATTGGTTGCGCGCTGCTAGCAAGGCTTCATGCCCTTTACCACCACGATCCTGCAAACGGAAGCTAAAGCCGGTACTGGTACCTAATTCAGGAATAGAAGGAGGTACAACGGCGAAGATATAACCATCTTTCAATGCCTGCATCATGGCACCGGTAATCCGACCAGCCAACGAGTTTGCGCTGTGCTGCGGTCCATTACGTTCAGACCAGTCTTTCAGTACCAAAAAGCTCATACCTACGTTCTGACCTTGACCACTCATACCATAGCCTAAAACAGAAACCATGTTTTTCACTTCAGGTTGCTTTAAGGTAAAGTTTTCAACCGTTTTAAAGGTTTCCAACGTACGATGCTCAGTCGCACCGGGAGGCAGCTGAATCAGACCAATAGCATAACCCTGATCTTCTTCTGGTAAAAATGATGTCGGCAGTCGGAACATTACTAATAATGCAGCAGCAGTGAGCGCAACATAAATAAAGAAGATGCGTTTACTGCGATGCAGCAGATAAGAAACTTTGGATTCGTACTTTTTCGTACCACTGGTAAATTTACGGTTAAACCAGCCAAAGAAACCTTTTTTCTCTTCTTCGTGTTCACTGATTGGCTTAAGCAATGTCGCACACAATGCCGGTGTAAGTGATAACGCCAAAAACGCGGAGAAGAAAATGGCGACTGACATCACCACAGAAAACTGGCGGTAAATATTACCTGTTGAACCGGAGAAAAACGCCATTGGAATGAATACAGTAATCAAAACCACTGTAATACCCACAACTGCACCAGAAATTTGTCCCATGGCCTTTTCGGTAGCGGGTTTAGGTGGCAGTTTTTCATCTGCCATAATACGTTCAACGTTTTCTACCACCACAATAGCATCATCGACCACAATACCGATCACCAACACCATGGCAAACATAGTCAGTACGTTGATGGATAAGCCTGTTATATACATCACGCTGAACGCACCCAACAAAGCAATAGGTACCACAATGGTTGGAATCAAGGTATAGCGAATATTCTGTAAGAATAAAAGCATCACCAGAAACACCAACACAATGGCTTCAACCAATGTATGAACTACTTTCTCAATAGAAATACTCACGAAAGTTGAACTATCGTATGGCGCTGACCAGCCCATTCCTGCCGGAAAATACTTCTGTAAATCATTCAGTTTGGCTTTAACCGCATTGGCAGTAGCCAAAGCATTACCCTTGGTGGTCAACTGAATACCTGCACCTACGGCATCCTTACCATTCAGACGCGCGCTGGTAGAGTAATCTTGTTGCCCCATTTCTACGCGAGCAACATCTTTCAAGCGTACCATTGACCCATCGGTATTGGCTTTAATAATAATGTTTTCGAACTGCTCAACTGTTTTCAGCTGACCAGGAACCACAATCGTTGCTGTAGTCTGAATATTATCCGGTGAAGGCAAAGCACCAAGACTACCTGCAGAAATTTGCTGATTCTGCGCGGCAACAGCAGCATTAACCTGAGCTGGACTCAAGTTGACACTGCGCAGTTTATCCGCATCCAGCCAGATACGAATTGCGCGTTCGGAACCAAACACGATCACATTACCCACACCATCAATACGCTGTAATTCAGGTTGAATATTACGTGCTACATAGTCGGCAATATCAGCTGGAGCCAAATTAGGACTATCACTGGTGAACATGGTGAACATCAGGAAGTTACTGCGTGATTTGGCAATCTGGACACCAGTTTGCTTAACCATTGCCGGTAAACGAGGCTCTGCGCGTGAAAGCGCATTTTGTACGTTCATCTGAGCAATGTCATCATCTGTACCTGGGTTGAATGTCAATGTCAGCGTGCCAGTACCATTAGACAAAGACTTGGCTTCCATGTATTCCAGATTTTCCAAACCATTCATCTCACGTTCAATACGTGACAATACGGTATCTTCAATGGTTTGAGCATCTGCACCCGGATAGGATATGGACAATGTGATGGATGGAGGAGCCACGGTCGGATATTGTGATATGGGTAATTTGGTAATACACACAATACCGGCAATGATGATGAATAATGCCACCACCCATGCAAAAATCGGTCGGTTAATAAAAAATCGTGACATATTACTTATTCCTTACTTGGCCTGAGAGGCAGAAGCCGTAGCGGCCTGAGTTGCTGATGCAGCAACCGCAGAAGCTGCCTGAGCAGGCGCAGCAGCTGGTGCATTACCTTTAGCTGGCTGCCAAGGTCGAGTCTGAACCTTTTTCGCACCAGTCAATTGCACCAGAGCCAAACCATCCATGGCCACTTTATCACCAGCACGTAAACCATCGGTAATGATCCAGTTGGTGCCTTTTTGCTGGGCAATAGTAACTTTACGAACGTCCAGTGAGCCATCAGCTTTCACTACAGTCACGGTATCGCTGTTTGCTCCACGGGTCACCGCTTCTTGTGGAATTACAACAGCATTTTGAATTTCAGCTTGAGGGATTTCTACGCGCACAAATTGACCTGGCAACAACATATCATTGTCATTAGGGATTTCAGCACGTACTTTAACTTCACCAGTTCCCTCATCAACGGTCATATCGGTAAACAGCAAGCGCCCTTTCTGCGGGTATTCACTGCCATCATCCAATTTAATTGCAACTTCTATGGCACCATCCAACGTTTTCAACTTGCCGGTCGCAATGCCCTGACGAATTTTCATAGCCTGAGCAGCAGTTTGAGTCAGATCCACATATAAAGTATGTGTTTGCTGAATCAATGCCAATTGCGTTACTTCATTTTGCCCCACCAGCGCACCTTCTGTTACCAGTGCTTTACCAATACGACCAGAAATCGGTGCGCGTACATAAGCATAGCCAACATTAATCTGCGCTGATTTAATGGCAGCCTGCGCACTTTGAATCTGCGCATGTGCCAGGCGCTGCTGAGCTATCGCCTGATCAAATTCCTGCTTACTGATGGCGTCTGCTGCCACCAGAGGACGGTAGCGCATTACATCGGCGTCTGCTTTAGCGGCATTGGCTCGAGCAGTAGCCAAACTGGCTTGAGCCGATTGTAGAGACGCAACATAGGGTGCATTATCAATTTGAAATAGTGGCTGCCCTTCTTTAACATAACTCCCTTCCACAAACAGGCGTTTCAACAGCACACCAGCCACCCGAGCACGTACTTGTGATTCACGAATCGGTTTTAATCGACCAGTTAATTCAGAGTCTACCGTCACTGTTGTCGGGTTTACCGTCATGACACTTACCATAGGAGGCTGCTGTGCATGTCCTTCTTGTTTTTTGCCACATGCAGCCATGGCCAGCGCACTAGCCAGCACTATAGCGCTGATGCGCCATTTATTTGTTTTTCGATCCGTTCCCATACTCACCTCAATATGCGCATATACTAAAATTTAGTTAAATCTTTACACACTTCTAAATTAAAACCGTGACACAAATAGCGCCTGCGTCAACACTCTCTTTTCTAAATAAAAAATATTAAACAAAGAGATATGTAACGACAGACGATTTAGAAAATTACTTTACGCTGCGCATTATACATGCAACAATGTATGTAAACCAAGCATAATCTATTTTTTCTCAAACCATTGTAATCAAAATATACAACTTTATTCGATTTTAATATCGACTTTGCCTAATTTAATACATACATCTATGGACAGTAAATATGCGTAAAACAAAAGAAGAAGCCCAACAAACCAAAGAAGCTTTGATGGCTGCTGCTTTGGAAGTGTTTTATCAGCGGGGAGTCAGCCGGGCATCTTTGCAGGAAATAGCGACGGCAGCCGGCGTAACCCGAGGCGCCTTATACTGGCATTTTAAAAACAAGGAAGACCTGTTTGATGCATTATTTCAACAGGTTTTCAGTCAAGTCAGTACCCAGTTAAAACACGATATTGACACCAGCTCACCCAGTGCACTGAATAATATGATGCAGGCGTTGGAACAGATGTTTTTTCGCATGTCTACCGATGAGAGTTATAGAAAGTTCTGCTACATCCTACACTTAAATTGTGAACACACCGCAGACAATCAGGCCATCGTCAAGCTGTTGCAAAAATACCAAAACTTGTGGTGGCAAAATCTGTGTGCTGTTTTCCAGATGAGTTGCCAGCAAAATATTTTGCCGCAGGATTTTGATATCAAACAGGCAGCGTTGTACTTCCAGTCACTATTTTTAGGGTTGACGACATTGTGGCTCAGTAATTCACTGGAACTTGATATCAATAAAATTGCGCCGAATTTCATCAACATTGCGCTGGAATCACTGCGTCACAATCCCAGACTACGCAAAAACCGTGATGAATAATGCAAAAGATCGATCAATCTGTCTACTTTTTAACCATGGGATCCAAGAAAATGACCTTATCCTAATTAAACCCAATATAAAGAATCCTGCCTGACAAAATTCAATGCAGTGATCAACCAATACCTAACCATCAGTGGCCCTTAGAGCGACAATGGCTATGTTAATTATCTTCTCGCACCCGCAACAGCATCACCGGAATATCTGACTGTCTTAAAACCCCTTCAGCGACTGATCCCATCAGCACATGCATAAATCCACTGAAACCATGCGTGCCCATCACTACCAGGTCAACATGGTGTTCAGTCGCTTCACGAATAAGTAAATCAGCAATCTTATCACCGGCACTTTCAATTACAGCTATTTCATATTGCAATGACGACTGTTCTAAAAGCGCCTGCGCTTCCCGCACGCCCTTTTCTCCCGCTGCATTCACTGCTTTACGGACTTCTTCAGAAGGCATCGCGCCCACACCACCCCAACTAAATTGCGCCAAATCTACCACATTCACTACACGGATCACCGAGTGACAGAGCTTAGCCAGCATAATCGCTTCTTGCAATGCCCTCTTGGCGGCTGCACTTTCATCTACCGGTACCATAATTTTGCGATACATCATTATTCTCCTGATTTATCTCGCCACAAATAAGCAGATAACAACAATGAAAACAGCTAGTTAAAATAAATAAGACAAGCTAAGCTTAGCACAAAACTACCGCCGTCAACATGAACGTACAAACCAATACCTAAAAAAACTGCTACCATAACAATCCAGCTTATTAGGAATGCAATATGAGCCGCCTACACATTCAGCCTAGCGATAAATGGCATTTTCACACTGAAATCAGCGTGCAGATTGGAGATATTAATTATGGTAACCATCTGGCCAATGATGCAATTTTACGCCTTTGTCATGAAGCACGGTTACGGTTACTGACCAGCATGGGTTATAGCGAGATGGATGTAGAAGGTGTAGGTCTAATCATGGTGGATGCTGCGATTGAATTCAAACGTCAGGCATTTTATGGCGATAAACTTCATTTCAGCTTAGCCATTACTGATCTGAGTAAAACCGGATTTGTATTAAATTATCGTATTCAGCGCTTAAGCGATCAGGTTGACATAGCTCTGGTTAACACCGGTATGGCCTTCTATAACTATCAGCGTCAGCGTATTAGTCGCACGCCGGAAAATTTTCTGCAACACCTAAACCAGAGTATCTAAAATGCCATCAAACCTTAACTGGACTTTATGGACAGAGTTCTTACAACATTTGCGTCATCGTGGTCTATCTCCCTTAACCCTTGATGCCTATGAACGTGATCTACAGCAATTGGCTCAACTATTACCTGATCAGCTCAACTCTAGCCAAATAACTCGATTACATCTTGTTGGTGCTTTAAAAAAATTGAGTGGACGCGGCGATAAGCCAGCATCTTTGGCGCGTAAACTCAGTACATGGCGCGCCTATTTTTCATTTCTGCAGCAGCATGGACAAATTAGTAGCAATCCTGCTTCAAATATCAAAGCACCCAAAGCAGGGGCTCGACTGCCCAAAGCCGTACCAGCTGAAAAACTTAATCAAGCCTTTGATCATCCCGTCGCGAACACCCCCTTATCCCTCCGAGATCAGGCTATATTTGAATTACTTTATGGCAGCGGTCTGCGCCTCAGTGAACTGGTACAACTTGATCTGCAACACCTTATGCTCGACGAGAACTGGGTACACGTTAGTGGTAAAGGCAATAAACAGCGACAAGTACCCTTAGGGAGTAAATCTGTGGTGGCACTTCGTCGCTATTTGCCTCAACGCATTGCAATTCCCGGTGAAAATGCCGTTTTTACCAGCCGATTAGGCACCCGCCTAACCGCCCGCCAAATTCAGAACCGGCTCAATGTCTGGTCTATTACTCAAAACAGCGATCGTCATCTATCGCCGCATATGCTGCGTCACAGCTTTGCCAGCCATGTATTACAAAATGCGCATGATATTCGCGCAGTGCAAGAACTACTGGGGCATAAATCCATCAGCACCACTCAACAATACACCAAACTGGATTTTAATCATTTAGCGCAGATTTACGATGATACCCATCCACGGGCAAAACGGCGAAATAAATAATGGCTGCAGCAAGGCAGAAAATCATACAAATGGTTTAATTATATTAATTATTTATATCATCCATACATTTTCACTGTTAGCAATGATATCCAATAATCAAAAGCACTTGATCATACAACAACCATATCATCCTTTCGGGATAGCGCCTTTTCTAAGGTAGCCAACTCATCATCACGACAACAACCACTAATTTCGCAGGCATCATTAATGATTTAAATCGAATAAAATACTTACAGCATCATCCAATCAGGAATAAACCATCACGCAGCAATGCTTAACGAAATTCATATTATCAATTAAAACCCACCGTTATATCCGTAGCGGTGGGCAAACTAAATCGATTTCCGTTTGCGTCTATCGTTCACAAAATGGACGTATTTAATCCATGTGCATATTTAGGCTACATAGCAGATAAGCTTTATCTTCATGAATAATCAGTAAATAACATACTGCGTGATCTTGGTTAAACAATAATGCCATTAGCTCGGTATGATTTATACAAATTGATCATAAAGTATTCTTTAGGTTTTTTTAGATAATAGCCTGTTCATTTTCCCTCATTATAGATAGCGTTACCTGTTCCATGTTGAGCCGATAATGAAGCTACAGATGTACTTCACTCACGCCGACAAAATCTATCTGATCTGAAATATCGCCTATTTCTGATCATGCTATCTATTCACCATTAGTTTAGAATACGAGCATCGGTTGGCCAATGGTTATGGTAAATTGAATCTATTGTGACATTCGACGCGGTATCGTAAACATTTATCTGGCTAAACTCCACTCCCCCAAAAGATAAGCAGAAAAAATTTTACTCTAGTCAAAATAATTTCTTTTCATATTTCTGTTTATCCAATTACCGTACCAAATTCACCGTTTGGTACGACATAATTTAAAACTAAACTTTTTTCTTAAGACACGGAAATAATCAGATAACCGTGACATCTTGTTTAAGTTATCTCGGTTCACCAGCTAAGCGATTTCTTAAAATCTGCAACTGATAAAAAGTATCATCATCTAGCAAGACTGATTACACCATATTCAACATCGCTATAGCCTGTATAAGCGTTTCTTGCTGTTTAGCAAAACATACTCGTATACAATGTTGATTAAAACCATCATGATAAAACGCAGCCAAAGGAATAGTCGCCACCTTATGCTTAATTGTCAGTTCTCGAGCAAATTCCTTTTCGGGTAAATCACTGATGGAGCGATAATTCAAAACGACAAAATAAGTTCCCTGCGGTACCAATACCTCAAAGCGCGAATCAGCCAATCCTGCTAACAGAAAATCTCTTTTACGCTGAAAAAACTTTGCCAAATCTTCATAATAAGTGTCATCAGATAAATAATCAGCAATAGCATATTGTGTTGGCGTATGCACACTAAACACATTAAATTGATGTATCTTGCGAAACTCAGTCATCAGCTCAGCAGCAGCCAGACAATAGCCAACCTTCCAGCCTGTTGCATGCAAAAGCTTGCCAAATGAGCCAACCACCAGCGTACGTTCACGTAGTAATGGATGAGATAACAACGTGTTCGCTCTGATGCCATCATAAATCAGATGTTCATAAACCTCATCACTTAATACAAATGCATTGCTTCGGTCAACTAATTGCGCCAAATCATTAACATCTGCCTCACTAAATACCCTGCAGGCTGGGTTGTTAGGATTATTGACAATGATCAGGCGCGTTTTGCTCGTCACCAAAGATTGAACATAATTCCAGTCGATACTAAATTCAGGTGCCATCAATCGCACGGGAATGACTTTGCCACCAAACAAAGCCACAGTCGGTGCATAGCAGTCATATGCAGGTTCAAAAATAACCACTTCATCACCTGGCCGAATCAAAGTAGCAATCGCCGTGAAAATAGCTTCAGAAGCTCCGGCAGTAACTGTAATTTCCTGCTCTACGTCAATCGTCAGATCATGCACTACACGGTATTTTTCTTGAATACGGCTACGTAACTCTGCAACGCCAATCATTGGCGCATATTGATTTTTACCAGCTTGTAAATACCGCTCAACCAAATCCGATAATCTGCTATCAATAGGATAATCAGGAAATCCTTGAGATAAATTCAGTGCACCATATTGACAAGCCAAAGCTGACATTTCACTAAAGATCGTTGTACCTATATTGGGTAATTTAGATTGCAAGCTTGGCATTTTGCCCCCTTTTTAACGATACCACTGCAAACTTTATGACATCAAACATAACAAATACTAACATATCCCTATTCAATTTTGCTGTTGGTGGTATAAATAGTTTTACCGCAGCTAATTTGTCTCTATCAGCATAAATCTGACTAAGCTCACTATATAGAGGAAACCAAAGAATATTGATCTCTGATCATTCTTATCAATTTCATCGTCAGATTACCCAACATTCGAGCATCATTGCCTGGATCTATCACTCACCTTGGAAAACACATACCATCGGGCATGGCGGGCTGAATAAAGTCATTTCTATGGTAGAGAGCGTCCGTAAACTTCTGCCTCCATTGTTATATAACCACCCGCCTAGTTGAGCAGTTATGTACCACCGTCTAAAACTAGTGAAAGCAAACTTCTCAGCGCCACATTTACCCGAGCATCTTTATTTCAGGCAACACACCAACTTATATGTACCCTTAAATCTTTTCTAATCGAAGTAGTAACCGTTGTTTCAATATATAGTTAACTTATCTAATCGTGACATCACCAACAAAACCCTTTTCTGGTTAAATCGTATCGTTTTATCTGAGTAACACCGCAACAATCTCAAATATACAAGCCAAAAATTTAAATCATTTGTAGCTATAGGCAAAACGACAAACCTAAATTTGCCACTTTCTGTTGCATAGATTCAGAAATAGCCTTGATTAAAAGGCATCATTGGTCAGCTTAATCCATTGAATAATTATGCAAGATATCAAAGCACAACCAAAATAAAACAAATCAATCATTAGCGAATCAAAATAAATTCACTTCTAGTGCCAAATTGAGTTAAACTATATTAATGATTATCATTTCTATTTAACACTTTTGTAATCCAAGGTCTCCATGTCTTCCATACCATCATTCAAAATATCCCCTCTGCTGACCGCATTAGCCACCTTATTAATGATTCCCATTGTAAAAGCCGAAGATACAAACGAGAAAAGTAACTTCAACAGCTACAGATTACCCACCATAAACGTGATTGCCACCAACCCTGGTAAAAATTTAGTGGGTACGAGCACCCTCAAACAAGAACAACTTGACACTATTCAAGCCAATAACATCGCCTCATTGCTGGATTATCTGCCCGGAACCAGCATGGTTGGTTCCCCTCGTCCCGGAGGTCAAAAAATCAATATTTGGGGCATGAGTGACCCTGAAGACGTACCAGTTAGCGTAGATGGTTCCCTGAAAACCTTTGATAAATATCGCCAAGGCTCCGTATTTATCGAACCTGAATTAATTAAAAGAATTACCGTTAATAAGGGTCCACATAACGTAGCGATCAGTAATGGTGGATTTGGTGGCTCTATCAAAATAGACACCAAAGATGCCTCAGATTTCTTACGCGAAGATGAAAACCTTGGGGCACTGATTAAATATACCCATAGCAGCAACAACATCCAAAACAACTGGTCTGGAGCACTGTTTGCTCAAACCGATAATAAAGTATTTGATATATTGGCCTATTACACCAATCGAAACGCACACAACGTCAAACGCCCCGACGGTACCCACTTTCTTTTTTCAGCCTATGAACAGCAAAGCGGTTTAATAAAAGGCAATATACGTCCCGCCTATGGTCACAGAATATTTTGGTCAATCATGAACAGTAACCACAGTGGCTGGGAACCATTTGCCGCTATGCGCGATGAAATGCCCTATCCATCTCAAGCCGACATCAAAAAATACGGTTTGGATGCAGCCTGGAAACGCAAACTGGTTTACCGAAATCAAAATGATAAAAGTGCCAGCCTTGGCTATGAATACCTCTCTGATAACCCCCTAATCAACCTAACTGCCCAATTCAACTACTCGAAAACCCACCAGCACGACAAACGTCCGGAAAATGCTTCAAACTTTGCCTCTGGTAACATGGGTAACGAAAGCTGGGTTGACTACACCACCACCTCTTTTGAATTAAAAAACACCAGCGAAATCGATCGAAATTGGATCAAACATCACATCGTGACCGGATTGCAACTTCAAAATAAAAAACAACAAGCCATCATGTTGGATAAATCCAAACTCAAAAATCCAGACTACAACTATGGCTATTATGAACCTGCCTATCTGCCTTCAGGACGACAAAAGTCCACCGGCATCTATATTAAAGACGACATTCAAATAAAATCCGTCACCCTATCACCATCATTGCGTTATGACTGGATTCAGAACAAAGGTGATGGCAATCATGCCACCAAAATGTATCAAAACCCCAATCCTAAATATGGACAGGATTACCGCGCCAAAACCTACGCCGGCTTTACCCCGCGCCTAGATTTATTCTGGCAGCAAACTGAACATTTGGGCTGGTTTGCCAATTATGCCCATAGCTGGCGATCACCCAGCGTAGATCAACAATATGAATCACAGTTTATCAACAGCAGTACCACCGGTACCAGTCGCCATTTACGCAAAGAACGCATGAATGCCCTCAGCCTAGGCAGCATACTGGATTATCGCTCCTTGCTAAGCAACGATGATCATGCCCAATTGCGTCTAACCTACTTCCGAAATCGCGGTAAAGATGAGATCTTCAAAAGACGAGGGGTAATGTGTTTTGAAGCCAAAAATAATCCTAAAGCCAAATGTGCCAAGCCGGCAAGCAACAACCGCAACCTAACAGGTTACACCATACAAGGCATTGAATTAGAAGGTAACTACGATAGCCAATACTGGTTTGCCGGTCTATCCTTGTCAGCAATGAAAGGTCAGCGCGATGACTCACCAGTAGATCCATGGTTTAATCAGCGCACCTGGATCACCAGCATTCCGCCGCGCAAAGCCACTGCTACACTTGGCTTCAACATTCCCAGCCAACATTTCAGTGCTGGCTGGCGCGGAATTTTCGTCCGCCGTCAGGATCGCTCCATTGCCGACCAAGATCCTAAAGCAGTCTTTTATGCTTTACCTAAAAGCAAAGGCTATGCCATCCACAGCCTATTTGCCCAGTGGGAACCCTGGCAAAAAAAAGGACCTAAAATTAATTTAACCATTGATAATCTATTTAATAAAAAATACTATCCTTATCTAGGTGAAGCCGTATCAGGTACCGGTCGTGATATCCGTTTCAGTCTCAGCCAGCAATTCTAACAGCAGATTTTGATCAAACCGCCAGCCCGGATTAGCACCATCTGGGCTGATTTTTTTACACCAATTCTCTTGCTCACAATCAACCAGTCTTCAAATAGAAAATCGATAAAATCTTTACATTTAAATAATTACGGTCTGAACAATTCTGCAAAATTAGATAAGTCAATTTCTAGACTGATACAAGCTTAATCCTGAACACTTAATTTCTTTACCTAACCAAGTAAACAATCCATATCTCTTACTGCTTATAGTCCCGAGGCTCCACCATTTTTGCCATTTCCGCTACACACTTAATATTTTAACCAGAGGTAAACACGCAATAAAGCTTAAAACAACAGCCATGTCAGGTTGACATTAAAAACTCCTCATCCGCCAATCATTGTTTAATCTGCTCAGCGTTGTCTCTGATTGTTTGACAGTTAAAAACGACCATTATTCCAACAATAATTAAACAATTGCGCTATTTCATCATTAGAATCAAAAAAAACTGAGGCCTGATATTTTGCAACATAAGCTCCAGCTCTTAACCCTATGCACTTAACAACAAATATTGGCTGCCCATTTTGATGCTAATTTTTAGCAAAAATAATTTTATCGCTGATTAAAAAATTCTTTTTTTTGATTTATCCGTTTTTGCAACACCTGCATGAAATCATTATTAGACATATTTAACAGCAGAAACTCAGCCATCAAATTCGAAAAAATTTTCTACTGTTATCTGACTAAAAATTTATCAGGTCACTCACAGAAACTATGCTATCCTATTAGCGTAATAAATTAATTATTATGCACAGCAACTTAACATATCTCTACTCCAAATAACTAAGGAAAATCAGATGCAAATTACCATCCTGCTTTATCCAGATTTCGAAACACTGGATGTGTTCGGGCCAGTAGAAATATTTGGCAAAGTGCCTGGCTGGCGCATACAGTATTATTCACAAAATGGTGGTCTTATCTGTAATCATGATAACGTCAGTATTTCAACTGAAGACTTTGCCTCCATTCCCCCAAATATAGATACCCTTTTTATACCCGGTGGACCGGGCACCCGTAGCCTGATACAGCACACTGATTTCATCCAGCAACTAAAATCACTGGCACAAAAAAGCCAGTATGTACTCACCGTCTGCACCGGCAGTGCTCTGTTGGCCAAAACCGGATTACTTGATGGACGTCAGGCAACATCCAATAAACGCGCCTTTGACTGGGTAAAAACCTCATCAACACAAACCAAATGGATAGAAAAAGCCCGCTGGATTACAGACGGCAAATACTACACCTCTTCCGGTATCAGTGCTGGAATGGATATGGCATTAGCATTTGTACAAAATAGAACAGATAAAAATACCGCTGAACAAATTGCCACCAGAATCGAATACCATTGGCAGCAGGACAGCCAACAAGATGCATTTTGTTCCAACAAACAACCAAATTAGAAATAACCTAGTAATAGCTAAATCATGATGCCATCAAACGCATAAAAGTACGGCGAATTTGTGCACAAAGTTACCTCATGCTGTTGACACAGAATAACTCCAGCAAGAAGAATGATATTCAACACAAAATCATCCCATAAACCCTATCTGAATCGGATTAGAAATCAACCATGCTGTTAAACGAACAACAAAAGATCGGATTGTTTAGTCTCTGTTTATATTCCGTATTTTTTATCATTTTGATGCAGGTTCATCTTATGTCCGGCATTATTTCCGGACTTCTTACCTATACCTTAATGCAGAAACTGGAAAATTTTTTAGCCAGAAAAATGCATCGTTGGGGCCATAAAGCCAAATTATTCTCCGTCCTCTTGTTATCTTTGTTGTTCATGAGCGTACTCATTGGTGGTTTTGGTTACTTATTTAACTGGATTATTGGCGTAGCGCGTGACCCGCAACAGACACTTAATCATATACAAAACCTCTTTAATAGCATTTCTACATCCCTCCCGCCAGCGGTAGCTGACTATTTGCCAGATAACTTTACCGAATTACGCGCCAATGCCCTAAATTTTATTAAAGACCATGTTTTATACCTTCAATCCATCATCAAACAACTATTTCATTCTCTTTTGATCATCATCATCGGCATGATCATTGGCTTAATTGCCGGTTACCAGCAAAATAAACGTAACATCAATGAAATAACCAAACCCAGCACCATTTATATGCAGGCCTTTAAAGACAGCCTGGATCGATTAGTAGAAGTTTTTCAATATGTGGCTTTTTCTCAAGTCATCATCTCCTTATTTAATACCCTAATGACAGGGATCTTCCTGTTGGTGGTTCTCCCCATGTTTGGTATTCACTTACCATTCAGTAAAAGCCTGATCTTGGCTACCTTTGTGCTTGGACTGATACCCATTATTGGTAACCTCATTGTCAACACCCTTATGTTCTTAGTCGCTTTTACCGTTTCATTTTGGATCGCTGTTATCGTGTTGCTATATCTGATTACTATTCACAAAGTGGAATATATTCTGAATGCTAAAATCGTCGGTACCAAAATTCATGCTGGAATCTGTGAACTTTTAATTGCCATGGTATTTTGTGAAACCATTTTTGGCGTAATCGGTCTCATCTTTGCCCCTATCTTTTATGCCTTTATCAAGCTGTCTCTCAAACAACTTAAAATCATTTAAATATGCACGGTATAAAAAAAGGCCATTTAACCTGGCCTTTTCTATCCTACCTTTTATAACGTTCCACATCGGGTAATAACACCGTTAACACACCCAACAATGGTAAATAAGAGCAGAACTTAAAAATAAGCTGCAAACTGGTTTTATCGGCTACGTATCCTAATATTGCTGCTGCAATACCACTCATACCGAACATCAAGCCAAAAAACAACCCAGCAATTAATCCAACCCTTCCCGGTATGAGCTCCTGCGCATACACAATAATAGCGGCAAAGGCTGAAGAAATAACCAAACCAATCACGCAACTTAATACCACCGTTGCCCAAAGATTGGTATATGGCAAAGCCAGTGTAAACGGCGCTGCACCGAGAATCGAAAACCAAATCACATATTTTCTACCAATACGGTCACCAATCGGTCCACCCACAAACGTCCCTATTGCTACACTGGCAAGAAACATAAACAGAAACAGCACCGCTGATTCTTTCGTCAAGGCAAATTTTTCAATCAGATAAAAACTGAAATAGTTATTCATACTGGCCATATAAAAATACTTAGAAAAAATCAGCACAGACAATATGAACAACGCACACACCGTTTTACGCTTATCGTATGGCAACGCTCGACTCTGCGCTGCTTTATGGGCATTGGCACGTAAATGATGGGCACTCCAGGCACTGATCCGGCTTAGAAGGATGATTGCCACCACACCTACCGCGACAAACCAAAGAATATGACTTTGCCGGTTATATTTCAGTACCACCAGACTGACCAGCAATGGTCCCAGTGACGAACCTAGATTTCCGCCAACTTGAAACGCCGATTGTGCTAAACCAAATCGCCCTGCTGAAGCATTACGCGCTACCCGAGATGCCTCAGGATGAAAAGTTGAAGATCCCACACCTAAAAAAGCCGCAGCCACTAACAACCAATAAAATTGATTGGCCAAACCCAGCATACAAAGACCAAAGGTCGTTGCCACCATCCCCAGTGGCAGCAGATAGGGTTTAGGATGTTTATCTGTATAAAAACCTATTGCCGGCTGTAGAATCGATGCCGTCATTTGATAGACCAGACTAATACCACCTATCTGAGCAAACGTTAAGCTAAACTTTTCCTCCAGCAAGGGATAGGTAGCCGTAAGCATAGACTGTATAAAGTCATTACACAAATGCCCAGCCGCTACCATCAAAATGATTGAAAGAAAAAACTGATTTGAAGCCAATGGCTTATTTTGCTGATTCATAAGATTCTATTCACGGCGATTATTGAAATAAAAACAATTAATTTATCTACAAACAGAAGTTCGCAGATAATCACTAATTTTCTTCTTTCCCGTCCTATTTCTTCCAGACAGAAACTCAAACCATCGATTAGCGTATTCAGATTGCCTGCAAAACGTACCAGCTCCGACGCATGGACCATAGCCATACTCCCCACCCCATCACGTTCAGCCTGCGCCACAGAATTATTTTCAATTACCGTGACAAACTTTATATTCAGTCATCACGCAGCTGCGCCATCACCAAATTTGCGATCGTAAATTATAAGCGATTATTCAGATTTATGACTTTTTCTATTAGCCAGCGATAAAGTATTAAATAAACTTCTCTTTTTTAACCATAATGATAAATAAATTCAGAAAGGTATTTTTTATCTTAAATATACTGAATATGAAAATTAAATTGGGCAACACTCTTAGTCTATCCTGAGATATTTTAATCATGTTTTGTTAAATAACTCTGCGATTTTGGCTTAATAAATAGATTGAACCTAATATATATTTATTGGATCGGCTGATGTTTAAATTTTGAGTAACCGAATACTCTTTTATTCACTAAAAAAATAACTTTTTAACGCATTAGCCAAAATAGTCGTGAAGAATAATTATTATTTGATATTAATCAATTGAATTAACAAAAAACTACTCAATATTATGCCAATATATTATTTCTTACTAAAGCATGTCAAAATTTTCTAACATAAAACTTTTATATTTAGAGATATTTTAAATAAGCATGCATTAGATAAATAAAATTCTTTAAATTGCTATAAAAACTGAGAAGGGGAATAAGATGTCAAAATCTTGTCAAAAAAAACATAGCCTTAATATTATGTTACTTAAAGAAGATATTAAATCTGCAGCGGATGCTATAAAACATCCTCAAAATATATTCAGTCGAGAAATCAAAGGAGAAAACTTCACAGGATATTTATTTTATAAAATTTCTTATCCCAATCAGCCAAACTGGATTAATTTATTGGAGCCTTATTGTGGAGATATTCTAAATAATCTTAAGAATTCCAGCACTTCAGCCGTATTAATTATCGAAACTGAAGACCGCTACTTTTCTATCATTTTTGGATATGGAAGAGCCATACTTAAAACAGATTGTTACGAAGAAAATTTTGGTTTACGCGTTACTTTAAATTCAATTGATACAAATAAGATTCGCACGATAGATAAAGGGCGAATCGATACAGTGTTCAAACAAGAACGCAGCCAAACAAGTATTGATACAGATATAGGTAATTTTGAAATTGATAAAGAACAAGACATTCTTAAATCAATAACTGGCATACCCACCGATGGCACTTTAGGCAATAAACTTACAGGAAAAGAAAGCTTAAAATTAAACATTAGTTTTTCTTTAGAACAAGTTGTTCCTCTTTTAAAAAAACTTAAAACCCTTTATGAATCTGATAACTATAAAAAAGATTTCTATTGGATTGATCATTTCCGAGAAATAAAAAATAAATCTTTAAAAAATGAATTAAACGAATTACTTATAAATAAAATCCAAACTAACAATTTTGAAAAAATTTGGTTAGTCATCCCAGAAATCATAGATTGGACACAAAATGAAGGATTTAAATACAAAAGAGATAAAAACCAAGGAGAAACATTACAGGATATCAGTTGGGAAAGTTATTCATCGTTTGATAAAAATAGATTAAGCAATATAAAAATTAACCGTCTTAAAAAAGACCAGGTTTTAGCTATATCTGCAACATCAGATCAAGCATTGTTTAGCTGGTCAATTTATAAATGCATTTATTGTGAATTAGAATATGAAAATAAAAATTATGTGTTAAATAATAATCAATGGTATCAAGTCGATGTTGATTTCATTGATGAGCTAAATAGTTTTTTAGAAATAATTCCACTTTCTGATATTGAACTACCAAAATATTTGGAGAAAAATGAAAAGGATTACAATCGAAAAGTGTGTAATACAAATTCTAAAAAATATTGCTTAATGGATAAAACTATGATTCATCATGGTGGAAAAAATAGTAAAATTGAATTTTGTGATATATATTCTAACAACAAACAACTTATACATGTTAAGCGTGATACCGGCTCAAATACATTAAGTCATCTTTTTGCTCAGGGTAGAATATCTGCTGAATTATTATTATTTGACGCAGAATTTCGTAAAAAGGTTAATGCTAAACTGCCAGAATCCTATAAATTTGAAAATGTTAGTGAAAAACCAAATGCCAAAGATTTCGAAATTATCTACGCAATAGCAAGTCATAATAAAACAAATCAAAAGGAATTACCTTTATTTAGTAAAATTAATCTGCGTAATGCATTTAAAGTGTGTGATCAATGGGGTTTTAAAGTCAGCCTGATATTTATTAAGTCAACTAATGAACCAAAATCCGAAAAACAAAAAGTTGATGATTAAAACTGGCAAAATACAAAATACTTTTTTGCAGCCAGAACCCATCAGCTCGCTCAATCTCTCCAGTGCGGCAAAACCATAGTGCTGTATGAAGTTTTGCGTCAACAAGGATTTTTTCAGGTTTATCATGATCATCCTTATTGAGCGAGCCAGATAGCTAAACAAGCAGCCACTTGGCTACTTGTTCATACTAATGGTTATCAGCCAAAGCAAAGAACCCCGTAACTATTCAACTGGGTAGTTCTTATAGCGAGATTGGCAGTGTTCTACTTTCACATGGACGTCCATACTATTACTGGTAATGCAGTACCACCTTTAATGGCACTAAAAATAGGCGAATATTTCATCTGCTTTATTATTCATCAACAATGGATAGAAATTTATTATTAAATCGGCTATTTATGTTAGCTACAATCCGCGCGCTGAATCTATCGAATGCAGCAGCAATAGTATTGTATGAAGCATTGCGACAGCAGGGATTTAGAAGTTTGATCTAAAAGCC
Source organism: Snodgrassella sp. B3882 (assembly GCF_026535915.1). Lineage (NCBI taxonomy): Bacteria > Pseudomonadati > Pseudomonadota > Betaproteobacteria > Neisseriales > Neisseriaceae > Snodgrassella > Snodgrassella sp. B3882. The sequence continues at coordinate 74,517 of NZ_JAFNPF010000004.1, forward strand.
ACACTGCAGGAAGTAGCAATAACTAAAGCAGCCTTTCGGCTGCTTTAGTGAGGTATAAAGCAAAGAACCCAGTATCATATACTGGGTTCTTCTAAAAGGGTGT
>NZ_JAFNPF010000016.1:0-679 GCF_026535915.1 Snodgrassella sp. B3882
AGGAAACCCACGAAAATGAGTCTGCACTGTATATTTATGATGTCTTAGGTGTGGACGTGGGAACAGAAAGTTATCAAGTCACTGGGGATGCCAAAGGTCATTTAGTCAGAAAGTTGACCGCTCCCAATGGTAACGGCGGATTGGCCAGTCCAGTGGTTTATGACAGCGATAATGATGGCGTAGCTGATCTGGTTTATGCTGGGGATTATGGTGGCAATCTGTACCGCTTTGATATCCGCAGTCCCAATCCCGATAATTGGACGGTTAGCAAAATCTTTCAGGCTGATGGTCCCATCACTGCTGCACCAACATTATTTAAACCTGCTAAGGATAATCAAGATCCACGGGTAGATCACAAAATAATCGTGGTCTTTGGTACCGGTAGTGATCTTTATCAATCCGACCTGCAATCTAAACAACAACAAGCCATATACGGTATCTATGATGACTATGATCAATCTATTAACACTTTAGTTGACCAAAACCATTTACTGCAACAAACCATGTCTTATAACAATAAAACCGCTGAATTGTCCTCACTACCCTTCTCATCAGCAAAGTATAAAGGCTGGTATTTCAGGCTCAATACCGATGGAGAACGAGTGACAACGGCGATTAATCAACTGTTATCTACAGGCATGGTGATTACTCGTGCTTATGATCATGAAAAGGAAAGTAA
>NZ_JAFNPF010000005.1:0-48319 GCF_026535915.1 Snodgrassella sp. B3882
GTGCTGCGGTGCTGCGGTGCTGCGGTGCTGCGGTGCTGCGGTGCTGCGGTGCTGCGGTGCTGCGGTGCTGCGGTGCTGCGGTGCTCATAATTTTCTCCAGCTTATTTTATTTATGTATATATTTTATCATATTAATTTAACATAAGCAATATATTCCGCAATTTTTCTTAATTAAAATAAACATATACGCATTTATCATTAATTAAAATTAATTCATTTTGGATATTTAGCGGATATTAATTTTACTGGTTTCCTGACCAAGGTTGGGTGTGTCTATTACGAATCATTATTGTGAGGCATATCATATTCAAATTACTGCAAAAACATATTTATTCATTTTGCATTATTATTATAAGAAATGAGATTGAATAATAAAATAAATTAATACGTTGATATTAGAATATGATTTCAACTCAATATGGCAACCATCAAGTTGGCATTGCAATAATCAGCTAATTTACTATCTGGCCAATAATTCTCCAAGCAAAAAAAACCGGGCTAGTGCCCGGTTGTTTCTATAGTTCTTTTTTACTAGGAATTATAAGCTTCTTTGACCTCCCGCCAAGCTAGACGTTTGAATGTCAGCTTATCTTTTGCACAAAGGACATTTTGAATATCTTCTGACTCAATTAGTCCCTCTGTTGTTGCAACAACCGGAAGTTTTTCCATACAACTATCTGGTGAAGGTGGTGTCTCACCCAATGGCCGCCAGTTACCGGTAGCACCAATATTTTGTGTGATTTCCGAAAGTATCTCAAAACCAGTTAATCCTTCTTTAGTCACAATTCCCAGCGGATTATTTTTGTCAAAAACAATATGTGGGCTCTTGTCTGATAATCCTGAACCTGTTCGCAGGTTAAATTGGATCAGTCTGGTTTTGGCTGATACATCCTGTGTATGAATCAAAGAAGTACATGGATCTGCTATGTTTGGTTTTATCTCACCTTTTTTAATGCTATATATTCTTGTGGGAATAATACCTGTGGTCAGTAAGCGCGAAAAATTAGATACCACACGCTCACCATCTTGAGGATCTAGATTGATATACCATCCTTTATGTAACGTCTGGTCAAATTTGTTCTTACTTATTGTGCGATATTGTCCACTTATATTGATTCTCTGTTCAAGCAGATCATTTTGGAACACCTCTGATTGTCCATCGGCCAATTCATAGTCATCATAAATGCCATAAATGGTTTGCTGATCGACGTTTTCTAAATCGTCCTCATATATATCACTACCTGTACCAAACACCACAATCAGTTTGGCGTTGCTGTTTGCCTCACGATCAGCTTTGACAACCAATGGTGCTGTTGTAATTGGTTTATGGGCAGAGAATATCTTCACACCCTTCCAGGTGCTCGGATCTGGATTACGTATATCGAAGCGGAACATATTACCTGCATAGTCACCGGCATACACGATATCGGCAATATTATCGCCATCAATATCAAAAGCTGTTGGGCTGGATAAGCCACCTTTGCCATTAACCGCTATAATTTTTTTGATTAAATCACCTTTGTTACCTAAGGGTTTATATCCGTCAGTACCAACATCAGCGCCCAGTATATTGTAGACATATAATGCGCTTTCTTGAGCTTCTTTTCTTGCGGTATCCTGAGCCAGTGTGTCAGTGTAGTTGTAACCATTGCTGATAAAGGCTGCCGCAACGATATTATGTTTATATGACTTAGTATCGGCCAAACTGGTTCCATAGTTGACTCTTATACGTGCTACAGCAGGGGTTCCTACGGTGTAACCCAATTTATTGTTGACGCCATCTTCGGTACGGAATAACTGTAAATTTTTATACCAGTCAGGCGAGTTCATATTTTCAACGCCAATATTAGCTCTGGTCAGAATATCTTTACCACCAATATTGATGGCAAACGCGCCTCGTCCACCCTGTCCCATGGTTGATACCATAAAGGTTTGCTTAATACCGTCACCACGATCATCTGTCTGCTGCACAATCATGCCACCATTTAGCAAATAACGGTGTGGCTTGTCGGTGGAAAATTGTCCATATTCATTATCTGTCAGATCTTTAAAATAATGGGTGTTCAGATCACTGTTGTCGTTACTTTGCCGCTGCATATTCAATGGCATGTAATTGAACTTCAGATCATAGGGTTTGTTATTATCATTGGTGGCACCAAAGACATAAACCAATCCATCATTAGATGAGGTGATCAAGTATTTCTGGTGCCGTGCATTCGGTAGTGCATCACCAAAGGATAGCAAAGGATTATTTAGAATATCACCAATATTCCGACTGCTGCCAAAATCTTTCACATCCTGACGATCGCGATAATTGAGTACAAATAAATCATTATCGCCAACTCTAATCAGACTGTCTTCTTTAGCTCGCGCCATCCATGTTAACAATCCATCATGCCACTCGGCTGCATTGGTTAAGTTTTTTTGTGCATTCGGATGTTTAACATCGCGTATTTTAAAGGTGGCATTACTCATGCCACTGCTTTGGATTGAATCGGTGGAATACAGATAGCTCTGCTTACCATCATTCACCACGAGTTGACGATTTTGATAGGTTGGCTGCACGCTACATGAATTTGGATCATCACCTCGATTATGGATACAAATCTGACTGCTCCAAGTGCTGGTATCCACTTTTGCCGTAAATGAAGTATCCCCTTCGGTGGTACTGGAAATACCGACTGTTGAAGCGACTGTTTCAGTCATGACAATGGCCGTAGAGGCAGCAACAATTTTCTCCAGAATATTTTCAAAAGTCGCGAGTACGCTGTCTTTGTCGGCCGTAATATCAAAAAAACGACCATCCGGATTTGAAATTGGATCATGTTTACCTGTTCCTGCCGGTGTAGCTGCATAAAATAATATATCGCTGGTATCGCGTTCCAGTCTTGGGTTATTTGGGTCATAATAGTTATATCGCTTCAGATCCATACCAACGGTAAAGGTTTCCGCTATCTGAGTATAGGGCTTGCCGGTCAATGGATTGATCGAATCCCATGCTTTACCCGCATCATCTGTCAATCTTCTTGGTCTTTGTGTAAGAGGATTAGGATCAGTTCTGCCGGTGCATAACAATTGGTTTTGATAGGTTGGTAGGTCATAACCCGAGTGACCGCCTTGACTACCGGATATTCGATCTATGGTTACCCATCCCTTGTTGCCCCACCCCATAGACTGCAATGCACTACAAGCCTGATAATAATCATCTTGATAAATGTAGTGGCCAAAATTTTTTGTTGCCAGGCGATTGGTAAAATAACCTAAATATTTGTCGTTATCGCCCACTGGCGCTGGCACTGGTTGATTGAGGGCATATTCACATCCTGGCGAATTGATATTGCCAGGTCTAAAACAATCTGGCAGGTCATTAAACATAGATCTTCGTCTATTACTATCAAAATAGCCATCAAAAATCTCTCCGCCTGGTTTTTCATTTTTGTTATTAAAATGACCATATCTGTCATACCATACACCTTCTGTATCTGAGACTTGAGGATCAATTAAACCATTGTTAGTTATCTGATAACCATTGGTTAACAATATAACATATGATCTCTGACAACGATATTTTTGTCCTTTCATTACAACATGTTTGAAGATTTTCGGAAGTGCCGGAAAAATATCAGTACCTGCAGATATATTCAATTTATCGATATCGTTCAGCATCATTTTTAATTGCCGGTCATCAGATAAATCCAGATATTTATGATCTTTTTTTCTTGTGTCTTCCTGCACACCATAGATCCAAGGGTATTTGTCTTGATGTTCAAATTTGCTAAATCGGTCATTGAATGTGCCAATTACATTTTGGCTTTTGAAATAGGCATCAAATACATCGGTCTCCTTTTTTGAATATGCGTATCGCATACTTACATCTTTATTAAAATCGGAAAAAGGAGCAAGTGAAAAATAAATATCATTGCGATATTTGTTGATGATGAGCTTAGTCACTTCCTGAACTTGTTCCAAGGCTGATTTATTGGCAGGCCCCCAGAGTCGAGATGTTGTACCACCATTACGAGGGTCAGGGTATGAATAACCGTTTTTATATCCTTCTGCCTTGTCTTTTTCAACCCGATCGATCAGATCTTGTTTACTAGCAAACCAAGTACACATTGTCCAATCAGTATTAGGATAACCACCAAACTGAGGGATTGCGCAAACGCCTTCATTAGGTGCTTCCTTACGCCGCCATAACATTTGGGTATTATTATCAATCGCTAAAACTAGATTTGGTTTAACTTTTTGCGGAGTGGTGGTCTTTTTATTTTGTAATACTAATGGAACATCGGCAAAGATATTGGGAGCTGCATAGACCTGTAATGACATTAACAGTCCAGCTAGCAAAGTTAGCTTATGAAATCGATATTGTTTGGTTTTCATAATTTTATCCGATTTAATCAATATTTTAAATAATGATGTTAATTTAAATTTTTATACCATTATCCTTTAATAAATTATCATAATCAAGTTTTAGAAAATTTTTGTGACGTTTATGAGAGTTGTGCTTAACAAGAAAGCAGCAATACTTAAGTTTTTTTTTTCATATTAGATGTCTAAAACTGATATTTATCCAAATTTTTTATTATTAAATATTATGTAATTGATTGATTTAATGATATTAAATAATTTAGAAATGAATTAAACGTAATAATTTTCATTGTCATTTAAGAAGTGAACTCTTGGCTATGCTATTTTATACATAATGACCACTGTGGTTTTTTAAGTGAAGAATTGGGTAAATTATGGTGTCTGAAATTAGGCGTAAGTGTTATTAGTATTGTCTGGCAATAGTTTTATAGGATTAATTTTATCTCTTTAGGAAATTAAGCTAAAATAAATTCAAAAATGTGATAAGGGAATTGTGTTTTGGAAGCTGAGATCGTCTAAGTAAGTTTGGTTATTGAGCCAATTATCTTGAATCAAGCTTTCGTAATAGTTATATCATATATCCTAATTATTACAGTGTTTGCTGATTTCTGTTTAGCTAAAAGCCATAGGTTATTGTTTTGGTTTTCTATATGCTGGCTCACTTTGGTTCATCAACTAGATTTTTAAAGACTGCACGATTGGTAAGCAAATATTTTTTGAGACGTTTTTAAAGGGAACCATACCAATTCTTTCAAAAATAGTACATTAAAGGTTGATGATGGTATTAGCCTACACGTAGATATGAGTAAAATTGAAAAAAATAGGCTGGCTAACTAATGGAGTCTAACCGGCAATACAGGCAAGATATATTCAACTAAGAAGATTGGATTCTATTGTATGTGTTGGTTTGTCAAAAATATGATCTGGCCGTTTAGCAGTTTTTTGAATCTTTGTACACTATATGATTAGGAATTAGGATCTTTTTTAGAATTGTGAGCTGAAACTTAAGGCAAAATTGGTGTAGATATTACGCTTGTTGACTTATTATGATCATTTTATGATCATTCTTATGAGTATGTTATATGCTTTTTATATTTTCATTCGCAGTCTAATATATAAACATATTGACGAAAAATTGGATATAGTGTGAATCAATCTGACTAAGCTTTATAAAATGTTCACTAACCATTTTTGGACAAAGAGATTGGTTAAAACAATTTGCTGTTTAATTGGCGAATGATTTAGCTGCATGATCTTAAGCCCAAAGAAAATAAGTACATCATTTTGATCGCTTGGATAGAACAATTAAGTTTATTGTTTTTGTACAAACAGTTAAGAATATATTGAATATTTAATATTAGATGGACGGATATATAAAGTATGTGGTGTGAATTACGAATGGTGAAAAGATTTTCATTGGTTATTTGCAAGAAAATAATTTAGATATCCAGATGGAACTCAAATTACTCTTATCAGATAATGATTTTCACCAAATTTTTAGGCATGAATGTAACTGGCGATCATGTCTTTAAGCCTTTTGCCAGTAAGTTACTTATATGCGTTTATATTAAGTTTAAATAAAAGCTGCTTAGTTATCTAAGCAGCTTTGGTATGGTTAATCTTCGGCAGGCATTTCACCGTCGGTATCATCAAGCTGACCTTCGGTGTTCTGGGCGGTAATGCCCACTTTGCTGCGAATTTTCTGATTGATCTCGTTGGCTATTTCATGATTGTCTTTGAGCCACTGGCGCACGTTGTCTTTACCCTGACCGATTTTGCTGCCGTTATAGCTATACCAAGCACCCGCTTTTTCGACGATGCCCAATTTGACACCAATATCGATTAATTCGCCTTCCCAACTAACGCCTTCGCCATAGAGGATATCAAATTCAGCCTGTTTGAATGGTGGGGCCACTTTATTTTTGATGACTTTAACTCGGGTCTCGTTGCCGATGACTTCATCGCCTTTTTTGATCTGACCAATTTTGCGAATATCAAGGCGTACGGATGAGTAAAATTTTAGCGCATTGCCACCGGTAGTGGTTTCAGGGTTACCAAACATAACGCCGATTTTCATGCGGATTTGGTTGATGAAGATCACCAGTGTATTGGTTTTTTTGATGTTACCGGTTAGTTTGCGTAGCGCCTGACTCATAAGACGAGCTTGTAAACCAACATGGCTGTCGCCCATTTCGCCTTCGATTTCTGCTTTAGGTACCAAGGCAGCTACGGAGTCTACTACTACCATATCTACGCCACCGCTGCGCACCAGCATATCGCAGATTTCCAGTGCTTGTTCACCCGTGTCTGGTTGGGAAACCAGTAATTCTTCTACTTTTACGCCTAATTTACGCGCATAGATGGGATCGAAGGCGTTTTCTGCATCGATAAAGGCACATACGCCGCCGTCTTTTTGGCATTGGGCAATGGCTTCCAGACACAGAGTGGTTTTGCCTGAAGACTCAGGACCGTAAATTTCTACGATACGACCACGTGGCAGCCCACCCACGCCTAAGGCCAAATCTAGACCCAGTGAACCAGTGGAAATGACGTCGAGATTCTCATCGGTATGGCTGCCATCCATTTTCATGATGGAACCTTTACCGAAATTTCGTTCTATTTGCGCTAGCGCTGCAGCCAGCGCTTTGCTTTTTTCATCTGACATGAAATTACTCTCTATTTTAGAATTTTTAACTTGATGCTCTAATTATCGCATAAGCGTTTGGAAAGGTGTTCAGCAAAAGTTATTGGAATTATTTGGATTTAACCATCAATATGTTTGTGATCACTGGCGTAAGCACCCATTATAATGAATATGCAGGCAATTGGGTTGATGAATGTAGGCGAATATTTTTACAATTTTTTATTTGGGCTGGTTAGTTAAGCTGTTGGTGCATTAATTGATCGCTAAAAATGATACACTATGTTGATATAAAAATTTTATTTATTGGTTGAATTTGATAACGGTTGTCGATATGGAAATTTGATCAGTCAACTGAGGTTTATAACGATATGAATGCTTTCGCCAGTTTAGGCTTATCTGAAGAAATTGTCTCAGCTCTTATTGAACAGGGTTATCACTCGCCAACGCCAATTCAGGAAGCGGCTATTCCTAAAGCTTTGGCTGGTAAGGATTTGCTAGCTGCTGCTCAAACCGGCACGGGCAAGACAGCTGCGTTTATGCTTCCTAGTTTGGAACGGCTAAAACGATATGCTAACTCGAGCACTTCTCCGGCTATGCATCCTGTACGTATGCTGATTTTGACACCTACACGAGAACTGGCTGATCAAATTGATCAGAATGTAAAAGGTTATTTAAAAAATTTGGCGCTGCGTCAGACGGTGTTGTTTGGCGGTATGAATATGGATGCGCAGAAACAAATTTTGTCTCAAGGCTGTGAGATTGTGGTAGCCACTGTTGGCAGATTGTTAGATCATGTACAACGTAAGAATATTGCGTTGAATAAGGTGGAAATTGTGGTCTTGGATGAAGCTGACCGCATGCTGGATATGGGTTTTATTGATGATATCCGCAAAATTATGCAGATGCTGCCGGCACAGCGTCAGACTTTGCTCTTTTCTGCCACTTTTGCTCCGGCAATTCAGCGTTTGGCGCAGGATTTTATGCAGCAGCCAGAAGAAATTCAGGTGGCAGCACAAAATACGACGTCGGCCAATGTGGAGCAGCATATTATCGCGCTGGATAGTGGTCGCAAACGTGCGCTGTTGCAGCGGTTAATTGTTGATCTGGATATTAATCAGGTTATTATTTTTTGCAATACTAAGCAAAGTGTGGATCAGGTAAATCGTGAACTCAACCGCCGCGGTATCAGTGCACAGGCAATTCATGGTGATAAATCACAACAAACTCGGCTGGAAACTCTAGCGTTATTTAAGGAAGGCAGTTTGCGCGTATTGGTGGCTACGGATGTGGCTGCTCGTGGTTTGGATATTGCTGAGCTACCATTTGTGATCAATTATGAGTTACCGCTCAATGCGGAAGATTATGTTCATCGGATTGGTCGTACAGGACGAGCTGGAGCGGAAGGAATCGCTATTTCGCTGATGGATGAGCTGGAACAGAAGGCTTTTCATGCTATCAAGGAATTGACGGGCAATGATCTGGTGATTGAACGGATTGAGGGTTTTGAACCGCGCTGGGGGGATCATGCTGTTAGTCAGGATAAAGCTGAAAAGGGTTCCAGTGTAAAGGTGGAGCGTCCATTGGCTGTTACATCTGAACGAGCAACAAAGTCGACTTCCACTAAGGTTAATCATCGGGCAGATAGGTCTAAGGAGAGTAAGGGAGACAGTATTGACTGTCAGCAAATTCCTGGTCGTACACGCCGTTTCAGCAGGCACAATCATCCACAATGTGCTTTGTTGCAGCATAATTATGGTGCTCTTAAAACTAAACTACAGCTTTAAGGTTTCAAGTTAAGTTTTGCAGGTATTGCGATGATATTTAGGATGGTATTCTTCCCCACCCACTTGATTATTGCACTATGTCTGCTTGGCTTTCCATTTTCAATGTGATGTGCGTTGTCATTTCGGCGTTGTGAGGTAGATACTTGCAACGCTTTAACTTTGATTTGTCAGTTATTGAAGTCGGTTTGAGATTTTTTACTGCTATAATTTTTGATAAATTATTGTATTTTCATATAGTATTTTAATGATTACTGAATTTGCAGCTGTGGTTATGCAACTGTTTTGGATAATTTGTTAAAAAATATTTGGGTAATGTACCAATTATCGGTATAATGCGCTGCTGTGGCGGGTCTCCTCGCATGGTTATTTAGGACACCGGGTCAGGTGCGGAAGCAAGCAGCCCATCTTAAAGCGACCAGTGCCGGGGGTCGGGCTCGTCACCCTCATCTCTGATTTGATCTCTCTAACATTCCCACTTTTCTATTTTATTTAGCTATTGCTCATTCTGATTTGTTAAGCTGTTTGCGCTTAGGTTCAAAGCATTTATCGTGGAATGATTATTTAAATTCGATACATAATTAGATTTAACAAATCTATGTCAGACCTCATATCCCAAGAATTTGTTAGGTGATTTGTGCTTAGTCAGTAAATTTAATCGCTCAAAAATTGGATTTAACCAAAACAAAATCTCTGTTTTTATGGAAAGATAAGGCTTTCTTAGCTATTGAAGATAAGAATACAGAAAAATTTATTTATTGGTAGCTTTATTGTATTTTGGTCTGTTTAATGCGGGTTGGTGCGCGAAGTTACAGGCTTTCCGATTAAGGTTATAGTGACGTTGCATAGTTTGTTTAATAATTTAGAAGATGACTTTAATGCGCTGAATGAGGAGGTTCATTATCCAGACTTTTTTGCTGTCGTTCGCAAACACGGCGTTTATACTGTCTCGATTGTGCTTAGTTACTCAGGGCGGGAAATTTTGCATATGGTTAGCAAAATTCCGCTAATGGTATTGGATAAAGCAAGATCAATAGTCGATTGAATCATTAATTTGATTGTGGTGAATTTAATATTGTGGTCTGAGATAACATTAAAGCCAGTTATACTAAACTGGCTTTACTGATATATTGGTACGCCCACGGGGAATCGAACCCCGGTTACCGCCGTGAAAGGGCGATGTCCTAACCGCTAGACGATGGGCGCAAGGATCTGGTGCACCCGGAGCGATTCGAACGCCCGACCCTCTGGTTCGTAGCCAGATACTCTATCCAACTGAGCTACGGGTGCGTGAAAGATGTGTAGTATAGAAAAGTATCTTACTTCTGTCAATATGGGTTGCTAATCAAAATGTTAATTATATGCAATTGTCTGTTTTATATGAATAAATTTGTAGTTTATATTTTGGCTGGGATTTTTTGCAAAGAATGCTAAAGTATTCAATAGAATCATTTATTCTGGTTGATGTTTTGCGTTAGAATTAAAGCTTTTTGGCATAAGTTTATTTGCGTCATGAGTATTATTACTGAAAATGACGCCGCTGCATTTGCCGAGCTGGCAGCGGTTTTATTCACGCTGCCGTTACCTGTAGCGATTGTTGATTTGGAAACGACAGGTGGTCACTTTGAACAAGATCGCATTACTGAAATTGCTATTTTGCGTTTTCATCAGGGAGTCATCAGCCGGCATCAATGGTTGATCAATCCGCAGCAGCCGATCAGTGACTTTATTAGTGAGCTGACTGGTATTAGTAATGCTATGGTTCAAAACGCACCGGTCTTTGCAGATATGGCAGCAGATTTATTGCCGTTATTACGTGGACATTTAATTGTCGCGCATAATAGCCGTTTTGATTATACCTTTTTGCGTTATGCTTTTGCCCGTGTGCAGATCAGTTTTGCCGCTCTGACACTGGATACGGTGCCGTTTTCTCGCAAATTATATCCACAATTTTTCAAGCACAATTTGGATGTCATTATTGAACGCTTCAATATTGCCATGTCCACCAATGAACGACATCGGGCAATGGGCGATGTTGTGGCCTTAACCCATTTTTTGCAGGAAAGTTTGCGCGATAAAAAGCCAGCAGTGTGGCTTTCGCAATGGGAGCAATTGATTCGTCCTGGATATTTGCCTGCAGGTCTCAATTCTGATTTGTGTCAGCAAGTTTATGCCCTGCCTGATAGTCCCGGACTGATAATCTGGCAGTTTAAGCATGGCGCTGATGTGCTGATGCTTAAGGAGCAAGCTTTTACTGATACGATTAATCAGTTACGGCATAAACCCAGTTATAAGCGATGGCAACAGGCTACTGCTATTCGGTTTGTGCCGGCGATCAGTATGGCTCATGCAATGTGGTTGCGGGGTCGTTATCAACTGCAACATGCTGAAGTTAGCTATTTTAATGATGATTCTGTGTCTTCAACTAATTGGTATACGATTTCGTTTGTACCCAATCAAAAGGGGCAATTGCAAGCCAGAGTGGTGCGTTTGAAAGAAGGTATTCTGACGCATGCACCTTATGGATTATTTATGCATCCACGAGCTGCTAAACGCGCTTTAGCATCCTGGGCTCGGCAGTATGATTTATGTCCCGCCAGTCTGGATATTTTGCCGCAAACGATCGGTCAACATGATCTTTGTCCGAAGCAAGCTGCGGGACAATGTGACGGACAATGTCGTCAAGATGAGGCCATTGCGACCCAGAATCAGCGCATTTTGCAGCATGCCGCTTTATTACCGGTGTGTGATTGGGGAAAATGGCACCGCTTGCGTATTACCGAGGTAAATAAGCTAACTGCTGAATCTGTGCAGTTGGAATTTCAAGCTGGATGCGTACGGCTAGATAAGAACCTTTGGTACTTTCATCCGATGTTGCCCAAAATTGTTAAGTATAGATTAAAACAATTACAAGGTATTGAGTTTTTAGGCTAAACAAAAAACCACCGGCTGCTAAGTGATCAATGCAGCCGGTGGTTGGTGATAGCAATTTGGTTTTAAAAGCTGATCCGGCTTTGCCGGCAACCATGTCATGCATCAGGGTTATGGTTTATGGTGCAGACTTTCATTACGATGGTTGGCTTTAGGACCAATACGATCTGGAACCTGATCTGGCAATCCGTTAACCGGAACAACCTCTGCAGTAATTATATCTGCATAAGTTGGGATGGTATCTGAATCTGAATGGCTATCGCCAATGTCTTTTTCGGTTAGAAAAGCCATGGTTACGCTTTTATCCGCACGCTTAATCAATTGTTCCTGAATGGTGCTGTGTTCCATTAACTGACGAGCATCTACGCTTAATTGTTGTAGTACTTTTTGATAGCTACGGTTCATTTCATCAACAGCGCTGGCGGTATCGATAAAGTGTTGGTCGACTTGCTGACGATACTGATCAAAACTGGCTTTGACAGCCTCATATTGCTGGCGTTTTTTTTCGCTGCGATTACTGCGCATAATGAACCACATCAGTCCTAATCCGGCAATAAAACCGATAATCAACGCAATAAACACATATAGCCACAACTGATTACTCATTTCATTTTCCTTTTTTCATGCCGTCTTACCATTTTCTGATTAATATTGCTCAGCGAAGCAATTATTGCATCATAACATAGACTTTTGCTGGCAAATACCGTTGCCTATTAACTTTTTCAGTCGAAACGCAACGTTACTGATAGAAAAAATGGACAAGCGGAATCAAGATAATCAAACTAAAAACAGCAGCAATCAAGTCATCCAGCATGATACCCAATCCACCATGAAAACGTGCATCAAACCAGCGGATCGGCCATGGTTTTACTGCATCAAAAAAGCGAAATACTGCAAAGGCAATAATCCACCACATCGCATTGGATGGAACACAAAATAAAATCAGCATCATAGCTGCAATTTCATCCCAAACGATACCTCCATAGTCAGGGCGATTTAAGCACCGTTCTGTTATAGCACAGATTGGAATACCCATCAGGAAAAGTATCAGAGCCAAAACGATGTTTTGCCATAAGGGTAAATGCAGTGTTTGCCATAGTGCTGCTAATGGCAATGCGGGCAAAGTACCAAACGTACCGGGAGCTTTCGGTGCCAGTCCGGCACCAAAACCGAAGCCTAGCCAGCAGATGGGGTGTTTGCATAGCCAACGCCACGTAGGCGTAATGGGGGTTGTGGATGCAGTATTAGCCAAAATGATCAAATCCTTGTTGCTGTAATTGAATGATGTTGCCCGCCTGATCGTGTAACTTTAAATGTGGATCCTGATGAATGAAACCGATACGGGTTACTGGGGTATTGGTTTCCGTCGCAGCGGCCATGATTGCTTCTCGCTGTGCTGGTGCAGCGGTAAACACCAGCTCATAATCGTCACCTCCAGCTAATAGCCAATGTCTAAGCTGGGCTAAGCTGAGAGCGGGTTGCTGTTTTAACGCAGGCAAAGTAGGTATTAAATCTACATTTATGGTTGCGCCCACGTTGCTGGCTGTCAAAATATGCCCGATATCTTGTGCCAGTCCATCGGAAATATCCTGTGCAGCATGTGCCAAAGGCAATAGTTGCTGCCCTAGCGCCACTCGCGGTTCTGGTCTTAGTCGTTGGTGTTCACATTGCATAAATACTGATGTTGGTAAGGTAGCTTTATGCCAGTGTACATCTAATGCTGCCGCTGCCAACCCCAGCTGTCCAGATACCCAGATATCGTCATCCGGCTGAGCGGCATCGCGCCTTAAAGCTTGTTGACTGGGTGTTTCTCCGATAATGGTAACGTTAAACACCCAATTGCCTTTAGTAGTATCTCCGCCAATTAGTGCTACGTTGAAACGGGCAGCCAAGGCAAATAATGCGTCACAAAATGCCGTTAACCAATCTTGATTTAATTCAGGTAAGGCGACACTGAGCAATGCCCAGCGCGGTGTGGCACCCATGGCTGCCATATCCGACAAATTGACCGCGAGTACTTTATGGGCCAAATCTGCAGGTGCCACATCTGGAAAAAAATGTGTTCCACCCACTAGCATGTCAGTACTCAAATGTAAATCATAACCCTTGCGCGGTCTAATAATGGCTGCATCATCACCAATTCCCAGAATGATTTGCTCATCTTGTTGCTGGCGGAGCAGATATTGACGAATAAAATCAAATTCTTTCACGATAAACCGTCTTTTGAAATTTCATCAAATTAGTCAATACCAAAGCAGATTTAGAGTCATTAGCTTTGACCAAATTAGATGATTAAAAATATAAATATGTAAGTAAAGTTCAAGTGCGAACTGGAAATGACATCATAAATTAAAAACCATTTCTAAAAAAGTTGATATTGTTCGCTGGTTAAGTTTGATTGATGATATATGAATAATCAGGTGTTATTAATTTATTGCGGAAGTTACCGCGCATACCTTGATAGATAAATTAAGCTGGTTGCTAAATATCCAAATAGCACATTAAAAAAACACTGCGGTTGTAAGATTGATAGAGAATGATTTCTCGGTGCAGAATAGATTTGATTTAAGGCTATTAAACCTGATTAAGATGGCAAATGTTTGCATGACACAGCCCAAACATATTGATGACCACAGCTCAATGCCTTCGGCGAATCTTCATTCAATACCTTTATTCAGGCAGGCATACGTTACCATTTACATTCATGTTTAACTCTTATTGCTGTTTAAGCATGTTTTCTTACATTGGCAAAGCCATTTTTTCATCAATCATAACTAATACCAAAGTTTAAAATAAGCTGTAAACATCATGAGCCCCCCTCACTATGATCCTATCGAACCAAAAGCGATCATTTCGGATTGAATTATTTGGTTTAGAGCTAATAGTAGCTTATATATAAACAGCACAATCAGCCTCTAATTCTGGGCACAGAGAATTGATGCAATCTGTGTTAATATGCCTATGTTCTTGATTAGGAGAATACATACAGCTGTGGCTGGCTTGAAATATTAGTTGTTTTAAGAAATACTGACTAAAAAGGGCGGAAACATCAAATTAGTGAGAAGTTAAACTATTATTTAAATTAATCGCAAGCTATTTTGAATTTGGATATGGCTAACCTCGCAGCTGACCCAGCTATAACAACAGCTAACTGCATCCAATATTATCTTCTTAAAATACCCATTCATCTATGCACAATATTCTTATTCTTGGTGCCAGATCACCCGCCAGTCTAACCTGGGCACGGCTACTGGCGAAGGCTGGCTATAGGGTGCATTCGGCAGACAGCTTACTCTTTGCCCCAAGCCGTTTCAGTCGATATAGCGTCACCTTTACTTGTCTGCCCAAGCCAAAACAACAACCGAAGCAATGGCTACAGCAGCTGTTACAACTGTTGAAACGTGAAAAGATCGATGCCATTATTCCAACTTGTGAAGAAGTGTTTTATCTGGCATCTGCTCAAACACTGATTCAACAGGCTCACCCCTGTCAACTTTTTACCAGCACCATCACATTATTAAGACAATTGCATCACAAAGGCTTATTTGCCCAAATGACGCAAAACTGGTCACTGACCACCCCTGAAACCGTTTTACTCACTGATCAACTTTCATTCAATACATTTAAACAGCAACAATTTATAGCCGATAGCCAATGGGTTTTTAAACCGGCTTTTTCACGCTTTGCTACCAAAACCTTGCTTTGTCCAAAAACAATTGACTACAGCGAGCTTCAGGCCTGTCCACAATACCCCTGGGTGGCACAGCAGTTTATAAGCGGCAAAGAATATTGTAGTTATAGCATCATCCGTCATGGTCAGATCATTGCTCATAGCTGTTATCACCCAAAATATCGCATTGGTCAGGGTGCGGGTATTTATTTTGAACCTGTAGATGAAAACCAAATTCACCAGTTTGTCGAACACTTTGCGGCGCAAACCAAATATCATGGACAAGTGGGATTTGATTTTATTCAACACTCAAATGGTGAAATATATGTGATTGAATGTAATCCACGTGCCACTAGTGGTATTCACTTTCTTTTACAGCTACCTGAAGCAGAGCAGACAAACATTGTCCATGCTGCTTTAAATCCCGATAGAGCTGTCGCGCTAGACCAACTCAATATGCAACAAATGCTACCGGCCATGCACAATTGGGGTATGCTGATGAATCCGACAATGAGTCGTTCATGGTTCAAAAAAACCTTTTGGCGTGACTTTATGCATGCACATGATGTCATGTGGGAACGCAAGGATATGCTGCCATCTCTAAGCCAATTGTTTCCTACAGCTGAATTTCTGCTTCGCGCTGTGGCCTTTCACACTGATCCATTAAGCGCAACAACGTTAGATATTGAATGGGATGGCACACCGGTTTCTTTTGGATAAAACAAATAACCATGCTAAATACACCATACGCCACCACTGCATCGCCATCCTGTCAGGAATTTACCCGACAGCTATGTCTGCACGGCGACACCTATGTCACCAATGCACCGTTTAAAGTAACCAGCATTAATATGGATGGAGAAGAGTTGCCAGCTATCTGGAACACCAGCAACGATCCTTACATCAGTTGGGTTTGCAGTCTACTGAATAGTTTTGGTCCTGCGGTACGAGCTGAACTAAAATTGATCCCAACATCAACAGTGAGTCGTCGCCTGTTTAATGGCTTATCCCATGTGGCCGAATTCTTATTAAAGCGTAGTGGCTTGGGCGGAGGTGTCTTTGTGGAAAACTGGTTTTTACCCACCACCTTGTACCCGCAACAACGAACTGCACACAGCATCATTCACGCTGTTACCGCGTTAGAAAAACAGGCTATCGACCAAAAGCTGGGGCATCTGCCAATATTTGTGCGTTCACTTACCCCTGTTTTGCATGAAGACATCATAACAAAATTACAACACCATGGTTTTTTATTGATCCCAACCAGACAAATTTGGCTTGCCGACAACATTCAGGATGGTTCATGGCGTCAGCGCTCACACAATAAAAGAGATTTAAGTCTTGAAAGAAAAAAGGCAGCGTCCACAGAATGGATCGAAGGCAAGGACTTCAGTGATGCTGATTTTGAAAGAAGCCTGTTTTTATATAACCAGCTATATCGGGGCAAATACCCGGAATTTAACCCAGAGTTCACCTTGTCGTATCTTAAAACTGCCGTTGCTACAGGCTTCATGAAATTCTATGGGTTAAGATCAGTATCACAGTCTAACAATGAAACACACCATCCCAATCATCCCCCCTCCTCCAACCCTGCTCCTTTGAGTGGTTTTGTCGGTATCGTCCGGCGCGATCATATATTTACTACACCACTATTTGGCTATGATCTTACTCAACCAACTAAAGAAGGGCTTTATCGTCGCCTCATGCTTAAAGTCAGTTTAGAAGCAGAACAGCATCAAGGCATCTTACATTGCAGTGGAGGAGCCGACCAATTCAAATCTTTACGCGGCGCACAAACCCATATCGAATATGCAGCAGTTTGGATCAACCATTTGCCATTATCACAGCGTGCAATCTTGCAAACATTGGCAAAAACCATCAATACCCTTATCGCCCCGTTCGTCACCAAAAAATCATTTTAAGCTTATTGCCAGCTGGGTTCACATCTTATTATGGTAATAAACCACTGAGTTCACCCTGAAACCAATTTACCCGTGGATCCGGTGTAGGACGAGTTAAAGCAAAATAATTAACAATATTGGCAGCTTGTTGTACTAGCAAGGGTATCAACTCCCCATTGCGCACATAAGGTGCCGCCACTTCTTCAGATAACAAACCTAAATGACTACCCGCCAGAATAAACATCAGCGTTGCCTGCTGCTTATGCGCTACCGCAGTCGTATTGCCAGTCATCAGACCATTACCTTGCTGCTGGTGTGCATAAGTACGTTTGACCCATTGATATTCTTCAATGAGCAAATTTAACGTCAAATCCTTAAGCTTAGCCGCAGGATGAGAAGCATGACAATAAATATACTCACGCTCTTCAAATACCAACTGATACTGTAGATTTTTTAGCAGACTATCATAATATCCAACCCCAAAATCCATCTGATTATTGGCAATAGCAATTTCAATATCCTGTGGCGCACAGATATCAATCGATAACCTTAACTCCGGATAATGTTGATAAGCACTAGCAATGACACGGTTAAAAATACGTTGAAAATCAGCAGGCAAAAATTCAACCAGCCCAATACGCAACGTTCCAGATAAAACCGAGCGATGCCATTTAATATTTTGTACTTCACGATGAAATTCAGTCGTAGCTTGCAGCAACAAAGTACAAGCTTCATATAACTGGTGACCTGCCTTAGTCAGCGCAAAACCCGAACGACCTCGCCGACACAGCACCACGCCCAGACTTTCTTCAAGGTGAGCCAGATGAGTGCTAATGGCAGATTGCGACATATTCAGACGCTTTTGCGCTGCGGTTACACCCTGACATTCCACAATAGCCACAAAAGCCTGTAAAGCTTTTAAATCATGCTTAATCAAAGTGTGTAACATACAATACTCATCGCTTAAAATTCAATAAAAGTAGGAATCGCAACTTCCTCACCACAAACTGCCGTTAACACCTGATTTAGCATAGCAAAAAATTCACTGCCATCCCGTGCTGATCGCCATTGACCGTCTTTGAAGGCAAAATGATAACCACCACTACGGGCTGCGATCCACAACTCCTGAGTCGCCACATGACGATTGACCACAACCTGTTCATCATCTTCTGATTCAATCGTTAAAACATTACCACCATATTCACAATCCAACGTCCAGCCATGATCTTCAATTGTTTCTTCAATATAACCAAACAAATCATCACTGTACTGTATAAATTCACTTTCAGTCATTTTACTTACCGTCATCCCTACACTTTCTTACAAACATAACCTAATCTTGCCATATAATAGAAGCAAATCCCAGTAAATATCCGCAACACCTATGTTGGGTATTTTCAACTAAACAGCAGTTCCTATAATGAGAGTTTACACATGTCTCGTCTTTTAACATTAACTTTGCTGACAGCCTGCCTGCTCACCGCCTGTGGTTACAAAGGCGATTTATACCTTCCAAAAGAAAAAGGGAAAGCCAAATTCGGTCCCGTACAGACTGGTCTTTCCATAGAACCTATTGATCAGAGGAAATTACCCGAAAATGACTGATTCAATTCAATGTGAACAAGTTTCCTACCGCGACTTAGCGACACAATATGGCACCCCCTTGTACGTCTACAGCCAACAGGCAATGACCGCAGCGTTTGATCAATATCAGCAAGCCTTCTCATCTTTACAACCGCTAATTTGCTATGCGGTCAAAGCCAACAGTAATCTTTCCATCTTGCGCCATTTTGCCCAAATGGGTAGTGGCTTCGATATCGTTTCTGCTGGAGAATTGCAGCGTGTATTAATGGCAGGTGGCGATCCGGCTAAAACCATCTTTTCCGGTGTTGGCAAAAGCGCAGCTGAAATAGAATTTGCCCTGTCAGAAAATATCTCCTGTTTTAACGTAGAGTCACTGCCCGAACTTGAGCGCATCAACACCATCGCGGGAAAAATGGGGCTGAGCGCACCAATATCACTACGCATCAATCCAGATGTTGATGCCCGTACCCATCCGTATATCTCTACCGGTCTGAAAGCCAATAAATTTGGCATAGCTTATACCGAAGCCATAAGCGCATACCAACATGCTGCTAGCTTACCGCATCTCAACATCATCGGTATAGATTGTCATATAGGCTCACAACTGACAGATCTGAGCCCATTAGTTGAAGCTGCAGAACGCATGCTCGTGCTAATTGATCAGCTTTCAACTCTAGGAATTGAATTTCAACATATAGACTTAGGCGGTGGAATCGGCATCGTTTATCAAAATGAAAACGTTCCGGATTTATCCGCCTATGCGGCAGCAGTGACCAAACTATTCAGCGGTCGTCACCTCAAACTAATCCTTGAACCTGGTCGTAGCCTCATAGGTCAAGCCGGCGGACTACTTACCACCGTTGAATACATCAAACAAAACGAAGAAAAAAACTTCGTCATCGTTGATGCAGCCATGAATGATCTATTACGCCCCACTTTATATCAGGCTTATCATGGCATCATCAATATCAATCCAGACAGAAAAAATACCTTTAAAGCCGATGTGGTCGGTCCCATTTGCGAAAGCGGTGATTTTCTGGCTAAAGATCGGTCTATCGCAGCAGAAGCTGGCGATCTACTGTTAATACAAAGTACCGGTGCCTACGCTTCCAGTATGGCGAGCAACTACAATACTCGCGGTCGCGCAGCCGAAGTGTTAGTAAATGGCCCTAAGCATCGTCTTATTCGGCAGCGAGAGTCCATACCCTACCTACTCGCTCCAGAAATTGCTTGCCTGTAATCAAGCCCTCATCAGAATTGACCTATTCTCAAGCAATACAAACCGAACAAATAAAGCGGATGGTCATTTTAGTTACTCATCAGCGATATAGCATGCAAATGTGTGGGTTGGAAGTTACTGGTGGCGAAGTGCAACGAATATCGCCTGAACACCGTTTCTACACTAACGGAGAAAGGATAGAAGCCCGAGTGTTACAAGCAGGCGACCTGTTGCAAAATAAAGACGGCAATTAAGTAACCATTCTGAGCATAGAAACGTTACCCAATTATGAAAAAGTTTATAACTTTAATGTACAGGACAACGAAAACTATTATGTAACCGAAGAAAGAATTTTGGTGCATAATGGGTATAGAGAAAGACAAATCACTCAAGCAGAATATGATAATTTAAGAAGTAAAACACCAAGTAGAGCAATACAAAAAAGTGTAAATAAAGATGTTTCTCTTACTATGAAAGATCTCGCTTTACCTAATTTAACAATAGATAAAAATTTGCCTGCAGATCATATTGTATCAATGGATGAAATTACTAGAATGGAAGGTTTCGGAAAACTGACACAAAAACAGCAGTTGGAAGTTTTAAATAATGAAAAAAATTTTATTGGTTTAAGTGCGACTGCAAACACTTCTAAAGGAAGTAAATCATTTGTAGAATGGACTGAATATAAGAAAGAAAAAATAAAAGTAGATGAGACATTTAGGCAGGAGATGATAGAAAATCAAAAAAATTTAAAAATTGAATTACAAGAACAGATAAATAATTTTTTAAAAGGTGAACAATGAATATCCTAGAAATTTTGAAGGATAATAATTTAAAAAATGTTGTTTTAATAAATAAAGAACATATAAAATTTGATTTATTACCTAATGTTTGGAAAGAAATAATATTGGAGACAAATAACGAGCAGAAGAAAAAAATAATATTAAATTACTGGAATTCTTTTAAAGAGAAACTATCAAAAATATATCAAATTCTATCTAATGATTTAATTAATGTATGTGTAATAGAGCATAATAAAAAAATTAAAATGATATACATTTTTGATAGCAATGGTGATATCATCACTTATCAAGGAGAATTGCCATGTAAGAATAGTTCATTTTTAGCGAAAATGCCTCAAGAAATAGCTATATTCTATCAACAAATACATAATGGCTGGAATGATACTATAAATGGAGCTCTTGGATTTGTATCAATAGAAAATATAAAATATTTAGATGAGTTAGAGTGGGGAATTTTAGAAAAAATTGATATTCCTGAAATTGATTTAAAAAATACCTATTATATATTTCATAATGGAGCTGGAGGATATATATGTATTAATAATTTTGATGGAAATTATCAATACCTAATTTGGTGGAAAGATGAAAAGCCTGAGTATAATATAAATTTCTGGTCTTATTTTGACGCATGTGTTCAGATAAATTTTGGGTATAAAGAATTGTAAGAGATTAGTGAGGCTATTACCATATAATTTTACTTAATTCTTCGAAATAACAAAAACTATTATGTTTCCGAAGAAGGAATTTTGGTGCATAATGGGTATAAATTCAACGATGATGGAAGCTTAATAACATTATAACTGGTAAGCCGAATCCTGATGCATTAAGGCATCATAATGAATAAAAAGGAGTAATGGGGTTAGTAGATGAGTTTATTCATGCTAATCATGCCAAAATAGGATTATATATGGGACAAGAGATAATAATATGAAATGGAAATTCGTCAAAAAATTAAACGATGCCAACTTTATCAATCAAGTTGAACATAAATTAGCAATATCTTTCCCAAATGAGTTAAAAGAAATTGTTATAAAATATAATAATGGTATGCCTGAACCTAATACTTTTGATACTGAAAAATTAAAAGGTAAAAGTTTTGGTGAATTACTAGATTTCAATTTAGATTCCGCAAACAACATACTTGAAAATTATTCATGGATTCAGGATAAGCTACCTGCCAACGTTATTCCTTTTGCTGTTGGAGCAGGAGGTGATTATTTATGTTATGATTTTAGAACAAAAAAAATAATCCAGAAATAATTTTTTGGGATCATGAACAAATATCAGAAATTGAAGGGAATAGATTAGTAGTTCCAGATCATGAATACGAATATGAATATTATAAATTGGAATATGTTGCTGATAATCTAAATGACTTGTTGAATAAGCTGTATGACGATAAAGATGAAGAGGAAAAGGAATGGGAAAATAGAGAAATTCTATGGGAAATTTTTATGACAGAAGAACAATTAAAAGAGTTAGATGATAATGAATTAAAAAAAGTGAATCAAAGAAGAGCCAAAAATAACTTACTGCCAATTATAAAATAAATAAGCTCTGAAAATTTTCAGCACTCAAAACAATAAACTATACGGTAATTAAAAAATGTCCGGTGGTATATAATGGGTAGAATAAAGATGTTGAAGTACAAATTTCTCTAGTAAATAAGAATGAGACTATTAGAAAGATGGAGAAAAAATTATTTCTGTAGGATTAGCAAATGAATTTCTTAATAATGATCTAATGCAACAAGTTTCAGGAAAGTTTAGAGATGGCAAAAACTGTCTTTGATGGCATTGATGTAGTTTAGAAGAAAGCTCTAAATTTAAGAATGAAACTCAAACAGGGAGCGGGACCTTAACCACAAATCAACAACGATCTGGAGAATGGAGAGCATATCGTTTGAACTGGAAAAAATCTAATCATTTAAAAGTAACAACCATTTCAATAAACGATATAGCAGACAGACTTAGTCAAGTAAATTTGGATACGGGTAAGATAACAAACACAACAACGAGATCATGAATTTAAAATTAGATTATATTAAAAATGTATTGATAAATAATACGAAAAATCTTTTAAAAAAAAGAGGATTTATTTATGACAATAGAAAAGAATCTTTTATAAGAGAAGATTCATCGAGCAATAGACAAATTATCTCTTTTTTCTTTTACGCTCATGATACAAATATCCAAGTAGAAATTAAGGCAGAGCTAAAAATTAAGGAAATTGAAGATATTTATTATGGTTCAATTAGATATACAGATATAAAATACGATGACATAAAGACATTGTCGGCAAATATAGGTGTAATAATTGCATATCAAGAAAATAATGTAATTATAGGTGGTCCTAATCGAAGTAAAGTTATTTATTTAATCGAAAATAATAGCGATGCTGAATTATTATCAAATGTAATTCCAAAAAGAATAAATGAATATATTTTACCTTTTTTTGAATATAATACTTCTATTCAAAAAATCGATTATTTATTGAATAGTCATATTAAAGAAATATCTCCTTTTCGTTTTCTTTATCCATATAGATCTTGCATAGGTATTATTGCTGCAAAATTAAATAATTCTCCTTGTTTAAATGAAATAATTAGTAATTATAGGGAAAAATTAAAAAACTCTAGAGAAGAATTTCAAAAACAATTTGAAAGTGTAGTTAATCAAATTAATAAAATATAAATTAAAAAAAGTTGAGCATAGATTTAATAAATACTGTAATAATTTAACATACGAAATGGTTAAATTATAATTTTCATGTTCGAGATAATGAAAACTATTATGTTACCGAAGAAGGAATTTTGGTGCATAATGGGTATAATAATAAACTTAGAAAACCAAGTAATACAAATACTAATTTTGATCATTCTAAAACAGTTAAACATGCAGATGGAAGTGTTAGTTATACCGATAAAAAAGGAAATACTGTAAAATATAATGTAGGTGGATATCCAGATTTTTCACCATATTCTAAAAAAGATGTAGAAGTTCCAGGAATGAATGGTAATTATAGTCATGATTCAGCATTAGCTAATAAGCAAGCAGGATTATCAAGTACACCTGATGGCTATGTGTGGCATCATGTTGAAGATGGGAAAACAATGCAGCTTATACCTAAAAATATACATAATAAATTTCCTCATACAGGAGGAGCCTCAGGATTAAAAAACGGAACGTTACCATTAAATATATTATTATGAATAAATTAAATAGTTTAAATAAAGTAGACAAGTTATCAAATGAGAAAACTTTAAAACAATTGGAATTAAATTTAAAGTTTAGTATTTATCCAGATTTCAAAAAAATATTAATTAATTATAATGCAGCAAAACCTCTCTATACATATTACAAGAAAAAAAAATTAAATTTTAATCTTGCATATTTATTAGGCTTTTCAAATAAAGAATTTGAGAATTTTAAATCTGTATATACTATTTATTTAAAAAGAATGCCAGAAAACATGCTCCCAATAGGAATCATTGATGGAGGCGATTTATTATGTATGGATAACAAAACAGGAGAAGTTTATTATTGGTTTCATGAAGAAGATGATTGGGGATTTGAAGGAAATAAAAAATACCCGACTAAAGTAGGTGATTCATTAAAGAAATTTTTAGATTTTTTAATTCCTAGTGAGAAACCAACTAAAGAAGAATTAGAGAGAGTTGAAAAAGAAGGAAAAACTATTCATACCTCTGATGATTTTGATGATTTATTTTCTGATTATATAATAAAAAATTGATAATATATTTTTTTGCATCGTATTAGGTATTTTCATTTTGATAAGATTATACTTAACAAGAAAAAAGAGATGATTTATTCCCTTCTTTTGATTTAAAAACTATATAATTTTGATGTACAGGACAACGAAAACTATTATGTTACCGAAGAAGGAATTTTGGTGCATAATGAGTATAAGCATGACTTACCTACTAGAAATAATGTGGCTAGTGGAGAAGCTGGAAAATATCAGAGTAGAACTGTCGGTGATACTGAGTGTCAAAATTCTGGCGGAGGAGAAAGGGTATGGACTGATGGAAATAAATGAGACAAGAACAATCGTACAAAATGCGGAATATGTTAGGAATGAAGCTAGAAGCCCTTATGTTAAAGGTAGTGAAGCTCCAGAGTTTTTACAAGCTAAAATAGAAGATGAATTTTACAGATATTCTCAGGTTATGAATGATTCCTCTAACCCTCTAGAAAGATTAGAGCTTATAACTAATACAGAAAATTCTGTGAGTTATTTTGAGAGTTTAATGGATAAATTTAACATTTTTGATAGTGTTACAGTAAAAAAATAAAATTAATTATGAAAGCATTTATTTCACCTTATAAGGTAAAGGAATGGAAAATTAATAAATCAGAATTTATAGAATCATTGGAAAAAGGCTTTGCAAAAATAGAAATAAAGCAAATAAATAATGAAAATCGTAAGTTTTGTTTGGAATGGTCAATTAAAATTAATGATTCAATTTATATTGAGGGTATGTTAGACAAAACATTAAATTGCGTTTATTTTGAAACAAATGATGTTGAGTGGGGCTATACTTTTTCAAAATGGGTCCGGAAATTTATGCCTAAAGATGAAGAAATAATTATCTATGATGAAAGTTATGATATTGTTGAAAAATTAGATGAAAATACGAATAAAAATATTATAATAAGTAAATTTTCATAGTGTTTACACAAGATAATTTTCAAGAATGGATATTTTATATTGATACTAAAATGGATTCATTTACTAATGAATTCGCTAGAGAAAATAATTTAACCCTAAATTATAGTATTAAGTCTTTGGATGAACTCGAAAACTGAATTTTAAGTACTTTTATAGATAGTTCTGAGCTAATAGATGAGCCTAAATTATTGGATTCATAAGCAATATATATAGGGGAGACTTTTAGGAAACAGATAGGTGGTAAATGGTATATGGATTTAGAAGATAAAAAAATGCCTATTATCATATGCCTGTATTGACAGGTCCTAATTATAAAGGTTTATTTTATCTTGCACCATTAACATATGTCGCAGCTTGTATTTCAAGAAACAAAGGCAATTACATCAGTAAAATATTAAAGAATTGTATGAAAGATATGAATATTCCTATAAATGAATAATTTAAAAAAACCTCTAAAGAGGCTTTTTTATTTGAGTTTTGAAATAACGAAAACTATTATGTTACCGAAGAAGGAATTTTTGTACTTAATGGGTATGGTAAAGGGGAAGGACTTGAAGGAAACAATTGGGCTTTTGATGAGACTAAAGATATGGCTATGAGGGGAGGAGCAGATTATAGAGATGCATTAGATGAATTATTTATAAGAACAGGAATACCTGAAGAGGATTTTGAAGTAACTAAGTGGGGTATAGATGTAAAGGGAGAGGCTATTCCTGTGTAATATCTAGGGTCTAAAGGTGCTCTGGTGAATATAGATATTCCAGAATGGAATAATGTTAAACCAAATGGAAATTAGGAAAAGGACCTCATTCACCTCATATAGAATATCAATCACCTAAAAAAGGGAAAAATAGGATTAGAGGGCATATATTCGTTGATGAAGTATCTGCTACAAAATCATATAAATTAAAAATAGCATAAAATGAAAAATAAAATAGATGAATTGCAAAATGCCACTACTTTATTAAAGTTAGATTATAAAATAATTTCAGGAAATGAAGCGAATGATATAATAAATAAAATATTTAATATATATATCAACCTTTAAAATAAATGGGCATTTATTAATTGGAAATGATAATTCTACCAAATTAAAAACTGATGAAAATGAGTGTACTTTTTCCTTCAGTTGGATATTTGCTTTAAAATTAAGTGGTTTTAGAAATTATCTCCAGTCTGGTCTTGATAATGGGCATTAAAAAAATGATCGATGAGTGTATAGATTGTACTTGGAAAAATTTCAATAATTTAGCTGCTAAAATTGAAAATAGCGTAGTTTTATCCTATATAGAGAAATTAAATTTTCACAATTATCCTCTGCCAAAGCTATTTAAAGAAGCTTAAGATTCATATAAAATTGCAGCTTTGGTTAATCCAAAACTGCTTGAAATTTAAAAAAAAATATAAGTAAAGAATAAGCAGAAATGATAAAAGCATCTATATAGGCTTCTTACTAATGAGGAAAAGCATTCTGTTATTCAAGAAAGGATTCAAGCGTACAATGAGGATAACGAAGACCAATCACTCGAGCTTAATTTCTTTAAAAAAAACCAACTACAACAAAACAAAAAAAGAGTAAAAAAGTAGTTCTTATCTCAATGCAACCGTAGAAAGACCAATATGCAATGGAAATTCGTCAAAAAATTAAACGATGTGAACTTTATCAATCAAGTTGAATCTAAATTAGCAATATCTTTCCCAATAGAGTTAAAAGAAATTGTTTTAAAATATAATAATGGTGCGCCTGAACCGAATACTTTTGATACAGAAAAACTAAAAGGTAAAAGTTTTGGTGAATTACTCAATTTCAATTTAGATTCCGCAAACAACATACTTGAACATTATTCTTGGATTCAGGATAAACTCCCTGCCAACGTTATTCCCTTTGCTGGAGGAGCTGGGGGTGATTATCTATGTTATGATTTTAGAACAGAAAAAAAGAATCCGAAAATCATTTTTTGGGATCATGAACAAATATCATATATTGCTGAGAATAGATTACTAGTTCCAGATCATGAATACGAATATGAATATTATAAATTGGAATATGTTGCTGATAATCTAAATGACTTGTTGAATAAGCTGTATGACGATAAAGATGAAGAGGAAAAGGAATGGGAAAATAGAGAAATTCTATGGGAAATTTTTATGACAGAAGAACAATTAAAAGAGTTAGATGATAATGAATTAAAAAAAGTGAATCAAAGAAGAGCCAAAAATAACTTACTGCCAATTATAAAATAAATAAGCTCTGAAAATTTTCAGCATTCAAAACATGATTTCAAATCTAAATAAAAAGCCTATAAGGAGGCTTTTTAATTTTAGTTCTTAGAAATAATGAGAATTATGTTACTGAAAGAGAATTTTGGTGCATAAAGGGTATCCTTCTAAAAGAGCTAGAAATCATACAGCGAAAACAATAAAAGAAGCTTCAAATGGAACCTGAAAATTGGCTAAAAACGATTGGGTCGATTAGGTAGTAAAAAAGAATTAGAAACTTTATCTAATCCAGATGCAGTGTAATGATCTTAAGGAAAAGAGAAAAATATGATTTTCAGAAAAAAATAAAATACCGTTATTACTAAAAGTGGAAGTGAGCAAGGCAAAATGATTACTAGCTATGGGCAAAGCGGACCTAGAGGATAAAGTGGAGCAACAATATTCGGAGCTAAATCTACTGATGCTAGTTTGCCTATCAAGCATGAAAATATAATAAATGGAACAATACCTATCCCAGAAGGAGGAGCTATAGCTCCTGCTGATCAAATCTATCCGTAGAATCAACCGACAAGTAACTTAAATAATGCACATATATATCTAAATCAGAAAACAGTTTTCTCAACCACCAGAGAGTTTAATTAAACTAGAATGAATTGATAAAAGTTTATGGATTGGGAATATTTATACCGGATATGACTTGGCAACTATAATCAATCAAATGGCTTCGTTATTCCTTTTTTCTGGATATTAAAATAGTATTTTTTATTGAATATGCGGACTATAATTTATATTTTAAGCAATTGTTATCTGTGTATTGTATTAAAACCAGCTTCTTTTTTACCATTAGATTTAGGCAGTTTAAAATACAATATGATTGTTATATAAACAATGACCCATTAAGAAAGTTGATTTATGCTGTGGAAATTTTCTCAACGAGCACAGGCTCAAAAAAGCTCTGTTATTCGTGAAATTTTAAAAGTTACTGAACAAGACGATGTTATTTCCTTTGCCGGTGGTCTGCCCTCTCCTGATACCTTTCCAATAGCCGAAATCCAATCAGCTGTGAATACGGTATTCGCCAGTAATGATGTCTACGGTGCATTGCAATATGGTCCAACTGAGGGTTATGCCCCATTGCGCCAATGGATAGCCGATTATTTATCACATCGCGATCAGGTTGCTGTTAGTGCTGATGAAATTTTGATTGTGACCGGCTCACAGCAAGCACTTGATTTAATCGGCAAAGCCTTAATTGATGAACACGACAAGGTATTGGTCGAATCGCCAACTTTTCTGGGAGCGTTACAATCCTTCAATCAGTATAATCCTGAATATATTGCCGTTGAGAGTGATCAGGAAGGATTAATCCCTGAATCTATCGATGATGAACTTGCTAAATCAGCAAAATTTTTTTACACCATTCCAAATTTTCAGAATCCAACCGGCCGTCGGTTGTCGGTATCTCGTCGACAAGCATTGGCGGTAAAAACAAAACTAAACGATTTGGTACTGGTTGAAGATGATCCATATGGCGAATTAGACTATCGGGGTCAACGTTTGCCCGCTTTGTATACTCTGGCACGTGAAAATACTGTGTATTTAGGGTCCTTCTCCAAAATTCTAGCTCCTGGGTTGCGCTTAGGCTATGTGGTAGCTAATAAGCTGTTTATCAGTAAATTGGTGCAGTTAAAGCAGGCTTCCGATTTACATACGCCTAGTCTGACTCAATACATTGCCTATCAGATTGTGAGTAAAAATAATTTTCTCAGTCAGCATATTCCAAAAATCCGCCAGCTATATAGTACTCGCTGTCAGTATATGTTGCATTCTTTAGCTCAATATATGCCCAAAGAGGTTCATTGGAACGAACCTGAAGGCGGCATGTTTATTTGGGTTGAACTACCACAAAACATGAATGCGACGGAATTATTGCGTGAGGCAATCAGTAGAAAAATCGTTTTTGTTCCTGGTGAAACTATGTTTGCCCAGCGAGATAAAACCAATTGTTTACGGCTGGCTTTTGTGACTGTGCCGGAAGAAAAGATTGATCGTGGCATCAAGATTTTGGCTGAGATCATTAATCAGCATATTAAAAAATAAGCACTATGTTGGTTGATTATGCTGGTTATGATGTGCCTATACGGTTTGGCCGACAAGGTAACTTCAGTTAGCTTCACAAAATAATGCGTCGTTGAGCATCATCTTTGCTTAATTGTAGGATGATGCTTTTGATCTAGATTTGGACTGTTGATTAATTATCTATACAGCAGCAATTAAGAATAACTCAAATTTTATCTTGAGCGATATGCTATAGGTTAAGCTGTTTAATAGATTTAAGCAGTTAAGTAATTTAGATGACTTATAATTTTAAGGATAGGAAATTATTGCTGATGTGTTACGCCAACTATTTGGTCAAAGTAGCAGTCATTAATAGGTATTTTTATTTGCAAACGATTGATATCTTGACTGCAATTAAATTTAGGAATGATGGCCAGTGATGGTTCCACTTATCCTTATCCTAAATTCAGCTTAATTGCTTCCTTGACGATGACATTTTTAAGATGTTTTCAACTTAAGCACATTGTTGATATATAGATACTCGATCCCCTAAACGTTGCTTTTAAGGTATCCCATAGGACAATGAGTTAGCAAAAATGAATGTCTGACGTTATAAGATGCTATTGATGGTAGGTAAAAAACTTATGTAAAAAGGACTGGATATTATCCAGTCCTTTTTGGTCTTGCTACATAAGATTATTGAACTTTAATTTCAACATCTACGCCTGCTGGCAAGTCCAGTTTCATCAATGCATCGGTGGTTTTATCAGTCCAGTCGATAATGTCCATCAAACGCAAGTGAGTGCGGATTTCCAGCTGTTCACGTGAGGTTTTGTTCACGTGTGGAGAACGCAGTAGATTGAAACGTTCAATTTTGGTTGGCAGAGGAATTGGACCTTTTACCACAGCGCCAGTACGTTTGGCTGTGTCCACGATTTCCTGAGCTGAACGGTCAATCAGGGAGTAGTCATAAGCTTTTAGACGAATACGGATTTTCTGGTTTTTCATATCTATATTCTTCCTGATTAAGCTTCAACTTTAGCAACCACGCCGGCACCAACTGTACGGCCACCTTCACGAATCGCAAAGCGTAAACCTTCTTCCATCGCGATTGGGTGAATCAACTCTACATCGATGGTTACGTTTTCACCTGGCATTACCATTTCCACGCCTGACGCCAAGCTTACTGCGCCGGTTACGTCTGTGGTACGGAAATAGAATTGCGGACGGTAGTTTGCGAAGAATGGAGTATGACGACCACCCTCTTCTTTGCTCAATACGTATACTTCCGCTTTGAATTTGGTGTGTGGAGTGATGCTGCCTGGTTTTGCCAATACTTGACCACGTTCTACTTCTTCACGTTTGGTACCACGCAACAATACACCTACGTTATCACCAGCTTGACCCTGATCCAGCAATTTGCGGAACATTTCTACACCGGTACAAGTGGTTTTTTGGGTCTCTTTCAGACCAACGATTTCAATTTCGTCACCAACGTTGATTACGCCACGCTCTACACGTCCAGTCACTACGGTACCACGACCTGAAATTGAGAATACGTCTTCAATTGGCAACAGGAATGGTTTGTCTACAGCACGTTCTGGAGTAGGAATGTAGCTGTCTAAAGCATCAGCCAACGCCATGATTGAGGTTTCACCGATATCTGATTGATCACCTTCCAAGGCTTTCAGAGCTGAACCTTTAATCAATGGAACGTCGTCACCTGGGAATTCGTAGCTTGACAGCAAATCACGGATTTCCATTTCTACCAGTTCCAACAACTCTTCGTCGTCTACCATGTCACATTTGTTCATGTACACGATGATGTATGGTACGCCTACCTGACGTGCCAACAGGATGTGCTCACGGGTTTGTGGCATAGGACCGTCAGCGGCAGACACCACCAGAATCGCTCCGTCCATCTGCGCTGCACCAGTAATCATGTTTTTCACATAGTCAGCGTGTCCTGGGCAGTCTACGTGCGCATAGTGACGTTCTGCTGTTTCGTATTCTACGTGAGAGGTGTTAATAGTAATGCCACGGGCTTTTTCTTCCGGTGCATTGTCAATCTGGTCGTAAGCTTTAGCTGCACCACCGAATTTTTTAGACAAAATGGTACAGATTGCAGCGGTCAATGTGGTTTTACCATGGTCAACGTGACCGATGGTGCCAACGTTTACGTGCGGTTTGCTCCGCTCGAATTTTTCTTTAGCCATGAGCTAAGTTTCCTTGAATAAAGATCAATTAAAGAACGATGATAACCTAAAAGCGTCATGCTTTTAGGTTATCTATAAACACTTTAGCCTTTACGAGCAGCGATGACTTGCTCAGCTACGTTATTAGGCGCTTCAGCGTATTTTTTGAATTCCATGGAGTAGGTAGCGCGACCTTGGGTAGCGGAACGCAGATCGGTTGAGTAACCAAACATTTCTGCCAATGGTACTTCGGCACGAACTTTCTTGCCACCAATACCATCATCATCCATACCCAGTACGATACCACGGCGACGATTCAGGTCACCCATCACATCACCCATGTAGTCTTCCGGTGTTTCTACTTCAACCGCCATAATTGGCTCCAGTAATACTGGAGAAGCCTTACGCATACCGTCTTTGAATGCCATAGAACCGGCTAATTCAAATGCGATTTGTGAAGAGTCTACATCATGGTAAGAACCGAATGTTAGACGTACACGAATATCCACTACTGGATAGCCAGCCAAAATACCGTTGGTCATGGTATCACGGATACCTTTATCCACTGACGGGATGAATTCGCGTGGAATCACACCACCTTTAATCTCGTCGATGAATTCGTAGTTCACACCACCTGGTTCCAGAGGTTCCATGGTGATCACTACGTGACCATACTGACCTTTACCGCCAGACTGTTTCACGTATTTAGCTTCGGATTCCACTGATTTACGAATGGTTTCACGATAAGCCACTTGTGGAGCACCAACATTAGCTTCTACGCCAAATTCACGTTTCATACGGTCAACAATAATTTCCAGATGCAATTCACCCATACCGGAAATAATGGTCTGACCAGATTCTTCGTCGGTTTTCACGCGGAAAGAAGGGTCTTCTTTAGCCAAACGATTCAAAGCCAGACCCATTTTTTCCTGGTCAGCTTTGGTTTTCGGTTCAACTGCTACGTGAATTACTGGTTCTGGGAATTCCATGCGTTCCAAAATAATTGGTGCATCAGAATCACACAAGGTTTCACCAGTAGTCACGTCTTTCAAACCAATTACGGCTGCGATGTCACCAGCACGAACTTCTTCGATTTCATCGCGATCGTTCGCTTTCATCTGTACCAGACGACCAATACGTTCTTTGGTGCCTTTCACAGAGTTCACTACGGTATCACCGGATTTTACTACGCCGGAATACACACGGATGAATGTCAGCTGACCAACGTATTTGTCGTTCATCAGTTTGAACGCTAAAGCTGAGAATTTTTCGTCGTCACTGGCTTTACGGCTGTCTTTTTCACCATCAGGTTTTTCACCGGCAACTGGTGGAATGTCAGTCGGACTAGGCAGATACTCAACCACGGCATCCAATAAGCGTTGTACACCTTTGTTTTTAAAGGCTGAACCACACAGAACCGGCTGAATTTCACCAGCCAAGGTGCGGGTACGCAACGCAGCAACGATTTCTTCCTCGCTTAGCTCTTCGCCGCCAAGGTATTTTTCCATCAGCTCTTCATTGGCTTCAGCCGCAGCTTCCACCATTTTTTCGCGCCATTCTTCAGCGACGTCTTTTAGATCGGCAGGAATATCTGCATACTCAAATTTCAGACCTTGAGTTGCATCGTCCCATACGATAGCCTGCATTTTCAGCAGGTCGACTACGCCTTCGAAACCATCTTCCGCACCCACCGGAATCACAACCGGTACTGGATTGGCACGCAGACGAGTTTGCATCTGCTCTACCACGCGGAAGAAGTTAGCGCCCTGACGGTCCATTTTGTTGACAAAAGCCAGACGAGGCACTTTGTATTTGTTGGCCTGACGCCATACAGTCTCAGACTGAGGCTGTACACCGCCCACAGCACAGTAAACCATCACTGCGCCATCCAGTACACGCATAGAACGTTCTACCTCAACGGTAAAGTCTACGTGTCCCGGGGTATCAATAATATTTAAACGATGTTCTTTAAACTGACCTGCCATACCTTTCCAGAAGGTGGTCACAGCAGCAGAAGTAATGGTAATACCACGTTCCTGTTCTTGTTCCATCCAGTCAGTAGTGGCCGCACCGTCATGTACTTCACCCAGTTTATGGGTCATGCCGGTGTAGAACAGAATACGTTCTGAAGTGGTGGTTTTACCAGCATCAATGTGTGCAGAAATACCGATATTACGGTATTGCTCAATAGGGGTTTTACGAGCCACGATAATTGCCTTTCTGCATTAGAAACGGAAGTGAGAGAAGGCTTTATTGGCTTCAGCCATACGATGTACTTCCTCACGTTTTTTCAATGCGCCGCCGCGGCCTTCAGCCGCATCAATCAATTCACCAGCCAGACGCAAATCCATGGATTTTTCGCCGCGTTTACGAGCCGCGTCACGAACCCAGCGCATGGCCAAAGCCAAACGGCGAGCAGGACGAACCTCAACAGGAACTTGATAGTTTGCACCACCAACACGACGGCTTTTTACTTCAACGATCGGTTTGGCGTTGGCAATAGCTTCGTTAAACACTTCGATGGCTTCTTTGCCGGTTTTCTTTTCAATCTGTTCCAACGCGCCGTATACGATGCGTTCTGCTACAGATTTTTTACCGTCAATCATCAGCACATTCATGAATTTAGATAATTCGATACTGCCGAATTTCGGATCTGGCAATATGTCACGTTTTGGGACTTCTCTACGTCTTGGCATTTCAATTTCCTTAAACTATTCAGCTGGGATTTACCCACGAATATTTATGTAAATATTCACTTACTCGACAGTTAATCTGCCGATGCGTCCAATTATTTAGGACGTTTTGCACCGTATTTAGAACGGGACTGTTTGCGGTCTTTAACACCAGCGGTGTCCAAAGAACCACGTACAGTGTGATAACGCACACCTGGCAAGTCTTTTACACGACCGCCACGGATCAGCACTACGCTGTGTTCCTGCAAGTTGTGGCCTTCACCGCCGATGTATGAAATCACTTCATAACCATTAGTCAGGCGCACTTTGCACACTTTACGCAAAGCTGAGTTAGGTTTTTTAGGAGTGGTTGTGTATACACGAGTGCACACACCACGTTTTTGAGGACAAGCCTCCAGAGCAGGTACTTTGTTGACGTAAACTGGAGCCTTACGTCCTTTGCGTACCAATTGGTTGATAGTAGGCATATTTTCTCTTTTCCTGTTGAGTCAATACATGCCGACACCATGCCGGCAAAGTGTTCAATTCTAGCACCTTGAGATATATTCAGTCAAGATGATTAATCTTTTAAGTGTCTATAATATATATGTTTCGATACACAAAATTAAAAACCGCTGAAATGGATTCAGCGGTTTGTTCAGTCTATTTAATCAGATTTGAATTTTATTCACTCTGATCAACTGTTTCAGCAGCAACTTGCTCCTGCCATTTCTGGCGACGGCTGCGGTGGTAAGTCAGACCGGTACCTGCCGGAATCAGACGACCTACAATCACGTTTTCTTTCAGACCACGCAAGTCATCACGTTTACCCATGATGGCTGCTTCGGTTAACACGCGCGTGGTTTCCTGGAAGGAAGCCGCAGAGATAAAGGAGTCGGTAGACAATGATGCTTTGGTAATACCCAACAATACGTTATCAAAACGCACCGGTTCTTTACCTTCTGCCAACAATTTTTCATTGGCGATCATCACGTCACCACGTTCAACCTGCTCACCGGTAATGAAGTGGCTGTCACCGGCATCAGCGATGTTCACTCGACGCAGCATCTGGCGAATAATCACTTCGATGTGTTTGTCGGAAATCTTCACACCCTGCAGTCGATACACTTCCTGTACTTCCTGCACGATGTAGCGCGCCAGCGCTTCAATACCCTGCAAGCGCAGAATATCGTGTGGATCTACCGCACCATCAACAATGACTTCACCACGATTCACCACTTGACCATCATGTACCAACACCTGTTTTTCTTTGGAAATCAGGGTTTCGTACGCCACACCATCTGCATCGGTGATGATCAGACGCTGTTTACCTTTGGTTTCTTTACCAAAGGATACGGTACCAGTTACCTCAGCCAGCATACCCACATCTTTCGGGGTGCGTGCTTCAAACAACTCAGCTACACGTGGCAAACCACCGGTAATATCACGGGTTTTAGATGAAGCCTGCGGAATACGTGCCAGCACATCACCTTTACCCACTTCCTGCCCTTCGCGCACGGTAATCACCGCACCCACTGGGAAGGCCATGGAAACGGCGGTTTCGCTACCGGCCATGCGAATTTCTTCGCCTTTGTCATCCAATAGCTTAACGGTTGGACGCAGAAGCTTAGACTGGGTAGAGGAGCGACGTTTACCATCGATCACCACCAGCGTAGACAAACCAGTCACATCATCGGTCTGTTTTGCTACAGTCACGCCTTCTTCGATGTTTTCGAAGCGTACACGACCGGCAAATTCGGTGATCATCGGACGGGTATGCGGATCCCATGTAGCCAGGGTCTGACCAGCTTTAACTATGCCACCATCTTTGACCTGCAACAGTGCACCGTAAGGCACTTTATGGCGTTCACGCTCACGACCGATATCGTCATGAATCACGATTTCAGATGAGCGACCAATAACAACCAATTCACCTTTATTGTTGGCTACGTAGCGCATCTGGCTGGAGAAGCGTACGGTACCGCCGGATTTGGCTTCAACCTGACTGGCTGCAGCAGCTCGAGACGCCGCACCACCAATGTGGAAGGTACGCATGGTCAGCTGGGTACCCGGTTCACCAATGGATTGCGCCGCAATCACACC
Organism: Snodgrassella sp. B3882; assembly: GCF_026535915.1. Lineage (NCBI taxonomy): Bacteria > Pseudomonadati > Pseudomonadota > Betaproteobacteria > Neisseriales > Neisseriaceae > Snodgrassella > Snodgrassella sp. B3882. Next base: position 36,845 of record NZ_JAFNPF010000005.1, read on the forward strand.
GACAGATTCACCAGCATTCACGAGTTTACCGCGCGCCAGATCTCGACCATAACACTTGGCACACAAGCCATGGCGAGTTTTACAGGTAATCGGTGTGCGTACTTTAACTTCATCGACACCGGAATTATCGATTAAATCAACCAGACTTTCGTTTAACAAGGTTCCAGCATCAACCAATGTTTCGCCGCTGGTTGGATCCACCACATCTTCGGCAGTGACGCGACCCAGAACGCGGTCACGCAGGGATTCGATAATATCACCACCCTGTACCACAGCTTTCATCACGAAACCATCATTGGTACCGCAATCATCTTCAACCACCACCAAGTCTTGAGTCACGTCGACCAGACGGCGAGTCAGATAACCAGAGTTCGCGGTTTTCAGCGCCGTATCGGCCAGACCCTTACGCGCACCGTGGGTAGAAATAAAGTACTGTAATACGGTCAAGCCTTCGCGGAAGTTGGAAGTGATCGGCGTTTCAATAATGGAACCATCTGGTTTCGCCATCAAACCACGCATACCAGATAGCTGTTTAATCTGCGCCGCAGAACCACGGGCACCAGAGTCAGCCATCATGTAGATGGAGTTGAAGGATTCCTGATCAACCAAATTGCCATCACGGTCAACCACTTTCTGGGTAGACAGATTATCCATCATCGCTTTGGCGATCTTATCACCGGTACGACCCCAGATATCGACAACTTTGTTGTAGCGTTCGCCGTTGGTAACCAAACCCTGACGGTATTGGTCTTCAATCTCTTTCACTTCGGCATTGGCTTCAGCCAGCAACTGTGGTTTGCTTTCTGGCACCAGCATGTCATCTACACAGATGGAGATACCAGCACGAGTAGAGAACGCATAACCGGTATACATCAGATGGTCAGCAAAGATGACGGTATCGCGCAAGCCACAGCGACGGAACGAAGCATTAATCAGCTTAGAAATTTCTTTTTTCTTCAGCGTTTTGTTAATGTGTTCGAACGACAGGCCTTTAGGCAAAATTTCTGACAGCAACGCACGACCAACGGTGGTTTCGTAGCGATTTACCACGGGCACAAACTCATCCTGACCGTTTTTCACCCATTCGCGCAGACGCACGGTAATTTTGGTACCGAGCTCAACCTGACGGGTCTGATAAGCACGATGAACTTCTTTCACATCGGCAAACAGGCTACCTTCACCTTTGCCGTTAATTTTGTCGCGGGTCATGTAATACAGACCCAAGACAATATCCTGTGACGGTACAATAATCGGATCACCATTGGCTGGTGACAACACGTTATTAGAAGCCAGCATCAGAGTGCGTGCTTCCATTTGCGCTTCCAGACTCAATGGTACGTGTACCGCCATCTGGTCACCGTCAAAGTCTGCGTTGAACGCAGTACAAACCAATGGGTGCAGCTGAATCGCTTTACCTTCAATCAGAATCGGTTCAAACGCCTGAATACCCAGACGGTGCAAGGTTGGTGCACGGTTAAGCAATATTGGATGTTCACGAATCACATCTTCGAGAATATCCCATACAATCGGTTCTTCCTGCTCCACCATCTTTTTGGCTTTTTTGATGGTGGTGACAGTTGGATCAAGTTGTTCCAGTTTGTGGAAAATAAATGGTTTGAACAGTTCCAAAGCCATTTTTTTCGGCAGACCACACTGGTGTAGACGCAGGTAGGGTCCCACGGTAATCACCGAACGGCCGGAATAATCCACACGCTTACCCAGCAAGTTTTGACGGAAACGACCGCCCTTACCTTTAATCATGTCGGCCAGTGATTTCAACGGACGCTTATTGGCCCCGGTCATGGCTTTACCACGACGACCATTATCCAATAGTGAATCAACCGCTTCTTGCAGCATACGTTTTTCATTGCGTACGATGATGTCTGGTGCACGCAATTCAAGCAAGCGTTTCAAACGGTTATTACGGTTGATGACACGGCGATACAGATCATTCAAGTCAGAAGTAGCAAAACGACCACCATCCAGCGGTACCAGCGGACGCAGATCCGGTGGCAATACTGGCAACACGTCCATAATCATCCATTCCAGCTTCATGCCGGAACGTTGGAAGGCTTCCAGTACTTTTAGACGTTTCGCAATTTTCTTGATTTTGGTATCGGAGCTGGTGGAATCCAATTCCTGCCGCAATACCATCACTTCATGCGCAATATCCATAGCGCGCAATAAGTCGCGAATACCCTCAGCACCCATTTTGGCTTCGAAATCACCGCCATATTCTTCATATTTGCTGATGTACTCTTCTTCACTGAGCAGTTGACGCGGCTGCAATGAAGTCAAGCCTGGGTCTGTAACCACATAAGCTTCAAAATACAGAATGCGTTCAATATCGCGCAATGTCATATCCAGCACCATACCCAAGCGGGATGGCAACGATTTCAGAAACCAGATATGCGCTACGGGTGCGGCCAATTCAATATGCCCCATGCGTTCGCGACGCACTTTGGACAAGGTTACTTCCACACCACATTTTTCACAGGTTACCCCACGAAACTTCAGGCGTTTGTATTTACCACACAAACATTCATAATCTTTGATCGGGCCGAAAATTTTGGCACAGAAGAGACCATCACGTTCTGGCTTGAACGTACGGTAGTTAATCGTTTCCGGCTTTTTCACTTCACCGTACGACCAAGAACGAATGGTATCCGGCGATGCAATGCCGATTTTGATCGCGTCAAATTCTTCTTCGGCACTGGCATTTTGCAGCGGATTAAATAAGTCTGATAAAGCTTTCATATTTGCTCCTGACGATGCCGCATGCAGTAGCAGCTACTGCATGCGACCGGTGTCGGTTAATAACGTTCCAAATCCATATCCAAGCCCAAAGAGCGAATTTCTTTCAACAATACATTGAAAGATTCCGGCATACCGGCATCGATTTTGTATTCGCCTTTAACAATGTTTTCGTACATTTTGGTGCGACCGTTCACGTCATCTGATTTCACAGTCAACATTTCCTGCAAGGTATAAGCAGCACCATAAGCTTCCAGTGCCCACACCTCCATCTCACCAAAACGCTGACCACCAAACTGAGCTTTACCACCCAGCGGCTGTTGTGTCACCAGACTGTACGGACCAGTTGAACGGGCATGCATTTTTTCATCCACCAAATGGTGCAGTTTGAGGTAATGCATCACACCCACGGTGACCTTACGGTCAAAAGCTTCACCAGTACGACCATCATACAGGGTCATCTGCGTACGGGTATCGTTAAAGCCCAGTTTCTGGATTTCCGGATCGTCTTCAGGGTAGGCCAGTGCCAACATGTTTTTGATTTCGGATTCTTCCGCACCATCAAATACAGGGGTGGCAACAGTCATCCCTTTACGCAGATGTTGAGCCAGATTGATGATTTCTTCATCATTAAACTGAGACAAATCTTCTTTCTTACCACTGCTGTTGTATACCTTCTCAAGGAAAGCACGAACTTCATCAGCAGCACGTTTTTCGGTCAGCATGCGGTCGATGCGTTCACCAATACCTTTGGCAGCCCAACCTAAATGCACTTCCAGAATCTGACCAATATTCATACGGCTTGGTACACCCAGCGGATTCAGTACAATATCCACGGAACGGCCGTCAGCCATATACGGCATGTCTTCAACTGGCAGAATGCGAGATACCACACCTTTATTACCGTGACGACCAGCCATTTTGTCACCGGCTTTTAGGCGGCGTTTGATGGCGATAAAGACTTTAACCATCTTCTGTACGCCCGGCTGCAGTTCATCGCCCTGAGTCAGTTTTTTCTTCTTGATTTCGTACTGAGCGTCTGATTCTTCATGTTTAGCTTGTAAACTTTCTTTAATCAGTTCAACCTGTTTAGCAATACTTTCATCACTCAGGCGAATATCAAACCATTCATGGCGACTTGGCAACGAAGCAAGATACTCTTTAGTGACTTCGGCACCTTTTGCCAGTTTTAATGGACCACCGTTTACTTTCTGACCCAAAATCAAGCGTTCAATACGATCAAAGGCATCGTCATTGAAAATACGCAACTGGTCAGTCAGGTTTTGACGATAGCGTTTGAGCTCAGCTTCAATAATGGCTTTGGCGCGTTTATCGCGTTCAATACCTTCACGGGTAAATACCTGTACGTCAATCACGGTACCGCTCATGCCGGTAGGCATACGTAAAGAAGTATCTTTTACATCGCTGGCTTTTTCACCAAAAATAGCGCGTAACAGTTTTTCTTCTGGCGTTAGCTGAGTTTCACCTTTAGGTGTCACTTTGCCCACCAACACGTCACCAGCTTCAACTTCAGCACCGATGTACACAATACCGGATTCATCCAAACGATTTTGCATGCGCTCAGACAGATTCGGAATATCGCGGGTAATTTCTTCCGCCCCCAGTTTGGTGTCACGTGATACCACATTCAATTCTTCAATGTGAATAGAGGTATAACGATCACCGGCAACCACCCGTTCTGAGATTAGAATCGAGTCTTCATAGTTGTAACCATTCCATGGCATAAACGCGATGGTCATGTTCTGACCCAGTGCCAATTCACCCAAATCGGTTGACGCACCATCAGCAATCACGTCACCACGGGCGATCACGTCACCTTTTTGCACGGCTGGACGCTGATTGATGTTGGTTGACTGGTTCGAACGGGTGAATTTCACTAAATTGTAAATATCCACACCCACTTCACCAGCGGTCGCTTCATCGTCGTTAACGCGTACCACCACACGGTTGGCATCAACGTATTCAACGATACCGCCACGACTAGCAGCAATGGCAGTTGCACTGTCGATCGCAACAGAGCGCTCAATACCGGTACCCACCAGAGGTTTTTCTGCCCGCAGACAAGGAACTGCCTGACGTTGCATGTTGGCACCCATCAAGGCACGGTTCGCATCATCGTGCTCCAGGAATGGAATCAATGAAGCTGCCACAGAAACCACCTGCCCTGTTGCCACGTCCATATATTGCACGCGGTCAGGGGTGGCCATAATGGTTTCACCTTTTTCACGACAGGTAACCAGATCACCAATAATGCGACCTTCATTATCTAAATCAGCATTGGCCTGAGCAATAACAAAACGACCTTCTTCGATAGCAGATAGGTAGTCAATATCATTAGTTACTTTACCATCCACAACACGGCGGTAAGGGGTTTCCAAGAAACCGTATTTATTGGTACGCGCATAAACAGCCAGAGAGTTAATCAAACCAATGTTCGGACCTTCCGGTGTTTCAATCGGACACACGCGGCCATAATGGGTTGGATGTACGTCACGTACTTCAAAGCCGGCACGTTCACGCGTCAGACCACCCGGACCCAGCGCAGAAACACGACGCTTATGCGTAATTTCAGACAATGGATTGGTCTGATCCATAAACTGAGATAACTGACTGGATCCAAAAAATTCTTTAATCGCAGCAGATACAGGCTTAGCGTTGATCAAATCATGTGGCATTAGATTTTCGGATTCAGCCTGATTCAAACGCTCTTTTACAGCTCGTTCTACACGTGACAGACCACTGCGGAACTGATTTTCAGCCAGCTCGCCTACGGAGCGCACACGACGATTGCCCAGATGATCGATATCATCGACTTCACCATGACCATTTCGCAGTTCAACCAACGTGGCAATAACAGACACGATATCTGGAATAGTCAGAACATTGTTGCCTTCTTTATCAGCATCGGCAAAGGTTTGCGTCATCAGACGACCATACCAAGATTCCAACTGTGCTTCCAATAGTTTCTGCTGATAAGTGCGAGTATTGAATTTCATCCGACCAACACGAGACAGATCATAACTGTCTTCATTGAAGAATAAGCGGTTAAATAACGCTTCAACAGCATCTTCAGTTGGTGGTTCACCCGGACGCATCATGCGATAAATGGCAATGCGTGCAGCCTGCTGCCCATCGGTTTCATCGGTGCGCAGTGTATTGGAAACATAGCCACCCTGATCCAGATCGTTGATATAGAGGGTAGAAATTTCTTTAATTCCCTGAATATCAAACTGAGCCAGTAATTCTTCGGTGATTTCATCATTGGTTTTTGCCAGAATCTCACCTGTATCAGGCACGACAACATCAGTGGCCAGTACTTTACCAATCAAACTTTCAGGTTCAACTTCCAACCATTTAATATCGGCAGCAACGATATCACGTATGTTTTTAGCATTGATGCGTTTACCCTTTTGCACCAATACTTTGCCGTCTTTATCCATCAAATCGTATTTGGCCGTTTCGCCTTTCAGACGAGATGGAATCAGATTGGTATGCACGCCATCTTTAGACAAATAGTAACTTTCACGGTCATAGAACATATCCAAAATCTGTTCAGGCGTGAAACCCAATGCTTTCAATAAAATCGTTACCGGCATCTTACGACGACGGTCAATACGGAAATACAGCAGGTCTTTTGGATCAAATTCAAAATCTAACCATGAACCACGGTAAGGAATAATTCGAGCTGAGAACAGTAGTTTGCCTGATGAGTGTGATTTACCACGGTCATGCTCAAAGAATACGCCGGGCGACCGGTGCAACTGAGACACAATTACGCGTTCTGTACCATTGATGATGAACGAGCCACTCGGTGTCATCAAAGGTATTTCACCCATGTACACTTCGTTTTCTCGAACTTCTTTAACCACATTAGGCTTGGATGACTCTTTGTCCAAAATAACCAGCCGGATGCGCGCACGTAATGGTGCGGCATAGGTAATACCACGTAACTGACATTCTGGAATATCAAACAGTGGCTCACCTAAGACATAGTGAGTAAATTCAAGACGAGCGTAACCATTATGACTAATAATTGGAAAAATAGATTGGAAAGCTGCCTGAAGACCAATATCCGCACGTTGGTCAAAAGGGGTCTCCATTTGCAAAAACTGCGAATAAGAATCCAACTGGGTAGCCAACAGAAACGGTACTTCCAACACATTGGCACGCTTGGCAAAGCTTTTGCGGATGCGTTTTTTTTCAGTAAAAGAGTAGGACATGGACAGTCTCCAAAAGGGAGGTTTGGCAAGTAAGGTTTTATAAGTATTTAAAAGACGACCAAATCAGCTATAAATTAAGAAAGCAAAATTTGGTAAAATATCGGCATTTATGTAAATATTTATAAAAATTCACTCTATATAGACAAGCGAAAGCAGGCTGGTAGCCTAAGCTACCAGCCTGTAAAACGCAACTGAGATTACTTAATTTCTACAGATGCGCCAGCTTCTTCCAGCTGTTTCTTGATGTCGTCAGCTTCAGCCTGTGAAACACCTTCTTTAAGGGTTTTAGGTGCGCCGTCAACCAAGTCTTTAGCTTCTTTCAGACCTAAGCCAGTGATGGCACGAACCACTTTGATCACGCCAACTTTTTGCGCACCGGCAGAAGCCAATACTACGTCAAATTCGGTTTTTTCTGCAGCAGCAGATGCACCGCCGGCAGCAGCACCACCAGCCACAGCCAATGCAGCTGCAGACACGCCAAATTTTTCTTCAAAAGCTTTAACCAGATCGTTTAATTCCATAACGGTCAAGTTACCTACTGCTTCTAAGATGTCTTCTTTAGTAATAGCCATGCTATTAAACTCCAATATTTAAGAATGAAAATTTATATTTAAATAGAATAAAAATTATGCAGCTTCTTCACCGGCTTTTTTCTCAGCCAATGCAGCCAATGCACGAGCGAAACCTGAAACAGGTGCTTGCATAATACCCAACAATTTGGCCAGCAATTCGTCGCGACTTGGAATAGAAGCAAGTTCTGCTACCTGAGCTACATCCAGCAACTCACCATTGTATGAGCCTGCTTTCAGCACAATTTTTTCATCTTTTTTCGAGAACTGGTGCAGTACTTTTGCAGCAGCAACCGGGTCTTCAGATACCGCATAAACCAACGGACCAACCATTTGGTCAGCCAAGGCGGCAAATGAGGTACCATCTACTGCGCGACGAGCCAAAGTATTTTTCAATACATGCAGGTAAACACCTGCTTTACGGGCATTGGCACGCAGTTCGGTCATGCTAGCAACACTGATACCACGATACTCGGCAATCACCATAGTCTGTGCGTTAGCGATAGCGCTAGCGATCTCAGCAACGGCTGCTTGCTTGGTTTCAATATTGAGACTCAAGGTCTACCTCCCACTGTTTTTAATCAGAGTAATACACGTATCACTCCACCCAGCGCGGCAACCCAAAAAGACATCTGTAAGCAGGATACCTACATAAGATTATCTGGGACTACCGTCTGCGTAGGGTTGGGTTTTAAAATTTACATCAGTAAATTCCCTACGGTCTTGGACATCTACTTATCGCTAAGTAGCCCTACATATAAATATAAAATTTATATGAATTTTTGCGGTAGTCGGATTGAAGAATCCGACTACCAAATATAATTAGCTGTTTACTGAAGCAGTATCTACACGCAAACCTGCGCCCATAGTACTGGATACAGCGATTCTACGTAGATATTGACCTTTAGCTGCAGCTGGTTTGGCTTTAATAATGGCATCCAGCAAAGCATTAAAGTTTTCACGCAGATCAGCAGCTTCGAAAGAAGCACGACCAATAGTAGCGTGAACAATACCCGCTTTATCCGTACGATACTGTACCTGACCTGCTTTAGCATTTTTCACCGCTTCAGCGACATTTGGCGTAACAGTACCCACTTTTGGATTTGGCATTAAGCCACGAGGACCAAGAATGGTACCTAACTGACCAACCACACGCATGGCATCTGGAGAAGCAATTACCACATCAAAATCCAGATTACCCGCTTTAACTTCGGCAGCCAGATCATCAAAGCCCACTACATCTGCACCCGCAGCTTTAGCTGCTTCGGCATTAGCACCTTGAGTAAACACCGCGACACGCACAGTTTTACCAGTACCTTTAGGTAATACAACAGAACCACGAATAACCTGATCAGATTTACGTGCGTCAATACCCAAATTAAAAGATACATCAATTGATTCATCGAATTTGGCAGTAGCATTGGCTTTAACCAGATTCAATGCCTCATCAATAGCGTACAATTTGTTGGTTTCAACAGCAGCACGAATAGCCTGCATACGTTTAGAAAGTTTTGCCATTTACACACCCTCCACATCTAAACCCATTGAACGGGCACTACCAGCGATGGTGCGTACCGCTGCGTCCAAATCAGCAGCAGTCAAATCAGGCTCTTTGGCTTTGGCAATTTCTTCCAACTGCGCACGAGACACTTTACCCACTTTTTGTGTCAATGGGTTTGAGCTGCCTTTTTGCAAACCAGCTGCTTTTTTCAGCAGAATGGATGCAGGTGGGGTTTTCATCACAAATGTGAATGATTTATCTGCAAATGCAGTAATGACAACTGGAATTGGCAATCCTGGCTCTACATTTTGTGTAGCTGCATTGAATGCTTTACAAAATTCCATAATATTCAAACCGCGTTGACCCAAAGCTGGACCTACCGGAGGAGATGGATTGGCTTTACCTGCAGGAATCTGCAGTTTGATATAGCCGACTATTTTTTTTGCCACTTTCGTAACTCCAATTAAACGGGTGATGGCGCAGCATTTGCTGCTTCCCAAAAATAAGACCGACAATTATAAAGAAAATTTCTTTTCATTACAAGTGTCGATCTGATTTTAATACCAATATGTATTTTAAATTTTTTCAACTTGAGAAAATTCGAGCTCAACTGGCGTTTCACGACCAAAGATTTGAACAGCAACACGCAATTTATTGCGCTCGTAATTAACTTCTTCAACAATACCATTGAAGTCTTTGAATGGGCCTTCGTTAACACGCACTTGCTGACCAACATCAAAGAGAACTTTAGGTTTGGGTTTTTCAACGCCACTTTGTACTTGATGCAATATTGCATCAACTTCTTTGCTGGATATAGGCAACGGCTTATTAGCTGTACCACCAATAAATCCGGTAACACGTGGGGTGTTTTTAACCAGATGCCAAGAAGCATCGGTCATGTCCATTTCTACTAGCACATAGCCTGGGAAAAATTTACGCTCAGTAATACTGCGGCGTCCATTTTTAATATCCACCACTTCTTCTACTGGCACCAAAATCTGACCGAAATAATCGGACATATTTTCCCGCTCAATACGCTCTTTTAGGGTTTTTTGTACGTTCTTTTCAAAACCGGAATAAGCATGTACTACGTACCACTGTTTTGCCATGACTAACTCCTTTTCATAAAGATGTCGAATAGCAGCCACGAAATCAGGCTGTCAACACCCCAGATAAATAGCGACAGGATACCGACAAATACAAGCACAAACAAGGTCATGCGTAAAGCTTCATTGCGCTCAGGCCATACAACTTTTCTTGCCTCAGACACACTATCGCGCACATAAGCGGTCAGCTCACGCCCACCAGTACTCCAGAAAAAGACAATAATAATCGCAGCTACAACACCAATTAGCGGAAACAGATAACGCACATAAATCGGCAATTGCGCTCCATAAGCATAAAATGCCCAAACACCAGCAGCAACCAAGATAGCAGACAAGATATATTTGACCAAATCAAAGCGTTTGGATCGCTTAACCTCTTGCTGTTGCAATTGCTTAGCCTCAGCTTTTAATTGTGCTTTGGTTTTGGTTACCACATCTTTCGATGTTTTGTTGCCCATATAACCACCTTTTAACTAATACAAAAAGACTAACCGACCTATGGCCGATTAGTCTGTTTCTTGGCAGGCCAGGAGGGTCTCGAACCCCCAACCCTCGGTTTTGGAGACCGATACTCTACCAATTGAGCTACTAGCCTAGAAAAACTTATTAAGCTTCAACTTTAGCAACCACACCGGCACCAACTGTACGGCCACCTTCACGAATCGCAAAGCGTAAACCTTCTTCCATCGCGATTGGGTGAATCAACTCTACATCGATGGTTACGTTTTCACCTGGCATTACCATTTCCACACCTGACGCCAAGCTTACTGCGCCGGTTACGTCTGTGGTACGGAAATAGAATTGCGGACGGTAGTTTGCGAAGAATGGAGTATGACGACCACCCTCTTCTTTGCTCAATACGTATACTTCCGCTTTGAATTTGGTGTGTGGAGTGATGCTGCCTGGTTTTGCCAATACTTGACCACGTTCTACTTCTTCACGTTTGGTACCACGCAACAATACACCTACGTTATCGCCAGCTTGACCCTGATCCAGCAATTTGCGGAACATTTCTACACCGGTACAAGTGGTTTTTTGGGTCTCTTTCAGACCAACGATTTCAATTTCGTCGCCAACGTTGATTACGCCACGCTCTACACGTCCAGTCACTACGGTACCACGACCTGAAATTGAGAATACGTCTTCAATTGGCAACAGGAATGGTTTGTCTACGGCACGTTCTGGAGTAGGAATGTAGCTGTCTAAAGCATCAGCCAATGCCATGATTGAGGTTTCACCGATATCTGATTGATCACCTTCCAAGGCTTTCAGAGCTGAACCTTTAATCAATGGAACGTCGTCAC
>NZ_JAFNPF010000006.1:0-42101 GCF_026535915.1 Snodgrassella sp. B3882
GGTTTTTTTCGGACCGTCTTCAGCGAAGAAGGCGAACTATACGCCCCATCATTTTCTATGTCAACTCTTTCTCCGCTTTATTTTTAGTTTTCTCCAAATTTCATTGTTTCTATTTGGTTTTTATTTTGATCTCTTTTGCCATTTATTCATTTGCAATTTCATCCTGACTGTAATTGATGATTTTTTTTATCTGGGTCTGTTCTGCTTGACTTAGGGTAGTCAGTTTTAAGGTTTGAATGGCTAAGGCCTGGTACAGGTTTTGCTCTTGTGTAGTTAAAGAATGCCAATGCTTGGAGATGGTATGCATGTCTCCGCGACTGATCGGCCCGGTCAATGCTTCAGCCGGTGAGAATTGTTGCAATTGGTTGAGGTTTTGCAGCATTAATTGATTAACGAGTCGATCTGCCAGATTGTCGGGAATGGAAATGGATTCCAGCATATTGCGCGCATAGTGGTTTAATGCCACTAAAAAATTAGCACTGGCAGAAAGTGCCGCATGGTAACGTGCTTTTTGCTCGCTGCTGACAATAAAGGTTTCTAATCCTGCGCTTTGAGCCAGTATTTGTAATACAGGTTGTACCGCTTCGGCTGCTTCAATGGCACACAAATGTCCCGGAAGTGTAGATATGGCTGTATCAATATCGGAAAAGGCAAAGACAGGGTGCATAGAACCAGTTAATGCCTTTTTTTTATCGGGCATAAGTACGCTGCTTGCCAATGCTCCACTAAAATGTATAAGTATTGTATCGGGCGTCATCCACTGCATACGACTGACTTTTTCAGCCATGATTGGGAGAATTTGATCACGCAGTCCAAAAACAATTATCTCTGCCGGCGGCATGTCGTTTAGGTCTGAGATTATTTCTATATGGGGTAATAGATGTTGTAATTGTCTACTGGCAGAAATGCTACGATTCCAAACTGATTGGATATGAACTTGGTTACTTCGATGCCACAATACTGCCATTGTCGTCGCAACTTTTCCTACCCCAATGATATTTATACGTAATTTTTTAGGTTTTGAAGCTAATATTTGTTTGGTCTGTACTGTGTTCATCTTTTCCGCTTTAGTCTGAGTATGCAAATTATTGGTTTATTCCTTATATGGTAATTGAAGCCAGATGATCAACACGGTACACTTGGGCTCTTAGGTTTATTTTTTATATTTTTAGTCAAAATTTTTTTAGGCAATTATGCTAATGAAAGCTGCTTTTAATGTTAAATCCGGACGTTTGGATGTTCTGTCGCTACAGCTTCTAACAGATAATTTAACTCTTATTAACAAAGAGTTACAACAAAGAACGGAACGTTTTGGTAATTTGCGTAATATGCCTTTTACACTGGACATGCATCGTTTCAACAATCCGGACATGGTGGATCTAGGCAAGCTGATTGCTCTATTTGCTCGTTATAATCTGCGGATTGTCGCTATTCGTCATGCTGATGAAGCTTGGGCTCATTTGGCCAGTGAATTTGGCATTGGCTTTGGAGTTTTACCCGAAGAACAGGCACATTCCTGGGTGAAAGCAGCAGGAAAAGCGATAACTGAGCAAAATGAAGAGCCTGTTCCTAATCCAGCCAAGCCGCAAGAAGTGAATTCTGTATCGCCTACCCTGATCATTAATCGGACGGTACGAACGGGACAGCAGATCTATGCAGAAAAAGGTGACTTGATTGTTATGGGGCTGGTTAGTGAAGGTGCAGAAATCATTGCTGACGGCAATATCCATGTTTATGGTCCGTTACGTGGTCGGGCACTTGCCGGAGCTGCGGGCAATAAGGAATCGCGTATTTTTGCACAGTCCATGCAAGCTGAGTTGGTTTCGGTTGCTGGGATTTACCGTATTTTTGATCAGCAACTACCTGCACATTTAGATAGCCAGCCTGTTCAAACTTATTTACAGGATGATCGTTTGATATTAAGTGCTATTCATGGGCATTAAATGTGTCGAAATTGGATTAGGGTTTTAGTTAGTAACAAATTTGATTAATTTCACAAAAGGAATTGAATTGTGGCAAAGATTATTGTGGTGACCTCAGGTAAGGGTGGTGTGGGTAAAACCACAACCAGTGCCAGTATTTCAACTGGACTGGCATTGGCAGGTCACAAAACTGCGGTAATTGATTTTGATGTTGGATTACGCAATCTGGATTTGATTATGGGTTGTGAACGTCGGGTGGTATATGACCTGATCAATGTTATTCAGGACGAAGCAACACTTAATCAGGCATTAATTAAAGATAAGCATTGTGACAATCTTTTTGTTTTACCCGCTTCGCAAACACGCGATAAAGATGCCTTGACACGTGAAGGCGTTGAAAAGGTTTTGAATACGCTAGCCAATGAAATGGGTTTTGAGTTTATTGTGTGCGATTCACCAGCTGGTATTGAACAAGGCGCATTGATGGCTTTGTATTATGCCGATGAAGCAATTGTTACCACTAACCCTGAAATTTCTAGTGTACGTGACTCTGATCGAATTTTAGGGATTTTATCCAGTAAGTCACGCCGTGCCGAAACCAACGACACGCCGGTAAAAGAACATTTGCTGATCACTCGCTATTCCGCGGAACGAGTAGAAAAAGGTGAAATGTTGTCCGTTCAAGATATTCAGGATATTTTACGGATTCCTTTAATTGGGGTTATTCCTGAATCGCAAAATGTCCTGCAGGCTTCTAATGCCGGTACGCCAGTAATTTTGCAGGAAAATTCTGTAGCGGCTGAAGCGTATAAAGATGTAGTGGCTCGTCTTTTGGGTGAAGATCGACCTATCCGCTTTGTGGATACGGAGAAAAAAGGCTTTCTCAAACGTTTGTTTGGAGGTTAAGCCATGTCTTTAATGGATTTTCTTTTTGGGAAAAAACAGCAATCGGCTCAGGTAGCGCGTGACCGTTTGCAAATTGTCATTGCTCAGGAACGCGCAACGCAAACGCCAGACTATTTGCCGACCTTGCAAAAAGAATTGTTACAAGTGCTGTCAAAATATGTTCATGTTTCTTTGAAAGATATCCAAATTTCTCAAGAAAAGAAAGATGGGATGGATGTGCTGGCGCTAAACATTACTTTACCAGAATCTGGAATAAAAAAGGTCAGTGAATGACATTGACGGAATTACGTTATATTGTAGCGGTGGCGCAGGAAAAGCATTTCGGGCGCGCCGCTCAACGCTGTTATGTTAGCCAACCAACGTTATCCATAGCGATCCGCAAATTGGAAGAGGAATTAGGTCTAACCTTATTTGATCGCAGTAGTAATGAAATTATTACGACAGAATCGGGGCAACGGATCGTGGATCAGGCTCAACGAGTGTTGGAAGAAGCCGATCGAATTAAGCTAATGGCTAATAAGGAGAAAAATGAATTAGAAGGTATTTTCAAACTGGGACTGATATTTACGATTGCGCCGTATTTATTGCCCAAGCTCATTTTGTCATTACGTCATCAAGCTCCAGGAATGTGCCTGCAACTGGATGAAAATTACACTTCTGTGCTCACGGATTCGTTGAAGCGCGGCGATCTGGATGCAATAGTGGTTGCAGAACCCTATCATGAAGCTGGACTAGAAACGATACCTTTGTATGATGAACCCTTTTTTGTCATTGTGCCTAAAGGACATAAATTTGAACATTATAATGAGGTGACAACGAAGCAATTAAGTGATGAACGAGTTTTGTTACTCACTGAAGGTAATTGCATGCGCGATAATGTATTAGATAGCTGTCAGGATTTGGCTTCTCGACAAAAGATCTTGGGTTTATCAAACACTATTCAAGGTAGTTCAATCACCACAATACGCCATATGGTAGCCAGCGGATTGGGTATTAGTGTAATGCCGGCTACGGCATTAACTGAAAATGATCATTTACTCTTTAGTATTGTTCCATTTGCACAACCCACTCCAACTAGGCGCATCGTTTTGGCATCAAGACGAAATTTTGCCCGTCCTAAAGCTTTGCAGATGATAAAGGATGCTATTTTAGCTTCTCATCTGTCTGGAGTTCGGTTTATAAGCGATAATAATTAGTCATCGTTCAACTACCATGTAGCAGCTGATGTTACCCATGTTCATCCGTGAGAAAAAAGTGTTAAATTAATCAACAGTGAATGCTGATTATTTGGCACTTCTAAATTCCTCATCGAAGAAGCCATGTAATGCATACAGAATGAATAATTAAATGAACTATTTATATCAAATATTGCTGTTTGAGATTGTTAAAAGACTGGCATATTGCCATTTTTTTCAAATTTTGCTTTATCAAAAAAAATAAACTCATCCATATGGTCGTCATTCAATGAAAAATGAGGAAGGATTAGATTTACCTCATTTCCCATTAAGAACAGCTGATTTAGCTAGTGTAAAAGGGACATCTTCTGCAAAA
This sequence comes from Snodgrassella sp. B3882, assembly GCF_026535915.1. Classification (NCBI taxonomy): domain Bacteria; kingdom Pseudomonadati; phylum Pseudomonadota; class Betaproteobacteria; order Neisseriales; family Neisseriaceae; genus Snodgrassella; species Snodgrassella sp. B3882. Next base: position 4,380 of record NZ_JAFNPF010000006.1, read on the forward strand.
ACAATAAATAAGGGTCATTAAAAGTTAAACTATCTTATTCAGTTTATCGTTCAATATAGGACCATAAGCGATACTTTTTTTTCGTAAAATACCACGAATGGATAAATATTTTAGCAATACAATGTCTTGCTAAAATATGAATTTGATGAATACATGTCAATCTCGCCTGGCAAGGTTGCGATAAAACTTTTGAAGATTCGACATATGGCTATCGCCCGATATGATTTGATCTTATTGATAAAATATTAAATTGGCATTTATTTTATGGATGAATGATTTTGCAAAAAAACGCTAGCAAATTATTTTAAAAAATGTGCCCATACAAAAACAATGACACAGATGATACAAGGATTTATGTCAGGCAAAATGGGGATGAAGATTGGAGAAAATTTTTCTCTCTTCTGGCAATAAACATCATAACTAAATCATTTACGCTATATTTTATGAAAGGCTTATATCCAAATAAACGATGTTTGGATTTGTTATGAATATTCTGAGATATTGAGTTTTTAAAACGCTTATTTTATTCAATATTAAATACTCCTACTTCCAGATTTTTTTGTTTTGATGCTGATAGATAGATACTGTTATAAAAATAATGAGTAGCTTGCTACGCTACTGCTTGACGAAGGCCTGTTCTGAAGACAAAACATTGTCTTGTTTTATTATTGGAATAAAAGCTGAGTTATTAGTAACGACTTAACTCTTGTTTTAATACCCGAATGTTTGTGAGACGATCACTAACATTTTGTTGCCATTTCTGGATTTGGACAGCTACTCCACGTTTTTTGGCTAAATCCAATTGTTTTTGCGCTAAGGCTAAGGCACGTTGCTCGCTATTGATATCCCGTTGTACTAATTGCTTTGGCGTCAATTTAGGTGGCACAATGATCTTTGCCGGAATAACGACATTTTTGTTTGGATATTTGCCAAAATTTTTATTAGTTTCTTGTTGCCGCAAATGAACCCCAAGCTTAGGTGTCGGCGGAACTTTCATCAGATCGCCATCTCGACCAAACTCTGCGCTGTACCATAGGCGTTGTAGTTCCTCGAGCCGCGGTATGTTTACCCTATCCAGAGACCTTGCCTTTATATCGCTAGCATCTGTAGGAGGATGTTTGGCCACCTGACAGTTAACATCTAATGGTGAGGTAGTATAGCTAACATGGTTATTTTGCAGTGGGCAGGCATACCAGATGAGTTGTTCTGGCTCGCTGGCACCTTCACTTTTAACTTGTTCTTCTGGTTTTTCCTCTGCCCATGCAAAATTGCTGAGGCCAATAAGCAGCGAAAAAAAAACTATTTTGCAGGTGTCGAACAGTTGTCTTCTCATGATTGTACTAACGTGGGTTATTGTTCCTAGTTTGGAAAAATTTTGATTGTGATGCTAATAATCTAAAACAATTCTGCCTTGCATGAACTCATAATTTGGTTATACCTGTCTGTTAGCTTTGATTTTTTTATTATATTATTCTAATCATTATAATTTCAATAATAACAATTTAGCCCTTGCTATGCATTTATCATGCTGGTCACTATGGTAGAGAATGATAAATTAGGAATGGTTATTTTCTACTATTTTTTAGCCCAAGATCAAATCTTTCAAATTCTTATTTTGAGCAACTACATGATCTTTCAGCTGTGGGATTTATTCAGAATATAAGTTTTGCTGCGCTTAAGGCAAAGATACGTTGGGGGCAATGGATAAAGATAAGACCAACTTTTTATTTTTAAAATGATCCAATCAGTTCTATCTTATCTATCAGTTAAATTTCAAAAACTGTCGTTAAGTTTAAATTTGCTCTACTTTTAGGCGAAACATTATTCTTGTAGAGATTAATTATGCGCCGGATTAATGAAATCAAACTTTTCACTTAGCACTAATTTAAAAAAAACAGTCTGATGCTTGTGATGAGACCAGCTTGCGGATGATCATTTAGGAATGACAAAAGCAGCTAATGATATGATCGTTGACTAATCCCATGGATTGCATGAATGCATAGCAGGTAACCGGACCTACGAAGACAAATCCGCGTTTTTTTAATTCGCGCGATAGGCTTTGGCTAATGACTGTTTGAGCGGGAATACTTTTGAAGCTGGGGTAGTGATTTATAATGGGTTGGTTATCCACAAATGACCAGATAAATTGAGAAAAATTTTCTCCGTTTTCTTCCATTTTCAGGTAAGCACGCGCATTGGTGATGATGGCAGAAAGCTTACCAGGATGGCGTATTAGCCCAGAATTCTGTAATAAGGGCTCGATGGAAGTCATGGCCGCTATTTTTTCAGGATTAAAATGAAAGAAGCAGCGACGATACTCTTCACGTTTTTGCAATATAGTCAGCCACGATAAGCCGGCTTGCTGCCCTTCCAGGCATATCTTTTCAAATAATTTATGCCCGTTTTTCTGAACTTTTCCCCATTCATGGTCATGATAATGCTGTTCAAGCTCGGTATTGCCCACCCAGTCACAACGGTTAATCGTTTTTTGTCTCATGATTTTACCAACCTATTCAGCTAAGAATTAATTCTTTAAGGATATACGGAAAGCATGGCTGCGAAAATGTTTAATGCATCCACGTTTGAAATAAGGTAAATAATCCTAGTAGACAAAAGAGGATACAGGCACCAAGGCGAATGCCTTTGAATGGCAGACGTGCCATCAGCCAGTTACCTAAGAATATTACTGGTACATTGGCGAGCAATAAGCCTACTGTACTACCTAAAACAATGGCAGTTAGATTTTGGTATTGAGCAGCCAATAAGATGGTAGCAATTTGGGTTTTGTCTCCGACTTCTGCCAGAAAAAATAATATTAAGGTGGCCATAAAGGGACCGTAACGCATAAACCGTGTATCCAGACCGTCTTGTTTATCAGGTTTAAGTAACCATAGTCCAACAATGAGGAAACTACAACCCACTATCCAGCCCATCAATTGTGGCGTAAAAAAACGTGCTACTTCGATGCCAAACCAAGCGGAGACGAGATGATTCAATAAAGTAGCACATAACATCCCGCCAATGATGGCATATTTTCTGGCAAAGCGCGTCGCCAGAAACAAGGTAAGTAATTGGGTTTTATCACCGATTTCGGCAAGTGCGATGGGAAGAACGGAAGAGAAAAACGCATTCATAATTATTATGTCATTACCAATGGCGGGTGATAGACGAAGACATGATAAAGCGCCCTCCATAGTAGCTTTAACTTGTCTTAAGTCTCGTTAATCCACCACTTGGTTAGACGTTACGACCATACAGTGAACACTGTAAATATGTTGATCGCAACCATAGATTTTCAGATAAATCTATGTAACTACTCCCTTAATTAAGGCGATAATTATAACTGTTTTTCGGAAATAAAAAAGCGTTTTTTTTGAATATTGGTTATGGTTAGCAATCAATATAAATAAAACAGGCTGCCTGTTAAGACAGCCTGTTTTAGGTTGAAATTATTAATGGTTTAATAGTAGCCTAATACTTTCCACCATACACCACCGATTACAACAAAGATCAGCAGTTCAACTACACTCATGATGAAGCCGGCTTTCCACCATTCACCCAAAGTCACATAACCGGATCCGAAAATTACCGGAGAAGTCCCTGTGGCATAATGGGTTAAAGTCATCATGATGCAAGAAGCAGAAGCCATCAGTAAGGCAAACAGCATTGGAGGAGCACCAAGAGCAAGACCAGCAGCATAGAATGCGGCAAACATGGCAGTAATGTGGGCAGTGGTACTGGCAAACATATAATGAGCATATAAGTAAGCCAACAGTAACAATGAACATGAACCCATCCAACCCATTCCCAGGCTACCGATGCTATTTTCCAATACTCCAGAGAACCAGGTGATCAGTCCAAGCTTGTTGAGGAATGTGGCCATCATAACCAGTGCTGAGAACCAAGTGATGGTGTCCCACGCGCTTTTTTCTTTCAAAATGTCATCCCAAGTCAACACCCCGGATAACAAGAGCAATGTCAGTCCGATAAATGCTGTTGTGGTTGGATCAACAGTTAGTGATGGTCCGAAAATCATGGCTGGGATGCCGGCCCATAATAGCAACAGAACGGCAAAGATCACCAACATGATTTTTTCATGTGCCGTCATTGGTCCTTGCTCTTTCAAGCGTTCTTTTGCAAACGCTACGGCATTCGGAGTTTGTTTGAGTTCTGGTGGATACAGCCAGTAAATGATCAACGGCATAATGGCCATGGATACCAGACCCGGTAATAACATAGCTAACGCCCAAGTGCCCCATGAAATATGGATATTGGAGTTAGTTGCTTTGGCAACCAGATCAACAACCAATGGATTAGGTGCGGTAGCGGTAATGAACATGGCTGAAGAAATTGGATTAGCATGATAGTTAACCAATGCCAGAAATTTCCCCATTTTCTTCTCTGTTCCTTTTTCCGGATCAGAGTCATAACTGGATGCAATGGATTTCATGATCGGGTGAATAATGCCACCGCCACGAGCAGTATTACTCGGTGTAATTGGTGCCAGTATAAGTTCTACCAATGCCAAGCTGTAAGCTACACCAATGGTTCGCTTTCCCCACAGACCAATGAAGATATAGCCCACACGCGCGCCCAGTCCAGTTTTCAGCAGACCGCGTGAAATCATGATGGCTACACCAATCAACCAAATCAGAGGACTGCCAAAACTGCTCAAGGCATCTGCCATGGCTTTACTTGGTTTATCATTGGTTACGCCAGTCAGAGCGACCAGCATAATGGCGATAATGGATAGTGCGCCAATAGGCATTGCTTTACCAATAATTGCGGCGATAACACCGACAAACATAGCTAATAAATGCCAAGCCTGAGGCGTAACACCTTGTGGTACCGGAATAACAAACCAGATGATTAAGCCTAATGCTAGCGCAATGACGGAGGGTATGGGTTTAAACCCGATTTTTTGAGGCATATTATGTACTCCCGAATCATGAAGATTATTGTTAGGACAGCCAGAAAAAATTTAAATTACAAGAAAGGGAATGACTTCACAGACATGACCCGATCTTGCACAAATAAACATCATTCAGCGTTCATAATTATACTATGAATCTCTCTCTTATTTTACTATTATTATCCATAAGAATATTAATATTAATCAATTTAATGAGTTAAATATATTTTTGTCAGTTTAGACAGGAAAAATGGGGCTATAATATAAATTTTGTAAGTTAACGCTTGAAATACTTTTGCCCATACCCATTTAGAAATCATTAGTTACTGTATAGAGGGTAGAGACAGATCGCTCTGTCCGTTTTTAGCCTGAAATATCAAGGTTTAAAGTACAAATTTTATTTAGGAGATTTAAATTATGGCAAAAGTAATCGGTATTGACTTGGGTACCACCAACTCTTGTGTTGCCATTTCTGAAGGCGGTCAGACTAAGGTAATTGAAAACGCAGAAGGTGCACGTACTACTCCTTCTATCGTTGCCTATTTGGATGATAATGAAATTCTGGTGGGTGCACCGGCTAAGCGTCAGGCGGTAACCAATCCTAAGAATACAATTTATGCGGTTAAACGCCTGATCGGTCGTAAGTTTGATGATGCGGAAGTTCAGCGTGATATTGAATCGATGCCTTTTAAAATAGTTAAGGCAAATAATAATGATGCTTGGGTTGAAGCCCACGGCGAAAAACTGTCTCCTCCGCAAGTTTCAGCTGAAGTATTGCGTAAAATGAAAAAAGCAGCTGAAGATTATCTGGGTGAACCAGTTACTGAAGCGGTGATTACCGTTCCGGCTTATTTTAATGATAGTCAGCGTCAGGCAACTAAGGATGCGGGACGTATTGCAGGCCTGGATGTTAAACGTATTATTAATGAACCGACTGCTGCTGCGCTTGCTTTTGGTATGGACAAAGGCGAAAAAGGCGATCGTAAGATTGCAGTTTATGACTTAGGTGGCGGTACTTTCGATATTTCCATTATTGAAATTGCGGAAGTTGATGGTGATAAACAGTTTGAAGTATTGGCTACCAATGGTGATACTTTCTTAGGTGGTGAAGACTTTGACCAACGCCTGATCAATTATATTATTGATGAATTCAAAAAAGATCAGGGTATTGATCTGAAAAATGATGTTATGGCTCTGCAACGCCTGAAAGAAGCGGCAGAAAAAGCCAAAATCGAACTTTCAAGTGGTCAGCAAACAGAAATCAATTTGCCATATATTACTATGGATGCAACTGGTCCTAAACATTTGGCGATGAAAATCACCCGGGCGAAATTTGAAAGCTTGGTAGAAGATTTGATTACACGTTCTATTGAACCATGCCGTACAGCCATTAAAGATGCCGGTCTGAGCGTTAATGATATTAATGATGTGATTTTGGTTGGCGGTCAAAGCCGTATGCCAAAAGTACAGGAAGCAGTTAAGGATTTCTTTGGCAAAGAGCCTCGTCGTGATGTGAATCCAGACGAAGCTGTTGCAGTTGGTGCAGCTATTCAAGGTGCAGTACTGGCGGGTGATCGTAGTGATGTATTGCTGCTGGACGTTACTCCATTGTCACTGGGTATTGAAACCATGGGTGGCGTGATGACTAAACTCATCAATAAAAATACCACTATCCCAACGAAAGCTACTCAAACTTTCTCTACCGCAGAAGACAATCAAAGTGCGGTAACTATTCATGTATTACAAGGTGAACGTGAGCGTGCTTCGGCCAATAAGAGCTTAGGACAGTTTAACTTAGGTGATATTCCACCTGCTCCTCGCGGTGTACCACAGGTTGAAGTCACTTTTGACATCGACGCCAACGGTATTTTACATGTATCAGCTAAAGATAAAGGTACTGGTAAAGAAGCTAACATTACTATTCAGGCTTCTTCTGGTCTGAGTGAGGAAGAAATTGAACGCATGGTTAAGGATGCTGAAGCCAATGCAGCCGAAGACCGTAAGTTGACTGAGCTGGTTGCCAGTCGCAATCAGGCTGAAGCATTGATTCACTCTGTGCGTAAATCTTTAACTGAATACGGCGATAAGCTGGATGCTGCGGAAAAAGATAAAATTGAAACAGCCATCAAAGAAGCTGAAGAAGCCGTTAAAGGAGAAGATAAAGCAGCCATTGACGCTAAAACTGAAGCCTTAGGTTCAGCCAGCCAGAAACTGGGTGAAATGATGTACGCTCAAGCCCAAGCTGAAGGTCAGCAATCTGCTGCAGATCAAGGTGAACAACCTCAGAATAAGGGCAATGACGATGTAGTCGATGCTGAATTCGAAGAAGTTAAGGACAAAAAAGACTAATTTCCCGTCTGTCAGACCATAAACAGCTGTGTCTGACTAAATGAATTTACGTTGATCTTGTTAAATGACTGGTTCCTATTTGAGATAGGAACCAGTTTTATTTTATGCTTTTAAATTTATGCCATATTAATATTATGTTTATGGAGCTGGTATTGCTCTGGCTAATAAAACTCGTTATATTTCCTATATGATTGAATACACTTAAATATTTTATTTCAGATAACCCATAATTTTAAACCGTAATGTGGTTTATTTTAGTTGTTATAGGAGAGATAAATGGATTTCAATATTCTATTAATCTTGCTGGCTTTATGCTGCGCCATATTAACCGGTGGTTTCTGTGGTCGTAGTCAGTGCTGGGGACCTTGGGTAATGTTAATTGGCGTGGTGTGTATTCTCTTTCTAATTATGACCATGATTTATCAATTGTCGCGTATATTATGAATTCAGACTGAAAAGTAGCTATTGCTGCTATTGATAACCATGATTTTGATTAGCCAGGTTTAAAGTTTTTGTATTAGTATAAACCAATGGTCTCTATCATTAGATGTTAATGGTTGAGAAATTTGCATACATAGAATTAAAAAATGGGAAACCAGCATGCGAAATAAACTAGAAAAAATGACCTGTATTGAAGACCTGCGTAAAGTAGCCAAACAAAAATTACCAAAAATGTTTTATGATTATGTGGATACAGGCTCTTGGACTGAATCGACTTACCATGCAAACTGTCAGGATTTTCAACCTATTAAGTTACGGCAGCGGGTTTTAACTGATATGACCGGTCGAACTTTGGAAACAACGATGGTTGGACAGCAGGTAAAGATGCCCGTGGCGCTGGCACCAACCGGTCTGACAGGCATGGTGCATGCTGATGGTGAAATTTTGGCTGCACGGGCAGCGGAACAGTTTGGCGTTCCATATACTTTATCAACGATGTCTATCTGTTCGATTGAAGATATCGCCGCCAATACGAATGCCCCTTTCTGGTTTCAACTGTATGTCATGCGTGATCGTGCTTTCATGCGCGATTTAATACGACGGGCACAGGATGCCAAGTGTTCGGCATTGGTGGTGACTGCAGATTTGCAGGTATTGGGGCAACGCCATAAAGACATCAAAAATGGTCTATCCACTCCACCCAAGCCAACTTTGCGTAACTGGTTGAATTTAGCTACCAAACCTGAATGGTGTTTGGCCATGCTTAATACCCAACGTCGTAGTTTTGGCAATATTGTCGGACATAACCTCGGGGTCGCGGATACAACATCCATTGCATCATGGACAGCAGAACAGTTTGATCCTAAATTGAGCTGGGATGATATTGCCGAAATTAAAAATCTTTGGAACGGAAAGCTGGTTATCAAGGGCATCCTTGATGCGGAAGATGCAGAGATGGCGGTAAAAGCAGGTGCAGATGCAATTGTTGTCTCCAATCATGGGGGGCGCCAGCTCGATGGTGCGCCATCTACGATTCATACCTTACCTCACATACTTTCGGCGGTTGGCAGCCATATAGAAGTGTGGCTGGACAGTGGCATTTATACCGGTCAGGATGTTCTTAAAGCCATTGCTTTAGGCGCCAAAGGCACGATGATTGGCCGTGCATTTTTGTATGGGCTGGGGGCTTTTGGTGAGGAAGGAGTTAAGCGCGCTTTAGAAATTATTTATCAAGAGATGGACATTTCTATGGCGTTTGCGGGTAAAACTGATATTAAAACGGTTAATAAAGATATCCTGATTCCAGGCACTTACCCTGTAGCTAATTAATTAATTGTTGTTGCATCAATGCACTATTTGATCAGATATTTTATAACCATCTGGCTAAGGGGGTACAGTAATGAATAGTCGCAATGGTTAACTTGAATATTCTGATAACAATAGGTGACAAAGCAAGCATAGCCCGCTATGCTTGCTTTTTTGTCGCATTCTGAATGATATGAACATTACTGAGAAAATTGCTTCTGAATTGAACGTCCCTGCCAAAAGTGTGCAATCAGCGATTGATTTATTGGATGATGGCGCTACAGTGCCGTTTATTGCCCGTTATCGCAAAGAAGTTACGGGTGGTTTGGATGATACTCAGTTACGTACATTATTGGAACGCCTGCACTATCTGCGCGAATTACAGGATCGAAAACAGACGGTATTATCTAGCATTGAAGAACAAGGTAAGCTCTCGGAAGAATTAAAACAAGCAATCGACGCGGCAGATAATAAAACGTTGTTGGAAGATCTCTATCTACCCTATAAGCCGAAACGTCGAACTAAAGCACAAATTGCACGTGAAAATGGTTTACTACCCTTGGCAGAGGCTTTGCTGAGTCAACCAGAGCTTAATCCTGAAGTGGTTGCAACAGAATATCTTTCCGATCATGTTAGTGACGCAAAAGCCGCACTGGACGGTGCTCGTGCTATTTTAATGGAAAAATTTGCTGAAGAGGCCGAATTGATGGGAATGCTGCGTGACAAGCTGTGGCGTGAAGGTCAAATTCATGCCACTGTTATAGCGGGACAGGAAGTTGCCGGTGAAAAATTTAAAGATTATTTTGATCATGTAGAATCATTACACTCTATCCCCAGCCATCGGGTACTGGCGATGCTACGTGGACGCAATGAGGGGATTCTAGCGATCAATGTGCAATATCAAGCAGACGAGACACCCATTACCGAACAAAGTGCCTATGAACAATTAATCGCTGCTCAGTTCTCAATTGCTGATCTCGGTCGACCAGCCGATCGATGGTTACGCGATACCGTTCGCCTTAGCTGGCGTGCCAAAATCTTTTTATCACTGGAACTGGAAGCTTTAACCCGCTTAAAGGAAGCAGCTGATCAGGCAGCCATCAGCGTATTTGCCCAAAATCTGAAAGATCTATTGCTGGCTGCTCCAGCTGGACGCCTAACTACATTAGGTCTTGACCCAGGTATCCGCACCGGTGTGAAAGTTGCCGTGGTCGATGACACAGGTAAATTACTGGAAACCACCACCATCTACCCACACCAGCCACGCAATGATTGGCAGGGTTCCCTAGCAGTGCTGGCGCAACTGGTTCTTCGGCATCAGGTGCAATTAATTGCCATTGGAAATGGAACCGCAAGCAGGGAAACGGACAAGCTGGCGGCTGATTTAATCCGGTCGCTTCCTCAACAAGGTCTGCAAAAAATTGTGGTTTCTGAGGCAGGAGCATCCGTGTATTCAGCCTCAGCATTGGCAGCAAAAGAATTTCCTGATCTGGATGTTAGTTTGCGTGGCGCCGTTTCGATTGCCCGCCGATTACAAGATCCATTAGCAGAACTGGTCAAAATTGACCCCAAATCAATTGGCGTTGGTCAATACCAACATGATGTTAATCAAACCCAATTGGCTAAAAGTTTGGATGCAGTGGTAGAAGATTGTGTTAATGCTGTGGGTGTGGATGTAAATACAGCTTCAGCGCCATTATTGGCCCGTATCTCCGGTTTAAATACCACTTTGGCCAACAATATTGTCAGCTATCGCGATAGTCACGGTGCTTTTACTAATCGGCAAACATTGCTTAAGGTTCCTCGACTAGGTGAAAAAACCTTCGAACAGGCAGCAGGATTTTTACGTATTCAAGGTGGAGATGAGCCTTTGGATGCCAGTGCAGTGCATCCAGAAAGCTATCCTGTGGTCAGCCGGATGCTGGCTACTGCTCATTTGCATGCAACCGAATTGATTGGTAACCGTCAAGCTATCAAAGCTTTGAATCCATCTGATTACATTCAAACCAATGTTGGCTTGCCCACTATTCTAGATATATTGGCTGAATTGGAGAAACCCGGACGAGATCCACGCGGTGAATTTCATACCGCCACTTTTGCTGAAGGTGTAGAAGACATTAAAGATTTACAGCCAGGAATGGAATTGGAAGGTGTGGTCAGCAACGTGGCCGCCTTTGGTGCGTTTGTCGACATCGGAGTACATCAGGACGGATTAGTACATGTCTCAGCCATGGCTGACCGTTATGTAAGCGATCCTAGGGAAGTGGTCAAAGCCGGTGATGTGGTCAAAGTCAAAGTAGTTGAGATTGATATTGCGCGGCGTCGCATTGCCTTAACTATGCGCTTACAGGAAGAAACAAAGCCATCTTCAGATCGGCAAAAAGGTAAGGCTCAGCGTAGTAACAAAACACTCCAACCTAATTTAGCCAACAATGCCATGGCTGAAGCCTTTTCCCGTCTTAAAAATCAGTAAATGGTTAATCAATGAGGGCGCAAAGTGCCCTCATTGATCGAGTAAAGGTCGATTTAGTGTTGTTGGCTATGTTCAGCATTGATTGGCGCTTCAATTTCGATATCATGACTTAAATCAAGACGATACAATATTCCATATCCAGCCAAAAAAGACGTCGATTATAGGGCTGATTGCAATGTTCTAATATATCGGTTTTAAATTTCTCGACAAATTTCTCAACATCAATATTTTTCATAGTGCACTCTTCTTCACTAATATGATATGAAAATTTGATTGTTTTATCTTTGCAGGTTTTATCAGTTAAAACCATACCATTTATTTTAAATGGTTAGCGGTGTTGCACCTTTTGGATTTTTCGCTTTACATATTCCACATCACTGTTTTAATCCGTGTCTGACTGAATATTTGTTGGGGTTGTAGATAAAGACGATGCGGGAACTGTCTAGATTGGATTTGCTGATAAAGAATGACATGAAGCTAATAGATTGATACACGATAAAGTAATAAATTTATTCTTTATATTTCTTCTTCAAACAAGTTTTATCTATATTATTAAATTAAGAAATACACCATGACTCGAATTTTCTTTATCGCAGACGTGTATATTGAATTCAAATAATCCGGTATTTAGGGACCAAGTATATTCTTTGATTTTTTTTGAAAACAAAATTGAAGCTGTAATGATAATCAATTTTGTAGAACTTGAAGATAGGATATGATTTGTTTACTTAGAAAACAACACATTTATCTTTGTGTACAGTTGAAATAAAAAAGGGAAGCATCCGCACCCCTTTAGTTTTCGATATGGAATTGATCTTATCGACAATCTTTTGCACTTATCTTTAATTCCACCTTTGATCCATCTTGGAAAAGATAAGTGTACATAATGGCATTACCATCTAATATAAAAGGTTTACTATCTGGCAGATCACATGCCATATATAAAGCGTTTTTTATTTGCTCTGCAGACGAGTTTTTACTGGTGACACGTTTATCAGTAATAGTGTATGTATAATAAATCGTGTTATTTTCAAATTTCAAGTCAGTCAAATCCATACCATACATTTTGATTGGTAAACGTTGTTGCATAATTTGGATGTTTCGCCTTAATTCACTATGCATATCAGTTCCAGACTGAGTATTGGATGATGCTGCATGAGTATTGGATGATGCTGCATGAGTATTGGATGATGCTGCATGAGTATTGGATGACGCTGCAGATGAAGACGAAGCTGGAACCATTTCAGCTGGTATTGCCAAAGCCGTTGACACTTGGGTTTGAGATGCTTCTATTTTAGTGGCATCTGACGCAGAATCTTTTTTAGAGGATTCTGAATTGCAAGCTGTCATGAGCCCCATGCAGAAAAAAATCGCAATTAGTTTTTTCATCTTTATATAATCGTTTATTTAGTTTAAGAAATGTTAGTATATTACAATCGAATTGCGAATGATAAAATTTATTTTTATTCTTAAATAAAAAGTTTCAATTTTATTGTGATTATTTATCGATCCAAGATATAGCTGATTATTAAATTTACTTTAACTTTATTAAGAACGTTGATTAAAAATATAGTGGCTCCTCTGTTACAGTCTGGCGATTATTCTTAATTGATACTGACTAATAGATAACTCTTTAACTTTTCTCAATAATAAATAATTAATTGTATTATTTTCTCAATTAATGCTGCTCGTGGGTCATATCTATACCATTCGTTTTCATCGCCTAACGATATTATATTTATTCAGGATGACGCGTTGTAATTCACCTTCTTAATTACCTTATAGATGAGCATCTCTCGGTAATGTAGATAGAGATGAAAACGAGAGCTATCTCGGTTATTGCTATTGGTAATAGCATAGCAAAGAGCCTTTAGACTAATACAATTTAGCATCATTTATTTATTGTCGCGACTTTTTAGTTAGATTTTATCTGAATAAAATTTTATTCTTGTGTTTTTTTAAAAGCGATAGGGTAGCTGTAATGATAATTATATTATTTGAGAATCTTAACGATAAAATGATACATCATTTAATAATATCATCATGATCAATTCATCTTTTATGCTTGATTAAAAGAATAAGGGGCGCGCATCTGCACCCCCTTTATTTTAGAGCATAAATTTGATCTTATTGACAATCTGTTGCACTTATCCTTAATTCCACCTTTGATCCATCTTGGAAATGATAGGTGTACATAAAGGCATTACCATCTAATATAAAAGCTTTACTATCTGGCCGATCACATAACATCAATAAAGTATTCTTAATTTGCTCTGCAGAAGCGTTTTTACTGGTGATATTTTTATCAGTAAAAGTGTATGTATAATAAATCGTGTTATTTTCAAATTTCAAGTCAGTCAAATCCATACCATACATTTTGATTGGTAAACGTTGTTGCATAATTTGGACTTTTCGCCTTAATTCACTATGCGAATCAGTTCCTGACTGAGTATTGGATGATGCTGCAGATGAAGGCGGAGCTGTAACCATATCGGTTGGTGTTGCTGATTCATTGGTTTGAGAAACTTCAATTTTAGCAGCACCGGATGCAGTATGTTTTTTAGAAGATTCTGAATTGCAAGCAGTCATCATACCCATGCAGAAAAAAATCGCAATCAGTTTTTTCATCTTTGTATAATCGTTTATTTAGTTTAAGTAATGTTAGTATCTTACAATCAAATTGTGAATGATAAAATATATTTTTAATTCTTTAATTAAAGTTTCAACTTTATTCTAATTATTTATCGATCCAAGATATAGCTGATTATTAAATTTACTTTAATTTTATTAACTACGTTGATTAAAAATATAGTGGCTCCTCTGTTGCAGTCTGGCGATTATTCTTAATTGATACTGACTAATAGATAACGCTTTCCCTTTTCTCAATATATATATATTAAATTGACCAATTTTCTCAATTTATGCTCAAGCATGATCATATCCGGCCCTTTTACTTTCATCGGTGTACATGGTTGTACTTTTAGATATGTCGTTCTATTTCACTTTTTCAAATCTGATTCTGGCATAGGCCTAGCCAATATGGCTGATGGAGATGTAATTAAAGCTGTTTTAACTTTAATTTAAATAATGCATAACAAGAACCAAGTAAACCGATGCAAAATAGAAAGTATAATCTGTTCATCATAGTTACATTTAACTAGGTCAAATTAGATCAAGATCGGCTAATAAAGACATAAGGCGAATTTAGATTTTTTCTGCTTCTGTATATCAAATTTTAATTTTCTGATTTTTATCATCGGGTTTATGTATTTGCTTATGAAAGCGATGTTAAAGCTGGAATAATGAATATATTCGATTTAGATATTAGAAATCAGAATCCATTCATTAACAATAATATCAAGATAAACACAATTATCATCTTGTACCAAAAAGAATAAAAAAGGGGCGCATCAGCACCCCTGTAGTTTCAGTATAAAATTTTTATTATTGACAGTCTTTTGCACTCATCCTTATTTCTACTTTTGATTTATCCTGAAAATGATAGGTATATAAAAAATCATATCCCCCGGAAAGAAAACGTTTAATATCTGGCTGATTACAACCCATTAATAATCTTTGCTTTAATTGCTCTAGAGGGACTTTTTTACTGGTGATATTTTTATCAGCAAAGTTGAATGATTGATAAATAGTGTTGTTTTCTAATTTTATTTCAGTTAAATCCACACCATTCATTTTGATGGGTAAATTTTGTTGCATATTTTGGATATCGCGCTCAATTTGACTTCTTATATCAGTGCTTAACTCACTATTTGTCGATGTTACAGCGGGAGGTGATGCAGGGGTTGTCTCAGTTGATGTTGCAGGTACGCTGGTTTGAGATGCTTCTATTTTAGCGGCATCTGAAGCGGAATCTTTTTTAGATGATTCTGAATTACACGCAGTCAAAAGACCCAAGCAGAAAAAAATCGCAATCAATTTTCTCATCTTTGAATACTCGTTTATTTAGTTAAGTAATGTTTATATTTTACAATAAAAATTCAGTTTAATGAACAAATAATTTTATCTTTCTCATTGATTTCACCAGACTTATGGTTATCAGCATTTAATACTCTGCGATGCATTACTTTTCCATTTTTGAATTGAGATTAAGCCTCAAAATCGATGTATATTGCGAACTAATCGCTCCTTAATTTTTGGGAAGTTATATTTAAGCCAGCTAAACTACGCTGTTCATCTTGAGCCGATAATCTAATTAGACCCCTTTTCGAAAAAAAATCTCGCTAGCACCAAGACTCGATAGTATTTTGATCTTAGTACAGTTGCTACTAAAAGAATTTCTACTACAAGTATTGTAAGCTTTCTTTGACTGTGCCACTCTGCGAAAATTTTATTTGCTGTTACAAACTAAGTTCTGTAGATTGGAAATTGAAGTAGCGTGAGCAAGATTAAAATTCTCTTGCATTTGAAAAAAATGGTGCCGAGCATGAATAAAACACTGAGTTATGCATTACGAGCCAGAATTTCGGTATAGTATTTATTCAAAAGGAGAATCGTTGATAACGCACCATCTGAGGATGAAATTCTTTGGGTTGGAGGTTGTTTAGGTTGCTACAATTTGTGTGATTTATTCTATATTAAGTATCCTCGGATGTTATCTTTAATTTATTTTTTTCTGGCGGCATTGGCTGAAATCAGTGGCTGTTTTGCTTTCTGGGCATGGCAGCGTCTGGATAAATCTATTTTTTGGCTACTTCCAGGATCAATATCGTTACTGCTTTTTGCTTGGCTGTTAACGCTGACACCAACCAATATTGCTGGTCGTAGTTATGCGATATATGGAGGAATATATATTTTTGTTCCTTGGGATGGTCGTGGCTGGTTGAAAAGTCGATACCAGACAAATGGGATATCGTTGGTGCAACCCTCTGCCTACTCGGCGCAGCGATTATTTTACTCATGCCTAGAGGATAAGGATTAACTTGCATTTTTTCTTAGAAATCTTAGATTTACGTGCACAGTCAGTGACAAGGCTAATTTCCGAGTCTAAACTACGTATATTCTTGCTTACCATCAAATCCTATTGTTACTTATGATTTTGAAAAGTTTAATTACCTTGTCACTAGGGACATTTGCCTTAGGCATGGCCGAATTCAGTATGATGGGCATTTTGCCAGATGTGGCTAATGCTCTGCATATTTCCATTGCTCAAGCTGGTCATTTTATTGCTGCCTATGCAATTGGGGTGTGCTGTGGTGCCTGGCTGCTGGTACTAAGCTATCAGCTTGCGCCCAAAAACATTTTATTGGCCTTAGCCGCACTTATTGCTGGTGGCAATTTAGTCGCCGCCGTTGCACCTGGGTATACAACCTTATTGATTGGTCGTTTTATTGCTGGATTACCCCATGGGGCTTATTTTGGTATTGGATCCATTGTTGCAACCAAACTTGCCACACCAGGGCGTTCTGCTCAAGCCGTAGCCATGATGATTGCAGGTATGACTGTAGCCAATCTGCTGGGGGTACCTGTTGCCACTTGGCTTAGCCTGCATTTCAGCTGGCGGCTGGTGTTTTTGCTGGTATCGATTGTGGCAATTCTATTGATTTTTGCCTTAAAACGTTTTATTCCAGAAATTGAACGCTTACCGAATACAGGAATTTTGGGTCAGTTTCGATTTTTAAAGTCGGCTGCCCCTTGGCTGATACTGGCGGCAACGGCATTGGGTAACGGGGGAATTTTTTGTTGGTTTAGTTATATTAGACCGTTATTAACGCAAGTTTCAGGCTTCAATAACAATCAGGTTGCTGAGCTAATGATTCTAGCAGGTGCCGGTATGGTATTGGGTAACTGGTGTGGTGGCCGTTTGTCGGATCGTTACACGCCTGGACAAGTTGCTGCGACTTTACAAGGTATTGCGGCAATGGCTTTATTACTTATCTTCTTATTCGCTCACGTTGGTTGGCTCTCGGCTACATTAATGTGCTTGTGTACATTCTGCCTGTTTGCTGTATCTGCACCTCAGCAATTACTGCTTCTGCGCCATTCTCCAGGAGGTGCATTGTTGGGCGCTGCCAGTGTACAAATGGCATTTAATCTGGGTAACGCGCTGGGTTCTTATAATGGTGGACTAGCCATCAGCCATCACTTAAATTACCAATATCCAGCATTAATTGGCGTACCCATGGCATTGTTAGGCTGTGGCTGTTTGCTGTGGTTTCATCGTCGCTATGAACAACCGATCATAACAGGGTAAATATTAGAGTAATCTTTGATGTCTAAACACTTTACCGCGATATCAAACAAACAAGCTCCTCAATGCTTAAAAAAAAGCCATGAAATAGTATTATGATCATTGTGGCACAGGTACCCTTTTCAGCAGAAATGGTTCAATAATTGAGAAGAGTTAGCCAAATTAGGTGAGACTGCATTTACAAACAACTGGCATATATGGTCGCCTGTTTAGATTGGCGCTAGAGGTTTATATACGATTGGATCTTAATGAAAATATTTCAGAACACGTTTTTTGCAAAATATAAAAAAAGCTTTTTGTTCGGTATAGTTATATTAGCCACTATCAGTTATGCAATAGTTCATTTTGGCTATCTTGCAGTAGATCGGTCTAAAATTGGCACTGTTATTGATCAATTTAACGGCGTTAAAGTTTACTATAATGGTTCTGTCGGTAATGTTAGTGGGCGCAATCTGAGCAAAGACGGCTATAACTTGGGGCAAAAATATCAGTGCGTAGAGTTTATCAAGCGATATTATTATGAGCGATTTAATCATAAAATGCCGGATAGTTATGGACATGCCAAAGATTTTTTTGATGCAGCTGTGATGGATGGTCAGATTAACCCGAAACGTAATTTGCTGCAATTTCACAATGGTTCTCCGACTAAACCTGAGGTGGAAGATATCATTGTGCTTGGATGGAGCAAACATGGTCATGTGGCTATTATCAGTCAGGTAAACGATCATGAAATTGAAATTGTGCAGCAAAACCCTGGCCCAAATTCACCCAGTCGGGTAACTTATCCTTTGATCTATCAAAACGGAAAATGGAAAATAGATCATTTCCGTGTTTTAGGCTATTTAAGAAAACCGCATACGCAGCCTCTTTGAGCTTAGAACAGGCAGATCAAATCAAAAGATACTTCTTTGCTTACAGTGTGTAGATTAGTGTTTAATTTGTTGCATGATCTATTTTTATCATTTTGTACAACTATCAATAAATACCCAAGATGAATGATCAAATTGAAACTCATCCATTAAAACCGTTTTTGCCAACTCAGGCAAAATTATTAATGTTGGGCTCTTTTCCACCGCCGCGCGCTCGCTGGAAAATGAATTTTTATTATCCCAATTTACAAAATGATATGTGGCGAATTTTTGGCTTGATCTTTTTTCACAATAAACACTACTTTTTTTCTGACAATCATAAAGCCTTTAATGAAACATTGATTAAAGAGTTTCTGCAACATTATGGCATCGCCATCAGTGATAGCTGTTTGCAAATTCGACGACTACAAAACAATGCAGCAGATAAATTTCTTCAAGTTATCACGCCTGTTAATCTGCAGGCATTATTACAGCAAATACCCTGTTGTCAGCACATTATGACTACTGGTGACAAAGCAACTTCTACTCTGATCCAACTGTTGCCAACAGATACTGTGGTGCCCACAATTGGTCATCCGAGTCACACTCAAGTAGCTGGACGACAGTTAACCCTAAGCCGCCTTCCCTCTTCTTCCCGGGCCTATCCCCTTGCCTTAGAAAAAAAAGCAGAAATATATCAGCACTATTTTCAATCCATCGGTCTTATTTAACCACCTCGGGTAAATATTCCAACATAATTCAATAAATAGCTGTTATTTTGTCCTGAAAAATATTAATGGTTTAAAGCAATACGCCAGACTTTTAAAATTTAAAGTCTGGCTTGAATTGTTTTTGACAGATTGAAGGATTTTATTCTTTGCTATAGAAAGAGGCTTCACCTTCGGGCCGAGTTTTAAACCGTTTATGTAACCAATAATATTGTGCAGGCGTTTCGCAAACTCGAGCCTGAATAAAATCATTCATGCGCTGTGTATCCGCAGTCACATCCTCACTGGGAAAATCCGACCATGCAGGATAAAAACGCAGTGTTACGGTACCATCAGGTTCTCGCGTGGGAATGGCGGGAATAACTTTTGCTTTCGTTAAAGCCGCAATTCTGCTCAATCCGGTGATGGTTGCGGTTGGGATACCGAAAAAATTCACAAAGATTGATTCACGCCGGCCGAAATCCTGATCTGGCAGGTAAAGAAACGGGGCATTACTTGCACGGATTTTTTTTATAATGGCCCGTAGCCCTTCGGTGCGCCCAATCAAAAAGACATTGT
The DNA here is from genome assembly GCF_026535915.1 of Snodgrassella sp. B3882. Taxonomy (NCBI): domain Bacteria; kingdom Pseudomonadati; phylum Pseudomonadota; class Betaproteobacteria; order Neisseriales; family Neisseriaceae; genus Snodgrassella; species Snodgrassella sp. B3882. The sequence goes on from NZ_JAFNPF010000006.1 coordinate 24,202, forward strand.
TATATCGATGCCGACCTTTGAGAATTTGCTCATCCATCTGTTTATTTTTCTGATGGGAGTAGACGCTGATTAGCGGTACATCCTGATTAAGTGCATACACAGCCGCCTCAAAAGCGGTAAAGTGTGGATACAGCAAAATCACTTTTTCTCCGCTCGCCAAAGCATCATCAAGATAGTGTTTATCCTGATACCGCACCATTTTTTTTAAACGTTGAGCATCACTGTACCAATATACGCCATATTCCAATAACAGCATGGCCATATGATAGAAATGTTCGCGTAAAACTTGGCGACGCTGCCGTTCTGTCCACTGTGGAAAACACCGGCGCAAATTAATTAAACCGATTCGCCTTCTAGGGGCTACAGCATAATAACTGAGCCAGCCCACACTTTTGGCCAATGCGTGGATGGCACATAATGGAAGCATTTGCACAAGGTACAAAAAACCAAATCCTAATTTCATCAACATGAAGCTCAATTTCCAATTTCTTTTGCTTTTTCGGCAACGAATGGTAGTTCGGGTACACAAAAGTGAATTTATTTACATTCAGATCTGTCTATAAAATGGTGCTAATCAGGTTTTTTTAAATATACTGCTTCATAATGAGGCGTAATAAGCCATTTCAGTATCGATACACATGGTTAGATTAATATGCAGTGTTAATCTTTTCAGTCAATCAAATTGGGTGGAAATCGATCAGTTTGGAGTTAAATAAACGGTCTGTATAACAGACCGTTTTGCTTTCCCTTTTAATGAGCTCCACCAGCGCTGCCACTTCCAAACGGTGGTTTTGCAAACCACACCAAAGCGATCAGCACCAGAAAAATCATACCATACAACCAAAATAAATCGTTGGCACCCATAATATGGGATTGTTGACCAATAGTTTGCTCAATAGCCCCCAAGGGCTGCACACCACTCATACCCATATGATTCATGCCCTGTACTGACTGCTGCAGAGTACTGTTATAGGGATGAATATTTTCCACCAAATGGGTATGGTGAAGAGCTTCACGTTTATCCCACAATACGTTTACCATGGAAGTACCGATACCACCGGCCAAAATACGCACAAAATTAGAGATACTGGAAGCACTAGCGATTTGTGAACCAGACATATTTGACAAAGTAATCTGGGTTAAAGGCATGAAGAACATGGCCATACCGATACCCTGTACAAACTGTGGCCAAAACACATCCATAAACCCCATTTGCGCGTTGAAATTGGTACGCCAGAAGAAACAAATCGCGTATACCGTAAAGCTGATGGTAACCAGTACCCGCATATCCAAGCGGTTACCAAATTTACCAATCAATGGGGAAAGCAATACAGGGAAAAAGCCAATAGGAGCAGTAGCTAGCCCCGCCCAAGTGGCGGTGTAACCTAGCTGCATCTGCAACAACATCGGCAGTAAAACTATCGCCCCCATATAAGTCATATATGCCGTACTGAGGGTAACCACACCAACAGTAAAGTTGCGGTCTTTAAATAGCCGTAGATCAACAATCGGAAACTTAGCATACCATTCCCAGATAACAAAGTAAGCCAGACAGACCACTGCAATCACCGCCAGAGTAATTATCTCGTTGGAAGAGAACCAGTCAAGCTCATGACCACGGTCTAGCATCATCTGCAAAGCGCCCACACCAACAACCATCAGTGACAAGCCCATGCGGTCGATTGGTTGAGACACCGTTTCCGTTTCACGATTTTTGAGCATTTGCCATGAAATACCGGCAGCAAGTAAGCCAATCGGAACATTGATAAAGAAAATCCAGCCCCAATGCCAGTTATCACTGATAATGCCACCGAGAATGGGACCGAAAATCGGTGCCACAATAATCACCATCGACCACATAGCCAGTGCCATGGATCGTTTTTCGGGTGGATAAGCAGCCATTAGCAAACTTTGTGACAACGGAATCATCGGTCCGGCTACAGCGCCCTGCACCACTCGGAAAAACACCAATAAAGCCAAACTTGAGGCAATGCCACATAAAAATGAGGCGATTACAAAAGAAACTGTTGCAATTACAAAAACTTTAACTTCACCAAACCGCCGAGCCAGCCACCCCGTCAATGGCACTGAAATAGCATTGGCAACCGCAAAAGCGGTAATTACCCAAGTACCCTGACTGTTGGCAGCACCCAGATTACCAGTAATGGTTGGGAGTGCCACGTTGGCAATAGTTGAATCCAATACTTGCATGAATACAGCCAAAGACAAAGCCACTGTAATCAAAGCCAGAGCTGGACCTTTTAATGGAGGATGCGTCATTCAAACCAGCCTTAGTGCAACAACAAGCGCAGGGTACGTCAAACAACGATAAGCCTTGATTCAACCCAGCACCTTGTCACTGCATCACAATTAAACAAGGCCAAACCATGTGCAGAATTGGTATGCCGGCAAAGAAATACCGGCTTAATTCGTCTGAATCAGGTCTGGCCAGAAGAAATTAAGATGCGTATTGAGCAAAAATCTGCTCAATCATCTCATTGATCGGTGTCCAGTCAACTGGCGTCATTTCATCGGCACTGCCAACATTGCTGACAGCGGTCAAATCCTGACCATTCTGATCGCGGGTATTGACTTCAACATCCATTGAAAGACCAACACGCAGTGGATGCGCCGCCAGCTCTTTAGGATCCAACGTAATACGCACAGGCACACGTTGCACCACTTTAATCCAGTTACCAGTAGCATTCTGAGCAGGCAGTAAAGAAAATGCTGCACCGGTACCGGCTGACAATCCCGCAACTTTGCCATGGTAAGTTACCTTACTACCATAAACATCTGCGGTGATTTTAACTGGCTGACCAATGCGGATTTTCGCCAACTGACTTTCTTTAAAGTTAGCATCAACCCAGACATTACTCAGTGGTACCACAGCCATCAGTGGCGAACCGGTCGCTACTTTTTGTCCGAGTTGAACATTACGTTTTGCAATTTGACCATCTACCGGAGCTTTAATTTTAGTGCGTTGCAAATCCAACCAAGCACTTTTCAGACGACTGATAGCAGTCATGACTGAAGGCTGCTGACGCAACGGTACATTATTACCGATTACCGCCTGAGCAGCAGTCTCCTGACCTTGAATGGCTTTCAACTGAGCCTGAGCTTCAACCACTGCATCGCGCGCATGGTTTAACTCCTCAGCGGAGATCGCATCAGTACCAGCTAAGCTTTCGCGCCGTCTTAAATCCGCTTGTAAACGTTTTAATTGTGCCTGCTGTGCGATAACTTGCGCTCTAGCCTGAGCAGACTGTGCCGTTTGCTGTTTATTTTGGCGAATAGCAGTAATCAAATCATGGTGGGCGCGTTCAAACGCCAGTTGCATATCACTATCATCCAGTGAGACCAAAACCTGACCTGCTTTTACCGTTTGAGTATCATCAACATTGACCGTTTGCACGGTACCGGTAATTTGCGGTGTAATCTGCACCAAATGACCATTCACGTAGGCGTCATCAGTTGATTCTTCATGCTGCCAGACTAAGAAATACATCAGCAAGAATGCCATCGCAATAATCAAAAAAATCAGTGTCAGCCCGATCAACTTCCGTTTACGATTAGCCGGTATACGTTGCTCGGCATGATTGTCCGTTGCCGGAGCTTCTTGTATTGCCTCAACTTTTTGTGTTTGTTCACTCATACTTAAATAGCTCAATTAATTCAATAAAATAAAAATATCAACGAGTTGACTGATCATCTGCACGGTGAAAACCCCCACCGAGAGCAGCATGCAAACTATTCCAACTTTGCTGCTGCCAGGCTGCTGTTTGAATATAATCAGCATAGGCAATTAAAGCAGCATCTTCCTTTTGCAACCGGTTTAGCGCATTGTCCAAACCAGCAGCCTGACGCCTGCTACTCGCCGCCGCGTTTTTCTTGGCAATCTGCCAGGACTCATGTTGTAGAGGCACAGCAGTAACACTTTGTTGATAATCACTCATCGCATCTGCCGCCTGCTGTAATGCGGTCAAAACCGTTTTATCGTATTGGGCAACCTGTTCATTATAGGCAGAACGCTTACCAGACAACGCCGCCTGCAAACTGCCGGAAGTGAAAATAGGCAAATTAATCGCCGGTAAAATACTCACCATTCGCGAAGAAGAATGCAATAAATCAAATGCGTCAACATGTGACAAACCAGCTAGCCCCTTAATCTCAATATTTGGATAAAAAGCCGCTTCTGCCGATTTAATGCCGAAATAATTAGATTGTAGTAACGCACGCTGAGCTGCAATATCTGGACGATTAGAGAGAATATCAGCACGTAATCCCGTCACCGCAATAACAGGAACCCGGCCAAAACTTGGCGAACTGATCCCCGCTAACTGATCTGGAGACCGACCGCTCAGAATAGCCAAACTGTTACGCGTGCGCAGCAATTCTGCTTGAGTCTGACGCAAAGCACTTTGCAAACTTAAAATGGTCTGTGATAGCGCATATTCATCACTGGCCGGTTGCAAACCAGCACGAATCCGCTTCAATACCAACTGTTGTCGTTGCTGATTAACAGCTATTCTCTGCCGCAAAATCTCAGTTTGCTCATGCAACGACTGCCATTGCGTAAATTGCGCAACAATACTTTGGGTTAACAGCAATCTAGCCTGTTGCTGTTGATACATCGCCGCCGTACGCATCCCTAAGGCTGACTTCACCAGATTACTCTGCTTGCCCCAAAAATCAAACGTATAGCCAACTGCCACCGCAGCCATCTCATTGCTGAACACATGATTCGGACTATCACCATCACGATCAGACTTTGGCTTTGGGCTCAGATATGCGCCGACACCATTAGCCTGCAAGCCTACTTGCACACCAGCAGCCCCCTTAGCTCCGCGCCATTGAGCTTCGGCCTCAGCAATGCGTGCAGCTGCTATTTTCAAATCAGGTGAATTAGATAAACCATCATTCACTAATTGATTGAGCAACGGCTGATTCAATTCTTGCCACCAGTTTAGTTTTACCCGCGCGGACTGTCCGTCAGGTAACTGTAAACTTGCAGCATCATTTGGTTTTTCCAGCGCTGGTTGCTGGCCAAAATTGGCACATGCTGATAAAACCAAAAAAGTTAAGGGGCTCAGGATCCAACAAAATGAACGTAATCTTCGCTCAGATACGGTTGTTTTCATGTAACTCTCAATAAAAAACTAAGCAGCGTATAATAATTTAGATAGCAACTGCCGCAGTTGTTCACACTCTTGTTTAGATAAAGCTGACCAGATCCGATGATGCACTTCATTAGTTTCAGGGCTAACCTCCTGAATCAATTGCTCACCTGCATCTGTTAGTTTCAACATAATTTTACGCCGATCAACAGGATGCGTAGTCCGCGTTATCCATTCGTTCTGCACCAATTCATCAGACAGTCGCGTTGCGCTGGTACGGGTTAAATGCAGAATATTACTTAACTCAGACGGTAAAATTTCTTGATTTGGTTGTGCATAAGTTGCCAGCAAGGCATGCCACAAACTTTCGGATAAATTATGTTGGTGCACTCGTGCATTTAATTCACTGTGGATACTGGTATGAACTAAACGAATCAATCGGCTGAGCATGACCAATTCGATATTCAAGCTAGGCATTTTTACGGCCAGCGCTTCTAACATTGCCTCCAATTGTGGAGCAGAAAGAGTTTGGCTCATTATTATAATCCCTCTAAATCTTGATAAATAAACCATTATAATAATTAACAAGCTTATTATCAATGAGGTTTATAATTTGCCTATAAAAATTATACCCTAATAAATCAATTAAAATGATTACTTATCAACCGATAGCATGTATTTGTACACCTTGCTTTTCAGTCAAAACCGACTATCTAATCATCCCGTCTTGCACAGTACCGTTCACTATCTAAATTTCAATTAACCTGTCAAATTAAAATTCACTTAAACTAAAATTTAATCCCATAAAATATGTGCACGCCAACCCACAGGCTGATCAGTTTTCCATATATCCAACACCCATTTCTAACTGAACAAACAAGCCCACGCCAGCAGCTTCGCCTCAACGGTCAAACACACAATCAGATCAAAATTTACAAAGAAATTATATTTAATAACACAGCAAATGATCAGAATATTTCACTTTATTTACCTGATATTAATTATTTAATCGAATCATCAAATCGATCAAAATAACTTTTACATCAAGCTGTCAGATAATTGCATTATAACCCTGTACAAAAACATAAAATTCTTAGCAATTGATGGCATAAAATATCAATGAGTTGGCTGATAAAAATAGAATAATTTTTAGAATTCGTTGCTATACAGCACTGAGCAACTAGGTTGCCTAATCTGCATAAACTCATTTAATTTGTTTATCATATATTCACTAACCAATCAGACAAAAAAAAGTTGTCCGTCTGGACAACTTTTTCAATCTAACTCATTTAGATACCAGCCGCCTGTCGTAACACCTCGGCTTTATCAGTTCTTTCCCAGGTAAATTCTGGTTCTTCACGACCAAAATGTCCATACGCAGCGGTTTTTGCATAAATCGGGCGTTGCAGATCCAGCATTTTAATAATGCCTTTCGGACGTAGATCAAAATGTTCCTGTACAATCTGAATCAGCTTTTCTTCAGTGATTTTACCCGTTCCAAATGTATCGATTGCGATAGAAGTTGGCTGAGCAATACCAATAGCATAAGAAATCTGGATTTGACATTGACTGGCCAGACCTGCAGCGACAATATTCTTAGCGACATATCGACAGGCATAGGCAGCAGAGCGGTCAACCTTAGTTGGATCCTTACCCGAAAAAGCACCGCCTCCGTGCGGAGCAGCCCCACCATATGTGTCAACAATAATCTTACGACCAGTCAAACCACAGTCTCCCTGTGGACCACCAATAACAAAGCGTCCAGTTGGATTAATCAAATATTGGGTTTCTGCGGTCAACATTTCTGCTGGCAATACCGGTTCAATAATAAACTTTTTCACCGCAGCAATTAACTCATCCCGTTCAATGTGCGGTTCATGCTGAGTTGACAACACCACCGTATCAATCCGTTTTACTTTACCGGTTTCACTGTCATAAACACAGGTTAACTGAGCCTTAGCATCAGGTCGCAACCAAGGGAGCTCACCACTTTTACGTACTTCACTTTGTCGCTGCATCAGACGATGAGCATAATAAATTGCAAAGGGCATCATTGTTGGTGTTTCATCACAGGCATATCCAAACATCAGCCCCTGATCACCAGCCCCCATGTCCAAATCCATACCCTCTCCCTCATTCACCCCTTGGGCGATATCTGGAGATTGCTCGTCATAGCATACCATCACTGCACAGCCATTGGCATCAAATCCCAGCTCAGACGAGTTATACCCAATACGCTTAATCGTATCACGCGCAACTTGAATATAATTCACATGAGCCCGAGTGGAAATTTCACCGGCCAAAACACACAGACCAGTATTGACCAGCGTTTCAGCTGCGACTCGTGCACCAGGATCCTGAGTCAGGATGGCGTCTAAAATAGAATCGGAGATCTGGTCAGCAACCTTATCTGGATGACCTTCAGAAACCGATTCAGAAGTAAACAGAAATTCACTCATAATTTGCAGATACTTTCTGATAGAAATACAAAATTCATGCTTAATGCACATTTATCGGGTGCTTTTGTTACAATGTCATCCAAATTTTGATTTGAGATTAAAAACAGATGCAAAAGCTGGTATATATCCTTTTTTCCCTATTGGCATTAATCCCCTTGCCTCTAATGCAAAGCATAGGTTCTTTACTTGGCCGACTTGGCTTTCACATGGCCAGCAACGAACGTAAACGCACAACCGAAAACGTTCATTCTAGCAAACTTACTGCCAACGACCAAGAAACCGAAAAACTGGTCAAAGCGGTTTTTGCTGAAACCATGAAAAGTGGGCTGGAACTGACCATCGCCTGGACGCGTTCCAGCCAGCATATTGTATCATTATTTAAAGAAGTACACGGCTGGGAACATATCGACGCAGCCATTGAACGTCAAGAAGGTTTACTGCTTATCACTCCTCATCTGGGCAATTATGATTTGGCTGGTCGTTATCTGAGTGAAAAATTGCCATTTCCCCTGACTGCGATGTATCGTCCGCCCAAAATTAGCTGGCTTGAGAGCGTGATGAATAATGGTCGAGTGCGGGATAATGGCTATACTGCTCCTGCCAATATGCAAGGAGTAAAACAAGTTGTGCGGGCATTAAAAAACCAAGAAGCCACCATCGTCCTACCGGATCAAGTGCCTGGTGAAGGCGAAGGCGTTTGGGCAACCTTTTTTGATCGTCCAGCCTACACCATGACCCTTGCCTCACGCTTAGCCATCATGCCCAAAGTCACCACCCTATTTTTCTGTGGTGAACGCCTACCCAAAGGTCGCGGCTTTGCCTTACATATCGCGCCAATTGAAGGCACATTGACCGGAAATAGGCAACAGGATGCGCAAGTGATTAACCATAATGTTGAAAAATGGGTAACACGCTTTCCGGCACAATATTTATTTGGTTACAACCGATATAAATCACGTAAAGCTAAAACGAATTCCTGAAAAAGGTCTAAACATACGAATATTTTGGCTAAAATGGACATTATCACTTTAACTTGAGCTATTAAAAATTTTGTCCCTCAAGTCTAATCATTATTGGTAATAAATATTACAGACTCAGGCTGGAAACTCAAAAATTTAAAATAAATAACAGCAAGAAACACCGCGTATTTCATTTCCTATTTCACCTAACAGCAAGAGAATTAGCTTTTCTAATTTTTGAATATAGCGAATTTCTTTAACTAGAAGCATACACGCAAAGCTTAATCTTTTTTTTAGAAAAATTAAACACAACTAAACACGAATCAAGACCCATCATCTGGGTTAGATCTATTTATAAATGATCATTTAAAAAACCAAGATAATTAAAGTTGCAAGGAAAAATGAACTTTATTAACCTTATTGACTATGCTTTGTTCGAAAATAGATTGTCATCTGATTACAAAATAAAATAATACCTATACTAAGTGAACCAGTTATCAATACATAAATGTCATCATTATTGGCAGAATCTTTCCTGATTAGTGGGATTTATTTGCATCAACTGCAAATATAGCCCCTCACCACTTAATCAATAAATCATTAACTTTTCGGGTTATGTTTACAGCATCAGGATATTTTTCTAAACGATACACAATAAATAAAGTTTTATACTTATTGGTCATAATTGAACTTCAGAGCCAAATTTATTTATTCAATAATCTGGTCAGATAATCAACGCACTTACCTATGATTAGCAGCATTAATTGATTGGATACACTTCAAGTGAATAAAGCCACGATAAAACTATTTAAAGCATTTTTAACTTGGTCATTATCATTTTCCCGCAACCATGTAGCATACAAATTCCCGCCAATAAAGTATGATTTTTATTCAACCCCTTTTACTTTATCAATTAGAATAAACTATTTTATATATATATCAAGCCTGACTTATTTTGCATGTCCTCCCCACTTTTGTGGTTCAGACAGATTTGCCCCATACAGGTTACGTCATCAAGAGCAAAAAATGCCAGTATTATAAATTCTGCCATATGTACTAGGCTTAATTCATAAAAGAATTGAATTTTTACTGTTTACTCCGAACATTACCTGTAAAAAAAAGAGCCTTAAAGGCTCTTTTTTTTGAATTCGTAAACTGCTTGAAATATAACAATACAGATTAACGTTTAGAGAACTGTTTAGCACGGCGTGCTTTACGCAGACCAAATTTCTTACGTTCAACTTTACGTGCGTCACGAGTAACCAGACCAGCAGCAGCCAGTGTAGGTTTCAAAGCAGCATCATAATCGATCAATGCGCGAGTAATGCCATGACGGATTGCACCAGACTGTCCGGTTTCGCCACCACCAACAACATTTACTTTAATATCGAAAGCTTCCAGATTTTCAGTCAACACTAATGGTTGACGAACAATCATGCGGCCAGTTTCACGACCAAAAAATTCATCCAGCGGACGACCATTAACAATGATCTGACCGTTACCCTTTTGTAGGAAAACACGAGCCACTGAACTTTTGCGGCGACCCGTGCCGTAGTAATATTTACCGTTCATTGCGTGTCCTTAGATTTCCAAAACTTTAGGTTGTTGAGCAGCATGAGCATGTTCTGCAGTAGCATATACTTTCAGTTTCTTGATCATGGCATAGCCCAACGGGCCTTTAGGTAACATACCTTTAACCGCTTTTTCTAACGCGCGACCAGGGAATTGGTTTTGCATTTCGGCAAAAGTACGCTCATAAATACCACCAGGATAACCTGAATGGCGGTAGTATTTTTTGTCAGTCTGTTTTTGACCAGTTACACGCAATTTGTCAGCATTGATTACGATGATGTAATCACCAGTATCAACATGCGGTGTGTACTCTGGCTTATGTTTGCCACGAAGACGGCGAGCGATTTCTGCAGCCAGACGACCAAGAACTTTGTCTTGTGCATCAACCACATACCAATCACGCTTCACCTCATGCGGCTTAGCTGAAAAGGTTTTCATAGGAGCTAATCCAGATAATTATACGAAAGTTTCTAATATTAAAGATTAATCAATCAATTGTCAATTGCTGTTCTACAAAGATATGACACGTCATATTGCTTTGGCCAGAGAGAGAAAACGTTTTTCTCGCGTCAGCCGATCCTCTTAAATGGTGGCAAACAAGCAAGAAGTTGTTTGCCGTAACGCGCAGTTAAAATCCGGTTATCCAGAATGGTGATACGACCATAATCGCTTTCTGTTCGAATCAGACGACCAACTGCCTGAACCAATTTAATACTAGCTTCAGGCACCGTGATTTCCATAAACGGATTACCTCCACGCGCTTCTATCCACTGGTTACGCGTTTTTTCAATCGGATTATCCGGCATGGCAAAAGGCAATTTGGCAATAATCACCTGCACACACAGCTCACCAGGTAGATCCAGCCCCTCAGCAAAACTATCTAACCCAAAAATGATACTCGGTTTACCGGCATCAATTGCATCGTGATGGCGCTGTAACAGTACCTGTTTCGGTAATTCCCCTTGTACCAATAATAATGGCAAATAGGTATCAGGTAATTTTAAAGCCACTTCCTGCATTTGTTTGCGCGAAGAAAACAACACCAGCGTTCCAATTTCTTCATGTGCATTAATTAATTTGGGTAACCATTGCACAATTTCAGCTGTGTGTGCAGCCGGTTCTCTGGGGCTGGCTGTTAAAGCCGGAATATATAGTTCCCCTTGCTCGGCAAAATGAAACGGGCTGTCCAATGCCAACATAGCAGTATCAGTCATTCCCTTCAGCCCCGTTTGTTGCAATAATAAATCAAAATTGCCCAATGAACGCAAAGTGGCTGAAGTCAAAACCGCACCTGCGGCACGATGCCATAGACCATAAGCCAATTTAGCGGCACTACTAATTGGTGAAGCATGGAAACTATAATCTACTTTGTCACCAATTAGGCGTTTAATCCATTTGGCTAGGGGCGCTTCACCTTCCACGACTTCTGTAGCCAGCAAATCCCATACGCTGACAAGCTGTTCACTTCGGCTCAACAGCAAGCCCAAATCACCGCTGAGTAAATCTAAAAAACTTCCATCCTGATTTTTATCTCGTCGAGCCACCGATAACGCTTCATTTAAACTATTGATATGCTTTAATAACATTCTGGCACATACAGCTGTATTATTGACCAATACGGCTAAGTGGGCAGGTATTTGTCCATTAGCCCAGATCCAACTGCTATCATTCTTGCCTTCCTCAACCCTCAAATCAGGCTCTTCTGCTAGTTGAATCAACCACTCCTGTAAACTTTCCTGCAAACCGGAAGCCGCTTCTGTAGCTGCAACGGCCAGCTCACTTTTATCCAGCACACCAGCGACTTTATCCACCACATTGCCGACACGGTCAAGAAACCACATTGCTTGATTCAGACTGTGCTCTGCAGCGAACTGCTGTAATGCTTTTTGTGGCAAATGATGAGCTTCATCTATACAATAAAAACTATTGATCGGCGCTGGCAGAATCACACCTCCACCCATCCCGATATCGGCCAACAGTAAGTCATGATTAGCCACCACAACATCCACATTTTCTAAAGTATCTCGCGCCAAGAAAAACGGACATTCAGACCGATTTGGGCAGGCTGCCTTAAGGCAACCATGCCGGTCATTGGTCACCTTTTGCCACAGTTGATCATCTATTTGTTCCGGCCAGGTATCACGATCACCGTTAAATTGCCGAGAAGCGAATTGATCAGCCAAATTACGCAGCACAGCTATTTCTTCTTTTTTTGGTTTTCTATCCCATAACAATGAGGGTTGCTCGAATCCTTGCAAACTGTCCTGTGCATTCAGTTGCGTCAACTGATATAGCTTATAAGGACATAAATACCGCCCGCGCCCCTTGGCCAAAGCAAAACTGAGACTCAAACCACTATGTTCAACTACAAATGGGAGATCACGACCAACCAACTGCTCCTGTAATGCGACAGTTGCACTGCTGACAACTAACTTTTTTTGGCGGGTTTGCGCCATGATGCCACCGGCCAGCAGATAAGCGAGACTTTTGCCAACGCCGGTAGGTCCTTCCACCACCAAAATAGACTCCCCATTACGCTTAGGTGCTTCCTCGCCTTCTGCCTGTGGCAAACTACGGGAAAAGGCATTGGCGATGGCCGCAATCATTTCTCGTTGCGCTTTTCGAGGACGGAAATTGGGCAAACTCAGAGCAATATTCTGATAATGGTCGCGAATGGCGTGTTTTTCTAAATCAGTGAGCATATTTATTCTAAAAAGTAAGCAAAATTAAAACTGCTTATACCATTTAGTAGTAAAGTTATTAAAAATCAGTATATTAAATACTGATTCATGATTATATACTGAAATTCCACAGCAAATTTCATCTGGAACATCATGAAAAAAATTATCTATTTTATCCTATCTTGCCTGATCATTAGTGGTTTAATTGCATGTTCAGAACAACCAAAGGAAACAGTGGAATCTACCAAAAAAGAACTGGTATTCGGAGCCTCTGCCATGCCTTATAGCAATATTTTTGAACAAGGCATCAAACCCATTTTGGAAAAAAAAGGCTATCGTATTAAAACCCTGATGTTTTCTACATTAGAAGTGAATAATCAATCTGTCGATAATGGTCAGGTTGACTTCAATCTTGATCAGCACACTGCCTACATCAATGTATTTAATCGTGAAAAAGGCACACACCTTTATCCATTAGTGCACATTCCTACTTTGCCGGCTGCGTATTATTCCGACAAATATACTTCATTTGAACAGTCACCTAATGGTGCAACAGTATTAATTCCTAACGATCCGGCTAATACCTCACGTGCATTGCGTGTCCTAACTGACCACCAACTGATTAAACTTAAAGCCAATACCAATCCAATACTGGCTACCCCTGAAGACATTGCTGTCAATCCTAAACAACTGAAAATCAAAACAGTGGATTCAGTATTGATTCCACGCATACTGTCCGAAGTCGATTATGGTTTTGCCTCCGGTGGTATTGCTTTTCAATCCAAAATGGATCCGAATAAAGCAGTTATACGTGAAAAAGTCATTCCGGAAATGGAAATGGTGGTAGCCATCAACGAAAAAAATCGAGACACCCAATGGGCAAAAGACCTGAAAGCAGCCTATCAGTCACCTGAATTTAAACAATTTATGCAGCATTACCACCAACATCAGATGTGGGTAATGCCACAGGCAGAATAACACCACTAATATTAAATATTCAACACTTTGCCACTAATAGTCTTCAAATATTAGTGGCCAATCATGTTTATCGTTCGCTGCCGACATTAAACAAAGCGCCATCCAACAACATTCAAATAAAACAATTCAGTCACACAAAGTATTTCAACTGTGCAAACTGGTATCATGGTCGCTCATCGCAACCTAATAACACCTCATGATCTCATCAGTTTAGATTATAGAGGAGCAGTATCACATTAGCAGCCAGTACTAAGTAGCACTCATTAAACATGATGGAGAAGACCTAAAAAATAACGTGCCCATCAGGATGATACAAAAACAGCAGTAGTCATATGATCTAAAATGATTTAGTAAAATAGAGACTAAATGCAGTAGGTTATAAAATTCAACTACCCCAAATAGCTAGGTATTCTATCTAATTCATTAATTTTTCGGAGAATAAAAAATAATTTCTGAAATATGGAGTAAGTTATCCGGCATTTATCTTAATTTTTACCACCATCCTATGAGTTGATAGTTGCAATGGTTAACTTGTCAAATTTTGCAATTTTCCTATTTAAACTTGTATTGAATACTTGTAGTCAATATACAATTAATAAACTGCATTAATATTTGGATAGCCAGTCTAAATATTTAGAAAAAAATAACATTGCTGCGATGAATTGAAATAATTGCCTACTGAAATAACCATGTTAACCAGTTTAAATTTAGTGGCAATTAGCCAGCTATTCTTTGATAACTCATTGACTATCTGAACTCATTGCACTCACTAATGACCAATCAAGTGCCTGACTTAATTCAAACACAATACTCATTGCTCAAACACCACTTGATAATTATTACTGACTAAATTATCAAATTTTCCCTTCATTGCGTATAGTAACTGCTTCTTTTTCAAATGGTGAGTCACTCTGGCTTATTTAGATAGATTAAACACCCTAACATTTGTCTAGAGAGATAGCAATAAAATGCCTTTTTCTCGCGCTATAGAATTCCATCCACCCCAAGCAATAAGTATTGCAGCGATCAAGATCATATAAACCTTCATCGCCTGCCATATCTTCATAAAGAACCTTATTCCGGTCTTTACTGCTGGCTCTTTGAGCAAACTTAAGGCGTGAAAACAATCTGAACAGATGTCTTTCAATAAGTTTCTAATATGAACTGGTGTGAATCATTGATGCAGTACCCTAAAATAACGCCAATAGGCTACGGCAACCCAATCTTGCTGATTATTTTATTGTTTTATTGAGACAACAATGATCAACGGTTTATTACTATAAGAAATACCAATTGGCGCGAGCTGATACTGCCTATCTGTAAATCATCTTGTTCTTTTCTCAGTCTCTAAATAGCCTACATTAGCTTGAATCAAAATTTTGTCATAAACGGATTTTTAATCTAGCGCTTGCGCCATAACCATCTAACCTTGCTTTAAGAAAAAGGATTAAATTGATACACATGCAACTTTATCATTTCTTTTTATCTAACTTCATCTTATTTGTTATGTTCAATCACATTTCCTAACCGCAAGTGAAGTCCATACTTATCAAGCAAACCCCGAATGAAATCTTCATTTAATTGCATCTTATTTTTCTGTAAAGATAGATAGGTAGGTATTTGCCAACGTTTTATCAGATGAAATTATTTTTTGTTTTATATAAGAACTTAAATTCATCTGCTCAACATAAACAGATTTAGTCCCGGTTTGAGCAACCAGAGAAATAAGAGATTCTAATTCTAAAGGATTTTGAACAAGATGGGGCAATAGTGGTCCAATGAATGCATAAGTTCTAATATTTTGACTATTTAATTCAGATAATGCATGCAATCTACTGGTTATAGATGGTGCTTTGATCTCCAAAGCTTTACTTATACTATCTTTAGCTGAAGTGATAGTAAAACCTACTTCAACATCTTTTAATTCTTGTAATACATCGATATCTCTGAGTACTAAAGCCGACTTTGTGAGAATGCTGACCAAGCCTAAGTAATGATTATTTTTCAATACTTCAAGCATCTTTCGTGTGAGTTGATACTTTTTTTCAATAGGCAAATATGGATCGGTGACCGAACTAAAAAATATTGTCGATTTCAGCTTTTTATCTAAAAGTTTTTTTAATTGTTTTTCAAATATCTCTACTGAGTTTTTCTTTATATAAACATAATTCCCCCAGTTTTCAATTGACTCGCCGACAAATCTTCCCATAAAACTAGCGTAACAATATAAACAGGAAAAACTGCAACCAACATAAGGATTTACTACATAATCAGTATCTGGTAATTTAGATTTAGTAATAACACTTTTGCAGTCTAATTCATGATATTTCATCGAATTATCCCCCCTTTTAAGTTAAACAAAAGCCGAAAATATCAACGCCCTGGCTGAGAGACCCTATATTTTGATTCCTAGTTATCACGCCGATAAAAGACTACTTTAAGAGATGTTTATCACCATTCTGATCGATAACTGGTTAATCGCATTGACTAATACCGTCTGTATACCATCATTCCTATTGATGCATTCCTATTTTCACCTGCCCGAATGGTAATTCTGCAAATACCCAATTAAGTAGCAAACCGACGATTTACTGTTGGGCGAAACCATACATGCAAAATAGTTTGCAGCTGAAAACACATTTTACTGCACAAAGCATATTTCTATTGGAATACCATTTTTCTTGTTGCCCTATTCTTATTGTTGTCGAACCCCTTCCAAAATACAGCATATTATTCAGCTTATTCTGACATCTCTTACAATCTCGTCACATTTTTTTTATGATCATGGTCTGGCACATTTTCAATTTGCTATGGGTAAAGCAAGAGCAATCGAGCTAAATACCTTAGGGTGATCAATTTCATTTTCCGTTCCAATCACCTAAGCTGCCGCAGTAACCTTCTACAGAGAAGCAATATCAATATTTGGCTGCTATAACTTCATTTTACAGAGCGGATCACCCGTTTGTTCAAAGTACTGTTGCACAAACTTAAGACTTTCGGCATTAAAATTCGCAGACGAGAGATTTACCTCTAATAATGCTATGTTGGACATCATAGACTGATCATGCAGAGCAAACTGCAGAGAAAAGATCGCACCATCACTAACACTAGAATATTAACCGGACTAATAGCCAGAGCCTTAATCCACGCATAAATATCAGCCATCATCACATCGATGTCATAAACAGCATTTTTTTCACTTAAACCATAATAACGACTATCCACTGCATAGCTATATAATTTTGTAGGAATTTCTGTAATAGCGGAGCAAAAATACTGTAATCCTCACCCTTTCCATGCAACAATATCAAAGCATCTCCCTTACCCGATTTTTCAAAATATAGATTGATACCACTTACTTTAATCATTCAATTATATTTCCCCTTTCCCGTTTTATTTCAGATAATAATTTATCTATATTAGAATCAGATAAATAAAATCCACAATTAAGAAATACAAATTGTTTATTATCAATGATTAAATTAGCACTACAACATCTGTTTTATCTGATATAAACTAAATACTTTTTTATTGATTCATTTAAATGAGCCTGCACATCGTTTTATATCAACCTCAAATACCAGCAAATACCGGCAACATCGCCCGTACCTGTGCCGGTACTGGCACTAGCCTGCATTTAATTCATCCTCTTGGCTTTTCTACTGACGACCGTATGCTTAAACGTGCCGGTCTGGATTACTGGCCCCATGTCGACATTCATTATCATGACAGCCTAGATAGGTTCATAGCCATGACCGAAGCACAGGCCAATGCAGAAGTTTATCTAATTGAGACGTATGGCACACGCAATTACACAGAATACGACTATAGCGACAACGAGCAAGATATCTATTTTCTCTTTGGTCGCGAAACCACGGGTCTGCCTAAAGATTTCGCCCAGGCCAGAGCAGACCACTGCCTGCGCATTCCTCAGACCACCCACATCCGCTCGCTGAATCTGTCGAATGCAGCAGCAATAGTATTGTATGAAGCATTGCGACAGCAGGGATTTAGAAGTTTGATCTAAAAGCCGCATTGTAGCAGTAGCCATAACTAAAGCAGCCTTTCGGCTGCTTTAGTGAGGTATAAAGCAAAGAACCCAGTATCATATACTGGGTTCTTCTAAAAGGGTGT
>NZ_JAFNPF010000007.1:0-22720 GCF_026535915.1 Snodgrassella sp. B3882
GAGAACGAGTGACAACGGCGATTAATCAACTGTTATCTACAGGCATGGTGATTACTCGTGCTTATGATCATGAAAAGGAAAGTAAACAGCCGACAGTTCTAAACGATCCTTGCCAGATTAGCGAAACGAAAGATACCACCAACATGACTTCCCGCCTAACCCAATTTGATAGTCGCAGCGGTGGCAAACTAGGTAGTAACGCCCCACATTTCACGCTAGGTCAAAATGATCAAACCATCCACAGCAGTTTAGCCATGAATGGGGTAGTAGGCTTAAAAATATCGGGCAATAATATCTATAATTTCCTCAATGCTGGTAAGTCTGGCATTCAAAAACCGCCTGGTGAAAAAACAACTATTGAAAATTGCTTCCGCAAAAGACCGCAAGCAAGTCTGTCTAACGGTGAGCAAATAGCATTAGAAGGGATACCGATGTGTGCCGTTAGCTTTAAAAGACTTAGCTGGCGCGAGATTAAAACCGATTTCATCAATTAATACAGCAAATAATAGCCAAGCCAGGTCAGATGATTTCATCTGACCTTTTTTAATTAATCATCGCTAATAATACCAATCTTATCATTAAATTAAATGAGATTTTTATGCTTTATAGACATTTTAATGCGGATTTAATTTAATCTCATCTGGCCTGCACCTACTTTCTTCAAATCAACTGATATCAAACAGCTGATTTTTCTAATCTGATTGGCAAAATGATGTGCAAATGGATTTTAAAAGTATAGTAAATAACGCTTTTTCAATTTATCATCCGATTAATTAAAAAAATCTTTAAATTGACTTAAGCAGTTATTGTTTCTGATAAATTTACTTAGTTAAAACTAAAAAAAGCACTCTATAAAGTGCTTTTTTCGAAATGGATGCGTTCAAATTTTTAGGGAATTAACTCTCTACCTTTTTCTTCATTTAGGCTCGGGCAGTTAATGCGGCTACGGCAGGAAGAATTTTCCCTTCCAGAAACTCCAAAAACGCTCCACCGCCAGTACTGATATAGTTTATTTGATCGGTTATTCCGAATTTGCTGATCGCAGCTAAAGTATCCCCACCTCCAGCAATTGAAAACGCTTCACTGTTCGCAATAGCTTTTGCCAAAGCCTCGGTTCCATGAGCAAAAGCTGGAAATTCAAATACACCTACCGGACCGTTCCAGACGATGGTTTTGGCAGACTGCATCATTTGTGCCAGTCGGCGCGCAGAATCAGGACCAATATCCAATATCATGTCGTCTTCTGCAACATCATCAACATTTTTCACTGTCGCTGGCGCATCTGCAGCAAACTGTTTCGCTACCACTACATCGGTAGGCAAAGGCACTTCCCCGCCTTTAGATTTTATTTTAGCCATAATTCGTCGAGCATCCTCTACCAGATCTGCTTCAGCCAAAGACTGTCCAATCGGCAGACCTTGCGCCAGCAAAAAGGTATTAGCAATCCCGCCGCCGACAATTAATTGATCAACCTGATCAGCCAGACTTTCCAAAATAGTCAGTTTGGTAGAAACTTTACTGCCAGCAACGATGGCAGCCAACGGGCGTTGAGGATGCTGTAATGCCTGACCAAGCGCTTCCAATTCAGCAGTTAACAACATACCAGCACAAGCTATTGGAGCAACTTCAGCTATAGCCGCTGTGGAAGACTCGGCACGATGTGCCGTACCAAATGCATCGTTAACATAGATGTCACCTAAAGCTGCATAAGCCTTAGCCAGATCGCGATCGTTTTGCTTTTCGCCAATATTGAGTCGCACATTAGGCAACATGGCTATTTGTCCAGCGGCTAGTTGTGGTTTGTTTTCCCGCCAATTTTCTACAACCGGCACCCTTTGACCTAATAATTCGCCCAAGCGCTCTGCAACTGGCTCTACACTATCTTCCGGCTTTGGCTCCCCTGCCTTCGGACGACCCAGATGCGTCAGTAAAATCACTGCGGCTCCCTGTTGCAAACAAAAACGGATTGAATCTAAGGAAGCGCGTATCCGCGTGTCATCGGTTATGACTCCATTGTTAATAGGCACGTTCATATCCACACGCATGACAATGGTTTTGCCAGCAACATTCTGGTCTGCCAGTTTTTTAAACAACATGGTAAGTTCCTGAAATCAATTAAACACTTTTAATTTCATGTTAAATCAGGGCAAGAGCCTTACAGATGAAATTTCAGTGAGGGTGATGAATTTGAAAATAAATTAAAAAATCTTTGAATTATCTTATAATTTATCCATATGGTAAAGTTGATACCTTCAATTAAACTATGATCCATCGCATATAAATTGGAAATTTTAAAGTTTTTGTTCAGTGATTTTAGCGGAGAAATGCCATGACTTTAGCTTACTGGTGTGTTGTGATAGCAATGTTTTTACCATGGATCGCGGCTTTTATGGCCAAAAAATATGCTGGGTTTAGTGCCAAGGATAATCATCATCCCCGAGCGTTCCTTGCTCACACCGTAGGTAAAGCCGCGCGCGCTAATGCTGCTCAGCAGAATGGTTATGAAGTTTTTGCACCTTTTGCTGCAGCAGTCATGATTGCTCATTTAACCGGTAATGCCGCACAGATAACTATCAATAGCTGGAGCGTGTTATTTATTCTTAGCCGTATAGGCTATTTATATTGTTACATCCAAGACAAATCTTTTGCTCGTTCCTGTATCTGGATAGGTGGTATTTTCTGTATTCTTGCCTTATATATAGCCGCCATCTAAATATATAGGAAACAGCCAATCAATGTTCATCTAGCCCAACAAATAAAAGCACAGACACACCAACACAAAACTACTGTTTGTTATTGGTTTAATTCATCTGTAGGAGTCTGTGCATGTCTCGTCAGACAGCCACATGCCTTGGCGACCAAGTTAAATTTAAGCTTGTATTGGCAAATCATTGCCCAATGGGCTGCCAATGTTAAACGTGCAGCCAATGCGGTGCTGGTTCGTTAATGACCATTATGCCTACGGGTGAAAACACTTCGAACATAAAGAGCTGAGGCAGCATTGGTTAGAAAGAGCATTTTGTCTGAATGTGGCACACCTCTCAAAGACTTTATGAACAATAGTGAACATGACTACTTTAGTTACATGAATTTTCTGAAGAGCCATGCAAATACTTAATATAACTGCAGAAGAAATCTTACAGATAATAGCCGATACAGATTAGTCTTTGACGGCCGTTTTTTCCGATGTGGTCTTATAGTTGGTCATAACTATGCTATATAGATAAAATGGCCATATCACCCCAACGTGATACGACCATTTATTCATTCAATTTAAATTGAATCGAATTGCTTTACATCCGCTCAACAATCATGGCGATACCCTGGCCACCACCAATACAAAGCGTAGCCAATCCGAGTGATACATCCTGTGATTGCAAACCGTATAACAGACTAACCAAAATGCGGGTTCCGCTGGCACCAATTGGGTGTCCTAAAGCAATCGCACCACCATGGATATTGGTTTTATTCATATCAAAATGCAATTCACGTCCTACGCCCAAGAATTGCGCCGCAAAGGCTTCATTCGCTTCGATCAGATCAATATCTTTTAAGCTCAGATTGGCTTTTTGCAAAGCTTTCTGAGTTGCAGGAACCGGTCCCATGCCCATCAATGCTGGGCTTACCCCACCACTGGCATAGCTGCGAATTCTCGCTAATGGTTTCAGACCCAATTGTTTGGCTTTGCTTTCGGTCATCACCACAACGGCAGCAGCGCCATCATTGATACCGGATGAGTTACCAGCAGTCACGGTACCTTCTTTGTTGAAAGCTGGTTTCAATTTAGCCAGTGCCTCTGCTGTGGTCTCAGCACGTGGGTATTCATCACGGGCAAATTCAATTTCCCCTTTACGGGTTTTAATGGTTACTGGCACGATTTCTGCATCAAACACACCATCTGCAACCGCTTTAGAAGCCAATTGTTGTGAACGCAATGCCAGTTCATCCTGTTCCTGCCGGCTAATTTGATATTTTTCGGCAATATTTTCTGCGGTAATCCCCATATGGTAATGATTGGTAGCACAAGTTAAACCGTCATGCACCATAGTATCAATAACTTGCTGATCACCCATACGATAACCCCAGCGTGCTTTGCTATCCAGCAAGTATGGTGCGCGACTCATGTTTTCCATACCGCCGGCAACAATAATTTCTGCATCACGGGCAGCAATAGCTTGCGCCGCCAAGGCTACGGTTTTCAGACCAGATCCACATACTTTATTCACGGTGTAAGCTGGAACAGAATCGGCAAGACCAGCGCTTAAAGCAGCTTGTCGAGCAGGATTTTGACCTAGGCCAGCCTGCAAAACATTACCCATGATTACTTCTTCAACCAGTGCCGCATCCACACCAGCACGTTTGATGGCTTCGGTAATCACTATTTTACCCAGATCTATCGTGCCCACACTGGCCAAAGAACCATTAAAGCTGCCGACTGGTGTACGCGCAGCACTGACAATAACAATATTTTCCATCAAATTTCCTTAATTTTCCGCTTTGACTTTTTATAAACCGCGCTGGCTGATGACCATCTGTTTGAAATCGTCCGCCACAATAAATTCGGCCTCAGTTTTAGCTTTAATGGTATCCAGATCCACCCCTGGAGCATGTTCCCGAAGCACCATTTTTCCGTCGGCAAAACCAAATACTGCTAGCTCTGTAACAATAAGATTTACTTTATGTTGTGCCGTTAATGGTAGTGTGCACTTCTTCAGAATCTTGGAATCACCATTTTTAGTGCAATGTTCCATCCCAATAATGACTTTACGTGCGCCAGTAACCAGATCCATTGCACCGCCCATACCAGGCACCATTTTTCCTGGCACCATCCAGTTAGCCAGATTCGCTTGCTGATCAACTTCCAGTCCACCGAGCACACAGGCCGCCACGTGACCGCCACGAATCAGAGCAAAGGAAAAAGCACTATCAAAGGTACTGCCGCCAGCAGCAATACCACACAATTGCCCGCCTGCATTGACCATATTAGGGTTCGCGTGCTCGGGATCCAATGCCGCCAGTCCGAGAAATCCATTTTCAGATTGCAATGTAATATGCACATCTTCTGGCACATAATTTGCAACTTGTGTTGGCAAACCTATGCCCAGATTCACCACATCACCATTATTAAATTCCAATGCAATTCTGCGTGCGATTAGTTCTTTTGCATTCATGTTCATCCCCTTATCAGTCCGGATAAATAATATAGTCAACTAACGCAGCTGGCGTCACCACATCATCCGGCTTAATTGCACCGACATCCACCACGCTGTTGGCTTCAGCAATAACGGTTTTAGCAGCCATGGCAACAAGTGGGTTAAAGTTTTGTGCAGATAATTCGTATACCAGATTACCCATTTTGTCAGCTTTTTGCGCTAATACAATTGCTAAATCAGCATGTAATGGCGTTTCTAACAGGTAATCACGGTCATCAACGGTTATTCTTCGTTTGCCTTCTTCTACAATTGTGCCCAAACCAGTTGGAGTTAAAATCCCACCTAAACCAGCCCCAGCAGCACGAATTCGTTCAGCCAGTGTTCCTTGAGGAACCAGCTCAACATCAATTTCACCGGCAATCATTTTCTTACCAGTTTCAGGATTGGTACCAATGTGCGAAGTAATCAATCTTTTTACACGGTTATTGGTTATTAATGGTCCAACACCGGTATCAACAAATGCTGTGTCATTACCAATGATGGTTAAATCCTTAATTCCTGCATCCAAAATTGCCTGCACCAGTTTAGCCGGAGTACCTATCCCCATAAATCCGCCAAACATTATTGTCATGCCATCCCAAAGATGATTTTTCACATCCGCCAAATTAAGTTGTTTCGTGTTCATAGGCTCCCCGCCCTAATCTATTGCAATGATCTGTTATCAGAATATTGTTATCTTCAATACATAAACCGATGCATTTAATTGTTTTATTGCAAATATAACGGCGTCAACATTGACGCCGTTAAGATTGGATTAAAATTAATCTATATCCATATCAAGAATAGCTGCGCTTAATCCTTTGCCATGCATGTCATGTGCCAAAGTACGAGTAACCCCGCCACCCAAAGCACCATACATAATAAAGTTTAATGCGCCAATATTAGGTAATTCATACCGAACAACATCACCTGTCACAATATCGCTAAAAAATGCTTTAACTTTTTCCGCAGTGACTGCATTTTTTAATTTTTCGTAATCTTCTTCTCTATAAGCAATCAAAGAGATATTTGAGGTATTACCTTTATCACCTGTACGGGAATGTGCAATTTCACGTAACTTCATTATTAAACCTCCAGATAATCAATATTGGTTTTAACCAGATCGCGGGAAATATAGGTAGAGTCCATAGCCACAATTTCCTTAACAGACTTCATGGCACCACCGCCACCAGCAGGGCCATTGGTGTATAAAGTTTCCACTTCGTTACCCACGACAGCAGCTTCAGCTTTAGTAGCGAAACGGCCGGCAACGCGGACACGAACTTCATAAGGCTGACTGTTTTGAGACAATGTAGCACCATGTAGAGAGTTAACCCCGATCAAGTCATAGCGCACTTCTTGTGGTTTAACATTAGAAATAGCAAAACGTTCTTTCACAATTTCCAGAGCCAATTTGCCACGTTCTACAGCACCCGGACCGGCATAACTCATTTCACCTTCACCAATCCAGCCATCTTCATAGCCTACAGAGACTTTTAGAGTTTCAGGACGGGCACGACCATTGCCCCCAGTAACTGCTACGCGATTTTTGCCGTCTTGAGTGAAGGTAATATTGGTAAAGTCAGCGATCACATCAGGTGTTTTGTATTCATCTGGACGATGAATTTCATACAGCATCTGTTCTTTACAAGTATCAGGTGTCACCATCCCACCAGATCCTTCTACCTTAGTGATGATGGCATCACCATCTTCACTGATTTCAGCGATCGGGAAACCCAGACGAGCCAGATTTGGCACATCTCTAAAGCCCGGGTCAGCAAAATAACCACCAGTAATCTGACCTGCACACTCCAGTAAATGACCCAGAATGGTACCTTTACCCAAATGAGTCCAATCATTGGCCGCCCATTTAAATTCATGCATCATAATAGACAGGAATAAAGACGGATCAGATACACGTCCAGCAATAACGATATCAGCACCATTATTCAGCGCTTCCACCATGGGTTCTGCACCGATGTAAGCATTAGCAGAAACAATTTTTTTACCGCATTGAGAAATCGGCTGTTTCAATTCATCCAATTTAGAATCTTGAGCAATAACTTGCTCATAAACATCATCACCTTCAATAATGGCAATTTTTAGATTTTTAGCACCAAGTGAACGCGCAATATCTGCAGTGACTTTCGCAGCGGCACGCGGATTAGCCGAACCCATATTGGTAACAATCTTAATGCCTTTTTCGATACAAGCAGGTAAAACCGCTTGCATACGCGCTGCCAGCAACTCGTTATAACCGGCATCAGGATTATGCTTTTTCTGACGTTGACCAATGGCAATAGTGCGCTCAGCCAAACATTCAAATACCAAGTACTGAATATTCCCTTTTTGTACTAACTCTACAGCGGGTTCAATACGATCACCACCATAACCAGCACCACAACCAATTCTGATTTTTTTCATAAAATATACCTTTTATTGCATTTAAAGAAAAACCTACAGCATATTTAAACAGGGAATACGCCTGTTATGATGGCACCAATAGCCATGATAATAGATGCTGCCCACAATACTGGAATAGTAAACTTCTGATGATCAGCCAAATCCACACCACTTAGGCTACACAACAGGAAAGTGGCAGGAGTCAACGGACTTACAGGGAATCCAGTTGTCATCTGACCTAACAAAGAAGCCTGAGCAACTTGAATCGGAGGGAATCCACCAATGTTTGCCACAACTGGCATAATGCCAAAGTAATAAGAATCTGGGTCAAAGATCAGACTTAATGGCATGGCGATTAAACTAACAATGAAAGGAATATGTGAAGCCAATGAATTTGGTACAAATTCACCAGTGGCAACAGCCATTGCTTTCAACATACCTGATCCACTCATAATGCCAGTAAAGACACCTGCAGCAAATAAAATAGATGCCATCATTAATGCACCTTTGGCATGAGCATTAATACGGGCAGACTGCTCTGCAGGTTTACGGTAATTCAAAGTCAGTGCAATACAGCAAGCAACCATGAAAATTATTGTCGGTGCGATTTTGGTAGCAACCATACAAGTGATAACCACAATCACCAAAATCAGATTTGGCCAGAATAAATGTGGACGACGCAATTTCAATTCTTCTTCAGTTAGCTCTTTAGGCTTGAAATGCGTGATAGCCTCGGCTTCTTCACCAGCAGCCATCGTGCCACCAGCACCACCACCAACTAAACCAAGGCGTTTCTCTTCTTTACGACCCCAATACCAGCCCATAAACACCATGAAAGCCAAGCCGGTAAGCTGTGCCGGAATCAAAGGTGTGAAAAGATCATGAGTAGAAACTTCCAGTGCAGAAGCAGCACGAATCATCGGTCCAGTCCAAGGCAAAAAGTTCACCCCAGCACTCAAAGCAGTGATACCGGCCAGTATTCTTTTATCAATCCCCAATTTGTCATAAAGCGGAATCATTGCCGGTACAGTAATCAGGAACGTCACTGCACCATTACCGTCTAAGTGAGCAATTAATGCCAATACACCCGTACCAATAATAATCTTTTTCGGGCTGGTGCCTACCACTTTAAGGATCTTGGCAATAATCGGATCAAACATACCCGCATCACTAACAACACCAAAGAAAATAATGGCAAATACAAACATGGCTGCCATTGGGGCCAATTTAGAAATGCCCGCAACCGCCATTTTTGGAATGGTTGTATAAACCGGTAAAGCTTCAACACCTCCTTGAAATAAAGGTACGATGTAAAGTGCTACGACAGCACCCAAAATAGGAATAATAATCAAAGAAACTATCGGCGAAAGCCGCTTACTCATAATGCAGAAAAGCAGAGTAGCAATAGTCAATATGCCTATTAACGCAAGCATAAATGCCCCCTTTTGGTCAGTTGTAATGAAAAGAAACGTGGATCTTTATAAAAACCCATGCATTCTTACAATTGTGACGTAGCCTGTCTAATCGATATTAAAGATAAATTTATAAAGAAAACCTATTAATCCACTAAAAATCACATAATATGGTCAAAAATTCTATGCATTTAGCAGAAAATATGTTAAGATAATGAATAACATAGAGTGTTATAGTGTTAAATTAAGTATGAACATATCAATTAAACAGATAAAAGCATTTTTGGTTCTGGTGGAAGAAGACAACTTTACTCGCGCTGCACAAAAAATTCATTTATCACAACCCGCATTTAGTGGATTAATCGCTAATCTGGAAAAAGAGATTGGCTATCGTTTATTTGATCGGGATACCCGTAAAGTTCAGCTTAATGAGGATGGCGTTCATTTTATTAAACTGGCGCGTGAATTATTGTTTTCCTATGAACGCACAACTAAAGAAATACGTTCACATGCCAATCGCCATTTGGATAAATTTGTGCTGGCAGCAATGCCATCAATTGTGGTGCAATGGGTCTCCCAGCTTTTGGCCAGCTTTCATCACCAGCATCCAAATATTCACGTTGAGCTACTTGATGCTCAATGGGATCTTTGCTTGCAAGCCCTTCTTCATGGACGCGCCGAATTGGCTCTAACCGCCAACTCTTCCTCTCTGGCCGAAATATCCTCAGAATTTTTATTTTCCGATAAATTTCACCTCATCTGTCACAGAGAACATCCTTTAGCGACCAAAGAAACCGTCAGCCTCAACGACTTGCTCAGTTATGACATGATCGGCTTTACCAAGGGCACCAGTATCCGGTTATATGTTGACAAAATCGTAGATTTATTTGGAATTCGATATGTCCTCGAAGTCAGCCAGCTGACAACCATGATGGGCTTAGTGGCCGCTAACTATGGTATAGGTCTTGTGCCCCGATTAACCCTTTTTCAATTTGAATATAAAAACCTGGTTATTCGAGACATCAAAGACAGCACATTAGAAAGATCTATTTATCTGATAAAACATAAAAATCGCCCGTTAAGCCCGCAGGCTGAAAATTTCTACAATCACATCAAAGCCAATATTTTTGCCAGTTAACTATATAATTTATTGACATATTTTCATGGAAAAATATATTTATCTGTATCCATTTGTGGACCAGTTTAAAAAATATATATTTATCCAAGCATGCTTTCTTCTAGCCGTTACGGATTGATATACTCACTGAAAATAGTGTCCGCCCTATTGAATTGGTACAACAACATTAGTTTAAACTTAAGCTAAGAAATAAACCTAAATCAAAAATACCCAAATATTCTATTATTAATTAAATTAAGTCACTCATAAGATTTTTTTCTTGCCAGAATTACTCATGCTTTATGGGTTTAAAATCAAATTTCAATGTTTATAGCCACATATAATGAATTAAACTAATATCCTAATAACGCTGAGATTACAAATACACTAAAGGCACCACGTGTAAAACTGATGCCATTAATTCAATTCTTTGATCCTTTTATGATCAAGGTAGGAATTATTTACTCACAGCAGTCGCGGGTACTGCATATTTTGGCTTACGTGAGGAAGAAGTAGCTACAGGAAGCTTTGGATTCGCTTGGCCAACAGTAATATGATTTTTTAGCTTTTCATACGTTGCTGGTCCAATGCCTTTAACTTTTATGATGTCTTCCTTCGACTTAAATAAACCGTTTTCCCTACGGTATTCATCAATTGCTTTGGCTTTCACCGGACCGATACTTGGCAAAGTTTCCAGTTCCTTCGTGTTTGCCGTATTAATATTAACTGCCGCAAAGGCATAAACAAAACTACACAACGATATCAACACAAACAAAAACTTTTTCACAAATTTTCCCCTTTAAATTAAGTGATATGAGTCTTTATTCTGCATCTTTGAAAACTGCCATTAGCATATTATATATGTATATAAATTACAAATAAAATTGAAATAAATTAAGCAAATTCTCTAATGAGCTATAAATTGTTAATAACATCATCATATAGCTGGTCTTAAACACGCATTACCAGGATGAAATCAAAGACTAATGTTGCTGACATTTCATAAAAACAGGATAATCTATCCTGAAAGAACAAATTCAAAAACCGACATCCTTTATCCTATTTCAATCTTTCAGCTACCATGACACTTAAAGGTAATCACATGCCATCACAATTAGCTAATGCAATTCGTTTTTTAGCAATGGACGCCATTGAACAAGCCAACTCAGGACATCCTGGGGCACCAATGGGCATGGCAGAAATGGCAACCGTATTATGGCGAGAATTTCTGCAACACAATCCTAATAACCCAAAGTTTTATAACCGTGACCGTTTTGTCCTGTCCAACGGGCATGCCTCCATGCTGCTATATAGCTTATTACATTTAAGTGGTTATAATCTAAGCATTGAAGAATTAAAAAACTTTCGTCAATTACATAGTAAAACACCCGGTCATCCAGAATATGGTTATACCGATGGGGTTGAGACCACAACCGGTCCATTAGGACAAGGTATTGGCAATGCTGTTGGTATGGCTTTAGCTGAAAAAATACTTGCAGAACAGTTTAACAAACCTGGCTTAAATATAGTTGATCATCATACCTTTGTGTTAGTGGGCGATGGTTGCCTTATGGAAGGTATTTCGCATGAGGTCTGTTCTTTAGCTGGCACACTAAAACTGGGCAAATTAATTGTTCTCTATGATGACAACAATATTTCCATTGATGGTAAAGTGGATAACTGGTTTAGCGAAAACATTCCTGAACGCTTCCAATCCTATGGCTGGCACACCGTATCCAATGTAGACGGACATGATGAAACAGCGATACGTGCGGCCATTAACGCGGCCAAAGCAGAAACAGAAAAACCATCTATCATCTGCTGTAAAACTAAAATTGGTAAAGGTTCTGCCAACAAAGAAGGCAGTCATAAAACCCATGGTGCTCCACTGGGTACTGAAGAAATTGCCGCAACCCGCACTGCATTGAACTGGCCACATGCCCCTTTCACTATTTCTGATGAAATTTATCAAAGCTGGAATGCCATTGAGGCTGGCGAAAAATTGGAACAACAGTGGCAAGATCAATTTCAACTTTATCAACAACAATATCCAGCAGAGGCAGCCGAATTTATCCGGCGGATGGATGGTGAATTACCTCAACAATATGATCAATACGTACAAAACGCCTTACAAGAGGTGTGCGCCAAAGCAGAAAAAATAGCTACACGCAAAGCTAGCCAGAACAGCATTGAAATACTAGCCAAAATATTACCTGAATTTGTTGGTGGCTCTGCCGACCTAACACCATCCAACTTGACCAACTGGTCAGGCAGCATTTCTACCACACCTGAGAAAACTGGCAACTATATTCATTACGGTGTGCGCGAATTCGGTATGGCTGCAATCATGAACGGCCTAAGCCTGCATGGTGGTGTTAAACCGTTTGGCGCAACGTTCCTGATGTTCAGTGAATACGCTCGCAATGCATTGCGCATGGCTGCATTGATGAAAATTAACCCAATATTTGTCTTTACGCATGACTCCATCGGTCTTGGTGAAGATGGCCCAACTCACCAGCCAATCGAACAAATTGCTACCCTACGCCTAATTCCAAATATGAGTGTTTGGCGTCCTTGTGACAGCGCTGAATCGCTGATCGCCTGGGCAGATGCTGCGGCAGCAAGTACCCACCCCAGCTGTTTGATCTTTAGCCGTCAAAGCTTACCTTTTTTACCTCGCGATTCTAAGCAATTGGCGAATATTCGTCGCGGAGGCTATGTATTGAAAGCAGCAAGCAATGAAAAAGAAGCTAAAGCTGTATTAATTGCTACAGGTTCTGAAGTAGAACTGGCAGTCAAAGCTCAGGAAAAGCTTCATCAAATGGGCATCGCTACGCACGTCGTATCCATGCCAAATACCCGAATTTTCGATCAGCAAGACCAAGCTTATCGCGATAGTGTACTTCCAGCTCATCTTCCTTGTATTGCTATCGAAGCAGGAGTAAGCGACTCGTGGTATAAATACATTGGGTCTAATGGTGCCATCATCGGCATCGATCGATTCGGCGAATCTGCTCCCGCAGAACAATTATTTAAAGAGTTTGGATTTACCGTAGACCATGTAGTTGATGTCGTTAAAACGCTTATATAACTCAGTCAAAAAAAGCCAGCATAACAGCTGGCTTTTTTATCGTACTCTTCCAAAAAACTAATCTCTTACATTGACATGTCGGGTTTCTGGCATCAAATACACTGCTATCAACGATAACAAACTCATCAACACCACATAATAAGCCATTGAAACAGCCCCAAACATTTGAACTAACCAGGTAAAAATGGGTTGAGCTGTGCCCCCGAACACCGTTACACCAATAGCATAAATCAACGATACCCCCGTAGCTCGTACAGAGATGGGAATCATTTCTGGAATCGCCACCAGACTGGCCGCACCGCTCATTCCCGTAAGAGCCGTCACCATCATCGTTACCGACAACAACACCCACTGACTTTGAGAATCGATTAACCACATAAACATCGGCACAATAGCGACCGTTAACAACAATCTGGGCCAGAACATGATCATTTTCCGACCATATTTATCGGCCATATACCCAGCCAGCAAAGAAAACATAAACATCATTACGCCGCCTAGAATAGTCGAAAGCTGTGCTATTTCAGCTCGAACTCCTAACTTACTAATGGCTAACGTAGTCATGTAATTCCCAACTTGGGCAGTAATCGCCGTCGACATCAAAGCCACAATACCTAATACCACATATTTCCCATAGCGGCTAAATATGATAGAAAGCATATCCATACCGTTATCATAGGTCGGTTCTTCCAATGTTTCCGGTAATGCACGCCGGATATATATCGCTATCGGTATCAGAATCAAACTCCCTAAAAAAGGGATACGCCAGCCCCAACTAGCTAATTGCTCCTGAGTCAATGCCGCTGAAACCAAAAACCCGACCACGCCACCTGTCGCCACCGCGATACCTTGACTGGCCATCTGCCAACTGGCGTAAAAAGCCCGTTTATCTTTTGGCGCAGATTCAAGCAACATTGCCGACGCAGGTCCAACTTCTCCACCAAGTGCCAAACCCTGAATTAATCGCGCCAAAAGAACAATACACGGTGCAGCAATACCGATATCCTTATAGCTCGGTGTTGCAGCCAATCCCAGCGTTCCTACTGTAATTAACGTCACCGTTAAAATCATCGCCGCCCTGCGTCCATTCTTATCCGCATAAGCACCAATCAACAAACCACCTAATGGCCGTGTAAAAAAACCAACACCATAAACGGCTACGGCTGCCAGCAAACTTGTAAAGTCATTACCAGTAGGAAAAAAAGTGGCCGCAATATAAACAGAAAAGAAAGAATAAATAATAAAATCATAAAATTCTAATGCATTTCCCGTTACAGCTGCCGCAATTGCTTTCGCTGGTGGTTTTTTTATTTCTTCAACTGCTTGTCCAGAATTCATGCAAATATTCCCTTTATCTAAACTAAATTCATCGCATCTTATTTTAAAAATTCTTCAGCGAGCGTTACCCAGTAAGTAGCTCCCACCTCAATATTCTTATCATTAAAATCATAATATGGATTATGCAGTTCATAGCCAGAAGCGGCGTCAACGTCCTTAATACCATTACCCACAAATAAATAACAACCTGGACATTTTTCCAGCATAAACGCAAAATCTTCACTACCAGCCATTGGTTCAGTTTGATCAGCAATATCCTCTTCAGCAACCACCTTACGGGCTACATCACGGGCAAACTGCGTTTCTTTACTGGTATTAAAAACGGGGGCATAACCATGCTGATAATCTACTTCAGCCTCCACATTAAAACTTTGAGCTTGTGCCTGTGCAATAGCTTCAATACGCTCCTGCAACAATTTACGCACTTGTGGCTTAAAACAACGCACAGTTAACTTCAACTCAACCAGTTCAGGAATCACATTATTAGCTACACCGGCATGAAACATTCCAACAGTCACTACAGCTGAATCTAAAGGGTTGACATTACGTGAAACAATCGTTTGCAAAGCCATCACAATAGAACAAGCAGCCACAATTGGATCATGCGTATTATGTGGCTTAGCTCCATGTCCACCAACACCTTTAACTGTAATCGTGACCACATCTGATGAAGCCATCATCCATCCATCATGAAAATGCAACTGCCCCTGTGGGTACCCAGGCATATTGTGCATGCCAAAAACTGCATCACAAGGATACTTTTCAAATAAACCGTCCGCAATCATACGTGCAGCACCACTATTAGGGCGACCAAATTCTTCAGCCGGTTGGAATATCAAATTCACAGTACCATTAAACGATTTTCTTGTCGCAAGTGCCTTTGCTGCAGCCAAAAGTATGGTCGTATGCCCATCATGCCCACATGCGTGCATCTTCCCCTCATGCGCACTGGTGTACGCTACTCCACTTTCTTCTTTAATGGGCAACGCATCCATATCTGCCCGAATTCCAATGCTTTTTGAACCATCTCCAAGACGTAATTGACCAACCAATCCAGTCCCGCCAATCCCCTTTTCAACCTGATAACCCCATTGCTGCAATAATTGAGCTACCTTATCACTGGTTCTATTTTCATTAAAAGCCAGTTCGGGATGCTCATGAATATCATGTCGTAACTGAATAAAATAATCCAGATCAGCTGCTATTAATTGTCGAATTTCTTTCATAAACATACCTTTTGAGAACGAAAAAATGCATGACAAAGCACA
Organism: Snodgrassella sp. B3882; assembly: GCF_026535915.1. Classification (NCBI taxonomy): domain Bacteria; kingdom Pseudomonadati; phylum Pseudomonadota; class Betaproteobacteria; order Neisseriales; family Neisseriaceae; genus Snodgrassella; species Snodgrassella sp. B3882. Next base: position 15,822 of record NZ_JAFNPF010000007.1, read on the forward strand.
ATAATTAACAATATCATAGACAAATCAAAATTGCTTAATAATATTTATTTATAAGCTTATTGTTTTCTATATAAAAATACAATTCTTATCACTTAAAAACAAATGAATCTATTTTGAACCTGAAAAAATAATTTTTGGCACTAATATAAAACCCTACACAATAACCAAAAAATCCTATTTAAAACAGTACAATTTGAGAAAAAAAACAGTCAAACTTGAAGAATTTAAATGAATAATGCAATGTATCTGCAAAAATAACCAGCTTCGATCAACAAAAATACTTAATTACATTTAATCATCTAATGCACAACCCAAAACATACTGAAGATTGTTACTCAATTACAATAATTTATTCAAAACACCATCCGAGTCGACCTGCGTTGATATACTTTATTAAAAATATTAATTATTTTTCCATCAATCAGCAAGATCAGTGTATATCAGCATTTATAATTTGTAGAAATCTGGAAAAGCGCTGTTTAGATTTTTTCGCCAACAGTTCACCTATTTAAGGGGATTAACTATTCTTGCCTTGAATACCAACTCCCATAAACCTTAATGTTATCTGAACATATTATCTTTTCCAACACCATCAAATTTCTTGATAGGATCTTAGCTAGAACAATCAACAAAGCTCTTCTAACTAACAATAATGCTCTTTCAAGGCAAAGACAAAATGAACAAACCCGTCAGCATCGAACTAGCTACAACAAGATTAATTATTTGGAAAACAATTTTTGTATTAATACTCAATCCCCTATTTTGAACATTAACTTAATTCATGTGAAAAAAAACTGAATAAATATAGTTTCTATTTTAATTATGTATTAAATTTATACGGATAACCTATTTTTTAGCATTAAATCTAAGTCTTTATTATTAGCTCATAATCATTCAAATAAAACCTATATAAAACATGTGAAATTAATTTGATAAGCTTTTATCTACATTGTAGGAATCTTCATCTTCTTATAGATAAAACGGATTCAATACGTCACGATTCAATCCATTTTGGATATGATTGAAATTATTTTATTTATTTATATTTTTTAATAGTTTAAAATTCTCATTTTTTGAATAGATTTTTCTTCAAAATTAAATATTAATAACTTTAAAAAAATTTCCATTAACAGCGAAGTTTGCACACACAGATTTACCAGTATGCCTCATAATAAAAAGGAATGCCCTTTTCTAGACCATCTCAATTCTAATAAACACAAACCAACCTTTTATCTTTCAATGATTAAAAATGTGTCTGTAGCCACCTCAGCAAAACCCAATATGTCTGAGATAAAGCAGGCATACTGATGATTTGTTATCTTACTATTTATTCAATTCAATCAAGAAAAATAGAGCTAACCAGTGTTTTTCAATTCCTTAAAATCATATTTTCAAAGCATTGATTAAAAATATCGAAGTGAAACTAAATATATTGGTAAACAACCTCCATGCAATCAGATGAATTGATGCCCACGCCTACAATTCATCCGATTCCATCTTAGAATAACTTCTTAATTATTTATTTTTGTTACCCTTACAGCAGAATAATAAAACCATCAGGCCGGCTAAAGCTAAAAGTGGTAAAAACCATAAATATCGCCAAGTTACAGGGAAATAACTTAACCGTAAAACACCATGGGCTGATGGTGGCACCTCTACACTGACTAACATGCCAGATCCATCAGGAGTAACCGATAACGGTAAACCATTAATTTCTGCCGAATAACCTTTCCACCACAAGCGAGGAAAAATCAGAGTAATCTTCTCATTGTGTGCTGGAATATTGACTAAATCGCTATTATTTTTATGTTCAACCACCTCTAACCCATCAACTGCTGGAAAAGCATAAGGTATATTATTTTCCCAACCTTTGGTCTTTGTCAGTGGTAAAGATACATATAAATTTTTTCGCTTATCTGCAACGTTAACCTGTGTGTAACCACACTGTTTAAATTGCTCTTTAAATTTCTCATAATCCGATGATTTAACAATAATAGTGCTGATTCGCAAAATTATTCCCTGACAATCATCCAAGTTATCAGGTTTTTTCAAAACATTCTTTAACGTTAAAGGAACATTAAAAAAGCCATGTGCGATCTGTTTTACTGGTAAAACTTCTTCCATTCTTTTATTACCTACCGGCGTATAACCATTTATCGATTTGATATCAAATAATCCAAATTGCGAAGCCGAAGCCTCACTTAATTGCTTAACCTCTTTTACTTTAACATTTTTAGGAAGAGAAAGAACAAAGCCTTGTAAATTGACATTTTGTGGTCTTGGAATACGATGAGATAAATTTGTATCATACCCATAATATCCAGCCAAAAGAGGCAATCCCATTAACATTATTAATAATGTGAATACATTTACACTGATAAATAAAATTGTTCTTTTCTGTTCAATTATATATGGCGATAATAAAATCAACCAAAAAGAAAAAAATTGCAGAATATAGAAAAAAGGATGATGGACGTCAATTAAATTAAATAAATTTAAACATCCGCAACAAAAAAGCAAAATACAAAAATTCCAATTAAATTTAACATATATACTTTTAGTTAAATTAAATATATTTTTATCAATTAAATAAAACACTAATAAAGAGGCAGCAATTGGCCATAATAAATCCAAGCCAATATAATCAATCATAAAAATTAATATTGATACAACAGTGGCATAAATGACTATAGAGACTTTTTTATTAACGACTATACCACGTGGATTTATAGTTGGTGCATTTTTTAAAACATAAAATACAAACATACAAATAAATAATGACAGAAATGGTATAAACCTAAATGGCCAACGTAAAGGACCAAATTGACTTGGCATTTGGGTCAACATAAAAAACACTATAATTAAAGATATAAACCATTTTAAGTTTGCATCTTTTTGCCATAACACTTTAATGTTTCGATAAAAAAATATAACAGGCAAAAAACAAGTCGAAAAGCCCATCGATAATCTTATAAATTTCAGACCAGATAAATTTAAACTTTCATACCATGTTGGGATAAATCCAAGAAAAAGCATTGACCATGATGGTGTATAATTTCTATGTTTAGTGTAATAACCATGAATTCGATTAATTAAATCATTCGAATATATAATTTCAGAGTAAATTAGCGTAGAAAAAATAAACGCTAATATTGTAGGAGTACAAACACAAAAAAAGTATTTTGAATTTTTTATTTTGTTAAATTCATAAATTATGGTGACTACTACAAAGAAGACATATCCTATAAAACCGTGAGGCCAACCTGAGGATAACAAAAAAATTACTGAAATAAAATTTAGTAGAATATTTTTTCTCGAATAATCTTTTACCAGCAAAAGAAACGTAGCAATGGAAACCATTGCCCAAGCTTGTCCATTTCCAGCATTCCACCATTCACCTAGATAGAAATAGAGAAATACCGGTTGTATAACAACTATACTGGCAAAGGCATAGGAATAAGATTTACCCAACTTAAGCGATTTAGCAATAGATAAGGATGATAAAGAGACAAGCAAAAGATTGATAAAAGCTAAAATATTACCGGCCAATTGAATAAAATTGTTTTGAGTAGTAATAATTGAAATTAAAATATTTTGAGGTAAAAAAATGCCTCTGGTTAAATCTATAACTTCATTTCCACCCAGATACATTGAATCCACAATTAACGGCAATTCTCCTTGGACCCATATGCTACCAATCTGCCTGAAAAACCCAAGCATTTCAAATGCAGCATCATCTGTGGCAAAAAAATTTTTAGAAAATAAACAACAAATAACTACCACAGTTATTGCGTAAATTATAGAAAACAACCAGGCTTGTTTAGCAGAAATTTGTTCTTGACTCATTTTTTTTCACTTATTTTTTTAAAATTATCATATGCTGCACACATTGCTTCAATATCAGAGCCAGAAGGAGTCCAGCCAAGTTGTTGATTAGTTTTGTGACAGTCTAATAAAATATTCTGATCAGCTATTACAAACTGTTCTGGATAAAGCACAGTAAGACCAATTTTATCCATTACAGACAAAACTGGTTTTATTAAACATGAAGGAATCGGCATTACAAAGGATTTTGAATGAGCATGCTCAATTAACGCTTGTAATAATTTTCGAGTAGTAGGGGGATTAAGGGAGCCTAAATTATAAGTTTCACGAGGAAAATGTTTTTTGCCAGCCAGTAACGCAGCCGTAACACAATCATCAACACTAACCATTTGATAATGATTAAAACCATTTCCAATCATCGGAACCGGCAAATTCATTGCAATAAGACGGAATAACTTACCCAAAATCCCTAAACGTCCTGCTCCTGTAATAAGGCGTGGTCGAAAAATGGTAGCATTCAAACCTTCATAACTGCGAATCAATTTTTCAGCTTCAACCTTACTACTTCCATATGGACCTAAAGGGCATTGGGGATGATCGGTTGAGACAGGTGTGGCCTTGACCAGACCGTAAGTCATGTCCGTAGAGAAAAAAACCATTTTGGTTACATCATTAGTCGTCATTTCCTGCAATATATTACGTGTACCATTAACATTAACATCGTAAAACCATCTTTGACGATTTCGTTTAGGTACCGCATCGGCAAACTGACGTGCGGCCAAATGATATATTACATCCTCTGAACGCAGTTTTAATTTTTTGATGTCTTCGATAGATCGGACATCTCCATTAATAAATTGACTATTTTTTTGTAAGTAATCGTCACTGTAGTTCTTGATATCAAAATTTACTACTTCCTGACCGTCTTCAAGTAATCTATGAGCAAGTAGCTGACCGGTAAAGCCACTCCCCCCTGTAATAATATGTCGCAACTTAAACGCTCCTGGAAATAATGACAATTCCAACACAAATAGTGGCCAAACCAACAATCCGCATCATATTTACATTTTCATGTAAGAAAAAATAGCCGATAAAAGCAGTAATGATATAACCAATTGACAAAAGTGGATAAGCCAGACTCACTTCAACCTTCCCTAAAACTGCCATCCATAAACCAATACTGACAGCATATAAACTCATCCCAGCCAAAAACCACAGGTTGGTGCATAATTGGTATCCAAACTGGAAAAAATCCATCAAGCCATGAGGGAAAGCTCCTACTGTTTGCATGGTTTTGCGTAGAGCAATTTGTGCAAAAGCATTCAAAGTTACACTAAATACCGCTAATAAAAAAGTTAATAGATTCAATGAATTTCTTTCAATTAAAAATAAAAAAAACGCGCTAAAATTGTGATAAACACAATTAAAGCTAGCACAATAAGGCTTTTCTTATCTTCTATAAAATAAACAATCGGATCATCATGCATCTGGCCACGTCTGGTCACCATCCATAAATTTCCAATTAAATATATTAAAAACAGCTGTACTCCCCATAAAAAAACTGGCTTTTGATAGTGAATAATCGTTTCTGGTGCATTTATATATAGACCAAAAACGATTATTGCCCCAATATATGTGCTAATTCCAATCGGCCACAGAATATCCAAATCAGTTTTGATATATCCTCGACCTACCGCATTTTCTTGCACGTCTGGCATAGCGACCAATTCTGCACATCTTTTAACGGTTGCCAAACTTAAAAAAATCAAAATTGAAAAAGCTAGTAGCGAATAACTTAAATTGATATTCGTTACTATTCCTCCAGCAATAATTCTAAGAGTATATAAAACTGATAAAACGATAATATCTAGTAATATAATTTTTTTAATTCTAAAGCTATATAAAGTGGTTATCACTAAATAAAGCAAGAATGCTCCAAAATAAGACCAAGATACATAAATTGCACTTAAGCAAGCACAAAACAATAATATAGCACTTGCTTTAACCCCTTGAGCGATTGACAAAGCACCTGATGCAAATGGTCTAAACTTCTTGTTGGGGTGTGAACGATCATTTTCTAAATCCCATAAATCGTTCAAAATATAAGTAGCTGAAGCGCCCAGAGAAAAAGAAATAAAAGCCACCATAGTCAGCCATAATTTATGCAAATCTTCAAATTGGAAAGCAAGTAATATTGGTATAAAAAGCAGAACATTCTTTAACCATTGATGTATTCTAAGCGCTTTCATCCATGTGCTTAAATTAACAGCCGTATTATGCATTTGCTTAATTACTGGTATATGTAATTTTTCCACTTCTTTGCTTAATTTTTTTACATGGTTCCCTACTACAATCGCTCCTTTAGCATCGCGCCAAATATGAATATCGGCTTTATTGTCACCTGCATAAATAAATTCGCGACCAAAATTTTTTTGAATAGCTTTAAGCTTATTTATACCCTTCAGGTTTATGTCTGAATCTGTAGCAAGAACACCATCAAAACATTGAAGAAAATCAGCTGTTTTCTCAGCTATTCCATGATACGCCGCTGTAGCTAGATAGATTTTTCGTCCATTTTGTTTCTCATGCTTAATATACTCTACTAACTCATCACGATAGGGTACCCGTTCAGCATCGTAATCAACTTGTTCAAAGACATATTGTTTGAATTTAGCTTTACCTGAAAAGTAAATTTTAATTAACTTAAATATTGCATAAGGCTGTGTTTTGATTAAGATAGTTAACATTTCATGCAATGAATCAGTCAAAATTAAAGTCCCATCTAAATCCACTAAAATTGGATCACATGACTCCTTCACTATTTTTCACCAAACTCTATCAAAATAAATAAACATATTTTATATATAATTAACGAAATACAAAAGTATTTTGTGTTGCTGAATAATTGAAAATTCTTAATTGTTTATAAATAAATAATTATTTTGATTTTAATAAATTCGCTCATCACAAAGATTTTCTTTTATAAGGACGCGAAACCACGGGTCTGCCTAAAGATTTCGCCCAGGCCAGAGCAGACCACTGCCTGCGCATTCCTCAGACCACCCACATCCGCT
>NZ_JAFNPF010000008.1:0-14538 GCF_026535915.1 Snodgrassella sp. B3882
AGTAAATGTGCCGTTATCTGAATCTGGATGAGAAAACAGTTTAATGTTGCACAAAAGCCAACTTACAAGTTGGCTTTTGGTTTATGCGCAAAAGATATTTATCCTTGATTGATCGAAAACCACGAAGAATTTATGCATCCATTATATAATCAACCTGCTAATCATCTATCTAAGCCAAAAAGAAGCGTAAATTATTTATCAAGTTTAAAAAGAGCAATTTCTATTAATTGCACAGGATCTTTATTCTGCATTGACAAATATTATGAAAAAGTACTTATTAAGTCTGGGTTGGTTGTCACTGACTGCGATGTTGCTAGGACAGTTGAGTTCAGGATTCTGGATCTTTGAGCAGTTATCCCATTTCACTCCGTTTTACACTTTGGTGTTATTAGGATTATGTTTTATTAAGCAAAATAAAATACAACGCTGCATTTTTGCTAGCGTAAGTATATGTGGTTGTTATTTCTGTTTTACCCCATGGCTGCCAAGTTATGCCGGTGATGCATTAACAGCTGCACCTGTTCGTATCTTAAGTTATAACGTATTGTATAAAAATAAGGATATAGCAAGGGAAAGTAGCTGGATTTATAACAGCAAGCATGATGTTATTTTTCTGACCGAGGCTTCCACTGTGTGGGGTAGAATGCTTCAACCTCTGGCTACCACCACTCAGAATTGTGCACATTATAAAGATTCTCCATTTGGTATAGCACTGTACTCACGCTTACCTTTAAAAAGTTGTGAAGTTCTGTACACACCAGACAACCGGAAGTACCCATATATCCGCGCCGAATTACAAAATGGTTTGATTATTTATGGTCTCCACCCACCACCACCGCTAACGACTGATTTGTTACATAAGCGCAATAAACAATTACAAGCTTTAGCTGCATCAATCAGGCAGGAAAAAAACAATGTTGTTGTGTTAGGTGACATGAATATCAGTGCGTTTTCTCCGGTTTTTCAGGAGTTTATACAGGCTGCTGATGTACATTTAACTAGTCCACGCGCACGTCCGACTTGGCTGCCAGGATTATTATCGATCGACCATGCTTTAGTGCGACAAACCAATAAAATAGTGGCAGTGGGCAGTTATTCGTGGCAAGGTTCTGATCATAGAGCTATTTGGATTAGTTATTTACCTTAATAGATCTGCAATTCTGCAGCGTGTGAATGAAATGCACCGTAGCGGTAAATTTTGTCTGTAATGGTGTAGAAACTGGATTCAATAGCAAGATTATGGTTTGAGTTGTTGAGATAAGTAATGATTGATCTTTGCCAATATAATCTGCGTATAATCAATTTTATCTTACAGGTAGGCTAAGTCATTTTTTGTTTTTCGCCGCCTATTATCTTATTTTTACCGGGTTGAAATTGGCAATATCATGAAAAATATACTTTCAATTCAGTCTCATGTGGTTTTTGGTCATGCGGGCAATAGTGCGACTGTATTTCCTATACGCCGTTTGGGTGTCGATGTATGGCCATTAAATACGGTGCAGTTTTCTAATCACACACAATATCGCCAATGGCAAGGTATGGTGATGGCACCATCTCATTTAATCGATATTGTAGAGGGAATAGATCAAATTGGTGAGTTAAAAAATTGTGATGCGGTATTGAGCGGTTATATGGGCTCAGCCGAACAAGGTCATGCGATCGTTGACATAGTCCGCAAAGTTAAGCAGGTGAATCCAGCAGCACTATATTTCTGTGATCCAGTTATGGGGCATCCAGAAAAAGGGTGTATTGTGGCTGATGGCGTGGCCGAGTTTCTATGCAATACCGCCTTGGCTGTCAGTGATATGATCGCGCCAAATTTGTTTGAACTGGAAGAATTAAATGGTCAGCAACGCATACATAATGTAGAAGAGGCCGTTGCTGCCTGCCGTCGTCTGTGCCAAAAAGGGCCGAAAGTAGTGTTAGTTAAACACCTGAGTCGTGCAGGATATCAAACGGATCGATTTGAAATGCTTTTGGTCACCAACAATGAAGCATGGCATATCCATCGACCTTTAGTCGATTTTGGTGAACGCCAACCTGTCGGGGTGGGTGACATGACCAGCGGTATTTTTCTGGCTAATTATTTATTAGGTAAATCGCTAGTGGAAACCTTCGAACATACGACATCAGCAGTTTATGCTGTCATGCTGGAGACTTTAAAGCGTCATCAGTACGAATTACAAATTGTGGCTGCTCAAGATGAAATGGTTCTGCCTAAACAGTGGTTCAAGGCTGAAAAAATCGGTTGATGATCTCAATTTGTGCATAATGGGTGTGATTAATTAACTGCAAACCTGCTGCTCACCTAAAATGGTCAGCAGGTTTTTGCTATGGTCACCCATATCTGATGTATTGTCCAAGCAGTTTATGAATTGGTAAAAAAACTGACTTATTTCCATATCGGTTGTGATCACATTTGCTGATTTTCATGATACGAACGATGACCAAAAATAGCACTACCAATACGCACGTGGGTAGCGCCACAGGCAATCGCCGTATCCATATCGCTGCTCATCCCCATTGACAGCACATCTGCGCTGAATCCAGCCTTATTCAATTGTTGCAGCAATGACTGCATGTGTCTAAATTGTTCTTTGAGTTCCGCCACACTACTATTGGCTTTGGCGACACACATCAGACCACGTAATCTTAGTCTGGTCAGTTGGCTGATTGTCATAGCCAGATCCAGCATCGTATCGGTATCTGCGGCAATACCATGTTTATTATCCTCAGCGGCGATATTGATTTCGATGCAAACATTAAGCGGGGGCAAATGAGCTGGTCTTTGCTCGTGTAATCGCCGAGCAATTTTTTCTCGATCAATGGTATGTACCCAGTGCGCTCTTTCCGCAACAATGCGGCTTTTATTTGACTGAATATGTCCAATCATATGCCAGATAACTGACAGTTCACTGAGTTGGTTGGTTTTGTCGCTAAATTCCTGAATATAGTTTTCGCCAAAATCGCGTTGTCCGGCATGATAGAGCGTAGCAATATCTGATGCGGGAAAAGTTTTGCTAACCGCTATCAATTGCACGGGCTGTGTGGCACCAGTTTGCTGACGGGTTTGCTCTATCTGTTGTAAAACCTGCTGCCATTGTTCGACTAAGTTATGGTGTTTTTGCATAAATAAAGAGTTTTCGTTAATATCCATCACTGATTTTATTGGCATATATCAAAAATTGCACAAACCGCACAAATATTTTCATTTTAAAGATAAGCTAATTTGTTTAAAATAAGACAAATTATTCGTCGCCTACCTAATTAGGCAACCTAACGGAGCTTGTATGCAACTAACCGATTTGCTGACTTTCGGCGTAAAAAATAAAGCATCTGACTTACATTTGAGTGCTGGTCTGCCACCGATGATACGGGTAAATGGTGATGTCCGCCGTATCAATCTGCCTGATCAGACCCCTGAAGAAGTGGGCAAAATGATTTCTTCCATCATGAATGATCATCAGCGTAAAGATTACCAACAAAATCTGGAAGCTGACTTTTCATTTGAATTGCCCAACGTTTCGCGCTTTCGTGTCAATGCTTTTAATACCGAACGCGGTCCAGCTGCGGTGCTGCGTACTATTCCCAATCAGGTTTTAACTCTTGAAGAACTGCAAGCGCCAGCCGTTTTTCAAAAAATTGCTAACTTTCCTCGCGGTTTAGTCTTGGTGACCGGACCTACCGGCTCGGGTAAATCCACGACTCTGGCTGCCATCATTGACTATATCAATACTTATCACGCCGGTCATATTCTAACCATTGAAGATCCGGTTGAGTTTATTCACACAAGTAAAAAATGTTTAGTTAACCAACGTGAATTACATGCTCACACCCATAGCTTTTCCAATGCGTTACGCTCAGCGCTGCGTGAAGACCCGGATGTGATTCTGGTAGGGGAAATGCGTGACCCTGAAACCATTGGTCTGGCATTGACAGCAGCAGAAACAGGTCACTTGGTATTGGGTACCTTACATACTACCGGCGCTGCTCGTACGGTTGACCGTATTGTCGATGTGTTTCCGGCTGGTGAAAAGGAAATGGTACGATCTATGCTATCGGAAAGTCTGCAAGCAGTGATTTCGCAGACATTACTCAAAACCAAAGATGGTCGAGGTCGTGTTGCTGCTCATGAAATCATGCTTAGTACCCCAGCGATTCGTAATTTGATTCGCGAAAACAAAATTGCCCAAATGAATTCCACGTTACAAACTGGGCAAAAATACGGCATGCAAACTTTGGATCAAAGCCTGAAACAATTGGTTCGTGAAGGACGCATCAGCTTAGATGAAGCTCGTGCTAAAGCAGTTCATCCCGATCAAATATAATCGTTTTTTTCCATTTATTCGCTGCCAAATTCAAATTCTCGTTTGCCTGATCAGTTTATATAGTGGGTTAATAGCTAAAAAGACTGATTGGCAAAGAGTGCTAAGGGATAAAGAGGGTCGGCTCTTTACAACAGATTTAAAAAGCTCAAACAAACATATACTCCATGCCGAAGTTCCTGTGAGTGATTACCCATATCCTAATATAATATTAAATTAAAGTTGATCATGACTGAATCACCAAATACTGTAACGCCAAGAAATGACGTAAGCAATAAAGAAACCACCGCAGCAGGGAAAGACAATTTATTTCTACACCCTGTGTTAGAAAAAATGGCTGAAGAAGCAGTGCGCTTAAAAGCGGCAGATATCTTTATCAGCCCTGGGTTTCCGCCAGCGTGGAAAATTGATGGTAAAACCATGCCTGCGCTAACCAAGCCACTCACCGCTGAAGATACCGCCAAAATAGTCATGACCACCATGTCAAAGTCTCAATGGCAAAAATTCAAAACAGAACTGGAATTAAACTATTCCATCGTCGCCAGAAATGGATCACGTTTTCGTGTCAATGCGTACCACGAACAGGGCAGAGTAGGAATGGTGTTGCGTCAAATTACCACCGAAATTCCCACCATTGAGAATATGTTACTACCACCAGTGCTAAATGAATTGGTGATGAAAAAGCGTGGATTAATTATTTTGGCCGGTCCCACAGGAAGCGGTAAATCAACTACCATGGCAGCGATGTTGGATTATCGCAATGCTAATTCTGCAGGTCATATTCTGACCATTGAAGACCCGATCGAATTTGTGCATAAGCCGAAAAAAAGCATCATTACCCATCGTGAAGTCGGTGTGGATACATTGAGTTGGGATAATGCCATGCAAAGTGCCTTACGTGAGGCGCCAGATGTAGTCTGCGTCGGTGAGGTGCGTAGTGATGAAAGCATGGAATATGCTTTAAAATTGGCACAAACTGGTCACTTATGTTTCTTTACCTTGCATGCAAGTAGTGCTGATCAAGCGATTGAACGTATTCTAAACTTCTATCCGGAAGAGCAGCATAAACAAGTACTGATGGATTTGGCCTTAAACTTAGTGTGTATCATAGGTCAACGTTTGGCTGTCAAAAAAGATGGTAAAGGACGACGGGCCGCCATTGATCTCTTGATTAATACCACCACTATTCAGGATTTTATCTACAAAGGCGAGTTGATGGAAATCAAGGATATGATGGCCAAATGTGGCAATGAAGGGATGCAAACATTTGATCAGTGCTTGTTCCAGTTGTATGTTGATGACGTCATCGATTATGAAGAAGCATTGCGACAGTCAGATTCACCCAACGATTTACGCCTGCGTATCAAATTATATGAAGATGGACAAAGAGGTGTTAGCGTGTTCAACAGTGGTCCAGATCTAACATTGGTTTAAACCACTCAATTGATCGCGTTATAATGACCAAGGCAAAGCTTCAGCTTTGCCTTTTACATTGCCTTTACCCTAAACAGATTTCTAAACTCATTGAAGAAAATCGATCCATGAAAGTCATGATCCTTGCTGCCGGTCGTGGTGAACGAATGCGGCCACTCACCGATACTTGCCCGAAACCTTTACTCACCGTCGGTAACTTGCCTTTAATCGGTCATCATCTTAAACGCTTATACTTGGCAGGTTTTCGGGACGTCGTCATTAATCATGCTTGGCTAGGGCATATGATTGAGGCAAAACTGGGTAATGGTCAAGATTATGGAGTGAATATAGCTTATTCTGCTGAAAATTCAGGTGGTTTGGAAACTGCCGGTGGTATCGCAACAGCACTACCATTATTGGGTGACAAGCCCTTTTTAGTTGTCAATGGTGATGTATTGACAGATATCGATTTCAGCAAAGCATTTGCCATTGCGCAGACCATGCAGCAAAGCCAAGATCAAGCATATCTATGGTTAGTGGATAATCCTGCGCATCATCCGCAAGGGGACTTCGGCTTGACTCCCGCCGGTAAAGTTACCGAATCACAGCCTGTACAGTCTTTCACATTCAGTGGCGTAGGCGTGTATCAACCAGCTTTATTTAACCAAATTGCTCCACACACTCGAGCGAAATTAGCCCCTTTATTACGAACTGCGATCGCATCTGGACAGGTAAGAGGTGAGCATCATCAAGGACTATGGCTTGATGTCGGCACAATAGAACGTTTAGAGCAGGCGAATCAAATCATAGAACAACATTTGCTGTAAACACCCTCTACATCATCCGAACTTTACTTTATACTAAAAATACTTTTACTGCTTTTGATCAGCATAATATTAAATCTTGTTTTTTTCATAGTCACATAACATGTCAGTACAGCAACATTCATGCCAGAAAATCCGCATATTAGGGGTCGATCCCGGTAGCCGCATCACCGGGTTTGGCGTGATTGATGTCATCGGCAATCAACACTTCTATGTCGCCTCTGGTTGTATCAAAACCACCCCAGGAGCGCCTCTGGCCGAGCGGATTCGTATTATCGTGCGTAACCTACAAGAAGTGATTACTACCTATCAACCAACGCAAACAGCTGTTGAGCAAGTATTTGTCAATGTTAATCCGGCAGCAACGCTCGTGCTCGGTCAGGCTCGTGGAGCGGCTTTAGCTGCGCTGACACTGGGCGAATTACCAGTATATGAATACACTGCCTTACAAGTGAAACAAGCGGTGGTGGGTAGAGGAAAAGCGGCTAAAGAACAAGTACAACATATGGTGGTGCAAATGTTGTCATTATCTGGTACTCCACAAGCAGATGCTGCAGATGCATTGGCTGTTGCTTTAACCCATGCATTACGTAACTGCAGCTTAGCTTCCAGAATACAACAAGGGCTAACCATTAAATCAGGTCGATTCCGGTGATGAAAATTGCAGAGTATATAAAATAGATAACCATATTTTGTTATAAAAATGAATGCGATAAATCATTAAATTTGTTTCGTTTTTGTATCTGGTGAAATACCAACCCCTATTGATCAGCTTTTAGCTGGATGAGTAAGTGGGTTCAATAGTCGATCGTTTGAATTGATCGACATTTTACCTAGATGAAAAAATAATCTTTATTTCTTGCATTCACTAAATCTATCAAATTAACCAACAAAAATAAAATGATAGCATCAATAATAATAAGTATTTCAGCACTGATGGCAGAGATGAAATAAATATTTCATTGTTCAAAATATTTACTTTTGCCATAATTATGTAAAGATATAACGTAAAGAAAAAGTAAATGAACGAGCTAGAGCGTTCAGCTTGGATTGAACTGGCTTTAACACCATATATTGGGGCAGAAACATTTCTTCGCTTAATAAAACATTTTGGTTCGGCGCAAAATGTCCTAGAGACTCCTTTTAACGAAATAAAACCGCTGGTTCGTGCTCAAGTACAACCATACTGGCGACAGGACATCGCCAAAAAGGCTACTGAGGCAGCATTACAGTGGGAGCAATCTCACGATGATGCCAAGTTATTACTACTGGCTGATGAAGATTTCCCTGGTATGCTCACTGAAGGGTTGACACCGCCGCCACTACTTTTTATTCGTGGTAATACTCAATGTTTGCAGCAACCAGCATTAGCCATAGTCGGTAGTCGCCACGCCACGCCACAGGCGTTAAGGATTGCCAGCGAATTTGCTACAGACTTGGCACAAAAAGGAGTGGTGATCGTATCAGGTATGGCAGATGGCATAGATACAGCTGCGCATCAAGGCGCACTCAAAGGATCTGGCTCTACCATTGCTGTATGGGGTACCGGTATTGATCGGGTTTATCCGGCGCGTAATAAAGAATTAGCGCAACAAATTAGCCATCATGGTTGTTTAATTTCCGAATTTCCTTTGGGCACTCGACCATTAGCAGGAAATTTCCCACGGCGTAACCGCCTAATTGCCGCCTTAAGCCAAGGAACATTAGTGGTTGAAGCAGCTGTCGAATCAGGTTCGCTTATCACCGCACGTTTGGCCGGTGAGATGGGACGCGAAGTGATGGCAATACCCGGATCCATTGACAACCCCTTGAGTAAAGGTTGTCATCTGCTCATTAAACAAGGTGCCAAACTAGTAGAAAATTTCACCGATATTGAACAAGAGTGCACCTTGCTCTTGCAAAAAAATCAAATGCAAGCATATAACCAGCAGCCAACAGTGGAAAAATTCCACAATAGCGATAAAAACTTACATTACCATGGTGAAGAAACATTAACAGAAACCGAGGATGCAAGTAAAGTTTTGAATAAAACGGAACAGATTGTATTAACAGGGTTGGGTTATGGTGTAATGCATCCAGATACACTGGTGACAGCACTTGGCATCCCTGCCGCAGATGTGTATGCTAATCTTATTACGCTGGAACTTGCTGGCTGGATTACCGCCTTGCCTGGCGGTTGTTATCAACGAATTAAATCTTGAAAGGAAAGCAAATGATTGATGTAATTGCCTTTTTAATTGAGCACTTTCAAGATGTTGATGCATTTCCGCCCAGACATGACCTGGGAGTGTTGCTTGAAGAAGTTGGTTTCGATGATGAAGAAATCGGTGATGCCCTATCATGTCTAGACGGATTGCGTTTTGAACCCTTGATTCCCGCAGAAGCATTACGTGCCAGTACTGGAACACGAATTTATAATGCTGAAGAACTGGATTTATTGCCGCTGCCAGTGCGCGCTTTAATGCACTTTTTGGAGCAAAATGGTGCTTTAAATCCTGAGCAGCGGGAATTTGTGCTAAATGCACTGATGAATTTACCTTATGATGATATTACTGTTGATCATGCAAAAGTATTGACATTGTTGGTATTGTGGGCGCATCGATCGGAGTTGCCGGTATTAATAGGCGACGAATTGATGGCAGCGCTTAACGGCGAAGCAGTTATGCAATGAATCATGGCGTAGCTTATCATCTTGCCGAAGCTTTCAGACCGTCTGAAAGCTTTTTACTTAAAAGTCTGATTTGATCAGACAACACAAACCCAACATTTATCACCAATAATTAATAACGAATGTGAGCCTGAACGAATGGCAAAAAACCTGTTGATTGTTGAATCTCCATCCAAAGCCAAAACGCTGAAGAAATATCTTGGTAGCGATTTTGAAATTTTGGCTTCCTATGGTCATATCCGCGATCTGGTTCCCAAAAGCGGGGCTGTCGATCCAGAAAACGACTTTGCTATGAAGTATCAGCTAGTCAGTCGCAATGCCAAACATCTTGATGCGATTGTTGCAGCAGCAAAAGAAGCGGATGCTCTTTATCTGGCTACTGACCCGGATAGAGAAGGCGAAGCCATTTCTTGGCATTTACAGGAAATACTTAAGAGTAAGCGTGGTTTAAAAAATCTGCATCCAAAGCGCGTTGTATTTCATGAAGTGACTAAAAAAGCCGTTTTGGATGCGGTTGCTCATCCGCGCGAGCTATCTCAGACACTGGTTGATGCGCAACAGGCGCGGCGCGCACTGGATTATCTCGTGGGGTTTAATCTTTCTCCCTTGCTGTGGAAAAAAATACGTCGCGGTTTATCTGCCGGTCGCGTTCAAAGCCCAGCTTTGCGTATGATTTGTGAACGCGAGCAGGAAATCCGCGATTTCACCACTCAGGAATATTGGACTATTCATCTGGATAGTCATAAAAACCGTACCAAATTTAAAGCCAAGCTAACCCATTGGCAAGGACAAAAGCTGGAGCAATTTGATATACCAGATCAAGCGCGTCAGGAAGAAATTGTGACAGAGTTGCTTGATCAGCCGGCACATGTTTCTAAAGTGGAAAAGAAAAAACGCAGCCGCAACCCAGCTGCCCCTTTTACCACCTCAACCATGCAACAGGAAGCTGTACGTAAATTAAGCATGACTACCGACCGGACCATGCGTACTGCACAGCAACTATATGAAGGTGTGGATGTGGGACAAGGTGCTGTTGGTTTGATTACCTATATGCGTACTGACTCTGTTAGCTTGTCAGATGATGCTGTCACTGAAATGCGTCATTACATCGAAAATAAAATTGGCAGCGATTATCTGCCTTCTGCGCCTAAAGTTTACAAAACCAAATCCAAAAACGCACAGGAAGCGCATGAAGCCATTCGTCCAACCTCAATTTATCGCACACCAGAAGAGGTCAAACCCTTCCTCAGTGCTGATCAGTTTCGTCTGTACCAAATGATTTGGCAGCGTGCTATCGCCAGCCAAATGGCTCCAGCACGGTTCGATACCACCACCGTTGATATCGTGGTCGGAAAAGGGGTATTCCGCGTAACTGGACAGGTGCAAACCTTTGCTGGCTTTTTGAGTGTTTACGAAGAAGGTGTAGATGATAGCGAAGACGATGAAGATGCTAAAAAATTACCTGAATTATCAGAAGGTGAACAATTGCCGGTAGATAATATTTCCGGAGAACAGCATTTTACCCAGCCACCACCCCGTTATTCTGAAGCAAGTCTGGTTAAGGCATTAGAAGAATACGGTATCGGTAGACCGTCCACCTATGCTAGTATCATTTCTACCCTCAAAGAGAGAGAATACGTTACGCTGGAGCAGAAACGATTTATGCCCACCGATACCGGTGAAGTGGTCAACAAATTTCTTACCGAACACTTCGGTCAATATGTGGATTACAACTTTACCGCTAAGTTAGAAAACCAACTGGATGATATCGCGGGTGGTAAGCGCGAATGGAAGCCAGTGATGCACCAATTCTGGAAGGGTTTTGATAAAGAAATCAAAGCGAAAGAAGATATTCCACGGGCAGAACTGACTGCTGAAAATTTGGATGAAATCTGTCCTAAGTGTGGAGCGCATCAACTTCAGATAAAATTTGGTAAACGTGGTCGCTTTATCGCTTGTAGTGGTTATCCCGATTGCGACTATACACGCAACGTTAATGAAACAGCAGAAGAGGCCGCCAAAGCCGCCGAAGAGCCTACCATCGTTGAAGGGCGCACTTGTCCTAAATGCGAAGGACAACTGGTGTATAAACGTGGCCGTTATGGCAAATTTATTGGTTGTGCTAACTATCCCAAATGTAAATATATCGAACCTTTGGAAAAGCCTAAAGACACCGGTATTGAATGTCCTAAATGCCATAAAGGTCATCTGATCGAACGTAAAAGTCGTTATGGCAAGCTATTTTATAGCTGTAATACCTATCCAGATTGTGATTATGCCGTGTGGAACCCGCCTGTGAATGAACCGTGTCCGCAGTGTCACTGGCCATTAATGACCATTAAAACCACGAAACGTCGCGGTACCGAAAAAGTTTGTCCGCAAAAAGAATGTGGTTATAGCGAACAGATTGAACCACCGGCACCCAAAGAATAGATCTGTAAATCAGAAGCAACAAGTGCATATAGACTTTCGGGATGTCTGAAAGTCTATTTTGTTAAAGTGATTGAGCATGAGCAAAACCCATCAACAACATAACAATCAGGTACGCATTATTGGCGGAATACACCGTGGAAGAAAAATTTCCTTTCCATCAGCCACGGGCTTACGTCCCACCGCCGATAGCGTACGTGAACGACTGTTTAACTGGCTAGGACAAGACCTCACTGGAAAAACAGTGTTAGATTTATTCGCCGGCAGTGGTGCGATGGGGTTTGAGGCTGCATCCAGACATGCTCAGCAGGTTGTCATGGTTGAAATGAATAAACAAGTAGCAAGCGTCCTTAAAACCAACCAGACACATCTACAACTAAGCCAGAGTAAAATCCACTGCACCGATGCATTCAATTTTTTGCACAGCTGTGATCAACTGTTTGACGTGGTTTTTCTTGATCCTCCTTTCGGTTGGCTACATTGGGACCAATTATTAACCCTATTAACTGCGTATATACAACCGCAGGCACGTGTTTATTTGGAAAGTAACGCGTTACCAGCGTTGCCGTCCGGATGGCAAATACTCAAAGAGGGGAAATCAGGTAAAAGCCGTTTTGCATTATTGAGTTATGATCACCTATATTAAGCAAAATTGCATTAGCATGAGTTGGTGAAAATAAAATAGTGCTATAATCCGCGACCACGGATTTTGAGTTCAAATTTAACGATAAAGGAAAACCAATGTCACTCTTGATAACAGATGAGTGCATTAACTGCGATGTGTGTGAACCGGAATGTCCCAACGATGCAATCTACCAAGGGGATGAAATATACGAAATCACCCCTGAACGTTGCACACAATGTGTTGGTCATTACGATGAGCCACAATGTCAGCAAGTTTGTCCAGTTGACTGCATCATTATTGATGAAAGTCATCCGGAAAGCGCAGAAGAGTTGCAGGCTAAGTACGAACGTTTAATCGCAGAAAAAGCATAATTTATTAAAAATAGTCATAGCTGAAACGAGTATTGCTGACCAATTGATCCCTACCTGTTGGTTTCTTCAGCAGCGGAACACCCGAATTGACATTCACTCCCCATAAGTTATAGTGATCTTCTATTGGCAACCAGACTACCTGATATGATTTCTGCAAAATATCCTCGAATTGGTTCACGCAAAAGGTAAATTATTTACCTTTTTATTCTTATTTTGCTCTGGTTAAATCGGCTTTTGCCAAACACATATCTTTTGGGAGTGGGGTTTGTCCCTTCATTCTCATTGCGTACCCTTAGAATGCAACATACTAGAAAGAAAATTTGAGTGGGTTTTTAATGCGGGACTACCCAAGGTATAAATTTTAACCACTTAACTTTTTTCAAACCCATCATTGTCCAAATATAACTATATTGTTTGCATTCATATCGCGCCATAATGTTAATTAAATGGTTTGATCATCATCACCCAATTTTCACTTTTATTATGACTACAACATGCTAAACCTACTTAAGCACATTAGATAGTTATGCGACAAGATTAAAATTAATGATAAAGACAACAATAATGTAGCTGAATTTTGTTGAAAACCAAATGCTTTCATCAAGCTTAAGAACTTCACCATCACCAAAACGGTACCCGTATATCCAAAAGAGAAGCCAGAATAATGATGAAAAGAAAAGCATTAATGACTTTAGGTATCGTTTTATTACTATTTTGTTTTTGGTATTTCCATTTACGTGTATATCGAGAAAATAAATTGATAGATGAAGGCAATGTAATAGTCAAAAAGATAGAAAATTTTAAGAACAAGAATAATAGATTGCCACAATCGCTAGAAGAAATAGGCATGAAGGAGAAAGAGGGAGCAAATGTTCTCGACTATAATATCGATAGGGATGGTATCAATTATAGAATTTCTTTCATCATGTCAATTGATCACTCTAAAATATATTATTCAGATAGTAAAAAATGGGAAGATTATTATAGAGATATGAGAACTGCATCTGATACTTTGGAATAATTTTTTTAAATCCCGCTTTTAACGGATTTTATTGTTTCAAGAGTCTTGATGCAATAAATCCAATAACTTAAGTTTGTCGTAAAGAAGAAAGCGCCTGCATAAATATAATAGCGCTCATTATTTCACTGGTTGCGTCTTTATCAACCTAACATTGACTTGCAAGCGAGTATCTTTGCTTGCATAGATTGATTGTCCCTATGCTGACTGTGTTACGGAAAAGCCACATAACCAATGATCAGAATCCTACAAAATGATGCAGTTAATTTACCAGGAATTGATAACAGCATCGGTGAAAATAAATAAATTAAATATTGCTTATTTATCATAGTGCTATATAATGATGATGCACAATTGTAGGAAAAAAGTAGCCTTTTATTTAAAAAAAAGGTCAAATTAACTTGACGATTGAGCAAATGAACATTATCATGCCGTTCTCTTTTGGAGGGATTCCCGAGCGGCCAAAGGGGGCAGACTGTAAATCTGTTGCGAAAGCTTCGAAGGTTCGAATCCTTCTCCCTCCACCAAATTCCAGTCTTACTTGGATTACTTTTTAAGTAAGTTGCGGGTGTAGCTCAATGGTAGAGCAGAAGCCTTCCAAGCTTACGGTGAGGGTTCGATTCCCTTCACCCGCTCCAAATTGTAGTATAAATAGCCCAATTCGCCCATGTAGCTCAGGGGTAGAGCACTCCCTTGGTAAGGGAGAGGCCGACAGTTCAATTCTGTCCATGGGCACCATTCAGTTGATAAACCTAAATAGTCTTTAGATAGGAAGTAGCCATGGCTAAAGAAAAATTCGAGCGGAGCAAACCGCACGTAAACGTTGGCACCATCGGTCACGTTGACCATGGTAAAACCACATTG
>NZ_JAFNPF010000009.1:0-9365 GCF_026535915.1 Snodgrassella sp. B3882
TTGGTTTTTTTCGGACCGTCTTCAGCGAAGAAGGCGAACTATACGCCCCATCATTTTTCATGTCAACTCTTTTTATCGCCTTATTTGCTATTTTTTTGCCCAACCTCGCTAAACCTCCTGTTTGTGCATAGGTTATTAATTGTGGGTATTTTTTATTTCTTGCCCTTTTTGCTGTTTTACACACTCTCTATCTGCTTTGTTTCTTGCTGTCGGATAGACTATTCAGGTTCTTTTGGCTAGATGGGTCGATATTTAATTCAGTTTAGCTGAGTCATTGCCTTATTTTCATCTAATAAATAGTCAAAATCATACTTTTTAATAGATCCGAGCTGACGACAGCTGATTCTTACACGCTTAACAGCATCCTTTTAATATGCTGAGCAACCTCAATATTACTAATATTCTGACATTAGCTATCATTCGCGCGATAAGCAGTAACGACTTAACTGGTAGTTGACTTAGACAATAACTAATCAAAATAAAAAAGGTGGAACAGCATTTTTATCAGACTAAAGACCAGTAAATCTCCTCTTAGTTTTAATCTCAGCATTTTTATTCTCTGCGTTTAACGCGACTCATATTATGTATTATGAAATTAAACTTTAGTTTATATCCAAAAGATTGTATAATTTCGTTAAGATGAAGCGCAAAAAGGTAGTTATAAGTTAATTTACTCTAAAGAGTTTAACTAAATAGTTTTGATGATGATTTTAGTTGCAATATGAACTGAACGAAAATTTGGTTATGGATGTAACACTGTTTCATCAACAATCTTTGCTCAATTGCTTTCGCTGATTATTAATTAAACAACAAACTAAACACGTTATTATGCTAAATAATTGACTGCTCTTTTAAGATTGCGGTTATGATCTATTTATAAGGATGAAGTATGACAGACTCTGATAACCAAAATAATTTTGAGTATTATTTCATGCAAAGCAAATCTGATGCGGCTTATCCCATGATAGACCTGCTGAATGAGCATGCTGAAATCATTGAAGCTCAATTAGGAGATCCATTGCCTCGTCGTCCAGTGTTAGCCGATTACCTGACCGGAGCTAAAGACTTTGTAACCAAAAGAGTCGCTCAGGTAATGATGAGTATGAATATGGAAGGTGTGCGTATTTCGCCTATCAAACTGGCTGACCGAAAGGGTGGATATATAGATGATTACTACGTTATTTTCGTTGATGACAATACTTATGAAGCATTAGATAAAACAAATTCTGAATATGAGTATGATGAAGAATGCGAATTTTATTTTATCGAAAAGATTGTCTTAGATAAGGAAGCTTTAGCAAAAATACCTCTGAATAAACGCTTAGGCTGGAGATTAGATGAGGATCCAGGAACTTATTTATATCACGAGTCTGTCATCAATGAGATAAAAAAATTACAGCCAACTGGCGTGGAGTTTATTCATTTAGATGACTACGAAGGTTTTAGTTAACAACTAATTTATTGTATTAATTTCTGAATTTGATAATTATGCTCATTCAGATATCACTATCTCGCCCAAAACGTTTTTTTGGGCGAGATAGTTTATGAGTTTTGCAATCCAAAGCAGCATTAATAATGTTGGCGTTATTGATTATTATTACTACCATGCCTTATTCTCTAATAAATTTATAATTATGCTGGGTTCTTTCCTATATTGGCATAGATAGATAATGTCGATATTTTTTGACACCATTATTGCATTATCTTAACTGTTGAAATAAATATTCCTGAAGATCGGATTTGCTCACTCTTATCCAGAACGATCATTTCTATAAATTAAGATTTTTTAATTAATATTCCGACCAAAATCTGTCATTACAATGCTCAATATTTTACTAATCATCACAAATAAGCTTTGATGGTGTATGAAAATTTAGATCATCTTCCGTAACATCAAAATATTTCAATTTTAATTATTTTGCTCTTTGTTTTTTTAGATATTAAAAAGCCATTCAATATGAATTAGGTTTCTTTTTAGTGTAGTCAATCTGATTCAATTTTATGTCACATCATTCCGCTATGCTGCAATGGCGTAATGAATGCTCATGCCGATAATTGACACTCTATCCTAGCTAAGAATAAGTATTGATCTTGATAATGGATTTAATTTAGACAATTGGATTGAACAAATTGGTTTTAATTAAGACTTGGCTTCTGATATTTTTATGATCCCTATTTTAGAAGCAGTATTTAAGTATTTAATTACAAGTTATGGTGTATGGTGGTCTTTTGCAGATAATATATTTTACTGGTATTAATGTAGTTAGTTAGTTAAATACCGTTACTTTATTGGCTACCACGAATTGGTGGAGGAAAAGACAGTGTTTTATATATCTGATGCAGAATTGGACAGGTTGTTACTGGAAGATATTGCCTATGGTGATTTGACGACGCGGGCATTAGACATTGGGAAACAGATCGGTCAGATATCGTTTAGTCGGCAACAAGCAGGGCGAGTTAGTGGAGTGGCGATAGCAGTTAGGTTGTTGCAGAAGCTGATGCTGGAGGTGGTGGTTAATGTCCAAGACGGCGAGGATGTCACAGCTGGCACAGTTTTGATGACGGCTACAGGCACTGCAAAGAGGCTACATCAAGGCTGGAAGGTGGTGCAGAATGTACTGGAATGGAGTTGTGGTGTGGCGCAATACATGGCGCAGATGGTCACCACAGCCCAAAACATTAATCCGTTGGTGCAGATTGCTTGTACACGTAAAAGTATTCCGGGAACAAAATCGCTGGCGATTGCCGCCGTGATTGATGGTGGTGGAATTTTGCATCGTGCTGGGACGGCTGAGTCCGTATTGTTGTTTGCCAATCACCGACGATTTTATGTTGAACCAGATAACTGGGGAAGGATGGTCGCGCGCTTAAAGCAAGCGGCACCAGAGAAAAAGGTTATAGTGGAAGCAGATACGATTGAGGAAGCATTAGCGGCCCTAAAAGCACAGGCTGATATTGTGCAATTAGATAAGTTTACGCCAGAACAATTTGCTACTGTATTGGCACACGCTCGATTGCTGGCGCCGATGAGTATGCTATCCGCAGCTGGTGGTATCACATTGCTTAATATTGCTGATTATGTGCGTGCCGGCGCACAACTATTGGTTACTTCGGCACCATATTATGCGCCACCAGTAGATATCAAAGTACGATTACAGCCACTATAAATAATTGTTTTATTATATGGTTTCTCGCCAAGAAGTTATTTATCTAAACCTTGTTGCACCATATGTGCTGCTCTAACGACCGCTTTGGCTTTGTTCTGTGTCTCCTGCCATTCCAATTGTTCATCGGAATCAAATACAATCCCTCCACCGCTTTGTATATATAGTGTGTGATGGCGAATGACTCCAGTACGAATAGCGATACACAGATCCATATCTCCCGAGAAGCTGAGGTAACCGACAGCACCTCCGTAGACACCCCGTTTATGAGGTTCCAATTCTTCGATGATTTCTAAGGCACGCACCTTAGGCGCACCAGAAAGTGTACCGGCCGGAAAAGTGGCCTCAAGTATATCGAGATTGGACGTACCATCCAGCAGCTCCCCTTCCACATTAGATACAAGGTGCATTACATGCGAATAGCGTTCCACGATCATTTTATCGGTTAATCTGACCTGACCAATTTTACTCACGCGACCAACGTCATTACGTCCCAGATCAATTAACATGACATGTTCTGCCACTTCTTTTGGATCATTGAGCAGTTCTTGTGCCAAGGCCTGATCTTCTTCAGGAGTCTGACCTCGTGGCCGTGTTCCGGCTATCGGTCGTACGGTAACTTTTTCTTGCTCACGGCGCACCAGAATTTCTGGTGAAGATCCAACGATATAAAAATCATCAAACTGATAATAAAACAAATATGGGGATGGATTGAGGGTACGTAGCGCACGATACAAACTTAGAGGATTATCCTGAAATGACATACTCAGACGCTGACTCGGAACAACCTGCATGCAATCGCCGTCAAGGATGTATTCACGGATACGTTGCACATAGTTTTGATATTGTTCTTCTCCGGTTTCAGCTGTGGGCTCGGTGTGTTGACTACCTAAAGATAATGGTAGTTGTACGCTTTGACGCAAAGCTAGACGTAACTCTTCCAGACGTGCACGCGCCTGCTGATAACCGTCTGGCTGACTGCTGTCAGCATAAACGATAAGGTAGATTTTTCCGCTCAAATTATCTATCACCGCCAACTCCAACGACAGCAGTAAAAAAATATCCGGTACCCCTACTGGATTGGGTTTATCAAGCTGTTTTAAACGATGGGCAATTTGCTCAAAATGATAGATGGTTTCATAGCCAAAGTAACCTACCAGTCCACCGGTAAACCGTGGTAAGTGATCAATATTCGGGGTTTTGTATCTGGATTGAAATTGTTCAATGAATGGCAATGGATTGCCACGATGAGTTTCGATCACGGCTGCCTGCTGGTAAACCTCGGTGAGGTTGCCGGTGATTTTCAGATAGGTATCGCAGGGCAAGCCGATAAAGGAATATCTGCCGAATCGTTCACCATTGACAACAGATTCCAACAGATAGCTAAAAGGCTTATTAGCGAGCTTAAGATATATGGATAAAGGCGTATCCATATCCGCCAATAATTCTTGAACTAAAGGAATATGAGTATAGCCGGCAGCTAATTGTTGTTGATATTCAGCTTGTGTAATCATGGCGTAGTCTTGACTAGTTTGAGATGGCAGATTAGCAAAAATTCAGAATAAAACTCATCTTTTATCGTTATCATAACGTAAAATGAATGCTAAAAGATATATAGATAAACAGTTTACAGGTTGATTAATGCTTTCGTATGGTCAACTAGTAACAGTGAACGCAATAGCCATGATGTTATTTGGGCGCTCAATCATTAAAATTGAATCGGAAAGTAGATAACAATGAAACAAGATGACGGCTGTCTATTAATCAAATTTGAAAACAGATTCCCATGGATAGGGATGGTGTTCAATAGGCGAACAAATTCTTTAAGTCTATAGATGCATGGGGTTAGCCGTATGAAATTCGAGCGCTGTGCCAAACCGAAACACTGGCAGTAATGGTTGGGTGTCAATCAGATGGTTTAATTAAGATTAAACTCAATTTTTTTATCTATCATCTGGTTGATCTATTAATTTACTCTAATCATCGGTTTATATTGTGTATTAAGATAGTCTATTCGCAAACTTGCAATGGGTTGAACTGAAATTAGCTAAACTTTTAAATATTATTGTTCTGGGTGTATTTTCATCTTCACGCCGGTTCTGCATGATTAAACCGTTTGCAGAGTAACATTAAACTAAAACCGGGCTAGTGCCCGGTTTTTAAGTGAAGAGATTATTATTTATTGTAGCCCTCTTTAATTTCTCGCCATGACAATCTCTTAAACGTTACCCGGGCACAATGAACATTTTTGATATCTTCTGATTCAATCAAGCCTTCTGTTGTTGCCGCAACGGGTAGTTTTTCCAAACATCGATCGGATGATGGTGGTACGTCGCCTAATGGACGCCAGTTACCCGTTCCACCTATATTTTGAATGATTTCGGAAAGAATTTCGAAACCTACTAATCCATCCTTCGATACTATTCCCAGCGGATTATTCTTATCAAAAACTATATGTGGACTCTTTTCTGTCAGACCAGAACCGGTTCGCAGATTAAACTGTACCATTCGGGTGGTCGCAGTGACATTTTGCGTTTCGATTTCTGAACTACATGGGTCTCGATCTTTGGCGGAAATTAATCCTTTTTTAACTTCATATATTCGTGTCGGAATTATACCGGTGGTCAATAAGCGGGAGAAATTCGAAACCACTCGCTCGCCATCATTCGGATCCAAATTGATGTACCAACCTTTATGACTTGCTGGATCAAATTTGTTCTTACTTATTGTACGGTATGGACCATTCACGCCGATGTTTTGCTGGAGCAAATCCGTTTTACTGACTTGCGCGTAGGCATCATTATAATCATCATAGATACCATAGATTGCCTGCTGATCTCGGCTTTCCAGATCTTCATCATAAAGATCACTTCCTGTACCAAAAACCACCACCAGCTTCTGATTATCGGCTTTCACCACCAGTGGGGCAGCCGTAATCGGTTTGCCTGCAGCAAATATTTTAACTCCCTTCCAGGTGCTTGGATCTGGATTGCGGATATCAAAACGGAACAGGTTGCCTGCATAATCTCCTGCATAAACTATGTCCGCTATATTATCGTCGTCTACATCAAACGCCGCCGGACTGGATAATCCACCCCTTCCTCCTTCGGCAACTATTTTCTTGAGTAAATCGCCTTTGTTACCCAAGGGCTTATATCCATCTGTGCCCACATCCGCACCCAAAACATTGTAAACATACAAGGCTGATTCTGCACTTTGTTTTCTTTCTGTATCTTTAGCCAATGTGTCTGAGTAGTTGTAGCCATTGCTGATAAAGGCTGCCGCAACGATATTATGTTTGTATGACTTAGTATCGGCCAAACTGGTTCCATAGTTTACCCGAATGCGTGCCACGGCTGGCATTCCTACTGTGTAACCAAATTTATTGCTTGTCCCATCTGAAGTACGGAATAGTTGCAGATTCTTATACCAGTCTGGCGAATTCATATTGTCTATGCCAATGTTTTCCCGACTGAGTATATCTTTACCACCAATATTGATGGCAAACGCGCCTCGTCCGCCCTGCCCCATGGTCGATACCATAAAGGTTTGCTTAATACCGTCACCACGATCGTCTGTTTGTTGTACCACCATGCCACCGTTTAGCAGATAACGATGTGGCTTGGTAGTAAACTGCCCATATTGATTATCGGTCAGGTCTTGATAGTAATGGTTATTTAAATCACTGTTGTCATTACTTTGACGCTGCATATTCAATGGCATGTAATTAAATTTCAAATCGTAAGGTTGGTTTTTATCTTTGGTCGCACCAAACACATATACCATGCCATCATTGGCCGATGTGATCAGATATTTCTGATGACGCATACCTTCTACTGGATCGCCCATAGATATCAGCGGATTATTTAGTATATCGCCTACGTTGCGACTGCTACCAAAATTTTCTATGTCTGTACGATTGCGGTAATCTAAAATAAACCAGCTATTGGCTATGTTCGATATGACGGTTTTAATTTTGTCATCTTCTTTAGCTCGTGCCAACCAGGTTAGCAAACCATCACGCCATTCGGTTTTATTGTTATTTGTTGTTGGATCCAAACCGGTGTGTACAGAAGGATCTGGAAAATTGTCTTTAATTTTGAACGTTGTATTATCCATTCCGTTAATGGCCAGATCTGGTGCATACAGATAACTGTTTTTACCATCATTAATGACCAACTGGCGATTGGTATAACTAGGCTGAATGGCGCAAGATAAAGGGTCTTCTCCACGATTGTGAATACAAATCTGACTGCTCCAGCTACCGGTATCTACCTTAGCGGTGACGGAAGTATCTCCCTCAGAAGTACTGGACAACCCTACTGTGGCAGCGACGGTATCGACAATAGACACAGCAGTAGTGGATTCATAAATTTTACGAAAAATATCGTCGAAAGATGCCAGTAATTCTTCATAACTACCATCGATATCATAAAACCGACCATCTGGGTTTTTAACCGGATCGTACTTGCCTGCTGGTGTGGCGGCAAAATATAAAATGGAAGAACTGTCTTCGTCATAATCAGCAGCGCCTGGTACCAAACCTGGTTGTTTAAACTTGAGTCCCATACCAATGGTGAAGGTTTCAGCAGTTTGAGTATATGGTCGGCCAGTTTGCGGATTAATGGCATCCCAGACTTCGCCAGCATCGTCCTTTTCTCGGTGTTCCAAAGTCGGTTGACCTGTACAGAAAAAGTCGGGACTATTTAGCGTCGGAATTGGTATCTCATCAATACCATCGACACGCTTTCCTAGAAGCGCAGTGGATGCACCACTCGGAACAGTGAATGCTTCATACCGCTTAAAATGGTAGCCCATATTTGAATCATCAGAAACCTTGATACACGATCGATAATAATCATTTTTATAGATATAAGAACCAAAGTTTTTGCTAGCCAACCGTTGGGTGTAGTAAGCTAACCACCTTTCAAAAGATGAAGATGGATAATTTTCTGATGGAAAAGCGCACCAAGGATAAGTACAGACATTAATAAAATATTTTGCCGGGAAATTGCCATATAAGCTCCCTAAAGGGCCTCTTATGCGATCCATATCAAAATATCCATCCCAACCAGCCTCGGGCTGAACGTTTGGTAGAGGATTTAATTCAAATTTACCATCATAGTACCAACTTGATGGAACAAGAGCAGCAGCAACGCCGCCTGAATAATCCGTAGGTTGTAGATTTTTTAAATCAAATACTCTGAGGCGATTTTGATTATAGATGGGAGAATACATCTCTCGAGCATTGGAAAGAAGCACTAAAAAAGATTTTTGGCAACGATATTGTTGCCCTTTCATCACCACATCTTTAGCAATTTTGGGTAATGCATCCATTAAATTAACTGTGGATCCGAAGCGGGTATAGTGATTGGTCATTTGTGGTTTTAATAAATCGATATTATGCAACAATTGACTTAATTCACTGTCCGATGCGCCATCATAATATTTACTGGATATGGTGGATGCTTGCTGGGTAAATACATCCAGCTTAAAATCCTCCTTACTATATTTGGCATAATGTTTATCATTTATATGAGGCATGCCCCACTGTTCAAATTGTTTTTGAAATTGATTTTTTACCTGTACCTCGGTATGGAAATTTGATACAGGCACGACACTGAAGCGCATTTTAGCGCGGTATTTTTCAATTAACTCCTTAAGTACCATCTGTACGATACGCATACTGGTCCGCCCACCAGGTTGGCAATCCTCCTTAAAATGCCTAACAACTTGGTTGCATCTGCCATTTGAACACATAGGTCTTGTATCGTATCGTTCCCCATAATTACGAATTTCTTCCTGAAGTATTCTATCCATTTCAGCATTATCGTCAAACTGAGTCCACCGTACATCATCCCTGTAGGAATCTGGCTGCCAGCCATAGTTACCATATTTATACCGACGACACTTGATACCGATGGGAACTGGAGTCGGGTTTACTTCGCCCATCATGCTATTATTATCTATAACTAAGGCCACATTAGGTTTTACATCCTCTGATAATGAGGTGGTTTTTTTATTCTGATAAATTAGTGGCAAATCTGAAAAAATACTGTTTGCAGCAAGGGTGGAGCAGGGAAAAGAAAAAAGGATACTAGTCAGCAGTGTTAAGTGTGCTGCGGTGCTGCGGTGCTGCGGTGCTGCGGTGCTGCGGTGCTGCGGTGCTGCGGTGCTGCGGTGCTGCGGTGCTGCGGTGCT